>JAEZQY010000019.1 GCA_023441055.1 Bacillota bacterium | reverse complement strand
GCATTTGCCTCCAGCTTCCTTCAGATTCCGCCTCGCGGCAGACACCCTTGCTCTTGGCTAACGGTAGGTGTTCGCCAACCCCCGTTCGGGACTTTCACCCTAGAGATGACGCCCATGCTGGGCGTACCATGCAATAGCCCGACGTCATGACGACGGCGGGCTATTCTATGTATTATGAAGATCAACCAAACAATAACGCTGTATCGATCTTCACAACTGCCTTTCGAATCTGCGCAGGTGCGGCAGGCGCCACCAGCGGACGATGGACGTCATGCGGCATGAAGATCACGAACTCGCCAGGGATCAAGGTGAGGAAGGACTCATTCTCTACCTCATCGAACAACCAAGCATCCTTATCGCTCCGATCTTCGCTGACCTGCAATTGTGTATAATAGCGCGCATAGCCCATTCCTTCATTCCCGCTAATCAGGTATTGAATATCCGCATAGCGGAAGTGACATTCTGCCTTCCGTTTCTCCCTGGGCTCAGTCATTTCCGTCGATACCATCACGAAGATGCTGTCTCCCTCTATCTCATACCGCCCATCCGCCAATGTCGACCAATCCGCTTCCTTCAACCACTCGAGCGCGCGTACAATTGCATCCGGGTACAGCGGCCACTCCCGTTCATGATCCTTCAAATCTCCGTAAATCATCTGCCTCAGCTCCTCAGGTGCTAGAATGTGATTCTATAATACCATTTATCGCGATCACGTCGATGATAACTTTCTCGAGCCTAATAAGAACAACAAAAGCCGCCAAGCACGCATGAAGCTGCGCACCTGACGGCCCTATCGTTCCGAGTATTATTTTAGCACATCCATAGAAGCTAGTTTACTACCCGCGAAATCGAACAACGTCAGATTAGACCAATTGTTCGCATGTCCGACCGACCACTCTTCCTTCGACGGAATCCAGCCGGGCTCCCACCAATAGAAGCCTACTCCGAGCCCGCCAGGCGTCTCCTTGATGACCGAGATGAAGTCGCGCAGATAGCTGGCCTGACCTTCTACCGTAGCCGGATAGCCGGGATGCAGCTGCTCCTCCTTCTCCACGATGAATGTCCGTCCGCCCGATGTGTCCAGTGTCCACGGATAAGCGGTCTCTACCACATTAATTGGCTTGCCGAAGCGCTCTGCCAGGGTATGAACGGTTGTACGCAGGTCATCCAACGACCCGTGCCACCACGGATAGAAGGATAAGCCGATCGTATCGTACACGACCTCATGCTTCGCGAAGCGTTCGAAGAATCGCACACTCTCCTTCACATCTCCGCCTCGGTCAATATGAATCATGATGTTCAGCTCCGGGTCAACGGACTTGGCAGCAGAGATCCCCGACTTCACGAGTGTCGTAAACTTCTCCCACTGCTCATCCGTATCGAGCTCGCCCAGCACCTTGCCGTCATCCCACAGCATACCCGGTGTGATCTCATTGCCGATCTGCACCATATCGGGGAAGCCGCCCTCCCGCTTAAGCGTATGCAGCACCTCCGCGGTGTAATCATAGACGGCCTGGCTTAATGCCTCGAAGCTCAGCTCCTTCCAGGCTTTGGGCTTGTTCTGCTGACCGGGATCCGCCCATGAATCCGAATAGTGGAAGTCCAACAGGAAGTGCATATCCAGCGCCTTGATGCGCTTAGCGACCTGTATGGTCCGTTCGAGATTGCAGAACACGCCGACCGGATCATTCCAGATGCGCAGACGGATCGCATTCACACCGCTGCGCTTCATGATGACCAGCGCGTCCTCTGTTACGCCATTCTCGGAATAGGTGCCGCCGGACGATTCAATCTCATCCAGGAACGACATGTCCATCCCATTAATGAAGTTGTTAGCCATTCTGCATCCTCCCTCTCAAGCTATGAATCTAGGCCGCTTAACTTACCTTCAAACCTATCTTCGTAATACCTGAACACCATTCACAGGCATAGCCAATTCTCCAACAACAGCAGCGCCTGATTCTACATCCGTATACGTACGGTTATCCAGCTTGACCGTCTGCGGCTTACCGCTGAAATTCATAACGAACACATACTCATTCGACTCATCTGCGCGCACTGTAGCCGTAACGCCTTGCGGCAGATCAGCCTCGATCACTCGACTCACGCCGCTCTCAGCCGCAACTCGGCTGTAGAACGCTTGGTAGAACGCATCGTCCTTCACACGTCCTGCCAGATGATAAGCCTTGCCCTTACCAAGCGCATTGACAGTCAGCGCAGGTCGGCCCGCATAGAAATCATCGGTATAGACCGCAAGCACCTTGGCCGATTCCGCATGTGTCAGCTCGCATAGTTCATGAATCTCATATTCACCAGTCAGCCCCAGTGCATTGCTGCTATCGAAGCGCAGGCCGTTGCGATCATAATCGTACAGACCCTCAATCTCTTCTGCCCAGATGCCCAGCGTCTTGCGCAGCGGACCAGGGAAGCCGCCCAGATGAGTCAGATCAGTCTCATTCACGACACCTGTCCAATACGTTGTTGTGAAGGTGCCTCCTTCTTCCACGAATCGCTCGATCTTAGCTCCTGTCTCTTCAGACACGAGATACAACATCGGTGAAGTGATCAGTTTATAACTGGAGAAGTCGCACTCCGGCCCGATAATATCCACCGAGATCCCCAGCTGCCACAGCGCCCGATAGTGCTGCATGACCGTATCCAGGTACTTCAGTCCGCTGTTGCGCGGCCCTTGGGCGTCCTCGACAGCCCACCAGTTATCCCAATCGAACAGCATAGCAACCTTCGCGTCCGTTGTCGTACCGGCAATGTCAGACAGCTTACCTAATGCTACACCCAACTCCGCGACATCCCGGAATACGCGTGTATGCTCATTGCCGACATGGTCGACTACAGCGCCATGGAACTTCTCACTGGCACCTCTGCTCTTACGCCACTGGAAGTACTGCACAGAATCCGATCCATGTGCGACAGCCTGCAGCGAAGAGAGTCGATGCATGCCCGGGCGCTTCAGCTTGCTGATCGGCTGCCAGTTAGTCAAGCTGGGTGTGCTCTCCAGCAGATAGAACGGCTGCTTCTTCAGCGAACGGTACAGATCATGGTTCCATGCGAACGAAGCAGCGACCTCAATATCATCCGCATGCTGATGCCAGGTCGGATACGCATCCCAGGAGACGAAGTCCAATACATCCGCGAACTTCCGATAGTCCAGCGATTCGAAATTATACATCATATTCGTCGTGGCGGGCAGCGCAGGATTCACAGCCTTCAGCGGCGCGATCTCATGCTTGTAGAAGTCGACTGTACGGTCAGTGACGAATCGCTTCCAGTCCAGGTTATGGCCATGAACCTGATTCTCTCCATGCGGAGCCGGCGATTCGATCTGTGTCCAGGACGTATAGGTATGGCTCCAGAAGCGCGTCCACCAAGCATGGTTCAGGTTGTCGAGCGTCTCATACTTCGCCTTCAGCCACTTGCGGAATTCATCCTGGCAATAATCGCAATGACAATCCCCGCCATACTCATTGGAGATATGCCATCCAATAACCGCCGGATGGAACGCATATCGTTCAGCCAGTTTACTATTCATGATGTTGACCTTCTCCCGGTAGACCGGCGAGGAATAGCAATGGTTATGACGCACGCCGTGCAGATTGCGCACGCGATTCGCGCCTACGCGCAGCACCTCCGGGTACTTCTCGGACATCCAAGCTGGGCGCGAGCCGCTCGGCGTTGCCAGGAACGCGTAGATCCCATTCTCAGCGAAGGTGTCGAGCACATGATCCAGCCATTCGAACTGGAATACGCCCTCCTCCGGCTCGATGCCTACCCAGGAGAAGATCCCGACTGACATGACATTGCAGCCGGCCAGCTTCATGAGCCGTATATCCTCCTTGAATACATCTGGATAAGTCAGCCATTGGTCCGGATTATAGTCTGCTCCATGCAGCATATGCGTGATCTTCTCACCTAACGGATAAATCTTCTTAGCCATGACTTGTCAACATCCTCTCATAACGTAATTATTTAGTTACTATCTTCTTCTCCACGGCGGCCATTCCTGCTGCCTCCACCATAACACGTACCTCGCCTGCCTGTCTGGTCGCCTGCACAATCCCCAGCGCTAGTCCATGGAAGGCGCGGCGCTTGTTCGACTTATAGCTCTCATGGCTGTCGGGCTTGCCGCTGTCCACACCGATCAGAGCGCCATCACCTTCCACACGGAATGTCAGCTCCGTATCCGCTCCTGGCACCGTGCGTCCGGCTTCATCTACCACCCGTACGATCACATGGCTCACATCACGGCCATCTGCGCTAATCTCCGCGCGATCCAGCTCGACCTCGATCGCCGCCGGTTCGCCCGTAGTCTGCACCACATGTTCCACCAGAACCTCGCCATCGCGCGAATACCCAATCAACTTCAGCTCACCCGGCTCATACGGCACATCCCAGCTCAGATGCAGGTCCGAAGTCGTCACATGGACAACCTTGCGGTCGAAGTGCGCCCACTTCTCAGACATGCCCTGACGCGGGAATTCATAAGACTTGACCCCGAATGACTTGCCATTCACTAGCAGCTCAGCCATGTCGCAGTTCGTGTAGCAGAGCACTGGAATGACCTCTCCCTCTCTGCCCGGCCAATTCCAATGCGGGAATAGATGCGCCATCGGCTTCTTCGTCCACTGGCTCTGATAGAAATAATAGCCATCCTTGGGGAATCCGCATGTATCGATTACGCCGAAGCTGGCATTCTTATTCGGCCAGCGCGTCTCGCCAATATAATCGATCCCCGTCCACATGAAGTCCCCCGCCACATAATCATGCGCGCGCGTGAACTTCCACAGCTGCTCGGCGGTAATCATATTGGTCGTATACGGACCTCTCCACCAATCATCGGACACCCCCGTTGGATATTCGCCGCGCACACTGACAATAGACGGATTCTCGCTGCCAATGAAGATCCTGTCCGGGTACCTGTGCCGGTCATCCCCATAAAACGTCTCCGTTCGCATCCGCCAGCGCGCCACATAATTATAGCCGACCACATCCAGTTCATTCAGGAACGATTCATATGCGGGAATCGGCTCCGCCTCGATATTATCGCAGGCCACAGTCACCTGACGGGTCGGGTCCTCGGCATGGCATATCCCTACAAGACGTCTAGCCAGCAGGTAGCCGTTCTCCTGCCGCTGCTCGGGAATTTCATTGCCGACACTCCAGATCACAATCGAGGGATGATTCCGATCACGATGCAGCATCATCTTCAGATCCCGGTCCGCCCACTCATCAAAATACTCATAATACCCGTGCACATCGCCCGAGCCATTCTTATACTTGGTGATCTTCCATTCGTCGAAGGCTTCGTCCATGACGAGGAAGCCCATCCGATCACATAGATCGAGCAGCTCCACGGCTGGTGGATTATGACTCATCCGGATGCCGTTAACACCCATCTCCTTCAGAATCTCGAGTCGTCTCTCCCATACCCGTTCCGGCACTGCCGCGCCAACGCTTCCTCCATCATGATGGAGGCATACGCCATTGATCTTCACCTGCTCCCCATTGAGCAGGAAGCCGTGATCCTTATCGAACACAGCTGAGCGAATACCGAATGTTGTGTGTACCTCATCAATCATCTCTCCGCGGCGCAATAGGGTGCTTCGCAGCGTATAGAGCGTCGGCGATTCTACTGACCACCGCTCCGGATTCGGCACCTGCAACTGCACGGTAAGCACGCCTGGCTCGGACGAAGCGCCCGGATTGATCAACTGGCTCTCATCGACCGCCGCAACCTCGCCATCTGGCGCAATCACCTCTGAACGAACAGTGACGACAGAATCCTGCGCATCGCAGCTCACCTTCGTCTCCACCTGCACCGCTGCATGCTCATCTGTGATCTCAGGCGTGGTCACGAATACACCCCAACGCGCAATATGCGTCACATCTACAGCCTGCAGCCAGACATGCCGATAAATCCCAGAGCCCGTGAACCAGCGGGAATTCGGCTGCTGGCTGTTATCTACGCGCACCGCGATTACATTGCTCTGGTCGAAAGCCAGATAAGGCGTTAGATCATACTCGAACCCGCCATATCCGAACGGATAACGGCCAAGCGACTGACCATTGATCCAAACCTCGCTGTTCATATACACACCGTCGAATTGAATCGACACCTTGCGATCTCTCCACGCAGTCGGAACCACGAATGACTTCCGGTACCAGCCAATACCTGACTGTACATAGCCACCGTCGCCGCCTGTCAGATGGTCCTCCCGAAACTCCCCCTCGATGCTCCAATCATGGGGGACATGCAAGGTTCGCCAATTGGAGTCCTCGAAGTCATATTGCTCAGCGCTTTCACAATCGCCGAGGTGAAACCGCCAGTCCCAATCGAATGCCAATCGCTCTCGCTTGATCACTTGGCTTCCATCCTCCCTTATCGCACAGATTTGAAGGTACTCCTGATTTTTGAATGAAGGGGTCCTCCCGCTATGGAGAAGACCCCTTCATTAGATTGTCACACTGCTCACAATCGATTGTCTTATGCTTACCGCTGAGCTTCCAGATATTCAGCCAGCTGCTTCTTAATTTCTGCTTCAACCTTGTCCAGACCAGCCTTATCCGCCTGATCCTTCCACTCCTTGATCGTACCTTCAACATCACTCACGATGCCTAGGGAGATCATCGGTCGGTACTTGGATCTCAGCGTTATAAGCGCGGCAAGCTCATTCTTCACATTCGTCTCATCGAATACGAACGTTTCAATCACGGGATGCACAACCTTAGTCGACCAGATTGCATCGTACTCCGCCTCAGCAGGGAACGCGCCTTCCTTCATGCGTCTGAATTCCTTGTTATTCAGACCCCATTGGCCATTCGCGTTCGCACCGAATCGCTCGTAATCAGGTCCTTCCTTCCAGTTCACTTCATCGATCTTAATCCAGTGCTTGCCTTCAATTCCCATCTGAATTAGTTCATAATATTCACGGTCATTCTTCAGCTTATCGAGCAGCATGAATGCGCGCTCCATATTCTTGGAGGATACGGGTACAGCCATACCGTCAGCCGTATACAGTCCCATACGCTTCGCGCTGTCAGGAATAACGTCATACACCTCTGGCTTCCACTCAGGATGCTTCTCGATCACAGAGGCGGCCGAATTAGATACCGAGCCGACGTTCCAGATCAGTGTAGCGGAAGTACCATTCTCGAATGCATCGCGAGGCTGTGTCTTATTCGAGATTGCATTCTTGGACCAATAGCCTGCATCGGCCCATGTCTTCATTTCCTTGGCGTATTCAATGAACGAAGGTGAATCATACTTGTACTCAATCATATCCGCCGTGAGATTCGCGTCATCGGCCAGATGATATTGGAAATCTGTGAAGCCTACATTAATCACATTGATCGCTTGCTCTTGCATCAGGATACGGAAGCTTTCATTATCCTGGGATGCTGCGTACGGAACGATACCCGTACCCTTTTCATTTTCAGCAACCGCCGCCAGGTATGCTCTCAAATCATCCAGGGAATCCAGTGGTTCCATCCCATACTTCTCACGCAGATCACCGCGGATGACAACGGCTTGCTCACCATTGAATGCGGAAGAGTTCTTCGGCACGAAGTAGATCTTGCCATTGATCTTCGCTTGCTCGAAGGCTGCTGGATCCTGCGATTCCTTAGTAAGCGGCATAAACTTAGTCAGAACATCATCTGTAATCTCTACGAATGCGCCCTTGGTCGCTTCCTGGGAATACTTTGCCCAGTCAGACGTGTAAATCAGGTCAATCGGCTCACCAGACGACAGGATCAGGGAATACTTCTGCTCCCAGTCACTCCATGCGAGGTATTCAATAGACAGTGTGGCATTCAGATCACGCTTGATCAGCTTATTCAGCTCTGCCAGCATGATGTCCTGATCCGCCGGAGCATCCCCCAGCAGGACCATCTTCAAATCAACTGCCTTCAAATCTGCAGCTGCATTATCGCCGCTGTTCGTACCTGTGTTGGTATTCGATGCTGTGTTGTTATTAGCGTTATTACCGCCGCAAGCAGCCAGCAACGCTGCAATCAACACGAGAATTATTGCTGTTGCGCCAAATTTCTTCATTGCCATGTCGCACATGCCTCCCCTAGATTTAATGTTTATGGTAAACCGGCGCATAGCCGGGGTCACCCCTTAACAGAACCGATCGTTAAGCCCTTAACGAAGTAACGTTGAACGAATGGATACAGGAAGATAATCGGCCCGGTTACGATGACCGTGAGCGCCATCTTCATCGATTCAACCGGTAACGTATCGACCACGATACCCGCCTTGTCCATAACAGCTCGTAGTGCTTGCACACTGCCCGCCAGTCTGTGCAGGAAGTATTGCAGGGTGTACAGATTATCATTCGTGATAAACAGCAAGCTGTTGAACCAGTCGTTCCAGTACATCAAAGCAGTGAACAATCCAATTGTCGCGACAACCGGCTTCGCCACTGGCAAAATAATGGAGACGAATATTCGGAAGTCCCCTGCGCCATCAATCTTGGCGGATTCGGTAATTTCATACGGGATGCCGCGCATGAATCCTTTCACGAGCAAGATATTCCATACAGAGACCATACCTGGCAGAATCAAAGCCCAGAGTGTATTCTTAAGCCCCAAGTACTGTACACATAGAATGTACCAAGGGACCAGACCACCATTGAATAAGGTGGTGAAGAAGAGATAGAAGGAGATTTTATTCCTCCACTTGAAGTCCTTACGCTGTAAGGCATAGCCGGTCATCGTACAGATGAATACCGACATTGCGGTACCGACTACCGTCACGAGTATCGTTACACCGTAGGACCGCAGAATAGCTGTTGGGTCCTTCAGCACAAGCTTATAGCCTTCGAGTGAGAAGTCTTGCGGGAAGAGCGTATAGCCATACCTGAGAATATAAGCTTCACTCGTCATCGAGGACGAGATGACTAATATGAATGGGATTAAGCACAGTAAGCTGAATATGGTGACAACAATATAACCTGCGATATTGAAGCCTATGCGGTCCCTAGTCATGGGCATCGTACCAGCCGCCATGTCATTCACTCCTTTCTTGTATAGACAATCTGACGCGCTGCGGATTAGAACAGCGCATAATCAGATTGCACACGCTTAACGACCCAGTTGGTGAATACGATGACGACAAAGCACATCACAGATTGGAAGAAGCCTGCTGCTGCCGCCATACCGATCTCCGAGGTCTGCGTCAGCGCCCGGTACACATACGTATCGATGATATCCGTCTTGTCGCGGAGCATGCCATTATCGCCAATCAATTGGTAGAACAAGCCGAAGTCGCCTCTGAAGATACCGCCGATCGCCAGCAAGGTCAGGATGATCACAGTCGGCAATATGCTCGGCAGTGTGATATTCCATATGCGCTGGAAGATGTTCGCCCCATCAATCTCAGCAGCCTCATACATCTCGCTGTCGATGGAGATGATCGATGCCAGATAGACAACCATCCCGTATCCGACGCCCTTCCAGGCGCTGAATGCGACCAGAATGAACGGCCAGTAATCAGGATTGTTATATACGTCCAGCGGGGCAATCCCGAATAGACCGATCAAGCTGTTCATCGCGCCATGCTCATAATTGAACAGGTTGTACGCGATCGATCCCACAATAACCCAAGAGATAAAGTAAGGCAGGAACATCAGGGATTGTGTAATCTTCTTGAAGTACTTGCCCACAATTTCACTTAGAAAAATAGCAAGCGTGATCTGAAGCGTCGTATTCACAAGGATGAACATCGCGTTATACAGCAAGGTATTCTTGGTTACGATCCAAGCCTGTCCAGACAAGAACAAAAACCTGAAATTTTCGAATCCTACCCAAGGGCTGCCGAAAATTCCGTCGGAATAACGGAATTGCTTGAATGCCAGTACGAGCCCGCCCATCGGCAGGTAAGAGAAAACAAAAACAAGAAGGACCGCCGGCAAAACCATCAGCAACAAGGTCTTACTTTGCTTGATCTCCTTCATGAAACCATTCTTCTTGTGCTTGATCGCACCGGTGTTCGCCAATTTGCACACATCCTTTCTTGCCGATTCATAGTTCGTACTTTTATGGTAACAGACACCCCTTTTTATTGTTACCGTAATTCTTTTAGAAATGCAGGAGTATCTTTTCGTAAATAAAAAACCTGAGCAGCAGCTGCTACTCAGGGTCATTCGCCGGGATCCGTATATATACTTCTGTGCCAACACCGACTTCACTCTTGTATTCCAAACGATACGCTTCCCCATACACGAGGCGCAGCCGTTCGTTGATGTTGCGAATGGCATAATGATTGCCTCGCTCGCTGATCGGATTGCCGTGCTCGATCAGCTGCATCCGATCCGCCGGAATGCCTACTCCATCATCTCGGACACACAGCACCACATGGTCCATCTCTGTCCACACACGGATCTCAACTACGCCTTCCTTATCCGGCTTCTCCAGGATGCCGTGATGGATGGCATTCTCCACGATCGGTTGAAGCGTAATCTTCGGTATCGTGAACCGCAGGGCGTCCTCCTCGACATCTAGCACGAGGTGAATTTTATTACGGAATCGAACATTCTGAATCTGTACATAGGAGCTGACATGTCTAAGCTCATAATCGATGGTCGAGATGTCCCGTCCCTTGTTCAAGCTGAATTTGTAGAAGTTCGCTAGCGCGATCGTCACGTCGCTAATCTCCGACACCATATTCTTCTGGCTGAGCCAGTTGATCAGATCCAGCGTATTGTACAGGAAGTGCGGGTTGATCTGTGATTGCAGCGCGCTCAGCTCGGCGGTCTTCAAGTCCTGACCCATCCGGTACTGCTCCTCGCCCAGCACAGCGATTCGGCTTAGCATATAGTTGTAATTATCTACAAGCTCTCCAATTTCATCCTTATCCTGGTGGGGGATAATCGAATCGAGCTCACCCTGCTGCACGCGCTTCATCCGGCTCACGAGCCGGGAGATCCGCCGGGTTATGGAGATTGAGATGTAATAGCCGAACGCATACGCTACGGTACCCAGCGCCAGAATCTGGAATAGGAATTCGATTCTGAGCCGCCCAAGCTCTCTAACAATCGCTCTCTCGGGCAGCACTGTGATCATGCGCCAATCGGTATATGGGATAATACGGCTCTCATAGATCACCTTCCGATCATCGAACTCAGCAGACGTGAAGCCGACCTCCTCATCGTCATTGTTCGCGTGGAGCCAGCTGAGCTTCTCCGCATCCACTAATCCATCCGAGTGCGAGCTCGCCACAATAAGACCTTCCTCGTTCTGCAAGAAGGTGAAGCTCTCCTTGTTCGAATTGGCGCTGACCAGAATCTGATCCAGCTTATCCTGCATAATATCAATTCGGAGTACCCCTACGCTCTCCTGGTAGCTGGTCACCCGCGAAATCTTCCGAGCAAGCGATACGACCTCCGGATGATTGCCCTCGTAGTCGAAGTAGCTGGCCGGCAATCCCGTCACCTTATCCTGACTCACTCGCAGCCGCTCAAACCATGGATAGTCTGCCACATTACTCATATTGAATATGTTCCGATTCTCATCCGAGTAGACCATGCCCGGGTTCACATACAGCTTCACCTGGTGGATATCCTCTGCGTCCCGGAACGAGGTTAGAAAACGCACCAGATAGAGCATGTCCTCGACCTGCTCTTCGAGCGGGGTGCTCATATGCGACTTGTCCAGAATTTCTCTCAGGCGTTCATTCGTGGCAATCAGGTCCGAGGACCGAATAATCTTGTACATCATATAAGTGAGGTACGCATGTGTCTGGTCGAAGCCTTGCTGTGCTGAATAAATCGCGCGATCATGAATGATATCGGTAATTTTCGTATAGGCGTATAGGGAAATCGTCAGCAATGGGATCAGGATCAGAACCGAATACGAGACGAGCAGCTTCGACTTCAGCGACGTATTGTGCAGGAGATGGAAGATCAGTCGATTAAATCCGTTCATCGATTAGCCAGCTCCCTGAATTCAACAGGCGTTAGTCCGGTATGCTTCTTGAATATCTTGGCAAAATAATTACTATCGTTATACCCGACCATAACGGCGACATCCTTAACCTTGACCCTGCTGTCCCGCAGCATCTCCTTGGCCTTCTCGATTCTCGCTGTCGCGATGTATTGATTGATGGTAATATTCGTCTCATCCTTGAAGATCACACACATATAGGAGGGTGTTAGATACATATGCTCCGAGATCTGCTGGAGCGACAAGCTGTCCTCCGCATAATGGTCGTCAATATACGTCAGGATCTGGCTGACCAGCGGATTCTTCTTGGGCTGCTCCGCAGCCGCAGCACGGTCATCGACCGCAGCAGTGTCCGCGATTACTAGAGACGGACCGCCGGGCTTCCAGCCCAGCTCGCCATAACTGGCCAATGCCGCCGCATAGGATTGCTGCACCTGCAGGATGCCCGACACCGCAATACCGATCGATATCTGCGACTCGCAGATCTTGTTCAGAGACTCGCTCAGCCGTAGACAGGCCTCCCGCAGTGCGCCTGATTCGACATCCTTCAGACAACAATGGGCGACAACAAGCTCATCATCCTTCACCGAAGCCAGCATCTGCAGACCGTCTCTTGCGAAAGCATGCCCCATCGTCTGGATCACGGTCTTGAATAACAATGTAACGTTTTCCTGCGACTCATGCTCAGGCTGGAACGGCTTTATTAGAATAGTTGCATAATCCGCGTCAAGCGGAAGCTCTGGATAAGCAATTCTGAAAAATTCGAGCAGTGTATCCTGCGACATGTTCTTACGGACCAGCAGCCAGGCGAGCTCCTGACGCAGCACTGGGATGGACATATCATAATGTTGCTCCATGTCCTTAATCTGCCTCGCTCGACGAGCCAGCAGAACCGCCTTCTCAATCGCTGCCTTCAATTCAGCAATTTGGATCGGCTTCTCCACATAGGCCGTAGCCGACACATTAATCGCTGCCTTCATATATTCCTTATCTGTAAAACCGCTCATGAAGATGATATAGCAGGAAGGGAAGCGCTCACGTATCGCGTATGCCAGCTCGGTCCCTGTCATCCGCGGCATACGAACATCAGTCAGCAGAATATCCGGCTGGAATTGCTCGACTACCTCGAGCGCATTCACGCCATCGTCAGCTTGTTCAACCTGTGCGATGCCGAGCTCCTCCCAAGGAAGGCTCTCCATAATCCCATCGCGCGTGAACCATTCATCATCCACTAGAAGCAACTTCATATGCGATCACCCCTTGCTCATTATATCCGACCAAATCCATAAATATATACGATCAATCCATAGATTATCCTGTGTGAGCCTGATGTGCATTGGGCTATAATAAACATCAAATCGGTTCTGGGAGGGTTAACCATGAATGATGCAACGACACAGAGGCTTACCCAATTTCAAGCAGAGGGACAAGGCAGCCAAGTGAACGTCACCAATGCCATGCTGGGTCAGTGCGAGATTACCTTCAGCGCCGGTAAGAAGATGCCTAGCGTGACTATGACCTTCGATGCGGCCGACTTCAGCGATTATATGGGTTTGTCCATTCTCGTAACGAATACCTCCGATGAGGAAGTGACGCTCTATGCCATGCTGAATGACAATTTCTGGAATCAAGGCTTCGAGACCGTCGCGCCTGGTGAGACGCAGCCATTGACCGTTCTATTCATTCGCCCTAGACAATCCCGTGATATGGACGGCTTCTTCACAGGCATGAACGGCTTGCCCGACGGCTCCATGGTGCTGTGGAATCCGATTGATCCGGCAGCTATTCATAAGTTACAGCTCTACCTATTAGCCCCTGAACGCATGTATTCGATTCATGTAGATGGAATTATACCATATAAGGAATTACAGGTGCTTGATAAATCCGAGTTAGCGGACAGCTACTTCCCCTTCATCGATAAGTACGGTCAGTTTATCCATAAGGATTGGCCTGGCAAGACGCATGATGACCATGATTTGGTCAAGTCCAGACTCCAAGAGGATCAAGATCTGTCCACGTGGGGCGGCCCAATGGAATGGAGCCGATACGGCGGCTGGGGGAATGGACCGCAGCTGCAAGCGACGGGGCACTTCCGGGTGGAGAAGGTGCGCGGCAAGTGGTGGTTCGTCGATCCCGACGGATACTTGTTCTGGTCGCATGGCATCTGCTGCGTGCGATCTGATCAAGCGACGGCCTTCGAAGGGCGTGAGCATTATTTTGCTGAGATCCCAGGGGCTGGTGACTTCCGAATCTCGAATCTGACACGCAAGTATGGCGACAATTGGGTGAATACATCGCGTCAGCTGGCGCATGATCGACTTCGCAGCTGGGGACTGAATACGTTAGCTAATCATAGTGAGCGAGACATCTGCGAGATGAGGCAGACGCCGTATACGGCATGGATCGAGACGCGATCATGGCTGAAGCGGGAGTTCCCGGATGTGCATAATCCGCTGTGGCTGCAGGATTTGGAGTCGCAATTGGAAGAGCTGGGTAAGCTAGTGAATGATGATCCCTGGTGCGTCGGGGTATTCGTCGATAATGAGATTCACGGCTCGATGGACCCGCAGTTGTGGGAGCGGTACTTCCAGCTCGTGAGCGAAGCGATGAAGAAGTGGATCCCCAATAAGCTGTATCTGGGATGCCGGCTGGACCATCACCGTTATCCGCATGAGGGAGCCGATGCCGATGCGATTGTACGCCTGTCCGCGAAGTATTGCGATGTCGTCAGCTTTAATTTCTACAAGTACTCGCTGCGTGATTTCGTCTGGCTGGATGGTGCAGTTGATAAACCCGCGATAATCGGAGAATTCCATATCGGCGCGCCTGACCGGGGCTTGCCGCACACCGGGCTCAAGGGAGCGGTCGATCAGGCGCATCGCGCGGAGGCTTACAAGGAATATGTGCGGAGCAGCTTGGCGAATCCGCATCTGATCGGAACGCACTGGTTCCAGTATATGGATCAGATGTACACCGGCCGCTTCGACGGCGAGAATTATCAGATCGGCTTCGTGGACATCTGCGACCAGCCCTACTCCGAGCTCGTAGAGGCTTGCCGGTCTGTCGGCTATGGCATGTATGCGTATCGGGATCAGGCCGGTCAGACCTTGCACGAATAGCACGAACAGCACGAATAGCACGAATAGCGAAGCGGTGCCAGCAGACATAGTCGTCTATTGGCACCGCTTCTCATTTAGTCCGGCCAGATCATTTAATGCGCCCACGCACCACTAATTCCGCTTCACGCCACTTTCCAGATCATTTAATACGCCCGTGCACCACTAATTCCGCTTCACGCACTCTCTGGCTACTCCGCCGGATACATCTCCCGCATGAACTTCATGGACTGCAGAATCATCTCCTTCAGCACCTCTGTATTGATATCCGCCACCTTGTTGACGTACACGCAGGCCTTGCCTGCCGTGTGCTTGCCTAGCCGCTGCAACAAGGGCTCATCCCGCTCCGGATCCCCGGTCGCCACATACAGACTATGCTTCGCTTTGCGCGGCGAGAAACCGGTGAGCGGAGCATCGCCTTCATGTCCAGACGCATACTTGTAGTGATACGAGCCAAAGCCAATAATGCTCGGTCCCCACATCTTCGCCGGATAGCCCGTCGTCTCCGTGAACACATCGAGCAGCAGATAAGCGTCCGCGCGCTTCTTGGGATTCTCAATCTCCTCAATGAAGGCAATAACGCTGTTATCTGTCTCCTTCATCTTCGCTTCATAAGCCACAAGCTTCCCTCCTTATACGCCCCTCACATATGGAGCGGGCGGCTCCACCTTACCTGTCAGCGACTTAATCGCATGCAGCGCCCAATACGGATCATTCAGCATCCCTCTTCCCACCGCGACCAGGTCCGCATCACCGCTAGCGACAACCGCATCTGCGATCCGCGGCTCATCCAGCATGCCAACTGCGATAACCGGCACATCCAGCGCCTGCTTGAAGCCCCTCGCGAAAGGAACCATATATCCTGCGTAATTCCCAGGCTTATTCCGCCCTGGAGGCGCATCGCCGCCGCTGGATACATGGAACATATCAACGCCGGCATCCCGGTACGCCTGACCCAATGCGAAGGCATGGTCAATCCCATATCCGCCGTCCATATATTCAACCGCCGAGATCCGCATAATCAGCGGCATATGTGCAGGCATCACGCTGCGCACCTCGCGTATGATCTCCACACCGAATCGCGACAGTTCCTGTCCGTATTCATCCGTACGCTGATTGATGCTGGGCGAATGGAACTGGTGAATCAAGTAACCGTGAGCGCCATGCAGCTCGATCGTATCGAAGCCAGCCTCAACCGCGCGCCGCGCGGCATCCTTAAACTTCATGACCATCGCCTTCACCTCGCTCGTGCTCAGCGAGCGCGGCCGCTTGTATCCCTCGCCGCTGGCGACGAACTCCGATGAACTCACCGGCCGCTCTGCATCTTCCGCCTTGCGCCCGGCATGCGCAATCTGCACGCCGATCTTCGCTCCGTACTTATGCACCTCATCGACAATCCGCTTGAACGCCGGTACGTGCTCATCTGACCATAGCCCCAGATCGCGGTTCGAGATTCGCCCATCCGGCTCCACATCCGTCATCTCCATAATAATCAATCCCGTACCACCAATCGCGCGGGATACATAATGTACATAATGCCACTCATTCGGCTTGCCATCCTCGGCATCAACCGCATATTGACACATCGGCGGCATAACAATTCGATTCTTGAGACTGAGACCCTTGATCTCGTAAGAAGTGTGTAATCTGGCCATGATTCAAGTCTCCTTCTGTTTGTGTGTGTTCTAAGCGCAGCTGTGACCTATTTCCGCTTCATGGCGCGAATCATTGCCTTCGTCCCCGGGTCAACTCGAAGCGACTCCGTGATCTTCTGCAGCGCCTTGTTGTAGGTGAAATCATCGAGCGTATTCCGCTCCAGGTAACGCATCGTCGGCGCAGGCAGCGTCGTATAACACGTTGCAATCGCCCAGGCCACCGCCATCTTCACATAATAGTCCTCATGCTGTATGCGATCAAGCTGCTTCAGCACACGATCCACATATCCTTCATCTACATAATAATTAAGCAGCATAACCACTCCGAAGCGAATGGCATAAGCCTGATCGGACGCAAGAAACGGCTGCAGGAAATCCCACACCCGTTCTTTATGCTTCTTGGTCATCTTCAAGCCCACGCAGAAGCTGTCACACACTGACCAGTTATCAATCTTGGGTACGAATGCGGCGATATAGCGCAAGTGTTCCTCAATCTCCGCTTTCACATACCCCAACACCAGCCCCTGCACCATCACCTCTTCAAAATACACACCCTCCGCATCCGCCAAATAAGCGCGCCAATCGCCTCTCGCCAGCTCCTTGGCCATCTGACGGAGCGCAGGCATGCGGACACCGAGCACCGTATTACTGTCTATATTCGGTATAAGCGCTGAAGTGAATTGTCGATAACCGGGCTCCGCCAACCCAAGCAGCTGTTCTCGTACTGTAGATGCAAGATTCATCTTATTCCTCCATTCAGCCGCGACGATTCTTACACCTCCAGCATACCAAACATCACCTACAGATCCAATACAGACATCGGGTCGATATACGCATCATGCTGGAGGATGCTTAGATGAAGATGAGAGCCTGTAGCATGACCCGTACTACCCATTAGACCAATTGGGTCACCAGCTTGAATCGTATCCCCTTCCTGGACAGACAGCTCTGAGAGATGACGATATTCGCTCTGCCAGATGTCGTTATGCTTGATGATGATGTAGCTGCCATAAGCTTTATCATAAGTTGCAGCAGTGATTACACCGGCTGCAGAAGCATGAATAACCGTGCCTTCTTCATTCCCAATGTCGATCCCATCATGCATGGTCCGCTGCTGGCTTACAGGATGAAGCTGCTCGCCATACGTGAAGGTCACTGTGCCCGCTGCTGGCGCTTGGAATAAGATTTCATCCGTATCCATGCTTTCAGTTTGAGGTGCCTCCTGCATCTTCCCATCTGCTGTCAGCTCGTTGCTTGTCACTATTATCGCAGCAGGCTCTCCCTGATCGGATTCCTTGGCGAAAACGGATGGCAGTGCAATCACAGCTGCCGCTGCCAGCAGAAGCGCCCCTACAAAGGCAACTCTCCTATTCATTGGTCGATGATTTCGAATCATATGAATCCTCCTCGTGATTTGATTTTTATAGCTGGAAAACCCAACACCTGCCGCATGATTTCGCTTAGGCACAACGTTCTCCAGCACTTTAATGATGCATGCCGCATAGGTATCCGCTTGACGCACACGCCCAGATGTCAGCAGCTTAGCGTCACACGCCGCCTCCTGTTCCATTCTCATCCGAGATTGTCCATACCAGATCATGGGGTTGAACCAATGAATCGACGTGAACACGAAGAAGATCAAGTTCGCCCCTACATCCAACCGTTTCAAGTGTATACATTCGTGCTGGAACACATAATCCCAATCCGTCTCAGTCAGTTTCCCGATGAGAGGTTGAGGAATCAGCACCACCGGGCGAAATAGTCCATATAGTGTCGGCGTTGACACGATATTCGTTACCCGCAGCTCTACTTTCTGCTTAATACGGGCTTGTCTAACACACTGTTGAAAGTGCTCTCTGAGCGCAGCAGGCATGATTAAGCCAGCTTCCTTCCGCAATGCTGCTGCAAATCGCATATATCCGATCATGGCGTACAGGAGCACAAGCACAGCACCGGCCAGCCACCCCAGCGATATGAGCTGAAGGATGGCTAGCGATCCATCAAGAGCTGCTTCACTTCCCGCAGGATAACTCGTAGACAGCTCAGTATGTATCCCTGGAGACAGCTCTTTGTCAGCAAGCGCTGACCCAACTAACTGATCCTGCGGGTTCATACTGCTCTCTGCAGCTAGCCGCTCCTGAATACCATTGGGAAGCCCGAACCAGCTAAACCTGCTCTCGAGCTTCCCCGGCAACCATGGCAGCATCAGCTTTCCCATGACGAGCATCCACAGCGCATACCTCCAGACCGGAGAGAGCTTGTCTCTCAGCAGTGTATGGCATGCCATCACAAGACCGATCAATAAGGCGGCCTCTATGGAATTCGTCAGGGTGCTCATGAACAATTGCTCGATCATCACCATCGCTTACTGCTCCTTCTCTTGTAGCAGCGCCTTTAATTCTTGAATGTCCTCAGGTGAAAGCTTCTCATTCTCAATAAAATGCACCATCATCGGCTTCACGGACCCACCGAATATACGATTCAGAAAAGTATGACTCTCTGCATCCACACACTCATCCTCACTCACTAATGGAAAATACGTATATTCTCTGCTGTCCTTATTGCAGCCTAGCGCTTGCTTCTGAACCAATCTGCTTATCAAGGTCTTCACAGTTTTGGGCTTCCAGCTCTTACTCCCACTCAATCGCGTAATAACCTCCGATGCCGTTAACGGCGAAGCTTGCCATAGCACTCGCATGACATCCCATTCCGCGTCCGAAATATTGGGCACCTGCATATCATTCTCTCCTTCCACCTTTTTCAAGATTACAATTGTAGTCCTTGGAACTAGATTACAACTGTAATCGACTAGTGTCAAGCAAAAAAATACAAAGAGCGCCAATTAAATTGGCACCCCTCTCGCAAATTATAGTTTTAGATACTCTCCTGCTTAATCGCATCGATGATATTCTCCCGCTTCACTCTGGCGCTGGAATACATCATCGCCAGCCCAACAATGGCGAACACGGCAACCACTACGATCAGCAGGCTGAGCCACGGCGGCTCGAAGCTGTACTCGAAGGTGAAGCCAGCCGAGCGGTAGATCAGCAGCATCACGCCGAAGCTGAGCGGCAGTCCGTATAACAGTGACTTCAGGCCATAGAAGATGCTCTCATAGTTCATCATCTTATTGAAGCCTGCAGGCGTCATGCCGACCGACCTGAGCATCGCAAATTCGCGCTTACGCAGTGAGACGCTCGTCGTGATCGTGTTCAGGATGTTCGCCACCGAGATCGCCGTGATCAAGATGATGAAGCCATACGTGAACACCGACAGCAGCATAATCAGCTGCTCATCCTTCTGCTTGGATTGGTAGAGATTATATATCCTCGTCTGATTGCTTCCCTGCATCGCTTCTATATCGCGCTGCGTCTTCATCGGATCGCTGCTGGTCAGGTACAACGTATTCCAGTAGCGAACAGGCTCATCTGCTGCGTCGATCAGACGATCCATGGCATCGATTGAGATAATCACCTTGATGGATCCTATATTATAGTACAGCAGGCCCATGGGCATCTGATCCGTTAATGCGACCACTTCCAACTCGCCGAGCGGCTGTCCCGAATCCGTGTCGGTATCGAATAACACCAGAGGATCATTCCCATCCGACTGAAGAACATCAGTCCCAATAAACCTGCCAGACTCTCTATTGTAATAGCTGAATGTGTTCACCACGATTGCGTTCAGTCGATCGTCCGCCTTCAGCTGATTCACATTGATGCCGGACTTGGCCGCATACGCCTGCAAGCCCCGATCATCGACTGCGTACAGCTCCACCAGATAGCGATACTTGCCGTCACGCTGCTCGATTCCAGCTTCGCGAGCGATCTGGACCATCGAGTCTGCCAGCTGATCCTCCTCAACCCAGACATCGGCTCTAGTCAGCTTCATCTCGCTGATCGCGGTCACTTCCTCAAGCCTAGTTATCTGATCCACCAGCTGCGGATCCAGCTGCACATTCTCATGCGATGCCACTTGAATATCATAATTGAATCCGTCCTGCGTCATCTCCGCGGTCTGCCTCAGCGTAGCCGTGAAGTAGGATACGGTCAGGAACAAGAGGATACTGATCACCAGCGAGAACACCGTAGCCTGGTACCTGCGCCGATTGCGCTTCAGATTCTTCAAGCCGATCTCCGCTTCAATCCCGAACAGCTTGCGCACCAGACGCGAAGTCTTCACGGCCTTGCCGGTCAGCTTAATATCCTGCGACTGCCTAATCGCGTCGATCGCGGAGATGCGCGACGCTCTGCGCGCTGGAATATAGGTGGAGATGAAGATCGTCAAGATCGACACCCCGCACGCTGCGGCAACGGTCAACGGTGACACCGCAACGCGCAAGCCCTCGGTCACACCGAGTACCCCCTTGATCGAGGCATTAATAAATCGGAACGTAATCCCGATTCCAACCAAACCGCTGACTAGTCCAACCGGGATGCTGATCAAGCCAATTACCGCGCCCTCGAAGAAGACGGAATTCCGCTTCTGCCTGCTCGTTGCGCCGACACTGGACAGCATGCCCAGATGGCGGGAACGCTCGGACACTGAGATCGCGAAGGCGTTGTAAATCAACGACACGGAGCCCAGCATGATCACAGCCATAATGATGGAAGTTAGATAGAGCAAGGTCTTGCGCAGCGCATCGTGATCGGACACGCCATAGTAGCGAAGCAGGCTGTTGTTATAGTCCACCCTGCTCGCGTCAAGCCCGAGCTTCTCCGCAACCTTCTCCGCATGCTGATAGAGCGACTTCTTCACTTTCTCCAATACAACTAGACTGTCTATCCGCTCACCAGCGCCCAGCACATGCTCATCCACATAGGAGAGAACCGTGTAGCCTGGCGACCTCGCCAATTCCCATGACGGCCGCTCAATAACCCCCACTACGGTATAACTTCTCGTCTCCGACGGCTTAATCTCCTCGGCCAGCTCCCCGTCAACAAACCGCAGATCAAGTTGGGGGCTCAGCACCTGGCCTATCTTATCCCCAGCTGTGATTAGACGATGCCCCACATCCAGCGTCAGCGTATCCCCAATCTGCAGCGGCACCTTGGCCGTCTCCGCGATTTCCTCGGAGATGACAAGCTCATCTGCAGCCTGCGGCGCGCGCCCCTTTGTTATCACAATTGGAAAATAATCAAACCCCGCCTCATTAAACTCGCGGACATGCACATACGGCTTGTACAGATTCTGGCTGCCTTCCAGCTGCGCATACCCGCGATCCCTCGAGAGGACAACAGCCTCGGTCTCCGCATCCTGCTGAAGCTTCGCAATCTGCTCCGCATCCAGCATCGGGTAGTAGACATGCCATTCCCCCTCGCTGGCAATCGCCTGGCGCTGGAACAGATCCATGAAGGACATGCTGATCGTCGCCACAGCCATGATCATCGCGACTGAGATGACGACGCCAATCATCGTCACCAGCGTTCTCCGCTTGTTCAATTTCAGATGGCGCAGCGTCAGCTTATTGACAATGTTCATGGACGAATCACCTCGTCCCTCTCTATCCGGCCATCGGCGATCGCGATCACCCGATCGGCCTGCAGCGCGATCCGCTCGTCATGCGTGATCATGATCAGCGTCTGATTGAACGACTTATTGAACATCTTGAGCAGCTCGATAATTTCGCTGCTGTTCTTGCTGTCCAGATTGCCGGTCGGCTCATCAGCTAGAATCAAGGCCGGGTTGCTGATCAGCGCCCGGCCGATCGACACGCGCTGCTGCTGCCCGCCGGACAATTGATTCGGCAGATGCGTAAGCCGATCCTGCAGATTGAGTGACCGAACCAGATCATCGAATTGCTTCTGGTCCACCTTATGCTCATCGAGCAGCAGGGGCAGGGTAATATTTTCCTCTACGGTCAGCACGGGTATTAAATTGTAGAATTGATAGATCAGTCCGATCTGTCTGCGTCTGAAGATGGCCAGCTGCGTCTCATTCAGCTTGTACACATCCGTCCCGTTAATCATCACCTTGCCGCTGGTTGGCCGATCGACTCCGCCGAGCATATGCAGCAGTGTCGACTTCCCGGAGCCCGACGGTCCGACAATCGCCACGAACTCTCCTTGGTTCACCGAGAAGGACACGTCATCCAGCGCCTTGACGGCCATCTCACCCTTGCCATACTGCTTAACGAGATTCTCTATACGTAATATCTCCATCTCTATCCCTCCAGCCTTCTATATTGATAGAGATAGTGTAATCGTCCTGCATGACTATCCCGTGACTGCCAGGTGACAATCTAGTCACTTCGCTTATAGAACTTGATGCGGAACGTTGTGCCTATCCCGATCTGACTCTCCGCGTCGATCGTCCCGTGCTGGCTGGCGATAATACTGTGCGCCATGGCCAGACCAATGCCGATACTGTCCTCGCTGGCGTGCTTGCCTCGGTAGAACCGCTTGAAGATGTAGGGCATGTCCTCCGCCGGGATTCCCGGTCCGCTGTCCGTGATGACAATCTCGGTATACAGCGCATTCTCCGCGAATGCCAGCCGGATCGTGCCCCCCTCGGGCGTATGCTCAGCCGCGTTCTTCACCATATTAATAAGCGCTTCCGCCGTCCACTTGCCGTCCCCGATGAAGCTAACTGATGGATCCCCCTGAATGTCCAGCGACACGCCCTTAATATCCAGAGGAATCAGCAGCGGCTCCAGCGCCTGATGAATGAGCGGCTTAACCTCAACTACATCCCGCCGAAAATAAACCGTACCCGCATCGATCTTCGACAGCTTCAGCAAGGACGAGATCAGCCACTCCATACGCTCCAGCTGAACGCTGATGTTGCGCGTGAATTCCGTCCGTCTGTCCGGCGGGAGCTTGTCGTCGCTGAGCAGATCGACCATGACCAGCATCGAGGTGAGCGGCGTCTTGAGCTGATGGGAGATATCGGATATGGCGGCCGTCAGCTGCAGCTTATCCTGCTGTAATTGCGCGCTGTGCTCCGACAGCTTGACCGTCACCTTATAGATCTCGCTCCTGAGAATACTGAGCTCGCCTTCCTCATGATCACGCACATCCAGGGCGTAATCGCCGCTCGTGATCTGACGGAGATAGGCGGCGAGCCGCTCGAGCTCCCGATAGCGCCTGCGCGTATAGAGGAAGCCGAAGGTGATGATCAGCGCGGCTGCCAGCAGCACGAACCCGGCCGCTACCGGATCGTACCAGGCGGCTGCTAGCGTGAGCAGGATCGTAATGGAGCAGACGATCAGCAGGAGCGATCGGACTTCTTTATTTCGCAGCATGCCTACTCACCTGCCTTATAGCCCAGACCGCGCACTGTCTTGATAATCGTCGGCTGCTGTGGGTCATCCTCCAGCTTCTCGCGAAGCCGCTTGATATAGACCGTTAATGTATTATCATTCACGAAGTCGCCGGCGACATCCCAGATTCGCTCCAGAAGCTGAGCGCGGGTAAGCACCTGACCGATATGACTGGCGAAGATCATCAGCAGGCGGTATTCCAATGCGGTGAGCAGCACTTCCTGATCCCGCTTGTACACCTTGCCTTCGAGGGTATGAATGCGGATGGCGTCCAGCTCGATGACCGTCCTCGCCTGAGCCTGCTGCGGATTGCCTGCCCGGCGCAGCACCGACTTGATTCGCGACAGCAGCTCGCGCACGCGGAATGGCTTCGTGATATAGTCGTCGGCTCCCATATCGAGCCCCATGACCACATTCACCTCATCATCGACGGCTGTCAGGAAGATCACCGGCGTATCATTGCGGGTCTTGGCGAGCTTGCATAGCTCATATCCGCTGCCGCCAGGCAGGTTCAGGTCAAGCAGACACAGATCGAATCGAAGTGCGGGATCGCTGAGCGCTTGTTTGGCAGACTGATAATCATAATGAAGCGTGACGGTATAGCCCTCCTGCTCCAGCGAATACTGGAGTCCAGAGGCAATGGTCTTATCATCTTCTACGAGTAATAGGCGCATGGCGCAATCATCCTAATCTCACAATAGTTATCTTGCTCTACTATAACTAACTATACACGGGATGATTGGAGCACGGCAATGCTTGCGACGCAGGGAGATTTAGTACGGCGGGGCCTCACTAAAATGAGCGGGAATGATGCATGGTGCGTGAATAGTGAGGTCTGGCCGGACTAATGGCGCTGGAATGTTGCGTGATGCGCGATTAGTGAGGTCTGGCCGGACTAATGGCGCTGGGATGCTGCGTGGTGCGTGAATAGTGAGGTTCTACCGGACTAATGGGGCTGGGATGCTGCGTGGTACGCGAATAGTAAGGTCAAGCCGGACTAATGGCGCTGGAATGTTGCGTGGTGCGCGAAATAGTAAGAGGACTGCTCCCGCTAAGGGGAACAGTCCTCCGTTCATTACCAGATTAGGAACGACTGTCCTCTCAGGCGCAGAATCGCCTCGATGAAGAAGTAGTCGCCATAGATGATCGGCACGCCGAAATCATGACCTCTGCTATGATAAGCTGCAGTGCCATTGGCGATGATCGAATCCACCTCAACGTCCCAATTCGCGTATTGACGCTCCGTAGACTTCAGCATGTTCAGAGCCGCATTCGCATACAAACCTTGTTCTAATTCACCCACTGAATCGGCGATCTCGAGCAGTCCGCATGCTGCGATCATACCTGCAGTCGTATCCCAATACGGACCTTCAGCCGGCGAGCGGAAATCCACGAGCGGCACATAGTCGGTCCCCGCTACATTAGCAATGAAGTAATGTGCGATTTGCTTCGCCGCGTCCAGATAGCGCACATCGCCGGTGTGACGATAGCTCAGCGCGAAACCATACAATGCCCATGCCTGGCCGCGCGACCACGAGGAGCCGGATTCATACCCTTGACCGCCTGGCGTTTCCAGCAGTTCGCCGGTGTCTGGATCCAGTACGACAATATGATTGCAGGAGCCATCCGGGCGAACCGTCACATTCAGCGTCGTATCCGCATGATCCTTAGCAATATATGTGAATCTCGGATCGCCGATCAGCTCGCTGGCCCAGTACAGAATTGGAATATTCATCATGCAATCAACAATCATCCAGCCAGTTCGGTCTTGGTTCCAGGCTCGTATGAACTTCCCGCGCGGATTGTATCGGCCAGCCAGAATATTCGCCGCATGCAAGCCTCTGGCCTTCGCGCGAGCATCACCGGTCAGGCGATAATTCGCCACAGATGTATGCAGCCACATGAAGCCGACATCATGATGCAGGCCCTCGAAATTCTCGAAGGTCACATCCAGTCTGCGTTCCACACCTTCAGCCGCCGTCTTGTACTTCTCCTGCTTGGTGGCGTGATACATCTGCCACAGCATGCCGCCCCAGAAGCCGTTCGTCCACCATTCTGGATCAACCTCGCCCATATCCTTCATGTAACGGCCATTCTCAGGAATGTACGGGATCCGATCGCCTATACGATCACATTCAGCCGACATTTTGGCATCGAGCCTTGTCCATACTTCGTCCAGCCATGACTGAGTTGACGCATCGCTAGCATAATTCATCTGAGCACCACTCCTCTTCCTATCGTATTACTATCTAGTATAGGAATTCCCCAGATGAAATGTTGTGGTATAATGGCTGAAAATAACGTTAGATTGCACTTATCCTGTTCCATCTCATTCTATCTCGGTAAATGATCTGGTATACTTGATATACTTCTTCCAATTAGTGGGGGTTTACGGGTGATATGATTAGTACACCGCAGCGTCTATATCACGGAACAACAGATCAATTGATTCCAGCATTTCGATCCAGATTATTAAATCAAATATATTGGCGTGCTGGGCGAGACTTTGGAGAAGGCTTCTACACAACAATATCTGCCGGACAAGCCCGAGCATGGGCGCACAAGGCAGCGCTGAGACTTGTTGGCTATTACATCTATACCGGAAGAAGGTGGGCATATCATGAAAACTCAGGTGAGGCTGAACGCTTATGAACGTGGAATTGTCGAGGAACTGATCAATCACTTTCACTATAAGAGCGATGCAGCGCGTAAGCTTGTCGTTCAATACGTACCGGTTATACGCAAGCTTGGAGGATATGATAGCTGTCTTGACCATGCCGAGCGTATTCTTCAAGCAAGTCAGGCAGGTTATAAACCGAAAGTTTGGCTGAAGCGAATACATGCCATCGAGAACGGGGCATCCAAGGACCCCGGCATTCCGCATCTAGAGAGAAGGCCTTATGTCACTGCTCGGTAATCACCGTGAACCGTATATTAATGCTTATATAGCAACTTCATAAGACCCGCCAATTTGGGCGGGTCTTATTGTTGTATGATGGATGAATGCTCGGCTCGTCAGCGCGATAATAGGTTGTGTTATAATAACTAAAAATAACGTTATATTGCACACATAGCAGCGGAGGAGCGAGTATGAGTCGATTATTCCATCCCATTGTCTTCACCGGCAAACCGATTGACTGGTATTATCGGAGTGATTATTCCATGCCCAGCACGGGCTACTACCACTGGCATCAATGCTGCGAGCTGCTGCTCGTCCATCAGGGCAGCGGGATCGTATCCGTCAACAGCCAGACGCATGAGATTAGTCGGGGCATGCTGTTCATATTCCAGCCCTTCGAACTGCATAAGGTGTTCGCTGAACAATTGACCGATGGCGAGCCGTACATCCGCACCATTCTACACCTGGATCCTGCGGCACTCCAAGCCCATCTGGCTGCTTTCCCTCGTCGGCACGAATGGTTCGAGCATCTGATGCGAGCGCCCAAGGCACCGCGAGCGATCAACCTCGGTGAGCGCATGAGCTTCGTCGAGGATTGCTATGAGCAATATGCACGGAATGTGCGTGAAGGGTATGGTCATCATTCGGAGGAGATCACGCTATTCACCGCCCATCTGCTTAGCGCGATAGAACAAGCAACCGCTCTGGGATCGATCACCCATAATCGGGAGCGCCGATCCGATCATTATTCCGAGCGCATTATGCGCTGGATCGATCAGCATCTACACGAGGAATTCGACCTAGAGAAGTTGGCCGAGCATCTACATCTATCGAAATTCTATGTATCGCGCATATTCCGCAGCGAGACAGGGAGCAGCATCACCGAATATCTCCGCGCGCGCAGAATTATGAAGGCCTGTCATCTGCTTAACACGACCGATCTCAGCGTCGAGCAGATCGGCGAGGCTGTCGGTCTGACGAATACATCCCACTTTATCCACATCTTCAAACAGACAGTAGGCACGACTCCCTTGCAATATAAAAAGTCCCATCATTGATCACACGTAACAGATTCCGTATCCTTATTTATGTTCACTTCCGACTAGACACGATACCGGCTGCGGAATTTAGAGGGGGTTATGCCCAACTTGTTGATGAAAACTTTGGATAAGTAAAAGCCGTTATTGAACCCGCTGGATCGGGCAACCGAATCGATTGTCCAATCGGTATGAGTAAGCAACCTGCGCGCCTCAATCACTCTCAGGCTACTTATATATTCAGATGGATTCAGGCCGTAGGCTTGTTTGAAGCGGCGTGTAAACTGAACCGGACTTATCGCATAATCCTCTGCAAGCCGCTGAACTTGCATACTGGTTTCACGAAATCTTGCATCGATCAGTAATTTAGCCTCAGCTATCATCCTATCTGTCGGCACATCCTCTTCAGTGGTCATCGCAGGTATGCTTCGCTCCGCAATATAGGCGCGCAGAATGTCGGTAAGCAGATGATTTCTCCACAACTGGGCTGCCTCATCATCCGCATGGGCAATCCGCCTGAGCAGATTGCACGTATTCCACAGACGTTCCTTCTCCCTAAAGGAAAGCTTCCCTGTCGGTCCAATATAATCTTGTATAGTTGCTGGCGATAGTGGAATCCAATCGAAGATGAAGAAGTGAAACGTAAGCGGTTCTTCCGTCATGCGTCTGAATACGGTATGAGGTGGACATAGAATGATGTCACCCACTTCCGTCGTGCCTGCATCCTTATCAATCTCATAGTGGAATTGACCCTTCTCCATAGCGAAGGCTCCCCATTGTGAAGCATAGTTATCCTCTTCCTTCTCGAACTCCGGTTTATTCTTAAAGTAATGATAGCGGGTGATTCGAACCTCTTGCAGCAGATTGGGTTTATTCAGCACCTGCGTCCACCTCGTGAAAGAAAGTATATATACTCGCTATTATAGTGCATATGATCGGGATGATCATATAAATATAATGAATATAATTATATTTGTGGAGTGATGATCATGAGAATGCTTCATCAGCATTATGAAGTCATTGTATGCGGAGGAGGGTTGTCTGGGGTTTGTGCGGCTATCGCGGCAGCGCGTAATGGTGCTAGGGTGTGTATTGTACAGGATCGCCCTGTATTCGGCGGGAATAGTTCATCCGAAATTCGTGTGATACCGCAAGGTGCAGCCAATTTTAACGCGTATGCCAGGGAAACGGGTATTGTATCTGAGCTGTTGCTTGAAGAACGCGCGATGAATCATGAACCAAATCGGACGAACGGGAGAACGAATAGTGTCTGGGACATGATTCTCTATAACAAGATTGTTAGTGAATCGAATCTGGACTTCTATCTGAACACATCCATCTATGAAGTCGTGATGGACCCCACTGACAGTCGCATTGAAGCCATTCGCGCACGAATCGCCAATGCGGAAACGGAATTGAACCTTAAAGCTGACTTATTCATTGATTGTACAGGTGACGGTATTGTAGCAGACTTGTCAGGTTGCGAATGGCGAATGGGCACTGAGAGCAGAGATGAATACGGGGAACCGCATGCCCCAACAATAGCTAGCACCGATGTAATGGGCAGTTCCATCCACTTCCGAGCCAAGGATATGGGCAGACCGATCCCCTTCAAAGCTCCTGAATGGGCATACAATTATGATGATCCAGCTGTTTTTTATAAGGGCGGCCGTATCCCGTCTGAACCCGAAGGGGGCTATTGGTGGATCGAGCTCGGTTCTCCCTGGGACACCATTCTAGATAATGAAACGATACGACATGAGCTAACTCGCCATGTGTTAGGCATCTGGGACTTCCTGAAGAACAAGGACATAAAGTTCATGGAACGGGCTAAAAACTTCGCGATTGATTGGATCGGTCAAATACCTGGCAAGCGGGAGAGTCGACGGATCATGGGCATGTATATGCTGACGCAGCATGATATTATGGAACGGCGCAACTACGATGATGACATTGCTTATGGGGGGTGGTTCATCGATTTGCATAAATCAGGAGGATTGCTCGCAGCATTCAGCGAGCAGGGTTCTGCTAAAGGCGATGACTCCAACTATATGAATCAGAGCTATGTAGCACCATACAGCATTCCGCTCCGCTGTCTGATCGCTAAGGATGTAGAGAATCTATTCATGGCAGGTCGCAATATTAGCGCGACACATGTTGCCCTTGGTAGTACACGCGTGATGGGCACAACTGCCATCTTAGGTCAAGCTGCCGGTACTGCGGCTGCAATTGTACTGCGTACTAATGAGAAGATCAAGAAACTAAGCCTCGCGACAATTCAATCGATCCAGCAGCGTCTGCTCCGCGATGATTGCTTTCTGATGGGGGCAACGAATGAAGATCCGATGGATTTGGCCAGGTGTGCGAAGGTCGAAGCATCAAGTTCAACGATGATTACAGAAGTTAAGCCTGTTCCAACAGTAGACGTTAATAGGGTAGATCGAAATGACACCATCTGGCGGCTATTAACGCGACACAGTCAATGGTTTATACGCAACACTGATCATATTGAGTCTATCTCCGTATTTGTAAGCAATCTGAGTTCAACTGAGCAATGGTTGGATATCTCGTTATTACCTGTAGATGACATCTGGGATTATCGCGTCAGACATAGACCTTCTACAATAAGTGACCGACTAGCCGTACAACCCGGATGTGGACAATGGATCCAATGGGATGTCTCTTTACACATGCCTACTTCATCACTAGGACGATACATGCGGATCGAGTTGGGGCCGAATTCAGATATAATCTGGCATCCTGCAGAGGTCGTGCTTCCTGGACTACCTGCTGCTTACGAGACTAATGATAGCCGCATGCGGCGGTTGGGAAATGGAGAGACATTATCCTTCGCAATCAAGCCTGCGCAAGACATGTATCCCGCTTCACATCTGACCAGCGGAGTCGCACGCCCCTATCAAACCACCAATTTGTGGCGATCAGACCCTAGACAGACAATGCCGCAATGGATTCAGCTTAGCTGGAACAAGACCCAGTACATCCAGCTTATTCAGCTGACGTTCCCGGGTCAATTGCGAATGGATTATCGTTACTATCCGCCATTATATCGCGATCCTGAATGTCCGAAGCGTTACGTCATCTCAGCGCAAGTGGAAGGAGAGTGGCAGGAGCTCATCCATATAGATGATAATTATCAACGGCAATGCCGACACAAGTTGCCTTCACCGATTCATACCTGTTGTCTGCGAGTCACAATCCTAGAGACTAACGGCGATGACAGCGCAGCGATCTATGAGATAAGAGTATACGCCGATTAATCCGACTCCTTCGGAATCCACTCGAAGATGTCTCCTGATTCCAGGGAGTCGATAAATCGCTCGAGCCATCTATAATATTGCAGAGCATTCGTCATCTTCGCAATATCGGTATCCGTCAATGCAATCAGTTGTTCGTTACCCGGATCCTCATCGCGAAGCTTCTTCATCTCCGCTATCGACTTAATCAAGGATTGCTTATTCATCTCCATCGACTTGCGCCACTTAATCGAGAAGTAATCCACGAAGTTCTGGTGCCAATCCGGCTCCACCTCGTACAGATCCTTACGGGCACCCTTCTCCCACACCTTACCGATCATCTTGAGGTCGGATAACGTGCGCATCCCTGTACTGATACTCGTCTTGCTAAGCCCCATCTGTTCACCCATATCATCCAGTGTAACCGGTCCATTATGGAAGTACATATTCCCATATAAGTGGCCGATCGATAAGGTAACTCCGTATAAATCCATGTTATTGCCGATCGATTCGATCACGCGGCGGCGTGATTTCTTGAGCCTGGCAACTTGCTCTTCACTCAGTCCTTCTAACTTTACCATAAACGTACACTCCCTATCTTGGCACGCATTCGTACGGGCTTGTATAACACATATACACATTGTAGAAAATAGTCAATAAGAAGTAAAGAATCCTAGGTAGCAGGAAATGTAAGGGATACAGAGCATACAGTATTATAAGTTTGTAAAGTTAAAACTGTTCATACTATACGGACGTATATCCACTTTGACCCCATTTCGTTCATCCGTTTACACTAAGCAGGTAGCATTTACAGCTCAGGCAAGTATGGTTTGGAAGGGGTTTTTCAACATGGCGATCATAGAAGTCCAATCGTTGACCAAGGTGTTCGGGCATGATCCGAAGCGGGCATATGCGTTGCTCGACCAAGGTTGGTCCAAGGAGCGGATCGCTAAGGAAACAAAACTGACAGTCGGCGTAAATCGTGTCAGCTTCTCCATTGAAGCTGGTGAAATCTTCGTGATTATGGGTCTATCCGGCAGCGGGAAGTCCACCTTGGTCCGACTCTTGAATCGTTTAATCGAGCCTACCTCGGGCAAGGTGCTTATTAATGGCGAAGACATCGTCGTTATGAACCCAGAGCAGCTCCGCGCAGTCAGACGGAACACGATCAGTATGATCTTCCAGAACTTCGCCTTGTTCCCGCATCGCACCGTACTCGAGAATGTGGAATACGGTCTGGAAATTCAAGGCGTTGCCAAGGCTGAGCGGCGCGCCACCGCGAGCAAGACACTGAAGATCGTCGGTCTTGGCGGATTGGAGGATCGCTACCCCCATGAGTTAAGCGGCGGGATGCAGCAGCGTGTCGGTCTGGCGCGCGGATTGGCTAACGACCCAGACATTCTGCTCATGGATGAGGCATTCAGCGCGCTGGACCCGCTCATTCGCAAGGATATGCAGGATGAACTTGTTGAGCTGCAAGCCAGCATGAAGAAGACCATCATCTTCATCACGCATGACCTGGACGAGGCGCTGCGCATCGGCGACCGGATCGCGCTCATGAAGGATGGCTCGGTCGTCCAGATCGGAACACCAGAGGAGATTCTAACAAACCCTGCGGATGCGTATGTGGAACGGTTCGTGGAAGATGTGGACTTATCCAAGGTACTGACCGTCGCTCATGTGATGATACGAGCGGAGACGATCACCATGGACCGAGGACCACGGGTGGCGCTGCAGCTTATGCGGGAACGTGGCATATCCAATCTCTATGTGGTGGATAAGGCGCGTCAATTAGTCGGTGTAGTTACCGCAGAAGACTCTGCCGCAGCCGTTAAGACCGGTAAGGACTTAGCCGACATCATCATCCGCGATACCCCTACAGTGGCCCCGGATGTACACGTGAATGATGTGTTCGACATCGTCAGCACCGCCAAGATTCCATTAGCTGTAGTCGATGAGAATCAGCGGCTGTTAGGCATCGTCATCCGTGGAGCCGTCCTCGCAGCCTTGAACGGGAACGGTAACGGGAACTCCCACTCGGAAGCAGGTGAAGCATAATGGATATCCCTAAACTTCCGATAGGCCGCTGGGTTGAAGCGATCGAAGCATGGCTAGAGACGAATGCGGAGCCTCTCTTCGACGGTATTAAGCTGTTAATCGGCTCCACGGTGAATGGCTTGGCGCATCTGTTCAATCTCTTACCGCCAATCGTCATGATTCTGATCTTCACCGGGCTTGCCTTCTGGATTGCCAGAACGAGAGTCGCGCTGTTCACATTGTTCGGACTGCTGCTCGTCTACAATCTTGGCTACTGGGCGAATACCATGGAGACATTGGCGCTTGTGCTGGTTGCCTCGCTCATCTCGATTGTGCTAGGCGTGCCACTCGGCATCGTATGCGCTAGGAGCAACACCGTTCAGAAGATTGTCACGCCAGTGCTGGACTTCATGCAGACGATGCCGGCATTCGTGTACCTGCTGCCTGCTGTCGCATTCTTCTCACTAGGTGTCGTGCCTGGTGTCATCGCATCTGTCATCTTCGCGATTCCACCGACGATCCGCTTAACCAACCTAGGGATTCGCCAGGTGCCGAGTGATCTGGTTGAGGCGGCGGACGCATTCGGCTCTACACCGATGCAGAAGCTCATTAAGCTTCAGCTTCCGATTGCAGTGCCCACCATTATGGCGGGCATTAACCAGACGATTATGCTCTCGCTCTCTATGGTCGTCATCGCGTCCATGATTGGCGCCCAAGGCGTCGGCGCCGACGTGTACCGCGCAGTTACCCAGACGAAGACCGGGGTCGGCGTTGAGGCAGGCTTGGCTGTCGTTGTACTGGCCATCATTCTAGACCGATTAACACAAAGTCTTGTGAAGAAGAACAATAAGAAGGGATGAGGAAGTAAATTGAGAAAAAAAATCGTTTTATTTGTATCTATTTTGTTAGCTGGAGCGCTTGTGATTGCTGGATGTTCGAATACGAATAATAATGGGGATGGCAAGGATACCGGGAAGGCCAGAGAAATCACGCTGGCTTATGTAGCCTGGGATTCTGAAATCGCGAGCACGAATGTCGTCAAGGAAGTGTTGGAGAGCAAGCTGAACTATAAAGTAAAGATGCTGCAGGTTGACGCTGGCCCTATGTACGTGGGCATTGCTGACGGCAGTGCGGACGCGATGGTCGCGGCATGGCTCCCCGGCACGCATGGTGAGAACTACTATGAACCAAATAAGGACAAGTTCGAGGATCTCGGACCTAACCTGGACGGCACGAAGGTTGGATTGGTCGTCCCCACTTATATGGAAATTGACTCGATCGAGGATCTGATGAACGGTGTAGGCGAATCGGTTAACTTCACCATAACGGGGATCGAGCCAGGCGCCGGCATTATGTCTGCCACTAGTCAGGTGATCGAACAATATGATCTGACGAACTGGAAGCTGCTAGAGAGCTCTTCCGCCGCGATGGCCACTGTGCTTCAGGATGCGTACGCGAAGCAGGAACCGGTTATCGTCACTGGCTGGACACCGCACTGGATGTTCGCGGAGATGGACCTGAAGTATCTGGAAGACCCGTTGAATGTGTATGGTGGTGATGAGCAGATTCATACGCTCGTGCGCCTGGGGCTGAAGGATGATCAACCGGTTGCTTATCAATTCCTCGACCAGTTCGTCTGGACACCTGCCGACATGGAAGCGGTCATGGCCGACATTCTAGCTGGCATGTCTGAGGAGGAAGCCTCTAAGAAGTGGGTAGAGGAGAACGAAGCGAAGGTTAATGAATGGCTTGCAGGCATTGAATAATCACATCTCGTAGCGGATACTTATCCGCTTGTTAAGAGGCCACCGTGCGCTAGCACAGAGGGCCTCTTCTTCTTTTCTTAATTTATTGTAAATTCATCATCTGTCACAGCTGGCACATGATACGGACTTCATAATTGTATATAATTAATTTAACTATCATTAGACAGGACTGATCAACTATGAGCAAGCACCCTAACAACCTGATAACTGGACTGTTCAGAAGAGCACGCACAGACAAGCAGCAGCACGACTCCTTACCGTTATACCAGGAGAACGCAAGCGGCGGATTCATCAATCTGGATAATAACCATGACATTCAGCTGCAACTGAAGGTTATTGACCTGACCGTTGAGGATCTGAATATGCTCAGGTCCATACGCCCATTAATTGAACATCATATCTCAGATATTATGGACATCTTCTATAAGTCCTTATTGGACGTCGAAGAACTTAGAGCCATCATCAATGAACACAGTACAATCGAGCGACTGAAGGGAACGTTGCGGCAGCATATTACGGAGATGTTCAATGGTCAGATCGATCAAGCCTACATCGCCAAGCGTCTTAGAATCGCCGAAGTCCACCAACGAATCGGACTAGTACCCAAGTGGTATCTCGTCGCCTTCCAAAACCTGCAGAATGCGATTATTACCATCATCGTCAACCAATTCCCTGACCGGAAAATGAGCTTCAAGATGAATAAAACCGTTACTAAGCTTCTCAATTTCGAGCAGCAGATCGTGCTGGAGGCTTATGAGCGCAAGCATATCGAAGAGCGAGAACTACATAACGAGCAGGTCAAGGAAGAATTGAAGCGTACAATTGCCCATGTAACCGAAGGGCTGGCTGCTCTGGCCGAACAGACTAGCGCTTCAGTAGAAGAACTGATCGCTATTAGCGAGTCTGTGAATCACGCTATCCAATCTACGACTGACGAATCAGCCGACTCTCATAGCCGAGTTGAGCAAGGCGCCATCCAGTTAGATCATCTTAGCGATCGGATCCATTCCATTCAGGCAAGCTCACAGACGATGAGTGAGGGGACCCGGAAGCTGGTCACAACCTCTGCACAGATAGAGAAGATCGTCACTATCGTAGACGGTATATCAAGCCAGATTAAGCTGCTCTCGCTCAACGCGGCTATTGAAGCCGCGAGAGCAGGCGAGCATGGACGAGGCTTCTCCGTTGTTGCGGATGAGGTCAAGAAGTTATCCACAGATACTATGAATGCTGTTAATCAGATTAGCAAGATCATTAAGCAGTCCAGCATGCATACAGAGCAAGTTGCGGATGCTGTGCAGCATGTACAGGAGCAAACCGAACTCGGCGAGCGTGAGGTTACCGAGACCAATGTCGTATTCGGGCAAATCAAGCGATCACTCGATAACAGCTTGGCCAATATTGCCAAGATCAGTGAGGACGTTGGATCGCTCGTGATGGCTATTAAGGAAATCGGCACAGCTACAGATCGCGTCGCCGATTGGACGCAGGAATTGAATACCAGCACTCAGAATTTATAAGTAGGCAGCTTCTTACTGATTGGGGGAATTCGTATTGAAATTAATCCTGAATGAGATTAAGAAGAACTTCGGCGACAAACAGGTGCTTCGTGGCGCTGGGTATCATTTTGAACAGGGGAAAATCTATGGTCTGCTCGGACGCAATGGTGCCGGTAAGACGACGTTGTTTAATTGCCTCAGCGGTGAGATGAAGATGGACGGCGGACAAGCACTGCTCGAGGTGAACGGTGCGACAAGAGAGCTTCGTGAGGACGATGTGGGCTATGTATACTCGCTGCCGATCCTGCCAGAGTTCCTAACCGGTTACGAATTCGTGAAGTTCTTCATGGATATTCACCGGGACAAGCTGCAGGCGATGGAGCCTATTGATTCCTATTTTGACATGATGAGCATGTCTGAGGAGGACCGGCATCGGCTCATTAAGAATTACTCACACGGTATGAAGAATAAGATTCAGATGCTGCTATTCCTCATCACCAAGCCTCCCGTCATCCTGCTTGACGAGCCTCTAACCTCATTCGATGTGATCGTCGCGCTTGAGATGAAGAATATGCTGCGTCGGATGAAGCAGGACCATATCCTGATCTTCTCTACCCATATCCTACAGCTGGCATCTGATCTATGCGATGAATTGGTTGTCCTTACGAACGGCCGTCTATCCGAGGTGCCTGCCGAGCTGCTCAAGCAGCCGGAATTCGAGCAACGTGTTATCGAACTACTGAAGGATGAAGGACATGCCCATGATGAATAGAACGCTGCTGGCAATCCGGACAACCTCGACTGTTAACCGATTGCTGTACTATACCAGCAAGCTCCCGCTCATTGGCAGGCGAATACCGGATACGATCTACGCTATACCCGTTTGGAAGCAAGCATTCACGATCTTAGCCTGGATCGCCAACGTGCTGTGGGGGGTTGGTAATCGATTCGCTTACCTCGGATTGATGGTGTATTTGCCAACGGTCATTGCCTTTAGTGATGCACCTGCCGATGGGAATAGACTTGCGCTGTTCTTGCACATCTATCTGCTGCTGAGCTTCATCGCCGCTGGCGTGTCCAGCGCGAAGATACTTGAGCCCAATCGAGATAAGTATGTGGCGGTCAAGCTTATGCGGATGCGGCCGGATGTCTACATGCGCACGACGCTCTTATATCGCTATGTGACCTACTTCCTCTATTACATCCCTGTTCTGGCCGTCTTCCTCTACCTGCTGGATGCATCGATACTGGTATCGCCTGTGCTGGCTGCGGCGCTGACACTATGGCGAGTGTTGTGCGAATATGCCCATCTGAAGCTGTTCGAGAGAACGGGCCGCGTGCTCGTCAAGGAGAATCTAATCGTCTGGCTGACGATCGGAATCTGCTACGGTGTGGCCTACGCTCCCCTGCTCTGGCCAGAGATGTGGGTACTCGGCGACTTGCCGCTACTGTGGCTCGTGCTTATTCTACTAGCGGCTGCGGGCCTGTATGCGGCAGCACGACTCGCTCTTTATGATGATTACCGCACAATTGTAGACGCCGCGACGAAGCGAGACGATCCGCTGCTTAACATCGGACAGATGATGTCGGATGCGCAGAAGACCGCTATCTCTGCCGATGCGAGTCATTATGAGACGACAGCGCAGACGGGCAAGCACGAACATCGGGAAGGCTTCGGCTATCTGAATGCCCTGTTCTTCGCCCGACACCGCAGCTTATTCGTGAAGCCCATCTATAAGCGGCTGCTCATCATCGCCGCACTCGGGGCTGCCGGTATCGCCTTTGCGCTATTCGCGGATGAAGCGCAGACCGCTATCCTCACTGATCGCGTTCTATTCGCGCTCAGAATACTGCCGATCACCATGAGTTTACTGACGATTGGGGAGCCCGCCTGCCGCGCTATGTTCTATCATTGCGATCTCAGTCTGATGCGTTACAGCTTCTACCGGAATGCGGCGGACCATCACTTCCGCATCCGTCTGTTCCGGGTTGCAGGGCTGAATCTCATGACAAGTACAGCGCTCTGCTACTCGCTGACGTTCATTGTTATCGCCGCTGGCGGTGCGCCCGCTTCCGAGCTGCTCCTGCTGTGGGGATGTGCGCTGGCGTTGTCACTCTTCTTCAGCATTCATCATCTATTCATGTACTATATCTTCCAGCCTTACACAACCGAGCTGAATGTCAAGAATCCATTCTATTGGATTACGAATATGGTCATCTCCGCTGCTAGCGGGTTCATCCTTGTTGTAACCATTGCGCCAGCTGTGCTCGCATGGACCATTCTCTCGCTTACTCTGATCTATGGTATCTCCGCTCTGACACTCGTTCGCAGGTATGCGCGACATACGTTCAGAGTGAAGTAATCTTGCTGTTCTAATCGACGGTCAATACCGCTCATCGTTAATCGCTCATCGTTAATCGCTTATCGCTCGTCGCGCGGTATCGTCACAATTACGCGAATGCCGCCGCCCACACATTGTTCATAGCGCAATCCATAAGCATCGCCATAATGCAATTGGATGCGCTGATGAACATTGCGAATGCCGTAGCCCTTATCCGCAATCTCTCCGAGCGCGATTCGCTCCAATCGCTCCACATCAACCGGAATGAAGCCATTATCCTGCACTTCCATGATAATCTGTTGATCGGCTAGACGAACCCGAATCCAGATGACACCTTCCCCATCCATACCACTCACCGCATGGAAGATCGCATTCTCAATGAGCGGCTGCAAGATGACCTTCGGCGTCCAATACGTCTTCGCCAATTCATCTATATCCCAGAATACCTCGAAGGTGTCCGGATAACGCATCATCTGCAAGCGGCAGTAAGCTGCGGCATGCTCGAGCTCATCCGCTATCGTAACCATCGTCTTCCCCTTGCTAAGTCCGATTCTCAGCAGCTTGGATAGATCCTTAACCATCTCGCCTACATCCGTGTTGCCGCTGTCGAGCGCATACCAATAGATCGAGTCTAGTGTGTTATACAATAAGTGCGGCGTAATCTGGGAATGTAGCGTCGTCAGCTCATTCTCCTTCTGCTTGATCTTCATGACATAATTCTCTTCCACTGACTGATCCAATCGTCTAGTCATTCTCAGGATGGCGCCGTGCAGGATACCGAACTCATCGGATCGAGGCTGCTCGGCACCGATCTCCAGCTCCTTGCCCGGCTCATACACCTTCGTTATATGAACGAGCTTCACTAATGGCTTAACCACAATTCGTAGGATATAGAGCACGAATAGGAGCACTAGAATCAGATAGACGGCGGATACAATCATCAATAACCATTGGAATGCAGCCTGACCTTCCGTAATCGTATCCAATGGAATTTGATAGACTAGTCGTGTATCGAATACCGGGCTGCGCGAATAGGCGAATAACCAGCTTCGACCATCCTGATTAGCGAAGACGTACCCTGCTCGTTCTTGTCTCGCCTTATTCAGAACCTCTGGCATGCGGAGCGTCGCTTCGCCCGCCTGCATCAATAACTCATCCCATTCGTTGTACAGATAGATGCCTGCATTGTCCGCGAGCTTGACCGACACGAGATCTCGAGTCAACAGCACCTTGAGATTGGAGACAACGAGGAAACCGACATTCTCCTCATACCGTTGTGTATTCAATATACTTCTCATGAATCGAACATCTGTAGTGCCATCAGCAGCTTGAACCGGCCGGAAAATCCCAGCCCCCTTCGCCTGCAGCGCATATTCCGTCCACTCAGGCAACTTATCCGTCGATACATTCAAGTAGACGAACCCGGTCTCCTTCCTGGAGAGATCAATCTGCGTCTGCTTGTCACCGTAATTGATCATATACAGTGTAAAATTGGTACCGTCGGAGGACCAGCGTTCCAGAATATCATCTGCCGCTCTGATCTGACTTAACGTCTCTATGCCCGACCAGTAGGACATGCTCGATGGATCGAACAAGTGGTTATCTAGGAACGTAATCGTCTTATCATTAATAGAGAACATGGTCTTCTCTAACGTGATGTGATTCTGCCTGACGAGCTGCAGCGTTGTTCCGCCCAACTCCTCCTTCATTGTGTCTGAGGCTTTATATGCCGACAGCCAACCGACGATTAAGAAGGGCAGCACGATGAACAGGGCGAACGCGATGGTCAGCTTATACTTCAGCCTCATCCCGATTCCCCCTGGATATTCTTGCGGTATTCCGCTGGACTTACCCCTGCATAGCGCTTGAACATACGACTGAAGTGCTCAGGCGATTCATAGCCGACCTCGTAAGCGATCTCATAGCGCTTCTTATCCGTCTTCGCCAACAAGTGTCGCGCTTCCTCAATGCGCTGTTCGGTTACATAATCCCAAAGATTCTTCTTCATCTCCTTCTTGAAGAGATAGCTCAGATAGGCCGTACTGAAGTGCACCTCAGCCGCGATATCTTGAATCTTCAAGGCGGAGTTTCGATAATTCGATTCAATATACGACTTGATTCGATCCACAATCGGCGTATAGTCTCCCTCACGGTTGCTCTGACCCTCTACACCGAAGCTGCCCTGTGCGATGACATCCCCGTAGTAGAACACTTGATGCTCCTGATGCATCGCCTTCCACTCGACAGCTGCGCTGGCCTCTTCCATCAGCAAGGGCAGCATAGACAAGCTCTCGTGGAGTCTGCTGATGCCAATGGTCGCATCCACATTCAGATACTGCTTCAAATTCATATGCAACATCTGACCGACCAGATGGAGCTGTGATTGCAGCTTGCCGCCCTCTTGGTCATCCTCTATTTTGATAACTCCAATCAGTTCATTACCGAATCCATTAATGATGATTCCCTTCCATTCGCTAAGGCTCTCATCCATGATGTTCAGAGAAGCATACTTCAGCAGCTTGCGATCCTGCAAGGTCACCGAACGATTACTGAAACCGCCGAATCCAAGATCTAGACGAACCGCCACAACTGCCAAATAGGCCCCACCGAGCTGCTCGCTCAGCTCAGCGATCAGTCCGTCCTGCTCCTCTCTCGACAGACGCTGGTCTGTCACCAACGCAGTTAGCAGCTCCTTGCGCCTCGAGCCACGCTTCACCTCGTGTCCGACTGCCTGATTCCAACGAGACAGCTCCAGCGATTTCTTGCCATGCTCTTCCTTCTCATGAAGGACACGATGCACAACCCGCAGCAGCTCATCCTGCTCGACGGGCTTCACCAGATAATCCCTGGCCCCGAGCCGTAAGGATTTCATCGCAAAGTCGAACTTCTCATGCGCTGAGATCACGATAACCGGTAGATACGGCTGCTCGAGATAAATCGTCTCCATCAGCTCAATTCCGTTCATTCTGCTCATCTGAATATCGGTCAGCACCAGATCGAAGCTGTCCATACGGATATAATCAATTGCTTCAAATCCGTTAAGCGCCGTCTCTACATGCGCAATATTCAGATCTGAATCAACCAAGAAGTTACGAATCCCAGTACTCACACGCGGTTCATCATCCACTACTAATATTCGATACATAAGGATTTCACTCCATAGGTGAGGATCGGCATCTACTCGCGCTCATCCCGCTGTATTGTGTTGCTTATCAACTTACCTATCATCCTTCCATTATACGAAGTCCAAATTGAAGCTATGGTGATCTATTCTAGTTAGTTTGTGATCTAATCCATCGCATTGGCATTGACGATCTTCCATAACCCTAGGATAATGGTAATATTATCATTTCGTGGCAGTCCATCCGCCATGATTATGGGACATGATCCCTAACACAAGGAGGCGTATTCGTCCATGAAGAAGCATCAGATCCGATCAATTGAACCCGTCAGCGCGTTCAAGGCCACGATCTACTTATCCCTTATCCCGATGGCGCTGATGAGTGTGATTGGTGTCTTACTCACGATTGCAGGCATCCTGTTCGACCAATCGGAAATTACGATCATCGGTGTCACCTATATCTTCATGCCGCTGATCATGATCGTCATCTACGGCCTGTTCTCGATGCTGGGTGCACTTGTGTACAGCAAGCTTGCTGAGAGATTCGGCGGGCTGGAGATTACATTGGTGGAGAAGGAATCCGACCATTCGGTTACCCAGCCCCCATCGGAGGTCAATCAGACGGACGCGTGATATGCGTGATCGAGCGGCGCGTCTTGCCCCGACCAGATCCGCTTAGAGGTCCAATTCTGCGGAGGGCTGCTCCAGAACGAATCTGCGGGGGGCAGTCCCAGCGGCAGGAATGCCGTCGCGCATAGATACAGGCTGCCAGTCGAGATATAGCCTTCACCCAGTCCAGGCTGACTGCCGCTTAGGCCGATCCTCAACCAGCCATCAGCGTCATAGGTGCCCGGCGCTTCCATCGTACGCTGCAGCATAGCGGTCAATGCGCTGCGCACCTGCGCGGGCGGCAGCTCGGCTGGCAGCTTCCCCTGCAGCGCTAGCTGCGCCAGATGCTGGAAGGCTCCTCCGCGATAGGCCAGTGATCGGCCGATAGGCGGAAAGCTCCCGTCGGACCCAATAAGCCGTTCCAGAACAATCGCGTAGCGCTGGCCGATGGCCAATAGCCCCGGATACAGCGTCGACCAATCCGGCTCCTCACGGCCGAGCATCGCCACGACATCCAGCAGCATCGGTTGGATCACGAAGCTATTGTAATAATCCCAATGGAACTCTGGCCCATCCCCATATATACCATCGCCCTTGTACCAGCTCAGATGCTCCTTAATCGCGTAATCTACCCGCATGCGATCCCAATCCTCGCCCATCAGATATAACGCCGTCTCAATCATAGCGCTGAACAGCAGCCAGTTGCTGTAATGCGGCTTTCTGCTGCGTGTCCCCTTCAGCGACCTGATCACCTGATAACGGACGCGCGAATCAAGCTTCCCCCATAGCTCATTCGGCGCCCGCACAATCGCATGGCTGAGGAAGGCCGCATCGACAATCGGTTGGCCACCTTCCGTGAAGTTCATATAATCCGGCGATTCCGGATCTGTCGCGCTGTCGATTGCCAGCCTGGCAAGCTCTCTAAATCTGCCCTGCAGCAGCGTCTCCTCTTCGCTTATCTCCCTCGCCTCGAGCCAGGGGGCGATGCCTGCCAGCGTGCGGCCCAGCGCCTCAAGATGTGTGAATCGTTGACGATCATCCTGATCCGCTCCGTTCGTAACCTCGACAGGCATGCTGCTCCGCAGCCTTCGGTTTGCCAGCGCCTCCAACACCGGATTGGCAATCCGCACCAGATTATTCACCCAATAAGCGCGATCAGCCCGTCCATCTTCCATCTCCATACACTCCCCATAGGAATTGTCTATATTAGACTAATCTTATCATGAATACATAGGTGAACGATACCAATTATTAGGCGAATCCATCGCCCTCATATGCCGTGCAGCTCCTTGAACGCCACTGGTGTCATCCCAGTATGGCGCTTGAACAGCGCGCAATAATAGCTCGGATTATCGAATCCGACCATGCGCGCGATCTCGTAGATGGGTCTATCGCGATGGGTGTACATAAGCTGCTTGCTCCGATTGATCCGCTCTTGATTCAGATAGCTCATCGGACGGATCTTCAGACTCTTGTGGAACAGTCTGCACAGATATTGCGGCGATACACCCGCCACATCGGCCAGCTCCTGCAGCGACATCGATTCGTTCAGATGTTGATTCATATAACGCAGCACTGGCCGGATGCGCGCCATATCCGCATCGGATCCAGAAGGGACGATCAGCTGCTCGGAGAGATCGAGCAGCAACGCATAGAGCAGCTTGGATCGCTCCGCGTCAATATCCCCTATGTCGTGTTCGTCGAGCAGCAGCATCTCGCGCAGCGCCTGCATCAGCGTCGCGTCCTTCGATCGGCTGACAGCCGATGCGGTAATACCAGCATTGGCGAGCAGCCGGCTTGCCTCCCGCCCGTTGAACGATACCCAGGCGAGCTCCCACGGCTCGGTGATCGGCGTATACCTATGCGGCATGTCCGGGAACAAGAAGAAGACGTCTCCCTCTCCCAGTATAAATTCTTCCTCTTCTATGATCAGCCTGCCCTGACCGCCTAGAATCTGATGAAATTGGAAGTCCGGGAAGCCGGTAGGTCTGGCCATCTCCGTCTGGTGTGCCCAATATCCGAGTGTCGTCACATAGAACGGAAGCTGATCGAGCTCATCTGATTTCTGGAACAGGATCACATTGTCCATTTGGTCCACCTAGTTTCATTTTGTTATATATATTGTGAATTTTGTTCTATTTTATAAGGGAAGTGTTGGGGGTATAATGTTAATATCATATCATGACGCAACAAGGAGGCGCTACCATGCGCGAGAAACTAAGCTATTCACCACCAGCTAATGGCTATCCCGAATGGAACAATAATCCCGATATTTATCAGATCGGCCGATTGGATGCCCATGCGTCCAAGATGTCGTACCCTTCCGTTGAAGAGGCCTTGCGTCTAGACCATGCGGCTTCTCCGTATTATCGTTCGCTCAATGGCGTGTGGAAGTTCGCGTTCGCCGAGACGCCGTCTCAACGGATTCAAGACTTCTATCGAACGGACTATGACTGCGCTGAATGGGCAGACATGCCTGTGCCGTCCCACTGGCAACTGCAGGGCTATGACTATCCCCAATATACGAATGTGCGCTATCCCTGGGAGGCATCCGAGCCTGAGCTGAAGCCGCCGTTCGCGCCAACGAAGTATAACCCGGTCGGTTCTTACGTACGTGAATTCACGGTGCCGGAGGACTGGCAAGGCCGGCCGATATTCATCAGCTTTCAGGGCGTGGAGTCCGCCTTCTATGTATGGGTCAACGGTGAGCTCGTCGGGTATAGTGAGGACACGTTCACACCGGCGGAGTTCGATTTAACGCCGTACCTGTCGGCTGGTACGAATAAGCTGGCCGTAGAGGTGTATCGCTGGTGCGATGCAAGCTGGCTGGAGGACCAGGATTTCTGGCGGCTCAGCGGGATCTTCCGCGATGTGTATCTGTACACGACCCCGCCTGTGCATATCGCCGACTTCTTCGTGAAGAGTGATCTCGATGCCGACTACCGCGATGCGCGCCTGGAGCTGGATGTGAAGCTTGGGAACTACGAGTATGCGCGAGTAGACGGGCTGCTGCTCGAGGCGCAGCTGTATGACAGTCAGGATCAGCCGGTATTGGACCACCCCCTGGCGGTTGGCGCCAAGCTCCAAGGCGAAGATGAGATCGCACTGAAGTTATCCACAGACATTGTCAATCCATTAAAATGGAGCGCAGAAACCCCTCACCTGTATAAGCTCGTTCTTTCTTTGAAGGATGCATCTGGCCAGCTGATTGAGGCTGTTAGCTGCCGGACAGGCTTCCGCAAGTTCGAGCTGAAGGATGGACTCATGAAGATCAATGGCAAGCGCATTGTATTCAAGGGCGTAAACCGCCATGAGTTCACCGCAGATACTGGGCGGGCAGTAGGCAAGGACATCATGATTCGCGACATTCTCATCATGAAGGCACATAATGTGAACGCGGTGCGCACCTCCCACTATCCGAATCAATCGTATTGGTATGAGCTGTGTGACGAATACGGCCTGTATGTGATCGATGAGGCGAACTTGGAGACACATGGCAGCTGGTCCTATGGCTCGAAGGTGCTCGAGGATCGGACGGTACCGGGCAGTAAGCCAGAGTGGCGGGATAATGTGCTCGATCGCTGTAACTCCATGTTCCAGCGAGATAAGAATCATCCGTCCATTGTGATCTGGTCACTCGGCAATGAATCCTTCGGCGGAGATAACTTCCTGGCGATGTATGACTTTCTGAAGCAGGCAGATCCATCGAGGCTCGTCCACTATGAGGGCGTCTTCCATTATCGCCCATCGGAAGCAGCGAGTGATATGGAATCCACCATGTATATCCGCCCGCGTGATGTAGAACAGTATGCTAAGAATGATCCCAAGAAGCCTTATATTCTGTGTGAGTACAGTCATGCGATGGGCAATTCCTGCGGCGGTCTGCATCTGTATTGGGAGATCATCGATAAGTATGAGATTCTGCAGGGCGCATTCATCTGGGACTGGGTCGATCAAGCGATTCGAACGAAGACGCCGGACGGTGTAGAATACCTCGCCTATGGCGGCGATTTCGGCGAGAAGCCGCATGACGGCAACTTCTGCGGCAATGGGCTCGTGCTCGCGGATCGCGAGGTGACACCTAAGCTGATGGAAGTGAAGAGGTGCTATCAGAATGTGAAGTTCGAGGCCGTTGATTTGAGCGCAGGTCGTATTCGGGTGACGAATCAGTTCCTGTTCACGAATCTGGACGAATATGCGCTGAGGTGGGAAGTCAGCTTGAACGGCGTATTGGCAGGCAATGGCACATTATTGGCTTCCGTATCTCCTGGAGAATCTGGTGAGTTCACCGTACCGCTAGACAGCAGCTGGCTCCAAGCAGCGGATGAGGCGGTGCTGACCGTCGGCTTCATCACGAAGACGGATGAGCCATGGGCGGCAGCTGGACATGAGGTAGCGTGGGGGCAATTTATACTGACACCGTATCGGTATGCTGCGGGCGTTGATAGCTCGATCCCAAGGGCGGCTGGTGCTGGTCTCGCTAACCTGAAGGTAGAACAAGCTGGATTCGATCTAGTAGTCAGCGGCAGTGCACGCGCTGCACGCTTCAATTGTGAAACTGGCTTGCTCAGCTCCTATCAGATTGATGGCGCCGAGCGGCTGCTCGAGCCTGTGCGGCCGAACTTCTGGCGCGCAGTCACTGATAACGACCGGGGGAATAAGCACCCGGAACGCTGCGCAGTATGGAAGGAAGCGTCTGTTAACCGCAAGCTGCTCTCGTTCCAATGGTCGGACGATGGCGACAGTGTAACTGTACAGGCCGACTATCTGCTGCCAACTGCGCCCTTCTCTACACTAGGCATCACCTATTGCATACAGGCAGATGGCGCGATCGAAATCACGGAACGTCTGGTGCCGGGCGATGGCTTGCCTGAGATCCCAGAGGTTGGCATGCTGCTCGTGCTTGACGGCTCACTCGACACGATCTCCTGGTACGGCCGCGGTCCGCACGACAACTACTGGGATCGCAAGAGCGGCGCTCGCCTGGGATTATTCCATGGACTGGTTCGCGATCAGTTCACCTCCTACCTGCGTCCGCAGGAGTGCGGGAACAAGACGGATGTTCGTTTCGCATCTGTAGCCGCCGCGGGCAATGGCGAGGCTGGTATTCGATTCGATGCGCCAGCGCCGTTCGAGATCAACGCCTTGCCATGGACGCCAGCGGAGCTGGAGGACCATGACCATGTCTACAAGCTGCCTCAGAGCAACAAGACAGTAGTCAGGGTGAACTATAAGCAGATGGGCGTAGGCGGCGATGACAGCTGGGGCGCGCCAACGCATGACGAATTCACCTTACCTTCGAATCGCGCATACGCGTTCACGTTCACTCTGCGCCCATAACACGATAGTGTTCATCCGGTGCAGCCGTATGTAGTTAACAGCTGCGCCGGATTTTCGATAGAGGCAAACTTTAGGTCGCCTATGCACTTACGAACTTAGAGTCGCCTATGCTCATTCATTTTTCGCTGAAAACTGCGATAATAGCTGGTTACTGAGGTTTAGCGAACTTTAGGTCGCTCAAGCGTGCTGCACGATACGTTTGAGCGACTCGAAGTTCGCTTTTCGCTGTATCCGGCGACTATTGCCTAGAATGAACGAATTTCTGCAACGCTCAAACGACCCTGAGTTCGCAAAGTGTGCTGAGCGATAATGCAGCAACGGAAAGTGAAGCTACAGGGTGGGAAATGAGGTAATGTGGAGCTGCAACGCAGGATTCCGATGCTGCATGGTGCGATGTGAGGGAGCTGGTGCGTGCAGCAACGGAAAGTGAAGCTACAGGGTGGGAAATGAGGTAATGTGGAGCTGCAACGCCGGATTCCGATGCTGCATGGTGCGATGTGAGGGAGCTGGTGCGTGCAATGCCAGATTCAGATGCTGCAGGGTGCCGAGCGGCACCCTCGTTACGCGTCCGTTCAACCGGACACCACACGGAAGCCACAGTTACTTGAGGAGCTGTCCGGCGTGTTCGAGCTTCTGGCTGCCACGCGATAGCGATTGCAATACGAGCGATGACAGAGGAACGAGCCGCCACGCATGGAGCGCCGACCGGTCTCCCGTGTGAACAGCGGATTGTCTGTATCGGTCGCGCGATGATAGCTCGGATCGAACCAGTCTAGGCACCACTCCCACACATTGCCTGCCACATTGTACAGCCCATAGCCGTTAGGCGCATAGGCATCCACCGGCGCAGTACCGACATAACCGTCACTGGCGTGATTGACATCGGGGAACTTCCCTTGCCAGATGTTGCAGTTATGCTCTGCGCCTTCCTTCAACAGATCGCCCCAAGGATACGTCTTCTGCGATAGTCCTCCGCGCGCCGCGAATTCCCATTGCGCCTCGGTCGGCAGGCGAGTGCCGGACCACTCACAATAAGCTGCCGCATCGTTCCAAGAGACATGGACAACCGGATGATTACCGCGATCCCTCACATCAGAGCCTGGCCCCTCAGGCTGCGCCCAATAGGCACCGTGAACCGTCAGCCACCACGGTGTGCTGACCGGCACCTGCTCGACCTGCTGCTTCACTTCTTCAGAAGCCAGCAGATGGAAAACAAAGCTCCAGCCGAAGCGCTCCGCATCCGTCACATAGCCCGTCGCCTCTACGAATGCGCGGAATTGATCATTCGTCACTGTGTAGGCGGCAATGGCGAAGGGATCCACCTTCACCTGGCGAATCGGCCCTTCGCCGTCCGCAGGGAATCCATCTCTAGCATCAGTCCCCATTAGATATTCGCCCCCTGGCAGCTCAATCATCTCATGGGCAGCTTGCTGCTCTTGCTTGTCCAGTTCAGCTCCCAGCATCTGTGGGTGCAGCGATGCAGCTCCATGGGCCGCATTGGCCGATCCGCCGAGTGCCGCCTCCGCTCGAGAAGCTGCGCAACATGGCTTCATCTGCTCAGACATCTTATCACCTTATCCTTCTGCCTAAATTACTGAAACTACTTGAGGTAGAGATCACATTATTGCAGAAATCCAACATTCTACACGTAAGCAAGGGCGATTCAAGTGAATTGTTACCATTATCCAACATTACTACCGATCACTCTTCTGATGTTCGCAAATCTATTAAAGAATGTTGGATTATCGCAATATCTCTAGCTTATAACGGACTTATATAGCGAGAATGTTGGATATAAGTAACATTCACTCAGAGCAGCGCCGATGATACCGAGTTGCGGTTTGTATGATTTTTCGTACATGTGCCTGAGTAGTCAGACAGGCTCTCCACCTACAATTAGAACTGTACACTCAGCGTACTGCCCGATCCATGTTCAATAGTATCGAAGAGAACCTTGACCTGACTGTCAGGATGGCTGGCGCCCAGCGCGATCAGCAGCGGCACGAAGTGCTCCGCCCGAGGAACTGCTCGTCTGGCATGCGGTGCCAGTGTCTCGTATTGCGCCATTGCTTCGAAATCCCTCGCCAGCAGCTTCTCAACAATCCACTCCTTGAATTGCACCGCCCACTCCCGAGGCTTCGCATACTTGTCTCTATCGAATTCGTTGAAGTTATGCGTAATAAACCCACTGCCGATGACCAGGATACCGTCCTTCTCCAATCCTCTCATCGCCTCGCCAATGGCGATATGCTGACGCGCTGGCAGGAACGGATTAACAGACACCGGTACAACAGGAATATCTGCCTCCGGATAGGCATGCGAGAGGATCGGGAAGACGCCATGGTCGAGTCCTCTGTATTTATTTTGCACGGGGATGCCCTGTTGTCTAAGTCTCTCCTCCACCATAGCGGCAACGATCGATGAGCCTCTGGCTGGGTATTGCACCTTGTAATATTCATCTGGGAAGCCGTAATAATCATACACCATCTCATGAATATCATCTGTGGCCGCGACTGTCGTGATCTCGCTCTCGAAATGGGCGGAGAAGATGACGATCGCTTTGGGTCGATGCTGCTTGCCAAATTCACTCAAGAATTGCGTGAAATCAGACTTCTCGAATATGGTGAATGGCGAACCATGGGCCAGGAACACCGGTGATAGCATGCGAACTCCTCCTGTTAGTCAGTCAATTTATTCACTAGCGTCGCAGCGGCGCCGATCATAACCGCTTCATCGCCCAGCTTGCTTCTCTCGAATTGAACCTGATACACATGAGAGGCGTACATCTTCTGAACCGCGACGTCAACAGCATGCTGGAAGAACTGTTCATTGCCCGAGATGAGCGGACCGCCCAGAATTACCTTCTGCGGATGCAGAATATTGAGCAGGTTCGCAAGACCGATCCCGAAGTAGGAGGCCGCCTGTTCGAACAGCTCCTGAGCCAGCGGATCGCCTTCCGCCAAGCAGGACTCAATCATCGGGTACGTCAGCTCCTCGATCTGCCCCACTCGCTCCCGCAGCATCGATGCTCGTCCAAGCTTCAGGTGCGACTTCGCCGCTTGTTCAATCGCATAGGTTGTGGCATACGATTCAAGCGCGCCATAATTGCCTGAGGTATGCCGGGAGGGCAGACCGTCCGCCTGCACAATCATCTGACCGATGGCCCCCTCCATATCAATCGCCCCATACACAATCGCCCCGCCGACAATCATCGCTGTGCGAATACCGACACCGACATGCAGATACAGCATATGCTCAAGCTGCTCGCCGGTCGATAGCCAATACTCGCCCAGTGCGGCAGTGTTCGCTCCATTGTCGAGCACAGTCTGCAGTCCCAGCTGTTCCTCCATCCGATTGCAGATCTCATAACCCTGCCATCCAGCAGAGGGGAAGCCTAGCGGATTAATGAGTCGTCCGTTCAACCGATCCAACGGGCCTACTGCGCCGATCCCCATCCCTAGCACAGACTCGCGCGCAATTCCCTGATCGGCAATCATCTGCAGCGCAGACCGTGCCGCCTCATGGATCAAGCGATCCGGTGTCATATCCGCATCCATCGTCCAAGTGCGTGCTTGCAGCTTCTGTAGATGCAGGTCCGTCAGCACCAGCTTCGAATAGGTTCGCGAGATATCCAGACCGAGCGCATAGCCATAGTGGGGATTGGTCTGATACAGAATAGGCCTGCGGCCACCTGTCGACTCACCTAATCCCACATCGATGAGGAGACCCTGCGTCGTCAACTCCTCCAAAATCCGCGTAAGCGTGCTCCCTGTCAACCCGCTGACCTGCATCAGGTCAAGCTTGGACATCGTGCCCTGCCTGCGGATCGATGCATAGATTTCTTTCGCTTTCCGCGAGGTCATGCGATCCTGTATAAGCATCCGGTCTACCCCTAACAATCTGATTATTGGCGGCATTAGCTGAACACGGCAATCCCTACCAATCCAGATATAAGTATGACATAAATCGGATGAATGCGGTAGCGCAACAGCGCAATTAACGAGCCTAATAAAATCAGGGTAAGCGCGACAGTCGTCCAATCCAGACCTGTGAAGATTTGATTGCGTACAGCGAACAGGATAGCCGCATAGACGATCAGACCCGTAATCACCGCCCGCAGTCCATAGAAGGCATCCTGAATCCGCTCATTATGCTGGATCCGCTGGAAGACAGTAGCTACAATCAGAATGATCAGCAGCGATGGCAGCACCATGCCTGCAGCGGATATAATCGCTCCTGCCAGACCGCCCTCTCTCAGCCCGATATAGATCGCCGTATTCGTCGCGATTGGTCCTGGCGCCATACCCGTCAACGCGATCGCATCCATGAACTCCGTCGTCGTCAACCACCCGTATCGCTCCACGACCTCCTCCTGAATAAGCGGTATCATCGCATAGCCGCCCCCGAAGGATACGAGTCCCACCTTGAAGAACGTCCAGAACAGCTGCCACAACATGAAGTCACCCCCCCGCTAGATGCCATCTCCAAAATAATAATCCGAATATTTATACACCATCTCCGGAGCCGGCTTCTCCGCAGGCTTGCCCGGACGAATCCAGCGCGCGCTAACTCGGAATTTCCGTTTCACCGCAACAGCGGTAATCCCCGCACAAGCGCCGCCAAGTATTAGGAAGATCGGATGCAATGGCGTAAACCACATCAAGCCGATCGAGATGCCGATTATACCGATCGTCGTAAGATCAACAGCCGCCGTCTTCCCGATCTTGATTGCCGCATAAGCGATTAATGCCACGACCGTCACACGAATCGCCATGAAAGCGGCCTCTACCTTGGGATGATCCTTCAAGCGAAGATAGAGTAGGCTCAGCAGCAGAACGAGGAAGAAGGTAGGCAGCAGCGTGCCTAGCAATGCTGCAATTGCGCCCCGCACACCTGCCATGCGATAACCAATGAAAATAGATGTATTAAGTGCAATCGCTCCTGGGACAGACTCTGCCATGGCGAACACATCCGCCAGCTCCTCCGTCTGCAGCCACTTCCGCCGCTCGACAATTTCACGCTCGATCAAGGGGATCATGGCATATCCGCCTCCGAAGGTGACAGGGCTTATTTTGAAGAAGGTAAGGAAGATCTGTCCGATCAGACGAGCGCTGATAGGATGAGAATGTTGATAGGAACCCATGATTTCACCTCCGATGTTAGTCTAAGCTGTCTATGGTTACCTTCATCCTATCATACTTTATTCCATTTTGGAATAATCTAAGGCCTATTATTCCTAATTCATTTCAACCGAACTAGAAAATTAGGATAATTATTCCTATCTTTATTCCTTATTGGAATTAAGTCGACAACTCCTAGCGCGAAACTGTGATATGATTGACGCATCAAAAAATCCGGGCACTGTTCGCCCGGATTCTCTATATAACAGCTACGCTAGTATGCGCTCAATCGCCTCGGCTTCCTCGCTGCTCAGCTGCAGATTGTTGATGATTCCCGCATTATCCTCAATCTGACTCACCTTGCTTGCGCCGATCAGCACGGACGATACAACCTCTTGACGCAGCACCCACACGAGGGCTAGCTGCGCGAGGCTCTGTCCACGAGCGGCCGCAATCTCATGCAGAGCGCGGATCTTCGTCAGCTTCTCCTCTGTGATGTCATCCCCCTTCAGGAACGGACTGTTCACGCTCGCTGCTCGAGAATCCTCCGGCACGCCATTCAGATATCGATCTGTGAGCAGCCCCTGCGCGAGTGGACTGAATGCGATACAGCCTGCGCCGCCGGAATTCAGTTCATCCAGCAAGCCACCTTCCACCCAGCGGTTGAACATACTGTAGGAGGCTTGATGAATAAGCAGCGGTGTACCTAACTGGCGCAGGATTGCGATCGCTTCCTTGGTCTGCTCAGCACTATAGTTGGAGATGCCAACATAGAGCGCCTTCCCCTGTCTGACGATCAGATCGAGCGCAGCCATCGTCTCCTCCAGTGGTGTGTTCGGATCCGGACGGTGGTGATAGAAGATATCCACATAATCCAGGCCCATGCGCTTCAGACTCTGATCCAGGCTGGACACGAGGTACTTCTTGGATCCCCAGTCGCCATAAGGTCCCGGCCACATGTAGTAACCCGCCTTGGTCGAGACGATAATCTCATCGCGATAAGCGGCCAGGTCCGATCGCAGCACCTGTCCGAAGGTCGTCTCCGCCGAGCCCGCTGACGGACCGTAATTGTTCGCTAGATCGAAGTGGGTAATCCCTAGATCGAATGATCGCAAGATCATCGCCCTGGCATTCGCCTGCGCATCTACATCTCCGAAGTTATGCCACAAGCCCAGTGATACTGCAGGGAGCTTCAGCCCGGATTTCCCGCAGCGGTTGTAAGCCATCGTATCATAACGCCTTGCATTAGCCGAATAAACCGTCATCTCATTCATCCTCTCAAGACTAATAGGACTGCACACCAATTATAACCATCAATAGCCCAATTCCTCAAGAATGCGTGACAAGGTCCGCAGACGCTCGCCAATTAACTCGCCGTCCTCGCTAAGCGCTTGATTGAACAGCTTGATATCCTCGCGAATTCGCTCATTATCCGTGCATACCGCCACTGTCATGGCGTCGCCCTGCAAGCCTACTCGATCGATCACAGGCGATGCCGGATCGTACAAATCCTCATAACGATACGCGTCGCGGAAGTGCTGCAAGCTCCTGCCTACGAGAATAGCCAGATCCAATACGCGATGCAGCGGCAGCTCCTCTGATTGACGGGACCACTTCTCCCCGGTATAGCGCCATACCTTCGCCGAGATCTCCACCTTGCCGCGATCATTCCACTGCGCCAGGCCGAGCGACAGCCCCTTCGCGTCTGACTGCTGCGCGTACCGGCCATCCACCTGCTCATAATTCTCCGAGACTATGACCGGCTTATGCTTTAACGTTGTAGGAATCTTCATCATTGTTATTCATCCTCCATGATTTATAGTTTACTGAATTACTAATTTACTGATTTACTACTGACAGTAATCTATTCTACTCAACCTCTTCTCAGCTGTCAATCTCTAGCGCGTTAACAGCAATTGCAGTTATACTAGAAGCAGACCGATTGGGAGGCGATTCATTCATGCCAAATAAAGCTGCAAAGACCCTCTACTGGGCGCTCATTGATCATGGGGATTGGCGATTGCATCTCGCCGCGACGGAGCTCGGACTCTGTTATGTGGGGTCGCCCCATCAGTCCTTCGAAGAGCTCGAGCGTTGGACCGCCGCCAAATTCAAGAACAGCGTGCTCGTCCATGATGCGCACAAGCTCCAACCGTATCGACAGGAGCTTGTTGAATATATAACGGGCCAACGTATAACATTCCGAATGGCAACCGAGCTGCGCGGAACCCCATTCCAGTCTGCCGTATGGCAAGCGCTTAGCCGCATCCCCTACGGGGAGACCGCCACCTATGCCGATATTGCCATACAGCTAGGGAAGCCAAGCGCTGCTCGAGCAGTCGGCGCAGCCATCGGCGCTAATCCCGTACTCATCGCCATCCCCTGCCATCGTGTGATCGGGAAGAACGGCGCGTTAACCGGCTATCGGGGTGGATTGGCTATGAAGACTGAGCTATTACGATTGGAACAGACTAGGCGCTTCGCGGAATCTCAATCATAACCTTGGTCCCGTGGTCGACAACACTTGAGATCCGCAGCTGTACACCATACTCGAACTTCAGTCTGCGATTAATATTCTGCAGGCCTACTCCGGAGGTTCCGTTCAGCTCGCTGTCCAGAATGTGCTCCAGCTTATGCGGCGGGATCCCCACCCCGTCATCCTCAATTGTGAATCGATAGCAGTCGCGCTCAGCTCGCGCAGTCATATGCACGCGTCCGCCCTCAATCCTGGCGCCTACGCCATGTCGGATCGCATTCTCTACGAGCGGTTGCAGGAGGAGCGGCGGAATGCTGAGCTCGCGGATCTCTTCATCGATTTCGAAGTCCACCTGCAGCTTATTCATGAATCGCACCTGCTCTATATCCAGATAAGCCTGAATCAGATTCAGCTCTGTCTCGAACGGCACTTGCCGCTGCGTATTATTGAACTGGAAGCTGCCACGCAGATAATCCGCCAACCGGTTCGTTAGCATGCGGGACTTCTCGATGTCCTTATAGCTTAGCGCGATTATGGAGTGAAGCACATTGAACAGGAAGTGCGGCTTGATCTGCGATTGCAGGAAGGCCATCTCCATATAGACCGCCTTACCCAGCGACTCCTTCATCGCCAGCAGGCCTAGAATACGCGCCTTCAGCTCAGACTGCTCGAATGGCTTGGGCAGATAATCATTCGCACCCGCGTCGAAAGCCGCAAGTTTATCCTTAGCCTCGAAGGCCGCTGTCACCATAACGACCGGCAGCTCCAGCGGCGTGTACGACTTGCGGATGATTCGGCACACTTCAATCCCTGACAGCTCAGGCATCATCAGATCCAAGATCGCAATATCAATCTTCACATTCGACCGTATCCGTGCGACCGCTTCGCTCCCATTCTTCACCGCGATAACCGTACAATTCATTGACTCCAGCGCGTCGATCAGGATCTTCAGATTGAAATCATGGTCATCTGCGATCAGAATCGTATACTTGCCCGGCTGCTCACTATAATAGGGCGTATTCAGCTTATATTCACGCTCGGTCACTACCTGCTCTTCAGTCGGACTCTGTGTTGCTGATTCATCACGTCCGCGCGCGGATGGGAGTTGAACGAGGAATGTAGCGCCTTCTCCCAACTTCGAGACTACAGTCACGCTGCCATGATGCAGGTCCACCAATTGCCGGACGATCGCCAATCCGAGCCCGAAGCCTTCTCCATGCTCCGCGTCCCTCGAGATCATCGGATCGAAGATGCGGGACTGATCGAGCTCACTAATGCCGCAGCCCGTATCCTTCACCGCGATCTCAATCATCTGTCCAACCTCTCTGGCATACACCTCAATGGAGCCTTGGTCGGTAAACTTCAGCGCGTTATCCAGCAGATTGCTCATTATTTGCCGGAATCGATTCTCGTCGACGTAGACATAGCTCATCTGCTCCGGCACATGATTGATGAACACAATATCCCGGTCTCTCCGCATATATTCGAACATATGCAGCAGCACATCGACTGTAGATCGTACATCGATCGATACAGGCGCTATTGTAAGCTCGCCTTGCTTCAGCTTCGACATATCCAGAATATCATAGACAAGCTGTGACAGACGTCTCGTCGTGCTCATCATAAGCGCAAGCTTCTCGCGTTGGGACGGCGCCAGTACATGTTCAGAGTCTTCAATTAAGGATGACGCTATACTCTGGATGCCATGCAGGGGTGTCTTGAATTCATGAGATGTCCTAGTAATAAAGTCGTCCTTCAGCTTGTCTGCCTGCAGCAGCTGCACAGACAAGGCCTCGATCTGTCGATAGGAGTTCACGGTGCGATGCGACATTAATAGAGACAGCATGAACAACACCAGGAACGGAACGAAAGGCGGAAGCTGATAATACGGGAATCCGAAATAATTCGCATAGCCCTGAATAATCCCATAGATTATTGCGATAATGCCCGTAATGGCCAGATAGATACTGCCCTCCACACGTCTCATGGCCGCATAGAGGAACATATAGGTCATATACAGCAGAGAACTGGCCAGTACGACGAAGTAGACACTCAGCAAAAATCGATACTCCCACAGATCGCCTGTGAAGGTCAGCATAATCAACATCGTCTGCAATGCTACCAATGTATAGATAATTCGTTTGGAGACATAAGTCTGCAGCGTCTGCAGAACGAAGTAGGACAGGGAGATGCCGACCGCGAGTGCCGAACCGAATTGCAGTCGGATGTACAGCCAAAAGGGCATATCGGGGTACAAAGTGAAGATCAATCGCTCGCCTGTAAGCGAAGAATAGACAGCTAGCCATACCCAGACCATGCCCAGTGAGAGCATGGCCCGATCCTGCAGCCGCTGCATAAAGTGAATGGAGAAGAACAGTCCGATCAGCAGGAAGGAGCTGAGCATGATCCAGTCATGCGCGTTCACGCGCGCATTGAGCTTGGCTATATCGGCGCTATGTCCCATATAGATGGTATTCACAATTCCGCCGCCGGCTGGATAATCCTTGTTGGCTACCTGAATCAGCAGTTCATTGTAGCCTGGCGCAAGTGTGAAGTACGCCGCATAAGGCTCCACCTTAGGTTCGTAGGAGGAGGCTGGGCCCGGTACACCGCTGCCCGCTACAACCTGTCCATTCACAATCAGTCGATTCGAGACCCGTATCGTCGAGGTCTTCACCCCGAACACCTGATTCTCTTCGTCGGTGATCAGCCGCAGTCGATACGTGGCTTCACCCCGAACATTGCCCCCCACTGCAGGCCATTCATCGGGGACCTTCACAAGCTCATTCTCTAATAACGCCTCAGCTGACAAGCGCGCCCCGTCACCGCCCAGCAGCTGTCCGCGATACAGCTCCCACGCGCCATTCAACGGGAGGAGTCCCTGCTCCTTGAAGTCCCATTCCCTAAGATCAATAACACCGTTCTCTACTAACGGCTCCAGCTTGTAGCTGTCTGAGAGCGTGTGGATAATGAACAATGCTGCGAACATCACAGTTATCGTTATTAGTGCAGCCATCCACTTCTTATTCATGCGGAGCGGTCTCCCATCTCAAAGTATCCATCCTACGTGATACACCGCTGATAGAGCGAGATGGTCTCCTCTTCGAGCTCCGCTCCCAGGTTATCACATACCTCTGCAGCCAATCTATGATACAGCTTCAATGCCTCGCTTCTTCTGCCCCGATCGAGGTAGAGCTTCATCAATTCACGAGCTTCGCGCTCTGATTCTGGGGAGAGCTCCAGTATCGCTCGCAGGCATTGCTCGGCCAGCTCCTGCCTGCCCTTATTCGTGAAGTGCTCGTAGTGATACTGCAGCGCGGTGATCGCTTTGAAGTATAATTGATCTCGCTTGGGAGACGCCCACTCATAATCGCAGCCTTGCAGATACTCACCCTGATACAGCTCGATTAACCTAGTGATGGCCTGCTCATCCTGCTCATCATCCGTAACACGCCGTTCCACTAGTTCGCCTATTATGTGCGCATCGAGCGTTATATCCTCCATCGTCAGCATATACCCGCTGTTGCCATACTTGACAACCTCCATCGGCATATCGTATTCCTTCAAGTTCTTACGCAGGAAGGACAGACAGGTGTACAGATACGCTCTCGCGTTGACGGGATCTGAGTCCGGCCACACCGCCTCAATAATCTCGTCACTCTTAAGCGTCTTGCAGCTATGATGCAGCATGAATGCGCAGAGCTCCTTGACCTTATTCGTCCGCCACGGTATGACGCCGTTCTTAATACTGGGCGCATGCAGATACAACCCGCCCATCATCTGAATCGAGCTGCGCACTGGATCTTGTGATCCCTGGTTCTGACTGGTCTGCTGCTGAATACGCGCGACCGCGTTCGCAAGCCGATCCTTCGTGAATGGCTTGAGCAGATAATCGGTCGCATTCATCTCGAATGCGTCAATCGCATACTCGGAATAGGCCGTCGTGAATAGAATGCCCACGTCAGCAACTAGCGCTCGCATCCGAGCAGCCAGCTCCATGCCTTGAATACCAGGCATCTGAACATCTACGAACACAACATCTGGCCGAACCTGCAGGAATTCCTCTAGCGCGAGCAGCGGATTCGTATACTTGCCGACAATTTCAATTCCGCTCATCTCCGAGAGCAGAATCTCCAGATAGTCGACAGCGCTTTCTTCATCATCAATTAGCATCACTCGTGTCATAATCGTGATAGACCCACCTCGCTTGTCAGCAGAAACCTTCCTTTTACAATGGAATCAATTTCATAACTACGCAAAACCATTTAGGGGTAACCATATATTGACAGAGTGAATCATTCCGATCAATATATAGTATTCATTTAAGCTGCATAGGCCGTTATGAAATTGATTGAATCTATTTATTTACAATTCTCGCTAATCGCATATACTCCTTTATTTCTGGCAATTTTCTTAATCTGTGCAGCTCTCACGCCTAACACCATTAACTATTAGTATCGTTAAGAATAGTCAGCGCAGACTGTTCTCTCACATGCCGTACAGGAAGGTCCGGATAGTGTTCACGCAGCCGGTCGGCGAGCAGCGCCATCCCAGGTGCCTCGCTCTCTGCGTGTCCTAGGACGATCAGCCCCTTCGCTCCGCCCTGCTGGGTCGCGTCCCTCACATACTCCGGCGTCTCCCACTCCGGTCCCTCGCCATAGAGGACGACATCGATATCCGCTCTAGCCAGCACCGGGATTGCCGTTGCTCCGCCGCCTCGATTCCCGACCAGAACGCCCACCTTGGCGCACAGCATCTCCAGGTCGCCCGCAACGCGTACATAAGGAATGCCCAGCCTCCGCTTCACCAGCTCCGCCAGCTCTCGCAGCCGCAAGGCTGGACAAGCAACGATCGCATGCGCATAGTGATATTCCTGAACATAGTCCTCCCACTCCAGCTCCCTGAGCAATCCGGCCATGATGCCATCTGGCTGATAACGATGGATATAATCGTGTATCCGATAGATCGCGAGGCCCGAGGCTTCGACCCAGACTCGCTTCTCCTGGACGATCGGATCACCGACGAGCTCATCGCGATCATGATGCGCATAGAACAGTCCCTCATGCACAATCACTAGATTCGCTCCCCGCTGGACTGCCTGCTCCAGTACATGCCGGGACGGCATGAAGGCCGTCACAATCCCGCTCACCTGCGCCGCCGGATCACCGACTAGCAACCCATCCACCGTCTGCTCCAGCATACCAACAGGCGCCGTCAACAGCTCTATGACTTGCTGAACGGTTACTCGCACGATTCATCGCCTCCATTATCCACAATAAGGCGTTCCATCAGCCATGTCCACACCCGATCTAACGTGATTGTCAGATTACTATGACCAGACGCATTCCGAAACCCTTCCCCCCCGCGAAAATAATCCGCATGCCCGCCCACTATCGGCAATCTCGTCACCGCGCGTGGCGCCTGCCTGCGGATGCCCCACCCGCTGAAAGCGCCAATACGCGGGATCGGATCAGCTGCTCCCGCCGCGTAGAGATAATAGATATGCTCACGCAGCTCCGCAGGAATGCGGAATCGCGGCGAGCCGATCATCACGACTAGGCAAGGCCCTGCGCTCGCCGAGCGTTCACGCAGCCGCATCGCAGCATGCACAGCAGCTGTGCCGCCTGCGCTGTGACCGATCAGGACAGTCTGCCACGACTGCCCAGATTGACTGCTGGGATGCGCATCAATCGCCTCCAGCAGCCTCGCGCCGCCGATCGATTCGCGGTATCCGCTGGCGCCGCGCCTCAGATCGCGGCCAGCCTCTCGCAGCTGCGCGGACAGCGGCCTGCTCCAATAGCCATAGGGATGCGCCAGCTCGGATTCGACTACGATGGACTGGCTCTCCATTCTACTCTGCAACTCACACCGGAACTCCTCCATGAAGTTCGGCGATGTGGCCACTCCGGCGGCCAAGAACAACCGGATAGGCGGGATCACATCCGCAGCTCCCCTAGCGTCTGCTCCCAGCGAGCGATTCCGGCAGCCGGGTCCTTGAGCTCGAAGGTGATGCCCGAGGTGATGTCCGCGTACGCGGCCACATCCTCGCGATATGACACTACTCGAGCAAGGAATCGTGTTCTGGGATGATGCGCGTGCGCAAGCTCACCAAGGCTGTCGCAGGTCAGACGAATATAGACAGCCTTGCCGCGATGGACGATGACGAGCGTCGCTTGTCCGGTGCGCAGCAGATTGCCCGAGGTCTGTGTGTCCGGCCATAATGCGATCCGCAGCTCAGTCGGACTGATCGCGAGCACCTCGCCCACACTAAGCATGGCGGTATGCGGCCAGCCCTCCTCGCTGACAGTGAGCAGCAGCATCGCCTCATGCTGCTTATTCGGCAGCTGTTCCCCGTTCAGGAAGTTATAGATATCTGATGCTAGTTGGTTATTTTGCGTATGGATCATGGCTCGTCTTCTCCTCTCCCTACTGCAGGCCGTCCCAGCGCTTGGCTTCCGGCATATGAATGCCGAATTGGTCGATCACGCGGTAGACGATATGATCGATGATATCCCCGATCGTAGCGGGATGATTATAGAACGCCGGCATCGGCGGGAAGATCGTCGCGCCCATGCGAGACAGCGTCAGCATATTGTCCAGATGAATGTCATTCAGCGGGGCTTCACGGGTCAGCAGCAACAGCTGCTTGCGCTCCTTCAGGATGACATCCGCAGCGCGCGTGATCAGGTTGTCCGCTAATCCGACACGGATGGATGCCAGCGTCTTCATGCTGCAAGGCGCTATGATCATACCGTCCATGCGGAATGATCCGCTCGAGATTCTCGCTCCCAGATCCTTGGATGAGTATGTATAATCGGCCATCCGCTCCACATCACGCGGCGAATAGTCGGTCTCTGTCTTAATCGTCGCAGCGGCCCAAGTCGACATCACCAGATGTGTCTCCACCTCCGCGATGCGCAGCAGCTCCAGCAGCCGAATGCCGAAGATCGCCCCTGTCGCGCCAGTCATACCTACAATTACCTTCATCGTGTGCATGCTCTCCTCTCTATCGAACATTCCGCGGCCAGCTAGGATTCATCCGCGCCTACCCGCGCTCATTCTTATTAAGTATACACGGCTAATTCGCTCAGGTACATGATCCTTATCGCAGTATTCTGCCATAATTGCGCAGATATTCGCATAGAATGGTGGAGGCAACTATCATGCATCAATTAGAGGAGGCGTACCGTCATGCAATTCTATTATGGCGATCAGATGCCGCTGCGAATACTCGACGAAGGGGAATTCTGGAAGCATCAGGAGGCGGAGCATACGGAGGTGATACGCGCGCTCGTTCCGAACTTGGAGCAGCCGTTCGTGCAAGCGCTGCAAGCCTGGGAGCAGGCGTTCTCCCAGACGCAAGCGGCATTCGTGCGCGACATCGAGACCGTAGTCAGAGCCGCGGGAAGACCGCTTGGTCCGGCATTCTACACGCAGGTGATGGACCTTGTTCGATTCGCCATGCAGCAGAGCGAGCACTTCATCCTGCTGCTGAATCAGCTGGGGACAGAAAGTGAGGCATTGAAGAGTAATCAGACTGCCATTGTCGTCCTCAATCATATTCGACGGGAATCGGAATACTTCATTGGTATTACGAGGACCTTGCTGAATCAACCCTAGACAGCGCGAGCTCCGCTACCGGTTCATACATGGGCGCAGCACCCAGATGCGTGCGATAGAGCACGACCTCGCCGACCTCCCAGGTTAGCGCCATCACCTGCTGATCTATCGCACGCCCGGCCTGTGTCAGTTCGAACGGCACTTCGCCTACATAGCTCTTCGCCAGCGTGATATGCGGCCGATAGGGCCGATCCTCGCGAGCGAATCCAAGCGGCACCATCGCCGCCTCGACATCCGATTGAAGCTTGCTGAGCGCGGTCGTGTCACCGCCGACGCCTAACCAGAGAATGCGCGGCGTCGCAGGCTTGCCGAATACACCTACCCCTGCAGCGCGCAGCGTGAACAGCGTATGCTCGGATACCGCATGCGCAGCCGCTGACCTCACCTGTTCGACAAGCCCATCCTCCACCACACCTAGAAACTTCAATGTGATATGGTAATCGTCCGGATGCACCAGCTTCTTGAACGCCTTGCTCCCATTGGCCAATTGGCCGCGCAGATCACTAATCTGCGACCGAATCGCCGGTGGAATCGCAACAGCCAGGAACAGATGACTGCCTCTAGACTTCATTGTTGTTCATCACCTCTCCTTGTATCGGTCTTACATCGCTATCTAACCCATGTTCCGAAGCTGCTTGGCTAGCTCGCTATAGCGAAGATCCAGCTCCTGATACCGCGGGTCCGCGGGCTTCAAGTAGCTAAGCTCGCCCAGCACGGCCTGCAGCTCCGTCTCCAGCGCCAGCTTCTGCTCCCTTCCATCGTCAGAGGCTTCCAGTTCAGTAGAATCACTCCGCTTGACCAGCTGTCCCCCGTGGAATCGCAGCGACCCATTCGTTACCTTCTCGACAAAATAACGATCATGCGATGCGACAATCAAGGTGCCTGCATAGGCGGCCAGCACCTTCTCCAGCTGTTCGCGCGATGGCAGATCCAGATGATTCGTCGGTTCATCGCAGATGAGCACATTCATCTGGCTGGTCATGAGGAGGAGAAGCTTTATTTTGACCCGTTCCCCCATACTCATCTCTGCGATCCGCTGATGCCAATGCGCGCTCGTGAAGCCGAGCTGATGCATGCGGGTCTGCAGCAAGCCGCGCTGTTCATAGCCGCTTGCCTGGAAGAGCTGCTCCGGCGTCAGAGACTCCGGCAGGTCGAACACTGTCTGGGACAGACAGCCGATCTTCAGACTGGGCGAACGCCACAGCTCCCCCTCGAAGGGCTCTTCACCCTGGAGTATTCGGATGAAGGTCGTCTTGCCGCTGCCATTGTCACCAACAAGCGCAAGCTTCTCGCCATGCTGAATGGTGAAGCGCGCATCCTGCCAGAGTCGACGATCACCGTATTGCTTCGAGAACCGATTCACCTCCAGCACGCGCTTACCGACCTTACTGTCCGGCGTGAGGCTGAAGGCGATGCGCTGTTCCTCCCTCGGCTCCTCAATCTTATGCTTCTCTAGTTCCTTCTCCAGCATGCGCCGCTTGGACTTGATCTGCTTATCCATACGCTTGGCGGCGAGCCGATAATATTCCTTGAAGCCCTCTTGCTTCGTAGAGTCTCTATGCGCCTTCTCCGACCAACTCGACAGCTCTGCGATTTGCGCCTCTATCCGCGCCGCCTTCTTCCTCTGCTTCTCATAGGCCCGCTCAGCTGTCACACGCTCATGCTCGCGCCAGCTCGCATACGCGCTGTAATTCCCGCGAAGCACATGCACATCCTGATCCTCAATCGACCAGATCGTCGTTACCGTATCATCCAGGAACGCCCGATCGTGAGATACGATGATCACCGCTCCGGGGAAGGCCCGCAGCTGTGCGCGTAGATAAGCCTGACCCTCTTGATCGAGATGGTTCGTCGGCTCATCCAGCAGGAGGAGATTAGATGCTCGCGCGAAGGCATCCGCCAGACGCTGCCTCAGCTTCTCTCCCCCGCTGAGCTGAGCATACGCGGCGCTGGGCACCTGCCACTTCGAGAGCGCCTCTATGGTGTCGGCCCCATGAGCATCAATCTTGAACTGGGGCTCCTCCTGCTTGACATAATGAATCTGCGGCGCTGTCAGCCATTCGATGGACCCGGTCGATGGCTCTGTCTCGCGCGCAAGAATCGACAGCAGCGAGGACTTCCCGCTTCCGTTGCGTCCGATCAGGCCTATGCGCGCATTCGCAGCGATGTCCGCGTTATAGCCTGTAAGAAGTGTTCGATCTTGTATCGTTATTCCGAGATTATGAATACGTGTGATTGTCATAATAAAAAAACCTCCCGCAAATGATTGTGGAAGGATTAGTCGCTGTAGGTACAGATAGATCCTTATGCGCATCATCCGCTCTCACAGCAAGCTGCTGAGCGCGCGCGATGGGCGCACATGTCTATCTCGGACCTCTGGTAATGGGCAGACTAATCCTATTGCTAACCGAATTTACACTTCATTCGTCAGACAATACGATTAGTTCTTCATTGTTCACCCATCAGTCCTTTGTTGTAATAATAAGGTTAATGATAGCGGAACGTGCTTGATAAATCAACCTAAGGATGGGGCGCGTCCGTGACATGCAGCCTGCGGTATGTCTCTGGTGTCATGCCCTCCTTCTGGCGGAATGTCGCCACGAAGTGGCTGGCGTCCCGGAACCCTACCGCCTCCCCGATGCGCCGGACAGACCAGTCGGGCCGCGCAGGCAGCCATTCCTTGGCCTTGCGCAGGCGCAATTGAATGAGATACGCGTAGGCGGTCTGCCCGAATAATTCACGGAATCGCTCGTTCAGCTGGCGCTGGCTGATGCTCAGCTGCGCGGCCATCTCGGCTAGTCCAAGCTCTGGATTAACGAATGCATGATCCAGGAAGTCCAGCAGCCCCTGCACCCGCTCCAGCCGGGTCGACATCGACGCTCGATTCGTCGTTCTCGCGATCGTCCGCAGCAGCGTTAGGAAGCGATACAAGTCAGCAGAATATTGCCACCCGGACGGATCCCTGCTCGACTCAGCGGAAGTCAGCATGTCAAGCAGCTGTGCGGCAATGTGATCACTCTGCGCATCCCATTGAAACCGCTCAGCCTGGTTCCAGCCGAAGGATTGTATGATCCCTGCCGCCATATTGCCTTGAAACGTAATATACGCGGTCTGCCAGCGTTCACACTTCGCCTCATAGCGGTGTGCGATTCCCGGCGCGAGCAGAACGCCCGTGCATGCCGGGAGCCGCCATGCCTGACCGTTCACCACCAGCTCCCCCTCTCCGTCCACGGTCTGCAGCCAGTGGAAGCAAGGGTAGCCGTCAGGGCGCTCCAACGTCTCCTGATCCGGATTCTTGCCGATCGTCTCCAATTGTAAGGGCAGCTGCTGGGCAGGAATCGCCGGAACCGCGCGTCTCATCATCATAAGCCTCCATATTCTTATATGGATTATCCCTAATTCTATATGGGACAAGGAGATTAACCATCATATAATAGGAACATATTGTATTTTTATCATATTAGGGTGAGGTGTGACAAGATGATTAACATGAAGATGCCTAAGATTTGGTACGGCGGCGACTACAATCCCGATCAATGGGAGAAGCCGATCTGGGACGAAGACCTGCGCATGTTCAAGCTTGCTGGCATAGACGTCGCTACGCTGAATGTGTTCGGCTGGTCTCGGAACCAACCTGACGAGGATACGTATGACTTCGGCTGGCTCGATGAGATGATGGACAAGCTCCACGCCGACGGCATCGGGGTCTGTCTCGGGACCAGCACAGCCGCCCATCCGGCCTGGATGGCCCGCAAGTATCCCGATGTGCGCTATGTCGATTTCGACGGACGCAAGCATAAGTTCGGCGGGCGGCATAATTCCTGCCCGAACAGTCCCAGCTATCGAACCTTCGCCCCTCGCATGGCGGAGAAGCTTGCGGAGCGCTACAAGGATCATCCGGCGCTGCTCATCTGGCATATCAATAATGAATACGGCGGCGCAGGCAATTGCTATTGCGACAATTGCGAGGCGGCCTTCCGCGAATGGCTGAAGGCGCGCTATGGCACGCTCGACGAGGTGAACCGCGCTTGGAACACCGGATTCTGGGGGCATGTGTTCTACGACTGGGAAGACATCGTGCTGCCAAGCGGACTCAGCGAGGAGTGGCACGGTCCCGGGGGCAGAACCTCGACGAATTTCCAGGGCATCTCGCTCGATTACTGCCGCTTCCAGTCCGACAGCCTGCTGGGCTGTTACCAGCTAGAATACGAAGCAGTCCGGAAGCACACGCCAGACATTCCGGTTACGACGAATATGATGGGCGCATTCAAGAAGCTGGACTACCACAAGTGGGCGAAGCATATAGACGTCGTGTCATGGGACAACTATCCGCGCTTCGATACCCCCCACAGCTACACGGCAATGATGCATGATCTGATGCGCGGACTGAAGGACGGTCAGCCCTTCATGCTGATGGAGCAAACCCCCAGTCAGCAAAATTGGCAGCCCTACAATTCGCTCAAGCGCCCAGGTGTGATGCGGCTTTGGAGCTATCAGGCGATAGCGCGCGGAGCGGATACGGTCATGTTCTTCCAGCTCCGCCGGTCGATCGGCGCATGCGAGAAGTATCACGGGGCCGTCATCGAGCATGTGGGTCACGAGCATACGCGCGTATTCCGCGAATGTGCGCAGCTCGGCGCCGAGCTGGGGCAGCTGGGTGATACGCTGCTGGATGCGCGCAGTCAGGCCAAGGTGGCGATCCTATTCGATTGGGAGAACTGGTGGGCGGTTGAGCTCTCGAGCGGACCTACCATCGCCCTGAAGTATGTAGACGAGGCGCATAAGTTCTACGATGCGCTGTACCGCTCAGGCATAGCGGCAGATATAATTAGTGTGGAGGCGGACCTGAGCAGCTATGATCTGGTCATCGCGCCGGTCCTCTACATGGTCAAGCCCGGGGTAACCGACAAGCTCGAGCATTATGTTGAATCGGGCGGCGCCTTCATCACGACCTACTTCAGCGGCATCGTCAATGAGAGCGATCTCGTCCAGACGGGCGGCTATCCAGGTGAGCTGCGCAAGCTGCTCGGCATCTGGGCAGAGGAGATTGATGCCCTATTCCCGGAGCAGCGCAATCGAATCGTCATACAAGGCAGCGAAGCGGGTCTACAGGCGGAATATGAATGCGGTATGCTGTGCGATCTCATTCATGCCGAGAGCGCCGAAGTCAAGGCCGTATACGGCGAGGATTTCTATCGCGGCATGCCTGCGCTGACGGTGAACAGGTTCGGCGCTGGCGAAGCCTGGTATGTGGCGACTAGCCCGGAGGCTGCGTTCCTGCAAGACTGGCTGCCGCAGCTGTGCGCCGACCGCGGTATCGTCCCCTTGCTCGATGCTGTACCGGAAGGCATCGAAGTGACCATGCGGTCGAAGGACGGGCAGGACTACTTGTTCGTGCTTAATCATATCGCGGATGCTGTAGTTGTTGATCTCGGTGGGCAAGCTGGCACTGATCTGCTCAGCGGCCGAACACTGCAAGGCAGCTCGGAGCAGCTGGCTGGATACGACCTATGGATTATCCAGCTGACCAAATAAGTCAAATCCTTAGCATCTACAAAGGAAAAGGCCGGAATCCAGCGCTGGATTCCGGCCACACTTTACTATCGACGTATCACGCACCATTCCGGCCTATAGCCCGCCATTACCTCTCACCCCTTCACCGCGCCTGCAACAACACCCTCGATGATGAATCGCTGACAGAACAGGTAGAAGATAATGATCGGCACGATCGCCAGCACGAGCATCGCCATCATCGCCCCCATATCGATAGAGCCGTAGCCGCCCTTCAGATATTGGATCGCGATCGGAATCGTCCTGTACTCCGAGCCTATCACGAGCGCCGGGAGCAGATAGTCATTCCAAATCCACATCACATTCAGGATCGCAACAGTGATCGCAATCGGCTTCAGCAGCGGCAGGATGACCTTGAAGAACATCTGCAGCGGCGTATAGCCATCGATGACAACCGCCTCTTCAATCTCGATCGGAATGGACTTGACGAAGCCGCTGAACAAGAACACGGACAGACCCGCGCCGAAGCCTAGATAGATGAAGATAATTCCCACCGGATTATCCAGGCGCAGCATATTGGCCGTCTTGGTCATGGTGAACATCACCATCTGGAAGGGGACGATCATCGAGAACACGAACAGGAAGTAGAGCATCGTGGTGAACCTTGACTTCACACGTGTAATAAACCAAGCCGTCATCGATGTGAACAGCACGATCACCGCGACCGAGCACACCGTAATGAATACCGACAGGCCGAAGGCGTTCATGAATCCAATCTTCGCTATGCCGCCCGTGTAATTGTCCAATCCGACGAAGGTTTCGGCGTTCGGCAGCTGGAATGGCGTATCGCTGATATAGAACCGTCCCTTGAAGGAATTCAAGAATACGATCAGGATGGGAGCCAGGAACAGCGCGGCCAGAATAACGAGAATAGCGAATATCCAGCCGCTGCCGGATCGTCTAGGCAATGTAGTGTCTGCCATCAGCTCTCTACCTCCCTGCTTCTGGTTAGCAGCAGCTGGATGAGTACAATCAAGGCGACCATGAGGAAGAAGACGACAGCCTTCGCTTGGCCCACGCCTTCCCAGCCTGCCTTGCCATAGAACGTATTATAGATATCCAGCGCCAGCATCGTCGTCTTCTTGGATGGTCCGCCTGCCGTAAGCGCCAGGTTCTGATCGAACAGCTTGAAGGAATTCGAGAGCGTAAGGAACAGGCAGATCGTAATGGAGGGCATCACCAGCGGCATCGTCACACTGCGTAGAATCGCGCCGCTCGTCGCGCCGTCTATACGCGCGGCTTCAATCAGATCCCGGGGCACGTTCTGCAAGCCGGCAATATAGATCACCATCATATATCCGATCAGCTGCCAGTTCATGAGAATTACTAATCCCCAGAAGCCGTAGGTTGGCTTAAGCATTAAGGTCGCGTCCCCATAATACAGAACGCCGTTAATAATTAACTGCCATATGTATCCCAAGACAATTCCGCCGATCAGATTGGGCATGAAGAAGATCGTACGGAACACATTCGTACCCCTCACCCCTCTGGTCAAAAGCAGCGCGAAGAGGAAGGCAACGACATTAATGCTGATTACGGACACAATCGTAAATCGGACCGTAAACCAGAGCGCATTCAAGAAGTCTTGGTCTGTGAGTAATCTGGCGTAATTGCTAAGTCCCACCCATCTGGCATTCGTAACCGTAGTAAATTCGTTGAAGGACAAGTAGACACCCAGCACGAACGGCACCACGAATGCAACCGTGAATGCAAGTAAGGTCGGCAAGGCGAATAACGCGAAGTATCGCTTCATCATCTGCTGCATAGAACGGCTCCCTGATATCAGGCGGCCGCACACCCAGTCAGGATGTGCAGCACTCCTGGTTATAGTGTAATTTGATCTGCGCTGCAGGCGCTGTCTCGGGTTACTTGGCCCGCTCGGCCCGCCATGCTTCCTTCACAGTCTCCGTTACCTGATCCCATGTGAAGGTGCCCTGCGCATACTCAAGCAGCGCGTTGCCGTATCGGTTCTTAAATTCCTCACTCGGGAAGGCTGCGAACGTCCATGCCGCGCTGGTGACCGGCTTCTCCATCCAGTCCATCACCTCGCGAGCGAGTGGATCAGAGGGCCGCTCATCCTCCTCGAACGTATTGAACGGGGCGATGAAGCCTAGCTCCTCCACAACATATTCCTTACCTGTATCGCTGGAGAACAGCCATTCCAGGAACGCGACGGACGCGTCCTGCTTCTCCTTAGAGACCTTGCTATTCACTGCCAAATAGTTCTCAGTCCCCACCGCCAAGCCTTGGTTCTCCTCTCCCTCTATGCCTGTGTAAATCGGCAGAAACTTAATATTCTCTGCGGTCACCACATTGCCGTCGACGCCGTTAATCTGAGACCATGCCCAGTTGCCGTTCTGAACCATCGCAGCTTGTCCAAGCGCGAATTCAGCCATCGAATCCGCCACCGTCTTGCCTCCTAGCAATGTAGGCTTCGTCGTCGAATTGTTAATATACAGGTCGAAGATATTCTTCATATTGGCACTGTAGCGGAAGGCGATCTCCTCTGCCGCTAGTCCCGCCAGCACCGGATTATCATGCTGCGTGTCCTCATTCAGCTCATAGAAGAACGGAATATTAGCCAGATGCGTCTGCCAGCGCCACTGTTCTCCGGCGGCCAGTGAGGTAGAGGCGAATACTCCCTTAATACCAAGCTCGTCCTTCTTCGCCGTCATATCCTCTACGACCGCCTTCAGCGTAGCAAAGTTATTGATTTCCTCCGCTGAGTTAATGGAGACCGCCTTGTTCCCCAATGCGAAGTACTTGTCCATGATCGCTTTATTGTAGATAATCCCGTAGCCTTCGACGACATACGGAATCCCATATGCGCGATCACCAGCGGAAATCGCCAGAGTAGGATCAGACAAGCTCTTGTACAAATTCGTATCCGTCAGATCGAGTGTGTAATCCTTCCATGTCTGATAGCCTATCGGCCCGTTAATCTGGAAGATCGTCGGAGCGTCTGACTTGGCAATCTCAGATCGCAGTGTAGTCTCATATGTGCCGCTGGCCGCTGTGACCACCTTGACCTTGACACCCTTCTCCTCTTCATAGCTCTTCGCGACATCCTCATAGATCTCAGAGATCTCCGGCTTGAAGTTCAGGAAGTAGATCTCCTTGGCACCGCCCGCATTATCCGTTCCACCCTTATTGTTCTTGTTGTCGGAATCATTGGCGTTATTCGCGCTATTCGTGCCGCACGCCGCAACAATCATCATCACTAGGATGATGATCAGACTGCCCTTGCCTATACGCATCATCATTCGCATCGCTTTCGTCTCCTCGTCTTATTATGGCTTGTTACGGAAATCCTGTTGTCTACCTTACTATCTGCACAATGAATCATGGTTATTCGCCCAGTTAAACGGCGCTGCCACGATATGCTTACGAAGTAGTTTGCTGCGCAAACTTGGAGCTTCGCAAGAATGGGCCGTTTAGCGTCGATATATAAGCCTCTTTAAATTGAAAACTTATAAAGTCTTATATATGGACAAGCGAAGAGGCGCCCCGCACATCTTATTGTGGGAGCGCCTCTTCTATTCATTTCCGATCGACTTGCAGCAGTGTAATCTGCTTAACTGTATAAGCGTCCTTGATTTTCTCCGCCGAAATCACATTCAGCTTAAGAAGTCCTGCGATCTTACTCGGATCGGGCTTGGACATCAGCCGCCAGATCTCCGGATCAGGAAGTGCCTGATACAGCTTGTTATCATCGAATTCCTTGCGTTCCTGCTGAATGAGCTTCACCTTATAGCCGCCAGACTCCAGCTCTGTCACTTCCCGCTCCTGGCAATGCTGCAGGAGGTTCCCGCGGAGTGATGACAGCTCCTGTTCGGTCTCCTTCTGCTTTTGCTTCAATTGATAATAGCGTCTGACCATCTTGTCCACATCGTTTCCATCATTCATATCGATCACACTCCTCTATACAGCATGTGTATGCTGCGGAGCGCTCAATATGAATCATTCCTTGCGCATGACAACATTGGGCCACTGGGTGAATATCATGCTACTGATCATCATCACCTGCATAGGGGGAATGCTTATGGGATACTATGTGCCTGTTGAGACAGGAGTCAATTTATATGTGGAGGATGTGAATCCGCAAGGCAATAAGACCATCGTATTCATCCATGGCTGGCCGCTCAGTCACCTGCAATTCGAGTATCAATTCAATGTACTGCCCGCGTTGGGATATCGCTGTATCGGGATAGACTGGAGAGGCTTCGGCAGATCAGATAAACCGTTCCATGGCTATCATTACGACCGATTGGCGGATGATATTCGAGCGGTCGTCCATGTGCTTGGATTAGATGCCTTCACGCTGGTAGGTCATTCCACGGGCGGAGCGATCGCCATTCGCTACATGGCTCGGCATCATGGCTTCGGCGTATCCAAGCTTGTCCTGATCGATGCCGCCGCGCCTACAGGCTTCACGGACGAGAAAGCCGCTGAACTGCTAACTACAGCTTGTCATGATCGGCCTAAGATGATGCGGGATGTCACAGAGAGCTTCTTCTTCCAGTATATCAGCGAGCCCTTCTCGGATTGGTTCATCCAGCTGGGACTGCAGGCAGCAGGCTGGTCGACAGCAGCGGTTATCGTGATGCTCAGGGATTCCAATCTCGAATCCGACTTATCCGCTATCCACGTTCCAACCCTAATCATTCATGGCATTCACGATCAGGTCATCCCATTCTCGCAAGCGCAAGAGCTCAGCAGGAAGATTCGCCATTCCCAGCTAGCTCCTTTCACATATAGCGGACATGGCGCATTTTATGAGGAACGGGATACGTTCAATCAACTTCTGCACTCCTTTATCAATTAGCACAGCCTCACCGTTATCACTGGACGATTCCGGCTTGAACACTCGTGCTCGCATAAGGAGGGCACGGGTGTTCAAGCCGGTGCGGTGACGGTGACTTAGTTGAAATCCTTTACACTATAATCGCATTTTCAGCTACTTTTGGTGATTTAGGTTAAATCCTTTAAGCTAATTTTCACGATGACCGCGAATTCCGCCCCATATGCCCCACTTCTCCGAAAATAGGTAAACAGATTTAAACTATCCATCGAAAATCCAACAAAATCTTCGATTTAGTTGAAGTAATTTCAACTAACCCCTTAAGCGGAAGCCTTCTACTACCTTGAAAGCTTATACTTCTACAAATAAAGAACGGATCCAATCTATCCTCGCGAGAAAGACACCGAGGAAGGATTGAACCCGCTCTATGACTAGCATTTTGTTCGACTATGGATACACAATCATCATGCTCTTGCCGCCGATGTTCACCTGATAGATGCCTGGCTCAGGCAGCTGTACAACTTGATCGACCATTTGACTGTTCGCTGTGAAGTCGATCGTAGTCTCGGTACCTGATGCGATATGCTTAATCATACCGAATAGATGATGACTGGACTTGCCTTGAACATGCAACTTGCCATCTACGGCAGCCAGCACATCCGGCAGCAAAATCGCGCCGTTGATGATCAGCTCGTCCTCTTCCGTCACAGCTGCAGGCGTACGCTCGCTGACGAATTGACGAATCGCTGCGATCTGTTCGCTGGTCGGCTGACCGAATACGCCTTTATGCGCATCGCCGTCAGGACCAGTCAGGAAAGCCGCCACGAAATCCTCAGCGAAGTTCTCGACCACACGATCCGCCCAATCGGAGGACTTCGGCGTGTAGCCTTCTTTACCGCGCAGCTTCAGATAAGCGGTGTGATCGCCGTATCTGCTGTCCCAGTTATGCCCGAATTCATGGACGAAGGTGCCGACACCAGAATTTACAACAAGCATCTGTCTGGAGCCCGAAGCAAGCCCGGCCCATGTCTGCGCGCTGCCATCAGCAGCTACCTCACGGATGGAGAATGGAATAGCGTGAATATTCAATCCCTTGAATTGCTCGAGCGGAAGATCTGTATTCGTGTTAATTGCATCAATTAATAGCTGTTTATTCCTAGGGTAGTGGTCATAGTTATGGTCGTAGACGATATAATCGAATTCGTATCTGTTCGCGCTGAAGCCTCCTACCGCGCCGCTGGTCCCAACGGCTGGATAAGCATACGGCTCTGCAGCATACAGCAGCTTATATCGCGCCTCTATGCCGCGGCTGATGGCATCGAGCTTACCCGATACACTATCCGAGAAGTAATTCACGCCTCGAATAACCAGCTTCTCCTGCTCAACTGCGTAATACGTATCGGTCAGCTGCTTCATCTCCTCTAGCAGCTGCTCGCTCTTACCAGCTGCTCCGTCGCGGCGAATAAGCTCCAGGTAATCTCGATCTCGCTTCGACCAATGCCAGTAAGGCTGATCACTGTGAATGACACGCACAACCGCCTCTGGCAGCTCGCGATTGATCTGTGCAACGGTGATTCTTGGTGACTCTAGTCGGATAATAAACTGATCCGGATAGAACACCAACGGCTTCTCCAGCACTTCAAGAATGCCGTGAACAGCAATATAATACTGCCCATTCATACGGACAAGTGGATTATCCACCTGTACAGAGGTGTCGCCCACCCACACCTCGAATTGACCTTCGTACAAGTGAATCACTCGCCCATCGGTCGTCGTAATGTCCAGCTCACCGGCCGCATGAGACTCCAGGTAATAGCCCATCTTCTCGAACAGCTCAGCAGGCGCGAGCCAGCGATCCGTCAGCAATAACGGCTCGTCTAACTGATACGTCTGACCGCCAACCTCAAGATCATAAATCGCGCCATCGAAGCCTGGCCGAACGGTGCTGTAATCCTCCTTCAGCACCTTCGTCATCAATACTGCGAATTCTGCCCGCGTCACATTCGCATCCGGACGGAAGCTGCCGTCTGGATAGCCGCTCGTAACGCCCTTGCCCGCTAATCTATTAATCGATTCATAAGCCCAATGGTCACGCGTTAAATCTGTAAACTTCACGGCCGTGATGCTGTACAGATCGAACGCCTTCACCAGCATATCCGCCATCTCAGCGCGCGTCACCGGTTGATTCGGCTTGTAGCTGCCTTCAGGCGTGAATATACCTAAGCCATACAGAGCGGCAATCTCATTATACGCCCAATGACTCGGCTGCAAGTCCGGGTATCCGGGATCCTCCTGTCCAGACAGATCCCCCCAGCCGAAGGTTCGCATAATCATACTGGCAGCCTGCGCTCTCGTGATCGGATCACTCACCCCATACCGTCCATCCTGATAACCGTAGATCACTTCACGATCGGTTAAGTAATCAATCGAGGACTTCGCCCAGTGCGAAGCATTCACATCGGTGAATGTCTTCGCAGCTGCTAGCGCATGGGTAGCGGCGCACAACATAAGCAGCGCTATCGCGGTTAGTAATACGTGCTTCAACTTGTTCATCTACTGCTTCTCTCCTAGTCTAGTTGTCGTTTTGCTTACACTCCATATCGTATAAACAAATCGAGCAGCAGACCAGTAAAATATTGTTTATCTCAAACCTAGAATCGACTGATTCTCCACGAACGTACTCGTATTGAACAGCAGCAGCACATCGTCCAGCCCATGCTGGGTCATATACGCACTGATACTGCCGTTGTAATAGCGAATATCGATGACATGAATTTCTGGCACATGAAGGGTCAGGAACGGCAATAGATTATGCGCGTAGGAGTCCTTCACCACCAGCAGCCGCTCCAGATCAGCAGTCCCGCGGTCAAGCTCGCTTGTCAGCGTCACCAGTGCATGCACACCGCCGAGGAAGTACGCATATTGATCCTTCTTCTCCAAGTATTGATCGGCATACATGGTCTCCAATCGCTCTCCCGTATCGGCCACATGCATCGTGGTGTTCACCGCATCATGAGGACGGTATACTTCAATCGAATCAGGCTTAGCGCCGCTGTATAGACTCTTCGTGTGATAGCTCCCGAGGAAGGAATCGCTCACCGTGATGATCTCGAACGCGTCCTCCGCGAGCGGCATCCACCCCATCTGACGCGCATATGCCGCATAAGCAAGATAGGCACCTCGTGTTGTCCAGTGGTGATCCGTCTTATAGTAAAGCTGTTCATCCGCATGGGGCGCGAGGATGTCGAAGCCGTCGAGGAAGCTCACACGATCGGTCAGGAGCTCGGCTATCTCTCGGTTCACCTTCTCTTGCGGAAACGCCGAGGCCAGCCAGGGCAAGCGATCCGGATATATACCAATTGATGTAGGCGCCAGCAGGAAGCTGATCGCGGCATCCTGTTGATTCGCTGCGAACTTGTTCAACGCCTCCACATATCGCCTCAGCTTCTCCTCATCTGGCTGCTCGAACTTCTCGAGCAAGTATCCGTCCTGACCGAAGTAGATGCCGTTGTTCTCGCGCTGCAATCGCAGCCGCTCCATCGCAGACTTCACGGCTATCCACTGTCCCCGCAGCGGGAATTGATCGGACAAGTAGAGCTCCACCTCGTCGGCGAAGGCGCGCGAGATCAGGCTGTCCCAAGTCAGCTCAGGGATGCCTTGCAGATAGCGGTTTTCCAGCTCCGAGAAGCGCTGTGCCGGCATGAGCAGCAGTGCGGTCATCATGACGAACAGTGTGAGGGCGAAGCCCCAAACCAGCATGCGATCTGATCGCCTATTCATCAGCAGCAGCCTCCTCTAGAAGCGAAAGTATAAGAATGGATTGAACGTAGCATCTACCAGATAAGCAATGGATAGAATAAATAGCAGACCATACCAGACCGGGTTCAGCATGGCCGCTCTGCCGCCGAGCTTCACCCGATTGGGCAGACAAGCCATGACTAGTATCATGAGAAGCACAATATTCGTATAGCCGAAATAAAGCGTATCCGCGTTCCACAGCGATTGCTGGTTCCATCCCAGCATCGCGCCGAGATAGCGGAGTCCTTCCGACAATTGATCGAATGCGAACAGCACCCATCCGATTAGAATAAGCAGAAGCGCATATACATGCCTCGCCCAGCGGGGGAGGGTTTGGAGCAGCTTTAGGAGCCCTATTTTCTCAAGCAGCAGAATCACTCCGAAGTATAACCCCCACAGCAGGAAGTTCCAGCTCGCCCCGTGCCAGATGCCGGTCAGCATCCAGACGATGAGGATGTTGCGGATCTGCAAGAGGAGCCCCCTGCGATTCCCGCCGAGCGGGATGTAGACGTAGGTCTTGAACCAGCTGCCGAGCGAGATATGCCAGCGCCGCCAGAAGTCGGTAATACTCTGTGCTGTGTACGGAGCGTTGAAGTTCTCGTTGAAGCGGAAGCCTAGCATCAGCCCGAGTCCGATCGCCATATGGGAATAGCCGCAGAAGTCGAAGTAAATCTGGAAGGCGAATGCAATGATGCCCAGCCACGCTGTCAACACAGGCAGCTCGTCGATATTGGCGGTCGAAATGGTGTTCCAGAGCAGACCGATATTGTTGGCCAGCAGCACCTTCATCGCTAATCCTGTGGTGAATCGGCGCACGCCCTCTGCGAACATCGTCATGGTGACTGTACGCTTCTGCAGCTGCTCCACGATTGTGCCGTATTGCACGATGGGTCCGGCGACCAATTGCGGGAACAGCGCGATGTACGTGCCGAAATCAATCCAGTTGCGCTGCGCCTTCACCTGTCCGCGGTACACGTCGATGATGTAGGACATGGATTGGAACGTATAGAACGAGATCCCGATCGGGAGCGGCAGCTCCGTTAGCGGAAGCTGCATCCCGAGCAGGTTGTTCACATTCTGGATGAGGAAGTCCGCATATTTGAAAAAGCCGAGCACGCCCAAATTGATCAGGATGGAGGCGGCAACAATCATTCTGCGGGCTGTAGGCGATGCGCCCGGCCTGTCCAGAAGCAGCCCGAAGAGGTAATCGGTGAGCGTAGAGAAGAGCATGAGGATGATGTAGACGGGCTCCCCCCATGCGTAGAAGATCAAGCTCATGATGAACAGGATTAGGTTCTTAAACCGCCAGGGTGCAATGTGGTGCATCGCTAGCACCGCTGGCAGGAATAAGAACAAGAAGAGTAAGCTGCTGAATACCATAGCCGTCTAGTTATTGCGCGATTGTCTCGTTGAATACAGCCACGAGCTCATCGGCGCTCTCTGAGATCACGAACAGGATATAGTTGCCTTCTGTGATCAGCTTGTAATTCTTAGCATTCTCATACTGGTCAGGCAGATACGTCTCGAATTGCTTCTGTACGTCAGCCGCGCGCTGCTCGATTGCCGCTTGCACAACTGGGAGATCGGCTGCGTCTTTGACTTTGAGTACGGCGAGCTCATTCGTCTTTACATTCATCATCGGGATTCTAATGGTGTATTCCTCAAGGAGAGCCGGATCCAGATGATACCAATCCTTCACCAGCTCTGGCTCCAGCTCCATCTGCATAGGCTGCTCCACAGCAGTAGTCATTGCTTCGATAATTGCACCAGTCGTCAACGCGCCATCATCTGCTCCAGGCTCGTCCTTGCCAGGGCTTGGGTCGCTGCCGCCGCCTGCGGAGTTACTGTTATTGTCGCTGTCATTGTCGCCGTTGCTGCTGTCGCCATCATTACTGCTGCCGTCAGTATCGTTATCCGTTGCGTCGCCATCCTCCGTGCCGCCGTCCGCATCGCTATCGTTGCCCGCTCCGCTAGTCCCACTCTGATTCGAGCTGCTCTCGCTGCCGGTATCCACTTGCGCATTGCCGTCGTTATTCGCTCCTGAGCAAGCGCTTAGCACCATCGTCAGCGCGATTGTTAACGTTACTAGCTTGATGAATTTACTCATGTTGAATCCACTCCTATGTTTGTCTGTATAGTTTGTTCAGGCTCTCAGACGGAGGGGACTGCGATAAGGTTTCACTGCTCTAAGTTTATGTTTTGGGTTATTCGGATGTATTTTCCAGGTTGGAGAGGTGGGACCGGGTAGTCAGGTAGAAGGGACTGCACGCTCCTGTTACACCTCTCCCCGCCATGCAGTGCCAGATTCCAACGCCAAAAAGGCGCAGTGAGCTCTCATCGCTCACTGCGCCTATGTCTACATCGCGTACAAACATCGCCTCAGGCTTCACATTACTTCATCTGTCGCCTCAGCGTCACCTCATCTATCACCTTACAAGTTCCCGAAGAACAATCGCAGAATATCCGCCCCGGCTATGAACGTGCCGAAGGAGGCGCCGACATTCGACAGCGTGACGACTAGCAGGATGCGCGTCACCTTGTTGCGCCAGAAGCCCTTGACACTGGTGACGTCATCAGATAGCGCCTCGAAGTCGCCAACAGTCGGCCGCCTGAAGTAGGCCTGTGCGAATCCCGCAAACCAACCAGCTGCGAGCAGCGGATGCAGCGTAGTGAGCGGAGCCGCGAGGAACCCCGTAACAATCGCCAGCGGATGGGCGAACGCCAGCGCGCAGCCGATCGCCGACAGCACGCCGGTCCAGAGCACCCAGCTCACGGTCTGCTGAAGACCCACCTCTGGATTCATGAAGAAGGTATACACAATCAATGCAATAATGAGCGCGGGTATAGCCCAGCCGACAATACTCCAAGCGCGGGACTTCGGTGGCAGATACGTGAGCGCATTCAGATCATGCTCCCGGTGGATCTCCTCCTTAATACCGGGTACATGCGCAGCACCTAGCACGGCCACGATTTTCTCGCCTGGCGCCTCCCTAATCTTCTGTGCCAGATATTGATCACGCTCATCGATGAGCGGAACCTTCAGGCGCGGGAAGCTCTCCGTGAATTCCTGCAGCATCGCATCCAGCATGTCCTGCGACTTCATCTTCTCCAGCTCTTCCTCGGAGATATCCTCGCTGCTGAAGATGCTGAAGATGATCTGCACCATCAGCTTAGAGCGGCCCCAGAAGCTAACATTATTCCATATGCGCGCGAAGGTCGTCTGGATATTGCGGTCCGCGAGCACGAGCGCAGCACCGACCTCCCGGGCAGACTGAATGCCCTGAATCATCTCTTGCCCTGGCTGGATACCGAACTGCTTGGCCAACCGCTTCTGGTAGGAGGAGACCGCAAGATTGATCAGCAGCAGCGTGGCCTTCTTATCCTTAATAATCTTGAAGATGTCCGTATCCTTCGCTTTGTTGCCCGCCATGATCGATTGATACCGGCCCTCGTCCAGTTCAATGCAGACCGCATCCGGCCGCTCAGCCTCGATCACTTGCTTGACCTGCTCTGCGCTATGCTTGGACACATGGGCGGTTCCAATCAGGATGTACTCGCGATTATCGATGTGAATTCTAGTAATATTCCCCTCGGACATATTCGCTTCTGCGCTATTCGCATCTGTTATATTCGTTTCAGTCATATCCGGATCATTCATATGTGCTTCACTCATTCTCGACTCCGTCATTGCTACCTTCCTTCATCTACAGTGACTTGTAGGTTCTCGCGTCCTCACGACCCTATAAACCTCCACCCCATTATACTGTAAAATACACATCCGTACACAAAAGGATGTAACCTCCCCACAAAAATGAGAGGTTACATCCCGCTTGTACGAGCCGACAGATCGATAGCAGCGATTAGAACAAGCCGAGCGCAGCTAAACCTAGAACGATGACGCGTGTTCCACACAGCAGCAAGAAATTCTTCACCGCGAGCTCGAAGGTCTCGGCCTTGGAAGGGCGCTTCACGAAGATGGACACATTCCGCCAGAGCGGGATGATCGTTAGCGCAATCAGAATCAACCAGACGGGATGCACCCCGATATATACGAGCAGAATGATGTCGAGATAAGAGAGGGCGTATATCGCGCGGAACAGGATCAGCGCATTGTGATTGCCAATGAAGACTGGCAGCGTGTAACGCTTATTCTCGATATCGTCCTCCCGATCGCAGATATTGTTAGCCAGCATAATGTTCGAAATCCCGCAGATGGCTGGAATCGAGATGCCGAAGACCAGGATGATCTCCACAATATTCATCTGAATACCCAGCATTGCCTGCTCATAGGTCAACAACACCAGCGGCGCTTCGACCACATGGATATAAGCCGATACGAAGGTAATCAGGAAGCCCATGAACAGCCCCGAGAACGCTTCGCCCAGCGGCAGTCGTGAGATTGGAATCGGGCCGAAGGAATACAGAATGCCGATTCCGAATGACAGGAATCCGAGCGCCAGCACAACCAGATCAGTCTCCAGCACCAGCAGCACACCCAGCACGGTAGCCGTACCGAACAGCAAGGCGATAATGACCAGCACTGACCATTCACTCATCTGATAACGTACGATGGCATTATGCGTCTCATACCCGTACCCTGACTTCTTCTTCGCCTTCTTGTAATCGTAATAGTTATTGATTGCTGTTGTCGCCATATCCACACACAGCAAGGAGAAGAACATAAGCAGGAAGTGTTCCGTATGAAATTCATCGAACCGGAAGTACGCATACAACGTACCTAGCAGGAATGGAATCATGCTTGCCGCTTTCGTCTTGATTTCGACTAGACTCGCCAGCTTCTTCACAGCCATATCTGATCAACCGCCTCATCTGGAATCTATGATGTAGATGAATTCTACAATTAGTATACCAGAACAAGTTGAGTGTACTGTAACATTCTATACAGAATTCAGGCAGTCTCCGATATTCGGATTTACTCACACATTAGTGGCGGGGTCTTCCTCGAAGCTCTCGCCCAGCCATGCGTCCTGCTCCACCAATCGCGTCTGCAAATCGATGATCGGCACCTCGCGAGAGGTCCGTCCCCCGAGATCCAGCGCCATCGCCGCAGCCGTCCCCGATGCCTGCCCCATCGCGAAGCAATTCGGCATCACGCGCAGTGAGCCCTGGACAGCGCGATCCGAGGAAGCGGCTCGGCCCGGTACCCACATATTGTCGATTCCGACCGGCAGCAGCACCCGGTAAGGCACACCGTGTGACTTGCCCGGCGGCAGGTGATTGAATAGCATCTCGCCCTTGCTTGTAGCCAGATGAATGTCGATGTAATATGCGTTACGGGCAATATCATCAGGGAAGGAGCGCGCCTCAATAAAATCTTCGACCTGTAACACATAATCCCCCTGAATACGGCGCGTCTCACGAATGCCGAGCTGCTCCCCAGTGGCAACCAGATGTGCATGCTCGAAGCCTGGAACATAGCGCTGGAAGAACTGAAGCTGTCGATGTACCAAGCGCCGCCCCTCAATAGCTCCCCGCGTCAGGTCCTCCGCCTTCGTGCCGTCTACACCGAATACATGGCCGAAATTCACGCCAACTAGATAATCACTTACCCAAGCTAATCCAGAGATCGACTTGCGCCCCTCAGGCAGCGCGCCATCCAGAATGGCACGTTCTACCGTCCTATGCAGCTGTCCGGTATCACCGGTCTCCTCCAGGAACTGCTTGAATGCCTTGCGATCCACATTCGCCAGCAGGTAACACATGCTGCCCGGCTGCAGCTCACCCTGTTCACCGCCCTTCTGAAAAGCGGCTCCAGCCATCGCCGCCATATCTCCATCGCCTGTCGCATCGATCAGATACCGGCAGCGCACTACACTTCGCCCACTCTTGTTGACGATCACAACGCCCTCTGCGCGCCGCTGATCCGCTGACATGATAATCTCGCTGACGAAGGTATGATAGAGGAGCCCCACACCTTGCTCTAGCAACGCATCATCGTATACCCGTTTGAGCACCTCCGGATCAATGGGCACCCAATCCAGCAGCTGATCATATTCCTGTTGGAATTCCTCCGTACATGCCCGCTTCATCCGTTCCATCAACGCTAAACCTACTCCTCGAATAATCGGCTTCTCCTTATCCGTATATGGACAGAAGGCTGGGACGAGCGCAACAGTTCCCATTCCACCGAGGAACCCACGCTGCTCGATGAGCAGCGTGGTCGCTCCATTAGCAGCTGCGCTGATCGCTGCAGCAATACCTGCGGGACCGCCGCCGATAACTACAACATCTGCCTCATGCGAGACGGGCACTGGCTTCAATGGCAGGGTTACATAGTCCTGCTTACTCATCTCCACTTCCCCCCTTCATGCTTAGGTCATCATCTTCGAGGCATAGCTTTAATAAATCATCGACATGTGCGGATGCCAAGCACTCTACGGTATCCGCCGATCCGTAATAAATCTTCACTTCGCCCGAATCCTCCAGAATCATCCCGCCCGGGAAGATCACATCATTACGGAATCCGCCATCCGTCTCATATGGCGCCTCTGGCGCAAGCAGCGGTGATCGCGACAATCCAATTATCCGGCTAGGATCCTCTAGATCGAGCAGCATAATACCGCCTGTATACCGTTTCTGCCATTGTGCTTCCCAGCCGTTCTTGCCGCGATTACGGTCAATGTCAACCGCATGGAAGGTCGTCAGATAGCCATGATCCGTCCGAATTGGCGGGGCGCCTGGCCCCACCTTATCATTCGCGAACGGCACCTGCTCGACAGTCAACAGCAGCTTGGAATTGCCCCAGTAGCTTAGATCGGGGGAATCGCTAATCCATGTATCGAACCGATCGATGCCGTTACGGCTGTATACCGGCATTGGACGCTCCAGCCTCACATAATGGCCGCCAATACGATCGGGGAACAGCACCATATTGCGATTATCCGGCACAGACAAGCTCAGCACCTCAAAATTCGAGAAATCCTCTGTAACCGCAATGCCGCCGCGCAGACCATGCTTGGTGTCTACCGCGAAGCACATATAACAGCGTCCTTCGATCACTGTTAATCTAGGGTCATAGACACGCACCACTTCTTCGTCATGCCACATCCAGCATGGCTGGTCTTGGACATTCCAATTCACACCATCATCACTGAAGGCCAGCCCCAGATTGGTCGTGCTATGCGGCTCAACTGTGCCCAGCTCCGCATTGCCGTAATCATTACGGAACACCATCACATATTGCCCTTGATATTTCGTCACGCCCGCATTGAATACCAAAGCCGGACCATAGGGAACATCCGAAGGCTTCAAGATCGGATTCTGCGGATGCCTGTGGATAACAGGACTGGATTGCAAGGTACCAATAGTCGAATTAGTCATGAGTGAACTTCCTCCTTGTTGATTTTCCTGCACAAGATGTGCGCAATCTATCTTCCTCAGCCCTTCAGCGAACCGGCTGTCATTTGCATGAACGATTTGTTGGCGATCAGATAGATGACCAGCATCGGCACAACCGACAGACATGCGCCGGCCAGCATGAGATGCGTCTGCATCGCGGCAGATGAACCATAGCGCAGATTAGCCAAGCCTACAGTTAATGTCTGCAGCTTAGGATTCGTCATGGTGAATACGAGCGGCAGAATGTATTCATTCCAGCCATGTCGAAAGGCGAACAACCCGGCAACCCCTAGCCCCGGCCCGAGCAGCGGCAGGATGACCCGGAAGAAGGTGCGCGTGAAGCTAGAGCCATCGATCATCGCCGCCTCGTCCAAATCCCGCGGAATTGCCTTGACGAAGCCAGTCAGGATGAAATAAGTCGTTGCATGTGCACTGATCAGAATCAAGATAACGCCCCACAGCGAGGTGTTCAGCCCCAGCTTTACCATCAGATCATACTGCGGACGCAGAACTACCGCTCCTACGGATACGAATAATGTAGCCGCCTGAATAGCAGCATACAGGCTCTTGCCTGGGAATTGTCTGCGATCCACCACATAAGCAGCCATTGCGGCTACCAGCAGCGTGCCTATTGTCGATACCACACTAATATATAAGCTGTTCCACGTAAATCTGGCGAAATTGGATTGTCTCCACGCTTCTATATAGTTGCCGAACTGCCACTCCTTGGGCAGAATAGATGTACTGCTCATCAGCTCCGCATTGTTCTTCAATGAACCGGCGATCATCATAATCAAGGGGAACAGTGTGAATATGGTCACGGCCAGCAGGAACAGCACGATCAGTATACCAGCGATCCACTTAGAGAAGGCCATTCCGGCACCTGTTGCTTGTCGATTCATATGGCTTCAACCTCCTAGTATACCTTGTTCATTCGTCTGCTTAGGTAGTAATACAGCAGCGTGATCGCCCCAACAATGAGCGCCGTCGCGAACGCCACCGCACTGCCGTAACCAATTTGCTGCTCGACCACCGCTCCGGTTGATACAGGGAACAGCAGCTTATACAAGTACAGATACATCACTTCGGTTCGACCGATCGGTCCGCCCTCAGTCATGACCATGATGCTCTCGTAACCCTTCAGGGAGGCGATTATCGCCAGCATGATAATAACCTGCATCACCGGCCCCAGCATGGGAATGGTGATGAACCGGAACTTCTGTCCGGCATTAGCCCCATCAATCGAGGCGCTCTCATACAGATCCTGCGGAATGTTCTGCAGCCCGGCCAAGAACAACAACATATAGTTACCTATCGCACCCCATACCGCTACGAGAATCACTGTCAGCATGGCATGATCCGGACCCAGCCAGTTGATCGGCTCCGCGACCGCTCCGATCTTGAGCAGCTGCTGATTCACCATCCCGTTATACGCATTAAAGATGATGTAGAACACAACCGAGATAACAGCAGTACTAATGACAGTCGGCATAAAATAAACCGCTCGCAGCAGATTGCGCCCGCGAAATTTCATATTCAGAATGACCGCCAGCAGCAGCGAGCATGGAATCGTTATAATCAATTTACCGCCTGCATAGATGAATGTATTCTTGACGGACTCCCAGAACAGCGCATCCCGGAACAATCGCCGGAAGTTATCCAGTCCAATGAACAGCTCCTCGCCATAGCCTGGATAGTCATAGAACATATAGCGCAGCACCCAGATCAGAGGGTATACACCTAGTGTCACCGTCAGAATCACGCTAGGCAGCAGGAACAGCGAATTCTCTTGCAGTCTCTTTAATCTCGACACTCTTCTCTCCTCCTACTATAGAGACCGTGAGCACGCAATCGAACGTAAGAAGCTGGCGAAGCCTCCGCGAAGTCTTCGCGAAGGCTTCTTCCGCTTGCTGTGTCTACAGCTTGCTCGGGTCGAAATCCGGAATTGGCGTTACTGTAACCTCGCCCTTCTGTACAGCCTGATCCAATGCTGCGTTGTAGCGCTTGTTCAAGTCTGCAACAATCTCATCCAGATTGCCGCCTGCAATGACATACTTGAAGAGGGAGTCCGCATAATTCGAGCCCTCCGGTGTTACCACTGGTGATACTGGCCACATTGCGTCTTGATCGCCGACCAGGAAGCCCTCCATCCCGCGCACCGCAGGCTGCTTAGCTTGTGCAGCAATGCTAGGAACAACTGCGATCCCAAACCCGTTCTCATGATAGGCAATCAGATGCTCATCGGCGTACATGAAGTCCATGAACGTCCATGCCGCATCCTTATGCTCCGAGCTCGAGCTGATGCCAATCCATGTGCCCGCAGACACAATTTCAGACTTGCCCCCTACCGTACCATCGATAGTAGGTGCTAATGCGCCGCCCCAGTTAATCTCTGTCGGGAATTGGTCCTGGTACACACCCGGCTCCGTCGCGAAGCTGAGATACATACCGATCTTGCCTGCAGCGAATTGTGCGCGCAGCGGATCGATATCCAGTGATTCCGCCCCAGGCAGCATGCTTCCATCCTCCCACATCTGCTTGAAGTATTCGATCACTTGCGCATACGGCCCGAAGTCGAAGACACCTGACTTCAAGTCATAACCTAAACCTTGATGCCCGCTGCGAGCCAGAATTTCACGAACCGAGCGGTCGAATGCGCTCTTGGGACTCTTGAAGTTCAGCGCGAAGCCGTATTCCCCTGCGGACTTGCCTACCTCCGTGATCTTCTTCGCGGCATCAACCATCTCTTGCAGAGACGCAGGGGGTGAAGTGATACCAGCCTTATCGAACAGATCCTGATTATAGACCAGACGCAGCGTCTGTCCGGTATTCGGCAGTGAGTACAGCTGGCCGCCGAAGCGATTCACATCATCGATTAACATGCTGCCGAACTTCTCCTTATGCGCGTCAGTCAGATAGGTGTCAATTGGCGCCAGATAGCCCTTCTTCACGAAGCTGCTGGCATTGCCGCTCTTAATTCGCAGCAGGTCAGGCGCCTGATTGCCAGAGAAAGCAATGTCTACACTCTGCGCGTAATTCTCAGATAATACCGTTAACTCGACCTCAATATTGTCAGGATTGCTGGCATTGAACTCCTCGATCAACCCCTTGATGTACTCTTGATCATGACGATCATCCGTCCAGTAAGTAATTGTCGTCTTCTCGGCCGGCTTCTGTGCAGGCTGGTCCGTCTGGTTGGATGGACTCGTCTGACCGCCATTCCCCCCCGTTGAATCGGCCCCGGACTTGTTGTTGGCATTGCCATTATTGCCTCCGCATGCCGCCAACACGAGCACTAGACATAGCAACAGAATGACAATCGTTGATTTCTTCTGCATCTGCGATACTCCCTTTTCTAAGTTATTTGGATTAGGTACTTACAGCTTTATTATAGGCGCGGCCGCAGGGAGTCCGAGAGCGGCGCAACTACTATACAGGTGCGGCAGATTCATCGAGTTTCTACCGATAAGGGGACCGGTTATTGCTCCACCTCATGGTAGCTCGCTCGGAATTCTGATGGAGTCATGCCTGTCGATCGCTTGAACATATCACTGAAGTATCTCCGCTCCTCATAACCGACCGCCGAGGCAATCTCCTGCACAGGCACACCGGCAATGAGCATGTCCTTCGCCTTGCGGATACGCTCGGCTGTTACATATTGTGTCAGCGTCATGCCCATGACCTTCTTGAACAGGCTCGAGAAGTAGCTGGCGCTCAGATGAACATGCGCCGCGCACTCCGATACCATCACTTCACGGTCAAGATGGGTGTTGATATAAGCGAGCGAATCATAGATCAGCGCCTGCCCCTCCGATACGGCGCTCTTGCTCACCAGTTGGGCGCCAGCTCTGCATAACTGCTCCAATTGCTGTTGCAGCACGGCGAGCGTATTCCCACTAGATCGTTGCTGCTCCTTGAAGCGATACACGATCTGCCTCATCTCCGAATAGATACCCAGCTCATGGAATGTACGCAACGCAGAGGCGGCCAGCTCTTCATATAAGCTGATAAGATAATCCGGACTCGGCTTGATCGACAGGCTCTCCAGCGATTCTGCAATTTCAGCGAGCACGGAGGCCGCCTTATCGCCATTGCCAGAGCGCAAGGCGAGCAGCAGCTCATCCTTGTAGTCCAGCGATACGATAGGCGGTTGATCGATATGAATGATGTCATCATACGCGATCACACTATCGCCAGATGTATACAAGTGATGGGCCAGCGACCGCTCCGCCTGTCGGCGCGATTCCGGCAGACCGCTAATACGGGCCGCGATGCCGCCTACTCCAATCGATACAGTGAAATTGGTATATTGACGTATATGGTTGCGGCACTTCTCAGCCATTGCGGCAGCAGCCGTCGAAGATTCCGCATTCACAACTGCGACGAAGTGATTATTCATCGAACGGAATACCATAGAGCAAGAGTCTGTGAGCAGCGTCTCCTCCACAATATTCTGCAGGGTGAATCGAATCAGCTCTACCTGACGAACGGACAGCTCCTCCACTTGCTCCTGCATCCCGTCGATCTCCAGGAGCAGAACGGTTAAGTGCTCTGGATGCAATCCCATCTCTAGAAATGCCCAGCGCTGAGCAGCTTGCTCCCAAGAGGTCGGATACGCGAGCAGCAGCTCCATATATTCCTGGCGCAGGAGCGGAATGCTCGCTCGCAGCTTGCGTTCCATCTCCTTCTCATTCATTAGCCGGGCGCGCTCCTGATGAATCTCGCGCTTGGCCTTCTCAATTGCCGCAAGTATGTCCTCCTCCGAGAATGGCTTCACAACGAAGTCGAACGCGCCCAGATGGACGGCTTGTCTGGCATATTCGAAATCCGTATAGCTGCTGATCAGAATAATCTTACAGGTATGATTCAACTCCTGGACCGCGCGGATCATGGCTAACCCATCCATTCGCGGCATACGGATATCCGTTATGATGATGTCCGGTCTATGCTGTTCGATTAAGGCTAGGCCATCGAGGCCGTTGTACGCAGTGCCAATCAAGCGGACATCATGCGCCTCCCAATCCATCATCGTCAGTCCTTCAATCACACTCTTAATATCATCAATGATTGATAGCGTTACAAATTCACGATCACCCATCAGAATTTCCCTCCTTAAGTGGAATAGACAAGCTGACCACCATTCCGCTGCCCGGTGTGCTGTCGATCGTCACCCATTGCTCGGCATCTCCGTAATACAGCGACAGGCGACTGACCAGATTACCGAGCGCATATCCGCGTTCAGAGGTCCGCTCCAGCAATGCTGCGGTCGTCTGCTCATCAACGCCTACACCGTTATCGCTTACGGTAATCCGGCATATCCCTGCCACTTGGTCAGAGTCAATGACGATGCGAATGAATCCGCCGTCCTCCCTATCACGGAAGCCGTGCAGGATACTATTCTCCACGAGCGGCTGGAGCATGATTCTCGGGACGCGAAGCTGCCGAAGTGTCGGATCCAGCAGGTCAATCGAGTAGTCGAATAGCTGCTCGTAGCAATATTTCTGCAAGTCGAGGTGTTGACGCACATGCTCCAGCTCGCTCTCCAGCGGTAGAAACTCCTGCCCCTTATTCAGGCCTAACTGGAATAATCGTGATAGAGACATGACCATCTGGCGGGATTCTTCCGTCTTCTGCAGCTTCAGCTTCCAATAGATCGTATTCAAGGTGTTATAGAGAAAGTGCGGATCCATCTGCGCGGACAGCGCCTTAATCTCCGTTGCGCGCTTATTCATCTCGGCTTGCTCCACATCCTCAATCAAGCTGACAATCTCATCTAGCATCCGATTGAAGCGCACGCCAATCTGTCCGATCTCATCGCCGCTTCTCACTTCGAATCTAGCGTTCAGATCATTCTGCTCAATCCGCTTCATGACCGACTGCAGCCCCATGAGCGGCTTCAGCAGGAATCGGATCAATACACTGGACACAATCGTGATTACGACGAAGCAGCCCAAGATGATAATCAGAATCATCCACTTCACATAGTTCAGATCCTGGAGCGCATTGCTCTTGGATTGAATGGACACGATCTTCCAACCGCTGATCCCTAGGGAGGCATAGTTAATCAAGTATTCTTCATGATTGAGCTCTTGGGTAACCTGCCCCGCATCTCCCCGACGGACAATCTCGCTGATCATCCCGTTGCCAGTCCATTGCGCAATTAGCGGACTACCCCCGCTTAGGACAGGCTCTCCGTCTGCATTCACAAGGAATCGGACGGTGCCGCGCAGCTCATCTGACTCCACGAGTCTGCGAAGCCCATTCTCCCTAATGTTCACCACAACATAGACATCCTTCACGGCGTACAAGGTCGTATCGACTACCGGTTCGAACACCAGCGAGACGACCCGGTCATTCCCCCTGAACAATTGATCATCATGTCCCTCCACCCAGATATTCCGCTTCTCTTGCACAATTCGTTCATACAGCGATGTATCTTGGAAGGCGACATGATGGTTTCGGTTGATCGACAACGGGTGGAAATCTCCGATCGGCGTGGATACATAGATGGATTGGATGAGCGGCTCGGCGACTCTGGCCTGCGAGAACACATTGTCCATATCATTGAGATGCCTGAAGTAATCGCTGCTGTCGCCCGCTGATACGCTGGCTATAATCTCATTGAATGGTTCGCTAATCAGGAAGGTCATCATAACCAGCATGAGCTTATTCAGCTTCTCATCGATAATCTGAGCTGACTTCACAACCGAATCCTGTGTCAGCGTAAGTGACTTCTCTTCCAATATATCTGCGGCAATATAGTAGGATAGCCCGCCTGTGACAAGCACAGCCATAATGGTCACGGCGAGGAAGGCAAGCTTCAGTTTATTGCGGAAGGTAAGTGCGGCGCGGCTTCGCATGTTCGTCACTCCTGACGCTTATTAATCGAAGTTCTATTTGTATCGTAACAGGTTTTGAATCTATCTATTATACGGAAATGGTAAAAGTAAGGCGAGGGGGTAAGATGATCTTGATGGTGCGGTGAAACGATCTGGATAGAAGGCAAGTGTGCACACAACTCCTTGGAACGGCAAATAACCTCCCCCTCGCATAAGCGGAAGAAGAGGTTATTCCTGTCCATCTATAAATCGGAGTAACTGGATTCGAACCAGCGACCTCACCCACCCCAAGGGTGCGCGCTACCAGGCTGCGCCATACCCCGATATAGAAGAATGCCTACAATTTATTATATACGACATTAGTGTTCGCTTCAATCCTCGATCAATCGCTGAACGGTCGACCCCTCATAGAAGGAGCCGGCAATACGGATATGCTCCCAGGGCTCGCTCTGATTAGCCAGCCGCCATAGCAGCTTATCCGCTGCCTTGTAGCCGGTCTCACGGATGAGCAGCTCAGGACGGCTTAGTCCGGATACTTCGGGCACTGGACCATTAGCGATCCCGATGATCGACAGCTGCTGCGGCACGCGGTAACCCAAGCGGTCTAGACTGTCGAACAATCGCGTCATATCCTCATCGATGCCCGCGATAATCGCAGTAGGACGCGACTGTTCCAGCTTGATCCGCAGCTGTTCGACACTCCAGCCGCCTAACAATTGAGCTTCACGGGCGCAGGGGAGCCCGTGCTCACCCATCATCTCCTGGAAGGCCTGCCAGCGTCGGATGTAGCCCCGCTGACTCTCGATATCACCCACATACATAATGTGCGTATGTCCTTGACGAACGAGCTTGTCCACGGCCAGGCAGACCGCTTCATAGACATCCCAGATGACGCTGTCAACTGCGAGCAGCGGCTTCGGATAGTTGATCAGCACCTTCGGAATCGGCAGGCGAAGAAGCTCACTCTCCATCGTATCGGATAGCAGTCGAGGCGCAATGAACATACCGTCAGCTGTTAATAAGTTCACCCGCTCTAACCAAGCCTCGAATGTCTGGTCAGGCAGATCCTCGTCCAACGTATGACATTCCAGACGGTGGTCCAGCATCTCTAGCCGCTGGCGCAGCCCTTCGGCCAGCAGTTGATTGTAATTCGTCGATTGCCGAGATTGGATGAGCGCGAACCTCAGCTGGAAGGTCGGATACGGCGAGATACCGCGACTGGCGAGCTCTCTCGCCTGAGCCACCGTTAAGTACCCGCGCATATACGCGGTGCGGGCTATCCGTGCACGCGTCTCCTCAGACATTCCAGGCTTGCCGCCCAGCGCCTTCGATATCGTCTGTATCGATATACCAAGCTCAGTCGAGAGGTCGTGCAGTGTAATTCTCTTACGCCTTCCCATGACAGCGTTCCCTCCTTGGCTCCTTATCCTATTTTAAACTAAAGTTAAACTACTTTTGAAGGGTTCTCTCTCCTATACTGAAGATAATTTTATTAGGAGGGATAACGGATGAACAGATTAGAGGCGGATGTAGTCGTATGCGGTGGCGGTCCAGCAGGTATTAATGCGGCACTGGCAGCGGCAAGAAGCGGCGCGAGGACGGTGTTGATCGAGCGTTATGGCTTTCTAGGCGGCATGTCGACGGCTGCGCTCGTGTATCCATGGATGACCTTCCATACGATGGAGGGCAAGCAAGTCATTGCCGGTACAGCGCAGGAAATCGTAGATCGTCTAATGGCAGAGAATGCTTCACCCGGCCATGTCCGTGATACCGTAGGATTCGTGCGGACGATCACGCCCTATGATCCTGAGGTGTACAAGGTGCTCATCGTTGATATGCTGCGCGAGGCTGGGGTACAGGTGCTCCTGCACAGCCTGATGGATGAAGCCGTAGTGGAAGATGATCGAATCGCCGCCGTGCGGCTCGCGACCAAGTCCGGCAAGTATGAGATTGCCGCGAAGCAGTTCGTGGACACGACTGGCGACGCGGATCTTGCTTATCTGTCAGGTGTGCCATGCTTGCAAGGCCGAGACGGAGACCGCCTCACGCAGCCAATGACGATGAAGTTCCGCATGCGCGGCGTCGACCTCGCTAGAGTGAAACAGTACATGATCGATCATCCGGATGAGTTCTACAAGAACACGCCGTTCGATGAGCTGGAGCAATTGCCGCTCTCTGGCGTGCTGGGCTACTTCAAGCATTGGCAGGAAGCCGACCTGCCCATTAATCGGGACCAGGTTCTCTTCTTCACCGGACCGGGGCCGGATGAAGTACTCGTGAATACAACCCGTGTGCAAGGGCTGGACGCGACCAAGCTGGAGGATCTGACCGAGGGCGAGATCCAGGGCCGCAAGCAGGTCCGTATGGTCGCCGACTTCATGACCCGCAATCTGCCGGGGTTCGAACATGCCTCTATCTCGTCTGTCGGGGCCCAGATCGGTGTTCGCGAGAGTCGCAGAATCGACGGGCTGTATACGCTGCTCGTATCCGATGTTGTCAGCGGGCGAGCCTTCGATGATTGCATCGCGCGCAGCGGCTACCCGATCGACATTCACGATCCATCGGGCAAGGGTGTGCAAGCCGCATGGGTGCAAGGCGACGGAGCTTACGACATTCCTTACCGCTGCCTCATTCCGAAGGGGATCGTTAATCTGCTCACAGCGGGCCGCTGCATCTCGACATCTCACGAAGCGCTGGCTACAACTCGGCTGACACCAAGCTGCATGGCAACAGGGCAAGCCGCCGGAACGGCCTCAGGCATGGCCGCCGCACAGGGTATCTCACCTGCCGAGCTTAACGTAGCCAGTCTCCAGGAACAACTAATCCGCGACGGTGCACTGCTCAGCAGCTCACAGGAAATATAAGTTATGCAGCACGTATTGAGCCGCCTCGAAGATACTTCAGGGCGGCTCGTTCTACACATCCTACTGTCGTCGTGTTGCTATCCAACACGCGGCGCAGTCACTGGGTGTAGATCACTGCCACAGTTTCTATGCACAAGCACAAACCGCTCCGAAGGTCTACGAAGACATTCGAAACGGCTAGATGGTGAAGCTTTATTGGGTCCAGATCGTTCTAGGCATTCTGCAATAACTCGCGCACGGTCACAAGCCGATATCCCTGGGCCACGACCTCCGGTACAAGGATGCGGACAGCCTCCAACGACTGCGAGCGATCACCGAATCCGTCGTGGAATAACAAGATGCTCCCGCCGTATATGCAGTTGCGCGTATGGTCCAGAATCCAATCCACGCCCGGCTGCTCCCAATCATTCGCACTGAGATTCATCGCCCCGATCGTATAACAGTTCGAGCTTGCTGTCAGCTCCAGCAATGCCTCATCGACATCCAGGTAGGGCGGACGGAAGGTCGTGGGCCTCGCTCCGGTTATCTGCACAATCCGCTCCGCTGTTCGCTCGAGCTCAATCCCTCGCTCTTCAACGCTCAGTTCTGTCATATGTGGATGCGTCCAGGTATGATTGCCCAGCTCATGTCCGCCTTCATGGATCGAATGGGCCAGCTCCGGATGCTGATCCACCCGTTCCCCAATGACATAGAAGGTCGCATGACCGCCATACGCTTGGAAGATCTCCATAAATTGCGGCGTATAGTCCGGGTTAGGCCCGTCATCGAATGTGAATGCGATCAACTTCTGTTCCGTCCGAACCTCGTGAATGATCTTGTTGCGTGAATTAGAATCCGCCATCATCCGTTCCCCCTGTACTATGCTTGTACTGCATACTACCATAGAATGATCTACGACAATACTTTTTTATTGTCAACGCGGTGTTTCTCCTATCAATAATTAGACTTTACTAGGCACTTACTTCTGATACAATAATGTCAGTGACAATGATTATGACTCAGTTCAATTAAGGAGAATTGTAATGGAATACATTAGCACAAGGGGAACAATAGGATCAATTGGGTTTATCGATGCTGTCCTTATGGGGCTTGCAGATGACGGGGGCTTAATCATCCCCAAGCGCATCCCGCAGGTTTCATCAGACGTACTGAATACGTGGAAGCACTTATCGTATAAGGAGCTCGCCTGCGAGGTGTTCTCCCTCTATATGGGTGAAGACATTCCACGTGAAGACTTGAAGAAGCTTGTTGAGGACAGCTATTCAACGTTCCGCCATGAAGAAGTAACCCCAGTTCATCGCGTGAACGATCATCTGCATATTCTCGAGCTCTTCCACGGGCCGACCTTCGCATTCAAGGACGTAGCCCTGCAATTTCTAGGCAATCTCTACTCCTATATCTCACGCCGCACCAATTCCATCATTCACATTCTAGGCGCGACGTCCGGTGATACAGGGGCTTCAGCAATTGAAGGCGTGCGCGGCAAGGAGGGCATACGAATCTGCATCCTGCATCCCCATGGGAAGGTCAGCAAGGTGCAGGAGCTGCAGATGACGACTGTCGACAGCCAGAATGTGTTAAACCTGTCCGTCGAGGGCAATTTTGATGACTGTCAGCGTATTATCAAAGAACTGTTCGCTGATGTGGCGTTCAAGCAGGACTATCATCTACGCGCCATTAATTCCATTAATATCGCGCGTATTCTAGCTCAGACTGTGTATTACTTCTATGCTTACTTCCAGCTGGCTAAGCAAGGTGTAGCGGGCGCTGTCAACTTCAGTGTGCCTACAGGGAACTTCGGTGACATCTTCGCGGGATATCTGGCCAAGCGAATGGGGCTGCCAATTGGCAAGCTCATTCTGGCAACTAACGAGAATAATATCCTTGAACGTTTCGTCGCAGAAGGGATCTATCAGCCTGCCGAATTCCGCATGACGCATAGCCCATCTATGGACATCCAGGTTGCCAGCAATTTCGAGCGTTATCTCTATTACCTGTACGGTGAAGACGCGAGTGTTACCACAGACCTGATGAACAGCTTCAAGCGGGAAGGCAAGATCGTCATCCCTGCTGATAAGCTCGCACAGGTACAACAGGACTTCGTTGCATACGGCACAGGGAATGACGAGTGCCTGGCCACCATCAGCAGCTACCACCTCACTTACAACTATGTGCTAGATCCACATACCGCTTGCGGTGTAGCTGCTGCAGATAAGTGCTGCGCCGAAGATGAAGTAACGGTAGCGCTGTCCACTGCACACCCAGCGAAGTTCGGCGAGGCGCTGGCATTGATCCCCATTGCACATTCCTACCCGCCGGAAATAGAGGCGCTATTCGATCAGCCACAATATCAGACGCAGGTCGCCGGCTTGAATGAAGCGATTAAGTCGGAATTGCTAAGGTTCTTTTAAAACCTATAGACGCACACACAAACGCCAGGAGCCTTATGAATAGGCCCTGGCGTTTGTGCTGGCTCATTCTATTATTCGTACCAATACCCTTTGTGTCCCCGCTCCAGTCGCATAAGCGCTTCTAGATAAAAGTAGTCTCCCCAGATCATGAAGTCATCCGGAGATGCCCCGGATCTCACACTATAGGAGCCATGGTCGATCAAGCCTTCAGCATCCGGCTGGGACAGCGTAGAATAGCCTTCGATCAAGCCTCTCATCGTACGGGCCACACCCTCCTCCAGGCCTGATTGCGATGGATGATCCGCAGGCAGATGCTTCAGCAGCTCGAGGATCCCGCATGCGGTAATCGCGGAAGCTGAGCTGTCCCGCTTCGTATCCGCGTTAATCGGCGCATCGAAGTCCCAATACACAACATGATCCTCCGGAAGACGCTCCAGGAAGTATTGAGCCATTCGCAGCGAGGTTTCTAGAAATACCGGATTCTTAGTGTATTGATAGGATAGTGCGAAGCCGTATATGCCCCAAGCCTGACCTCTTGTCCAAGTTGAACCGTCGTCATAGCCTTGATGCGTTCCTCCTCGAACCGGAACACCATTCTCTGGATTAAAGTAGAACGTATGATAGGAGGAATCATCTCCCCTGACCAAGTAACGTCGGCTCCGCTGAGCATGCTGCACCGCAACATCGTAGTAATGCTGATCTCCTGTGATCTCGTAAGCCCAGTAGAGCAACGGTAGATTCAGCAAACAGTCAATGATGATGCGGCCGCCGTTCTGCTCATCATGCTCCTCGCCCCATGCTTGGATGAGTTGAGCCTGCGGCCTCCACCGCTTCATCAGCGCATCGGCTGCAGCAACCGTCAAGGCTCGAGCAGATTCGTCTCTCTCTATCATCCACTGGGCCTTGGAAGATAGCGAATACAGGAAGCCAATATCATGATGCCCTAAGGCGATCCCCTTCTCCAGTCTATTCCGGAAACTGTCCACTGTTCGTCTTGCCGCATCTCGGAAGCCGGAATCCCCCGTATACTCATAACAGAGCCATAACAGTCCCGACCAGAAGCCATTAGTCCAATCTGTATTCTCAGTCAGCTCATATTTCCCTTCCTTGCTCACATGCGGGAATAACGCTCCGAATCTATCGATGTTCACTCTTGTCTTCGCCACTGCATCCTCGATTGCCGCCTTCCACATATCCAACCAGCTCCTAATCCATATAATGGATTAATCATATCAAGATTGGATGCGCGGTAGTGTAGATGGCTTGCGCGAAAATGTGGTTATATTGCGCTTCTTATATACGCATCCAACGCGCAAAGCCTAACCTCTCTCTATGGTTGTTATCCCGTCCCATCGACAGGTGATCTGCGAAGCTGCAGCTCCCGGTATTCGCCCGGCGTCTGTCCCGTTTCCGCCTTGAACGCCTTCGAGAAGGACTGCACCGTCAAATAGCCAACCTGACTCGCGACATCCTGAACTTTATACTTAGAATCGCCTAACAGCTGCTTAGCTCTGGCAATTCGTTTCTCGCTGATCGTATCCTTGATCGTAACGCCCGTCTCTTCCTTGTAGATTTTGCGCAGATGGGACATGCTGATGGCGAATAAATCGCTTAACCGTTCGATCGACAAGTCCTCGCCGAGCTGCGCGTCGATATAGGTTGTGACATCCTCGACCAGCTCCTTATTCTTCATGCTTCGCTTCTGCTCCAGCTGGCCTAGAATCAATTCGTAGAGATTCAACATATAACTGACCATACTCTGCATCGTTTCCAATTCTAACAGATCCGTATAGCGAAGCTGCTGAATGACCGGCTCGAAGCCGAGGTTAGCATCGATTTCGTAGATGCACCTGAGCGACGAAGAGAACAGCTGAAGGAAATATTGCCTGACCACCTCAATCCGACTAGAGTGATGCTCCAGCATATGAGCTTCGAATTCCATCAAGCTTTGCTCCACGCCCTCGCGATTCCCCGTCTTGAAGTGAGTTAACAATTGCTTCTCAATCTTGAGCGGGTATAGGGCTATGCTCGGCTCCGACTTGGAGCCTTTGTAGAAGATCACATTGTTGTAGCCATAGATCAGCTTCTGCCCGACAGCAGACTCTGCTTCCAGATAACACTCCCCCAGCTCCTCGAGCCCTTCATGCAGCGCGCTCACTCCGAATGTCACAGTCATGTTCGATACGTCCTGCAGCGTTTCGTGGAGATGTCGGATCCAGCGATGAAACCGGGAGAGCATCAATTCCGTTTCAACATCGGGATCCTGGAGATCGAGCACAAGCAGTAGCTCATTCGATTCATGCTCCAGCAGATACCCTTGATACTGCTGTTTCATGAACGCCTCCACGCGAATATGCTCGGACATGCGCAGGACCAGCTCATTCCTAACAGATTCATGGTTCTCTTGACTGAACTTCGCGAATCCGTCCAGCGAGATAAGAATGGTCGTGAAGCAGCCACCCGCGCGCAGCGGAACTTCGTAATATAGCAGCCGTTCCAGTATCTGCGAATCAGCCGATTCCGCTCCGGTTGCAAGCCGGTATAGAAACTGCTTCTTGCGCTGGGCTTCATAGTCCTTAAGCAGCAGCGTCAAATCACGGTTGCGATCAATTAGCCGGTTAACCTTGGTCTCGAGCTGTGTCATCTCCTTGCCTCGCTCCGAGCCTGAACCCGCCGCATGCGCCCGACGCAGCAGTGACAACAGACGGTTAACCGGATTGAATATCCGCCTAGAGAGCAAGAAGGAACCGGCTAGGCTCAGCATCAGCGCAATGGCGCCGATAGCGACAGTCGCTTTACTCCATAGCTGAATGCTCTTGGTGATGGACGACTTGGATATGGAATAGATATAGATCCAACCGCTCTGCTCAGAAGAGATATAGCAGACGAGCGAGTCGATCCCGTTGACATGAATGAACAGATTGCCGGACTCCCCTGTCAGCAACGAGATATCAAGACCCTCCGAATCCCCGAAGGACAGGGCGTCCGTGGATGATTTCTGCGACAGGATGTGTCCTTCGCGATCAGTGATGATCAGGAATGCATCTTGATTGGTATTTAGGGAATCCATGATGTTGACGAGATAATCGCTCTTGATATTCAAGACGACATACGCATAAGGTACACCCGCATGGATGATGGGCAGCGTCTTAACGATCGTGATTACGTTCTCATCCCAGGTTGAAGATATGGCCGGCAACGAGCGGTTACGAACCAGCGATTCGTCAATCCGCTCGCTCGCCAGCGATTGTGCGAATGTTCTATCGTTGAATGCCGCTAACGGAACTGCACCCTGTAATGACGACAGGATGAACTGTTCCCGCGGATAATGAATATATACGGAATGAATGTAATCACTTGCTAACACTACGCCTTCAAGCTGCTGTTGAATCCGCAGCTGCATGAGGATATCCGCACTGTCGTAATACTCCATAAATTTCAAGAAGGAGGAGTCGAGGAACACAGCTTCCATCGCTTTATCGACTTCAGACAGCACGATCTCCTGACCATTCTTGAGCAATTGCAGCGTATTGCTGCTGGATTGCACGGCATCCCTCCACAAGATATTAGACGTGGAGTAATACAGTGCCGCTCCTGTAATAAACGATATAAGCAGAGACAGGGCGAGGAAATAATAGAAGTACTCGAACAAGCTGCTCTGCATAAATTTCCATGATTTCCTCCCGCTCATCTGTCCCCTCCTGCCAGCCTTGTCAGGCTTGTCTGTATCGTTCATTATACTTGTTCATCTATTCGATTTGAAGCCAATCAATTACAGCTCTACAGTTGGTAGGCACGCCATATCATCTGGACCGCCTCTGCGCGAACAGCTCCTCTCTGCGGCTGGACGGTTCCGTCGCCGTAACCGCTCACCAGACCGATCGCAGCCGCCTCTTCCATCGCTGCCCGTGCCCAAGCCGATACTGCGTCCCAGTCGGTTATCGCAGGCCGCTCTGCTGCTTCGCTCGCTGTCACATCATAGCCAGCATAACGCAGCCCTCTCATCAGCATGACTGCCATTTCCTCACGGGTCACCGGCGCATCGGGCGCGAAACGGCGATCCCCTCTGCCGGTCACGATACCGGCTTCTCGAGCCGCTGCTACTGCTGAAGCATAATAGGTCGAAGCGGGAACATCGATAAAGCCGGTTTCGTCATCATTCATGACACCTTCAGCTCCCTCCTTCGTCAGCCCGAGCGCTCGCATCCATAAGGTAATAAATTCGGCTCTCGTTACTTGACGTTCAGGTGCGAAGCGATCCACGCTCACTCCGCTCACAACATGAACAGCCGACAATTGCCGCAGCGCCGGATATGCCCAGTGATGCCTCGGTACATCTTCATAGCTCTTATCATAAGCCAGTAGTGAGTAGTCGCTGAAGTGATCAAGCCCGGCTGTAACCGTCCCTTGTTCACGATTCAGCGTACTGCGCACATAGCTGGGCATGTCGGTATCCGGATCCCAATAATAGATGCCCAGAAGCTCCGGCTCCAGATGATCACCATATGCGAATGTCACGGTCACCGGCTGCGCGAAAGCGTCCACGGCCACTCTCTGACCGTTCGAATCTATCGCATAGATCGTCATTCGGACAGGCTGCCCTGCCTCGGTCAGCTGACCGCCGGATTCGATGCTGGCCGCCGCCAGTCCAGTGAGTTGGCTTACTGAGTAGCTTGTCAGCTCATGGATACCGATGACAATACGCTGATAAGCATTGCCTTCCTGGTCAGACAGCAGCGGCTCCAGTGCTCCCGCCGGAATGACAAGGCTATTCCCTCCAGCTACGATCAGCAGCCCGCGTCCGAACAGTGCGCCGAACAGTTCACTATCGAACTCAACCTGGGTCGCACCTTTCGCCAGACGCACCTGCCATACATCAGGATCATCCGACGGCTCCAGATCCGCAGCAGTCGCCTTCATCTCGGCAGACGACTCGCCGCCAGCGGCTCCTTCCTCCGGGCTGACGTTTCCGCCGTTGCCGCCCTCGTTACCGTTGCCGCCGCTGCCACTGTCTACCGCCTTAACGATCATACCTGACTTGGCCGCAACCAGCCTGCCGTTCACATCGAAGCTCTTCACCGTAATCGTGTAGCTGCCAGGCTGAAGACTTGCTGTGGCTTCAATCATCTGACCATTGATCTGATGCGGCACAGGCGCGCCGTCGACCAACACCTGAATCGTATCCGAATCAACCAAGATCTCACCTTGAACGAGTTCAGCCGTTATGGCGATACTGCCCGCAGTGATCTCCTCATTGTGGGCGGGAGCGAGATTGATAATCTTGCTATAGAGACCCGAGTCCGGCTGCGTGTACACACCGACATTGCGTATTTTATACTCGACCTCTGTGGCCGTCCGTGAATTGATCCCAATGCTGAATATGTGAATCTGATCGGGATCTAGATGGAAGTTGTCGTCAGGCGTGCCGAATGCCCCGAAGTCCGACCACGGCATCTTGATCGACTGCCAACCCCCGACGGGAGCAATGCCGCCAGCTGTCAGATAGCCCGCTCCATTATTCTCATACATGAAGCTTCGAATCACAACACCGTCAACCGGCTGAGCAAAATACACATCGAAGGTCACACCTTCTGATCCAGCGAAATTCGTGCCGCTATCCAGCGTAAAGTTAGGATACGACCACTTGTCTCCGCCTCCGAAGGCGGCGCTGAATTCCACCTCGCCAGGTACAGAGGTCGTCACTTGACTAATCGCGCCTGGCGAGATATTCGTCTCCCAGCGCGAGGGATCGTCATAATCCGCTACCAGCAAGCTGGGCGTAACCGGCAGGTCCTCGTCAGAGGCGATCAGCGTAACCGATTTCGATGTCTGCTCACCGCTGAACATCCCCTGGAACACCACTGGGAATTTCACATCCGCAGCAACCGAGGCGCTGCCCGTCAACTCGAAGCTTAGCGTCGTCTTGTCATACGGAGCGATCGAGATGCTCTGCGTCGGAATTGTCAAGGACCATCCCCCATACGTCGTACCCGTAATCTCCCCGATCATCGGCACATCATTGAAGTTATAGACGTCAACCGTAACCGTGGCAGGCCTCATCTTATCGAGCAGGTAGCCCTTAGCCTTGGCCTTATCGCTCACGGCATCCGGATACTGCTGCGTCAGCACCACACGGTCAGCGGCAGTGAGCGCAGGTGCGAAGGGAGCAGGCGTCGTATAGACGGGCTCGGTCAAGCCGGGGAACGTCCCGGTTACTCGCACATATTGTAAGTCGGGACCGACTGTCAGCGCATAGCTGCCAGCTGTCGCCGCCAGCAGGCTCTCCCGTCCCATTATATCTGTCAGCTGCGCAGCGCCTCCTACGGCTGGGAGTGTTAGAGGAACGTTATTCTCGCTCCACAAGACTGCAACACTGTCACTGCCGTCACGGAAAACATAGCTCTCCACCCCTACCGGCAATCCGCCAAGCTTTCCTAGATAGTCGGCTTCTCCCAGCGCATGGGTCATAGCCGCTTGGGCATTGATCGCAGCATACGGCGTTGCCCGGGAGGAGAAGCTGCCCCACGACATGCCATTCTCTAAGTAATACGGGAACACGAACCAGAAATGCTTGTCCACCCCCATAGCCACAGATTCAATCGTAGAGGTCGCCAAGTATCGCGCCTGGGCTCTCAGCTGCTCCTGGGTCAATATCTGCGTGCTGTCCTGGAACTTCGACGAGATGCCCGCCTCAGTGACATACACCGGTTTGCCGGCCAGCTCGTAATCGTGGATAAACTCCATATTGGCAGCGAAGGTCGGCGGCAAGTCCATCACCTTCGTCGATTCATTGTTGGTCCGATGGCCGTGATAATTGTAGATATCTATATAGTCGGCGATATCATTCTGCAGGAGCAGCTCCACGTATCCGCCCGGCGGATAAGCGATGCCGGCGAGCGCTACTTGCGTACCTATGCCCGCATCTCTGGCGGCAATCGTCGTCGCCTTCAGGAAAGCAGCGTATTGGTCCGCGGTCTCACTGTCTGCGGTATACTGGATATCCGGCTCGTTCCAGAACTCCCAATCTGCACCCGCGCCATAATGAAGCACGGAGGTCTTCGCCAGATTGTAGGCGTCCATCAAGCTCCTCGGCAAATTCTTGCCTGTATCCTTAGCCCATGGAGGCGCGATATGGTTGAGCTGCAGCACCCGGATCCCCTCATCGCCATAAGCGGCATAATAAGGATCATACTTGGAGAAGTCATAGGTGCCAGGAGCGCTGCTGACGGAATTCCAATGCATCCGCTCGCGTACATAATCGACTCCGGTCAAGCGAACCGCCCTCGCGTAGTCGGACGCATCAGCGCCCGGGAACAATGAGCCGCCAGCCACATCTATCGCGAATGGATGCCCGATGCCGGTCTTGCGCTTGGAGCTGTTCATGACGACGGAGACATATTCGCTGATCGCGTTGCCGTCTTGATCCGCTTCCGCGAAGAACGTGTAGTGCCCGCGCTCCAGCTGCTGCAAGGTCAACGTGTAGCTCGGCGTATTGTGCTGCATGACCGCCGCGTCCTGTAGGACGATATGCCCGTCATAGTCCTCCATTCGATAATGAATGGTATGTCCGCTGCTGGCTGAATCAGTGAATACAATGGTGAGTTCAATCAAGTCCTGTTCTTCGAACAGATTGTTCGGCGCATTGCTGCGTATGCTGTTCAACCCCCACGGCAGCTTGGTCAGTTCCAGCATATCGAGGAAGAAGTAGATGCGGCCGTCGTTGGACCTGCCCTCCGTTATTCGGAAGGCAATCGTATTCACACCCTCCTGCAGGGTAATTGGATTCAGTCTGTAGCGATGGAAGAGATTCGTCGGCGACTGCAGCTCGCCGGTTTTCGTCGCAATCGTCGAATTCACCTGCTCATACTCCCCATCGTTGATCTTAATCTGATAAGGAGACAAGTGTCCCGCCGCAATCGGCGAAGCGACGATATTCAGACCATAGGTGCCGGGAACCGTAACATTCACCTCATACTCCACGACATATCCTGCCTCGGGAAGCGGCGTATTAGAAGGGCTCTTGAAGAACAGAAAATCATTGCCGCTCAGTTCCGTGCTGCTCCCCCTCAGCGCATCCCGTTCCCCTTGCTCGACCGGAGTCTGGTTCACTCTGGTATATTGCTCGCCCTCTATCTTAATCACGTCCGTATTCTGGCCGGACTGCGACCCCTCATCCGCATAAACCGGAAGCGCTTGCAAAACCAATAATACAATCATCAACCACATGACCGGTATTCGTCTCATTCTGATTAGTCCCTCCTCTATATTATCCCGCCCTATGACGGGTTACCGCGGCCAATCCCAATCGATCAAATTGCCGCTCCAAGCAATACCGATCGAGGCGTGGGTATCGAACAGCACGCGCTCGTCCTCGGGTCCGCTGCCGTGGAAGAACATCACGAACCTCTCGATGCCTGCCACATGCCGCAAGTCGATGACGAAACCAGCTGTAATCCGGCCCCTGGCCCAGTCCCAATTCTCTTGGCCAAGCGTAATCAGGCGTTCCTCCCGTCGCCAATCCAACAGGTTCGATGAACGCATGACGCCTATGCCATTGTCGGGCGAATGGAACATGATGTATTCGCCATCATGCCGGATGATGCAGACGTTCTCCCCCGCTTCGCGGTTGCCGGCATATGTCCAATCGCGGAAATTGCTCGTACGGGAGAAGCTGACGCCGTCCTGCTTGTAGAAGCAATACCACTCGCCCGGTTTATCGGCATCCTCCACCAAGTACGGATCGATCATCCGCCTCATATCCCGGGTTCCAGTATCCCCGCCCTTCACCATCAACAGCTCAGGGTCAGACCAGCTCCGCAGATCGTCGCTCTCCATCATCCAGAGCCGGCAATCCGAATTGCCGTACTTCTCGCCGCCAGGACGCGGGTACGTCTGCAGGCACATCCGCCACTTATTCTCGTGCAAGATGATGTTGCCCGGACTTGAGAAATTCAACCGTTGGTCTCTTGGCGTCAGCTTGCGCGGCTCGCTCCAATCGTGCAAATCCGCACTCTCGCTCAGCGCCGTATAGAGGAAGACCCGGCCATCCGGCTCCGTCTCTACCAGCGTATAGAACAGCCGCCAGATCCCCTCGTGATAGACTGCGCAGGGATCTCGGTACGCGCTCCGGTGATTGCCCTGCAGCAGAATCGGCGAGGGCAACGTATTCAGCATGATCATGCTTCCTCCTTCCCGGACAAGAAGGCGAGGGCCAGGGACGTTCCCCGGCCCTCGCCTTGCTCTCATCGGTTATAGACCCGATTTCATCTGCGTGCCTCTCAGCTCATTGTACTTGCTGAGTGAGGCTTCGAATACGGTTTGACCGCCTTTCTTCTTCCAGCTCTCCATGTAATCGTCCCAATTATCCAGCGATTCTACACCAGTGATGAACTTAATAATCATTTCCTCTTCAAACTTCGCAACATCGGCTCCATATGTCTTATATTCATCGGTATGCGGGATGCCGTAGAATACGTCCTGATACAGCGTGTAGCTGGCTGCCGCGTTAATGAAGCGGTTGTTCTCGATTTGAACCGGGTCCTCACTCGCATTGTTCACCTGATCGACCAAGTCCACTCTAGATACGATCTGACTCAGCGGGTCCAGCCACTTCTCGTCATAAGCCTTCTGCCCTTCCGCGGTTCTAGGCTCCATTGCGGACGTGTAATGCTCTCCCTTAAGACCGAATCTCGCCAATTCCCATCCTTCTTCTGTTGCCAGATAATCAAGGAAACGAATCGCCTCTTCCGGATGCTTGGACTTAGCAGAGATCGCCACCGAAGCACCGATGTTACCGAACGAGAACATACCGCTCTTGCCTTCCGGTCCTGTTAAGCCCGGGAAGATTGGATCCCACTTGGCTTCAGGTACAATCTCGTTCATCTTCAGCTGCATGACCAGCTGCTGCGGTGCAATCGACCACCAAGCATTGAAGTAACCGATCTTGCCTTGTGCCGCCTTCTGCTGCGCTTGATCCGCTTTGATCGTGAAGATTTCCGGATCGATCACCTTAGCGTCCCATAACCGCTTGATGTATGCGATAGACGCCTTATACTCTGGCGATACCGCCACAGGCACGATTTGGTCACCCTTCACAAAGCTTGGCATCGGCGTACTCCCGCCGATGAAGCCCGGCGCTATACCATGAGCACCGAAGATCGGCATGAAGGATTCGCTGTAGGTGTTCGTTACGCCCATTCCATACGTATCATTGACCCCGTTCTGATCCGGATCATCGAATGTGAATGCCTTCAACATCGCCTCGAACTCGTCGAGGTTTGTCGGCAGATCCAGCCCAAGCGCTTCGAGCCAGTCACCGCGCACAACCGGCACTTCCTTGCCTGCTGTATTCTCATACGGAATTACGAATTGCTTACCTTTATACTGCGTTAGTTCCCACAATTCCGCGGGAATCGCTTTCCTGAGGTTGGGACCATATTCGTCTATATAGTCCGTCAGATCGAGGAACAGACCCTGATCTGCGAAGTTCTGATAGTCGAATGCGCTCAGACGACTGATGTCCGGGATGTCGCCAGAGGCAGCCAGAACATTATACTTGCTGGTGAAGTCATTATTCGGATGCATCGAGACATTCAGCTTAACATTCGTCCGTTCCTCCAATTCCTTCGTTCCCGGATTATCTGCCTTCCACACTCTGCCCAGGTCCGGACTAATGATGGAGATGGTGGTTGGTGCTTTCTTCGCCCCTCCGTCTACCGGTGTGTTACTCGATGACTGCACTGGCTCATTAGAGCCGCCCCCGGCGCATCCTGCCAGCAGCGCGACAGTCAATAGAGACGCGCCGATTGCGTTCAAGCGAAATTTCGTTGTTGATTTCATTCTGATCTCCCTTTCTTTTTTTTGTAATCTATTATAAGCCATTCGGCTTACAACCATAAGGAATCAACCCTTGACAGAGCCGACCATGACGCCTTGCACAAAGTAACGTTGCAGGAACGGATACACCATCACGATCGGCAGAGTCGACAGCATAATCGTCGCAGCCCGCACCGTCTCAACAGGCGGCGGCAGTGAATCGCCATCCAGTTGGCCAATGGAGAAGGAGTACATTCTGCGCAGAACAATCTGCAGCGTCGACAAGTTCGGATCATTGATATAAATCACGACATTGATGTATTCATTCCAGTGGCCCACCCCATAGAACAATGCCAGCGTTGCAAAAATAGGCAGCGACAGCGGCAGGATAATCCGCACTAGAATGCCAAGCTCCGAGCAACCGTCAATGCGCGCCGATTCCCTGAGCTCCAAGGGGATGCCCTGGAAGAAATTGCGCATCAGGATCAGCAGCCATGCACTGATCGCGGATGGGAGCATCAGCGCCCACACGGTATCCACCAATTGAAGGGAGCGCACAACCAGATAGGTCGGTATCAGACCGCCGCTGAACAGCATAGCAATCAAAACCATGGTCATCATCGCATTCCTGCCCGGCAAATCCCGATTCGATAATACATAAGCGCCGAGCGCCGTCATCACCAGATTAATCAATGTGCCAACAACGGTAATGAAGATCGTAACGCCGTAGGCGTTAACTAATCCGGAGTATTGAAGCACATACCGGTAGCTGTCCAGATGGATTGACTTTGGGAACAGCAGCACGCCACCGCTCTCCACAATATCCTTCATATTGGCGAACGATACGAATAGCACATTCACGAATGGGAACAGCGTTGATATGCTGAACAGAATAAGCACGAACCAAATGATATAATCGGCCACGCCGGCTTTTTTCAGACCGGAGCTGGATGCCTGGCTTACCATATGCCGCCCTCCTCATCAATTTTCTTGGCACAGAAATTAGCCAAGAGCACGAGTGCTACCGCGATCACAGACCGGAACAACCCGACAGCGGCTGCATAGCTGAAGTTGTTCGTGTTCAATAATCCAACCCGGTAGATGTAGAAATCCAGCACCTCGGCGACCGAGGATACCTGTGGATTAATCATCACCAGAATTTGCTCGAAGCTGACGCTGAGCAGTCCGCCCAGGCTCAGAATGAACATGATGCTGATTACACTGCGGATACCCGGCAGCGTGATGTGCCATAGACTCTTCAAGCGCCCCGCCCCATCCATCGATGCCGATTCGTATAGATGCGGATCCACACGGGTAAGCGCGGCGAGGAAGATAATCGCGTTCCAGCCCATCTCCTTCCACATGGCGCTTCCGACGAACATGGTTCGGAAGTATTCGGTTGATGACAGGAACGGGATCGTATCCTGTGACAGCGATCTCATGATGGAATTGATGAAGCCGCTCTCCGAGAAGAAATTGTACATCAGCCCGTACACGACGACCCATGATACAAAGTGCGGCAAGTAGGATACCGTCTGAAACACGCGCCGCCACTTGGCGAACCTCATCTCATGCAGCAGCACCGCGAACAGGATCGGAGCCGGGAATCCGAATAGAATTCGGTAGAAGGCGAGCACGATCGTATTGCTGAACACCACCCAGAAGTCTCCATTATCGATAAATCGTTTGAAGTGAGTCATTCCCACCCAAGGGCTTCCGAAGACGCCGTCCATGAAGTTGTAACTTTTGAATGCAATGACAACGCCTGCCATCGGCGCATAATGAAAGATTGAGTAATAAGCCACTACCGGGATAAACAATACATACAAGGCGCCATACCGTTTCAAGATATCGCGCAGTCGCTTGCCCTTGTGTCGCCGGCGGATAATCGGTTCACCGCTCAGAGCAGGTCTATCTGGGCTTGATAGTGAATTCAAGTTGGTTCCTCTCCTTTATGTCTGATGGATCTGCACCTGATTGATTCGAAAGCCATTACAGGCTGTGCGCCCTCGCTTCTACGCATTTATCTTCCCATGCCGCTTCAGCATGACGCCAGCGGAGAAAGCGCTTTTTTATGCTAATTTCGCTGATTCGGCAGAATGGATAACGATAAGCGATATGGTTCATTGCATTCAATGTATTGCACAACAAATAAAAAAAGATCCTCTCTATATTGAAGAGAAGATCTTTCGTAGAACTGAGCTCCATCAACCATCAACCGCACTCTCTACATTGTTGAACTGGTTATAAAACATCTTGTGATAAGCTTGCCCCTCTTGAATGAGCTCATCATGGCTGCCCTGCTCGATCACTTGACCTTGATCAATCACCATGATCATATTCGCATCCCGAATCGTATTAAGACGATGGGCGATAATGAAGCTGGTGCGGTTCTCCATCATACCGAGCAGCGCCTCTTGGATATGCAGCTCGGTTCTAGTATCAATACTGCTGGTCGCTTCGTCCAGAATCAGAATGGATGGATCAGCTAGAATCACTCTGGCGATCGCCAGCAGCTGCCGCTGTCCTTGGCTCAGGTTGCCGCCATTCTCAGACAGCATCGTCTCGTACCCGTGCGGCAGACGCCGGATGAACACATCCGCATTCGCCATACGCGCAGCCTCGATCACCTCTTCGTCCGATGCATCCGGCTTGCCATACTTAATATTCTCCTTAATCGTCCCCGAGAACAGATACGTATCCTGCAGCACAATCCCGAAGCTGCGCCGCAGGCTGTCACGCGTATAATCCCTGACATCTCTGCCGTCGATCAGGATGCGGCCTTCCATCACATCATAGAATCGGGTTAATAGATTCACGATTGTCGTCTTGCCCGCTCCAGTCGGACCGACAAGCGCTGTACTGCTCGCCTTCGGAGCCTCGAAGCTGACACCCTGCAGAATCGGAACATCAGCCTGATAGCCGAAGCTCACATTGTCGAACACAACGTGTCCCTGCGGATTCTGCATCGGCACGGCATCCGGGTCGTCCGCTGTCTCCTCCTGCTCGTCGAGCACCTCGAATGCCCGCTCCGCCCCAGCCACACCGGCTTGCAGCACATTGTAGATCTGCGCCAGCTCATTGAGCGGTCTGACGAATTGACGGGAGTAGCCGATGAAGCTGGCGATCACGCCAACCGTTATTGAGCCGTTCACGGCCAGCAAGCCGCCTGCCAATGCTATAGCCGTGAATCCGATATTATTGATTACACTCAGCAGCGGCATCATATACCCGGACCAGATCTGCGCCTTCACCGACGATTCATACAGCTTATTATTAACATCGTCAAATTGCTCGATCGACTTCTCCTCATGATTGAACGCCTTCACCATATGCTGACCGGTGATCGTCTCTTCGATATGGCCATTCAGCTTGCCCAGCTGCGCCTGCTGCTCCCTGAACAGCACCCGTGTGCGCTTCGTAATCGTACGGGCTAGGAAGTAGACGAGCGGCACCGTAATCAGCGCAGCAAGTGTCAGCAACGGACTAAGAATCAGCATCATGATCAACGAACCGATGATCGCAATGCTGCCTGACATCAATTGGATCGTCGATTGGGAGATCGTATTACTCACATTATCAATATCATTCGTCACACGGCTCATGATCTCGCCGTGCGGGCGGGCATCGAAGTAGGACAGCGGCAGCTTCTGCAGCTTCTCGAACAGCGATCCCCGCAGACTCATTACGACTTGCTGCGACAAACCAGCCATCATCCAGCCCTGCAGGAGCGTAAGCAAGCCATCACCGATATAAGCTGCAATCAGCACCAGGATGATGATACCCAAGAGCTGAATTTCGCCCGTGTCAATTGAATCGATGGCTGCACCGATCAAGTACGGACCGGCCACAGCTAATATAGAACTAAGTACAACGAATATTGCAATAATCGATAGACTGCGGCGCTCCTTGCCGAAGTACTGCCACAGCCTGCGTATCGTCGCTTGGAAATTCTTCGGCTTTACGACAGCGCCGCCGCGGTGACCGCCGAAGCCACCGGGCCGGCCAGGGCCGCCGAGCACAGGAACCTCTTGCCTGCCGGATGTCGAACCGGCTTGTTGTCTAGGTTCGGACATTCGCACGCAGCTCCTTTCCGATCTGTGATTGATAGATTTCCTGATAAACCTTGTTCGTCTTCAATAACTTCTCGTGCGTGCCGATCCCAGCAACCTCTCCAAGATCCATAACAATAATCTTGTCAGCGTCCATCACGGACGTAATCCGCTGAGCGATGATGATACAGGTAATATTCTCCGCGTACTGTCTCAGCGCCGCCTTGATGCGCGACTCAGTAGCGGTATCTACTGCACTCGTACAATCATCGAGAATGAGGATGCGCGGCTTGCGCACTAGCGCTCTAGCGATTGATACGCGTTGCTTCTGCCCGCCGGATAAATTTATGCCCTGCTGGCCAATTCTCGAGGCATACCCGTCTGGCAATGCCGTGATAAAGTCATGCGCCTCGGCCATACTGGCCGCATGTACAATCTCCTCCATTGTGGCTTGCTCATTGCCCCAGCGAATATTATCGGCAATCGTTCCAGAGAACAGCGCGCTCTTCTGAGGCACAATCGCAATGCGCTCCCGCAAGGCGGCAGGATCGACCTCGCTCACATCCTGACCATCGATCCGTACTCGGCCGGCAGTCGCATCATAGAATCGTGGGATGAGCCCAACCAGGCTGCTCTTGCCTGATCCCGTGGAGCCGATGATGCCTACCGTCTCACCCGGCTCACAGCTGAACGTCACATTCTTCAGTACCGGTGAACCACCAGCATTCGCATAGGTGAAGTCCACCTGATCGAACTCGATCCTGCCTTCTGCTGCGATGCTTCCTGCTGCAACGTCTCGTGCCGCGACACCTTCTATTACACTGCCCTCTGCCGCAGCGACTTCTCCGCCAGTCACCTTCCACGTCATCGCATTCTCCTGCGTGAACACCTCTCCTATGCGCATCGTCGAGGCCCGCGCTCGGACGAACATATTGAACACCATGGACACCATCATCAATGAGAACAAGATCTGGGTCATGTAATTGGTGAAGGCGATCAATTCCCCAAGCTGAGTAGGCTGCATGACACCCGAATCAATCCAGGTACCTCCTACCCAGATGATCGCCACGATACCCAGGTTTACAGTCAGCATAATAGCCGGATTGAAGATGGCCATCGCACGCATCGCGTGAGCCGAGCGGTAACGCTGTTCTTCATTCGTCGCTTGAAACCTCTCCACCTCATAGTCGAAGCGATTGAACGCCTTCACTACACGAACACCGGATAAGTACTCACGTACAGCGCTGTTCACCTTATCCAATGACTGTTGCACCTTCATAAAACGGGTGAAACCGATCTTCATATTCAGGGCGACTAGCAAGGCCACAATTGGAACAACAACAGCGAAAATAAGTGACAACTCGGCATTCAAGCGAACAGCGAGGATCAGAGCGCCAATGCCCAGCATCGGTGCCTTCACGAAGATTCGCATCATCCCGCCGACGAAGTGCTGCACCACATTAATATCATTCGTCATTCTCGTAATAAGCGATGATCGCTCGAACTGATCCATACTCTCGAACGTCAGCGACTGAATCTTGCGGAATAGGTCAGACCGCAGCTCCGTGCCGAACTTATGTGACACCTTGACCGCGATCACATTCCGCAGACTGGCTGCCACAGCTCCAACTGCTGTAATAGACAGCATGATTCCGCCCATCCGCATCACATAGGACATATCTTGGTTAGCCACACCCCTATCGATGATGACAGCAAGCAGCGTCGGCATCATCAGATCGGCTGCCGCTTCCAAGGTCAGGAACACAAGCGCGAGCAAGAATCCCTTCCAATGCTTTCTCAGATACTTGGCATACGGCATTCGTTACGCATCCTCCCGTCTCGGTAGATGGTTGACCAGCTTCGTCATCAACCCCGTAAGCATGTGCTTCTCCTCTGCGCTGAGCTGTTCGAATGGACCCGACAGCGCTTCCATCCATATCGACTCCGTCTGATTGATCATGTCAATTCCGGACTGCGTCAATTGAATAATCTTCACACGGGCATCATGCACATCCTGCACACGAATGAGATAGCCCAGCTTCTCCAGCCGATCCAGCATCTGGGACATCGTGCTAGCCCTCACATCAAGGTGGTCGGCCAGCTGTCCGATCGTCCTGCCGCCTCGTCGATTCAGATGACGCATCAAGAGCCATTGCACGCGTGTAATGGGCTGCTGCGCCTGATCGAAGGCTGCGGATCGCATCTGTCTATTCAACGCTTGCATGGAGGCAATAAATTGCTCTAGATTGTGATCGAATGCCATGAGATCCAGCTCCTATTCTGGTTACCCTCTGCATATATATATTATATAGCTAACCTAAATATCCTGCCAAATATCCCCTCATTTGTTACACCAAAAAAATGCTAGACAGTACCTTTACATAATCTATACATATATTATATTATATTTATACAACATCTAGTGACTAATCGATTTATATTTTGGTCCCCATACAAAGGAGAAGGAAAATGAGAACACCTATGAGTATTGGACGTCTATTCGCTGGCCACAAGAGCAAATGGGTGACGTTAGCTGTATGGATTTTGTTAGCTCTTGTATTAAGCCTCTTGCTGCCAAGTGTGAATAGTCAAGAGAATAACAATGCGCCTAATCTTCCGGCAGCTTCGCCCTCTAATCAAGCAGAGGCGATCATTGAGCGCGAATTTCCTAGTACGGATGGCATTCCCGCGCTTATAGTCTGGGTTCGCGAAGGCGGCCTTCAGGCAGAGGATATCACTGGGCTTCAGCAGCTGACTGAGCGCATAGAGCTTGAACCCCTCGCTCATCAACAGGGAGTCGTTCCACTCCACAGATTGCCCTTGCGAGCCATTCAGGCACAATTATCGGAGGACCAATCAACATTGATACTCCCCATCCTATTCCAAGAAAGTGCCGATGCTGGTCAACTGAAGGAAAGCTTACATACTTTCAAACAGCTGGTATCCGAGCAGTTTGGCTATGATCCATTCGAGACTTCGACTGACTCAGCGTCCGTACTTAGCGCTCGCGTAACGGGACCGGCTGGCATCTCTGTTGATGCAACAGGCTTGTTCGAAGATGCTGATTTCTTATTACTCCTGGGCACAGTACTATTAGTACTACTCATTCTCTTATTGATCTATCGTTCACCTGTTCTAGCCATTCTTCCATTAATCGGCGTGGGCTTTGCTTATCTGGTCATCAGTCCGATCCTGGGAGCCATGGCTCACCAAGGCTGGATCACTGTTGATGCACAAGGCATCGCCATTATGACTGTGCTGCTGTTCGGTGCCGGCACTGACTATTGTCTATTCTTGATCGCTAGATTCAGACAGGTGCTGTCAGAGGTTGAGGATAAGAGCACGGCATTGCTGCGAGCCTTCAAGGAATCATCCGGCGCAATCGCAATGAGCGGTGTCACCGTCATGATCGCAATGCTAGCGCTGATCTTCGCCAGATACGGCGCCTATGAGCGATTCGCGATTCCATTCAGCATCTCCATCCTGATCATGGTGATCGCAAGCCTGACGCTCGTGCCAGCGTTGTTAGCGATCTTCGGTCGCACCGCATTCTTTCCCTTCATCCCGCGTACGCCTGAGATGCAAGCTGCGCGTGCACTGAAGCAGGGCAAGCCACTGCCATCATCCAAGAAGCAGCTGTCACGGAATAAGCTGGGACAGCTCGTGATCAGCAAGCCTTGGACGATTGTTATCGTGACCATCATTCTATTGAGCGGTCTTGCACTGGCGAACACCCAGGTCAGGTTCACCTACGATCTCCTCTCTTCATTCCCAGAAGATATGGAGTCCAGAGAAGGCTTCGCTACAATTGGAGAGAAATTCTCTCCCGGACAACTTGCACCTGTACAAGTAATCGTAGATACTGAGGGTAAGGAAATCGACCTCGCAGAGCGTCTAGCTGCCCTTCCATTCGTGGATCAGGTGTCTGAGCCTGCGCAGGGTCAACAGAATCCCCAAATCCTGGCTTATGACATTCAATTTAACATCAATCCATACTCCGCGGAGGCCATGGCACATATCCCTCACATTCGAGAGACGGTTCAGCAGGCACTTGAACGAGCAGGTATTCCCCAATCAGAGGAGCTAGTATGGATTGGCGGGCAGACTGCGGAGCAGTATGATACTCAGGTAACTGGAGATCGGGATTCACGCGTTATCATGCCTATCGTCATTGGTATGATCGCATTATTGCTTGTCATATACTTGCGCTCGATCATGGCCACGATCTATCTGGTCGCAACAGTCATTCTGTCTTACTTCTCAGCGCTTGGACTGGGCTGGCTCATTATCCATTATGGATTAGGCGCTGAGGCCATATCCGGGGCGATTCCACTCTATTCCTTTGTATTCTTGGTTGCCCTTGGTGAGGACTACAACATCTTCATGATTTCGAGCATCTGGAAGAAGCGCAAGTCCATGCCGCTGAAACAGGCAATTAAAGAAGGTGTCGGCGAGACAGGCTCCGTCATTACCTCTGCTGGACTTATACTTGCCGGTACGTTCGCCGTTCTTGCGACACTGCCGATTCAAGTGCTTGTCCAGTTCGGAATCATCACAGCGATCGGCGTGCTGCTCGATACCTTCATCGTTAGGCCGCTCCTCGTCCCTGCGTTAACGGTATTATTCGGACGATTCGCATTCTGGCCTGGGCAGTATCAGGAGATTCAAGAAGCAGAGAAATAGATGGGTAGAAATGAATAAAGGCAATGGAAGTGAGGGTGAGTCAGTTGTACAACATGAAGATGGTCTCCTCGCTGCTGGGGCTGCCTCCCGTAACGATACGCGCTTGGGAGAATCGATATGGCGCTGTTCACCCTGTTCGAAGCGAGGGAGGACATCGACTATACTCAGATCAAGATGTAGAGGACTTAAGATGGCTGCAGCAGCAAACCAGCGAGAAAGGCATGAGCATCAGCCAAGCCGTGCAGCTGCTTAAGAAGAAGAGGGAATCGCCTGACCTGCCTCTGCACAATCATTCCCAATCAGAGCTGACCTCTAATTACCATAGCCTGCAAGCCGAGCTCTATAAAGCTCTGATGAGCATTGATATAGAGAAGGCTCATGCATTAGTTGATGCAGGCTTCGCGATGTATGAATTAGAAGTCGTTCTCCATAACGTTCTCGTCCCTCTGATGATTCGGATTGGCGATGATTGGGAGCAGGGGTTGGTGTCTGTAGCCAAGGAGCATCTGGCCAGCGAATTCGTCAGGCAGCGATGCATGCAGTTGTTCCGAATGTTCCACATTCACGCTTCCTTACCTAAGGTGATTGCAACATGTCCAGCAGGAGAACGGCATGAGATGGGTCTCATGATGTTCTCACTATTCCTGCGCCGCAAGGGGATGGAGGTCATCTACCTCGGTCAGGATACTCCTGTAGATGATCTAGTTGAGTTAATTCACGATAAAGCGGCACAGATGCTCTGTATCTCCTCCTCGGAGGCTGGCCGATTAGAGCATACCGTCCCATACATTAACCAAATCCTTGATGCTTGTCCTCAAGTGAAGCTCCTGCTAGGGGGCAGGGGCTTCGACTCGCTAGACGCCTCCCACCCTTACCAGCGTTATGTTATCGGAGATAAGCCGGAGCAATGGGAGCATTGGTATCAGCAAGAGATTAAGAACTAATATAACGCGAACTAAGCCTCATCTCTGCAGCGGAGAGGGGCTTATTTACTTTTCAACGATTCCCCATTTACCAATGATTTCTCGACCAATGTCCGAAGGCAACTTCCCCTCCGTGTCTACAAGTACATGCTCCAACCGCTTTTCAGCAAGTTCCCTAGAGAGCTGGGTTGAACGCTGCAGATGCCAATTTAGGGAGTTAATTTCCTTCTCCCTGCCGCGTATTCGAGCATGATTGACTTCCAGTGATGCAACAAGACGAACAACGAATAATTGGGCTCCGGGAACAGCTACGCAAATCCGCTCTAGATGTTCTGCGCTCTCCATGACACTTGGAATGATTAGACACTTAGCACCCGCCCTGCAATAGTTGCGCCAGACGGCAGCTAGATTGTTGAACCCAAGCTCCATGTTGAATCGATCCTCACTTGGAGCAGGGTAAGCACGCCTTACATGATCTAGATCGACTACCGCATGCGGGTACGCATACTCATATTGAAGTATCTCTGATATGGCATCTGCGGCACTCGACTTTCCAATGCCAACAGGTCCAATAATATTGAGTACGGGAACATGCTGCTCTAGTGTGTTCACATTCATGGTCAAATTCGATCACGCCTTTCTAAATGACACTTCAAGGATAAATGTATTCCCTTGGACATCAGCGACTGCTTGCCCGCCTTGCTTCTCAATAAGCTGCTGCACAATATGAAGCCCTAACCCCAGCTGCGGGCCCCTTCGACTGGAATCCAATCGGAAGGTTCGTTCGAATATCCGTTGAACCTCACCCACATGCATTTCCTCAATATCATTTACAGCCCTTAATCGGATATAGTCTTTCTCTTCCTGTAGGCTAATTGAAAAGTAGCTTTTGGCATAGGTCAGCGCATTCTGAATCATATTCGTTACAATCCGTATGGTCGCTTTCTTATCAGCTAGAATCGGGGATACTTCGAATTCATCCATTTCCACCTTCAGCTGCTTGCTCTCGAAATCCTCATAGAACATCAACATCGTATCTACAACAATCTGCCCTAGCTGCTGTTGATCCATCGTCAATTGCTTGTCCGAAGACTCGAGCTGCGAGAGCTCATAGAATAAGTCGACAATCATCGTGAGATGATCAATCTTCTTCTGAATAATCGCTAGGAATTCTGCCTTCTCTGCTTCGGACATAGCTGGATCCGATAATAGCTCCGAGAACCCTTTAATTGAGGTTATTGGTGTTCGCAAATCATGCGAGATATTCGTAATCTCCTGTTTCAGCACCATTTCTCTTGTAGATGCCGTCTGCTGATCCTGCTTGTATAGATGAATGAGCTGGTTGATCTCCGATGCGAATCGGGCCAAGCTTCTATTGTGCGTGTGGGTGCGAACCAATTCATTCGTCCCGAAATTGGCATTGATCTTCCCTAATTGATTCGACATGCTTCTGACATCCCAATGAAACAACAGCAGCATGCTGACTGTAACCATGAGCAGCACAACGAGAATCGTAATGATCAACCAGCTCACATTATTCATCCCTTCTCATCAATCGATGTTGGTGCTGGCGAACCGCTTCACGCCAATGAACAGGGCAACTGCGGTAATGACGAGGCCTGTCACCCAATAGTGGTATCCGAATTGGACGGTCTCGTCCATATAGTTCATCAGGTTTTCATTCAACAAGGTATCAGGCGCATAGTGATAGAGCTCGTTCAAACCCGCAATCGGACGGAACAGCAGCCGCAGCATATCTCCCGATATGACATATGTGAACAATAGCACAATAATAATATAAACCTCGCCGACCTTCAGCAGCTTCATCGTATGGATCAGACTGAATCCGCTCAGGACAAGGGGAATCATATTGACAATTGCAATTAGATACTTTCCGATCCATTGCTCCTCGCTGGTCATCAACTTCTCTCCTAATACAATCGTCAACCCTATACCGACAACACAGATCAGGAGGAATGCACTTAATGTCAGAATGAACTTCGACCAGAATATAGTTGTCCTGGATACACCGAACGAGATAGACTGCTTAATCAACGTCATATCCTTGCCCGTTAGCATGATGTTATAGAGAAACCCTACTATAATAATAAGAATACCGCTGCTAATGACATTCGCATAGAAGAAGTCATTCCTGGCATAAGGAAAATTCGGATCCGCCTGATCAATTGCATATAGAACTAGCGCAGCAGCGACAATTAGCAATAACCCAATCGCGCCTGTCAGGTAGAAGCCTGTCTTACGCAGCAGACGATACTGTTCACTCTTCAAATAATTAATCATGGCGATCCCCCTCCACTAATCCCAAGAAATACTCCTCCAGATTGAGCGATTCAATGCGGAACTCCTTAACCAATACCCCATTATCCACCAGCAGCCGATTGATATCCCCGCTATGCTCTACATAATTCTGGATCGTAATCACTTGGTCTGGAAGGACTTTATACACCATATCCGTATAGGCCCGTTCTAGTAATTGCGCCGTCTTCGCCGGGTCATCGACGGTTAACTGAATTCGCTTCATGCTCTTCTCTTCCAGAGACGCTTTACTCAGATCCTCGACAATAACACCATTCTTCATGAACACATAACGCGTTGCCAGCAGCTCCAATTCCGATAAAATATGACTGGAAATCAGAATCGTGATCTGCTTTTCCTGATTGAGCTTCCGCAGTAATTGGCGGATTTCCATAATGCCTTCCGCATCCAGCCCGTTGATCGGCTCGTCAAGCACTAGACAATCGGGACTACTCAGGAGACATAGGGCTATGCCTAATCGCTGCTTCATCCCCAAGGAATAATCTCTGAATGGCTTCTTCTGTTCATGGGCCAGATCGACAATCTCCAGCACGTCATAGATACGTTTCTTGTCCACGACACCTCGCTGAATCCGGAAGTACTCCAGATTCTGAATGGCTGTGAAGTCGGGGAAGAAGGCCGGCGTTTCGATCATGAAACCCATTCTCTTCTTTGCTTGTCCGAGCTCATTGCCCGACTTACCGAATAGCTGAAACTCTCCCGTTGTAGGCTGCAGCTGTCCTGCAAGAAGCTTGAACAGCGTTGATTTCCCTGCACCATTCTTTCCGACTAGCGCACAGATTTCGCCTTTCCTCAATAGGAAGTCAAGTGGCTTAATAACCGTTCTTCCCTTAAAGGCTTTCGTCAGTTGATACGTCTGAATGATATTCTCCATCTAGTTTGACTCCTTCACTGAATTCCTGTCTTCAGTTTAATTGAGAAGTCTTTAAAATCCTTTAAGCACATCATAAAGAATTCATAAAGCGGCCCAGATAAACGGCTCTGCCGTCTTCCAAGTTTGCGAAGCAAACTACTTCGTAAGCAAGGGCGTTTCCGTTTTATCATCGATATATAAGCACCTTTAAGTTGAAAACTTATACGCTTATATATTAAACAAGCATGAAGCCTACTCCCCAAATGGTCTTGATATACTCTTCCCTCGTGATCTCGGACATCTTCTTGCGAAGATTGGAGACGTGCACACTAATCGTATTATCATCGCCATAATAGGTCCCCCGCCAGATGCCTTCATAAATCTCCTTCTTAGACAGGGCACGATCAGGCTTGCTCACCAAGTATGCGAGAATGTCATATTCCGCATTCGTCAGCTGCAGTTCCTCCCCGTCTAACGTTACTGATCGTTTCTCACTATGGATAACAATACCGCGCCATTTCAATTCCGCTGTCTGCAGCGGGGAAGCACCTGCTTTTCTTAATTGGACCTCCACCCTGGCCAGCACTTCTTCTTGATTGAACGGTTTCGTAATATAATCATCCGCTCCCATCTTCAAGACCTGCACCTTACTCGCAACATCAACCTTGGCCGAAATCACTATAATCGGAACGGCACTATTCTGTCTGACTTCTTGGATGAGGGCTTCGCCGCTTTTGCCTGGCAGCATCAGATCCAATAAGATTAGATCGAATGCTTGATGCTGCAGCTGCAGCAGACCCTCTGTACCGGAATACGCCGCGACTGGCAGCAATCCCGCTTTCGTTAGTATCACGTGCAGCAGCCTGCTGATTTCTTGATCATCTTCAATGATTAGAATGTTCTTGCCCTGATTCACCATGATCACCCACCTACATCAAAAGCCCACAGTGTAGCAGCTACCTGCTAATCCATGGGCTTGATCTTAAGAATAATGGCGCGTCCTGAGAGACTCGAACTCCCGGCCTTTTGGTTCGAAGCCAAACGCTCTATCCAACTGAGCTAAGGACGCATGATAAAGTCATTCCTACCGAATGTAACTTTATCAAATCCTCCGTAGAAAAGCAATGTCAACGAATGTCTAACTTGAAATCGGTGGCCTGCTCGCTCCACACCCAGAATCGTGATGCTGCCTCTGCATCCTCCGCTCTAGCCGATGGGCGAGTACGCTTCTTGCGATAATAATAGCCGCCGGATTGTCCTGCCAGCTCCGGGGCTGTGGCCAGATAGACGGCTGTCTCAGAGCCTTGCTCTGGTGTGAGGAAGAAGGGGCGCAGCATCTTATGAATCAGTCTGCCGAAGCCAGACTTGCGGTTTACGCCGATGTCGGTGGATACGGCTCCTGGATGGAGCGCATTCACCGTCACCTTCGTTGCAGTCAGACGCGATGCCAGCTCTCGCGTGAACCAGATATTCGCCAGCTTCGAACGTCCATAGGCGGTCCATATCTTGAAGCTCTTGCTCATACCCGGATCCTCGTAATCCATCCGGCCAATCTTATGGGCATCTGAGGAGACAACGACGATACGCCCCGCGCTGCTGCGCAGCAGTAATGGCAGCAGCAGTCCCGTCAGCAGATAATGTCCAACATGATTGACACCCAGCTGCCGCTCCAAGCCATCCTCCGTCTCTTCTCGCTTCAGTGTAATGACACCCGCATTATTAACGAGCACATCAATACAATCAACTCTACTCATAATCGAGGCTGCAGCTGACCGGATGCTGTCGAAGGAGGCCAGATCGCACAACACCATCTCCGCATCACTACGGCCGCTTAAGCGATTGACCTCATCTACTGCTGCCTGCCCCCGCTTAGCATCACGGACGATCAGCAGCACCTTCATACCGTGGTCAGCCGCCAGAATCGCGGCAGTCGCCCGTCCCATTCCACCGCTAGCACCCGTAACAACCGCGATCCGACCAGGCACTGCTGGCTTATTCATCGCCGCACCCCTATTCGTGTCCCAATCCTGTCCCTGCGTCATAAGACATCATCCCCCTCAGTTACTAGCAGCTGTCGCATATACGGACTTAGGAACAGCTCCTGTGGATCCATCTGCTCACGAATACGCGCGTACTGCTCCCACATCGGATACCGCTCCTTCAATTGAGAAGCAGCCAGCGAATGCATCTTCCCCCAATGCGGCCTACCTTCATAGCGCAGGAAGATCTGCTCCATCACCTCGAAGTAGCGCTCATACGGCATGCCTCGATACATATGGACCGCAATATAAGCGGAATCTCGGCCATACGAGGGACTGAGCCAGATATCATCCGCAGCCACATACCGACACTCAATTGGAAAATGGACCCTGAACCGCTCCCGCTCCATCGCCTCTCTCATCTCACGAACAACATCGGCCATTGCTTCCGCCGGCACATTATACTCCATCTCGTGAAATCGGACTAGCCGCTCCGTAGCGAAGATGCGGTAGCTGTAATCCGCCTTCGAGCCGACGGGTACCGCAGAAGCGCTTAATCGGCTGACAGCGGAGGTAGCAGCAGGAAGTAGACGACAAAGCTCGGAAAGGACTTTGAGGGTTGTATTTTCGAGCAGGTGGTCCTTGATATAATCTCGCAGCTTGTTGGTCGGAGTAGGCGCAATCCCTTCATTCATCAGCTTAACCTGGCAGGTATCCGCATAAGGGAACCAGAAGAACTCGAAGTGCCGGTTCTCCCGCCGAAGCGCAGGCAATTGTAAGAGGCAGTCCGCCAGCGCCATCCGCTTGCTCTCATAGGCCAGCACATAGGAGGGTCTGAGGCGGAGGGTGACCTGAACAATAATACCGAGGGTCCCGAGTGAGATCTGCAGCGCCTTGAATCGTTCTGGATGCGTGTCCACGGTGCAGGTCAAGACCTCACCTAGACCGTTGACAACCTTAATGCCCGTCACCTGTGTCGCAATCGTGCCGACGCTAGCTCCGGTGCCGTGTGTGCCCGTGCTAATCGCGCCGGCGATCGACTGTACATCGATATCTCCCATATTCTCCTGCGCCAGCCCCTCCGTATGCAGCAGCTCACCGAGCTGCCTCAGCTTCGTGCCTGCCCAGACCGTAGCCGTATGTGCCGCAGGATCGACGCTCACGATGCCCTGCATACGATCCAGCGAGACCAGCACGTGATCGGACGCCGCAACCGGTGTGAAGGAATGACCCGAGCCAACCATGCGGATATACTTCCCATCCGAGGCGCACTGGTGGATGAGCGCTACTACCTCTTCAATCGATGCGGGATAAGCGATGTGATGCGGATGCGTCAGAACCGATCCCGACCAATTCGTCCATGGCTTACGATTATCCGTTATCATATTAGTCATCATATCCGTCATAAGAAGCACTCCCCCTCGCCCCGGTACGTAGCATACTCCGCTACAATCGCATGACCGGATATGCCGTACAGCTTCGTGAATCGCTCGCAGAGCTCCCCGGCCTTCGCATGGCGGAAGAAGACAGGATCGCCTAGCTCCAGCGTTAGACCGTCCGGACAGCGGAGCGGCGTCTGTACTTCACCCGCTCCTTCCAGCGGCATTAGCTCAAGTCCAGTAGGCAGATAAGGCAGCGGTGACTTATCCACAGCTATTGCGCCAGAGGCCGTATATCCCCCGCCGAGACAGGTCACAATCTGCGGATGCGGCTTACGCGCCACCTCCACCGCATACCCGGCTGCGGGCAGATATTGAAATCCTGCGTACTGGTCGAACAGCGCAGGGGAATAGAAACCGGAGCCCGCTGTGAGCTCGGTAACACCCGCTTCTAGCCTGGAGCTGTCCATGCTGCCTGTGCCGCCTGCATTCACGAAGTCCAGCTGCAGGCCCAGTTCCTCGATGCCCTGCAGCACCTCTGCGCGGCGCTCCGCGATCACTCGAATCGAGCGGCGCTTCAGCTCTCTGATGATCGTATTCTTCAACCACTGCCCTGGCGCTTGATCTCCGACTCCTGCAATCTGGGCTTCATAGCCCATGATGCCGCTGAGCCTCACCCAGCCGGATTGTACAATACGCTGCACGACGGGTTGAGCTTGCGCCCAATTCGAGACTGGCGAACGCCACACCCCGAAGCGTAGTCCTGGATAATGAGTAGACATATCGATATCAAGACATAGCGCGGCCTGTACCTGAGCTCCCTTGGCGAGTCTCTCGATATGCTCAACATGCGCGATCGAATCGACCATGAATACAATGGTGCGGCCTTCCTTCGCAAGCTGCAGCAGCGCTGTAATCTCCTCCGGCTGCCAGACCGGATAACCGAGCAGCAGATCATCGAAGCCATGCCTCAGCAGATGCAACGCCTCACGAGCTGAGAAGCACATGACACCCTGGTATACGGGGTCCGCATTCATGATGCGGCGCAGCACGTCGACACATCGAATCGACTTGCTCGCCACGCGCACCTGCTTCCCTCCTGCCGCAGCTGCAATCGAGCGAATATTCTCATCCAGAAGATCCAGGTCCACATAGGCGAATGGCTTCGGGAGGTGTGCGAATATCCTTTTATATGCCTCATAGCTTGGGGACTTATGACTTCGCTGCAACATGAACGCCTCCCTCACTTTTCCTACTAACTCGCTACCCGCTAACCGTACTTCCTTCTTCATATTTCTCACTTTAGCCCATCTTCGTCGTTGCAGCGAAGGTTGCATTCTCTACAATCCGACCTGATCCTCAGAAGATTTCACTAGCATTCGCGCTTCATTACGATTCGCAACTTGAAGCTTGTTTAGAATATTGGTGACGTTATTCGCAACTGTCTTCACACTAAGATGGAGTCGCAATGCAATCTTGGCGTTGCTGTCGCCCTCTACCAGCCACCTCAATACTTCTTTCTCACGTCCAGTTAGTTCGCTCAGCAGGGGGTTCACTGGTACTGCTCTTTCCTCAAAAAAGCTTGCCATACGTGAAGCGACACCCGGACTGAAGACAGCACTCCCTGCACCAACCATGCGAATAGCTTGAAGCAGCTCGATGCCATCCGCCTCTTTGAGCATGTACCCTCCAGCACCCGCCTTCATTGCTGCGAATATGGATTTATCATCCTTATACAGCGACAAAATTAGAATATGTATATTGGGATATTTGTCTTTAATGATTCGAGTTGCTTCCAGGCCATCCATATCAGGCATTTGGATATCCATCAGAATGAGATCAGGGTGCTTTACCTCCGCCATACGAATGGCTTCTTTCCCCGTGCTTGCTTCATCAATTAATACCAGATCATCCGTTGCTTGAATAAGATTGCGTACACCACTTCTAAATAACGGATGATCATCAGCAATAATAATGTTCATAATTGTCCTCCTAACTGATCATAGCAGTTGTCGTAAACGGAAGACCGGCTGACACGATCGTTCCTCCCTGTGGATTGCGCCCGACAGCACACGAGCCGCCAATCTCGGCAGCTCTTTCCTGCATAGAGCCAATTCCGATGCCGTTTGTCGTGGCAGACTGCCAACGCTCATCAATACCAATGCCGTTGTCGACTATCTGCAAGGTCAGCAGTCCCGGCGATCGTGCATCTAGCGTAACCGAGCATGAAGTAGCTTGTGCATGTCTGACAACGTTGCCGATTGCCTCTGTTGCGATCCAGTAAGCTGCAACCTCAATCGCAGCAGGTAACATGGGAAGCGAACTGGGAACATGGAACTCAAATTGCAATCCAACGGCTTCAAGCGGTTTATTCAGTTCGCGAATGCGCTCCTGAATGGCTCCCTCAAGCCCCCATTCATCAAGACTTGCTGGGCGCATATCATGTACGAGAGTACGGATATCCTCAACTGTAGAGCGAATCACTTGCCGTAATTCGGAGAGAAGCTGCGTGGCAGTCTCAGGATCACTCTTAACATACATCTCTGCTGCCGTTGCATTTAAACCTAGCGCTGCTAACCTAGGAGCAAGCTCATCATGAAGATTACGGCGTATTTGGCGCCGTTCTTCTTCTCGCGCCAGAATAAGCCTCTCCCTAGAATGTTGAAGATCATCGGCTAACATCTTCATACCTCTAGTCATTATGTAATTATCCACAATTGACCCAGCGTGGCTAAGCATCACATTAAGGAGCTTATGATCCAGAGAAGTGAATGGCTCACCTTGCCGATTAGCGGCTATCAGTGTTCCTACTTCCTTCCCTAAATGAATAATTGGGAAGGAATGACCGCCAGTCGTCGTACCGTCCGAATCCAATGAAGCAATTCTTCTCATACCGTTCACTTCAATCGCAATCGCTACATACGGTATGCGCAGTGATATGCGGATAAATCCAACAATCGCCTCTAGCATAGCTTCAGACGGTAATGGCTGAACGAGCAAGTCTCTCAGCTCGAGCAGCAGTCCATATGGGTCATCATGCCGTCCCTTCATCAGACGATCAACGAAGCGCTGCAGCCGATCTCTCAACGGAGCAAATACAATCGCCACGATTACAGTGGTTAACAATGATGGGATAAGATTATCCCCTGTATGAATAATTGCACCTAGATAAACGATGCATAGCGTATATATAGCTGCAATTGAAGCAGTAAGCGCGAGATATACAATGGTCCGATTCACGATTGGATCGACCATCCATAATCGCTGACGAAGGATCGCCAAGGTGAGCGTTAGCGGAATAATAAGTAAAGTTAAATGAAGGAAACCATTTAGATACACATAGGCGATCGGTGATTCGAATAGTCCGGGATAGAACAACAGACTGATGCAGATAAAGCAGAGGAATCCAAATGAGAAGCCATAGATAATCCATTTGGTCTGTTGTCGCTCTTCATGGTTAGTGCAATTTCGATAGCGCTGCAGTTGGATATAAATGAGCATCACGATAGGTACTCCGAACAACAACAGATTAACAAATCCGGGCCATTGACTATGATCCAGAATCGTATTCATGAACAAAACAGAAAATAGTTTAATGATTGCAAAAAGACTTATCGGAATAACCGTCCAACGTGGAGCTATTGCCCCATTCGGGAATAGGTAGAAGAATAGAAATAAAGAAACCCACCCAATCACACTCACGGCTGAAAACCACTGTGTCCAGAACAGACTATCTGCTGTTGCTGCATGAACCATCTGTGGAAACGTTGTTCCGAACGAAATCAGCATAGTCGAAGCGAACAGCGCCATTGGCTCATGGCTAGATTTGAAGAAAATAATAAATGCCGAGATCGCGAACAGGATCATAAATGCAGTGTCGATCACAACAAACAGAACAGCATAGCTGCTTGTTGTTAGACCAGCAGCATGTAGCAGTTCTTCTGTTGTTGGCGGAGCTGGACTAGCATATCCGCAGCCCTCCAGCACGCATTGTGAGAATAGTATCGTGTAGTATTGGGGGATTAGTGATAGTGAAATAAGTAATGTTGACACCATAAAAATAAAAATCAATATACGTGAGACTGCCATAGGAATATCCCCTTAGATCTCGTTTGTATTTGCAACTATTGTAGCAACTTTTACATTATTTAGGTATACCCTTGACTACATTTCCCCGACTTGATCATTATTTCCTCGTTCTTCCCTATCCATATTCCCGAATATAGAGGAAGCTGACACTCTAGGATTAGGGTACATCTTCCATATATACTCCAAATACAAGGATTATCAACAACTACATGGAGGTATGGAAATGGATTGGATAAAGGTGATTAAGTGGTTGGGATTTGGTTGTATGGCGGCTGGATTAGCACGAATGGGGATGACACCTACGAGTCTCGTTTGGGGCTATGACAGCGTGCAGGAGTTGTCATTTGGCTTGGCGGCCTGCATTCTGATGGGGATTACAAGCATAGCTATGTACCTTGTTCAGTCTAAGCAGACTGGTATTCTCGGACTGATTAGCGTAATCGGAGTCATGGCGGGCAATATCATTACGGGCTGCATTCTATGGGGTGTCATCCAATACGGCCATTATGGAGATGAGAAGTCGATTCTAAGACTGATCACCACCATGATCTCTACAGGAGGCGTGCTCGGTGGATGGGTTATCTTAATTGTTCTGTCCTGGCGAGCGAAGGTGTTCCCTCGATGGGTTGTTGTGAGCATGGGCTTGATGTTCTTTTCTATGGCTATCCCTTGGACCGGGATATTCGCTTTCTTCTGGGGACTTCCATACGTAACAATGGGCTACTATATCTTCTCAGGCAAACTCAATATAAGCCACTCCCTACCGAACTCGCAGCAACAAACATTATCTTACTAGCCTGCATTTCTACATGTGCAAGATCAGTTCTGCATTAGAGGTACAACACCTCACTTTTGGTAAGGTGTTTGTACCTCTAATGCAATGAATTGTATACAGGCACAGACCTTATTATATTCTGGTTAACGCTCCTATGGCATGTATACCGAAATATCCGGATACTTGGCTGGTATCGCGAGCAGATCGTTAAAATCCAGCGGCATAAGATCAGCCCGCAGGTCTTTAAGCTCTTGAACGGTGGAATAATTAATCATCCGATTGGCAACCTGTTCGACCGGGGCATTCATGCCATCAGCAGGATTCCACTCTTCATCGCTGTTGTAATTATTAAATTCCAAATTGGTTAATCCCAGCGATTGCAGTCGCATTGTCACATCAGCTGCCTGAGGCCCCCCGAAGTTGCGCGAGCTGTTAATCCAGAATTTCAAATCCTCGAATACGATACTTGGATAGTACTCCGCAATAGCATCCCGAACAGTTTGATTGAGTCGAACATCCATATTAATATCGGTCGATTTACCCTGCCAATACAGGAATGGCACATAGTTAATTTTGGTTTCATAGAATGGGTGGTCAATCTGGTATGGGTTAAGGGCAACCCCGCGAACAGGAGCGCCATATGGCGCCAAAACCGTTTCATTTTTCTTGAAGTACGCCAATGTTGCATAAGTAGCAAAATCATAGAGATTGTCAGAGCCTTCTCCCGAGATCACAAGGATAGAAGATACTTGCGTACGATTCTCCAAATCGTCCACAATTCCATCCACTTGTTCAACTATCATGCCGCTCTCCCAGTCTGACACATTTCGATAACCGCTCTCCAGCGGAACCTCGCCTATATCCTTTAATCTTCGGTTCATCCAAGCTATATCCGAAGCATTCCCATCCTGCTTATACATTGCAAAGATGTCGCCAGGCGCGGTTCCCACTTGTGATACGCCTTCAAAAAGCACTTTCTTAGCAGTAGATTCACCAGTGGTCCCCATACGCGCCATAATAATAATATTCTCTACTTGATGATCCTCTATGAAATCGATGTAGGCTTGCGGCAGGCCGAGCATCTTCACCCAGGCTACCCCAATCATCGGTACCGATCTGGCATAACCAGCCGTACCAAAGCTCGGTAAACCATTGGAGTTGGCGTGCTCCAGAATCTCTTGGAGCTCCTTTATCGTATCTATGCTGGCCAAGAATTGAACAGGCAGTACTGGTGCTTCTGTCAAGTGGGACAAATAAGGTACGGCGGTATTGCCTGTGGAAATAATTACGGTATCAAACTTAGTAGTCGCTCCGAAATGAGTATTATAGAAATCGACTGTCTGCTCGACTGACCTCTCCAGAAACGCTGGAGTAGAAAATACCGGATTGGGCCCACCTTCTCCATTCATGTACCAGGAATGAGAGACTCCTGCCGAGAGCATCTCAGCAGACTTCTGTACGGCGCTTTCCGCGCTCATACCGCCATCTAGCGCGAACACATCTAAACCGTTATAGTTAATCCAGTCAATATGATAGACGGTCCTCTGACTAGCAGTCACAATCCGGAAGAATGTCTCATAACGATTAAGGATAACGCCATCTCCAAGATCGTACTCTAAATAGACACCATAAGCACCCGGAGGAGTGTTCGCTGGAATCGTCCATAACAGCCTGTTCGTCTCCTGATAGGTCTGATTAGGAAGTAAGTTTACGGTTGCCGACAGCGGCTGCTTGACCCAGGCCGAAGCGTGTCCGAGCCCAAAAATATGTGCTTTAACATTCTTCAACTCCACAGATTCATTACTGTCATTACGCAAACTGTAGGATAAACGCACCTGATCGCTTGCCATGTAGCTTCCCTCATTGAGCAGTGCCTGCTCTACAGTAATTTCAGGAAGATGCACGGCATTGACAGGATAGCCATACACTTGCACCTCATTAATATGTGCGACATTGTTGGCGGAATTCTTGGTAACCGTTACCCTGACATAACGTGCAGTTGCCTCAGTGATATGAGTATCACCACTGGTAGTCGCCGGGTTGTTGTTCATCTTTACTGCAATCGGATACCAATTCTCCCCGTCCATACTACCTTGCAAATAATAGTGATAGTATCGTCCATCCACATAGTTGAACAGCTTGATCTGAGTAATACGAAAAGCGAATTCCAGATCTACCTGCAACCATGTATAGTTCGTTCCCTCCATAGTCGAGGCCCAATAGCTGCTATTGTTGGTGATTCCATCAACCGCCTGGTTCGGCAGTCTTCCGGTTTGTGACGACATGGCTGTAGTCGGCTTGCCTGGACTAATCAGAATCGGTACCGGGGAAGCATGTGCATCAGACAAGGGAATTGCAACTAGCAGGGGCAGAATGGCAAGCCAAAACGACAGCGTCTAGAGTAAAGGGCAGATAATTCTGCCCCTCCTCATCAAACCGTACGTGAGGTTTTCCCTCATACGGCTTTCCGATGTTCGTCATTCATGTGCATGCAGATTACAATAGCGTTTTAAGTCCATATTGTATGGACAATGATTTCACATCACGTAGCGAGCTTAACCAACGAGCACGTTGATGCTTCTTGGCATACCACTTTGCGAGTCGCTGTAGGATGTACCAGTCTAACTTTGCCATCTTCTTCTGGCTGTAGGCTGTGAAGTAGTAGTTGCGCCACCCCTGTATCTTCGGGTTCAAGTATTCTAGGTGTTCCTGGAAGGTCTTATGACGCATCTTTGGAGGGGCTAACCGCTCCTTCACGACTCCCCGTATCCGCTCCTCGGCCTTACAACACAACCATTGTTGGGTTGTATAGTACACCTTGCCTTTGGAGGTTTCGGCCTTCGTCTTACGATGATGCATGCCTAGGAAGTCGAAGCCTTCTTCTCCTGTCCATAGTCCAACAATGCGTGTTTTAGTTGGATGAAGAGTTAGCTCAAGGCGTTCCATAATCGCTCTTATGAGTTCATACGCCCGGTCTGCATCCTTCTTCGTCTTGCAGATGACCACTAGATCATCCGCGTAACGTGTTAGCTCCCCAACTTTACTACCATGCCGTTCCCATAGGAGATCGAAATAGTTAAGGTAGATGTTAGCCAACAGCGGTGAAATGACCCCACCTTGCGGCGTGCCTAGATCTGAGCGTCTGATGCTTCCTTCCTCCATGACCCCCGCACCTAACCACTTCCTCACCAGTCTCAAGATGCGCCTGTCACTAATTCGCATTTCGACTAGCTTCATAAGCTTCTCTTGATTGATGTTGTCGAAGTAGCCTTGGATGTCGACGTCGACCACCCAATTGCCTTTGCGGTTGCATGCTTTCCGGATGCGGTCTAACGCTTGCTTCGCACTTCTCTTTGGCCTAAACCCGAAGGACGTTTCCTGAAAATCCGCCTCGAAGATGGGTTCAATGACTAGTTTAGTTGCCATCTGGATGACCCGGTCTCTCACCGTGGGAATACCCAATGGTCGCTGTTTGCCATCTTTCTTCAGGATGTAATGGCGTCTTACAGGCTGCGGATGGTAGTTGCCTTCCCTTAGAAGTCGTAGACATTCGTGAACAAAGAGCACTTCTCCCTGCTTCTCGATGTCTGCTAACGTCTCTCCGTCAATTCCTGCCGAGCCCTTATTGGCTCGCACTCTCCGCCATGCTTCCCATAAGATGTCCAGCCGGTAGACCTTGTCGTACAGCGCGTGAAATCTACGCTTCTTGCTTTCCTTGGCCGCATGACCTAGTTTCTCTTGGAGTTGTTGAACGTTTTCCTTTGGTGTTGTTAGCCGTTTGGCATTCACTTGCTCGTACCTCCTTAAGAAACTTGAACAAAGCAGGGCTCCTTCCCTCCCGCAGGTTGTGTTGTCCTGCGTTCCTCAGTAGTATGAGCCCCTCGGACTCCCTTCCTGCAGACGGCTCATTTCACCTTCTAGGCTTATAGAGCGCCTTTTTACGGTTCAAAGAGAACCGTGCAGGGGAGGGTCTCCCCAGTTCACTGCATCTTCTTTCATACCATGCCGATCCCCATACGCCGGAGGATTCTTCACTGTTGCTCCAAGTACCTAACAGTTTCCTTGGCCTTCGTCCATAACTCCGGGACTCGGCTCCCTCTCTTCCCTCTTGCGAGGCCTTTCTGACGACGCGGCAGGATTCACTTTATGTTACGGCCTGGTATGTCGCTCGCCCTGTCTCTGACAGGTACTTTCGTCGATACGCTTCTACGCACAGATTTCGCCATGCGCAGGTATCCTAGCTACACAGGGGCTTGGCCCCTCCTGTGACCGGACTTCCACCGGCTAGAAGATGCGTGCTTAGCTGGGCACGC
>JAEZQY010000074.1 GCA_023441055.1 Bacillota bacterium | reverse complement strand
ATATGGACTTAAAACGCTATTGTAATCTGCATGCACATGAATGACGAACATCGGAAAGCCGTATGAGGGAAAACCTCACGTACGGTTTGATGAGGAGGGGCAGAATTATCTGCCCTTTACTCTAGAGACTGCGCAAGGATGGGACTTATGCTGAAGGAAACCGAACGATATGACGATTTGCTAACGCATGAATTGAAGATCATACAGAGTGATGATGTGTTCAGCTTCTCGCTGGACGCCGTGCTGCTGGCCCGATTCTGCTCGGTGCCGCTGCGCGGCTCGATTGTGGATCTGTGCTCGGGCAATGGTGTGATCCCCATGCTGCTGACGACCAGAACCCGAGCGTCGATAGTTGGCGTGGAGGTGCAAGAACGCCTATGGGATATGGCGGCGCGAAGTGTTGCACATAACGGATTAGGCGATCAAATTCGGATGGAGCTGGCGGATCTGCGAGAATGGGCCAGATCTGCAGCGCGTCAAGGCAGCTTCGATCTGGTGACCGTTAATCCGCCCTATCTGCCGATCCCGCAGGGGCATCAGAATGAGAATACGCATGTGGCGATCGCCCGGCATGAGGTGATGTGCACGTTGGATGAGGTCGTCCAAGCCGCGAGCCGTCTGACTAGGCCGGGAGGCCGGGTTGCGATGGTGCACCGCCCAGCGAGGCTAGCGGATATTATGGAGACGATGCGCAGACATCGGCTAGAGCCTAAGCGCATCCGGTTCGTGCATCCGAGATCGTCCGCTGAGTCGAATATGGTACTAATCGAGGCGCTTCGGGACGGCAAGCCAGAGGTGCGCCTGCTGCCCCCGCTAATCGTATACAAGGATGACGGGATCTATTGCGATGAACTGCTGGAGGTGTATTACGGCAGGACGTCAGAGCTGATCGGAGGCAAGCGAGATGGATGTGAGTAGAAGCTTCCTGGAGTCAGAGGCTGGGGCGGAGCCTGGCTGCGGCCGGCTCTATCTGGTCGGTACGCCGATAGGTAATCTCGAGGATATGACGTATCGCGCTATTCGGATATTGCGTGAGGTGGATCTGATTGCGGCGGAGGATACGCGCCAGACGCGTAAGCTGCTGACGCATTACGAGATACAGGGGCGACTCGTCAGCTATCATGAACATAACAAGCATACGAGCGGACCCGAGCTTGTCCGGCTGCTAGTCGAGGGTCAGTCGATTGCGCTCGTCAGCGATGCAGGTATGCCGGCGATCTCCGATCCGGGAGAGGAGCTGGTAGGATTGGCGATTGCGCAGGGCATCCCTGTCATTCCGATTCCGGGAGCGAGTGCCTCGCTTAGCGCGTTGGTGATATCCGGGCTCTCCACGGAAATGTTCCAATTCATAGGCTTCCTGCCGCGCGAGAAGAAGAAGCAGAGGACGGAGCTGACCGCGCTTAAGTCTGTCGGGGCGACGCTCATTGTATATGAATCCCCCCATCGCTTGCAGGAAACACTCGAAGCGATGCTGTCGATTTGGGGGGAGCGGCGGATTGCCGCTGTTCGTGAGCTGACCAAGCGATATGAGGAGGCGGCGCGCGGGACGATCCGCGAGTTGATCGCTTATCTAGCGGATCATCCGCCTAAGGGTGAATACGTGCTGGTGATCGAGGGAGACACCGGGCTTGGCGCGCAAGAGGAACCTGCTTGGTGGACCCAGCTGTCGGCGGCTGAGCATGTCGCTAGCTATGAGGCTCAGCAGATGACACGCAAGGAAGCGATGAGGAAAGCCGCGGCAGATCGCGGTGTCTCAAGGCGAGATATCTATCAACAATTGCTGCGAACATAAAAAAAGGCCTTCGCCACAATCGGACGAAGGCACACAAGGAGATATTAAAAGGTTAGAATTAACAATGTTATATACTCATTATAAACGATTAAAGTTGATTTGTCACCGAAAAGTAATATTCTTTTTGTGAGATATCGTTATTTATTACTTATTGATTACTTGATTAGATCAACAAGCTCGCTTGCAATGCTCTTGCTGATCATCTTGCCCTTGAAGTAGATTAGATCGTCAGCTTCACCGGTGAAGATGCATGCAGGCTCATACTTCTTGAGCATGATGCGCTCGCCGTCTACATAGATTTCCAATGCGTCCTTCTCTGCGATACCCAGTGTGCGGCGCAGTTCTATTGGAATAACAACGCGACCTAATTCATCGACCTTACGAACAATACCTGTAGATTTCATGCTATGATTCCTCCTGTAAATTTCGTCATTATTCGACATTATTTCTAAAACTATCGTACAAAAAATTACCAGATCAGTCAATAGGGAATGTATACCAGATTGCAAGATCCTCCAAAAGAATTACAAAACATTGAAAAATGGGAAGCGAATTCGGGTGAAAACTAGGATAGAACGGAGCATTCCGTCACAAGTTTACAATTAATCCAATGTAAATTAAACCACTTTATTATAATGATTTCAATCTAGTTTGGAAAATAAATATGTCGAATAATCGAAGAATAGCTGAAAATGTGTCGAAAACTGTCGAATTCATAGGAGAGGATGTGCGCGTTATGGAAAAGTTAAGCGAAGAGAAGGTGTTCAAGGATCCTGTGCATAATTACATCTATGTGGATTCTCCGATCATCTGGGCCCTGATTGATACACCCGAGTTTCAACGTCTACGGCGCATTCGGCAGCTGGGTACTTCGTTCTATACGTTCCATGGCGCTGAGCATAGCCGCTTCTCGCACTCTCTAGGCGTCTATGAGATTACGAGGAGGATGATCTCGCAATTCGAGCGTAATCGATATGAAGACTGGCCGCGAGAGGAACGGTTGGTCTGTCTATGCGCCGCGCTGCTGCATGATCTGGGGCATGGCCCGTTCTCTCATTCGATCGAGCGTGTCTTCGATGTCCATCATGAAGCCTGGTCCTGTCGATTCATCCTGGGGGATACGGAGGTGAATCGGGTGCTGCGGCGTGTTTCCGAAGATTTCCCGCAGCGCGTAGCCGATGTGATCGCCAAGACTTATCCGCAATCGATTGCGGTCAGTCTGATCTCTAGCCAGATGGATGCCGATCGCATGGATTACCTGCTCCGGGACGCTTACTTCACTGGTGTGAATTACGGCACCTTCGACCTGGAGCGCATTCTGCGGATGATTCGGCCCTATAAGGGGAATATAGTAGTGAAAGAGAGCGGCATGCATGCCGTGGAGCATTATCTCATGTCCAGGTACCAGATGTACTGGCAGATTTATTTTCACCCGGTGACGAGAAGCTCTGAAATTATCCTCCGCAACATTCTAATAAGGGCCAAGCAGCTATATGAGGCGAATTATCCATTCCTCTTCCTCCTGGATCCTCTGCCTGCGCTGCTGACGAACAAGCTGACGATTCACGATTATTATCAATTGGATGATTCGTTCCTGCAGACGGTGATGCTCAGATGGCGTGAGGAAGCCGATCCGATTCTGGCTGATCTATGTGACCGATTTATGAACCGGAGATTGTTCAAATATATGCCCATTGCGGGTGATCGCGATCCACTCATTCAGGAGATGCGAGAACGCGCGTCGCAGGCGGGGATAGATCCCTTCTATTATATAGCGATTGATTATCCAACCGACCACTTCTATGACATCTACCATGGAGGCGGGGCGAATGCGAAGACGCCGATACTACTGCTGACAGATCGTGATGAGGTGGTAGAGATTTCGGAGCGATCCCAGATCGTACGCTCGGTAAGCGGGCCGCAACAGGGAACCCATCATCTGTATTATCCGGAGCAATTAGAGCCGGACACGATGTAAGGAGAATAATGAATAAGAATAGAGGAGTCTACCATGTTAATTGATACACATGCGCACCTGGATGCCAAGCAATTCGATGAGGACCGTACGGAGGTTATCGCCAGAGCGAAGGAGGCAGGTGTCGGACATATCGTGAATATCGGATTCAATCGGGAGACGATCCCGACTACGCTGGCGTTAGCTGAGCAGTATGACTTCATCTATGCGGCTGTCGGCTGGCATCCCCAGGATGTTACCTCGATGCGGGAAGAGGACTTTGCCTGGATTGAAGAGCTATGCCGTCACCCTAAGGTAGTCGCGATTGGCGAGATCGGATTGGACTATTATTGGGATAAGTCCACTATGGAGCTGCAGCAGCGTATATTCCGTGAGCAGATTCGCCTCGCTCGCAAGGTGGGCAAGCCGATTATCATTCATAATCGAGAGGCGCATCTGGATGTGCTCACGATCTTGAAGGAGGAGAAAGCGGAAGAGGTCGGGGGCATTATGCACTGCTTCTCCGGAAGCGCGGACACCGCGATAGCCTGTGTGAAGATGAATTTCCATATTTCATTCGGAGGACCGATTACATACAAAAATGCGGTTCAGCCAAAGAAAGCGCTTGCGGCTGTTCCGATGGATCGATTATTGCTCGAAACGGACTGCCCTTATTTAACTCCCCATCCATTTAGAGGGAAGAGAAACGAGTCGTCTTATGTCGAATATGTAGCTGAGGCAGCAGCAAATATTAAGCAGGTAACTACTGATGAAATCGCCCAAATAACTACTGATAACGCCATTAAATTACTTGGAATACGTTGACAGCTGCATGTCGAATGATCTGAATTGGAGATTGGTGGAAAGATAAATGGATTCTATTGATAATTCGAGTGAATATCGCCCAATTCAGGTGAAAATGAACGGAATTCAGACTTTTACCTTGCTTTACAAGTTGTACACAACGAGCGTACACTCAGTCCTAGAACTTTAAAGCTTGCTCAAACAGGAATTGCCAACACATTGTCATGATGTCATTCATCTTCTATCCACCTGTTGGGCAATAATGAGGAGGACCGAGGACATGGGTCAACTGGTACGAACACAGTCCCATGGTATACGATCATCCAGCATGTCCATCGCGCTGCGAAGGAAGCATGAACGACCACGAACGTTAATTTATATTGTGCTAGGCCTGATTTTATCTGCTTTCATGCTGGTTCTGTTGCTGTACGGATCGTCTGCTAAACAAGTTGTGCTTGTCGTCAATGGCGAGGAACAAATCGTGACGACAAGGGAATGGGATTTAGAAGCATTATTGGCGGAGCATCACATCGAGATTGGTCAGCATGACCGTCTGTCCATTCCGTCAGGAGATTTGAGGCATGGAGATCGCATCGTTATTGATCATACGCATCCAGTCCTGGTGCTGGAGGGCGAGCGATCGGTGACTGTACATACAGTTGGAGATACTGTAGAAGCTGTACTGAACGATTTGGGTGTACAACTGGGCGCATTGGACCGTACAGAGCCGCCGCTTCATGCGGCTATCCATGCGAATGACGCCGTTCGCATTGTAAGGGTGAATGAAGTGACGGAGTATGTGGAGAAGGAAATCCCTTACGCAGTCGTCACGAAGAAGGATAGCTCGCTTGCCCAGGGCAAGGAGAAGGTCGTCCAGCCAGGTAAGGAAGGCGTGCTCATTGAGACCATTGTGAAGACGTATGAGGATGGTGTGCTTGCGTCGAGCAAGGTGGTGGATACGGAGCTTGGCGAGGCCAGCGTGGATGAGATTGTCGCGATTGGCACGCTGAAGCCGGTTACTGTGCTGTCCGCATCTTCACCCGATATCCAGGAGGTAACCAAGAAGGGCGTGACGTTCGGTGTGAAACAAATCCTCACGGGCGTCCGGTTAACGGTTTATGATGCTGGCCCGCAATCAACGGGCAAGGATGTCGGTCATCCGCAATACGGGATCACGTTCTCCGGCGCTAAGGTCAAGGAGGGCCAGACGATCGCAGTCGATCCGAAGGTCATACCGCTAGGCTGGTGGGTGTACATTGAGGGGATTGGATTCCGTAAGGCTGAGGATACGGGCAGCGCCATTAAGGGTAAGAAGATCGATGTGTATTATGATGATGCCGAGACATCCGGTTTCGGTCTGAAGAAGAACGTTACGGTATATGTCATCGGCCCGAAGAAGCCGGAAGCCAATTAAAGATTTGGGCCGTAAGGCTGCACAGAGATAAGGTTGATTTTTAACCTTATCTTTTTTGTGGTAACATAGCCAAAAGCGAAGGAATGGACGGGGGCGCTGTAATTGTGATCAAGGAAGTCATTGTGGTGGAAGGCAAGGACGATACCACAGCGATTAAGCGAGCGGTCGATGCGGATACGATCGAGACTGGCGGCTCGGCAATCGGACGCAGTGTGATCGAGCGTGTGAAGCTGGCGATGGCCAGGCGCGGGGTCATTATTCTCACAGACCCCGACCATGCCGGAGAGCGTATACGAAAAATAATTTCCGAGCAGGTACCGGGCTGCAAGCATGCTTTCATCACGCGCGAGGAGGCGACGCTGAAGGCTGACATCGGGGTGGAGAACGCGGATCCGGACACGATTCGCAGAGCGCTCTCCCAGCTGAAAACCGAGTTCTCAGGGGTAGAGAGTGACATTAGCTGGAGTCATCTGCTGGATGCCGGCTTGATTCACCATCCGGATGCTGCGCGCAGACGACTTATCGTGGGGAATAACCTAGGTATTGGCTATTGCAACGGCAAGCAGTTCCATAAGCGCTGCCAGATGTTCGCTATTCGATTGGAAGAGCTTCAGGCCGCCGCCCGGGAGCTGGATGCGCTGGCGGATTGCAAGGAGAGGGGCGAGTGACTAGATGGATTATATCGCAACACCGAATCGGACAAAAGAGATCCTACAGCGGCATAAGCTGTCGCTGAAGAAGAGTCTGGGCCAGAATTTCCTGGTCGACTCGAATATACTGCGTAATATTGTGACAGCTGCCCAATTAAGCCCAGATAAGGGCGCGCTCGAGATCGGACCAGGGATCGGCGCGTTAACGCAGTACCTGGCTGAGGCAGCTGGACGAGTGGTGGCCGTGGAGATCGACCAGCGCCTATTGCCCGTGCTCGCAGAGACGTTGTCGCGCTATCCGCACGCCTCTGTCATACATGAGGACATTCTGAAGGTCGATCTGCATCGCCTGTTCGAGGAACGCTTCTCAGAGCAAGCGGCAGTAAGTGTAGTAGCCAATCTGCCTTACTATGTAACCACGCCAATCGTAATGAAGCTGCTCGAGTCTCGGCTGCCGCTGGAGAATATCGTCGTGATGGTGCAGAAGGAGGTCGCCCAGCGCATGGGAGCCGCTCCGGGCAGCAAGGCTTATGGCAGTCTGTCCATTGCCGTCCAATATTATTGTGAGCCTGAGATTGTGGCGATTGTGCCGCATACCGTGTTCATACCGCAGCCGGATGTAGACTCCGCGGTTATCCGCTTGGCTGTATTGCCTCAGCCGCGCGTCCGCGTGTCCGATGAATCCTACTTCTTCCAGATTGTCCATGCCTGCTTCGCGCAGCGGAGGAAGACGATGATGAATAATTTATTAGTGAAATTCGGCAAGTCCAATAAGGCCCTGATCCAGGAAGCTTTGACGGAGGCTGGTATTGACGGAACGCGGCGCGGCGAGACGCTGTCACTGGATGAATACGCATCGCTGACAGAGGCGTGCCTGAGCCGCTCTCTGCGAGGCTGATGCACCAATTGCCCGCCATGCCCATACGATAATGGATAATCTTCTGTGAGCGGATGGGGGCGTGCTGCATGTGGAAGCAAGGAGATCTGGTCGCGCGGAAGTCGTATGGCGGTGATGTTGTCTTCCGAGTCGATGAGCTGGAGAGCCAGCGAGTCATACTGAAGGGCGTGGAATTCCGCTTGTTAGCGGATGCGGGGCCAGGCGACCTGATGCGAGTGGAGGATCCCAGTGCGCATCGCGCAACGGAGGAAGCCCGGCTGCGCATCCAGGAATCGGCGAGGCTGCTCGGTTTCTATCGCAAGCTGCAGCGGGAATCGCGTGGAACGGAGTCCGACGTCCCGCCTTATTTTGAATTGCCGGGGAAGATTCTGCATCTGGATGGTGACGCGAATTATCTGAGCAAGAGTATGCAGATTTATACGGAGCTCGGCATACCTGCTGAGGGCCATTATGTGCATGAGTCCACGATGGCGGATCATATCTACCGTCTCCTGCCGATCGCGAAGCCGGACGTTCTGGTCATCACCGGCCATGACGGCCTGCTGAAGGGCAGTATGGGCACGGGCGATATTACGCGGATCGAGAGCTATAAAAATTCGCTCAGCTTTATTAATGGCGTCAAGGTGGCGCGTCAGTACGAGCGCAACCGCGATGCACTAGCGATCATTGCAGGCGCTTGTCAGTCGCACTTCGAAGGGCTTATGCAGGCTGGAGCGAATTTCGCAAGCTCGCCGGCTCGCATTCTGATCCATGCGCTGGACCCGGTCTATATCGCTGCGAAGATGGCGTTCACCTCGATTAAGGATACGATCAATATCTATGATGTGATTCGTCACACGGTTAGCGGAACCGATGGTCTAGGCGGCATTGAGACGAGGGGTAGCTTCCGGATCGGGTTGCCAAAACCACAAAAATGAACAATTTGTGACCATTAAATGGGGCGGGCTGACTTTTTTTCTTCAAAAAAGCGGCAAATGCCGTTGACACACGGTTTATGGGACTGATATAATATTTCACCTCGTTTGACAGAACACCTCTTCCTGCGTTATAATAACTAAGGAAAGAGGTGGTAGTTGATTATGGCCAACAATGCTCTAACCGAGATTAAGCGCAATTTAGATGCGCATGTAGGACGTAAGATCATGCTGAAAGCGAACGGCGGTCGGCGCAAGACGATCGAACGCTCAGGTGTTTTGGAAGAAACCTACCCTTCCGTGTTTATCGTAAGGCTTGATGAGGAGCAACATGCCTTCAAGCGAGTATCGTACAGCTACGCAGACATCCTGACCGAATCGGTCGAAGTGGTTGTATGCGATGATGAGGGACAAGTACGTATCAGTTACGCCCAAGTATAGGATTGCATGAACGGAACTGCAGCATCGTAGCGAAACTTCGCGCGATGCTGTTTTTTTGTCTGCCCAGGGACACATACTAACCGCATCTCCCGAGGAAAGGAGGAGAGCGCATGGGCCGCAGAAATCGCCGAGGAATCATGGATGAACAGTTTAAGACTGAGCTTGCCAAGGAGCTCGGGTTCTACAACAAGGTAGAGCAAGAAGGCTGGGGCGCGATAACGACTAAAGATGCTGGCAACATGGTAAAGCGCGCGATTCAGATCGCACAACAATCGTTGAAGGATTCCCAGTAACAGGATCAGGGAAGGGGGCTAAGGGCGTCCCTCTTCCCTGTCTGAATTTCTCCGCACCTTCGCATTTTCACTTGGTTTTTGTTAGAATCTATGTCATAGAAATTTGTGAAGGGTGCTGGAGTGGATGATGAGCATATTAGAGAAGGCGCCAGCCAAGATCAATCTGTTGTTGGATGTGCTGCGTAAGCGTGAGGATGGCTACCATGAGGTCGAGATGGTGATGACGATGGTTGATCTGGCTGATCGATTGGAATTCTCAGAGCTGTCACGCGACTCAATTATGATCGCCAGCCAATCCGGCTATATTCCATTGGACGAGAAGAATCTAGCATTCCAGGCAGCTAAGCTGATTAAGTCCCGCTATCAGGTGAAGCAGGGCGTCTACATACATCTGGACAAGCAAATCCCAGTAGCAGCCGGATTGGCAGGTGGCAGCAGCGATGCGGCGGCCACGCTCCGGGGGTTGAACCGGCTGTGGCAGCTGGGACTGACGGTCGAGGAGTTGTGCGAGCTTGGCTCGGAGCTCGGTTCGGACGTGCCCTTCTGCGTCACTGGCGGAACGGCGATCGCGCGCGGACGAGGAGAGAGGCTGGAGCCGATCGATTCACCGCCGCAATGTTGGGTTGTGCTGGCTAAGCCCCCGATACGCGTATCCACTGCGGATGTATACGGGAAGCTGAATGTGGGCCGGATTGAGCGTCATCCAAGCCTGCCGAATCTACTGGAATCGATCCGAACGCATGACTTCTCCAAGCTGTGTGCTTCCATCGGTAATGTGCTGGAGGATGTCACGGTGAAGCTGCATCCTGAGGTGCGCCATCTGAAGGAAGTGATGCTGCGGCTTGGCGCCGATGGTGTGCTGATGTCTGGAAGCGGACCGACCGTATTCGCGCTGGTTGATCGGCAATCCAAGCTCACGCGCATCTACAATGGTCTACGCGGCTTCTGCCAGGAGGTCTATGTAGTTAGAATGTTAACATCAACGCGTAAATTCGGGGCGTAAGTATCCTGCCTTGCGAAAAGACGTATATAAGTGATATATTCACAATATAATATTCGGCTTTTGGAGAGGTGATACGATGAAGAAGCTGAGAAGAAGCGCCCGACTCGTGGAAATGACGCAATATCTATTGTACCGCCCATATACACTGATTCCGTTAACGATATTCGCTGAACGGTATAACTCCGCGAAGTCATCGATCAGCGAGGACCTCGCGATCATCAAGGAGGTGTTCGAGGATCAAGGGCTGGGTGAGCTGCTGACGCTGGCCGGCGCCGCCGGAGGCGTGAAGTACATGCCCAGAATCTCGAAGATCGCAGCCAGAGGAATTATTGAGCAGATATGCGAGCAGTTAGACCAGCCGGAGCGTGTGCTTCCAGGCGGTTATTTGTATATGTCGGATATTCTCGGACAGCCTGCTGTCGTGAATGAGATTGGCAGGATGTTCGCGTCCGCCTTCTCGTCTCGCGATCTGGATGTCGTCATGACCGTAGAGACGAAGGGAATTCCGATCGCCTATGCGACAGCGCAATATCTGAATTTGCCGGTCGTCATTGTTCGCCGAGATAATCGGGTAACCGAGGGGTCCGCTGTGAGCATTAATTATGTGTCTGGCTCGACGAAGCGGATTCAGACGATGTCGCTGGCCAGGCGCGCGCTGAAGGAGGAATCCCGCGTATTGGTCGTGGATGACTTCATGCGAGCAGGTGGGACCATCAAGGGAATGGTTGATCTGCTGCAGGAATTCAGGGCAACAGTTATGGGTGTCGGCGTATTCGTGGAATCGGGAGAGGTGGATGCGGAGGAGCATTTGGTCGATGAATACATCTCACTGGCGAAGCTGTCTGGCGTTGACCCGAAGACGAGGAAGATCCAAGTAGAACTCGGTAATTACTTTAAATAACCCACTGAAACTATAGGTATTACATGGCTTTTTAAATTTTTTTGGAAATAAGAAGGATTTACGACACAATTGTGGAATATATAGCCATGCTCTTTTTTAGATAAAAGGTGGTGACATAAAGTGCAAATTACTGACGTAAGATTACGCCGAGTGAATTCAGAAGGCCGAATGAAGGCAATCGCTTCGATCACGATTGACAATGAGTTTGTTGTGCATGATATTCGTGTCATTGACGGCAACAACGGCATGTTCGTCGCAATGCCCAGCAAGCGCACGCCTGACGGCGAGTTTCGCGATATCGCTCATCCGATTTCCTCTGCCACTCGTGAGAAGATTCAGAATGCGGTCTTGGAAGAATACGAACGGGCCCAAGCCGATGACAGTGATGCAGTGATTGAAGAAGGCGCCTAGAAATCGATCGATAATAATTGAGTAGAGAGCTTACGGGCTCTCTTTTCTTTTGGCTCGAATTAAGATATGATTCATTAGGATACAGGTTTGGTTGTGGAGGTGTAGGATATGCGATTAGGCGCAGTTGTCCTAGCGGCAGGACAGGGCAAGCGGATGAAATCGAAGCTATTCAAGGTGCTGCATCCCGTCTGCGGCAAGCCGATGGTGCAGCATGTTGTGGATCGACTCGCCGAGCTGAATGCTCAGCGGGTTATTGTTGTTGTCGGACATGGCGCGGATCAGGTGCGCTCGTCCATTACAGGCCGTGTGGAATTCGCGCATCAGGCCGAGCAGTTAGGCACTGCGCACGCGCTGATGCAGGCGGCGCCGCTGATGGAGAATGAGGATGGGCAGACACTGGTTCTGTATGGTGACACACCGCTCCTAACGACAGAGACGCTGGAGCAATTGCTCAGCGCGCATCAACAATCCGGCGCTGGGGCGACTATATTGACCGCTCATATGGATAATCCGACAGGATACGGCCGGATTATTCGTGATGCCAGCGGAGATATCGATGCAATCGTCGAGCAGAAGGATTGCACGCTGGAGCAGCAGGCGATTCAGGAAATCAATACAGGAACGTATTGCTTCGACAACCGGAAGCTGTTCGCAGCGCTGAAGGAAGTGAAGAACAATAACGCTCAGGGAGAGTATTATCTGACTGATGTGATAGAGATCCTGCGCAGCTCGGGCGATAGAGTGTTCGGTTACACCATGTCTGATCCGGATGAATCGATCGGTGTGAATGATCGTGTTGCGTTAGCGCAGGTGGAAGCGATTATGCGCCAGCGCATCGCGCATTCGCATATGCTGGCAGGCGTAACGCTGATTGACCCGGCTGCCACCTATATTGAGGCCGATGTTCAGATCGGAGCGGATACGGTCATCCTGCCGGGAACCTTCCTGCGAGGCAAGACGATCATTGGTGAGGATTGTGTCATTGGTCCACATTCTGAGCTCACGCATTCGATCATCGGTGATGCGGTGACGGTGCAACGGTCCGTCTTGAACGAGGCGGTTATCGGTAATCAGAGTCAGATTGGCCCGTTCGCGTATCTGCGTCCAGGATCGAGGGTAGGCGCGCATGCGAAGATTGGTGATTTCGTCGAGCTTAAGAATGCGCAGATTGGGGATGGCAGCAAGGTGCCGCATCTGAGCTATGTTGGCGATGCGATTATCGGCCGCGATGTGAATATCGGCTGCGGGGCGATTACCGCGAATTATGACGGGATTAACAAGCACCAGACCATCATTGATGATGAAGCATTCATCGGCAGCAATAGCAATTTAATCGCGCCGGTGCATATTGGGCGAGGCGCATATGTCGTCGCAGGCTCCACAATTACCAGTGATGTGGAAGCAGACGCGCTGGCGATCGCTAGAGGGAGACAGACGAATAAACCCGGCTATGCGAGCAAGTTGAAAAACCGCATTCGCGGGAGCAAATCTAAATCATAGAGGATAACGGAGCGGATAACGATCATGAGAATGTATGAGGATGAGAAGCTAAAACTAATCACCTGCAACTCCAATAAGCAGCTGGCTCAAGAAATTGCAGATTGCATAGGAGTCCCGCTCAGCGATGCGGAGGTTGTCCGCTTCAGTGATGGTGAAATTCAGATTCGGCTGGATGACAGTGTGCGCGGATGTGACGTGTACGTCATTCAATCGACCTGCGCGCCGGTAAACGACCACTTAATGGAGCTGTTGATTATGGTCGATGCGCTCAAGCGCGCTTCAGCCAAGACGATCAATGTCGTGCTGCCATATTACGGCTACGCGCGTCAGGATCGTAAGGCTAGAGCGCGTGATCCGATTACGGCGAAGCTGGTTGCGAACCTGATTGAGACTGCGGGAGCGGACCGAATGATTGCGCTGGATCTGCATGCGATGCAGATTCAGGGCTTCTTCGACATTCCTGTGGATCACTTGGTTGGCGTGCCGATACTGGGGCAATACTACCGTCAGCAGGAGCTCGAGGATATTGTGGTCGTCTCCCCGGATCATGGCGGCGTTGTCCGCGCCCGGCGGTTGGCGGATGACCTTCATGCGCCGCTGGCGATTATCGATAAGCGACGCCCGGAGCCCAATGTCAGTGAGGTTATGAATATCATCGGCAGTGTGAAGGGCAAGACCTGCATTCTGATCGATGATATCATCGATACCGCTGGCACGATTGTGCTGGCAGCCGAGGCGCTGCTCAAGGAAGGCGCGAAGGATATTGTCTGCTGCTGTACACACGCGGTGCTCTCTGGGCCGGCTATGCAGCGATTGGAGGCCTCGCCCGTCCGTGAGGTGCTCGTTACGAACACGATCCCGATCACGCATCCTAATCCATCTAGCAAGATTAAGACGCTGTCGGTGGCTCCGCTCGTCGGGGAAGCGATTATTCGAGTCCATGAGGAGCTGTCTGTGAGCAAGCTGTTCGAGGAGCCGGTATCGGCCAAGCGTTCGGTATCCAGCAATCTGGTTTAAATACGTCTATCGGAGGAACGTGCGCATGAGATGGATTATCGGTCTGGGTAATCCGGGAAGCCGATACGCGATGAATCGGCATAATGTCGGCTTTATGGCGGTTGATCGATTCGCCAGCGAGCATGGGATTACGGTAGCTCAGAATAAGTTCAAATCGCTCTATGGCGAGGGGCATGTGGGTGGTGTGAAGGTCGCGCTGCTCAAGCCTATGACGTATATGAATCTATCAGGTGAAGCGCTGCGCGCTTTCCTAGATTACACCAAGTCGTCGATTGAGGAAGGGATCGTCGTCTACGATGATCTCGATACAGCCTTCGGTCAGATCCGGCTTCGCTATCAAGGCAGTCCCGGCGGCCATAACGGAATCAAGTCGATTGTGCAGCATACGGGAACACAGAGCTTCAACCGCATTCGGATCGGGGTATCTCGTCCGCAGCCCGGCTATGATATCGCCGACTATGTGCTGTCGGACTTCAATAAGACGCAGGAGCAAGCAGCGTTGCCTGATGTGCTGAATCGCACGGTAGAGGCATTGACCGAAGCGTTGACGCAGCCATTCGAGCGTGTTATGGCGAAGTACAACGGGTAGGAGCGGCTTAGCGGCTAAGGTAGCGCTGCGGAAGTTATTCCGTAACGATGCCTAACATTGGTGAAGCTGGGCATACTAAGAGATGAACGATTGATTAATTTTTTATTAATCATAGGGCAACTCTTAGGAGGCATACACATGATAGTGAACTATGTTTGCAGGCATTGTCGGATGGAGCTGGGGCAGCTTCGGGGAGACTCCCTGAGCGAGTACCGGTTAGGTTTTCATTTCTTGACCCCCGGAGAACGTAGCGATATAATAGCGTATAATCTAGACGGCGCAGTGACGGTTAAAGTCATCTGCGATTACTGCAAGCAAGCGCTGGAACACCATCCGGAGCTTGTTCTGCAGGCCAATCCGCTGCAATAATCATCCGCTGTCTGCCAATCTGGGATTATAGGTTCCGGCGAGCTTTACCGGGCCTTTTTTGTCGATGTGTTAGAGTGAGAGGAGATCGCCTCGCATATGGAACAGTTGCTTAGATTGTTTGCGCAGGATGCGGATTATGAGTCCGTTATCTCGTGTCTGCGCAAGGGAATGAAAGAACAGCTCGTATCAGGTCTGACCGGCTCGTCCAAGCAGATGATGCTCGCTGCTGTGTACCAGGAGCTTCAGCAGCCGCTGCTGGTCGTGACTCATAATATGTATGCCGCACAGAAGATTGTTGAGGATCTGAATGAATGTATCGCGGATGCGGCGCTGCTGTATCCAGCCAATGAGCTGATGGTAGCGGAGACCGCGTATTCCAGTCCAGAACTGCTGGCACAGCGTATAGACGCGCTCGGACGTCTGGCTTCCGGCTTCCGCGGCATTGTCGTGACACCCTACGCGGGATTGCGCAAGCTGATTCCTCCAAGGGCGGTGCTGGCCGGTGCCAAGCTGCAGCTTAAGGTAGGTGAGAGCCTGGGGATTGAACAGGCGGTGACACGTCTGACAGAGCTCGGCTATGATCGGGTAGAACGCGTAGAGCGCAGAGGCGAGATCAGCGTGCGTGGCGGTATTGTGGATGTGTATCCGCTTACGGCCTCCTACGCGTATCGCATCGAGTGGTTCGATGACGAGATCGATTCTATTCGCACCTTCTCTACGGAAGATCAACGATCGATAGATAAGCTGAGCGCAGTTGAACTGACGCCATGCCGAGAGATCATCGCTAGCGCCAATCGCTTCCAGAGCGCTGCCCAGCATCTGTCAGAGCGTCTGGAGGAGCAGCTCTCCAAGATGTCTGACCGACTGGCCAAGGAGCGTCTGAGACAGACGATTGGTCATGATATCGAGCGGATGCGAGAGCAGCTGAGCTTCCAGGAGATCTATAAGTATGTATCCTTCCTATATCCGGAGCGTCATACCCTGCTCGACTACATGCCGGCCGATACCTTGCTTATGCTGGATGAACCGCTCCGGCTAATTGAGACTGCCAGGCAGATCGATCGGGACGAAGCTCAGATGATAACCGATATGCTGCAGAATGGAAAGATACTGCCAGCCTGCACGTTGGCGCAGCCTTATGACGCTTTATTGCATACCAAGCCGTTCCCAACGGTCTACATGTCCTTATTCCTGCGCCAAATTCCGCATACATCGCCGCAGAATATTGTGAATTTCGTCTGCCGCGCTATGCAGAGCTTCCACGGCCAGATGAATCTGCTCGGCTCGGAGATGGAACGTTGGGAGAAGACCGGCTCACGCGTCATGATCGTAGCGAGCGGCAATGAGCGGATCGAACGCGTGAAGCGCGTGCTAGGGGACTATTCGATCCCGGTTCCGACCATTATAGACGGTAACCTTCAGACCGGCTTCGAGCTCCCGGGAATTAAGCTGGTGGTTATAACCGAGGGCGAGATGTTCAGCCAGAAGCAGCGCAAGGTGCGGCGGACGGATAAGAAGGTGGAGAATGCCGAACGAATCAAAAGTTACCTGGAGCTGAAGCCCGGGGATTTCGTCGTGCACATCAACCATGGCATCGGTAAATATATGGGGATCGGCACGCTCGAGGTGGCGGGTATCCATAAGGATTACCTGCATATTCAATATGCAGGCGGCGATCGTCTGTCTGTTCCAATTGAACAGATTGATATGGTGCAGAAGTATGTGGGGACCGAAGAGAAGGAACCTAAGATGACTAAGATGGGCGGAGCGGAGTGGCAGCGCGCCAAGTCCCGCGCCCAGAGCTCAGTCAGGGATATCGCGGATGATCTGATCAAGCTGTATGCGGAGAGACAGGCAGCGCCGGGGTACGCCTTCTCCAAGGACACCCCTTATCAATCGGAGTTTGAGGCCATGTTCCCATACGAGGAGACACAGGATCAGCTGCGCGCGATTCAAGAAATTAAGGCGAATATGGAACAAAAGCAGCCGATGGATCGTTTATTATGCGGGGACGTTGGCTACGGCAAGACCGAGGTGGCGATTCGCGCTGCCTTCAAGTCGGCAATCGAGGGCAAGCAAGTGGCGATACTCGTGCCGACGACCATCCTGGCTCAGCAGCATTATGAGACGTTCAAGGGGCGCTTCTCCGGCTTCCCGATGACGATTCAGGTGCTCAGTCGATTCCGCTCCAAGAAGGAGCAGAACGAGACCATTAAAGGGATCAAGGCCGGGACGGTGGACATCGTGATCGGTACGCATCGGCTGTTGTCTGCGGATATTCAGTTCAAGGATTTGGGGCTGCTCATCGTCGACGAGGAGCAGCGCTTCGGCGTGTCGCATAAGGAGAAGCTGAAGCGATTGAAGGCGAACGTCGATGTGCTTACGCTGACGGCGACGCCAATTCCGCGCACCCTGCATATGTCCCTGCTCGGGGTACGCGATCTGTCTGTTATTGAAACCCCGCCGGAGAACCGCTTCCCTGTGCAGACCTATGTACTGGAGTACAGCGGCGGATTAGTTCGCGAGGCGATAGAACGGGAGATGGCGCGAGACGGCCAGGTCTATTATCTGTACAATCGCGTGCAGGGTATTCATCAGATTGCGGAGCAGATCCAGATGCTCGTCCCCGATGCGCGCGTCGCGGTCGCCCATGGGCAGATGAGCGAGCAGGAGCTCGAGATGACGATTCTGGACTTCCTCGACGGGGAGTTCGACGTGCTCGTCAGCACGACGATCATCGAGACGGGCGTCGATATTCCGAATGTGAATACGTTGATCGTTCACGACGCGGATAAGATGGGGCTCTCGCAGCTCTATCAACTGAGGGGCCGTGTCGGGCGTTCGAATCGCGTTGCCTACGCCTATCTGACCTATCAGCGTGACAAGGTGCTGTCCGAGGTGTCGGAGAAGCGTCTGCAGGCGATCAAGGAATTCACGGAGCTGGGTTCAGGCTTCAAGATCGCCATGCGTGATCTGTCGATTCGCGGCGCCGGCAATTTGCTCGGCGCGGAGCAGCATGGATTTATCGCATCCGTGGGCTTCGATCTGTACTCGCAGATGCTCGCGGATGAGATCCGTAAGCGTAAGCTGGAGCTAGGCGAAGACGAGCAGGCGCTGGAGCCTGTCAGCAGCTCCGTTCAGATCGATATCAGCGTGGATGCCTATTTACCTTCTGCCTATATTTATGATAGTATGCAGAAGATTGAGGTGTACAAGAAGACAGCAGGTGTCACGACGGTTGAGGCTGTAGAGGATCTCTACGAGGAATTAACCGACCGGTTCGGGGATCCGCCGATCGAGGTCCAGTGTCTGCTGCTGGTTGCCAAGCTGAGGGCTTATGGAATGGCTTATGGTATGGAGTCCATCGCGCATAAGGGCGATGATGTGCTGCTGCGGTTCTCTCCGAATCGTACGGAAGAGATCAATGGGCAGAAGCTGATGCAGATCGGAATTCGCATGAATGGCAGGCTCAAGGTGACTGACGGTCCGAGCATGCTTCTCACCATTAAGGCCAAGGGACTCTCAGGCAAGCCGCTCTTGGATGCTTTGGAACAATTTATGATAGACTATCAAGAGGTTGTAACAACGAAAGGGGTATTACAGAATGTTGCCAAATAAGAAGCACAGATCGATGATGAAAGGGTTATTGCTAGGACTCGTTCTAATCCTGGTTTTGGCTGGCTGCGGGAACAATAACTCCAATGATGCGGCTGATGGCGGGAATGCGTCCAACGGCTCTACCGCAGGTGCTATTGAGGATCCAGGCAAGGTTGTTGCCGAGTATGAGGGCGGACAAGTAACCAATGGCGAGCTGATCGCTTTCCTGGGTGCGCATAAGTTTTTTAACTACACGGAGATGTATGCTTATTATGAGATGATGCCTAACTTCCAGGAGAGCATGCTGCATCAATTGATCGCCATGCGCTTGATCGTAGACGAGCTGCCGCAAGAAGACAAGGCATCGTCCAGCGAACAAGCGAAGAATGACATCGCGCAGATTACAGAGTCGATCGAGAGCACGGAAGAGGGCAAGCAGCAATATGATGAGTTAATGGGACAGCTGTTGATTAACACAGGAGATCTGGAGAATTATATGGTATCGCAATATAATCTGCAGAAGGTGTTCGAAGCGAAGTATACGGATGATGAAGCCAAGACCAAGTATGACGAGAACCTGGCTGCCAATCCTGCTGCGTATACGGTCGCTACCGTACGTCATATTCTGGTGACGACGACAGACGATACAGGCGCGGAAGTGCGGACGATGGAAGAGGCGCTGAAGCGCGCGCAGGAGGTCGAAGTGAAGCTGAAGAGCGGTGGCGATTGGAAGGCGCTCGCAGCGGAGTATTCCGATGATCCCGGCTCGAAGGATAATGGTGGACAATACGTGGATGTAGATGTGACGCAATGGGTCGAGAACTTCAAGCTGGCAGCGCTCGAGCAGCCAGTTGGACAAGTCGGCGCGCCGTTCGAGACGGATTATGGCTACCATGTACTCCTCGTCGAGAAGAGAGGGGTCAGCGACTTCGAGCAGGTGAAGACGCAGATTAAGTCGGAATTAATCAATACCTACTTCGGCAATTATATCGATGTGGAAGTGCCTAAGCTGATCACCAAGCTGGATCTTCCGCAGGCAGATGCTGACTTGGATGTCGAGGATGCGGCAGAAACGGAATAAATGGTACAGAATCAATAATAATGCGATAAGAAGCTGCCCGGCATGCCGGGCAGCTTCTTGCGTTGTACGCCCAGCATGGGCGTCATCTCTAGGGTGAAAGTCCCGAACGGGGGTTGGCGAACACCTACCGTTAGCCAAGAGCAAGGGTGTCTGCCGCGAGGCGGAATCTGAAGGAAGCTGGAGGCAAATGC
>JAEZQY010000054.1 GCA_023441055.1 Bacillota bacterium | reverse complement strand
GCTCGCTCTATATCGGCAATGCGCAAGCGAAGGGCTCGCAGCCGGACGACCTTTTCCATATCACCAAGGTCGTGCATGGCACGGACGTGGCCGACACAGTGCAGGAGTCCGGTTGCAAGATGACCTGGCCGGCGTAAGGGCAGCCGGGAGCCGGCAACTGCGCGCTGCCGGCTCCCCGCCGCCTGCTTGCCGTTTCCGCCTTTCATCCGATCCTGTGCATCCCCGCCGGCACGCATCCACGGGTGCGGCAAGCGAGGGATTCTATCTTGCCGCCACAGCCCGAGACCGCCGATGACCCAACTGGTTCTGTTCAATGTCTTCAACGGCCTGATCGTCGGCGCCTTTTATGCGCTGATGGCGCTCGGCCTCTCGCTCATCATCAACCTCACGTCGGTGATCAATTTCTCGCATGGCGGCTTCCTGGCGCTCGGCGCCTACATCGCCTACATGCTGATCCCGCATGTAGGCTTCTGGGGCGCACTTCTCATCGCGCCCCCGCTGACCGCGCTGCTCGGCTTGGTGGTGGAACGCGTGCTGATCCGCCACTGCTACGGCCGCGATCCGCTCTACAGCCTGCTGCTGACCTTCGGCCTGGCCTACGTGTTCGAAGACACCACCCGCTACATCTGGGGCGCGCAAAGCCTGCCGTTCCAGGTGTCCGGCTGGCTGATGACGCCGCTGTCTCCGAGCCTGTTCTTCCTGACCGGCTACCGCCTGCTCATGGTGGTACTGGTAGCGGCGGCCGTGATCGGCCTGTTCCTGGTGCTGAACCGCACCCGGCTCGGCATGCGCATCCGCGCCGGCACGCTGGACCTGGAAACGGTTTCGACGCTGGGGGTGAACGTGCGCATTTTGCGCAACCTGAACTTCGGCCTGGGCATCTACCTGGCCGGCCTGGCCGGCGTGCTGGCGGCCGGCCTGCTCGGGCTGCAGCCGACCATCGGCGACTCGCTGATCATGCCGAGCTTCGTCGCGATCATCGTCGGCGGCATCGGCAGCCTGACCGGCACCCTGCTCGGCGGCCTCCTGATCGGCGTGGTGTCCGGCCTGACGACGGTGTTCTTTCCCTCGGCGTCGGAAGCGATCATTTACGTGATGATGGCCTTGGTGCTGCTGTTCCGGCCGCGCGGCCTGCTCGGAGAAGAAGGGATGAAACTATGAAGCCAACGAATCGCGCGAACAAGGGCGTGACATTGGTGGTGCTGTGGCTTGCGCTGCTGACCATGCCGTACTGGATGAACGCGATCGGCGGCTATACCGAGCTGGCGACGCGGGTGGTGGTTTTGGCGCTTGCAGCGATGTCGGTCAACTTTCTGCTCGGCTTCACCGGTGTGCTGTCGTTCGGCCACGCCGCCTATTTCGGGCTGGGCGCCTACGGCGCCGGCATGACACTCAAATACCTGTTGCCCAGCACCCCGGTCGGCATCCTGGTCGGCATCGCCGTCGGCACGCTGGCCGGCGCGGTGATCGGCGCGCTGATCGTCAAGCTGCGCGGCATCTATTTCGCGATGGTGACGATCGCCTTCGGCCAAGTCTTCTACTTCATCGCCTTCCGCTGGAGAACGGTCACGGGCGGCGATGACGGCCTGACCGGCTGGAAGCGCCTGCCGATCGATCTCGGCTTCACGCAGATCGACATTCTCGGCAACGACAAGGCGTTCTATTACATGGTGCTGCTGATCTTCGCGCTGGCGGTCGGTGCGATGACGCTCTTGCTGCGCTCGCCGTTCGGCCGCACGCTGCTGGCGATCCGCGAAAACGAACAGCGCGCCCGCTTTCTGGGCATTCCGATCGAGCTGCACATCTGGCTCGCGTTCGTGATTTCGTGCTTCTTCGTCAGCCTGGCCGGCACGCTGTATGCACTGCTGAACAACTTCACCGACCCGCGCGCGCTGCACTGGACCCTGTCCGGCAACTTCGTGATCATGGCGGTGTTGGGCGGCATGCGCTCGTTCTGGGGACCGCTGGTAGGCGCCGCGATCTTCGTCGCGCTGCAGGACTATGTGTCAAGCCAGACGCAGAACTGGATGTTCTTCCTAGGCATCTTCTTCGTGCTCATCGTGCTGTTCTTCCCCCGCGGCGTGCTGGGCCTGATCCAGAGGAGAGCATCATGAGCCTGCTGCGAGCGGAAAACGTCTCCCGGCATTTCGGCAGCCTGATCGCCGTCAAGGACGTGTCGATGACGGTCGAACCGGGCGAGTTGCGCGCGGTGATCGGGCCGAACGGGGCCGGCAAGACCACCTTCTTCAACATGATCAGCGGCCTGTTCCGCCCGAGCTCCGGCCGCATCCTGTTCGACGGCAAGGATGTGACCCTGGTACCGCCGCATCTGCGGGTGCAGAGGGGCATGGCGCGCACCTTCCAGGTCACCGAGATCTTCCCGGAACTGACGGTACGCGAGAATGTGCGGGTCCCGGTCGAGCTGGCGGCAGGGATGCGCCACAGCCTGTGGCTGTCGCGCGGAGCGGCTGCGCGCATCGACGAGCAGGTGAACGAACTGATCGACCTCGGCGGGCTCTCCGCGCATGCCGACCGCCTGGTCGGCGAGCTGTCGCACGGCGACCAGCGCGCCACCGAAATCATGATGTCGCTCGCATTGCGGCCGCGGCTCTTGCTGCTGGATGAGCCGACCGCGGGCATGGGTCACCACGAGACCTACAACATGGCACGGCTGATCCACAAACTGCATCGGCTGCAGAACCTCACCATCATCCTGATCGAGCATGACATGCGCGTGATTTTCAATCTGGCCGACCGCATTACGGTCCTGTCCGAAGGTTCGGTACTGGAAGAAGGAACGCCGGACCAGATCGCCGCCAGCGAGCACGTCCAGGCGGCCTACCTGGGGAAAGCGGCATGAGCGCACTCGCAGTCAGCGGACTGCACACCTATTACGGCAAGAGCCACATCCTGAAGGGCGTGGACCTGACAGTCGAGATCGGCGAGCTGGTAACGCTGCTCGGTCGCAACGGCGCGGGCAAGTCGACCACCCTGCGCAGCCTGATGGGCCTGACGCCGGCACGCGAAGGCAGCATACGCATCTTCGACCATGACACCACCCATCTGCCACCCTACCGGATCGCCGAGATGGGCGTCGGCCTCGTGCCGGAAGGCCGGCGCATCTTCGCCAATCTGACGGTCGATGAAAACCTGAAGGTGCCGGTCGACCGTCCCGGGCCGTGGAACCTGGAGCGCATCTAC
>JAEZQY010000060.1 GCA_023441055.1 Bacillota bacterium | reverse complement strand
AGCAACGCTTCGGCATGTACCGCTGGCATATCATGGATCCGATCCGCTTCGAGGAGGACCTGCGTGTGACAATCCAGGCGCTCGGCTGGAAGGCAGACGGTGGCTATAATCCACTGAAGGATGATATCGCATCGGTCGCTTTCTGGTATCAATCGGAGCCGCATCATCCGCATCCTGCATTGCCGGATAATGAGGGGCTGGAAGTTATCTAGTTTAATCCTATACGTACACGGGAAGCCTTCTCCGAATGGAGATCAGCTTCCCGTGTACGTTTCTTTATTTTGATGGCTTAGGCATCGTTACGGAATAACTTCCGCTACAGTGAGAAGTAATTCCGTAACGAGCCCCTAGTCCCTATTGCGGATGTAGATCAGCTTCACGTTAGAGTCCGCGCTCTTGCGCGCATCGATCTCGAAGCGGTCCAGACTCTTCACCAGCGGTGTGAGCTTGGAGAAGCCGTAGTTGCGCGGGTCGAAGTCCGGTTTCTTCTTCAGGATCATGTTGCCGACCCCAGCGAGGAACGCCCAGCCGTGTTCATCGGCGATATCCTCAACGGAATCTGCAATCAGCTTCACAATCTCCTGATCGATCTGATCGGTGGTCGGCTCTGCAGCCGGTCCGGCCTCATCATGGGTGTCCGCCTTGCTGACCTCTGCCGACTTGGAAGGAATGATCTCCACATAGGTGAATTTATCGCAGGAAACACGGAAGGGCTCAGGGGTCTTGCGCTCGCCGAAGCCGTACACCTTCAATCCGGACTCTCTCAGACGGGTCGCCAGACGCGTGAAGTCGCTGTCGCTGGAGAGGATGCAGAAGCCGTCGACTCGGTCGGTATAGAGGATATCCATCGCATCGATAATGAGTGCGGAATCGGTGGAATTCTTGCCGGTTGTATAACTGTATTGTTGAATAGGGGTGATGGCATTCTCCAGCAGAACCGACTTCCAGCCGGATACGGTAGGGGCTGTCCAATCGCCATAGATGCGCTTAATTGTGGGCGTGCCATACTTCGTAATCTCTTCCATGATACCTTTGATATTCTTGTAGGATATGTTGTCGGCGTCGATCAATACCGCGAGTTTAAGATCGTTCATATCGGACATTAGTGGTCTCCTCTTCATGAATATGGATACTATTCTATTGTAACAGAACAGGGCGACTAGATTAAGTATAACCTTTCTTTCACTTGCCCCCATTGGAAGAACATGGCTTAATGGAGATGTTACATGGGAGGTGAGGGAATATGGGGATGATGGAACGATTGCCGGTAGAGATAGAGCGGCAGATGAAGCGGGCTGCAATCTTCCAGGGGAAGACGGATTTATCGCATGAAGGCAGCTTTGCGGAGCAATGGGTGACTGTGAGCGAGGAGGAGGTCTCGGTATGGCAGCCGGACGGACGACTGCACATTCGGCTGGACCTCAGCACCATTCAGGAGGCTCGAGCGGTGAGCGGCATCGGCGGCGGATCGTTGGTCGCTGATACACAGAATGGTCCGATTGTATTGGCCCGCTATACGGCTCCGCTCACTGCGATCTTCGGATTCGCAGCGAAGCTGATTAGCGCAATGGCCAAGGGGGAAGAGCGTCCCTCGCTGTCCGAGAAGGATATGCCCAGCTATTGCGCGCAGTGCCGCAGCCCGCTGATCGATGGGGCGAAGAGTTGCTCGGTATGCAGGAGCAACAAGCGCGTGCTGCTGCGTATGCTGCAATATGCCCTGCCGTATAAGCGGCATGTTGTTGGTGCCGGTGCATTATTGGTGGTCACCGCGATTGTGGAGTTGATCCCACCGTACTTAACGAAAGTGATGATCGATGATGTGCTGCAGCCGCAAGATATGAGCGGGAAGCTGCTCCTAATCGTGGCCGGTCTGGCCGTGACGATGCTGATGTTGTCGCTCATGCAATCGGTACGCGGACTCGTCGGCGTATGGATCGGCTCTAAGCTGATGGGGGACTTGCGCAAGGATATCTACAACTCCCTGATGCGGCTGTCGCTCGCCTTCTTCGACAGAAGGCAGACCTCACAATTTATCGGGCGGGTGAACAGCGACTCAGAATCGATGCGTCAGTTCATGACGGATGGCGTCTTATGGGTAACCGGGGAATCCCTTAAGGTGGTGGCCATCTTCGCCATCATGTTCGGGATGAGCTGGAAGCTCGCTCTACTGGCGATTCTGCCGATCCCGATTATGGTCATCGCCTCCAGGACGATATGGCCGATGATCGGCAGACGGTGGTATCAGCAGTGGCGTTCGATCTTCCGACTGAATGTGCTCGTCGGCGATTCGATGAACGGGATCCGTGTCGTCAAGGCATTCGGCCAGGAATCGACAGAGATGTCCCGCTATCAGGGCGCGAATCGAGAGCTCGTTCGGCATAATATCCGCATCGAGAGCCTATGGCAAGCGATGTTCGCCTTCTTCGCCTTCATTGCAGGCATAGGGCCGCTGCTCATCTGGTATTATGGCGGCTGGGAGGTGCTGCGCGGTGATCTGAAGCTAGGTGTGTTGATCGCCATGATCACCTACCTGGGCATGCTGCTCGGTCCGCTGCAATGGGTCAGCCAGATGATCAATTGGGCCAGCCATGCGATGTCTGCGGCGAGCCGCGTATTCGAGATTATGGATACGCCGTCAGAGGTGCCGCAGGCGGAGAAGCCCCGGAAGCTCGGACGAGTGGAAGGCTATGTGGCATTCAACAAGGTGACCTATGGCTACGAGATCTACCATCCGGTGCTGCGCGACATCAACCTAACCGTCGCCGCGGGTCAGATGATAGGCATAGTCGGGCATTCCGGTGCTGGTAAGTCGACCTTCATCAACCTGCTGTGCCGATTTTACGATACGAATGAGGGTTCGATCACGATCGACGGTATTGACCTGCGTCACATTGATCAGAACGAGCTGCGCAAGCAGATTGGCGTCGTGCTGCAGGAGACCTTCCTGTTCGATGGCACGGTCGCGGAGAATATCGCGTACTCCAAGCCCGACGCGACACCGCTGGAGATCATGCAGGCGGCGAAGATCGCCAATGCGCATGACTTCATCGTACGATTGCCTGACGGTTATGATACGAGGGTTGGCGAACGCGGTCATCGGCTGTCCGGGGGCGAGAAGCAGCGGGTAGCGATTGCCAGAGCCATCATTCACGATCCGCGAATACTTATACTTGATGAAGCGACAGCCTCGGTCGACACCGAGACTGAACGGCAAATTCAAGAGGCGATCTCTCGTCTGGTGAAGGGGCGTACGACCTTCGCCATCGCGCACCGATTATCCACACTGCGCAATGCAGACCGTCTGATTGTGCTGGATCGGGGCAAGATCGCAGAGGTTGGCACGCATGATGAGCTGCTCACTAGCCAGGGCATCTACTATAAGCTGGTGGAAGCGCAGAAAGAGCTGTCGAAGATACGCGGAGTGGAGGGATGATCAATGTCGCATAATCCATATGAAATTCGAGTGTTCGAGCCGGATGAAATCTCCTTTAGCCGCGGTGCAGGCGGCGTGCTGCAGGGCGTCATTGGGGGAAGCGCATACGATGAGCTGGCGATTCATCGGGTGTTCCCCTTCCAGTATGCGTCCGAGTATATCTCCATACGCAATGTGAAGGGGGATGAATTAGGCATCATCCTGAGCATTGACGCGCTGGATGCTGAAAGTGCCGAGGAGCTGCGGAGGGAGCTGCAATATCGTTATTTTCTCCCGATGGTGACTCGAGTGGATCGTGTGCGCGAGCAGAACGAGATGTGGGTGTGGGAGCTGCAGACGAATCTGGGGCCGACCCGCATGATGATGCGTAATCTGCATGAGCATATGATCTATCCGGGGGCTAATCGCATTATATTGACAGACATGAGCGGCAAGCGCTGCGAGATCGCGGATTGGCAGGCGCTGGACCGTCATAGTCGCAATCAGTTGAAGGATGTTATATAGCTGTTAGTGTGGGGGAGCCGGTCAGAGGTTATCGACGCTCCCCAGCAATGCCATGCAGCAAGATCTCGACCGTGCGATTGATTTCCTCATCCTCGTCGAAGGGGAGGTCTGGCGCCAGGTACACATGGAAGGTGATCATGCCGACGAATAGGCTGATCGCTGTCCGTATAATTCGCCACGGCGGCGCTTCGATGAGCTGGCCTTGCTGCTGGAAGTGCTTCACAACCCGCTCGACCCGCTGGGCGACTGCTTGCTGGAACAGCTCGGACAATTGGCCCATCAGCTCCGGCTGCACCGGCACCTCTTGGAAGAGGATCTTAATTAGCTTCGGATTGGCGCGCACGAATTGCAGGCGATCGCGGGCGATCGTCCGGAAGAAATCGTCGGCCCGTTCATAGGGCAGGTCGAGCAGTTTCGTGAAGTCCCGCAGGAGGAATGGAGCGATAAGCTTGGTGACAATCGGCCCGGCGATCGCCAGCAGCAGCTCCTTCTTCGTCTTGTAATGACGGAAGATTGTTCCCTCAGCGACACCCGCTTTCTGCGCAATCTCGCTGGTAGAGGTGGCGGCGAAGCCCTTCTCCGAGAAGATCTCGACAGCGGCCTCCAGAATCCGCGCCTGCTTGTCAGTCTTCTTCCCCTCATCCTCCTCGGTGAGCCGAATTAACTCCTGTAGCCAAACTTCCTGATCATCAGTCATGCTGTAGTCCCCTCTCAGATCCTCCGATGCTTGCGCAGCGCCAGCACATTCGCGCATAGGAAGAATACCGTTATAATGAGCAAAATATAAACATCGAACGCGATCGCGTTCCAGCCTTCGCCTCGCAGCATCACGCTCTGCAGCGCGTCGGCACCGTACTTAAGCGGTGTAATATGCGTGATCCATCGCAGCCAGGGCGACATGCTGTCCAGGTCGAACAGCCCAGAGAAGAACACCTGGGGGACGATTACCAGCGGGATAAATTGCATCATCTGGAACTCCGTGTTGGCGTATGCCGACAAGAAGGTGCCGAAGCTGAGCGCAGTGAAGGAGAGCAGCAGCATGATCAGAATGACATACCAGAATGAGCCCAGCAGCGTGCTGCCCAATACGCTCACAGCGAACACCGTCATGAGTACAACCTGAATGCTGGTGAAGATTCCGAAGCCGCCAATATATCCGGTCACAATCTCCCAGCGCCGCAGCGGTGTCGCTAACAGCCGTTCCAGTGTGCCGCTGGTTCGTTCCTTCAGGAAGGAGATGCCGGCGATCAAGAAGACGAAGAAGAAGGCATATAGTCCAAGTAGCGTTGGGATAATGCGGTTGAAGAGCAACTCATCGAAGACGAGATACATCAGAGAGAGAATGAGCAGCGGCGCCAGGTTCAGCAGGGCCAGTGTGCGTTTGTCATGAATAAATTGACGAATAATACGCAGGATCAGAGCTCGGATTCTCATGCGTGTACACCTCCGTAGTAGAGGAATGCCTCTTCCATCGTGCGGCTGCCCGTCTCGCGCAACAGATCTGTCGGTGTTCCGGCTGCGATCAAGCTGCCATCACGGATCATCCCGAGCCGGTCACACTTCTCCGCCTCATCCATCACATGCGTAGTCACGAGGATCGTCATGCCGCTCCGGCTGAGCTTTACGAACTGTTCCCAGATGGACTTGCGCAGCACGGGATCGATGCCGACCGTCGGTTCATCAAGGAGGAGTACCTCCGGCTCATGGAGGAGCGCGATCGCCAGTGATAGTCGCCGTTTCATACCGCCGGAATAAGCGCCAACAGGACGCTTCAGCGCATCGGTCAGCCCGACCAGCGTCATCGTCTCCTCGATGCGCTGCTTCAGCCTCTTCCCTTGCAAGCCGAACAGCGCGCCGAAGAAGGCCAGATTCTCCAGTGCGGTCAGATCGGTATAGAGCGCGTCGGATTGCGCCATATAACCGATGCGCTGCATCATCCGGAGCTGAGGCATACGTGTGCCCAGCAGCTCTACCTGGCCGCTGGTTGCCTCGTCAATTCCAGCGATCAGCTTCACCAGCGTAGTCTTGCCGGAGCCGGAGGGACCCAGCAATCCGAATATCTCGCCTCTGTTAACGGTTAATGTGATCCCGCGCAGCACCTCGATCTTATTGAAGTTGCGAATGAGATCCCGCGTGATAATGCTAGACGATGCGCTTGCATTCATGGGCAACACTCCTTCGTTAGGTGGAAGTGAGTAATCACTCACTTTTGTTGGTATCAATAATAATCCACGGCAACAGGTGTGTCAATGGGGAATGCGGCGTACTAGATATCTATCCCAATCTCACCTGGCCTGCACATTTAAGCCGCCCTCGCCGCTCTATTTCCTCCAACCTCACCTGCCACACTCCGATAATCCGATCCCGCCTATTCTAAACTATCGCGTTCGGGAGCATGAACATAATCATTGTTGTTCCTAGGTCACATACTGTATACTGACAGGGATAAATGGCGCGTGGAGAGGAAATTTGGCATATGCTGGTGCTGGATTTTATTGTGTATCTGGGGATTATCGCTGCGGGTGTATCTGGTGCATTAGTCGGCATTAAGAAGCAGATGGATATCTTCGGCGTAGTGAGCTTGTGCGTTGCAACCTCGCTAGGTGGCGGTATTATACGAGATGTATTAGTCGGCCGAATTCCGCCGATTGCCTTCGCTAATCCAAGCCTAATCTCAGTGAGCGTATGTGCCGGAATAATTACCTGGTACTTCTATGGTAGAATCAATAAGCTGACTCGATTCATCTCGATCACCGATGCAATCGGCCTGGGCGCATTCACGGCGGTAGGTGCGAATACAGCCATTACGCTATTTCCAGATGAGCTGTTCCTGGTGCTGTTCATGGGACTGATCACCGGTATCGGCGGCGGCGTTGTCCGTGACCTATTAGCACAGGAGATTCCCTATGTGTTCCGCAAGGAGATCTACGCATTCGCTTCGATTATCGGCGCGGTCTGCTTCATCGTCTGCTATAAGCTGTTGACGCCGGGTATTGCGCTCTATGCGTGTCTGTCGGTCACCTTCATCCTTCGGCTGATTGCGATAATAATGAAACTGAATATGCCGATACTGACCGCAGAAGAGGAGGGCAAGTAGCCCTCCTCTTCTGCAACAGTCCTATATCTTCGCGCGATGCACCGGAAGCCCCTTCACATCGAGCTTCACGCGGAAGATTCCGCCGGCCAGCGGGTGCTCAGCCAGAACGGCTTCCTCATTGCCGACACGCGCTGTTGTGATATACAGCTCATCGAGGTTCTCGCCGCCGAAGGCGCATGAGGTGACATTCCTTGCAGGCACCTCAACCTTGGCTAATCTCTCGCCCGTACGCGGATTCCAGCAGGTTACCTGCCAGGCACCCCATTGTGCGACCCAGAGATTGCCCTCGCTGTCAATGCTCATGCCGTCAGGAGTGGCGTCCTCTTCACCCAGCACGATTACCGTTCTGCGATTCGTGATGGTACCGGTTGTGCGATCGTAGTCGAAGGCATTCACCAGCTTGTCGTAGGAATCGATATAGTACATGATCGTGCCATCCGCATTCCATGCCAGTCCATTCGAGCAGCCGACTTCACTGACCTTACTAGTCAGCGAGCCGTCAGTATCTAATGTGTAGAGATAACCGTTCTTCTGTCCACTGCCGCTTATAGTGCCTCCCCAGAAGCGACCGTACGGATCGCACTTGCCATCATTCATGCGATTGCCGATCTCGCCATCCAATGTCTTGGCGAGCAACGATGTGCGGCCTGTCGCCAGATCGAGACGATGGAAGCCGTCCTGCAGGCCGACCAGCCAGGAACCGTCCTCAGCCGGTACGGCGCAGCCAATCTTCTGATCGAGCTCATAGGCATGGGTTACACCGTCTGATGGGCGGTAACGATGCAGCTTGCGTCCTTCGATATCGACCCAGAACAGCTCGCCGAGCTTCTCCTCCCATACCGGTCCCTCTCCTAATTGATTCTTGCCGTCAATGATGCATTCAGCTTGCAAGACTTTCATCGTTGTAGCGTCCTCCTCCAAGTTTTGTGTAGCATTAGCTCCCTGAACAATCATCGCAGCAAAACTGCATCGGAAGCATACGCTTAAGTTTTGTGTAGCATTAGCTCCCTGAACAATCATCGCAACAAAACTGCATCGGAAGCATACGCTCAAGTTTTGTGTAGCATTAGCTCCCTGAACAATCATCGCAACAAAACTGCATCGGAAGCATACGCTCAAGTTTTATCCGTTATTGAGAGTATTCGACTTTGTGGTGTGTAATCCTCTCCATTATCTATAACACATTGTCATTTACTAGAATCGAGCTCCACATTATACTAATGGTAGCTACTGCAAGTAATCAACGGCAGGAGGGATATCAGATGAGAGTTCGTTTAGAAGGGATCACATTACTGGCAGATGATGTCGCGCGATTGGCCAAGTTCTATCATGAAGTGATCGGGTTCCCCGTTGTGGTGAATGAGCCGCATTATGCCGAATTTGAAAATAATAACGTGCGGCTAGCGATCTGCTCCAAGCCGCTGATGGCAGACAACACAGACGCGCATGCCTCCTTCACGGAAGAGCGCAAGGGGCAGGCGGTCGAGTTGAATTTTGAGTGCGATACACCGGAAGCCGTCCATGAGCTGTACCGCGAATTCATCGCGCGAGGCGCGACGCCTGTAACAGAACCGAGAGTGAAGGATTGGGGCCACACGACGGCCTTCTTCGCCGATCCGGAGGGCAATATCCACTCGATCTTCGCGGTAAATCCAGCCTAGGCCTGTAGCCCGTCTATGTGAACCTCCAGCAGAATCGGACAATGGTCGCTGCCCATGACTTCAGCGTCGATTCGTGCATCCTGCACAGCATCCGCCATTCGCTCCGACACGAGGAAATAGTCGATCCGCCACCCGATATTGCGTTCGCGCACCTTCGGCATATACGACCACCACGTATAGGCATCCGTCTGATCCGGGTACAGGTGTCGGAATGTATCCACGAAGCCAGCGCCTAGCAGCTGAGTCATCTTCCCGCGTTCCTCCAGTGTGAAACCGGAGTTGCCTTGATTCGACTTGGCATTCTTCAGGTCAATCTCATGATGAGCGACATTCATATCCCCGCATACAATGACCGGCTTCATCTGGTCGAGCTTCACGATGTAAGCACGGAAGCGCTCCTCCCATTCGAGCCGCAGCGCCAGCCGCGACAGATCGCGACGCGCATTGGGCGTATACATATTCACCAGGTAGAAGTGTTCGAATTCCAACGTAATGATCCGACCCTCGGATTCATAATCCTCTTCGATCCCGTAGTAGACGGATAGGGGCTTTATTTTGCTGAAGATGGCTGTGCCCGAATATCCCTTCTTCTCCGCATAATTCCAATAAGTATGATAGTCGCCAAGATCGAGCTCAATCTGACCTTCCTGCAGCTTCGTCTCTTGGACACAGAAGATATCCGCGTTCACTTGGGACCAATAATCCATAAAACCCTTAGTCACACAGGCTCTCAGCCCATTCACATTCCAGGATACGAGTTTCATCTATGACGCTCCTAACTATATAAACAACATTCCACTAGTGTACCACTTCGACTACACTAGTGTGAATGATGCTAGACTTGCGCTGCCCTTCCCCGCATACGTGAAATATAAGCTCTGGACGCCGTCTGGAATGACGATGTCGGCCGTATAAGTCGTCCATACGTTCGTGAAGTCGACCGGAATCGATCCATGCGATGGGCCATCCCAGCTCGTCTTGACCTCGAAGCTGCCCTGGGCATAACCGCGAACCTTAATCTTGACTTGCTGTACTCCATCGCATTGGAAGTACTTGAACCCTGCTGTCGCCGAGTTCTGCATATTGGCAATATACCCAATCTCCTCGTCGCCGTCCTTGCCGTCTTGCGTAATCTTCGGGAATCGCCCGTCCATCCACGCGCCATATGTGCCTGTATAGGCTTGATCCGTATCCGTGAACAGGTTGCAGGCTAGATAGGCTGGATATTCGCCTCGGCCGATAAGTGGGCCGCCGTTAGGACCGCTGGTCGTGATCTCCGCTTGAGGAATGGTGCCGTCCTCCAGAATGGTGATCGGTTCGATGCAGCCTTGTCGGCTGAAGGTTGTCCCGTTCGTATGGCGATGATAGAAGATGTACCATTGTCCATTCGCGTTGACCATGCCGCCGTGATTGTTGTGGCCGTAGGCAGTCGGTTTGTTCGCGGGTTTGTAATGATCGATATGCATATCGTTGTTGCTGACGATGACCCCACGGTACTCGAAGCCACTGGTAGGATGCTTGCTGGTCGCGTAGCAGAGCTCGTGCATAACAATTGATGAGTAGACAAAGTAATACGTATCACCCTGCTTGCGAATGGATGGCGCCTCGAAAAAGGCATGTTCTTCGAAGCTGGTGCCCTTACTATATGGCTCGCTGGGAGCAACGAATACAGGCTCCTCTACGATTGTAAGCATATCCGCTCCGATCACTGTGGCCATCGCACCATGACGTGACTTGTCGCCGATGGCGCAGAACCCGGTATATAGATAGGTGAGGTCTCCTTCTGTCAATACGGCCGGGTCGAATTGCGGCTGATCGTCGACTCGTTCGCCCAAGCGGGTGCCGTCGCTGTATCTGACGTAGCCGTAGAACTCGTACTTGCCAGCTGGCGAGTCACAGACGGCGACGGACACGACCGACACCTTATCGAGGACATAATACAGATAGTAACGTCCATCCGGACCGACGGTGACGTCAGGCGCATAGAGACACATGCGTCCGTCTGGATTTAGCGGATCATCCGTCTTCTTATAGATGACACCCTCATATCGCCAATCTGCTAGATTGTTAGCGGGTGCAGAATAGCATACATAATCGTTCAGACAGAAGGCATGGCCGTTGAAGCGGTCATGCGATCCGTATACATAGACCCTGTCGCGGAATACATGGGGCTCACCGTCAGGAATATACTCCCAAGGTGGTAAATACGGGTTAACGCCTTGCTTGTTCATATGAATGTCCTCCACTCCTAAGATTGGTAAATCGACTTTCACATGAATCGTAATGCGGTATTCCATATAAGTCAATAAAATATAAAAATACATACTCTATCCATATTAGGATATATCAATGTTTACGTGTGCATCGATCATTGTTTCAACCAGATTCACGACATAGAATTAGAATGGGAATGTTAATGAATGACATCCTTCTGGAAGGTTCGCGGTGTCCGTCCGGTTACCTGCTTGAATTGCCGGCAGAAGTGTTCCACATGCTGATAACCGCATCTCGAAGCGATTTCGGCGATCGAATATGTGTTATGCATTAAGTACTCCTGGGCCATTCGAATGCGATTGCTGATGACATCATCCATGCAGGATATGCCGAACGCTTTCTTGTAGATGCTCTGCAGATAGCCCGGACTAATACGTAGTAGATCGGCCATCCTCGGAACTGTCCAGTAATCGCCTGGATGATTCTGAATGGCAGTGCGAAGCTTCAAGAGGCTGTAGTATTGCGGAGAGAGGTCATGACGGACGCAGGATTCGATTAGCTTGTTGAATAGGGTTCGGAGCAATAGGTCGATAGAGGATACCTTGAGATCCCGATTAAATCGGTGTTCAACAGCGAGTAATTGTAATAACTTGCCGCAGTAGTCTGGATCCTCCACGGAGAATGGGACGCCAAGCGGCAGCGGAGATTCCGCATAATGCGGTTCGTCGGTCTCGAAGCGAATCCAATCATTGATGAATTGCTCAGCGCATGCGCGGTAATACACCTTCTGAGATGGGCGGTAGAGCACGGCGCTATGAGCGGGATATTCCCGGATAACGCCATCTACCCAGAACTGTGCGGGTGTCTTGGTGATCACGAGGAGCCAGTGGTAGCCAGAAGGCACATCGACAACGAAGTCCTCCGCATGTGTCATGTCGCATTCAACATAATGAATGTTCACCAACGAGAATCACTTCCTTCCGCCTTGTGATGCTATCAGTATAGCATGGCGCAAGGCACGAATAGGTAATAAGAGCCAATAGGAGGTAGAGGTACAATGTTGAGAGTAACAGAGGTTGAGAATGGCATCGTCCAAGGGCTGCCGGCAGCGGATCCTCGCATTACTAGCTTCAAGGGAATTCCATTCGCAGCGCCGCCCGTAGGCGATAACCGTTGGCGTGCTCCGCAGCCGGCGGAGAATTGGGATGGTGTGCGGAAGGCGTATGCATTTGCCCCGGTTTCCATGCAGGTGCGTCAGGAGATTGATGACAATAATATCTATACCCGTGAATGGGCGGTTGAGCCTGACATTGCCATGGACGAGGACTGTCTGTACTTGAACATCTGGACGCCGGCCAAGCGGCAGGACGAGCAGCTTCCCGTCTATGTATGGTACTTTGGCGGCGGGCTTCAGGTTGGCCATCCGGCCGAGATGGAGTTCGATGGCGAGCGTATTGCGCGCCGAGGCGTTGTGGTCGTGACGATCAATTATCGCCTGAACGTGTTCGGATTTCTATGTCACCCAGAGATTACAGCGGAATCGCCTGGAGCGCCGGCTAACTTCGGGCATCTCGACCAACAGGCCGCTACCAGATGGGTAAAGCGGAATATCGCTGCATTCGGCGGCGATCCTAACCGGATCACGATCGGTGGACAGTCTGCGGGCGGGGGGAGTGTGATGAGTCAGCTGACCTCGCCTCAGAACGAAGGTCTCTTCCAAGGCGCCATCGTTCAGAGCGGGGTTTATACAAATGTGTATCCCGGTACCCGTATGCCTAAGTTTTTGAATAGCTTAGTGGATGCCGAGCAGGAGGGGGTAACGTTCTTCGACTATCTCGGTGTATCCTCACTTGCGGAAGCACGACAGCTGGATGCCGTCCATCTGCGCGACAAGGCCGTAGCGTATGGCGGATTCTGGGGGACGGTATGCGATGAAGTATTCAATGTTGGCAATCCGCTTGAACTGTTCCTCCAGAATAAACGTTGGATGGTACCGGTTATGCTCGGTCATACATCCTCCGAGTTCTTCAGTGGCCCGAATGTGGATACTCGGGAAGACCTCCAGCAATTGGCGATCGATAAGTTCGGTGAAGCTGCAGAAATCTTCCTCGAGCTGTGCGATGCCGACTCTGCCGATATCGCGGCGGTCAAGGAGCATGCATCCGTAAGCAGTATTGAGTATGCCATTCGACTCGCCATACAGGCCAATGCCGATACGGGAGCCAATGCACCTTTATATTATTATAATTTCGATGCTGAGATTCCAGGCTGGGACAACCCAGGCACGTTCCACTCGGTTGATCTGTGGTTCTTCTTCGAGACGTTAGCGAAGTGCTGGAGGCCGTTCGTGGGCAAGCATTATGATCTGGCGCGCCAAATGTGCAATTACTGGGCGAACTTCATTCGTACGGGCGCGCCGAATGGGCTAGATTCAACCGGAGAGCAGATGCCGATATGGGAGCCATGTACGCCTGATGCACCGTACGGTATGCGATTCGCGGATCAGGCCGAATTTGTTAGGGAGCAGCCGAGCGAGCTGATGAAGTTTCTCGTGCGGCAATACTTCAACAATCGGGACAAGTGACAGGATGATGTCTACACGTGCCTCCCACACTGTGATAAATAAGATTTGACATTGACGTAACGTCAAGGTGTACAGTAAGGGTGTCAGGAGGTGGGCAGATGGAATATACGGTGCATCGGTTGGGGAAGCTCGCAGGTGTGAGCACGCGGACGCTGCGATACTATGACGAGATTGGCCTGCTTAAGCCGGGGAGGATCAATTCGTCGGGGTATCGCATCTATGGAAGGGAAGAGGTTGACCGGCTTCAACAGATTCTGTTCTATAGAGAGCTAGGTGTGAATCTGGAGCGCATTCGATCAATGATGGCCGAGCCCGGGTTCGACAGCGCCCAGGGGCTGCGAGCGCACTATGCTCAACTTCTGGACAAGAGAGCGCAGCTGGATCAGCTGATCCACAATGTGGAGAAGACGATTGCAGCGACAGAAGGGAGAATGACCATGAGCGATCAAGAGAAATTCGAGGGCTTCAAGCAGAAGATGATCGATGATAATGAACAGCAGTATGGCCGAGAGATTCGTGAGAAGTATGGCGATGAGGCCGTGGAGCGATCCAATGCGAAGGTGAAGGGCATGACGCAGGAGCAGCACGAGGAGGTGACGCGGCTGGCGGCCGAGGTGCGGGATGCACTGGCCGAGGCTATGCAGACCGGTGATCCGGCAGGTGAGCTGGGGCAGCGGGCAGCTGACCTGCATAAGCAATGGCTAAGCTATTATTGGAATGCATACAGCAAGGAGGCGCATGCGGGTTTGGCGCAGATGTATATCGATGACGAGCGCTTCAAGGCCTACTACGATGAACGTCAGCCCGGAACTGCCGAGTTCCTGCGCGATGCGATTCTGGTGTACACAGGAATGGCTGGGCGGGAGCAGGAATAGGAGTAGGGCAGACGGCTCCAATCGGGTTTGCGCCGCTGCCGCAGGATAAAATGTTGCAAGAATCCTACATTCGGCATGATAAACAGCTTGCTCGGTTGTCAATGTTGCAAGAATCCAACATTAACTCTAATTTAGGCTGATTTTAATAGCAAATTTGGGGAATTGTTGGATTTTCGCAACAATGTCGCGGAATTCAGTCAATCCGATCACCGATTGTTGTATTCTCGCAACATTCCTTTCAACTGTCGGCCATCCCCTCACTATCAATCTGCCGTTAACACCCTGCCATCGCTCCTCAATCTGCCTCGCTACTTACTCATCTCCGTATCAAAATAAAGCCGCAGCTCCTCCATCTTATTCGTATCTTCAAGCGCGACCTTCCCTGTCAAGAAGTGTTCAATGACGAGCGGCCACTCCGGTTTCACCTTCTGTGCCCGCAGAGACTGAATGGCTCCTCGCACCATACGCCGCTCCTTGGCGTTGGAGAATTGGTCCTTATACCGCTGCTTGCGCTCCCAATCCAGTCCAGCATAGATGCTTCGGAAGATCTCAGCCGTCATCTTCGCGTCGTCCAGCGCGCGATGCGCGGAACCGTCAACGTGAATACCGAGATCCTGCAGCGCAGCCTCCACGCTTACGTCATTCTTCAGCCCCTTATGTCGGAGATACCCCTTGAGCAGATCATAATAGTCTACATTCATCCAATAGGCGTCATCCAGCTTATGCATACGCGTATCGATTACGATGCGCTTCAGGTCCTCGCCGCCCCAAGTTAAGAGCAGGCAGGAGTCGGCAGGACCCAGCCATGCAAGAAAGTCGGTGATCACCTCAGGGAACCGGGGCGCGCGATCCAGCTCCTCCTGCGGAATCCCGGTCTTCTTCTTAATGAAGCTGTTGAGCTTGGAGAAGTAGACTGGCTTGATTAATGAAGAGAACTCGTCCATGTATCGCAATTGATCATCCAGCCGTACAGCGCCGATCTCAATGACCTCCATAGGCAGTTCGCTGGCGAATTTACGCCCGTTAAACTCAATGTCTAGCACGATATAATCCATGTGATGCTGTTCCTCCGATGTATGCGTGATACGCGAACCTGCTAATAATCATAGCAGAGTGAATTAGGTGTGTGTAGTGTCATGGGGAAAATGTAGAAAATAGGCAGTGCGAGTCTTGCCGAGAGTGGTGACTAGCGTTATGCTATCAGTGATACAGAAATTGATTCTAATCATAATCTAAGACAGGGAACGATGATACGTGACAATTGGGGTATTCGATTCGGGACTTGGCGGAATTACAGTCCTCGCGGAATCGCTGAAGCGATTGCCTGCGCAGGATTACTTATATATGGCGGATACCCTTCATGTTCCCTATGGAACGAAGTCGAAGGAAGCGGTGAAGGGCTATATTCTGGATGCGGTTCGCACGATGGTTGACGAAGGGATCGAAGCGCTTGTTGTAGCCTGCAACACCGCGACCAGCATAGCAGTATCGGAGCTTAGAGAGCTGTATTCCATTCCCATCATCGGGATGGAGCCTGCTGTTAAGCCAGCAGTTGAGATGAATCGCGCGACCGGCAAGCGTGTACTGGTCTTCGCGACCCCGCTCACCCTGCAGCAGCCCAAGTATTATGCGCTCGTATCTCGGGTCGATGGAGGCGGGATTGTCGATTCTATGCCCCTGCCCGAGCTGGTCGAATATGGAGAGTCGCTGCAGTTCGACAATCGCATCATTCGGGCGTACTTTCAATCTAAGCTGCAAGGCTATAGACTGGAGGATTACGGAATTATTGTACTCGGCTGTACGCACTACACCTATTATTCAGATATTCTGCGAGAACTGCTGCCCGCCCATATTGAAATTGTAGACGGCAATGCGGGTACGGTGAAGCGGCTTGCAGCGCTTCTTAATCATTATGGAATTCCAGAAGATAATGGCAGCGGACAGGTCAAATTTATGTGTACAAGCAACGAGCCTGTCTATATCGATAAGATGAGAAGCATGCTAGAATGGCTCAGGTAATAAAATACGACATAATTCGATATTTATTGACACTTATATTTCCATCTGGTATATTTTTGATAGTATCAAAGAACTATTGTATATAGTGCAAATAGAGCAGAAAACGAAAGGGCAAACCAATCGAAAGGTTGGGACGCAAAGCTGAGGGTCTAAGGTCTGGTGCAAGAATCAGACTATGACAGCCGGTTTCCGAATATCGATGCTCTTTTTTTGTAGAGAAAATTCGGTATAGGACACCGACCTCAAGTAGAGTATGTATGTGCTCTGTCAGACAAATTTACAACAAGAGGAGAAGTGTCTAATGAAGCTGTCAGTCGGAATGAAGCTTATCACGAGTTTTGCATCGATTATCGTACTTATGGTTGTTATCGTGGTGTTTAGTTTTACGAGTCTTCAGAAGATCGAGCATGAGGTGAATCAAATTATTGAAGATGCGATACCTCTTGGTAATGCGGCATCGAGTATACTGAGTGATCTCATCAATCAAGAGACCGGGATGCGAGGATACTTGGTAACAGGGGATGAAGCATTCCTCGAGCCTTATTACGCAGGTCAGGAAAGTATTGTACATACACTGAATAATATCGATCAGTATCTGGATGGACATCCGATCATGGCTGGATTGATTGCCGAAGCCAAACCGCAGATTACAGCTGTTCAGAGCTACCTCGAAGAACAGATTGCCCTGGTGAGGAATGGTCAGATCGAAATCGCTCGCGCGCATATTAACGATGGTAAAGCCCAAATGGATGCCTTCCGTACAACGAATGAACATATTGTCGCCGACGTGGCAAAGCTAACGAATGATGCCTGGGAGCGAGCGAATCGAGCTCAGACTAATATGATAACGGTATTAATAATCGTCAGCGTCATCGCTATTATCGGTACAATCATTATTACCCTTCTTCTGATCAGATCCATCTCAAATCCGGTTAGACAAGTTACGGAGCGAATAAAGCTGCTGGCCGATGGTGATTTAACACAAGATCGTATCCAAGTTCGTAACAGGGATGAAATTGGTCAGATGGTCGACTCAATGAACTTGATGTCTGAGAAGCTTCAGCATGTGATTGGCGGCGTTGTAGTATCGTCACAGAGTGTCTCGGCTGCAGCTGAACAGATCTCAGCCAGCACGGAAGAGATCGCAGGGGTGAGCACGAGCCAGGCTGGCTCTGCACAAACATTAAGCGAGTTGTTCAAGGAGCTTACGACTGTTATAACAGCAGTGGCCAACAACGCAGATCAGGCTGCTAGGTTCTCGAATGACTCGAAGCAGGTGGCGGAGAGCGGAGGCGCAGCGGTTAAGGATTCGATAGACGCGATGGAGCAATTAGACAGGCAAATGAAACGGTTAACGGATGACTCTAGTAAGATTGGGGAAATTATCGAAGTGATTGATGATATTGCCGATCAGACGAACTTGTTAGCCCTGAATGCGGCGATTGAAGCTGCAAGAGCCGGAGACCAAGGACGTGGATTTGCCGTAGTTGCCGAAGAGGTGCGTAAGCTTGCAGAACGCAGTGGAGAAGCAACGAAGCAAATTACTTCGATTATTAAAGGGATGCAAGACAACACCAAGCTGAGTGCGGAATCGGTCGTACATGCCGTTAAGCTCTCCCAGCAGACAGGTGACGCCTTGCAGAATATTGTGGAGAAGGTCAATCAGGCTGCCGGACAGGTAACGGATATTGCAGCAGCCAGCGAAGAGCAAGCCGCGCAAGCGGATGAGGTGCAACGAGCGGTCGAATCGATAGCGGCTTCGAGTGAAGAGGCGTCCGCATCCGTTGAAGAAACCGCATCCTCTGCCCAATCACTAGCCAATCTAGCTCAGGACCTTAATCGTATGGTCGAAGCATTTCGGTTGAGATAGGGGGGCTTGAAGATGAGTGAACAGGGACGGATGCAATATATTGAGGTTGAGGTAGATAGTGAGAAGTACGCGGTGTCCATAATGGACATTCACGAAATTATTAAGCCTCCTACATTAACAATTGTACCGAACTCGAGCGATATTATTCTGGGTGTAATCAACTTGCGAGGCAAGATCATTACCATTGTAAGCCTGCGAAGTGTGTTCGGTATGCCGCGTCTTCCGATATCGAAGCAGACAAGAGTCATCGTAGTCAACATGGGTGACGAGATGATTGGGATCCTGGTGGATCGCGTCAACCAGGTGACGCGGTATTCAGATATACAAGCGCCGCCGGATCATCTGCAGCAGGCGCACAAAGGGTTGATAGCCGGAATCGGTCAATCGAACGAAGGGTTAGTTAGTATACTTGACCTTGATTTGATTTTCTCGGAGTTGAGTAATCATGAGCATGTATGATTTATCCGCATATATGGATGTATTCATGGAAGAGGCTGACGAGCTTCTGCTCTACATGGATACGGAATTGATGCGAATGGAGTCCGAGGGCTTGCAGGAGGAGATGATCCATGGTCTCTTCCGTGCCGCTCATACGCTTAAAGGCTCTTCAGCAGCGATGGGCTTTCAGCCAATTGCGCATCTGACACATGAGCTGGAACATCTGTTGGATCATGTGCGTAACGATCGACTCACGGTCACCTCCCCAATGATGACGCTCTTATACGCTTGTGTGGATCGGCTTAAGGCATACCGCGACCAGTTAATGGAGAGAGCGGAGCTTGTCGAAGCTGATGATCTGATCGAGCAGCTGCGAACGATTATTCTAACAGCTGCTCATGCAGATGCTGACCGACAGTTGTTCCAATCCGACCATGCGCCTGCATCAGCTAACAGGCTGCTGATCCGCTTATCGGAGTCTTCTCCGATGAAGCTAGCGAGAGCGCACTTAATTGTACAGAGCCTATCAGCATACGGCGCTATTCAAGCGATAGATCCACCGATCTCCCTCATTGCAGAACAAGATATGCCGAGTGAGCTGCGTGTCACCTTTACAGCTGCTGGTCATGACTTGGAACAAGTGGTGCGGGAGCTCCAGACTATGGTGGATGTCGATCGTGTAGTTATGCTTGATGATCGGGAAGAGGTGTCAGCAACGCCTGCGGTCTCCAGTGAAGAGAAGCAGCATGCTGCATCGCGCAACCATAAGCTGCAATCGATTCGAGTCGATGTGGCCAGACTAGAATCGCTAATTAATCTAGTGGGAGAGCTAATGATTGACCACTCCAGAATTGAACAGCTGCAGCAGCTGATTCGACAGGAGTTTCCTAACCATCCCTATGTGGCGGAGTTGTCTACTGTATGTAGTCATGCCTCACAAGTGATGATTGAGTTGCAGGATGGTGTGATGAAATCTAGAATGCTGCCAGTAGATTATTTATTCGCGCGGTTCCCGCGTATGCTTCGCGATCTAGCCGACGGCCTAGGGAAGCGGGCTCGGCTTGAGATCAGCGGTAAGGAGACGGAGCTGGATCGAACGGTTATCGAAGAAATTGGAGATCCGCTTATTCATCTGCTGCGTAATGCGATCGATCATGGCATTGAGATGCCGGAGGAGCGTCGACTGGCTGGCAAGCCAGAAGAAGGAATCATCCGAATCAGCGCGGTGCATGAAGAGAATCAAGTGGTTATTCGAATTATAGATGACGGCAAGGGAATCGATACAGGTGTTATTTTAGAGAAGGCGATTGAGAAGGGTGTAGTGACAGAGGAAGAAGGCAAGGAACTGAGTGAACAGGATATCATGATGTTGATATTCAGGCCAGGGTTCTCAACCTCGCAGCAGATTACGGATGTGTCAGGCAGAGGAGTGGGTATGGATATCGTTCTTACTCACATTGAGAAGATTGGCGGATTAATTCAAGTGGAAAGCAAGCCTGGCAAGGAGACCATGTTCACGATTAAGCTTCCCTTAACGCTGGCGATCATCTCGGGGCTGCTGGTGGAGGTTTCGAAGCAGGTCTATATTATACCGATGACGAATGTAGTAGAGATCATCCGCATTACGTCAGACCAATTAGAATCCGCGGGACAGTATCATAGCTTCGAGTACCGAGGAGGACTATTGCCGCTCAAGCACCTGAATCGCTTGCTGGATATCGAGGGGACGGATAGTCGCGAAGGGATGCAATATCTGGTTATAATAGGACTGGGCGATAAGAAGGCGGCGTTGGTGGTGGATCGATTGATTGGAAATCAAGAGATTGTAGTCAAGTCATTAGGGCGTATAATTGCCAACACCAAGGGAGTTACCGCATCTACGATTCTAGGCAATGGTCATGTAGGATTCATCCTAGATGTGCAGGATCTAATTCAGAGATCGGTATAGGTTAGACCGCCATCAGGAGTCATAGTCAACTGCATTACAGAAATGGGGGACTCGCCATGCGAGTTATAGCAGCACCAGATTCATTCAAGGGCAGTCTGAGCGCGAAGCAGGCATGTGAAGCGATAGCTAGAGGAATTCGCAGAGTCGACTCGAACGCGGAGGTCATCTCGATCCCAATGTCGGACGGCGGTGAAGGGACAATCGACAGTCTGGCTGATGCGACAGGCGGCCGGATGCTTCATGTGGAGACGGTCGACCCGCTGGGGCGAGCGATCACTGCGCGGTACGCCATTCTAGGAGATCAACGAACCGCGGCAATCGAGATGGCTGAGGCATCGGGACTAGTGCGGTTGGCCGCTCATGAGCGGAACCCGCTGCTTGCATCTACCTATGGGACAGGCTTGTTGATTCGTCATGCGCTGGATCAGGGCTGTCGTAAGTTCATCCTGGGCATTGGCGGAAGCGCGACGAATGATGGCGGAACGGGCATGGCAGTTGCGCTGGGTGCTCGGCTGCTGGACGCCTCCGGTGAATTACTGCTTGAAGGGGGAGGCGGTCTGACTGCGCTAGCCGCAATTGACACCACGGACTTGGATTCTCGAATAGCGGATTGTGAGTTTCTAGTTGCCTGTGACGTGGATAATCCACTGTGCGGGGAGCAGGGAGCAAGCTATGTGTTCGGTCCGCAGAAGGGGGCCACAGCTGAGATGGTCAGGCAGCTGGACCTAGGGTTGGCGCGATTTGCTGATATATCGCTTCGCGATCTCGGCGTGGCGATCAGCGAGCTGCCGGGCGGCGGTGCAGGTGGAGGAATGTCCGCAGGAGCGGTCGCATTCCTAGGCGCCAAGCTGGAATCGGGTGTCGAGTTAGTGAAGCGGGCTGTCCGTCTAGATGAGCAGCTGGCGGGGTCGGACCTTGTTATAACCGGTGAGGGTCGTTGCGATGCGCAGACGATTCACGGGAAGACCCCTTACGGGGTTGCTGTATCGGCCCGCCGCGCAGGCGTGCCGACGGTGATCATTGCAGGCACACTCGGAGATGGCATAGAATCACTCTATGAGCACGGCGTAACAGCCGCATTCTCTATGCTGGATCGGCCGATGTCGCTCGATGAGGCGGTTGCCGATGCGGATCGGCTATTGGAGCGAGCGGCTGAACGCGTCGCCCGGTTATGGCTGAATGGCTCTCGACAATAGGTCATCTTCGTGGACATGGAGTCAAGTGTGCAACCTTCCACTCTTCTCGTCCGTCTAGGGGATGAAATTAGAGAAGAGGAGTGAGTGATGCTATGAAGAGGAGCAGATGGCCGATTGCGATTATACTCGTAATCACGATGCTGCTGGGGATGACATCCAGTCTGTCCGCCCTGGATCAAGTGAAGGATGATGAGGCAATGCTTAAGATCGAGTCGCTGATGGAGAGAGGGATTCTGAGGGGTGACGGAGTCGCCTTCCATGCGGATCGGAAGCTGACGAATGCCGAGGGCGTTCAGATGATTGTGAAGGGATTGGATCTGAGCCTAGCTGCTTTCTTGTTCATGAAGGAGCCGCTGGCAAGCGATTCATTCGACCGTGTGCCGGATGACGCCTGGTATTCGCAAGCGTTCGTAATCGGCGCAGTGAACGGTCTGGAGCTGCCAAGGGATATCAATCCGAAGGCAGAGATGACTCGAGAAGTGTTCGCTCATCATCTGATTACTGCTATGAACCTCAAGGGAGACTTTCCATTCACTAAGATGCTCTTCCATCTGACAGATGAAGCGGACTTAAACCCTGATTATAGTTATGCCTTGCAATTGCTGCTGAATGGAAGAATCGTCACACTCGATGATGAAGGCAGGTTCAGACCGAAGGATGCCATCAAACGCGGTGAGGCGGCGGTCATGCTCTATAACATGATCGACTATGTAGAGCGGTTTACGGCGTCGATTCCAGAAGAAGGGATTACCCCGATCGAAGGGGGTGAACTCTTGCTAACGGACGAAGTAACCTATGTGATCGAGGAATTGAACGAGGAAGTTAGCCGTGTCACGCTCTCATGGGGCGAGCAGCCACATCCCGGGTATGGCATATCGGTGGCGGCGATTCACTTCCATGACGGTGAGCAGGCTGTGATTCAGTTCAGACTGCACTACCCTGATCCGGAGCTGTTCTACCCGCAAGTGATCACCTATCCGACTGCGGTAACTTATGTGCCAGCAGCGTATACGGTTGAGCTGCAGCAAGTGAAATAAAGGCATGACCCAGCCCTCGCCATGCAGTTCTGGCGGGGGTTATTTGTTGGCATAAATCAAACTGCAAGCATGATTAAGCATAGGCGAATAATCGCTAGAGAAAGGCGATGAAAGCGATGAAAACGCCTATAATCAGAATTATCTGAATATTTACAAAACTAATAGATTCGCCTATAGTGAAGGTACAAAGTTGATTTCATAATTCTCGCAAGACAGGGCTCCACAAGGGTAATGAGCTGTCGATGCCGATGAGCCGCAGCCTGCCCAATCCATGGCGAGTACGCCAGCAGTTGCAGCCCCCGGAAGCGAGTTTTATATAAATCAACTAAGAGAGGGGATAGTCCAATGACTTAGGTTAGCGAAGCATACAGACGCCACTGTTACCACAACAGAGTTAGCCGGTGAAAACTAACTCCTCAGCAGGCGGTATGTGGGGACTCAGACTTACATGCTAGGCATGTGTGAAAGGCATTGGAAATTGAATTGCATGCGCGGCATGTAAATGAATGGAGGTCACAGATACAATAAATGAATATGAGTGAAGAGTGGTGAAAGCCCCTTTCTTGAATAATCAAGAATAGGGGCTTTCTGGCGCTTACTTGTGAATAGACATCGTGTGCTCAAGTCTACCGAAGGGGCTGCAGGATATCCTGAATATGCAGATGCCGCCTACGATTTGGCTGAAACCACATCATCAGATGTGGCTGAAGACTCCGCTGCATGTTTAGCGGATACACTAGCTCGATGTCCGCTATAGGGGAGCGCAGCCAACGCCACGAGCACAATGAGCATGGTAGTCGTCCCGATCAGGATGCCGAAGGTGACCGATATCGCGAAGTTGTCCATCGTCCAGCCGAATAATCTCGGGAACAGCGCTCCGCCTGCCCCGCCTGCAGCGACTAGGAAGCTGGTGGTCCGTTCCGTCAGGCCTGGAATACGCGCATTCGCGAATACGAGCGCGATGGCGAACATACCGGCCATGAAGAATCCGATCAGCAAGATCATCGCCATCGAGAACCATAGCGTAGTCGACAGCGTGAATAGAATCATCCCGGCTAGCGCGCCAATCCCGCTGATCAGCAAGTATCGCACGTAGCCGATGCGGTCCGCGACGTTGCCTGCGAATAACCGGCCGACAGTTATCGTCGCCCAGAAGCAGGCGATTCCGAACGTGGCAACGGATGGATCAGCCTGTACATTCTCTATCAGGATGGTGGGAATGAAGTGAACGAAGCTCATCTCCGAGCCTACATAGACGAAGAAGTACATAATCATCAGAATGAGCACCGGCAATGTCGTGCGTGTATAGCGCGGCATAGACTGCTTCGATTGTACGGATCTTCGTTCATTCATCATCTCGCTAAGCTCGCCCAGCGGCGCGAATCGCCAGAGCAGCACCGTGGCAAGAGAGACGACAGTGACAACAGGGAATGCCCATTCCCAATTGCCCATTCTAATGAACAAGCCTGCAACCAGCGGCATGAATAACGCGCCAATCCCGAAGAATACCTCCAAGCGGCTCATCGCCGTTGCGGTGCGATCGGTGATGAAGGTGATAATCAGCGAGCCGACGGCTGCCTCGATCATACCGAAGCCCAGCCCCGCGAATGGGCTTATAGCCAGCATCCATCCCCAGGCAGGCAGGAAGCTATATACAGCTTCGGCCAGCGTCAATGACAGCAACGCTACAATCAGTGTATTCTTGCGACCCACTCGTCTGAGCAGCCACGGCACCGTCATGACACCGACGAGAAAACCGGCAAATTGGTTGAAGATTAATTGACTGCCTTCATTATAGCTGATGCCATAATGGGCGATTAGTTCTTCCAATACGGAACCGAGCACGACATGCGCCAATCCGATCAATAGGTACGACAGGCAGCTAAGCGCGAATAAGATTCTCATGTTTCTTAAGCCTCCACTTGATGTATGTCCATAACAAAACCCGCCAGGCTGGACCAGCTTGGACGGGCTGATAAACTTCAGAACACTATAGCATACAATTTAAAATTAAGCGATAGCACGGTTCAGCCTTGCTTAAGGGCTATTTATCGGAAGTGATTCCGTAAAGATGTCTTAGACTCCCAGTACTCATATTGCGCCGCGATTGCCCAGATTCGGAACCCGATCTGGACAAGGGGATACATGAGGTAGATAATGATCGACAGGAAGCCCGCCCAGTACAGCGAGATGCTGTAGAAGACCGCACCGCTGGCTATCGCGATCCCGCAGATGGCGCATGCCAGCATGCTGAGCCTTGGCAGATGCCTGAGAGAGAAGGCTAGGCTGGACAATAGCCCGCGGTTCTCGATGAGCGCGAATTGGAGATGAGTGAACAGCAGCTTCAGCGTTCCGCCATATAGGGCGATTCCGATCAGCCATGGCGCGAGCGAGAGCAAGAGCTGCGTCACGGAAGCGGCGGAGTTCAGGCTGGTGATGAAGGAAGGCGCGGCCCAGTAGAACGGAAGCGCGGTAAGCGCCAGCCGCAGCAGATACAGCCAGATGAAGCTGCCGCCGAAGCTGCGCATTCCCTCGAAGAAGATGGTGCCGCGAGCCCGAACGGGATTGAGTAAGCTCGTGTATACACCGGCATATAGAATCGGAGTTAGCAGGAGCTTGCCCGCGACATAGACGAGCAGCATCCAGAGAACCGGCGTGGCCAGGTCGCTCTTCTCGAGCAGCAGACTGCTCTCGCTCGCGAACAGCTGGAACCGCGCGTTGCCCAGCTCGGCAGGCGGGAATCGCTCCATAACCGCAATGACACGAGCCTGCACGAATCGATAGAATAAGATGGACCAGGTTAGATGGAACAGGAAGAGCAGCAAGAGTGAGAACATCTGCCCTCTAGCGAGCCGCCAGCTCTGTCTTAGATAATCAGCCATAATTGCCCCCTCCTACAATGCCCAGCCCAGCAGGGCTTCAATCGTCTTGCCGATTATGAAATTGAACCGAATCTTCCAGGTCTCGTCGACTTCGGCCAGGAGGATATTGTTGTAGTGCTTATTCTCCATGAGCAGATCATGCTGATGATCAATCGCAACCCAGCTCAGCTTGGAATCGGAGGTGAGCTTATAACGGATAGAGAGCTCCTGACCCGCCCACTCCCGGCTTACGGTGCTCTTGTCCGCGAAGTAGAAGAGGATCGGTACCGATTCGTGATATCCGCCATTGCGCGTGATCGTAACGGTGTATTCATACATTGACTTGCCATTCTTCTCGATTGGCTTCATCTGGATGGCCTTCACCTCATAGTCGAGCATAGCGCGGCCATAGACGAATTGCTCGAAGAAGTCCTGCCAGCTTCGCTTCGTCACATCCTCGAGCGCCTGCTGGAAGTCCGAGGTCGCCGGATGCTTGAATCGCCACTTCTGAAAGTAGCTTCTAAGCACCTTGCGCATCATCTCGCTGCCAATCTCTCGTTCAATCGAGAGGAGCACCAGCTTGCCTCTGCTGTACACATTCGCCGCATACTGGCGGTGATCGACATACTTCCAGGCGTCCAGCTTGAGTGGAGCGGGGCTCGTGATATGCACCGCTTCGAGCGGCAGATTGTAGCGCACATCATATTCGATCTGCATAAGCCGCTGCTCAGAATAGGAGGCGAATGTCTCATCGAGCCACGCTTCCTCCATCTCATTGGTGGCCACCATGCCATACCAATACTGATGCGCGATCTCATGCGCGACAACCTGCTCCAGCTCCATCCCTGGGGCCTCGTCTACAGCTGCCCAGGCCGTAATCAAGGTCGGATACTCCATGCCGCCCGACCCCTCGGCCCCCGCGGGTGGGACGACGATCGTTAAGGTCGAGTAAGGGTATGCGCCGTACCACTCGCTGTATCGAGAGAGCGCCAGCTTGGCCGCGCGCAGGTAGCGCTCCTTCAGATGCTCGTGCTGCGGATCGAGGTAGAGCTTTATTTTGACACCGGGGACATGGGCATTCGAGAACGGCTCCTCCGCGTAGATGAACTTGGGGGAGGCCGCCCAGGCGAAGTCATGCACATCGTCCGCATAGAATTGATACGTCTTGCGTCCGTTCTTCTTCACCGCAGGCTTGGTCGGAAAGCCGGTAGCGGCGACGGTGTAGGCTTCCGGCACGTTGATCGCGACGCTGTAGCTGCCGAAGTCCGAATAGTACTCCGAATTGCCGTGATATTGATGCAGACTCCAGCCCTCCGCGCTTCGGTCGCGCGTTCCCGCGGGTTCATACACCGCCAGCTTAGGGAACCATTGTCCAGCCATTACATAATCATCGATCGCGCCCATCCGCGCGAACGGCTCTGGGAGGCGGACCGTGAATAGGATGCGATATGTGGCGGAAGTGCCAGGCTGCACGGCGTCCGGCAGGCGCAGCTTCATCAGTGTGCGGTCATTCGCATTGCCGTCGTCGGGCTGCACAGCCTGCATGCGATGGAGCAGCTCCTCACCTTGCATGGATTTGATGGAGGTGATCGTCATCGAGGCGTAGCGGTCGGACTTCATCTTCGTGTCGCGCAGCTTGCCGCCGGATTCGGTCATGAATGTAGTCGAGGCGGATTCGAAGGCATTCGGATACAGGTGAAAATAGAGCTCAGCAACCGGTTTCTCGCCCGGATGCTTCCAGGTGACGGTCTCTTCGCCGATCAGCATCTGCTTCTTCTCATCGTAATGGACCCCGATATGGTATTCCACAACCTGCTTGCTCAGCTGGACCGGCTTCGGCCGCGGCGCTGCCTCTGCCGCATCGGGCGTGGGAGAGGGCTTTACGCCCTGCAGACTGACCTCTGCATCGGCTTGGCCGCTTAAGCGATCGCCGATAACGAGTATCAGCATGACACAGAGCATGCTGAACAGGCATACCAGAATAATCTGAGATTGCGCGGATGACAGACGCGCGGGTTTCGTTGGCAGCTTCATAAATTCACCTCATGGACGGGTCTATAGGCATGTCTTTAGTTATCTATATGAGGGTTGTCTGACGAATATTTCACTATATAAGACTTTCTAAGTTTTCAACGTAAAGAGGCTTATATATCGACGCTAAACGGAAACACCCTGCTTCCGAAGTAGTTCGCTGCGCAAACTTGGAGGACGGCAGAGCCGTTTATCTGGCTTGTTTGGGACAAGAATGTAAGGAAATCCGGATGAGCGGTAGAATCCTGAAGCATTGTTAGGTAGAATGGAGATAATCAAGAGTGGATTGGGAGAGTGATCGCAGCGATGGAAGGCGATAAGAAGGAATTTAAGAGGAATATATCCCTGAACGTGGTTAGCGCGAAGAAGGACCACAGGGGCTTCGGGGCCGGAATGATTGATCTGAGCAATCTATCCAGCGTCATCATTGACGAGGGAGCAGCCTATATTGATATTGGCGCCATCCATGCCAAGAGCAAGGTGGAGCGGGGAATCAAGTTCACTCCGGTGAAGGAGGATACGCCGAATGGCCGCAAGTGCTGGATCGTCTGGGTAGCGGTCGGTCGCAATGAAGAGGGAGAAACCTACTATGCGGGTGTCACAGCTTGCGAGATGCTGATTGATACCGAAGCGCGCCGTGGTTGGAAGATCCTGCCCGATCATGTGAACAAGCTGGACTATGCGCTGAAGCGCAGATTTATCATTGAAGGGCTGGGTGATGTCGAGAAGGCTGCGCTACGTCAATGTCTGATCGATAATAACGAGGCGATGTGGGAGCGCTCGCCTGAACAATTGAAGGAGTTGCTTGTCTGAGCAGCCCCAGTAGGCAGAAGCCGCCGTAATCGGGAATGACCCGATTGCGGCGGCTTCTTGCTAGCTAAGACCATTCGTAAGCATAGGGTGGCAGGGTGGTTGTTCTGTTCCGTATATGGCTCCATAGGGCTTTCACCCGCCTGAACAGGGATTTCCCTGATGGGAAGTTGCGAGCCACAAATTCATAATAGGAGGTAAAGCATCGTTTCGGCATAACTTCCGCTAAATGGCCACGACCAAAGCGAGAAGGAATGCCGTAAGGAGCCCTTAGAGTCATCCTGCTATGAAGGAGTGATCGCATCATATGAGTAAGAAGGTTGGTCTACAGTTTTTCAAGCCGATAGAGAGCTATTCGAACAACTGGTCGATTCTCGAGGAGAAGAGCAGAGCCTGGGAGAACATGTACCGCGGGCGCTGGTCCCATGACAAGGTTGTGCGCACAACACATGGCGTCAATTGTACAGGCTCCTGCAGCTGGAAGGTGTTCGTGAAGAACGGCATTATTACGTGGGAGAATCAGCAGATCGATTATCCATCCTGCGGGCCGGATATGCCGGAATTCGAGCCGCGGGGCTGCCCGAGAGGCGCCTCATTCTCTTGGTATGAGTACAGTCCATTGCGTGTGAAGTATCCGTATGTACGCGGCAAGCTGTGGCGGATGTGGCAACAAGCGATGTCGCAGCATGACGATCCCATTCAGGCTTGGGCCTCGATTGTTGAGGATCCGGAGAAGGCCATGTCCTATAAGAAGGCCAGGGGCAAGGGCGGGCATGTTCGCGTGCGATGGGAGGATGCTGTGCAATTAATTGCAGCGCAGCTGATATACACGATTAAGAAGTACGGTCCGGATCGGATCGCCGGCTTCACGCCGATCCCAGCGATGTCGATGATTAGCTATGCCTCAGGTGCACGGTTCATCTCGCTTCTAGGCGGAGAGATGCTCAGCTTCTACGATTGGTACGCGGATCTGCCTCCGGCATCTCCGCAAATCTGGGGAGAGCAGACCGATGTGCCAGAATCTTCGGACTGGTACAATTCCTCCTATCTGATTATGTGGGGTTCGAATGTGCCGATGACCCGGACGCCTGATGCTCACTTCATGACCGAGGTGCGCTATAAGGGGACGAAGGTGGTATCGGTTGCTCCTGACCATGCGGAGAGTGTGAAATTTGCCGATAACTGGCTGGCACCGAATCCGGGGACGGATGCCGCGCTCGCGCAGGCGATGACGCATGTCATTCTGGACGAATTCTATGTACAGCGCCAGGAATCGATGTTCCTGGATTACGCGAAGCAATATACGGATATGCCCTTCCTCATTCTGCTCGATGAATTTGAGGACAAGTACAAGGCGGGACGCTTCCTGCGCGCGAGCGATCTCGGACAGGAATCGGAGCATGCAGAGTGGAAGCCGGTCATCTATGATGCCTCGGCGAATGAGATGATTGTGCCGAGCGGCACGATGGGACAGCGCTGGGAGCAAGGAGCGAAGTGGAACCTTATTCTGGAACGGGAGGACGGGGCGCGGATCGATCCAGCGATGTCGGTGGAGCCGCATGGCTCGGATTGGACGGAGATCGCGTTCCCGTTGTTCGATCATCGTCAGAACGGCACGTTCACACGCTCCATCCCCGCGAAGCGCATTACACTGCCGGATGGTTCGACCAGACTCGTGGCGACAGTGTATGATCTGATGCTCAGCCAGTATGGTGTGAAGCGCAGCGGCGGCAGCCACGAAGCCGCAGGCTATGAGGATGCCAGCTCGCCTTATACGCCGGCTTGGCAGGAGAAGATTACCGGTGTTAAGGCTTCGCTGGTCGTGCAGGTAGCCAGAGAGTTCGCGCAGAATGCGCTGGATACGGGCGGCCGCTCGATGATCATTATGGGAGCGGGCATCAACCACTGGTTCAACAGCGATACGATCTATCGCTCGATCTTGAACCTGGTCATTCTGACTGCATCGCAGGGTGTGAATGGCGGCGGCTGGGCGCATTATGTGGGACAGGAGAAGTGCCGTCCGATCGAGGGATGGTCGACCATCGCCTTCGCCAAGGATTGGCAGGCCGCCTCTCGTCAGCAGAACGCCACCTCCTTCTTCTATTATGCGACGGATCAATGGAAGTACGAAGAGATGAGCAATGAATCGCTCAAATCACCGACTGGCGGTGAGATCCGGTACAGCCATCCCGCGGATTATAATGTATTAGCCGCGCGTCTGGGCTGGCTGCCATCGTATCCGCAGTTCAATAAGAGCAGCCTGTCCTTCGCGGAGGAGGCTGCAGCTCAGGGTGAATCAACGAATGAAGCGATTATTCAGCGGGCCTATGAGCAGGTGGTATCAGGCGAGACGAAGTTCGCGGTAGAGGACCCGGACGCACCGGAGAACTTCCCGCGCACGCTGTTCGTCTGGCGCTCGAACCTGATCTCCAGCTCGGCTAAGGGACAGGAGTACTTCATGAAGCATCTGCTGGGTGCAGGAGATAGTCTGCTCGCGGAGCCTAATGAGGTGGAGAAGCCGGAGGAGATCGTCTGGCGCGAAGAGGTGGAGGGCAAGCTTGACCTGCTCGTGACGCTCGACTTCCGGATGACAGCGACGCCGCTGTACGCGGATATTGTGCTGCCGGCTGCGACCTGGTATGAGAAGGTGGACCTGTCCTCGACGGATATGCACCCGTTCGTTCATCCATTCAACCCCGCGATAGACCCGCTGTGGGAGTCCCGCTCAGATTGGGACATCTACCGGACGATTGCGCAAACCTTCTCGGAGCTGGCAAAGGAGCATCTGCCTGGTGTGTATAAGGATCTAGTCACATCACCGCTCGGCCATGATTCGCCGAAGGAGATCTCGCAGCCGCTCGGTCTGGTGAAGGACTGGAAGAAGGGCGAGGTCAAGGCTGAGATCGGCAAGACGATGCCAAATTTCGCGATTATTGAACGTGACTATACGAAAATACATGACAAATACGTATCACTCGGACCGCTGCTCGCCTCAGGCAAGGTCGGCGCGCATGGTGTCCTCTTCTCCGTGCAGGAGGAGTACGAGGATCTGAAGAAGATCAACGGCTCGTACTTCGAGGAATCGGATGACTCCATCAAGCATGGGCTGCCGAAGATTCATACAGCCAAGCAAGCAGCGAAGGCCGTGCTGCATCTGTCCTCGGCGACGAATGGGAAGGTCTCTCAGCGCGCATGGGAATCCGAGGAGGAGAAGACAGGTGTCGAGCTGAAGGATATCTCCGCCGACCGCGCTGCCGAACGAATTACGTTCGAGAGCATTACCGCACAGCCGCGCGAGGTCATTCCGACACCGGTATTCAGCGGCTCGAACAAGTCCGGCCGGCGATACTCGCCATTCACGACGAACATCGAGCGTCTGGTGCCATTCCGCACCTTGACCGGGCGCCAGCACTTCTATCTTGATCATGAGATCTTCCTGCAATACGGCGAGGCGCTGCCGGTCTACAAGCCGACACTGCCGCCGATGGTATTCGGTCCTCGCGACAAGCAGGTGATCGGCGGTGAGGACGCGCTCGTGCTGCGTTATCTGACGCCGCATGGCAAGTGGAATATTCACAGCACGTATCAGGATAATCTGCATATGCTGACGCTGTTCCGCGGGGGCCCGACCGTCTGGATCAGCAATGAGGACGCGGAGCCATACGGGATCAATGATAACGACTGGGTAGAGGTGTATAACCGCAATGGTGTCGTGACCGCTCGTGCGGTCGTCAGCCATCGCATGCCCCAGGGCACGATGTTCATGTACCATGCACAGGATAAGCACATCAACGTTCCGGGTTCGGAGATTACCCAGGATCGCGGCGGCAGCCACAATGCGCCGACACGCATTCATATGAAGCCGACGCAGATGGTTGGCGGATACGCGCAGCTCAGCTACGGGTTTAACTATTACGGACCGATCGGCAATCAACGGGATGTGTATGTGGCCGTTCGCAAGCTGAAGGAGGTTGATTGGCTTGAAGATTAAAGCGCAGATTGCCATGGTGATGAATCTCGACAAGTGCATCGGCTGCCATACGTGCAGCGTCACCTGCAAGAGCACCTGGACGAACCGGGAAGGCGCGGAATATATGTGGTTCAACAACGTGGAGACGAAGCCCGGCATTGGGTATCCGAAGCGTTGGGAGGATCAAGAGCTGTATAAGGGCGGCTGGACGCTGAATAAGAAGGGCAAGCTCGAGCTCAAGTCCGGCAGTAAGCTGTCGAAGATCGCGCTCGGCAAGATCTTCTACAATCCGGATATGCCGGAGATGAAGGATTATTATGAGCCATGGACCTACGACTATGAGAAGCTGACGAATGCGGGGGAGAGCAAGCATCAGCCGGTCGCTCGTCCGAAGTCGGTTGTCACCGGGGAGCATATGGATCTGCAATGGGGCCCCAACTGGGAGGACGATCTGGCAGGCGGCCATATTACCGGGCCGGAGGATCCCAACATCAAGAAGATCGAGGAAGAGATCAAGTTCAACTTCGAGCAATCCTTCATGATGTACCTGCCGCGTCTGTGTGAGCATTGCCTCAACCCGAGCTGCGTCGCGTCCTGCCCGTCAGGAGCGATCTACAAACGGGATGAGGACGGCATTGTGCTGGTCGATCAGGAGGCCTGCCGCGGCTGGCGGTATTGTATGACGGGCTGTCCGTATAAGAAGGTGTATTTTAACTGGAAGACGAATAAGGCGGAGAAGTGCACGTTCTGCTTCCCTAGAATTGAAGCGGGCCTGCCGACGGTGTGCTCGGAGACATGCACCGGCCGCATCCGTTATCTGGGCGTTCTGCTGTATGATGCGGATCGCGTGCAGGAGGTTGCATCGACGCCGGATGAGCGTGACCTGTACCAGGCGCAATGCGATATCTTCCTCGATCCGCATGATCCTGCGGTCATTGAGCAGGCGAAGCGAGACGGCATCTCGCAGGATTGGATCGAATCTGCTCAGAACTCGCCGGTCTATAAGCTGGCGATCGAGTATCAGCTGGCGTTCCCGCTGCATCCGGAATACCGGACGCTGCCAATGGTCTGGTATGTGCCGCCGCTCAGTCCGATTATGAGCCACTTCGAGGGCAAGGACTCGATTCAGAACCCGGATATGATCTTCCCGGCGATTGAAGAGATGCGGACACCGATTCAATATCTGGCGAATATGCTGACTGCCGGGGATACGCAGACGGTTAAGGCGGCGCTGCAGCGCATGGCGATGATGCGCTCCTATATGCGGTCGAAGTTCGCCAAGATGGACTTCGAGCACAGCAGACTGGATCGTGTCGGACTTACCGCGCAGCAGGTTGAAGAGATGTACCGTCTGCTCGCGATTGCGAAGTACGAGGATCGATTCGTCATCCCAACCTCACGCAAGGAAGGCTATACGGACCCTTATCGCGCGCAAGGCATGGAGGGCTTCGGTATGGATTGCGACGGCTGCGGTCCAGCGAGTCCATCTGTTCAGGCCAAGAGCGGCCGAGCACAATATGAGGAGAACTTCTATGGGGGGATCTGGCGTGATTGACTTAGCCAAGCTATATGAGCATAAGCAGCTGTTCGGCATGGTCGCTCGCCAGCTGGCTTATCCCGATAAGCGCACCTTCCAGCCGGGGTTACAGGGCGAAGGGCTGATCCCGGAGATCGCTGCTCTATTCGGGTCTTACTGGAACAAGATGCAGCAGCTCAGCCTTGACGAGATCGAGGAGCGCTATGTGCAGACCTTCGACTTCCAGAAGTCGACAACCTTATACATGACGCATGCCAAATTCGAGGATAGTCGAGAACGCGGCGCCATGCTCGCTACACTCAAGTCGATCTACGAGATGTATGGCCTGGAGATCGCGGATAATGAACTGGCGGATTATCTGCCGCTGATGTGCGAATTTCTGTATGCCGCCGATTGGCGGCAGCATCCGCATGCGGAGGAGAGCTTCCAAACGCTGTTCGCTGTACTGGAGGACGGTACGTATGAATTACTTAAGGCGCTTGAGCGTATACAGAGCCCCTACTATGATCTGGTTAAGGCATTGCGGCAAACCTTCAAGCTATGTCTGCGGCAGGAGGTCATGACGAATGGACATGATTGAACAATTCATCTGGGTTATCTTTCCCTATCTAGCCATTGTGACCTTCATCGTAGGACATATCTATCGGTTCCGGTACGATCAATTCAATTGGACGGCCAAGTCCAGCGAGTTTATTGAGAAGAAGCAGCTCATGATTGGAAGCCTGCTGTTCCATATCGGGATTATCCCAGTTATCATGGGTCATGTCGCCGGCCTCGGCATCCCCAAGTCATGGATGAATGCTCTGGGTGTGAATGATCACCTGTACCATATGGGCGCTATGTATATCGGCGGCTTATTCGGCTTCATGACGCTGGCTGGCATGCTGATTCTAACCGCCCGCCGATTCACCCTTCGGACGATTCGCAAGCTCAGCGCAACCTCGGATCTCATCGTGAACGCGCTCCTGCTATTCATCGTGGTGATGGGTATGTATGCAACGCTGGTGACGAATAATGTTGTACATGACTTCGATTACCGAGACACCATTTCGGTGTGGTTCAGAGGCCTGCTGGTGCTCGCGCCGGATGCCTCCTATATGGAAGCTGTACCTGTATCCTTCAAGATTCACGTGCTATCGGGCTTCCTGATCTTCGCGCTATGGCCGTTCACTCGACTGGTCCATGTGTGGAGCGTTCCCTTGAATTATGCCCGACGGAGCTATATTCTGTATAGAAGACACCGCATGCATTCGGATAAACGGTAACGAATTGTCAGGAATCAGGATTGGGAGTAATGGCGATGAATAATGCGGATCACGGCTATCAAATACAGATCGATCAATTGCGCGAGCAGGGCGGTTATGATTTTGTGTCTCTGGCCTTCGAGCAGTCTGCTTCGAACGGGTTCGTGATTACATGGCAGTATGCCTCCGGTAATCTGAATAATCGGTACAAGCGCATTGTGCTGCAATCAGGCAGGGGAATAGCGGGCATTGTCTTCAAGACAGGCAAGCCGATGGTCGTCCCGAATGTGTTAACGCTCCTTCCCCAAGAGGAGCTGTTCAACTACCCGATATTGGTATCGGAGCGATTACGTAGTCTGGCTGCGCTTCCCCTCTTCCAGCATGATCGCGTAGCGGGCGTACTGCTCGTTGGCTACCGGGAAGTGGATCGCATGACGAAGCTGGCATTAGAGCAATTGCAGCACATGCTCGGTGGTTCGTTCGGATCATTCGTAACGAAGGAGTTGTCGTTCCATGATAACGCTGACCGATCACCAATTAGCTGAGCTGCTGACGAATATGTATGATCACAGCTCGGAGGCCATTTTCTTCTTCGATCTGAATAACCAGGTGATCGCCATGAATCCCGCGGCTAAGCGGATACTGGCCCCCGCCATGCTGGAGCAGATTCAGAAGCAGGAACCAAGAGCGTTCTGCTCCACCTGCAGGGGGTACACGACCGAGGACGAGCTGATGACCTGTCTGAATTGTTACCTGTCGGATTCGGTGCAGACGATCGTATCCTTCCAGGTGTATCTGGAGACCGAGGGCAGAGGTCAGGTACCGTACTCGGCGAGTATTCAGATGATCGATCAAGAGAAGGGTGTGCGTGCGCTGATGCTGCGCGATCTGACCCGCCAGCTGGTGACACAGGAACAGCTCGAACGCAACCTGATTACCAAGAGCGTGATCAAGGCGCAGGAGGATGAGCGCAAGCGTATCTCGCGTGAGCTGCATGACAGTGTCGCGCAGGAGCTTATCAGCTCGCTTGTAGATCTGCGCGTGATGAAGTATCTGAATGTGCCAGTTGATGCCATGCAGAAGATTCATCAGACGGAGGCATCGCTTACTCGACTGCTCGAGCAGATCCGTAATCTGTCCGTTGAGCTGCGCCCATCCTCGCTCGACGATCTGGGGCTGGAGGCCGCGTTCCGTTCGCACTTCAAGTGGATCGAGAGGCATCACGGCCTCATCGTGGACTTCACAGCCGAGCTGAATGGCGGACGCTACAATAGTGAGATAGAGACTGTTGTATACCGGATATGCCAGGAATCGATTCTGAATGCGCTGAAGTATGCGGATGTGGAAGAGATTCATGTCAGGCTCTTCGAATCGGCGGCCGGCCTGGAGCTAATCGTGACGGATGCAGGGTGCGGCTTCGATATGAACAGCAGAACCCCCAAGGGGACAGGCCTTGGTCTATATGGCATGAAGGAGCGCGCAGAGCTGGTCAATGGCGAGCTGTGGATTCAGTCCGAGCCCGGCGTCGGTACTGTCGTACATCTCCGGATTCCGATTAGGAGGAATGCGTGATGAGAATTGTAATAGCGGATGATCATGCTGTCGTACGGAGCGGATTCGCGATGATTATGAACTTCCAGACGGATATGGAGGTGGTCGCGACAGCTGCTGACGGCATTGAGGCTTACAATATGGTCGCTAAGCACCGGCCCGACATTCTGCTCATGGATCTGAGCATGCCTCCTGGAGAGAGTGGTCTGATTGCGACAGCTAAGATTCACGAGGAGTTTCCGGAGACGAAGATCATTATTCTCACGATGTACGATGATGAAGAGTACCTCTTCCACGTGCTGAAGAATGGAGCGCGCGGCTACGTGCTGAAGAACTCGCCTGACGAGGAGCTGGTAGCTGCCATACGGATGGTGGATCAGGGCGGCATCTATATTCACCCCAAGGTGGCCCCATCGCTTGTGAGGGAGTTTATCAATAAGAATCAGCAGGTTGATGAGCATGATCCCTTCCAGCTGCTCTCCACGAGGGAGATCGAGATTCTGCCCTTGGTCGCTAAGGGGTACGGGAATAAGGAGATCGCGGAGATGCTCTACATCTCGGTGAAGACGGTAGAAGCGCATAAGGCGAAGATTATGGACAAGCTGAATCTGAAGACAAGACCGGAGCTTGTTGAATATGCGTTGAAGAAGAAGCTGCTGGATTTCTAGCGAAGGAGTGAAGGACGAATGAGTCAAGCGTTGCAATTCCAGAGCGATGTACCGGCGATGCGCATTCTCGAGAATGAACACCGTTATCTGTCGCATCTGATGAACGAGTGGCACGGCATTGTATTGAAGCTGATGAATTACGCGTACAAGCGGGATGAGGCCCAGGAGCAATTCGCTAAGCTGAAGCAGCTGCTGATCTCGTTCAAGGCGGTGTTCAAGCAGCATGCCGAGAAGGAGGAGCACTTCTTCTTCCCGTCGCTTGGCCAATACATCGGCTTCGAGCAGGGACCGCTGGTGTCCATTGAAGCGGAGCATGAGGAAATTCTTGCGTATATCGATCACTTCCTGCATCACGCAGATGGGGAGCTCTCGCTGTCCGATATGAGCGCGATTGCCCGCGATGCGGGTGAGGCCTACGAGATTCTGACGATCCACTTCGTCAAGGAGGAGTCGGTGTTGTTCCCGATGACCGCACAGGTCATGTCCAAGAAGGATCGAGAGCGATTGTCTGAGCAATTGAATACGCTGCTTGAAGCATGATTGAACCACTCGGTGGCTCAGAACATGTTGCGCGCGGGTAGGCTGTCCGGAGGAGGTTGCTGCGGGTGGCCTATTTTTATCTAAATGGTTACAACTATCGCGCTATAGGGAATTCACCGACTCGTTAAGGGAAGACCCCTATACAGCGAAATTCAGGGCCTACGCTACAATACTAGTGAAATGGATTCCGTCTAACAAGTATTGTGGAAAAGGTGATGGCTAATGATCAGAAAGGCTCAACTTCCGTTACAAACCTTAAGTCTGGTACTAGGATTCGCAGTCTGGGTAATTATCTCCTCGCTGCTGCCGTTCATTCGGAAGGATATCGCGATTCCGGCGGACAAGATTGCAATCGTGACGGCCATTCCCGTCGTGCTCGGCTCCATTCTGCGCATTCCCTTCGGCTATTATACCAATGTGATCGGTGCGCGATTGGTGTTCCTAATCAGCTTCATCCTTCTGTTATTCCCGGTCTACTATATAAGTGAAGCCAATTCTTATATCGATCTGATTATTGGCGGGACGTTCCTGGGCATTGGCGGCGCTGTATTCTCCGTTGGGGTGACCTCGCTGCCCAAGTATTACCCGAAGGGAAGGCATGGCTTGGTGAACGGGATTTACGGCCTTGGGAATATGGGGACAGCGGTGTCGACCTTCGCCGCGCCTATCTTGGCCACCCAGTTCGGCTGGGTGCTTACGGTGAAGTTCTATCTTGTGTTGCTCCTGATCTTCGCGGCGCTGAACTTCTTCATCGGCGATCGGCATGAGAAGAAGGTGAGGACGCCGATCATGGAGCAGATCAAGGGGGTGTACAAGAATGAGAAGCTGTGGCTGTTCTCGTTGCTTTATTTTATCACCTTCGGCTCCTTCGTGGCCTTCACAGTATACCTGCCTAACTTCCTCGTCACCAACTTCGAGCTGGGCAAGGTAGATGCGGGAATTCGCACAGCCGGATTCATCGCGCTGGCAACCTTCATGCGGCCGGTGGGCGGCTGGCTGGCTGACCGGTTCCAGGCACTTACGCTTCTGATCGGTGTGTTCTCGGCCTATACGATCGCGGCTCTGGTGCTGGCGTTCTCACCGAGCATCGGCTTGTATACCGCTGGCTGCCTGGTTATCGCAATCGTCGCCGGCGGCGGCAATGGGGTGATCTTCAAGCTGGTGCCGCAATACTTCGATAAGCAGGCTGGGATCGTCAACGGAATCGTATCGATGATGGGTGGTCTGGGCGGCTTCTTCCCGCCGCTGCTGCTGTCGATTATTCACACGATGACCGGCCAATATTCGATTGGCTTCATGCTCTTGTCCCAGGTGGCGCTAGCGAGTCTAGTTCTAGTGCTGTGGATGATCTATCATGATAAGCTCAGCCTATCCTTCGAGGTGTTCAATCATACGGGTCAAGGTATACTAGTAACAGATGGGTCTGGTATTATTAAGGCAATTAATCCAGCATTCACAGCGGTAACCGGTTATGAGGCAGATGAAGTGCTGGGTAAGAGGCCGAATGTGCTGCGGTCTGGCAGGCAATCCGACGAGTTCTACCAGGAGATGTGGAAGAGCATTCGGGAGAACGGGATGTGGCAGGGCGAGCTGTGGAATCGCCGCAAGAACGGCGAGGAGTATCTGGAATGGCTGACGATCAGCGCGGTTAAGGATGAGTCTGGCGAGGATATTCGCTATGTTGGTACATTCTCGGATTTGACGGAGTATAAGAAGATTGATTGAATCTATACGATTCGATAACGTAAGGGGGCGCACGCAGGTGGAGAATCGCTATGCCAGACAACGGCTGTTCAAGCCGATCGGAGAGCAAGGCCAGCAGCAGCTCGAGCAGGCGACGGTTACGATCATTGGCTGCGGCGCGCTCGGCTCAGCGATTGCGGAGACGCTCGTGCGCGCAGGTGTCGGGCATCTGCATCTGGTTGACCGCGATACAGTGGACTACTCCAACCTGCAGCGTCAGCAGCTGTTCACGGAGCGGCACGCCGCTGAGACGACGCCCAAGGTAGAGGCGGCTAGGGAGCGCTTGCTGGAGATTCGGTCGGATGCGCGAATCACCGTCTATCTGGATCATGCGGACAGCATGCTGATGGAGCAATTGGCGAGCAAGAGCGATCTGATTATGGACGCTACGGATAATTTCGAGACCCGGCTCTTAATTAATGATGCGGCTCGCAAGCACCGGAGGCCATGGATTTATGGCGCATGTGTGGGGAGCTCGGGCGTAGTCTTCCCGTTCATGCCGGATGCTGGAGCTTGCTTGCGCTGTCTGCTGCCCGTGCTGCCATCGCTTAATGAAACCTGCGATACGGTCGGCGTTATCAGCCCGGCTGTCCAGTATACGGTGGCATTGCAATGTGCAGAGGCGTTGAAGTGGCTGACCGGCAATGCCGCTGCGATGCTGACCAAGGTGTGCCACTTCGATCTGTGGCAGCATGCGCATATGACGATCGGCGTATCACGGCTCCATCGTCCCGATTGCCCGACCTGCGGTGAAGCGCCTGTGTATCCAGAGCTGACGATGTCCGAGCGGACGAAGACGGCTGTACTCTGCGGCCGGGATACGGTGCAGATTGTACCGGATCGCAGACGGCGGATTACACTGGCGGATGCAGAGAAGGCGGGACAGGCTGCAGGCGCGGGGATGAGACGCACCCCGTACTTCATCGAGCTGCATATGCAGGAAGGGATCCGTGTCATGGTATTCGAGAACGGCCGATTATTGCTCCATGGCATCAGCGATGTCCATCAGGGACGGAAGCTGTATCATCAGCTGTTCGGTTAATGCAGGCGAGCAGGGGGCAGCAGCTGGGCAGGTTATTGTATAAGCAGGAGCGACAGAAGCAGTAGGAGTACGAAAGTCCATAGTCCATGAAGCAGGCAGCTTATCGTAGGAGGTGGCGGTTGAGATGGTGGAGATAAGAAAGCCGATCCCTGTGCGGGATGCAATCGAACGGGTGATGACGCGCGCGCGGCCGCTAGGAAGTGAGACTGTCTTGCTCGCGGACAGCTATGGCCGCCTATTGGCCGAGCCGGTAGTTGCAGCGCATGATGTTCCGCCGTTCCCCCGCTCGCCCTATGATGGGTTCGCGATCCGTTCGGCAGACTCCAGCGGGGCCAATGAACAACAACGGATATCCTTCTGCGTCATCGAGCATCTGGGCGCTGGCGATACCGCCAGCAGGGGGCTGGGCAGAGGCGAAGCGATGCGGATCATGACGGGGGCTGCGATGCCGGCTCATGCCGACGCTGTGGTCATGCTGGAGCAGACGAAGATGGATGAGCAGACCGGGACCTTCACGATTCGCAAGCCATTCCGAGCGCTCGAGAATGTGTCACTGCAAGGCGAGGATGTGCAGACAGGCGAGATGCTGATCGAAGCGGGGGAGCTCATTCATCCCGGGACGATCGCGCTGCTCGCGACATTCGGATATGACCAGGTGAAGGTGGCGCGCAGGCCAAGCGTCGGATTGATTGCAACTGGCTCTGAGCTGCTGGATGTAGATGAACCACTGGCGCCGGGCAAGATCCGCAACAGCAATGGACCGATGATTGCCGGTCAGCTCGCTAGACTCCGTGTGCCTTACCGCTCCTATGGGATCATGAAGGACAATTTAGAAGACGGTCTGGCTCTGATGCAGCGAGCGTTGGAGGAATCAGATTGTGTAATCACGACTGGCGGCGTATCCGTAGGTGACTTCGATTATCTGCCTGCGATCTATGAGCGACTAGGCGCAGAGGTGCTATTCAATAAGGTTGCGATGCGGCCTGGCAGTGTGACGACGGTTGCGGCACTCGGCGACAAGCTGTTGTTCGGCTTATCGGGCAATCCATCGGCCTGCTTTATCGGATTCGAATTGTTCACCAGACCGGCGCTGCTCAGCATGATGGGTGGTCAGAAGCCGTATCTCAGCTACACACAGGCCATGCTGGCGGAGGACTTCAATCAGCCTAATCCATTCACCAGATTCATCCGCGCAGTCTATCACTATGATGGGCAGCGCGCGATGGTGTCGTCGGCGGGCTTCAACAAGTCCAATGCCGTTAGCTCGATTGCGAGAGGGAATGCCATCATCGTACTCCCAGGCGGGTCGCGAGACATTGAGCGGGGAGAATTAGTCGATGTGCTGCTGCTGGGCATGGAGGATGGTGAGCGTCAGTGGCGAATCCCGTAGTTATCCAGATTGTCGGCTTCAAAAACAGCGGTAAGACTACGTTAATCGAAGCATGGGTGAAGCTGCTAGATCAGTATCAGCTCAGCGCTGCTGTTATCAAGCATCACGGACATGGCGGTCCGCTGGCGCTGCCGCCCGAGGAGACGGATAGCATGCGCGCGCTTCGTGCTGGTGCGGTCAGTGCAATTGCCAGCACGGAGGGAATGATCCAGCTGCATATGCAGGGGATGGAGGTTCACCTGTCAGAGCTAATCGCGATGACTCAGCTGACAAGGCCGGATGTGATCCTGATCGAGGGCTATAAGGATGCCGATTACCCGAAGGTCGTGCTGGTGCGAGAAGCGGCTGATTGGCGGGAGCTGAGTAAGCTCAAGCGTATTATTGGCGTAATCGCGCATGAGGGAGTCGAGCTGCCTGGTGAGGATGTTGTATACCGGGACGATACAGCAGCGGTTCAGCAGCGATTATATACATGGATAAATAGGCGGTGATTAGTGTGAAGCGGTATGCGATAGTCGAGGAACCGATACACATTCAAGATTATGTAGATGCTGTGCTGCATACCAGTGCAGGGGCGGTAACGGTGTTCACCGGCCATGTTCGGGAATTCACGCATGGTGTTCGGACACTGTATCTCGCCTATGAGGCGTACATTCCTATGGCGGAGAAGATGCTGGCGGAGATTGGGCAGGAGATCGAGGAGAGGTGGCCGGAGACGCGCACGGCCATTGCGCATCGCATCGGTGAGCTGCACCTATCGGATATCGCGGTCGTGATCGCCGTGTCATCCCCGCATCGGAAGGCCGCCTATGAGGCCAATGCGTATGCGATTGAACGCATCAAGCAGATCGTGCCGATCTGGAAGAAGGAAATCTGGGAGGACGGCGAGGAGTGGATCGGCGCCCAGACGCATAAACAGGAGCAAAGGCCGACGTGACTATCCATGCAGGATTAGCTTAACGGCGGTTATACTAATCGATGTACGAGCAGCGGCGGCGGATTCAGCGGCGCGATGTAGCGGATATAAACGGATACACAAACGGACACAACGGATACACAAACGGATATACAAACGGGGACACAACGGACACACAAACGGATACACAAACGGGGACACAACGGACACACAAACGGATTGGGGGTGAGGAGAGATGGTTGAATTGTTGTATTTTGCTGGCTTGAAGGAAATCGTCGGCAGGGAGCGGGAGCAGCTGCCGGTGCAATCACTGTCTGTCCAGGAGCTGCTTGGGTGGGTGAGAGACACGTATTCAGGCTTCCCTTCAGACCCAGGCGCTGTGCTGGTGGCGGTTAACGAGGAGTATGCGCAGCTGGATGATAAGATTACAGCGGGTGATGTTGTGGCCTTCATCCCCCCAGTCAGCGGCGGATGAACCGTATGCGTACGGCAGGCATTCTGCTAGCAGGCGGTCAGTCCTCGCGCTTCGGCTCGCCCAAGGCATTCGCTGTGGAGCAGAGCGCGTATTACTATGAATACGCCTATGCCGCGCTCGAATCGGTGTGTACGACTATTGTAATTGTGACATTAGAGGAGCTGCGGCATCGCTTCCCTGAGGATCGACATGTGATCATAGATTGCGAGCAGTTCAGCGGGCGGGGACCGCTGGCTGGCATCTATTCGGGCATGCTCGAGCTGGATGCCGCGCGTTATGTTGTGCTGCCGTGCGATATGCCGTTTATTGCAAGCGATGGGTTGGCGAGCCTATTGGCCGCGATGCCTGAAGGCGTGGATGTGAGCGCGGTTCATCTGGATAGCCGCCGTCATCCATTGGTTAGCTGCTGGAGCCGATCGATGAGAGAGCCTCTGCAGTTAGCGCTTGAAGAGCAGCGGCACAGTGTGCTCCAATTGCTCGATACCGTGCGGACGCTCTGGCTTGACGGCGAATCGCTCTTCGCGGACGCACATCGGGCCTTGCGCAATATCAATCGTCCGGAATAGACAGGAAGAGGAAGGAGATGACGTCATGATTGGAGAGCTGCGCGACCAATTGAACAGGCCAATGCGCGATCTGCGTATATCCGTAACCGATCGGTGCAATTTTCGCTGCGCGTATTGTATGCCCAAGGAAATCTTCGGTGATGACTATGCCTTCTTGCCCAAGGGGGAGCTCCTGACCTATGAAGAGATCACACGTCTAGTTCGTCTGTTCACCAGCTTGGGCGTCAGGAAGATTAGATTAACGGGCGGCGAGCCGCTGCTGCGCGCAGATCTTCCTGAACTCGTCCGGCAGATTGCGGATATAGACGGTGTGGAAGATATTGCGCTGACAACGAACGGTGTGCTGCTGCGTCAGTATGGCGAGGCGCTGTATGAGGCTGGGCTTCGCAGATTGAATATCAGCCTAGATGCGCTCGATCCGGTGATCTTCGGCCAGATGAACGGCAGAGGAGTGGATTCTCAGCTGATCCTGGACAATATCGCTTATGCAGAACAGCTTGGCTATGAGATCAAGGTAAATATGGTGGTCCAGAAGGGGATGAACGATAGTGAAATTATCCCGATGGCGAGTTATTTTCATGATCGGCCTATTACGCTGCGCTTCATTGAATTCATGGATGTTGGCAATGACAACGGGTGGAGCTACGAGAGGGTAGTTACGAAGCGGGAGCTGCTGCAGCTGCTGGGGCAGGAGTATGAGCTTGAACCGACGAAGCAGGCCTATTATGGTGAGGTAGCTAAATATTATCGTTATAGCGGAAGCGCTGCGCGTATCGGGTTCATCACCTCAGTGTCCGAGTCGTTCTGCTCGACCTGCACGCGCGCGCGGCTGTCGTCGGAAGGCAAGCTGTTCACCTGTCTGTTCGCCACGGAAGGGTTCGACCTGCGGGCGCTGCTGCGCGGCGGGGCAGATGATGCCGAACTGCTGGATGCTATATCTGGCAGGTGGGCAGCGCGGTCGGATCGCTATTCTGACGAACGCACAGCCTATACAGCGAAGCACCGGAAGAAGATCGGGATGTCCTATATTGGTGGATAGTATCGGGATGAATACATTCGTAATTAATTCAATACATTCATGATTACTTCATAATTAGGAAGGGATGATCGGAATGCCAGTAGGACCTTCGCTGCGACAATTGCATGCTCATCGCGCTATACATGAGGGTGGGCTCGCGGGAGCGGCCAGCAAGACGACGGATGTGATCCGCGCATTGGAGGCAGGTGAACTGGAGCTGGCGAACACAGCTGCAGATGATCTGCTTGATTATTGGGAGACGCGCATTATTGCTCACGCGGATTCGGAGGAGGACGGCTTCTACCAGGAGGTTGTTGACCGGGACCCAGCTAAGCAGGATGCGGTAACGCAGCTGATCCGCGATCATGATCTCATGCGCATCATCGCTGCGGATATCCGTGAGCTGCGCAAGGACGAGGGGCTTAGCCGCGATGTGATGATGAAGTTCCATGCACTGATGATCGTGAATGAGATTCATAGTCGGGATGAGGAGCGGCTGTTGTTGGGTTGATGGCAGGTGGCAGGTGGAGAAGGTGGGCTGTGCTGTGTGCTGGCTGGTTATGCTGGCGGCGATGTATTCGTATTTAATGCAGGTTGTAGCAGTTAATGAGTTTCTCCAGATGTATAAAGTGCAGGTGGATGACGGTTTTCCTATGGTAATGCTGCTCTGACCTGCGGAAAGTGCAGGTTGAGCGGCCATGTTTGGAGTTTTTGAGCTGATTTGGGCGTATAAGATGTAATTTCTGCAGGTTGGAAGCCTGTATGCTGTGAAAGTGGGTGTGTGAGATGCAGTTTCTACAGGTGCTGTTGACGGTGCAACGAGTATGCCTCATCGCACCGCAATCCGGCGCTGCACGCACCAGTTAGCTCGATCTGCGCTCTGCAGCACCGCAATCCGGCGCTGCACGCACTAGGTGGCTCGATCTGCGCTCTGCAGCATCACTTTCCGGCGTTGCAGGCACCAGTTAGCTCGATCTGCGCTCTGCAGCACCGCAATCCGGCGTTCACGCACCAGTTGGCTCGTTCTGCGCTCTGCAGCATCACTTTCCGGCTCTGCACGCACCAGTTAGCTCGTTCTGCGCTCTGCAGCATCACTTTCCGGCTCTGCACGCACCAGTTGGCACGTTCTGCGCTCTGCAGCACCGCAATCCGGCGCTGCACGCACCAGTTGGCACGTTCTGCGCTCTGCAGCACCGCAATCCGGCGTTGCACGCACCAGTTGGTTCGATCTGCACTCTGCAGCACCGCAATCCGGCGTTGCAGGCACCAGTTGGCTCGTTCTGCACTCTGCAGCATCACTTTCCGGCTCTGCACGCACCAGTCGGCTCGATCTGCGCCAGCTACTCGTTCCACCATCGCTTAAGGTCGCTCCACCAGCTTCGGGTGTGGGCTTCTTGCGCGTCTGCGCCATGCCCGGATGCTCCGCTATTGGAATCGCCGCCGCTGCCATGCTCGTCGCAGAATTCGACCGGCTCGGTGCCCTTCACGAACACCTCCAGGCGTGAGCCCGGGCAGTCTGCCGTGGCGATCTTCCCGCTAACCGGATCGATATAGAGCGACACGACGCCGGCGGGGATCGGGAAGATCTTGGGCGGCACCGGCTCGAGCGCGGTCTCCATGAAGTCAGCGAAAATCGGCGCAGCTTGATGCGATTCGACGGCGGTAATCATCCGCCCCTGATCATGGCCGACCCAGACGGCGGTCGATAGCTCGGGCGTAAATCCGACCATCCAGGCGTCGGAATTGGTTGTCCCCGTCTTGCCAGCGACCGGCCGATTGATCTGCGCGGAGACGCGGCTGCCGGTCCCGCCCGGATCGAACACACTCTCCATCAGATTGGTGAGCACGTAGGCGTAGGCGGCATCCACCGCTCTCGTCTTCTCGGTTCTCGCTTCGTAGAGTGTTCTCCCCGCGCTGTCCTCGATCTTCAGAATCGAAGCGGGCTTCACATGAAGGCCTTGATTCGCGATCGTGCCGAACGCAGAAGCCATCTCGAAAGGACTGATCGGGTAGGTGCCGAGCGCCAGTGACGGTACAGGCTTCAGATCGGACGTGATCCCCAGCTTGTGCGCCATCTCGATGACCTGCTCAGCGCCAACGTTCATAATCGTCTGCACCGCGTAGATATTGTCCGAATGCGCGATGGCCTGCCGCATATCGATGAAGTCATGCGCATACTTGTCGTTGAAGTTGCTCGGCATATACGTCTCGCGTCCTTCGTCATAGGTGAATAACGTAGGCTCACTGCGGAAGCGCGAGGCTGCATGATACTGATTCGTTGCGAGCGCCGCCATATAGACGACGGGCTTGAAGGAAGACCCCGGCTGCCGGGTACGCGACATGGCGCGGTTGAATTGATTCTTCGTGTAATCAACACCGCCAACCATCGCCTTTACATACCCGGTTCGCGGGTCGATTGCGATCAGCGCCGCCTGCAGCTCCCGATCTTCGTCTATATAGGAAGAGATGGCTTGCTCGGCGGCTTGCTGCATGCGCAGATCGAGTGTGGTATAGATGACCAGCCCGCCTTGCTGCATGACGTGCTCACTGATGCCAAGCTCATCGAGCGCGAGCTGTTTAATATAATCAGTGAAGTATGGGGCGCCGGACGGGGAGCCTCTTCGCAACTCCTGATACACGAGCGGCTCCCGCGCAGCTCGCTCGGCTTCCGCCTGCGTAATATAGCCGTGCTTCGCCATCGTCTGTAGCACGATCCGCTGACGCCGCTTGGCGTTCTCCTCATCCATATAGGGGGAATAATACTTGGGGCCCTTCGGAACTCCTGCGAGCAGTGCGCTCTCGCTTAGTGTAAGCTCGGCCGCGCTCTTGCCGAAGAACAGCCTCGCAGCAGCTTCTATACCGTATGTAGCATGCCCGTAGTAGATTTGGTTCAAGTACATCGCGAGGATGTCATTCTTCTCATACTGCATCTCGAGCTGGATGGCGTAGATGGCCTCTCTTGCCTTGCGATCCCAGGTGCGGTCATGATTCAGATACAGATTGCGCGCCAGCTGCTGGGTGATGGTAGAGGCGCCTTGCACCTTGGCCATATGCTTAATATCGACATAGATGGCGCGGGCCAAGCCTTGCATATCAATGCCGGGATGATCGTAGAAGCGGTGATCCTCGATCGCGAGCGTCGCGTTCACAATATATGGCGACATCTTGCTCAGGGGGATAACCTGTCGGTTCTGGCCGGCATTGAACGTATCAATGACCTGACCATGGTAGTCAAGGATATAGGAATTCTGAAGAATGGTGGCGGTAGGTAGCGCTTGAGTGCGCAGGAAGAGCAGGCCAATGACGCCGCCGATCAGGCAGGTGAGCGCGGCAAAGCCCAGCAGGCTGATCGCGAACTTCGCGCGTCTCATCCACCTGCCGCCGCGATGCTTGTCTACTCTGCTCATAGGCGACCCTCCCCAATCCATCTAGTAAATTAATAATCCCTCTACTAGTATGGAAGAGTTAGGGGGAAGTTATTCATTGGGGGACCGACTGGGGCGACGGTTTTATTTGCAAATCCCATCGAAAACACTATAATACTACTAAATCGTCCTTCGGTATGCCGGTGATCTTACCGGCTGCTCGAATGACGCAATGGATTCATCCGGCCCTACCTGACGAACATTCCTATTGAAGAGAGAGGTTATCTATATGCGTTTCGATCAAGCCTATTCCGGCAATATCTTCATTGCCAGCTCCGAGGATTACGCCTCGTCTAAAGCGGTTATCTACGGCATGCCCATGGACTTCACGGTCAGCTTCCGTCCAGGCTCGCGCTTCGGCCCAGGCCGCATCCGCGAGGTATCGGTCGGATTGGAGGAGTACAGCCCTTATCTGGACCTTAGTCTAGAGGATATGAACTATTATGATGCAGGTGATCTGCTGCTGCCATTCGGGAATGCGGCGCGCAGTCTGGAGATGATCGGTGATTATGTGAGAGGGTTGCTGGCGGATGACAAGTTCCCGCTGGGTCTGGGCGGCGAGCATCTGGTCTCCTGGCCGATCTTCCGCGAGATGTTCGCTAAGTATCCTGATCTGGCGATCATCCATATTGATGCCCACGCGGATCTGCGCGAGCAGTACGAGGGTGAGCCGCTGTCGCATTCAACACCGCTGCGCAAGGCCGCTGAGCTGATCGGTCCGAGCAACATCTATCAGTTCGGGATCCGTTCGGGGACGAGAGAAGAATTCGAATATGCCCGGCAAAATATAAACTTCTACCCGTTCGAGGTGCTGGAGCCGATCAAGCAGGCGCTCCCTTCGCTCGCGGGACGCCCTGTCTATGTCACGATCGATATCGATGTGCTCGATCCATCAGCCGCGCCTGGCACGGGCACAGCTGAGGCGGGCGGCATCACAAGCAAGGAGCTGCTGGCTGCCGTTCACGAGATCGCACGCTCCAAGGTCCATGTGGTCGGAGCGGATGTCGTGGAGGTCGCGCCGGTATACGACCATTCTGAGCAGACACAGATCGCAGCCGCGAAGCTCGTTCGTGAGATGCTGCTCGGGTTTGTGCGGCCGTAGCAGGGGGTGGATAGAGCGGCGTGGTCGGCTTAATATGGCCTGGGAGGCATTCAGCATGGGTGAACGTTACGAACGTGTGATTCGAATTGTCAGTCAGATCGACAACGAAGTATTCGAGCAGACGGTACGAGGCATCGTCTACAAGAAGCATAGTGGCTGGTATCTGCGCTATGAAGAGAGCGATGACAACGGTGGGATGACGCGTTCCATTGTGAAGCTGACAGTGACTGAATGGTCGGTGAAGCGCAGCGGCTCCATTCAATCCGAGATGTACTTCGAATCAGGTATTCGCCGCAATGGCTTCTATCGAACATCGGGAATTGAGCTGCACATCGTAACTATAATGGGACAATCCTTAGTGGATATTCAGGATGGCCTTGGCCAAGCAAGCTGGGATTATCAGCTTCATTTCGGAAGCGGTGAAGCGCAGCGGCATCGTATTACATACTATATAACCTAGACTGATAGGCGTTGATCACGACTTCTTCCGCGACCTAATCGGTTTGCCAGATGGACTGACCGATTTACGCTTGACGGATGGGGTAGCGGTCTTCTGGCGGCGAGCCGTCGCAGCGGCCTTCCGCGTGACGGGCCTCTGTCCGCAGCGCTTGGCTGGAACGCGGAGCAGCCGATAAGCGCGGCTGGCATCCAGCTTCCCTGCGCAGTGGCGTCCCTTGCTGGTGAAGGGCGCGGCAGCGGCGAGCAGCGCGGCGCGCAGGCCAAGCTTGGACAGCAATGGTCTGGCCGCTATGAGCAGGGCGAGCGCGCCGCTGACATGAGCCGTCGCCATGGAGGTGCCACTGAGCTCATTATAACGATTACCCGGCCACGTGGAATAGATGGATTCTCCAGGCGCGTATATATCAACATCCTTGCCTCGATTGCTGAAGCCTGCGATTGCGCCGCGCCGGTTGTATGCGCCTACCGCGATTGTCTGCGGGAATCTGGCAGGGTAATCGATCTGATTCGTCTGACCGCCGTTCCCGGAAGAGGCGACGATGATGACACCGCGTCGACCGGCTGTCTTAACCGCCTGGAGCAGGGCAGTGTTGTGCTCGGACATACCGAAGCTCATATTGATAATATGCATACGATTCGCGATACACCAATGAATCGCGAGTAGAATGTCAGAGATATAGGCAGACCCTTCAGAGTCGAAGGCCTTAACCGGATACAGCAGCGCGCCGGGAGCGACGCCGTTTACCCTGGTGCTGCTGGCAGCGGCTATCGTCCCCGCAATATGCGTGCCATGCCCGTTATCGTCGGTTGCTGGCGCCATGCGCTGCAGCAGATTGACACCCTTGCGCAGCGCATGACGGATATTCGGATGCTCGAAGTCGACCCCAGTATCCACGACACCGATACGAATATGCTGTCCTTTCGAATACTTCCACACGCTTGGCGCGCGAGTGGCTGCTACTCCCCATGGAATGTGTTGTCTTGGATCATAGGTGAGGGAGGGCTTCGTCGAAGTTGGCAGGTAGGATCTAGCACTGAGGTGGATCTGTGCATCTGGGGCGATCGTAACCTTGGAGGCGTCAGCCTCCAGGAGCTCCGCATTGACCAGCGGGCTGCTGATCATGAGAAGCTCAGGGCAATAGCGGATTGCCGCCGATGAAGCGCTATGCGCCTCTGTGAATGTGAGCTGTCTTACGCATTGCCGATAGTCGGACAACCTATGGAATCGGATAATTGTACGGCGAGCGGCCGGCTCGGCTGGCGCGGCGAAATGGCGCAATAAGCGGTTGATCCATTCCTGCTGCAAATGATCTCCTCCCATCGTGCAGCTCTCCGAGTAATATATGTGAGCAGAGGTGCATAAGCATAGGGGATCGCCTTGCTCGACCGAAAGAGGTATATGTCCAGAGGATTGGTGAAAAGGAATAGTTGCAATTTGCAGGAAAATAAGGTTTACTTATTGGTGCAAGATGTGCATATAAACGTTATATACCGCCCCGATAGAAAGGATGGGCCTGAAGATGAGCAGTCAGAACCTTACGAAGCTGACACCTGAGGATGCGAGAGAAGTTCCAATGGTTGACCTCGCGTTCGCGGTGCTTAAGAATGTGAACAATCCGATGTATTATCGTGACCTGATGGCGGAGATCGCCAAGATTAAGGGTCTCTCTGATGAGGAAGTGATGCAGGTAATCGCTCAGGTATACACCGAGATCAACATAGACGGACGATTTGCTTGTGTCGGCAACAATCTGTGGGGACTGAAGCGCTGGTACCCGGTTGAACGCGCAGAGGATGCAGTCGGAGGCAAGCACCCCCGCATCATTAATGATGAAGATGATGACGATCTGGACGATGAAGCGCTATTCGCGGACGAGAAGGACGATTACGCCGCAGATGGCGATGACTTCGATGCCGCAGAAGAAGACAGCGAAGATCCATTCGATGAAGATGCGGAAGAAGTTGAAGACGATGTAGAAGAGGAAATTGGGGAAGAGATCGAGGACGAAGAGCTCGACGAAGACCTTGGTGACGATGAAGATGAGGAATTGGATGACGAGGAGGATATTGACTCGGACACCTATGAAGATGAGGATGACGATAATTGACTTCCGGCTCTATTGACATCGCTCAACCTAGAGAGTAAACTATTGCATGGGCTACAGATTTATCATTTCGATGCGAACCGAGTGCCCCGCCATTAGCGGGGCGCTTTTCTTTTTTTACTGATCAGCACAACGCGCAACTACCTTGGAGGTAATCAACAGTGACCAAGTATATTTTCGTAACAGGCGGCGTAGTATCATCCCTGGGCAAGGGCATAACAGCAGCCTCGCTCGGCAGATTGCTGAAGAATCGTGGTCTGAAGGTGACGATTCAGAAGTTCGATCCATATCTCAATGTCGATCCGGGTACGATGAGCCCTTATCAGCACGGCGAAGTGTTCGTGACTGACGACGGCGCGGAGACTGACCTTGATCTGGGACACTACGAGCGGTTCATCGATATTAACTTATCGAAGAACAGCAACGTGACCACAGGCAAGATTTATTCGTCTGTCATCTCCAAGGAACGACGCGGGGAGTTCCTCGGCGGCACTGTTCAGGTAATTCCGCATATTACGAATGAGATCAAGGATCGCATTATGCGCGCTGGCCGGGAGGCTGGGTCTGATGTTGTCATTACGGAGATCGGCGGCACCGTCGGTGATATTGAGAGTCTGCCGTTCCTCGAAGCGATTCGGCAGATGAAATCCGATATCGGGCGCGATAATGTGATGTACATTCACGTGACGCTGATTCCTTATCTGGCGGCAGCGGGTGAAGCGAAGACGAAGCCGACACAGCATAGTGTGAAGGAGCTTCGCAGCATCGGGATACAGCCGCATGTGATTGTGTGCCGTACGCAGTATCCGATGCCGGATGAGATGAAGCGTAAGATCGCGCTGTTCTGTGATACCGACTCGGACGCCGTAGTGGAGATGATCGACGCGGAGACGCTGTATGAAGTGCCGCTCATGCTGCGCGATCAGAATCTGGACGAGTTTGTATTGAACCATCTGAAGCTGCAGGCGCCTGCAGCGGATATGAAGGAATGGGAAGCGCTGGTAGCTCGCGTGAAGTCGCTCAGCAAGCGCACCGAAATTGCGATTGTAGGGAAGTATGTAGCGCTGCATGATGCTTATCTCAGCATCGTGGAATCGCTGGGACATGCTGGTATCGTCAGCGATACGGAGATCGATATCCGCTGGGTCAGTGCGGAGGAATTGACGGATGAGAATGTCGGCGATCTGCTCGGCGGGGTGCAAGGTATTCTGGTGCCCGGCGGCTTCGGGGATCGCGGGATCGAGGGCAAGGTATCCGCTATTAAGTATGCTAGAGAGCAGAAGATTCCGTTCTTCGGAATCTGTCTGGGTATGCAGGTAGCCGTTGTTGAATATGCGCGCTCTATTGCCAAGCTGACAGGTGCGAACAGCTCGGAGATCAACCCGTCGACCGCTTATCCCGTGATCGATCTGCTTCCTGAGCAGAAGGAAGTGGAGGATCTCGGCGGCACGATGAGGCTCGGTCTGTACCCTTGCAAGCTTGTAGAGGGGACGCTTGCATCACAATGCTATGACGACGAGCTCGTCTATGAGCGTCACCGCCATCGCTACGAATTTAATAATGAGTACCGGGAAGTCATGGAACAGGCGGGCATGGTGTTCTCAGGCACATCGCCAGATGGGCGGCTCGTAGAGATCATCGAGCTGAGAGATCATCCTTGGTTCCTGGCTGTCCAATTCCATCCAGAGTTTATCTCGCGTCCGAATCGTCCGCAGCCGCTCTTCCGTGAGTTCGTGAAGGCTGCGACGCAAGTACATGCTGAGAAGCAGACCGTCTAACTCTGAATATCATTATTTTCCATATCAGCAGGAATTACCATATGGATTGTCGAATTATAGTCATTCGCTGAGAAATTCTCAAAGGATAGCAGGGCTGCATAGCGATTAGGCGACTTGCTTAGGGGGAGGCTTGACTATGAGTGAGAAGAAGATCCTGGTTGTAGATGATCAAGTGGGCATTCGTGTATTGCTGCAAGAGGTATTCTCGGGTGAAGGCTATACGACCTACCAGGCCTCTAATGGCCGATTGGCCTTGGAGCTGGTGAAGAAGGAGAAGCCGGATCTCGTTCTACTTGATATGAAGATTCCCGGGATGGATGGGCTGGAAATTCTGAAGCATGTCAAGGCGCTGGATTCGTCCATTAAGGTGATCATGATGACCGCCTATGGCGAGCTCGCGATGATTCGCGAGGCGACAGATCTGGGCGCGCTGATGCACTTCACCAAGCCATTCGATATCGAGGAGCTGCTTATGGCGGTCAATATTGAGCTGCGCGGCCCGTCCAAGCATGTACCGATGAGTTCGTGAATACGCAGCGGTGAGGAGGAAGCGGATGCGCGTTCCTCCTAGACTTGCACGCGTGATCGTAAGATGCTATGAAGAAACGCACAATTCGATTAAATATAATTGGACGCCGGCCAGGCGTTGTTCCTGTATTTCGAACAGCATCTGTGTTATAATATGTCAGTGTAAAAGCGGCTTGTCCGCTACATAGGATCAGGAGGAATGACAATGCCATTAGTATCAATGAATGAGTTCTTGCCGAAGGCGAAGGCCGGTAAGTATGCGGTAGGCCAGTTCAATATGAACAACCTTGAGTTCGCCCAGGCAATTGTTGAAGCGGCTATGGAAGAGAAGTCCCCATTTATCTATGGTGTCAGCGAGGGAGCCCTGAGGTACATGGGCATCGAGTTTACAGTAGCGATTGCTGAAGCGGCAGCGAAGAAGTCCGGACTGCCAATCGCGTTGCATCTGGATCACGGCAGCAGCTTCGAGGTTGCGATGAAGTGTATCCGCGCTGGATTCTCATCGGTTATGTTCGATGGCTCGCACTACTCGCTCGAAGATAATATCCGTCTGACTAAGGAAGTTGTCAAGGCAGCTCGCGCTATGGGCGTATCCGTTGAAGGCGAGCTTGGAACGATCGGCGGCGTAGAGGATGACCTGAACGTCGACGAAGCCGACGCGGCGCTGGCTAAGCCTGAAGAGGCGATCCGCTTCTATGAGGAGACTGGCGTGGATTGCCTGGCGATCGCTGTAGGTACTGCGCATGGCATGTATGCCGCTGAGCCGAATATTCGTCATGACATCATTGAACAAGTATCCAAGGCAATTCCTGTTCCCGTTGTTCTGCATGGCGGCTCGGGTGTGCCTGACTCGATGATTCGCGAAGCGATCACAGCCGGTGTTGGTAAGATCAACGTGAATACAGAGAATCAAGTCGCCTGCACAGAGGCCATTCGCGAATCGCTCGCGAAGGATGCCAAGGTGATCGACCCTCGCAAGTATCTGACCCCTGCCAAGAATGCCATGATTGAGGTTGTAAGAGCGAAGATTCAATTGTTCGGAAGCAACAATCAAGCATAAGATAAGACAGATTGTAATAGGGAAGTCATCCGGACCGGCTATGGCCTGAGTGACTTCCCTATTTGATAGATAAGACCTGTTTCGCTTCTATGCTACAGCATGCTTGGAGGAGCCTCTTACGAATGGATAAATTGTATATTGCGGGAGGCCGCCCGCTCAAAGGAACTGTACAAATCAGCGGCGCGAAGAATAGCGCGATCGCATTAATACCAGCTGCTCTGCTCGCTGAAGGGCCGGTGGTTCTGGAGAATCTGCCTGCGCTTAGCGATGTGGCGATCTACAAGGAAATCTTGACGGATATGGGCGCAGCAGTGGAATGGTCGGGGGATACGATGCATATTGACCCGACACACCTCATGCCCAGCGCAATGCCCAATGGGAATGTGAAGAAGCTTCGCGCGTCTTACTACCTCATGGGTGCGATGCTCGGCAGATTTAAGGAGGCCGTGATCGGGCTTCCTGGAGGCTGCGACTTCGAGCCTAGGCCAATCGATCAGCATATTAAGGGATTCGAGGCGCTGGGCGCCGAAGTAACTAATGAATTCGGTGCAATTCGTATTCGGGCCCGCGAATTGCGGGGAGCGCGCGTCTATCTGGATGTTGTCAGTGTAGGCGCGACCATTAATATTATGCTTGCTGCATCGAGAGCCACCGGTGTTACTTTAATCGAGAATGCAGCCAAGGAACCAGAGATCATTGACGTGGCCACCCTGCTCAGCGCAATGGGCGCGAAGATTAAGGGAGCTGGGACGGAGACGATCCGCATAGAAGGTGTCGAGACGATGCATGGCTGCAGACACTCCATCATCCCCGACCGCATACAAGCAGGTACGTATATGATTGCGGCTGCCGCCACGCGCGGTGATGTCGTCATCGATAATATTATCCCGAAGCATATGGAAGCTATCACGGCTAAGCTGCAGGAGATGGGCGTACATGTCTATGAGATGGATGAATCCATCCGAGTTGTCGGTCAACCCCGCTATGCCAGTGTAGATGTCAAGGCATTGGTGTACCCGGGCTTCGCGACCGATCTGCAATCGCCGATGACCAGTCTGCTTACACAAGCGGAAGGTACAAGCATATTAACCGATTATGTCTATAACAACCGATTCAAGCATGTACCCGAATTGCTCCGTATGGGCGCTAATATCCGGCTTGAAAGTCGATCCGCTGTGATCGAGGGCACGGAGCTTCACGCTGCCAAGGTGCACGCCGCGGATTTACGAGCCGGCGCCGCGCTGGTGATCGCCGCGCTCACGGTGAAAGATGGGATTACAGAGCTGACGGGTTTAGAATATATCGATCGCGGATATGATAATTTAGTAGAAAAGCTAAGAAGTCTCGGAGCCGAGGTATGGCGTGAGAGCTAAATAGGAAAGGCGGTGAAGTTCACTTGGATTTTGTATTAGCGCAATTAGAAGAGTTGAAATTGACGGAATTGTACAAGATGGCTAAGAATTATCAGATTCAAGCCTATGGACAGATGAAGAAGAAGGAATTAATATTCGCGATCCTGCGAGCGCAAGCCGAACGAGGCGGCCTGCTATTCATGGAGGGTGTGCTCGAGGTTCTACATGAAGGATTCGGATTCCTGCGGCCTATTAATTATTTGCCAAGTACAGAAGATATCTATATATCGGCCTCGCAAATTCGTAAGTTTGATCTCCGCACAGGTGATCTCGTATCCGGCAAGTGCCGAGCGCCCAAGGAGAATGAACGATACTTCGGCCTGCTGCAAGTGGAAGCGGTCAATGGTGAGAGCCCACAGCAAGCCGCAGAACGGCTTCACTTCCCAGCACTTACCCCTCTCTACCCGCAGGAACAACTTGTCCTGGAGACTACCCCTAATGCAATCTCGACACGTATCATGGATCTGTTAGTGCCGGTGGGATTAGGCCAGCGCGGTTTAATCGTGGCTCAGCCCAAGGCGGGTAAGACATTGCTGCTCAAGGAAATCGCGAACAGCATCTCAACCAATCGACCGGATATTGAATTATTCGTACTCTTGATCGATGAGCGTCCTGAGGAAGTCACGGACATGTCGCGTTCCGTGAAGGGCGAGGTTGTCGCCTCCACCTTCGATGAGCTGCCGGAGAATCACATCAAGGTTGCGGAGCTGGTGCTGGAGCGGGCGCTGCGACTTGTCGAGCACAAGAAGGATGTTGTCATTCTACTCGACAGCTTGACGCGTCTGGCGCGGGCTTATAATCTGGTCGTCCCATCTTCTGGACGGACGTTGTCCGGGGGTATCGACCCTGCTTCCTTCCATCGGCCCAAGCGGTTCTTCGGCTCGGCCCGGAATGTGGAGGAGGGCGGCAGTCTGACGATTCTAGCGACCGCGTTGATCGAGACGGGGTCGCGGATGGACGATGTGATCTATGAGGAGTTCAAGGGAACCGGCAACATGGAGCTGCATCTGGATCGGAAGCTGTCGGAGCGCCGCATATTCCCAGCGATCGATATCCGCCGCTCAGGCACGCGCAGAGAAGAAGCGCTAATGCCCAAGGAGCAGCTCGAGAAGGTGTGGATGATCCGCAAGAATATGACGGATGCGCATGACTTTGTGGAGAACTTCATTAAGAAGCTTAAGGAAACCAAATCCAATGAAGAATTCCTGGCTGGACTGACCGTGAAGGACAACAGCGGCAAGGATGTTGGATCAACGGTGAGGAAGACGGTAAGGCCATCGGTTAAGCCGCCGGTTTCATAGGAAATCCGTTATTGCAATTTATTTGATTCGCGTGCTATAATGCGTTCTGTGTCCATATAACTCTGGTTCGACGTACAGAGCCAGGGCGGAAAGAGGTGAATGAGTGATGAAAGCAGATATTCATCCGAATTATCAATTGACGACCGTAACTTGCGCTTGCGGCAACGTGTTCGAAACGGGCTCCATTAAACCAAATCTCCGCGTGGAAATTTGTTCGAGCTGCCATCCGTTCTTCACAGGCAAGCAGAAGTTTATTGATGCGGGCGGTCGTGTCGATAAGTTCAAGAAGAAATACGGGATCTAAGAATATGAACGCCTCAGTTGGTCATCCTATGATCATACGGAGGTGTTTTTATTATGGCTGCATGGATGAACCGAGTAGTTAACCGGGCGGGATGGCTTATGTGCGGCATGCTGATTCTGCTGAGCCTGACAGGGTGCGGCGAAGCCGAGAATCAGAAGACGACCATGGAGCAATACGCGGATGATGGATATATGGGCTTCTCCACGGCTAATCCTGGGATGCTGACAGGTCCGCATTCCAGGACCTATGTCAATACGTCTAGGATTGTCGAACAGGCGCTGGAGAAGGTTCCTGGCATTGTTAGCAGCAAGATCTTCTACCGAGGGGGAACCGTGATTGTACGGATCCGCGCAGCGCAGGAGCTTGAGCCCTATGGGCTGTCCGCCTTGCAGGCTGACGCGCTGGAGCGCCTGAATGCCGCGTTGCCCAGCTACAACGTCCGCGTAATTGTGTCGCAATAGCTGGGACTTGCAGCCATCTGGTTGCTATTTAAAAATGATTCGATTATACTTATCTTTGCCGTGCTAGACGGGAAGGTAGCGGTGTCCTGTAGCCCGCAATCCGCTATAGCGGGGTTGAATTCCTGTTGGAGGTTTCGTCGATGTGAGGCCGGTCTTCGCACGTAGTGTTGAGGATTGGGTCCTCCGCAATGGATGCATGTGAACCCGGTCAGGTCCGGAAGGGAGCAGCCGTAAGCGTGATGTTCCATGTGCCGGAGGATTGCCCAGTCTGAGCTGTCGACGAGGATACGCTCGGGTCGCGATTATCGATAACAGGTGCACGGTTAATCTCATAAATCAGTTGAAGCGCGGGACGATCCAGTGATCGGTATCGGCGCTTTTTGTTTATTTTGACGCGGAGAAGCGGGGTTGCTCGTCAACCTTAGCGGGATATAGTATAATAGATACGTTCCAAAATAACTCTAGATGACGGGGAGAGCCCATGAGTCATATTGCGTTATATCGTTCCTGGCGACCGAAGCGATTCTCGGATGTCGTCGGTCAGGAACACATTATACAGACGTTGAGAAATTCACTCGCCGAAGGGCGATTCACCCATGCTTATCTCTTCAATGGTCCGCGCGGGACGGGGAAGACGAGTGCGGCGAAGCTGCTGGCTAAGGCGGTGAATTGCTTGAATGGGCCTGCGCCGGAGCCCTGCAATGAATGCGAGGCTTGTAGGCGAATCGCCGAAGGCTCGGTGATGGACGTCATTGAATTGGATGCGGCGTCCAATAATGGTGTGGACGAAATTCGTGATATACGCGACAAGGTGAAGTACGCGCCGACCGAGGTTCGGTACAAGGTGTACATCATCGATGAAGTGCATATGCTGACTATAGGCGCATTCAATGCGCTGCTCAAGACGCTCGAGGAACCACCTGCTCACGTGATCTTCATCCTGGCTACGACTGAGCCGCATAAGCTGCCGGTGACGATAATCTCTCGCTGTCAGCGCTATGACTTCAGACGGATCTCGATTGAGGCACAGCTGGATCGGTTGCGGCAGATCTGTACGGCTGAAGGCATTGAGGCGGAGGAGCGGGCGCTGAAGCAGATCGCCAAGCTGTCCGATGGCGGCATGCGCGACGCGCTCAGTCTGCTCGATCAGATTATCGCCTTCATCGGCAACACGATCACTTACGAGGATGTGGTAGCGATCACAGGCAGCGTGGCCTCGGAGCAATTCGAGCAACTGGCTGACGCAGTGGTGAACCATGATCTCGGACAAGTGCTGGAGATCGTCGAGCGATTGATGTACGAGGGCAAGAGTGCAGAGAAGTGCTTGGAGAACTTCATCTATTATTATAGAGATGTGTTGATGGCGAAGCTGCTGCCCGGCGGATCCGATCAGGAGGTTGATCCCGGTCTGCAGCGCATTGCGGAGTCGTATCGGAAGGATCAGCTGTTCCTCGCGGTAGAGCTGCTCAATCATGCTGCCGGCGAAGTGAAGTTCGCCGCGCATCCTGGAACTATGTTCGAGGTAGCGCTGATGCAGCTATGTACGCGGCTGAATGAGGAGCCTAATCAACTAGCGGAACCATCGGCTGGCACAGTGCAGCCTGTGGCGAATCAGGCGCCTGGTGTCGTCGCAGGCGGGGCCGAGCTTGAGCGGCTGGAACGCCGAGTGGCTGAGCTGGAGGCTAAGCTTGCCGCAGCTGGAGCCGCTGCCGCGTCAGGAGCAGCTGCAGGGGGCGCGGGAGGCAGGTCGAGCGCGCGTGGGACATCCAGCGCTCTGCGCGCCGGTTCTGCCGCAGCTTCAGGGGGCGGACTCCGAAGTAAGGTGGTGCTTGATGGTTTCGTGAAGCAGCAGGATTCACCACTCTTCCATCAGCTTCGTACGAAGTGGGCGAATGTGCTGTCTACCGTTAAGGCTCGCAATATCTCGCTTAATGCATGGCTAGTTAATGGGGAGTTCGTATCGGCGACCGAGGACGCGGTGCTTATCGCCTTCAAGAATTCCATTCACCGGGAGACGACGGAGAAGCCTGACAATCGGTTAGTGATTGAACAGGTGATGAAGGAAGTGCTCGGACATGAGGTTGCGCTCCGCACAACGATGCTGAAGGAGTGGTCGGATGCGGTCGCCGCTGCCACTGGCGGCGACGGTGGCCAAGCGCAGCCTGAACCGCTCGAGCTGCTGCAGGAGGATGAGCCGGAGGGCAGACGCAAGGAAGAATGGATCAATGAAGCCATTGATTTCTTCGGTAAGGATATGGTAGTTATTAAAGAGGATTAATCTTAGGAGGCGAACGATTATGAATAATATGAACCAAATGATGAAGCAAGTTAAGAAGATGCAAGAGCAGATGCTCAAGGCGCAAGAGGAGCTGGGTACACAGGAATTCGAGGGCAGCGCCGGCGGCGGTGTTGTTAACGCGATCGTAAATGGTCATAAGAAGCTGATGTCCGTTAAGATCAAGCCAGAAGCGGTCGATCCTGATGATGTAGAGATGCTGGAGGATCTTGTTGTCGCAGCAGTGAATGATGCACTCACGAAGGCGGAGGAAGTTGCGAATCAGAATATGGGCAAGTTCACCGGCGGGATGAAGATCCCCGGCTTATTCTAGATCATGCATTATCCGGAGCCGATAGCCAAGCTGATTGAATCCTTCTCCCGCTTACCGGGTATCGGCCCTAAGACGGCTGGACGTCTCGCCTTCCATGTGCTGCGTATGAAGGAAGAGAATGTCATGGATTTCGCGAAGGCATTAGTGAACGTGAAGCGCAATCTGCATTATTGCTCCGTCTGCTTTAATATCACGGATACTGATCCCTGTCGCATCTGTCAGGACAAGTCGCGTGATGCCTCCTTGATCTGTGTCGTCCAGGAGCCCAAGGATGTGGTCGCGATGGAGCGCACGAAGGAATTTAGCGGGTACTACCATGTGCTGCATGGCGCGATCTCACCTATGGAGGGGATCGGGCCTGATGAGCTCCGGATAGCTGAGCTGCTCAAGCGGCTCGGAGACGAGCAGGTGCAGGAGATGATTCTAGCTACGAATCCGAACATTGAGGGGGAGGCTACCGCTATGTATCTCTCCCGGCTTGTGCGGAACTTCGGGCTGAAGGTGACGCGTATCGCCCATGGTCTGCCTGTAGGCGGCGACCTGGAGTATGCAGACGAGGTTACGCTCTCCAAGGCGCTTGAAGGGCGAAGAGAGATGTAGAGCCAGTTGACTTGAACATTGGACCTGCGGCGAGAGCGGACAGGGCAATGGGCGAGTGAACTGGTTTTATTTATTATATAAGACTTTATAAGTTTTCATCTGGTAACGGCGACAATGTACTTCTAAACCGATGAACACACGCATATACATAGTGAAAAGCTGCTATAGGTGTGGGGTGGGTTCATGTGGTGGAGATGGTGGACGAGTCATACGGCTGTGCATGCCGAACAGATTGAGGCGGATCGTCTAGCGGAAGAGATCTGGAATGCGCATGGGATCTGGTTGCAGGCGCAGCGCAGATTCGAGTTCGCAGTCGAGCATGACGAGATTGATTACGCGATCTATATGCTGGAGGCTGCCGAGAAGCGCTATGACATGTTAATTCGCAGAGCGAAGGCGGCAGGGCAGGTGCACGGCGAATGGAAGTAGTGTGGTGGGTCGTATTCCTGATTAGTATAAGTGCATTGACACTCCTGCTGACGCGTGTGAAGCTGGACATCCGATGGTTCAGCTATGGGTTGCTGCAGCTAATTGTGGCGGCCATTCTGTTATTCCTGATTAATGGTATGGGCCTCCTGGGTGAGTTCTACATTCCGATAAACGCTGTAACTGTAGCTGTAATTGCCATTCTGGGGCTGCCTGGACTCGGTCTTATCGCAACAGTCAAATTGACTTTAATGTAGAATCCTGACAATGGATAAAAATACAACTCGAAAAAAGCTTGACTCTGATATGCGGTCCATGATAAATTAGCGATTGTCACTGTTGTGAGACAAGCTGATTGACGGAAATTGTCAGAACATTATTTTCGAAATAAAGCTTGCATCCAACTAGTCGAATATGATATATTGTTCTGGTCGCCATCGAGAGACACTTGATACTAAGCGCTCATGAGAAGCGACAATAAGCAACGACATTTGTTCCTTGAAAACTGCAAACGAGTGAGTAAACAAACAACCGATTCAGCAATGAATCGATAGCGCAAGCTAAGTAATGAGCAAGTCAGCTTTTCTTTTATGGAGAGTTTGACTTCCTGAGATCAAACTCGGAAGTCGAATGACCCTTTTATGGAGAGTTTGATCCTGGCTCAGGACGAACGCTGGCGGCGTGCCTAATACATGCAAGTCGTACGAAGTCTTACACTTTCTTCGGAAAGTGTTTG
>JAEZQY010000058.1 GCA_023441055.1 Bacillota bacterium | reverse complement strand
GCCAAACCGTCCGGCGCCGGCGGCGGCGACTGCGGCATCGCGTTGCTGGACGCCGCGGCCGCGACGCAGACCGCGCGGCTGCGCGAGCAGTGGGCCGCCGCCGGGGTGCTCCCCATGCCGATCCAGGTCCACCAGACGAACGGGAGCGCGCGATGATCGCCAACCGCAAGGACGACCACGTCCGGCTCGCCGCCGAGCAGCAGGACCGGCTCGGCGGTCACCACGAGTTCGACGACGTGTCGTTCGTGCACCACGCACTGGCCGGCATCGACCGGTCCGACGTCTCGCTGACCACGTCGTTCGGCGGCATCGACTGGCCGGTGCCGCTGTGCATCAACGCGATGACCGGCGGCAGCACCAAGACCGGCCTGATCAACCGGGACCTGGCGATCGCGGCCCGGGAGACCGGCGTACCCGTCGCGACCGGGTCGATGAGCGCCTACTTCGCCGACGAGTCGGTGGCCGAGACGTTCAGCGTGATGCGCCGGGAGAACCCGGACGGGTTCATCATGGCCAACGTCAACGCCACCGCCTCCGTCGAGCGGGCCCGGCGGGCCGTCGACCTGATGCGGGCCGACGCGCTGCAGATCCACCTGAACACCATCCAGGAGACGGTGATGCCGGAGGGGGACCGGTCGTTCGCCGCCTGGGGGCCGCGGATCGAACAGATCGTCGCCCGCGTCGGTGTCCCGGTGATCGTCAAGGAGGTCGGCTTCGGGCTCAGCCGCGAGACGCTGCTGCGGCTGCGGGACATGGGTGTCCGGGTGGCCGACGTCGCCGGCCGGGGCGGCACGAACTTCGCCCGGATCGAGAACGACCGGCGCGACGCCGCCGACTACTCCTTTCTCGACGGGTGGGGGCAGTCGACACCCGCCTGCCTGCTCGACGCCCAGGGCGTCGACCTGCCCGTGCTGGCCTCCGGCGGGGTCCGTAACCCGCTCGACGTGGTCCGTGGGCTGGCGCTCGGCGCCGGCGCCGCCGGGGTGTCCGGGCTGTTCCTGCGGACCCTCCTGGACGGCGGCGTGCCGGCGCTGCTGTCGCTGATCTCCACCTGGCTCGACCAGATCGAAGCCCTGATGACCGCCCTCGGCGCGCGCACACCGGCCGACCTGACCCGGTGCGACCTGCTGATCCAGGGACGGCTGAGCGCGTTCTGCGCGGCCCGGGGCATCGACACCCACCGCCTCGCCACCCGCTCCGGCGCCACCCACGAGATGATCGGAGGCATTCGATGAACGACGCCATCGCCGGTGTGCCCATGAAATGGGTGGGTCCCGTGCGGATCTCGGGCAACGTGGCACAGGTCGAGACGGAGGTCCCGCTCGCCACGTACGAGTCGCCGCTGTGGCCGTCCGTGGGCCGGGGCGCGAAGATCTCCCGGCTGGTCGAGGCGGGCATCGTCGCCACGCTCGTCGACGAGCGCATGACCCGCTCGGTGTTCGTGCGCGCCAAGGACGCGCAGACCGCCTACCTGGCCTCGCTGGAGGTCGACGCGCGGTTCGACGAGCTGCGCGACATCGTGCGCACCTGCGGCAGGTTCGTCGAGCTGATCGGGTTCCACCACGAGATCACCGCGAATCTGCTGTTCCTGCGGTTCAGTTTCACCACCGGTGACGCGTCCGGGCACAACATGGCGACGCTGGCCGCCGACGCGTTGCTGAAGCACATCCTGGACACCATTCCGGGAATCTCGTACGGCTCGATCTCGGGCAACTACTGCACCGACAAGAAGGCCACCGCGATAAACGGCATTCTCGGCCGGGGCAAGAACGTGGTCACCGAACTGGTGGTGCCACGGGAGATCGTCCACGACAGACTGCACACGACGGCGGCCGCGATCGCCCAGTTGAACGTGCACAAGAACATGATCGGCACATTGCTCGCCGGCGGTGTCCGCTCGGCCAACGCGCACTACGCGAACATGCTGCTCGGGTTCTACCTGGCGACCGGGCAGGACGCCGCGAACATCGTCGAGGGCTCCCAGGGCGTGACGGTCGCCGAGGACCGCGACGGCGACCTCTACTTCTCCTGCACGCTGCCCAACCTGATCGTGGGCACCGTCGGCAACGGCAAGGGTCTCGGCTTCGTGGCGGAGAACCTGGAACGGCTCGGCTGCCGCGCCGCCCGTGATCCGGGCGAGAACGCCCGGCGGCTCGCGGTCATCGCGGCCGCGACGGTGCTCTGCGGCGAACTGTCCCTGCTCGCCGCGCAGACCAACCCGGGCGAGCTGATGCGGGCGCACGTCCGGCTCGAACGCCCGACCGAGACCACGAAGATCGGAGCCTGACGATGGCCGAGCGACCCGCCGTCGGCATCCACGACCTGTCCGCCGCGACGACGCACCACGTGCTGACGCATGCCACGCTGGCCGCTACCAACGGCACCGACGTGGCCAAGTACCACCGGGGCATCGGCCTGCGGGCGATGAGCGTGCCCGCCCCGGACGAGGACATCGTGACCATGGCCGCTGCCGCCGCCGCGCCGGTCGTCGCCCGCCACGGCACCGACCGGATCCGGACCATCGTGTTCGCCACCGAGTCGTCGGTCGACCAGGCGAAGGCGGCCGGGATACACGTCCACTCCCTGCTCGGCTTCCCCTCGGCCACCCGGGTGGTCGAGCTGAAGCAGGCCTGCTACGGCGGTACGGCGGGACTGCAGTTCGCCGTCGGCCTGGTGCACCGCGACCCGTCGCAGCAGGTCCTGGTGATCGCCAGCGACGTGTCGAGGTACGCGCTGGGCGAGCCCGGCGAGGCGACCCAGGGCGCCGCGGCGGTCGCCATGCTCGTCGGCGCGGACCCGGCTCTGGTACGCGTCGAGGACCCGTCGGGCATGTTCACCGCCGACGTCATGGACTTCTGGCGGCCGAACTACCGCACCACCGCCCTGGTCGACGGGCACGAGTCCATCTCCGCCTACCTGCAGGCGGTGGAGGGCTCGTGGAAGGACTACACCGAGCGCGGCGGCCGCGCGCTGGACGAGTTCGGCGCGTTCTGCTACCACCAGCCGTTCCCCAGGATGGCCGACAAGGCGCACCGGCACCTGCTCAACTACTGCGGGCGCGACGTCGACGACGTGCTGGTCGCCGGCGCCATCGGGCACACCACCGGGTACAACGCCGAGATCGGCAACAGCTACACCGCGTCGATGTACCTCGGGCTCGCGGCGCTGCTCGACACCGCCGACGACCTGAGCGGCCGGACCGTCGGCTTCCTCAGCTACGGGTCCGGCAGTGTCGCCGAGTTCTTCGCCGGCACCGTCGTGCCCGGGTACCGCGAGCACACGCGACCCGACCAGCACCGGGCGGCGATCGACCGGCGGCAGGAGGTCGACTACGACACGTACCGGGAGCTGCACGAGCACGCCTTCCCGGTCGACGGCGGTGACTATCCCGTGCCGGCGGTGACCACCGGCCCGTACCGGCTGGCCGGGCTCTCCGGCCACAAGCGCGTCTACGAGCCGCGATAGCGACCGGCCACGCCGGGCGCCCCGACCGAACGACACATGCTTGGAGGATCGATGTCCGGAACTCCCGAGGTGGCCGAGCTCTACTCGACCATCGAGGAATCGGCCCGGCAGCTGGACGTGCCCTGTTCGCGCGACCGGGTCTGGCCCGTCCTGTCCGCGTACGGCGACGCGTTCGCGCATCCCGAGGCGGTGGTCGCCTTCCGGGTGGCGACCGCGCTGCGTCACGCGGGCGAGCTGGACTGCCGGTTCCGGACGCATCCGGACGACCGGGACCCGTACGCCTCGGCGATCGCCCGGGGCCTCACCCCGCGGACCGACCACCCCATCGGCGGCCTGCTCGCCGAGGTGCACCGGCGCTGCCCGGTGGAGAGCCACGGCATCGACTTCGGGGTGGTCGGCGGCTTCAAGAAGATCTACGCGGCCTTCGCCCCGGACGAGTTGCAGGTGGCCTCGGCGCTCGCCGGCATCCCGGCGATGCCCCGCAGTCTCGCCGCGAACGCCGGGTTCTTCACCCGGCACGGTCTCGACGACCGGGTCGGCGTGCTGGGCTTCGACTACCCGGCCCGGACCGTGAACGTCTACTTCAACGACGTACCGCGCGAGTGCTTCGAGCCGGAGACGATCCGGTCGACGCTGCGGCGGACCGGGATGGCCGAGCCGAGCGAGCAGATGCTGCGGCTCGGCGCCGGGGCGTTCGGGCTCTACGTGACGCTGGGCTGGGACTCCCCGGAGATCGAACGGATCTGCTACGCCGCGGCGACAACGGATCTGACCACGCTTCCCGTACCCGTGGAACCGGAGATCGAGAAGTTCGTGAAAAGCGTTCCGTACGGCGGCGGGGACCGCAAGTTCGTCTACGGCGTGGCGCTGACCCCGAAGGGCGAGTACTACAAACTCGAGTCGCACTACAAATGGAAGCCGGGCGCGGTGAACTTCATTTGAACACCCGCCGGTGCCGCCCGGCCGGTGGCACCGGGATCAATGCCTGTTCGCTCGGGGCTCAACCCTGGCACCCTCCGCTAAAGTGCGATTATGAGGACTGGACTGTCCAGTGTGTGGGCCCGGGTGAAGAACTGGGTCATCGCGGTCGGTGTGGCGGCGGTGCTGCTGATCAGCGCGCTGGCCGGTGACCATCCCGCCCCCGACGGCCTCGGGCTGCTCGGCTACGCGCTGGTGGTGGCGAGCGGCCTGGCGCTGGCCGCCAGTCGCCGGGCTCCGGTCGCCGTGCTGGTCGCCACCGGGCTGTGCGTGGTGGGCTACAACGCGGTCGGCTTCGGGGTGCCGGCCATCGCGTACCTGTTCGCGGTGTACGCGGCGGTCCGGGCCGGGCACCGGCTCGTCACGCTCGGGGTGAGCGCGGCCCTGCTCGTCGTGCTGCCGCTGGCGATCATGGCCTCGCCGGCGGACGGCGCCCTCAAGGAGGCGCTCGCGCAGTCGCGGGGCGTGCTCGAACTGGCCTGGCTGGTCGCCGCGGCGGCGGCCGGTGAGGCGTTGCGGCAGGCCGAGCGGCGGGCGGACGAGGCGGAGCGCACCCGCGAGGAGACCGCCCGGCTGCGCGCGACCCAGGAGCGGCTGCACATCGCACGGGAGCTGCACGACTCGCTCACCCACCAGATCTCGATCATCAAGGTGCAGGCGGAGGTCGCGGTCCACCTGGCCCGTAAGCGCGGCGAGCAGGTGCCGGAGTCGCTGCTGGCGATCCAGGAGGCCGGCCGGGCGGCGACCCGGGAGCTGCGCGCGACCCTGGAGACGCTGCGCGACCTGACCAAGTCCCCGTCGCACGGGCTCGACCACCTCCCGGAACTGCTGGCCGGGGCCGAGAAGATCGGCCTGGCCACCACGCTGACGATCGAGGGTGACCAGCGGGACGTGCCGGAGGCGGTGGGCCGTACCGCGTACCGGATCGTCCAGGAGTCGCTCACCAACACGGCCCGGCACGCCTCCGCCGCGGCCGCCGCGGTCCGCATCGACTACCGCCCGGACGCGCTGAGCATCCGGATCGACGACGACGGCACGGCCCGGCCGGGCGTCGCCCCGGTGCCCGGCGTCGGGCTGCTCGGGATGCACGAGCGGGTCCTCGCGCTGGGCGGCCGGCTCCGGGCGGAACCCCGCAGCGGCGGCGGGTTCACCGTCCAGGCAGAACTCCCGGTGGTGCGCGTCCCATGATCAGGATCATGCTGCTCGACGACCAGCCGCTGCTGCGCAGCGGGTTCCGCGCGCTGCTGGACGCCGAGGACGACATCGAGGTGGTGGCCGAGGGCGGGAACGGCCGGGAGGGCCTGGCCCTGGCCCGGCACCACCTGCCCGACCTCGCCCTGATCGACATCCAGATGCCGGTCATGGACGGCGTCGAGACGACCCGGCAGATCGTCGCGGACCCGGCGCTGGCCGGGGTACGCGTGGTCATCCTGACCAACTACGGCCTCGACGAGTACGTCTTCCACGCGCTGCGCGCCGGCGCCACCGGCTTCCTGGTCAAGGACATCGAGCCGGACGACCTGCTGCACGCCGTGCGGGTCGCCGCGCGCGGGGACGCGCTGCTCGCGCCGTCGATCACCCGGATGCTGATCAACAGGTACGTGTCGGAGCCGCTCTGCGCGGACGTCACGCCCGGCATGGAGGAGCTGACCAACCGGGAACGCGAGGCGGTCGCGCTGGCCGCCCGGGGCCTGTCCAACGACGAGATCGCCGATCGCATGGTGATCAGCCCGCTGACCGCGAAGACCCACGTCAACCGCGCCATGACCAAGCTCCAGGCCCGTGACCGCGCACAGCTGGTGGTGTTCGCCTACGAGTCCGGCCTGGTGTCACCCGGCAATCGCTGACCGGGCGGCACGGCCCGGTCTGTCGCTCGCAGTGCTGCGACTGCGGTATACGGCTGCTCCGCGCGCAGACGCCGCACCGCGGGAATACCGTCACCGCAGTAGATCGATTGTCTCCATCGGCATGACGACCCGTAGCGGAGTCGTTACCTACGCTGGCGCAGATGCCTGTTCCCGCAGCCGAAGGGGCTCCCATGTTCATCCGTCGTCTGCTCACCGCCGCCGCAACCGGCGTCCTCGGTGGGCTTGCACTCGTCGCGCCGGCGGCCGCGCAGGTGACGGCCGCCGACGGTGACGGTGGTTCCGGCCGTGCCGGGTCCGTGCTGGCGCTCGCGCTCGCGTTGCTCGGCCTCGTCCTGGGCGTGTGGGCGTTGCGCTCCGCGGGGCGCGGCGGCGGTCGTGGCAACGCGATCGCCGCGCTGGTGCTCGCGGCGGCCGGCCTGATCGCCGGTGTGGTCGCCCTGGCCGGCTCCGACGGCGGTGTCGGCAGCGGCAACGGCCGTGGCGGCGCCATCGTGTCCGTCGTGCTGGCGCTGATCGGGATCGCCGTCGGCGGTCTGGCATTCACCCGCTCCCGGCGCGCCGCCTGACCGGCGCCGCCGACCGAACACCCCGGTGACCCAACCGACCCGAAGGGGAGTCCCATGCGCAAAGTGTTCGCCGGACTGGCAGCGTTCCTGCTGCTCGTGCTCGTGGTGCAGTTCTTCCTGGCCGCCAGCGGCGCGTTCAGCAACGAGGCCAACGAGGAGGCGTTCCGCCCCCACCGGATCCTCGGTCTGGGGAGCATCCTCGTCGCCGTGGTGCTGACGGTGGCCGCCGCGGTGATGCGGATGCCCGGCCGGATCATCGGCCTGTCCGGCCTGGTCGCCGGGCTGGGGATCCTGCAGGCCCTGATCGCGGTCATCGCCAAGGCGTTCGGCGACTCGGCCGGCGACTCGGCCGTCGGCCGGTACGTGTTCGGCCTGCACGCGGTCAACGGGCTGGTGATGGTGGCTGTCGCCCGCGTCATCCTGCGCAGCGTCCGGCCGGGGCCGGACACGACGACCACGCCCGGCGTGGACACCACTGTGACCGGCCCGGCGGCCGACTCGGCGCGAACGGCCTCATGAGCACGCTCCAATGGATCCTCGTGGACCACGTCGTGGCACTGCTCGGTGTCGCGACGTGGTTCGCGGCAGGCGTGACCGCCGCGCTCGGCCGCAACCGCCTCGCGCTGGGCCTGCTCGCCGCCGCGGTGCTCGTGACGATCACCCGGCTGGGCACCGTGGCGCTGCTGGCCGGGCGCGGCTGGTGGTTCGTCCAGGAGAAGGTTCTGCTGGGGCTGCCGCTGCTCTTCGCCGCCGGGATCGTCGCGGTGCTCCTCGCCGGCCCGCGGCTGCTCGCGGCCCGGCAGTCGCCGGCCACGGGCCTGCCGGCCGGCGGGCTCGTCGCGCTGCTGACCGCCGGTTACGCCGCGC
>JAEZQY010000055.1 GCA_023441055.1 Bacillota bacterium | reverse complement strand
AGCAACGCTTCGGCATGTACCGCTGGCATATCATGGATCCGATCCGCTTCGAGGAGGACCTGCGTGTGACAATCCAGGCGCTCGGCTGGAAGGCAGACGGTGGCTATAATCCACTGAAGGATGATATTGCATCCGTCGCTTACTGGTATCAATCGGAGCCGCATAACCCGCATCCTGCATTGCCGGATAATGATGGACTGGAAGTCATCTAGCCTAGCCCTGACGCGCAATGGTCCGACTATTGTCAATGCCTATGCGTTAAAGTGTTACTCTTCCCGATCGCGATGCTTATCCGCATGCAGGTCGCGGTATTCCTGCGGGGTGATGCCGTAATGATCCCTGAATACCTTGATAAAGTACGGCGCGCTGCGATAGCCGAGCTCGGATGCGATCTCATAGACCTTGCTGTAGCTCGTCTTCAACCGATGAGCCGCTTTGTCCATGCGCAGCCTATACAAGTAATCGCTGATGGATTCGCCAGTCTGGGACTTATACACTTTAGCCATATACACCGGATGCAGATAGACGTGCTCGGCAATGGCCGCGAGCGATACGTTACCGGACAGGTGGGTCTCAATAAATTCCCGCACGTCTTCAACGATCGAATGGCGGTTCTGTGCGGTGTCATCTTCCATATCGATTCGCATCCGCTCAAGCGTCTGCAGCGCCCACTCTCTGCAATGGCCAATTGGTCGCAGATGCTTGCTGAAGAACAGATGCTCATAGTCTGGGAGAATGATATCGTGTAACGCCTTGCCGTTCTTATGAGCCAGATGGGAGTAGGACGAATAGATCAAGAACATCACTTCGCGCAGATGCTCTTGCGATTCGGGGAAGTTTCGGCTGAGTTCCTCGAATATGCGTTCCAGCTTGTCTGTCGCCGCCTTCCAACGACCCGATTCAAGCAGAGTGATGAACAGCGGGGGCTCGTACAAGGATGTGATCGAATGAATCCGCGTGTCATCCTGATGGTCGTTCACGGTAATATAGAAACCTTGATCGCCACCGGCCTTCTTGCGGACCGAAACCATCAGTTGCTCGTAGATCCCGCGAAGATCATGGGGGAAGCTTCCCCACATGCCCACTGCTATGGAAATTTGCCCCTTCAGATAGGTTCGAACGTTCTGCTGCAGCTGAAGTGACAAGCGCTCCAGCATCTCTTGCTTGTCTTCATCCTCAGCCTTGAGCGGGCTGACAGCAATGATTAGATAATCGTGGCGGTCCTTGCATGGCCAGAGGTGAAAAGCCCCCTGAAAAAGCTCCTCCGCGATATTGGTGACGGCAAACTCGAACAGCAACAGGCTTTGGACACCATAGGCGGAGAATCCCTCCTCCAATCGAATCAGCATCAAGGTTGCTGGGTGCCCGGAGGCGAATGGTATGCGGAGGGCGGCCATCCTCTCCTCCAGCTTAGGTTCCTCATACGAACGGCCTTCCAACAGCTCGATCAGCAGACTGTTGCGCAAGAGTGCAAGGTTCTCCTGCAGCGTCTTCTCGATCTGGCGGCGTGAAAGATGCTCATCCCATTCCTTCCGCAGCTTCTGCTGAATGCTCCGGATTACCCGGAAGAGATCTTCATCATCGACTGGTTTAAGCAGATAGTCCTGAATTCCGTAGCGTATCGCGTCTTGGGCATACTCAAATTCGGCATGACCTGAGATCAGGACGCATTTGATATGCTTCCATTTCTCCGCTATCGCTTTCACCAGGACCAGTCCGTCTTCTTCCGGCATCTGGATATCGGTGATCACGACATCGACTGAATGCCGCCTTAGAATATGCAGAGCTTCCTCAACCGAATACGCCTTATGAATCGCGTCTATCTCCAGATCCTGTCCGGAGATAGAGAACGCTAGTGCCTCAACCGCTGCTTCCTCGTCATCGACAATCAATAAATTAAACATCTGTCTGCCTCCTGGACCATTCAAGTGTTACCCGAAGACCACCCTCGTCCGCCTCTTCCATCCGCAAACCAGAGCCCTCTCCGAAGAGATTCACCAGACGCTGATGCACATTCCATACGCCGTAACCCATGTCTTCACGAAGCGGCTGATCCAGCGATGCCTCGAATCGACGCAGCTGTTCCTCGTCCATGCCGGCTCCGTTGTCTTCCACAATCAATCGGTAATATTCCGAAGTCATCTCTCCTTGTATCCGCAGCACGCCTTCCTTCTTCTGCTTCTCCAAGCCATGAACCAAGGCATTCTCTACAATCGGTTGTACGAGAAGCCGAGGCACCTTCGCCTCAAGCATCGGCTCCGGCACGTCGATCTGAAACTGGATTCTGCTCATTCGCATGGACTGGATCTGCAGATACTTCCTCACTAGCTCGATCTCTTCACTGAGCGGTGCCATCGGATTGTCAACCCGTGTAACGTACCGGTAATAGCTTCCGAGGTTGACTGCCATGGAAATAACCGCCTTGTCGTCACCCAGAATCGTCATATTGCGGATGAAATGCAGACAGTTATACAGAAAGTGCGGGTTGATCTGGGATTGGAGCTGCTTCAACTCCGCATCCTTGGCACGCAGTTCCTCCACGTAGACCTTCTGGATCAATAGCCGGATTTGAGCGACCATGTCATTAAACCGGTCCATGACGAAGCCGAATTCATTCCGTGGCCTACTCTCAATTTGAACCGAGAAATCTCCCCGCTTCAATCGTTGTAAGCTAGAAACCAATTCCTTTAGGGGTAATCGAATATGACGGTATAGTAAGAAAGCGGCGAATAGACCGAACAACAGGAGAAGCGCCGTAGACAGATAGAAATTCCGATTCGTCTGCTTGATTGGAAGCAGTAACTGCTCAAGGGACAGATGATCGACGACGACCCATCCCATCCAATCTGATTTCATCGTCATGACCAGATCCTCATCGAGATGGAAGATGGAGCTGCTGTCTAAATAAGTTGCGCGATGATCTTGAATGTAGCGGGCAATATCCAATACTCGTTCCATGTTAGCCGTTCGATTAGGGAGAATGCCATGGTCGGGATGATAGAGGAAGGGATCGCCTTGTCCGCTTCGCTTGTAATTGTCTAGATACGAAATTAAGGTACCTTCGTTGAATCCAATTTCCACCACCACATTGGCCCGGCTTACATCCAGATAGCCGACTGTCGGGAAGACGGAATAGCGGACAAATCGATTCGTCATATCTTCTCGTTGCTCATATTGCCAACTGGGTTCAAGCGGTCCTTCGAGATGAGTGGGAATGGCAGGCAGCCCCGGACGAATGGATACCACATGCCCACTGGAGGGCGCGTATACGGATAGGTGATCGATCCAGTCCAGGGTAGCCGCCTGCATGACCAGCTTATTGATAATAGACTTCTTCGATTCGACGAGGCTATAGTCACTCTCGTAGTAGGACAGGTACGCTAGTTCACGGATGGATTGGTCGTTGCTCAGTACATAGGCGACTTGTGCAAGCTCGTCGATTTGGGCGGTCAGCTGATTCAGGAAGAAGTCAAATTTGCTGAACTGGGCAACTTCGATTTTCTCCTGTAGCACATTTACCGAGACGCGGTTCGAGTACGTGTACATCAAGACAACCGAAATCAGCAGCATCATAATAATAGCCACGACTTTGGAGAATACACTGTTCTGAAAATAGGACATACCGGAAGCCTCCCCCCGCATCTCACTGCTGTCAGCCGCCGAAGCTATAGACGGATATTCTAAGAATCGTTGGTGTCGTCCCCAGATGGACAATGCCCTCGTCTCCGTTCATTCGTCTTCCCTTCGTCCAGGCTCCGTCCACTTCGTATATCCCCTCATCAATCGCTAGAAAATCCACATGCGGCGGATCACCTGGCCGAGACAGGAATGTCACCCTGAATCCATGGCCTACAATGATAAACTCGTGTGGTGACTCTGCAATCAGAATACCTGCTCCCGGATAAGCCCCTGGCGTCGATAAGTCATTCAGATAACGGACGTTGAGCAGATAATCGCCGAGCTCCACTGTCTGCTCATCCTTACCGTGTAGCTGCAGAACCCCTGTCATCTGATCGGTTCCTGCATATTGAGCGATCAGCGGCATCATGTTGCCCAGAATTTGATAGCTGGGCGCTAGCATATCGCCAACATCTTCGCCGAGAACGGCTTCCGCATGCGATTTCAGTACATCCTGCACGATCTCTCCAACCGGAGGTTGTTCCCGGGAACCGATGCTCTCGATCCCGAAGGGAGCGAATCCCAGGGCAGCATGCTTGCCGATCGCATAGAAGACGTTGGATGCGGCCCACCGGTCGCGCCGCGCTTCCGGTATGAACAGCGGATTGCCGCCGCGCGTGTAGGCTTCACATTCCGCTGGGAAATCGGTTAGGTAGATATCCGGAGCGAAGAAAGCGATGCTTGGAGCAGCTGATCGCCATACTTCGAACATGTGAGCGGCTGGACCCCCGCTCGGGTAGCGCCCCGGGGTATCTCCCTCATGCTGCTTGCCCCAGGCATTCACGTACATCGGCAAGGGGTAAGCCGCAATGCCAGCTGACGCAACATATTCAATATAACTGGCCATGTGCCAGCACATGAACACCTCTTCGGCACAGTCGCCGAATACATCCTTCCAGCTGCCTTCCGTCTTGTCACCCGCACATGCCCAAGCTTGCCTCACTTCCGGACTCAGTGTATCCTTGCCATTCTCCAGATCGGCTATCAGCTTCGTCGGAACCTCGGACAGGAACGCTTGCTCCGCGGCCTCGCTGTAATCACGGGGAGAACCGAGCAAGCCAACTTCATTCTGGACCTGCACAAGAATGACCGTGCGATGCAAGCTGTCCTCCTGCCGCAGATGCGCCATAAGCGCGGTGAATGCCCTAGCGTCGGCTTGCTTCGCTTCTTCTGAGAAGCAAGTCACAGTGCGGGTCACCGATCCATTCTGCAGCTTCATCCTAGGAAACCGGACGGGATCAGTCTTGACCCAATTCGGTGTATATGTGGAAGATCCATTCTTCCATGAACCGAACCAGAGGAGGACCAGACGCAATCCGTGCCGCCGCGCACCATCCAGGAGTCCATCCACCAAAGTGAAATCAAACTCTCCTTCAATGGGCTCTATTAACTCCCACGATACAGGTACAATTGCGGTATTGCAATGAAGATTGTTTAACTTTGCCCAGATCGGCTCCATGTATGCAAGCGAGGAAGAGCTGGAATTATGCACTTCCCCAGAAAGCGCGATGAACGGCTTGCCGTCCACGATCCATCTGGCTGCCGGACCGGTGCGATCCAAGTATGGGATAGGAATGTTCGGTGTCATCAAGTATACGCTCCTTCTATTTGTTATTGGCAGGGGAGAGGACATCTTGCCTATGCCCCTCCATTTGGTTGTTGGTTTGCTTACAGGAAGCTCCCTGTCGCAGCACAATTGCATAGGCCTGCCCCTGTTCCTGTGTACTGCGAATCGTACTGCCGGTAATCTCCCAATCCAAGGTGATGCCCTCCAGGTAGAATCCAGCGCCTTCTCCGCGGCCGTTGTCCTCGACCGTATTGGCTTCGAACCGATTGCGGTGGGCACCATTGCCTGCCGTCTCCGGGCGGGCATAAATCCCGTGGCCGGCATTGCCGACAACTAGATTCTCAGTGAATAGATTGTCTGTATCCTGATGCCCGATCGAGATGCCATGTCTGCCGTTGCTCAGGAATCGGTTGCCTTGGAAGATCGACTCTTGGACCATCCAACAGACGAACAGGCCGTCCTGCGCATTATCCCTGCTTGTGCTGAATAAGATGCGGGTGTCAATGGACCGGGCGCCGGGATGAAAGCCAGAGCCTGAGCAATGCGTTACTTCACAGCCGGTCACTTCAACGCGCTCAGTAATTTGCCAGCTAATGCCGTCCCCGTTGAAGCTGTTGACGGTCACATTGGCGATTCGGACATCCTTCACATCGTATAAATACACCCCGCCGCCACGACAGCCGCCAATATGTCCATTGTTCTCCCGATTGCCGTCCAGCACCAGGTCACATATGGTGACGTGATCGGCTTCGACTGCTTCAATTAGTGAACAAGCATTCCAAGCAATCGCTTCTTGTTCCTGCTCATAATCATTCGTCAAACGCCGGTCCAAGTACAATCGGTTGTGGTCCACCTTCACAATTACGGCGGTGGATTCATCCCATCCCCAGGGCCGAAGATTGTCCCGAACGACGAGACCCATGCCGGGTCGGAACAAGCCCCCGTCCTCTACATCGACCCAGAGCTGGCCGTAGCCGGGATCGACAGCTAGTCGTGACTGCACCCCACCTGACTTGCGGAGCAGGGTGGCTTTCCCGCTGCCTGCGAGGGTGATATGACTGGTCAAGCGGATCGGAGCATTGATCTCGAATACGCCCGGCAGCAGCTTGACTGTACCTCCGCCGCGATGCGTGAGTGCATCGACAGCTAATTGAATGGCCTCATTCGTATAGCCGTAGAAATCGGCCTTTTCACCGCCGACCGTAACGGAATAGGTCGGTGTAAGCATCGAATTTTGATCCATCAAGCACGCAACTCCTTTCCTTACTAAATGAGCAGAAATCGGCGCCAGCCTTAAAGGCATAGGCGCCGTTCCTATTAGGACTTAGCTAATCCTGCATTATTTGATATTGGCGTCATACCATTCCTGGACTTCCTTCGTGATTTGCTCGCCGCCAGTTTTTAGGAAGTTATTCACATAGTCGTCGAACGCATCGAGTGGAAGTGCGCCATAAATGATCTTGTTGAACGTTTCTTGCTCCAGCTTGATGAGATAGTCAGAGTGCTCGATCATCGTTTCTGTCGGAGCACCTAGGAATGCGTTAGGCACGATGTACCTCTCCTGATCCATGACCAAGTCAGCATTGCGCAGAACGATTTCCACTCCGCCTGCCCCAAGGGCTAATCGTTTTTCGAAAGGTGTTTCCGGAGCTCCTCCTGCAGCCAGTTTTCGCAAGCTCTTGGCTTGCAGCTCTGGAATACGGGCGATCTGCGGATCGAGGGCATAATCTTTACCCGAGATCGCGCCGTCAGGCACTTCGTTTTCCGCCGTTACGATCTTGCCGTCCACGACAGCCCAATCATAGCCTTCGGCTAAGCCGTTCTCGAAGATTCCGCCGTCCTTCGGATCTGCATACTCCTCGTAGAAGAAGTTTTGCAGGGCGAAGTAAATTTCCGGATGCTCCATGTCCTTATTAATCAGCGTAACTTGATAGTGATCGATCAGACCGTGTATTTGCAACATGCCGTTATCGCCTGTAGGGACTGGATAGGATTGGATCACTGCGTCTGGATTCAAATCATTCAGCGCATTCAGCGGCCATGCCCATATCCAGCCGGCACCAATGATAATGCCTGCCTGTTCGCTGTTGAACAGCTCGGAAGCCTTCATCTCGTCATGCAGACCGAATTCCTTATGCAGGTATCCTTTCTCGTACCAGCTCCGGAACAACGCTAGACCGTCCTTGATTTCAGGTTTGATCGACCCGTAGATAAGCTCGCCTTGGTCGTTAACATCCCATTGTCCAGGGAGTGCTCCTTGAGAGCCATAGACCCAATTGCTGCGAATCCAGCTCTTCGGATCGACCGTCAAAGCTGGTTCATCCATTTTAATTGCAATACCGACCGTATCCTTCTTGCCATTGCCGTCTGGATCCTGATTCACGAATGCATCCATGACGACCTCTAATTCCGAAATCGTGGTGGGTGCCTTAAGACCAAGATTATCCAACCAGTCCTGACGAATATACATTAATGGGTCATTCTCATATTTGTAGTTAAACGATGGAATGGCGTAGCGTCTGCCATCGCGCAAGTATGGAAGCCAATCAACCTCGGCCTGACGGGCCGCTTCCTTCCACTTTTCACCCGCATATTGCTCAAATAATTCGTCTACAGGCTGGAATTTGCCTGAATCAATCAACTGCTGTGCGACGTCGGAAGGGACATTCAGCACGTCGGGCAGTTCTTCTCCGGAAGCCAGAGATAGCATCAATTTGGTTTGGTAAGCGTTCTCCAAAACGGAAGTTGTCCACAAATATTCCATTTCGATGCCGAGTTGTTCCTTGATGATGCGGGTATAGATATTGTCCTCAATCGTCTCCCCATCCCGGAACTTTAAATTTGGCCCCAACGCCTTAACAGTGGTCAGGGTGACCGGCGGATCGAACTTCCCGTTGACGATCGACAAGCCTGACGAGGTCTCATTGCCTCCGCTTTGCTCGTTACCAGTAACAGGCTGTCCATCGCCAGTCGTATTGCCAGGTGTGTTGCTCGGCGTGTTCGATGAAGAGCAAGCAGTCGCGATCAAGATGATGGACAACAGCAATAGCATACTCACGTGCCAAGATTTGCGTTTCGTTCTCATACATGTTCCCCCCATTTGGATTAGTTATTATGGTGTTGCTCGCTTTTATTCTAGGAGCTTCCGCTTACAGTGCACAGATCAAAAAGGCAACATCGATAGCAGGATGATAAGCATTTTGGCCAAATGGCAAAAGACCTTTATATTCCGCTATACATCTTGTGATAATGCTCTGTCTAGAGCGAAACGGAAGTTGTTACAATTTCGATACATCAACTGAAACGGAGGAATCGCGGCATGCGCAATAAGACTAAATGGAACTTCGCAAGTACTTGGCCGCTTCATCTGATGCTTATTCCCGGCCTTGCATTTGCCCTGACTTTCCAATATATCCCTATGGGGGGCATCGCTATGGCCTTTCAGGACTTCAAGCCCTGGTTCGGCATCAGCGAGTCGCCCTGGGTCGGCTTGAAGCATTTTGAACATATGTTCAATCGACCGGACAGCATCCAGGTCATCTGGAACACGTTCATTATCGCATCCTTGAAGATCGTATTCGGATTGCTTGCCCCGTTTACCTTTGCACTCTTCCTCAATGAAGTGCGGAAGATGGCGTTCAAGCGAACGGTACAAACCCTGGTCTATCTGCCGCACTTCATGTCATGGGTTATTCTCGGCGGCATTCTGCTTGACCTGTTATCGGTGGACGGGGGATTAATTAACCGGGCGCTAGTCAGCCTTCTTGGCATCGATCCGATCTTCTTCCTGGGAGAAGGCAACTGGTTTCGGTTCACAGTGGTCGTCAGTGACATCTGGAAGGAATTCGGCTTCGGCACGATCGTATTCCTCGCCTCTCTTGCAGGGATCAACCCCTCCCTGTATGAAGCGGCCGAAATCGACGGCGCAAGCAGATGGAAACAAACGCTGTATATTACAGTTCCTTCGCTCATCCCGATCGCGATTGTAATCGGAACCTTATCCTTGGGGCAAATTCTCAATGCCGGATTCGACCAGATTTTCAATTTGTATAATCCGCTCGTCTATGACAAGGGCGACATCATCGATACATTCGTCTATCGTGAGGCGCTTCTTGGCGGGAAATTCAGCTTCGGTACGGCAGTCGGCTTGTTTAAGTCGGTCGTTGGTATGGTCTTGATTATCTTATCCTATCGTCTGGCTTATAAATTAGCAGGTTACCGGATTTTTTAAAGCGGCATGTACAACAACTGACAGGAGGTACACCATGTCCTACAACAACATGTCCTACCGTATATTTACGATCTTCAATTATATCGGATTAACGCTGCTTGCACTAACCTGCATCTTCCCCATGGTCCACATCTTGGCGGTCTCCTTCAGCGGTAAAGCGGCAGCGACTGCGAATCTGGTGACGCTGTGGCCCGTCGACTTTACGGTCGAGGCATACGTGAAGACGCTGGCCAACGAACACTTTCTGGCATCGCTGGGGACTGCAGTTCTCCGAACCGTTCTGGGAACAGCCATTACAATGACTCTAGTGTTCCTCACGGCGTATCCACTGTCCAAGGGGGAGCGAAGCTTTAAAGGGCGTACGTTCTATGCATGGTTGTTCGTATTCACCATGCTGTTCAATGGCGGATTGGTGCCCACCTATATCCTCGTACAGAATTTGGGCATCATGAATACGATCTGGGCACTCGTTCTGCCCATGGCGCTCAATGTATGGCTGATCATTCTGATGCTGAACTTCTTCCGCACGATCCCGAAGGAGCTGGAGGAAGCGGCTTTTATAGACGGGGCGGGACAATTAAGAACGATGATTATCATCTACTTACCCCTGTCTATGCCGTCCATAGCCACCTTGTCCCTGTTCGCTATGGTCGCGAGTTGGAACGAGTGGTTTATGGGGCTGATCTATATTTCGGATCGGGCCAAGTACCCATTGGCCACGTTCTTGCAGACGATTATTGTTCAGAATGATCTGACCCAAATCAGCAGGGATCCGTCGGCATTGGAGAATATCGCGCAGCGAACGGTCAAAGCCGCGCAAATTTTCATAGGCGCCGTCCCGATTTTAATGGTATATCCCTTCTTACAGAAGTATTTTGTAAAGGGGATCGTGCTAGGGGCTGTGAAAGAATAACACCATCATAAGGAGGAATAATCAATGAGTAATTTTAATGGATTAAATATGGGGCTGGGTAATTTATTCAGACTGTCGGACGCGCAGACGAGATCGATCAGCGCAGAGAACTTCACAGGTGAGAAGGGCAAGGGCGGGATGGCGGTCGAGGGCACAGGTGCATATGCCGGACGCAATCTGGGGCAGGGCTGGAAGATCTCTCCGTCTGTGGAAATTGCCAGCGGGACTGTGTTTACCTTGGCCGATATAACGGGCCCAGGCGCGATTCAGCATATCTGGATGACTTGCTTCCCCGAGAGCTGGCGCCATATGATTCTGCGCATGTATTGGGATGACGAGCAGGAGCCTTCCGTTGAAGTGCCGCTCGGCGATTTCTTCTGCAACGGCTGGACAGAGCGCAGCAATGTGAATTCGATGCCGATTGCCGTGAATCCAGCAGGCGGAA
>JAEZQY010000013.1 GCA_023441055.1 Bacillota bacterium | reverse complement strand
GCACCTCCACCGCGAGGCGCGCGATCTCGCGCCGCCCCGGATCGACCGTGCTGAGACTCGGGAGCGAGTAGCGCCCCTCGTCGACGTCGTCGAAGCCGATGATCGCGACCTGGCCGGGGACATCGATGCCCTGCTCACGCAGCACGCGCAGGGCGCCGAGGCCGAGCTCGTCGTTGAGGGCGAACACCGCGTCGAACTCCACGCCGCGCGCGAGCAGCATCCGCATCGCCTCCGCGCCGTTGACCCGGTGCCACGGACCGGCGTCGACCACGAGCTGCTCGCGGTACGGGACGCCGTGCGCGTCGAGCGCGGCCCGGTAGCCGGACATGCGCAGGCCGGCCGAGCCGATGACCTCACCCGGGTGCGCACCGAGCACGGCGATGCGACCCCGCCCGAGACGGATGAGGTGCTCGGTCGCGGCGCGGGCGCCCTCGACGTTCTCCATCGTGACGTGATCGACGGGCCCGTCGAAGATGCGCTCGCCGAGCAGCACGAGCGGGTACCCCACCTCGAGGTTCGCTGTGTCATCCGATCCCAGCGCGAGCGGGCTGAACAGCAGCCCGTCGGTGAGCTGGCGCCGCGAGCCGTGCAGCACCTCGAGCTCGCGGCGACGGTCACCGCCGGTCTGCTCGATGAGCACGACGATGTCGCGCTCGTCCGCCGCAGTGATGACCTCGTCGGCAAGCTCGGCGAAGTACGCCATGCTCAACTCGGGCACCGCGAGGCCGATCGCGCCCGTGCGCCCGGACCGCAGCGTGCGCGCCGTGCGGTTGGGGCGGTATCCGAGCTCCTCGATCGCCGCGAGCACGCGGGCACGCGTCGACTCGCTCACGTGCGGGTAGTCGTTGATGACGTTCGAGACCGTCTTGAACGAGACGCCCGCGACGCGGGCGACGTCGCGCAGGGTCGGGCTCATGGAGTTCACCGTAGCCCGGGGGTCGCCGCCTCGCGCCCTTGACACCCGTTCGGGCGACAGCCTAGGTTCGGCTGCGAGCCCGCGTCTACAACGTTGTACACACTTGGAGGTCTCGGATGTCGATTCACACCCATACGACGACGGAGGGCCGCGGACTCCGCCGCGCGGCGCTCGCCGTCGCGGCGGCGCTCGCGCTCGTCGTCACGTCCATCGCGGGCTCGTCGCCCGCGGAGGCGGTCACCACGGGAAACGGAGCGCTCGTCTACGCTCCCGCCGCCGGCAGCTCGTTCAACCCGGAGGGCGGTACGCCCGCCGGCACCACCTACGCCAAGGTCATCGTGCTCAAGCACAACGGCAGCGCGAACGGCACGCAGCTCGTGACGTTCGACAAGCTCGTGCTCCAGGGCGGAGTCCAGGTGTACCCGATCTACCGGAGCACGAACGACGGCGCCAGCTGGACGCACGTCGCCGATGTGAACCCGAGCGCGACCTTCCCGACTCTCACGCGCACCGCCCAGCCGTTCCTCTTCGAGGTCACGGAGACGACCGGATCGCTCACCGCTGGCACGATCCTCCTCGCCGGCATGATCATGCCCGAGGACCGGTCGAGCAGTCGGTTGGTGCTCTACAAGAGCACCAACCAGGGCACCAGCTGGAGCTACGTGAGCACGATCGACACCGGCGGGCCCGCGGTCTACGATCCGAGCCCCAGCTCGACGACGACCACCGTTTGGGAGCCCTCCCTCGCGATCGATGCGAGCGGCGGTCTGGTCGCCTACTTCTCCGACGAGCGGCAGAAGGGCAGCAACGTGCTTCAGGCCGTGTCGTACCGCCGCTCGACCGATGGCGGGGCGACATGGGGATCCTTGGTCAACGTCTCGGCTCCGACCAACAAGAGCGACCGTCCGGGCATGATCATCGTCACGAAGATGGGCGACGGTCGCTACATGGCGACCTTCGAGGTGGTCAATCGCCCGAGCCAGAGTCTCAACACAGCGCCCGTGTATTACAAGATCTCCAACGACGGTCTCAACTGGGGCAGCTCGACGAGCATCGGAACAGCGGTGACCCTCGCCGACGGCCGCGGGATCGGCTCCTCGCCGTACGTGAAGTGGGTCCCAAGCGGCGGCCCGAAGGGCATGGTCGTCATCGCCAGCAAATGGTCGCTCACCTCGTCCGGCGCGATCGACGGCGGGCAGAACTTCTACGTCAACTACAACCTGGGCGAGGGCCCCTGGGAGCGACTGCCGATGGCGGTGACCTACGACGCGACCGACACCCAAGGCGGCAACTTCAGCGGATTCGCCCAGGGCATCGACGTGAGCGTCGACGGGCGCACGCTGTACCAGGCCACCAACGTCGAGAACACGTCGACGGCGCTCAACGACATCCGGGTCGGATCGATCCCGCTCGACGCCCAGCAGTACGAGGCCGAGCTTGCCACGATCAACGACGCGAGTCTCGTGTCGCATGCCCAGGCCGCCGGAGGCTCGAAGGTGGGCAATATCAACAACTCGGGCAGCTACGTGCAGTTCACGGTGCGCGTACCCTCCGCCGGGAGCTACACGCTCAACGTGCGCTACGACAACGGGTACACCTCCGCCGCGACGCACAACGTGAGCATCAATGGAGGGGCGGCGTCATCGATCAGCTACCCACGCACGGTCGACTGGGGACGCTACGCGTGGGCGCAGAAGACCGTCACGCTCAACGCGGGCGTCAACACCATCCGGTTCACGAAGGGCACCAACTTCGCCGAGCTCGATCAACTGCAGGTGTGGCGCAACGCGGGGCTGGACCCCCAGTTCCAGCTCGTCAACCGCTCGAGCGGAAAGCTCCTCGAGGTTCTCGGCGCCTTGACGACCGACGGCGCCGCCGTCGGCCAGTGGGGCCCCACGGGGCACGCGACGCAGCGCTGGACGGTGCAGCCGGTGACCGGTTCGACGGTGAAGTTGGCGAACCTCAACAGCGGGAAGCTCCTCGAGATCCCCTCGGCGCAGACCGCGGACGGCGTGGACGTCGTCCAGTGGGGCCCCACGGGGCACGCGACCCAGACCTGGAACGCGGCGACGAGCGGAGGCTGGTGGACGTTCACGAACGCCAACAGCGGCAAGCTCCTCGAGATCGCGAGCTGCTCGGCATCCGACGGGGCCGTCGCCCAGCAATGGACCGCCACGGGCGCGACCTGCCAGCAGTGGCGCCTCAAGAA
>JAEZQY010000001.1 GCA_023441055.1 Bacillota bacterium | reverse complement strand
CAGATAAACGGCTCTGCCGTCCTCCAAGTTTGCGTAGCAAACTACTTCGTAAGCAAGGGCGTTTCCGTTTTATCGTCGATATATAAGCACCTTTAAGTTGAAAACTTATAAAGTCTTATATATGAACTAAGCCCCTTCACCATCAGGTTGAAGGGGCTTCTTGTCATTGATTCCATTGTCTAAGATTAACCAGCCAATCTGAGCATGAATAGCTCCAGTGCCAGCACTTTATCGATTTGACCCGTCTTCATCTGGTAGTCCGCCTCAGCCAATCTGGCTACCGCTAGGCGCAGCTTCTCTGTCTCATATCGTCTCGCTTGCTCCGCTGTCAGCTTCACTGCATACGGATGGAGCGACAGCTGTGAGGCCATCTGCTGCTGACTGACACCCTGATTACTTAATTGTTTAATCAGAAGCATGTTGCGGAATTGCCTCGCCATAAGCGCATGTATCTTAATTGGCTCCTCCTTGTGCTTGAGCAGCTCATAGTAGATTTCGAGTGCCTTGTCCAAGCGCAGCTTAATCAGTTCCTCAATCATGAGGAACACATTCTGCTCCGTGCTCCTCGCGACAAGCTGCTCAACGGCATCACGCGTTACGAGTTGACCTGCGCCCGCATAGAGCGAGAGCTTACCCAGCTCATTGGCAATCGCCTGCAGATTGCCGTTGCAATTCTGAATGAGTATCTGGTCTGCGCCACCCTCGAAGCTGACCTTCATCTTGTCCGCCTGCCTGCGTACCCAATGGGTCAGATCATCGCCAGTCATAGCCTGGAAGGGGATATTCCCCTTGCGCTCAATAACCGATTTCACGAGCTTCTTACGTTCATCCAGCTTCTCTGCGCTCACCGTGAATACGATCACTGCGAAGTCTGTCGGAGACTTCAAGTAATCGACCAATCGATCCAGACGATGCTCGATCTTACCGGTATCCTTAGCGCCTGTGAAGAATACCGCATCCTTTGCGATAATAAGCTTGCGAGAGCCGACGAAAGGCGGCGTCTCCGCATCCTCAATAGCCAGCTCTACATTAGTCTCGGCCAAGTCAAACTTGCTGACTGCGAAATCCCGGTCTGCTGGCTCTATCCATTGATTAGTCAAGTAGGTAATGAACTCCTGCATGAGGTAGGGCTCTGTACCGTAACACACATAGACAGGACTGATATTCCCCTTGCCGATCTCCTTGGCCGCCGCGCGGTAATCCACTCGTAACGCCTCCATTCCATGTATGACCTCTATATGGTATATCAACGAAGAGGCGCCGTCAAAAGGAGATTGAACGGTGCCTCTTCGCTATGCACATCTATATCAACACACCAGGGCAGCTCTAGAAACCCCCTGCGAGTGGTCATCCGACGATCCTAGCTCATCGTCGATGACATGGTTTGTATACTATACGCAATGTACAGCTAGATTGTGCATCTTCCTTAACGATTGGACTATTCCGACAATACGGTGTCCGTCTGATTCGCAACATCGATCCTCACTTGCTTCTCGCTGCCATCGAGCGAGAGCTCCAGCATGAGCTGCTTGCTGTCGGCAAACCATACCAGACTAGTCATCTCCCCCGCATACACTCCGGAACGATATAGCACATGTCCGTCTCTGTTCGTGACGACGATCTGCGTACCGCCTGTCACAGCTGTCGCTGTCGCGATAGAGGCCTTGTCAACGGATACGAACGCATTCGGATTCGATTCCTCAATGACGAATATATCCGCATCGTTCGCATCAGCTGCTTCAGTATCAGGCTGGGATTCTCCCTGCAGCTTCGTCTGATCATCGTGCTGTTCCTCAGTCAAGGCTGGCTCATCTGGCACAGACTGGATTTGTGATTCCATCGGTTCGTCGGACTTCGGCTGGTCAGCAAGGCCGCCCTCAGTGCCACTAACTCCCCCACCTGCGCTTGCGCCTTCACTTGCACCGGCGCCTGCCTCTGTTGCTTCCTTGGGGCTTGGAGTCGATGGGGCAGGGCTATTGTTCTGTGACTTACTTGTTACAGAAACGGACACGGAGCGCTGCTCGCTAGACTTAGGTGCAGCAGTATCAGCCTGATTCAAGCCCTCCAGTCCAATTGCGCTGGAATCGAATGAGAAACCGCCATCGTCCTCCATTGCGGCGCTCCCGCTGTCCATGATCTCCATCGGTTCTTCTGCTTCGAGTTCGGACACCATATCCGCGCCAGATTGATCCATGACAACAAACCCCGAGCTTTCACTGATATCCGCAGCGCTAGTACTCATTGCGCTATTGTTATTGACGCGCATCAGCGATGCCTCGTCTGCGGACTGATTGCTATTCGTGCCATTGAATATCGTAGTCGCGAACACCGTCAGCGCTAAACCAGCAACCGCTACGCCACCGATCCACTTCATCATGTCACGTGTACGCTTTCGTATATTCCGGCGCCCCGGTTCATCCATCCCTGCCCAATTCTCGTGTAGCTCTTGTCCGCCTGCTGCGGCAATTGGTTGATCCCACAGCCCCTCGCGTTCTAATTGCGGGATAATCGCGTCTACGATGCTAATGGGCGGTGTGACCTTCGGGAGCTGCTGCAGGTCGTCGTTCAGTTGGACTAATCGGTTGAACATCGCTTCGCTAACCGGAGATTGCTTTAAATGCTCTAAGAGCAGCTCAGCTTCATCTTCGGATAGATCATCATCTAGAAACCGATGCATGTATTCATTCACCTCTTGGTCGGTCATTCCCTCACACCACCTTTCTGATAGTCTTGAAGCAGCGTTTGGAGCTGCTGCCTCGCTCTGAATAAATAGGATTTCACTGTATTAAGCGGAAGATTCAGAGAATCCGCAATTTCGTTATAAGAGAAATCTTGAATATACCGAAGTACGACTACCGCTCGGTGGTGATCCGGAAGCTTGTCTATGGCCGCGCGCACATCTGTCGAGACATAACCTGACATTACTTCCTGCTCAACGTGATTGCCTGTCGAGAAGGTCATGTTATGCTCATCGATGGATACGGTCGGCTTGGCCCGGCGGAACTTATCGATACATACATTCGTAACGATTCGCTGCACCCAGGTCTTGAATTGCGCCTTCTCTTCATAGGAATTAATCTTCGTGTATACACGTATGAGTGCTTCCTGCGACGCGTCCATCGCATCCTGTTCATTCCCGAGAATATAGTAAGCCGTTCGATACACATGGGTTTCTATCTCTCGCAGTAGGGTTACGAGGGCGTCGCGATCGCCCGCCTGAGCGGATCTGATTAGATCTTGCTCTACCACTAGGATCCCCCTCTCATGCACCTTCTTAGACGGTGCTTATTAAAATTAAGTTGCAGTTAAAATCCAGCGTATCAGAAAATCATGCTACCGTACAATACAATTTAATGAAACAGGTGTCTAATCATGCCTGAATGGGGCGAATGACGGTACATTGCGTACATTTGATCACCCCTAATTTTCTTCAAGGAGAGCAACCTCCGTCCATAAAACAAGAAGTGGCGGTACAGGAACAACGCCCTGGCACCACCACTTCTCTCTTCAATCGTGCGATCTCATTTAGCTTGTAGTAATTCATTACCTAACTTCTCCATATTCCTCAATCCCTCATTGATATCGATCTCGCCTCTTTGGATACGTCCAATTTCTGTTTGTAAAATCTCTAAAAAACGCTGAGAGCGCCCTTGATTCAACATCGATCCTTTATAATCACTAGGATGAAGTTTGTAGTAAGCACTCACTCTGTCAGTCTCAAACTTTTGCATAACATCGATATTACTTAATAATTTTGCCGGGTACATGGTATGCCATGTCTCGACTGAATCAAAACTGTTCATAAATTGAATATAATCCCAGGAAGCTATAGATTCTTCGCTCTTTTCGTATATAGCCCAAACATCGGTTGCTGGATATACGGATGTTGCTTCTGCACTTAACGGATTTATTGGCTGAGTGACCGCTAGCCATTCTATAGTTGAGTTATATCTGTTATGCAAATTCATCAGAGTTTCATAAGAAATCAGAGTCATTGCAGATTTACCTGAGAAGAACATCTCGTTGGATGTGTCTGATACTATGTATTTGTTGTTCAATCCGTTAATAGCTAAACTAATTAATTCTCGCCATTCAGGTGTATTTATCGTTGCCTTGCCCAATTCATCATCCACAAAAGATATTTCATTTGTCATTGCCATTCTTAATATCAATGGCAGTGGTTCTCCCGAATAAGTAGAAAATCCAGCCACTTCATCTATCGGAAATTGACGGGCAAGAGTAAATACATCATTCCATGTCATAAAATCAACAGGAACCTGAACCTGATATTTATCGAACAATTCCGGATTATACACTAGGGCAACAGTGTTCAAAGTCATTGCTAAGGCATATAGATCATTATTATGACTCAGCTTCATTATTGTACCTTGCGACATACCAAATTGATTTATATCCTGAACCAAAGTACTTAAGTTATACAAAAATTGATTTTCTATTAATTTAGAAATTATCCGATCAGACGGATCAAATGATATGTATATAACATCAATATTTTTCTCTATTATTTCCCTCTCTAGTTCTTCAACATAGTTGTTCGCGGATAAATCTGCAATATCCGGCTTTAAGTATTCCACTTCCAATCCTGGAAACCTCTTTTGCAAAGCTGGACCGAATGTTTCATTTAATCGCTCCACATACACTTCGAATGGTTCGGCACCGGTAACTATAGCCAGTACATTTATTTTCGCAGTAGATATTGTAACTGGTCTAAGTTCATCATCTCGTTTAGTCTCTAAATCGAAGAAGAAATAAGCAAGACTGGTGACAACAACGAAACACGCTATCATTACTATTGATTTTGTGATTTTATGCATAATTCTCACTCCAATACAATCTATATTATCGCAATTTATCCAAATTGTCGCTATTGTTCAATTAACAGTGATTATTTCCACACAGAATTACCTGCCTGAAAAAGCAGGAATAGAGTGCCTTACCGTCGAAGAAGTTCTTGCAAAATATGGGTAGTGATGGTTGTGAACGGTATAGAAAACCAAGAAGTCATTCTACAGTTAGAAGAACGAATGAAACAGACTCCAAAGCGTCGGATGTATGAACGTCCTGTGCCTTTGTGAAAGACATTGCGAACGTACATCAAGGCTTACGAGCATCAAGGTGTAGACTAATGTGAGTATGATTACTACCAATGCACGATCGGAGGAAGTTGAACAGAGGTTATAACTACACCATAAAATGTGAGGATAATATATATGAATAAACTAACAATAAAAATATTGTATCTATTACTCTTATGCCTAGTACTAGGTTGTAGTCATGTAATTAATAATAACACCGACAGTATCGATGTACCCAATACAAATAACACCACAAATACAGATCAAGTTACTGATACGAACAAAGATGTTCCCACCAGAAACAATCATTATCAAGGAGATGGCTGGCATTTTGAATACCCAAAATCCTGGGAAATTTCAAATGAAAAATCGGTATCGGAGAGCACCTCTGGGAAAATCATTCGCTTTACAGTTGATGAAATTTCATTGGAAGATCTCAAGTCATGGATTGATTCAGAAATCAAAAGAAAACTAAGTGGGACAGAAGCAGATCAAACTCTTATTGAGCCATTAAGTGAATCGCAGCAAGGTGATTTAATTGTATTCAAGTATGTTATTGGAAGCGATAGTGGTGATCGGCCTGCCGTAGAACTACCTAATACCATCTTCTTTGATGGGACCAAGAAATATGCATTTTATACTCATCAGCCACCTGTTACCACAGAGGAATTCGATCTTGTGCTTAATACGTTTCAAGTTAACAAGTAATTAAAATTCGAATGTAAGTGTAGATTCTATGATGTTACAAACGTTATAACCCCCCACTCTCCAGCATCACGCGATACTGAAGCTGCTTCCCGCCTTCAACACGCAGCTGAATCTCGCCATGCAGATCAGTACGCAAGGTCGGAATGTCACCCGCATCCAAGCGATCGATAACAACTGGGCTAGGATGCCGGTATACATTTCGCGCACCAACAGAGATGACCGCTAAGCGCGGCTGCCAGAATTGAAGCCACCGCTCCGTTGTCGACGACTTGCTCCCGTGATGCGCGACCTTCAGCACATCAACGCGCGCTCCCTCCTTATGGGCCAGCTCGGCCATCAGGCGGCGCTCAGCAGTCGCGTCCATATCCCCGGTGAACAGGAAGCGCTTGTCATACATGTGGAGCAGGAATACAGTTGAGGCACTATTTTGATCAGAGATGTAGGGTACTCCGGTTGTTGGCAGGGGATAGAGAAACTCCAATTGCGTATGCTTATCCGCCTGGAGCCTCTCACCTGCGGTGACCGCATAGAGGGGAATACGCTGATCGAGCGCGGTCTGGAATAGCAGCTGGGCTGGGGCGCTGTCCTTCAGCGTGCCGTTGAACAGCAGTCGCTTCACTGGGATGTGCGCGAGAACTGCGGGCAGGCCGCCGATATGATCCGCGTCCGCATGGGTCACGATCAAGTAATCGATCTGACGAATCCCGCGTTTCTTCAGCAGCGGCACGAGCAGATCCTTGCCCACCTCGTAGGGGTCGCTGCGCTCCCGCCATTCCTCGCCACTCTTCTGAAATCGCAGCGTCCCTCCGCCATCGATCAGTATAGTGCGGCCCGACGGCGTGCGTATCAGGATCGCATCCCCCTGTCCAACATCCAAGAAGGCCATGCTGCCGCCAGGTATGCCTATCGCTGCATAATAGTTGAAGGTGAGCCACAGGACGAGCATCGCAGCTGCGCCGGTCAGCACGCGCTTAGCGAGCCTGAGATCACGTGGGAACAGTCCGAGCGGATCGGTCTTCAGCTTCTGTATACCGCCCGCCAGCAGATAGAGCAGCGCATAGTACAGCATGATCATGCCAATCGATGGACTCTTCCAGATCACCAGAGCGCCGACCATGCCGTCCAGCTGCGCGATAAACCAGAAGCAGATGCGATTGCACCAGTCCATAACTGCAGCAACGGCGCCGCCAAGTGGCAGATAGACGTAGGAGAGGAGCAGCGACACATAGCCGCCGGGCAATACAACAAAGCTGAAGACGGGGACCAGCACCAAGTTGGCGAACGCGGACAGCAGCGAGAATTGGTTAAAATAGTAGATGGTCAGCGGGAAGCTGATGAGCTGAGCGACGACGGTGACCGAGAGCGCATTGTAGAACCAGCCCGGCCTGCTTGGGAGAAGTGCGCGCATCGAAGTCGTACCGCCGATCAAGCCCGCAGTAACCGCGAATGATAGCTGGAATCCGACATCATAGATATAGAAAGGCTGCCACACCGTCATGATGATAATGGCCAGGGCAAGCAGCTGCATGGCGTCCTTCAGCCAGCCCTTGCGCGCCGCATATACGGCGATCCCTGCCATTATGCCCGCGCGCATGACGGATGGCGAGGCACCCGAGAGCAGCACGTAAGCGGGGATCAGAAATTGAACCGCGAATAGCGCGTTCTCTCGCGTAACGCGCATCAGTCGCAGCAGGAGCAGGAAACCGCCGATCACGATAGCGACATGTAGCCCAGAGATCGCAATGATATGTGTCAGGCCGAGTCGTGAGAATTGATCGAACAGATTATGCGGCATATCCGCGCGAACGCCGATTAACATGCCCTGCATAAACCCAGATTGCGATTCCGGGTACAGCTGCTCCACACGCTGTGCCAGTCGGGCGCGGTAGCTCTCCACCCAGCCGAGCGCGCGGTTAAGTGACAGTCCGGCTGCTGGCATGTAGCTGGCCTCCTCGATTCCGTCCACGGTGAAGACGCGATGCATCTCTCGGCGATGCAGATACTTCGCATAATCGAATTGTCCGAAGTTGCGAGCGCCTGAAGCGACCGCTAATTCGCCGGTGAGGCTCGCATGGTCGCCTCTTTGCCATTGCCCGCCTAGCAGGGCCTCGCGCTGATCAGCCAGCTTAATGGTGACGGCGATCTTCTCCCCTTCGGCTTGCTCGACAGCCAGATCGAAGCGCAGCCGATCGCCGTCCAGCCGTGGTGTGCTCTTAATTGTTCCTGACAACGTCATAACCGCATGCTCCGGCAGGCTGGATATGTTCGTTTGCGCCTGCCAATGTCCATATAGAAGCGCCAGCAACATAGCCATAGCACATATACCTAGCTGCTTATATGCGCCGCGCAGCAAGCACCTGCCAGCTATGAGACTGAACACTGCTGCGCTGATCAGCATGATCTCCCCATCCCAGCGTTCCATCGCTGTCGCTAGTCCGCACAACCAGCAGACCGCATAGGCGGTCGTCATCCGCATGACCCAGCCCCCCTCTTCTGTTGGATCGTACCCATGAACAACAAAACACCCCTACCGTCAGCGACGGCAGAGGTGCTTCCTCTTGAATCGATTCCCTTACCTCATATTCTAGTCCTGGACAGGGCTGATGAGCCCTGCTGGAGGCGCATAGCTCTCCAAGCAGCGGATGGCATACACCCGCTTGTTCATCAGCTCGACTACCTTCTCATGATCCTTCGGATAGGCGCGATGATAGACGATTTCCTTAATACCGCTGTTCGCAAGCATATTCGCGCAGGTCCAGCATGGCTGGTCAGTCACATATACGGTCGAGCCTTCGCGGTCCTTACGATCTGTGAACAGCAGTAAATTCTGCTCCGCGTGAATCGTGCGAACGCAGCGTTCCTTCTTCACCATCTGCTCTACGCCATGATCGATCGCCTTCTCGTATTCCTCCACAATCATGCAGCCTGCTTCACCGCAGTCGGGAACGCCCATCGGCGCTCCATTATAAGCGGTTCCGAGCAGCTTCTTGCCTTGAACCAGCACAGCGCCGACTTGTCTGCGGGAGCATTGGGATCGTGTCGCAGCCATATAGGCGATATCCATGAAGTAAGTATCCCAGTCCTTACGGCTATTCCTGGTCATCCGATTGTCGTCCTCCTGTCGAGACGTAGCGTGCTTATGCATCGTTACGGAACACCTTCCGTAACAAGCTTTTATTGCTGACTTGCGGCGATCGCTTGCTCCAGATCATGCAGGATATCATCAATATGCTCTGTGCCTACAGATAGACGAACCATACCAGGCGCTACACCTGCAGCTGCTAGTCCATCCGCGTCGAGCTGGGAATGCGTTGTGCTAGCTGGGTGGATGATCAGCGACTTGCTATCGCCGACATTGGCCAGATGCGAGAACAGCTTCACGCTGTTGATCAGCTTCTTGCCCGCTTCAATACCGCCCTTAATCTCGAATGTGAGGATCGCGCCCTGTCCCTTAGGCAGATACTTCTTCGCAAGCGCATAGGTAGGATGATCCTCCAAACCGGTATAGTTAACCCCTTCTACAGCAGGCTGCGCCTTCAACCATTCCGCAACCTTCTTCGCATTCTCACTGTGGCGCTCCATACGCAGATGCAGCGTCTCGAGCCCTTGCAGCAGCAGGAAGGAGTTGAATGGTGAGATGGCCGATCCCATATCACGCAGCAGCTGCACGCGCATCTTGATAATATAAGCCACCGGGCCGACAGCATCAGCATAGACTACGCCGTTATAGCTTGGATCCGGCTCCGACAGACCTGGGAACTTGCCGCTGGCCTTCCAGTCGAACTTGCCGCCATCGACAACGACGCCGCCGATCGATGTGCCATGACCGCCGATAAACTTAGTTGCGGAATGCAAGACGATATCAGCCCCATGCTCGAGCGGGCGCAGCAGATAAGGGCTGGCGAACGTGTTATCCACGATGAGTGGAATGCCATTCTCATGCGCAACCGCTGCGATCTTCTCGATATCGAGTACGTCGCCCTTCGGATTGCCGATTGTCTCAGCGAAGATGGCCTTCGTCTTCGGCGTGATCGCCTTGCGGAAGTTGTCCGGATCACTCGGATCGACCATGTTCACCTGAATGCCAAGCTTAGGCAGAGTAATTGCGAACAGATTGTATGTACCGCCGTACAGGCTGTTCGCGGATACGATCTCATCACCTGCACCGGCGATATTCAAGATCGAGTAAGTAATGGCAGCTTGTCCACTGGACAGTGCCAGCGCAGCAACACCGCCCTCAAGCGCGGCCACACGCTGCTCGAATACATCCTGCGTTGGATTCATAATCCGTGTGTAGATGTTACCGCTCTCCGCTAGAGCGAATAAATTGGCTGCATGGTCGGTATCACGGAATCCGAATGAAGTCGTTTGGTAGATGGGAACCGCACGAGACATCGTTGTCGGGTCGATCTCCTGACCTGCATGTACTGCGAGTGTTTCTAAAGCGTGTTTACGTTCGTTAGACATTCCTTATAATTCCTCCCTGTATTAAAATACAACCTGAATGTGAATGCGTTTACCATTCCTATTCTCTCATAATTCACATGCATTGAAAAGAGATAGGGATACTTTGTTCCACAATTAAGGCGGACTCTCGATCCAAACCTTATCCCGCAGCTTGTCGAATGTCTTCTGGCCGATTCCCTTGACCTCCATCAGCTGCTCGACTGCCCTGAACGGCCCATGCGCTGTGCGATAATCAATGATCGCTTGCGCCTTGGCAGGTCCGATCCCAGGCAAGTCATCGAGTAATTCAACCGATGCTTGGTTAAGCTCAATTCGGCCCTGGGCATCGACAGCGGAAGGTCGGTCCATGCTGACCGGTGCGCCCGGCTCATTGGGTTGTACCGAAGGCACGGCGGCCTCGTCTGCTGCTGGTTTATTTTCCACCGCATCGGGCCTTGCTTCTATACCACCTGTCAGCGCCTCGGCGACTTCCTCGTTGACGCTCAGCCAATGCTCTGTCGGCGATACTGGCAGCATCCAGCGATAGAGGATAGCCGCAGTAATCAGAGCGAAGATGATGACGCCAAGCCAGATTGTGCTGTTCTTCATTGATACACCTCCAGTCGCGGCTGAATCGATTCGAATAATTCACTGACCGCGAGAATAAATTCTAGTATGAAGCGGATTTGATTGATTAGGGGGAGGAATAGCTGTGATGGTAGGTTTTATCGGCACGGGCAATATGGGCGGCACATTAATCAGCGCGTTCATTAGTTCCAATGCGTTACGTCCAGAGGAAATCATTATTCATAACCGCACAACACGGAAAGCCGACGAGCTGGCTGCCCAATACCCCGGTATGCGCGTAAGCTGTTCACTGATCGAGACGGCCGTCAGCAGCGAGCTGCTATTCATTTGCGTGAAGCCGTTCGAATACAAGCAGGTGCTCGATAAAATCCATATGTTCCTGCGCAGAGAGCAGATTCTGGTGTCCATCACGAGTCCCGTATTGATTCGCCACCTAGAGAATTCACTGACATGCAAGATCGCTAAGGTCATTCCCAGCCTAACCAATTACGAATGCAGCGGCGCAACGTTATGCATGTATGGAGAGCGGATGACTGATCGCGATAAGGAGCTGGTCGAATCCCTGCTCTGCCATATCAGCACACCCATTCGGATACAGGAGAAGCTAGCCCGCGTATGCTCGGACATCTCCAGCATCGGCCCGGCCTTCATTGCCTTCTTCATAGAGCGTCTGATTGAAGCAGCGGTTGAGGAAACGGAGATCACTCATGCTGAAGCGAGTCGACTCGCCTCAGAGATGGTGCTTGGAACAGGCTTGCTATTAACATCGGGAGGCTTCACTGCTCGGAGCCTGCAAGAGCGCATCAGCGTGCCCGGCGGCATAACAGCCAAGGCGCTGCAAGCGATGAGGCAGGAGACAGAAGGATTGTTCGGTCAAGTGATTCGGACTACACATGTGAAGTATGACGAGGATGTCGCTATGGTAGAGATGATGATGTCGGAGTAATTTAGCTTTATTTGTTACATTATAGTTAATAGTTGGTATTCTTGTCAAAATAAAAAATAAGGACCGATAGCGGGTGTTATGTCCCTCTACCGGTCCTTATTCGGTCTAGCCGACTACGAGATTGACCAGCTTGCCCTTCACCGCAATGACCTTGCGGATGGTCTTACCCGTCAGCGCTTCGCGCACCTTGTCATTCTGCTTAGCCGCGTCTTCCATCTCCGCCTGATCCATCTCCGCCGAGATCCGCATCCGATCTACGATCTTGCCGTTGACCTGAATTACAATCTCTACTTCATTGTCCACGGTCCAAGCCGGATCATAGCTCGGCCAAGTCGCATAGGTGATCGATTCCGTGTGACCGAGCAGCTGCCATAGCTCCTCACCCAGATGCGGAGCAATTGGCGCGATCATCTGAACGAAGTGCTCAGCGGCCTGCTTGGGCAGGGTGTCAACTTTGTAGGCGTCATTAATGAAGATCATCAGCTGGCTAATCGCGGTGTTGAAGCGCAGATGCTCATAATCGTCTGTGACTTTCTTAATCGTCTTGTGCCAGGTACGGCGGAATTCATCCGAGCCCTGTGCATCCGAGATCTTCGCGCTCAATTGGCCGTCCTCGCCTACGAACAGCCGCCATACTCTGGCCAGATAGCGGTGCACCCCTTCGACGCCCTGCGTATTCCATGGTTTAGTCGCCTCCAGCGGCCCCATGAACATCTCGTATAGACGTAACGTATCCGCGCCGAACGCTTGCACGATATCATCCGGGTTAACCACATTACCTCTCGATTTGCTCATCTTCTCGTTGTTGGTTCCCAGAATCATTCCTTGGTTAACCAGCTTATGGAAGGGCTCCTTCGTATCGACTACTCCGATATCATACAGCACCTTATGCCAGAAGCGCGCGTACAGCAGATGCAGTACCGCATGCTCAGCTCCGCCAATATAGAGATCCACTGGCAGCCACTTGCGCTGCAGCTCCTTGGAGCAGATTTCATCCTCATTATGAGGGTCGATAAACCGCAGATAATACCAGCAGCTGCCTGCCCATTGCGGCATCGTATTCGTCTCGCGCCGCGCGGGCATTCCTGTCTCAGGATCGACTGTATTCAGCCACTCCTCAACATTCGCCAGCGGGGACTCTCCAGTGCCGGACGGTTGAATATGATCGATATCCGGCAGCATCAGCGGCAGCTGATCCTCCGGCACCGGCTTCATCGAGCCGTCCTCCAGGTGCAGAATGGGAATCGGCTCGCCCCAATACCGCTGACGACTGAACAGCCAATCGCGCAGGCGATAGGTGACCTTGCCGCTGCCCTTGCCGCTGTGCTCCAGCCATTCGATCATCTTCGCGATGGCCTCCGCATTGCGCAGACCATTGATGATGTCCGAATTGACATGCTCGCCGTCGCCGGTGTAAGCCGCTTCACTCACGTCCCCACCCTTGACTACCTCGATGATCGGCAAGCCGAACGTCTGAGCGAATTCCCAGTCGCGCTCGTCATGTCCAGGTACAGCCATAATCGCGCCTGTCCCGTAGCCTGCTAGTACATAATCGGCAATCCAGATCGGTGTCTTCGCGCCATTCACCGGATTAATCGCATACGCACCTGTGAACACACCGGTCTTATCCTTCGCCAGGTCGGTACGCTCTAGATCACTCTTATGCGAGGCCTTCTCCTGATAGGCCGTGACCGCAGCCTGCTGCTCCGCTGTCGTGATCACCGACACAAATTCATGCTCAGGCGCAAGCACGCAATAGGTCGCTCCATAGAGGGTGTCCGGTCTTGTCGTGAACACCGTCAATGTCTGATCAGGGTGTCCGTCAATCGCAAATCGCACCTCAGCGCCCTTGGACTTGCCGATCCAGTTGCGCTGCATATCCTTAATGCTCTCCGACCAATCGAGCTCCTCCAGATCCTCCAGCAAGCGCTCCGCATACTCAGTAATCTTCAGAATCCATTGCCGCATCGGCTTACGAACGACCGGGTGACCTCCGCGCTCACTCTTCCCGTCGATGACCTCTTCATTCGCTAGCACGGTTCCCAGCGCGGGACACCAGTTCACCGGTACTTCTGCTACATAGGCAAGGCCCTTCTTATACAGCTGCAGGAAGATCCACTGCGTCCACTTGTAATAATCTGCGTCCGTCGTGCTGAATTCGCGGTCCCAATCATAGGAGAACCCGAGCGACTTGATCTGGCGGCGGAAATTATCAATATTATTGTACGTGAAATCACGCGGGTGACGGCCTGTATCCAGCGCATATTGCTCAGCTGGCAGTCCGAATGCGTCCCATCCCATCGGATGCAGCACATCGAATCCGCGCATCCGCTTGAAGCGGGAGACGATATCGGTAGCTGTATAGCCCTCCGGATGGCCGACATGCAGCCCTGACCCAGACGGATAAGGGAACATATCCAGCGCATAGAATTTGGGCTTCGCATCGTCATTCAGGACGCGGAAGGTCTTATTCTCCTCCCAGTATTTCTGCCATTTGGGCTCAATCGACTGCGGATTATAGCCATGTGCGTGCTCTTGTGCCATTGTGTTAGTGCTCCTTTCGTATTCATGCTTAGTTCGTGTTCATGCCTAGTTGATTAAAACGTCTGCCATCTCTAAGCGTCCCCTGCAAGAGGCTAAGGAAGCGCAGCTTGCTCCATCCTGCATTTTCTACAGTTAATTTGGAGTAATCGCCCATTGGAGTGTCTACCCTGCATAGACTACAGTTAAATTCATCAATTATCGCTTATAATCATGATCTGAGCTATATTACCTGTACAAAATGCAGGAAAGCCATCATAAAGCCGTGCTTTACAGTAAGTTACATGTAGTAAATACAGGATGACTGGTCTCCTTCCTCATCCGGCTCATTGGAGAAGAGAGTGCCTACTTTACAAGCAGAAACTTGTTAACGCATTTCACACCGAAGCTACTAAGTGGACTAACACCAAAAAAGCCCCCCGCCCCCGGCGTCTAACGCCAGGGACGAGAGGCTGAATGCTCCCGTGGTACCACCCTGATTAGCAGCTGCGACTGATCGCGCAACCCGCTCACTCATTGCCCTTATCGTGGACATTACGCCTTCCGCTCCGAGGCGAGATTCATCTCCGTCACAGCTGCCGGCTTCCACCACATGCACCGGCTCTCTGTAAGCGATCAGGAAACTACTGCTCCTCATCCCAGCTTCAGGATCATATAATGCAAGATTATAGCCAATAAATCACGGCAAGTCAATCTTAGCACACTGCAGTGTGCACTAGCTTCACTTTCCAACACTACAGCACACTGCCTATACCACTACCAGCCAGCTGCTGGCTAGGCTAGCTTGCGCGCTACGAAGAAGATTCGCTCGGAATCCTCATCCGGCGGTGCCCATGAGAAGTCCGCACAGCGATCCAGCACATGGAAGCCTGCGGCGCGCAGCTCATCGGACAGGAAATCCGGCGCATACCCGCGCTGCTGATGCTGCTCAGTGAACCGCTGATACCGCTCCGCTCCCTCTTCCTCCTGCACGAAGAAGGTCAGGTCATGCGTAACCTGCGTGCGATCCGGATCATAGTCGCATGTCCAGATGTACGCAACCTCCGGTTCGTTCCACATATAGGGCTGCTCCTCCGCATAAGCGATGAGCTGCGCAGGCGCATGCACATCGAACAGGAATAGGCCGCCTGACCGCAGCCCCTCGTAACAGCGCTTGAATGTCTGGCGAATGTCCTCCGGCTCGAGCAGATAATTCAAGCAATCACAGAACGAGAATACACAATCCACCTGTTCAGGCAACGTCCATTCCCGCATATCCTGCTGCTTGAAGCTTACTTGATTCGTCAATTGCCCCTCTGCTGCCTTCTGTCCGGCTACTGCCAGCATGTCCGCTGACAGATCAATCCCCGTCACCATAAAGCCTTGAGCCGCCAGCGACAAGCTCAGCTTCCCTGTGCCGCAGCCCACATCTACAATCGAGCTGGGCTTTCCATACCGCTCCCAGCAGGCCTCCATGAAGCTTAACCATTCCGGATAAGGCATCTCATCCATCAATCGATCATACACATATGCGAATTTTCCGTACATGGTCAGGCATTCACCCCTCATTGCCCGGCTGCGAATCGCCAGCACCGGCGATATTCTCCTGCCCGCTCTGTTCGAGCAGATGCGTCCAGTTACCCTTCTGCATGATGAGCCCTTCCTTCATCAGCTTGCCCAGTGCCCGCTTGAATGCGGACTTGCTAATCTGGAACCGCTGAACGATAACATCGGCAGGCGTCTCGTCCGAATATGGCATAGCGCCATTGGGACGCTCACGCAGATAGGCCAGCAAGCGCTCTGCGTCCTCGTCCCTGCCCTGCTGCTTAAGTGGACGCATGGACAAATTCACACGGCCATCCTCGCGCACATGCGCGACACGCGCCTGCACGGTCTCCCCCATCCGCAGGGGCCGTACGCGCTCGCTTTCATGGATCATCCCGAACGCTCCGAAGCCCAGCACGCCTCCCTGACAGATCGCGAAGGCAGCGTTCTTCAGCGGATTATAGACAATCGCTTCCACCTGTTGATTCTTCCAGGCCGCCGGCGCGCGGAATACATGCGCTTCCAAGTCGCGCTCGCCTGCCGGATAAGCCAGCAGTCTGCCTTGCTTGTCCGTCAACAGCACAGCATACACCTGATCGCCGACCTGCGGCCGCACATCCGGGTATTCCGGCAGCTCCGACTGGGGCATCAACACATGACGAGAGAGGCCGATGTCCAGGAAGCAGCCAAGCACCGGATGCACATCCGCGACCTCCAGCAATCCCAATTCGCCATAGAGCAGCTTCGGCTCGCGCATCGTCGCCGTCAGCCTGTCCTCAGTATCGTGATAGAGGAACACGCGAATGCGGTCCCCCGGTTTAATCTCGCCAAGCTTCTCGCTGTAATGGAGCAGCACATCTCGCTCCCCGGCTCGCAAGAAATATCCGTGCGGGGAAACCTCCCGATCTACAAGGAGCTCCTGAATGGTCCCTGCCTGCAAGCTCATGCGTAATCCACAACCTTCGCGTCCGACCACAGCTTCTCCAGGTTGTAGAATTCTCGCTCCTCACGATGGAAGATATGGCAGATGACATCGCCCATATCAATTAATACCCAGCGAGCGGAATCCATCCCCTCCACACCACGAAGAGTAATCTGGTTCACTTCGGCGAACTTCTTCACCGCTTCTGCGATCGCTTGCACCTGGCTGTCCGAATTCCCGTGACAGATGACGAAGTAATCAGCCACGAGCGAGATACCTTCCAATCCGAGTGAGACGATCTTCGCGGCCTTCTTATCTTCCATGACACGGACGACTTCATTCATAATGACTTCTGGCTTATTTTTCATCTATGTGCTAACCCTCCTCAATTAAACTGTTCCTCGCAATAACCGTAAGGGGGAAGACCATCCTCCCCTTCTGCAGCAGGTGGCTGATCGTTGTATCGAATCCCGCAACGAGCGCGCGGTTTAGGTCAGTCTCAGCCAATTCCCGAATCCGGTCTACGCCAGGAAAGTCGCGTCCCGGCTCCATATAGTCAGCCAGGCAGACGACCTTCTCGACGAGCGACATAAACTCTCGACCTGAGGTGTGATACATAATCGCATCCAGCACCTCACCATCTGTAACCTTATAGACCGTCTCCGCAACATGCGCGCCGACAGGCGCATGCAGCAGCTGCCTGTCGAATTTCAACACATACTCAGGGAAGAAGAAGGCTTCTGTTCTGGGGCGCTCGTGGATCACTCGCTCGAGCTTCCCGATCTCCCAGTACTTCGCCACATCATGCAGAATCGCGGCAAGCTCAGCCTTATGCTCATCCGCGCCGAAGCGCCGGGCGAGCAACACAGCGGTCTGCATGACGCCCATCGTATGCTGCCAGCGCCTCTCGGGCATCTGGCTGCGCACGTCTTCTAACAGTTGTTCACGCTCCATATAACCCCTTCTCCCTGATATAGGACTCGATTGGTTCCGATATGAGCTGCTGTACCGATTGTCCGGTCTGCAGCCGCTTGCGGATTCCTGTTGATGAGATATCCAAGAGCGGCGCGTCGATCATCCGCACCCTTGCCGCGTACGTATCAGAAAGCTCGGCGAGCTGCAGCTCATAGCCTGGGCGTCTGACACCAATGAACGAGATCAACTTCATCAGTTCATCGATCTGGAACCAGTTCGGCAGGTAAGCAATCATATCCGCCCCGATAATCCAGGAGAATTGATACTCGGGATACTGCTTCACCAGCTGGCGGGCTGTATCTATTGTATAGGATGTCCCGCCTCGCTCAATCTCCAGCATGCATAATCGGAAGACGTCATATTCCCGAATAGCCAGACGCACCATCTCGAGCCTGTCCTCCGCCTCCGTTAACTGCCGCGCATCCTTATGCGGCGGCAGATGCGACGGCATGAACCAGACCTCGTCCAATTCGCATTGCCCCAGCGCGCGCTCCGCCATCATCAGATGACCGTTATGAATAGGATCGAAGGTACCGCCCATTATCCCGATTCTCACCAATCACAACCACCTTATGGCAATGTAATCTGCTTATGATCCGTCGATTCCTTATACAGAATAATCGTACGCCCGATCACCTGCACCAGCTCTGAGCCAGACTGCTCCGCCAGCCATTGCGCGGCCTCCTGCTTATCCTCATCGCTGTTGTTCAAGATCGCAATCTTGATCAGTTCGCGCTTCTCGATGGCCTCCACAATATGCTTGGCCAGTTGTTCGTTTACCCCACCCTTACCTACTTGGAAGATGGGTGTAAGATGATGCGCCAGCGAGCGCAGATACCTCTTCTGCTTACCTGTTAACATGTGAACTCTCCTCTGCTATACCCGCCTAAAATAAAAATCCGTCCTATAAAGCGCTTCGGACTGTCTCGCTCATCGCCTCGACCGGCGCTGGAATTCCCGTCCAATACTCGAATGCGTATGCGCCCTGATTAATGAACATGCCTAATCCGCCATGCGTCCTGGCACCCTTCCCCGCAGCGAGCGACAGCAGCCGCGTCTCTAACGGGTTATAGATCAGATCGCTTACGGTCACGTCGATGCCCGCTCGGCGTTCCAGCCAGTCGAGCGGCACCGGCAGCTCGTCGACATGCGGATGCATGCCGGAAGACGTCGTATTCACAATCAAGTCGATCGCTCCTGCGGCATCCAATTCATCCATACCAATACCTGTGCTCGGCACACGAGCGCTAATCGCCTGAGCCAGCTCAATCGCTCTCTCCTTGGTCCGATTAGCGATCCAGATTCGCTCAGGCTGCTCATTTGCCAATGCATAGGCAACGCCTCTGGCCGCCCCGCCTGCTCCCAACAGCAGTATTCTCTTGCCGGCCAGCTGAATACCCGTCTCATCCTTCAGCGACCGAACATAGCCGATCCCATCTGTATTATAGCCGATCAGTCTCCCATCACGATGAACGACCGTATTCACAGCCCCGATAGCACGGGCATCTGCGTCAATCTCATCCAGATAGCGCATGACCTCCACCTTATGCGGGATGGTGACATTCACGCCGCCGAATCCGAGCGCGCGAATGCCTGCGATCGCCTCTCCAAGCCGCTCCGGCGCAACATGATACGCCGAATAGGCTGCATTCAAGCCTGTCTCGCGGAACGCGCGATTCAGCATAATCGGGGATTTGGAATGCTTGACTGGGTCTCCGAACACGCCGTACATCACAGTCTGGCTATCGATCACCACAGGAGGAGTCTTCGGATCATCCGGTAATAGACCCATGTATGCTTCATCCTCTCTATAACAATGCGTCTCTCAGTACCACCTTAACGCCTCTCGGCGCATGAATCACGACCTCTGCGCCAGCCTCGCTGTTCGCCTTGATGAATCCCAGACCGGAGATAAGAATATCCTTGCCTCCGCCGCGAGGAATGCGAATCGCATGCTTGGTCCACTCCGGCAGCTCCGCCAATCGCTCAGCTGACGGCGGCTGCAGCATCGCGCCACGATGATCCTGATACAGGGCATCCGCGCGCTCCAGCTTCGTGCGGTGCACCTTCAGCCCGCTGGCCACATAGCAGGTGAATGATTGATGCTCACCCTTCACGAAGTCGAAGCGAGCGAGCGCGCCGAAGAACAGCGTCTGCTCGGCATTCAATTGATAGACGAGCGGCTTCAGCGGCTTGTCGGGCGTAATCGCGGCCAGGTCAGCCTTGCCGATCAGCTCAGTAAGCCTGGATTTATACACAATCCCTGGCGTATCAATGACCGCCTTGCCGTCATCCAGCGGAATATGCACCATATCCAGCGTCGTACCAGGGTACCGCGATACCGTCAGCTCGGCATCCATCTCGCTGAAGTCACGAATCAGCCGGTTAATAAGCGAGGACTTCCCAACATTCGTCGCACCGACAATATACACGTCCTGTCGGCGCCTGTACTCGTCTATTAATTCGATCAGCCGTTCGAAGCCTTCACCGCTCCTCGCGCTGCACACGACCGTATCCGCCGGCTTAAGACCGGCTTCCTTAGCCTGCATCTGCATCCAGTTCAGGATGCGGTTGCGGTTCACATTCTTCGGGAAGAGGTCGACCTTGTTGCCTACGAGCAGCACGGAATTATGACCGACGAAGCGCGGCAATCCGCTGATGATGCTGCCTTCGAAGTCGAAGAGGTCCACGATATGGACAACCAGCGCGCGCTGCGTGCCGATATGGCCCAATATGCGCAGGAAGTCGCTCTCATCGAGCGCCACAGTCGATACCTCGTTATAATGCTTAATCCGGAAGCAGCGCTGGCACACGACCGGCTCTCTGCTAACCGCGGAAGCCGGTACATAGCCTAGCGCATCCTTACGTTCCGATTGAATCTTGGCGCCGCATCCGGCGCATGTGATTACTTGTCCCATAATAGCATGCCACGCCTCTTCAATTGTCCGAATATGAATCGTTCCACCCTGCGATTGAACCGTGTGAACACAGCCTCATCCTCCGGGGAGATCGGCGTAACCAGAATCGATCGTATCCCGATTCGGTTCGCGCCTAGTACATCAGTCAGCAGCTGATCGCCAATAATAACCGCTTCATCAGGTGACAGCTGAAGCAGGTCGATCGCCTTGCGGAACGCCTGTGTGGACGGCTTCTTGGCCCGCCATATATACGGCAGCTTGATTGGCTCGGCGAAGGCTGACACCCGAAGGCGATTATTGTTCGATACGATGACAACCTGAAATCCCGCTTCCTCGACACGCTTGAGCCAATCCGCCAGCTCCGGTGTCGCATAAGGCGTATTAGCGCCGACCAGCGTATTGTCTAGATCGGTTACAATGCCTCTAACGCCAGCCTTCCATAGCGCGTCAAGATCGATCTCATAGATGGAATCCACCCGCAGATGGGGGATGAATTTGCTTAACAACACCGTTCACCTCATCACTTTTCTTGCCAAAACTATACCATATAAGCCCATAGCCTGCAAAAGAAACCCGCCCTCCCAGCTTCGCGCCGGCAAGACAGAACAGGCAGGAGCTCTGCTCCTGCCCATTGATTGTTCACCATGATTATTCCACACTATAGCTCTTCCTTCAATCTTTTCTTCGCGGTGAAGATCGATGACAGGTCTTCGCTTGTAATGCTGTAGGGGCTATACTTGGCCTTCTCCTGAATGCGCACCAGCAGATCCAGGTCCTTCTTCAACCACATATTGCCCTCCGCCCATCTCGAGAAGGATTCACGTATCGTCTCATGGCTGCCTCGTTCATACCCCTTCCTGCGGAAGAGCTTTAGAATTCGACCGAATTCATGCAGCGCCTGCTGATTCATACTGTGATCGGCAGAGCCTCTGAATAGCCGGTTCAGCCAGCCCAGCTTCACCCTCCCCCGAAGCATTCCTGTTCGCAGCAGGAATACGACCAGCGCGATCAAGACAAGCGCGCCACCTACAACAGCCGAGATCGGTGAGATTAGCCATTGCAGCCCACCAGACTCTGCATCAACATTACCCTGGCCTTCCTCGAACACTGACGATACGGCGGGAATCGCTTCCTGCTCCCCCGCGAAGGTCGGCATGCTCATTCCCGAGGTCGGTTCGAATGGCAGCCAGCCATACCCCGGGAAGAACACCTCCACCCAGGAATGCGCATCTGCATTGCGCACAATATAATTGCCTTCACCACTCTCCAGCTGGTCGAGGATTTCTTGCGGCATTCCCATGCCCAGATACATCTCTTCGAGCTCCTGCGAGCCCGACTTGAAGCCCTTAACCCAGCGAGCAGGCAGCCCCAGCGAGCGCACCATAACGGCCATCGCTGTTGAATAATAATCACAATAGCCTTCTTGTATTTCGAATAGGAACCGGTCTACGAAATCCTCGCTGCTCCCCTTGGAGAGATCGGGTTTATTCGTGTAGATATAGTTCTCTTGCAGATAAGCCTCGACGGCCTTGACCTTATCGTATGGCGTATCCGCGTCAGCGGTAATCTCCTGGGCCAGATCCGTTACACGCCCTGTTACCGTGTCCGGCAGTTGCAGATACGGTCTCCATAGCTCATCGCTGTAATCGGCAGCGGTCACTGTCCGCCAGGCCGCCTCGTCTGTTACGGGCAGTGCGGAAACCAGATCATAGCTGGTTGGGTAATCCGCTTCCTGACGCCAGCGAAGCTCAGATTGTCGCGGTGACCATACGGCCGCCTCTAGGATTGCAGGCTCCGGGGATATCGTGACCATCTCGCCATCTTCGCCAAACTCGCGACGATCACGCTCCAATTGAATACGCTGAAGCGGCGCGGCTCCGAACAACACATCATAGCTCGGCTCCTCACCCGACATGCGCACCTGCTGCTGCACCTCCACAACATGCCCGCCTCTAGGCACTCCCCAATCGAATTCAGACAGCGCCGTGCTGGTCATAACCGTCTCGACTGGCGCTCCTGTGTCTGCGTCGCTGGCCATCCATCCACTTCCGGTATACAGCGATTTCGTCTCGCCTCTCCAGTAGCTGCGATGAGTCGTCGTAATCCGCATCACTTCGGTATAATCGTAATTGAATCCGCCGCCCAGATCACCATCATCTCGGCCGTAACCCGATGAGGCATCGAGTGTGCTCACGAAGCTGGGGGTTGTGTTCGGGAATCCCTTGCCCCCTGTGATCACCTTCTCGCCCTTCCAATGCTTATAGATCGTATAAGGATCCTGCAGCAGCGGTCTGGCATTGGGCGCTGTCATTCCAACAGCCATCACAATCGAGAGAATCAGAACAATCGGCACGGCGACCTTACCCGGGTATTCAGCCAGATAAGCCCAGCTCGCTGGATGCTTCTCTCGGAAGGACTCCGAATGCTCAATCACGATCAACCCTAATCCACTGAAAATAATAAACGCTGCCTGATCCCATAGGATCAGCTTGCTGTAAGAATCGACGAGTGCGATGATCACTACACTCAGCAAGGTGTACACGATAATTCTCGTTCTATCCTGCAGCAGGAAGACGGACACGAGATACAACACATAAGCGCCAAGCGCGAACCAAATAAACGGTGCTGTCGCTGTTAGCGCAGCTGCGAACGAATCTGCAATCGCCAGGAGATTCGCTTGCAGGCCCGATCCGCGCTCGAATAACAGCGGCTGCAGCTCTAATTTGCGGAAATGTATGAATACAAGCAGCAGCAGCGCGAACATGCGCCGCACAATCGGAGACAGCCTCGGGAAGAATTCCGTAACAGCCCCGACCACAATCGCTGCCCGCAGGAGATATTCCGTTGTGGTTAGCAAGTACGTGTCCAACCACACCGCGAATTGGAAGAGGATAATAGCAGTCAGCACTAATCGAAGCTTATGCGGCCAGTCCGTAATGAAGATGTAACGCAATAGTGATAAGATCGCTCCACCTGTCGGCTGATTCATCTCCGCTTCCCTCCCAGCACACCAGGCAATTCCATTAATGTATTCACTGCGTATGCGAGCATTCCCCGATTCCGCAGCTTGCGCAGCCATTCCTCCGCGGCCGCCGTTCTGCCGGCTGTGCCAATGAGAATATGACAAGGATTCATCTGCCTATGATTGATCCACTGCAGCGATTGCGCCATCCTGTCATCCATCTGGCTGGAGATCACAAGGAAGAAGCAGCCCTGCGAGAAGTAACGCGCGCGATCCTTCAGTATATCGAGTAACGAATAGCTGCCGTCCGCCTCGATATCGATTAGATGCTGGTTCATTCTGCGGTAATGCGCAGACATGCGATTCGGCTCTAGATACACGGCATTGGAACCAACGGAGAGCAGTCCCATAGCCAGATCCTTCTGCATGCCATATTCTAGTAATGAAGCACCTACACTCACCGCCAGCTCGAACATCTCCCGTGATTCATAATTGTCAGCATTGCGATCAATCATGACCACGCTCTTGGGCAGCGATTCCCGCTCGAACTCCTTGGACTTCCAAGTGCCGGACTTCGCTGTGGCATTCCAATGAATTCTGGAGATGCGATCTCCATAAATATATTCCCGCACACCATTGATTTGTGTCGTCTCGCGCAAGGCCTGTGTTGTCGTGGAATGATAATGATGTCCCTTGAACGCCTGGTGGAATTGCTGCCATTCCTTAATCGCGATCGTCTGCGGCTTCACCACGAAGGATTGCTGCATCGCAAGTAAACCCGAGTGCTCGAACATTCCGAATATATCCTCCGTCGAGCATTCCGTCTCAGCGAAGTGATAGAAACCGCGTCTAAGCGGCTGAGTCACGTATTCCACAGTCCCTCGACGCTTCCAATCGGGCACACAGGAGGTCTCGAAGATCGATTGGGCACCGCCTCGGCGCAGCAACCGATCGCGTATCACTACGTAGGGGATCGGCCAGAAGCCGGGGACATGCAGCTGCAGCTTGATCGCGACAGAGCTGCCCGCTTCAATCGCGCGGTCACTCTCTATATTCAGCAATGTGCGGCTGCCGGTCGCGCGGGCGATACCACTCCAGCGGCCAAGCACGAGATAAGCTGTCAGCAGGGTCATAATGAAGAAGATCATGAAGGCCAGCTTGCCTCCCTGGAACAGCATGAACAAGGTGGAGGCGAAGTAGCAGCCGGCGAAGTACCAGAACCTGGACGAATATTTCAGAGGTGCGCTGAGCCACTCCCGAACCATAGTCGACATAGGATCACTTCTCCAATCCGACCGGAACCTTCACTTGCTGGAGCACCGATTGGAGCACAGTCACCATCGATGAGCCTGTCATTCTGGCCTCCGGATTGAGTATCATACGATGGCCCAGTACAGGACCGACTAGATGCTTGACATCATCAGGTATCACATAATCGCGCTGCTCCAGCAGCGCATAAGCTTTGGCCGCCTGCGTCAGCGCGATTGTGGCGCGCGGACTGGCCCCCAGGAATAAATCCGGATGCTCACGCGTCTTCCGCACAATCGTGACAATATATTCGGCAATCGCCTCACTGATATGCAGGCTGCGCGCCTTATGCTGGAGCTGCAGAATCTGCTCGATATCCGTAACCGCGGCAATATCGTTGATCGGATGACCCACAGATTGCTCCTTCAGCATGCGCCGCTCTTCTAGCTCGTCTGGGTAGCCCAGCTTAAACTTCAGCAGGAAGCGGTCAAGCTGCGCCTCCGGCAATACATACGTGCCCTCGAAATCGATCGGATTCTGCGTCGCGAGCAGCATGAACGGTCTTGGAAGCTCATGCTGTTCACCGTCTACGGTAACATGCCGCTCCTCCATCGCTTCCAGCAGCGCGGACTGCGTCTTCGTCGTAGCGCGATTAATCTCATCGGCGAGCAGAATATTCGCCATAACCGGGCCCGGGCGATATACGAATACTTCATCCTTGGGATGGAAGATAGATACTCCCGTAATATCCGTTGGCAGCAAATCCGGATTACATTGAATCCGGCGGAATACGCCTGCGATCGATCTTGCGAGCGCCTTGATCAGAACCGTCTTGCCTGTACCTGGAACATCCTCTAGCAATACATGACCGCCTGCTAATAACGCGGTTAATAACAGCTTGATCTCGTCGGTCTTCCCTAGAATGCAGGACTCGAGATTAGCTTGGATTTGTTGCAGCACTTGCATGTCTTGATTGTGTACGGCACTCATATGATCTGCTCCTTCCGCTGTTCATTTCATTAGATTTGCCCCCATATGTCTACGATACCTGATTATTAACGAATCGTACATTTGCAATTGTTCTAAATTTCATTGTAAACACTTACATTTCTATTGTATAATAACTCCCTCCAATATTGACATAGCAGCCAAAAAAACAGATAGGTCTGATTATCGTCAGAGCTATCTGTTCTATGATCTGCCGAATGACGCGGCAAGCCGATATTCGATTTATTAAATGCTGCTGACGATCTCCTTATTCTGGAGCAGCGCCACCAGGAATGCCAGCGTTAAGCCCTGGCCCCATCCCTGCACGCGCTTCTTGGAGATCACCTTGTAATCATCCACAGAATACATGACCGCCGTGCCCGCGGACACATTGCGAACGGAGCCGTCCTCATCGATATTGGACAGGATGCCCTTGTATGCTTGCGCGATGTAATTCTGATGCAGCGGGTGGGCGTTAATAACGAGTGCTGCTGCTATACCCGCGGATGCGGATGTCTCCTCGTAGGAGGACTCATCATTGAGCACAGTCCGCCATAATCCTTCTGAGGTCTGCAGCCTTGTCAACGCGCTGAGCTGATCACCGAGCGCACCGCCAATCTGCATCCACATCGGCATGAATGGATTGAGCATCTTGTGCGCCTGCGCCATCGTATAAGCCGCCCAAGCATTCGCTCGTCCCCAATAGATGCCGGAGAGGTGGTCCTGTCTGACATTATCCCAGGCATGATAGAACAAATTCGTCTTCATATCCTGCAGATATTCCTCATGCCAATAAAATTGATTCAGCGCATCATCAATGAAGGTCTTATTGTCCAGCTTAAAGCCCAGTCGCAGCAAGAAGTACGCTGCCATGAACAAGGTGTCGGCCCAAGCCTGCTCGGGGAAGTCATTCTTCGACGATACCGTGTGCTGGAACACGCCTTCGCCGAATCTGATCGCTTCCTTCTGCAGATAGTCGGCCTTCATCATCGCTAAATCGAGATACTTGTCGTCTCCTGTTGCTTCATGAAGCGTCAGCATGGTATGCCCCATCGCGCACGCATTCACCATCATTGGCGGCAGTCCGAGCTCCAGATACTCGTCCACCCAATGGACGAGGAAATCAATATACTCCTGGTTCCCGGTGACCTCCCAAGCCTTAGAGATTCCATAGAAAGCCACTCCGCAGGACCAGTTCCAAGTGAAGTCCATATTCATCGTCCTACGTACTACACGATCAATCAGCATTCGTACTTCCTGATCGTCACATTCGAATTTGCGCATTACATACCATCTCCTTATACCCAATAGTGCTCATAGCAAACTTAACAACTCTTACTTTACCATATACGGGCTGCGTAACACCAAACGGCGCGACTAATTCGCATACGTACAATCATACTAGACCTGCCGTGTAAAATGCATACGAAAAACAGATATATCTGTTCAGATTCCAGACATATCTGTTCTCGTCACTATAGATGTGTACAATCCGACCTACTTCCTCACCTTATAGAACTCATGATACAGCTTCATCAGCGCACGCTTCTCAATACGCGACACATAGCTGCGACTGATGCCCAGCTCCTTGGCGATCTCGCGCTGCGTGCGTTCCTCCCCGCCCTGGTCCAGGCCGAACCGTCCGCGGATCACTTCCTGCTCTCGTTCATCTAGGATATCTAGATTATTGTATATTTTACTCTTCTCAATCTTAAGCTCGACCTTATCTGCGACATCATCGCTCTCCGTTCCAAGTATATCTATAAGCGTAATTTCATTGCCTTCCTTATCGGTGCCGATCGGATCATGCAGGGACACGTCCTTGCGTGTCTTCTTCAGCGAGCGCAGATGCATCAGAATTTCATTCTCCACACAGCGCGAGGCGAAGGTGGCCAGCTTGGTTCCCTTATCAGGGGAATAATTCTCAATTGCTTTAATCAGCCCAATTGTACCAATGGAGATGAGATCTTCCAGATCCTCGCCAGTGTTGTCGAACTTCTTGACGATATGCGCGACGAGACGCAGATTGTGTTCGATCAGCTTGTTGCGGGAATTCAGATCGCCGGCAGCCATGAGGACAAGATGCTTATGCTCCTCCTGCTCATTCAGCGGCTGGGGGAACGCATTGTTCTTCACATAGGAGACGAGCAGCATTAATTCCTTAACAAACAGGGCAAGCGCAGTAAATAATCCAGGCACGCGTCAGTCACCTCCACCACCATTATATGTGGGCTAGTGCCTAATCGTGCCTGTATACTTTCAGTTATAACTTGATATCGAGCAATTCAACCTCATATACGCCTGCACGGACATGCCGGTTTCTTCACGGAAGAGCTTGCGAAAATAACATTCATCGGCGAAGCCGCAGCGCCTCGCAATCTCGTCTACTTTCATATCTCCTTCCGCCAACAATCGATGCGCCTTATCTACACGAAGCGCCCTCATATATTCATTGAAGGACATGCCAATCACTCTTTTGAAGCTCCCGCTTATGTATCCCCGGCTCAAATGAATGAGCGACGACAGATCCTTTTGCGTCAGGTGCTCATCCATGCGATTCTGGACAATACCAATCGACCGCAAGATACTGACAATCAATTCTTTGCCTAACCCGTCCCAATCCAACCCCTTTCTCATCTCATTTCTGCATTCAGTCAACCAATTCTTCCATTCCTCCCAATTGTTCAGCGTGTGCATGCGCTCGATCAGCGAGGCAAAGGTACTATTCCGAAGAATGAGCTTCCATGCGCGGGCCGTTTCGGCAAGCTCGCGGCATAATTCCGCCGGATTGGGACGCGTACTCTGAATGAGATCCAGAAGCTTCTTCCACTCGTAATGATCGCTAATCCATTCGAATGTCGACCAATTGTCCAGCCATTGATGTGTCTTATGCATCTCCTTGTATTGTTCTATCTGTCGAAATGAATCATGAATGACTTGTCCGCCTTCGATCTCAACAGCAACATAGAACATATGGCGATTCAGATAGCTTGAGGCCAGTTCCGACAACCGTTCCCGCTTGCCAAGGTGATGGAGCCGGATGACCATCCACCGCGCCCCCAACTGGCTGCTACACAAATGCCGCGACACAGCTCGATCCCAATGCGACGGAAAACCCGGTGCTTCCATCACCCAAGCACGACCCTTTATCTTGTGAAGTTCGAAATCGGAGACATACGGTACCTGATATAGTTCATTTACCCGACAATCATCGTGCATGGCAACGAACAAAACCATTTCCCTGCCTCGCCATTTGCGCAATTCGGTATTCACAGACCATTGTGTTCGTATCGCAAGTCTAGCCGCTAACTGCCTGAACCTCTCATCCAGCTTTTCCTCGTTATGTTCGGATTTCACCATATAATCCAGTACGCCTCTATTCAGCGCTTTGTGAATATGTTCATCATTGGGTTGATTCATCAATACGGCGATATGAATGTCCGGATACTCCATCTGCACTCTTGCTATCAGATCAAATCCGGACATCCCCGGCATCGATAGATCTGTAACGAGAAGATTGACTCGTTCGGACTGCAAGATGCGCAGCGCCTGCTCGCCTCCGCCTACATCCGCAATAACCTGCATGCCATGCTGTTCCCACGGCAATATATGCATAAGTCCCTTACGAACGATCGGCTCGTCATCCACTAGCAGCGTTCTGATCATAACAATCACTCTCCAATCCCGAAAAACGTGACTAAAGCCTCGAGACCTATTCATCCATGAATCAAATCTTTATTCCGGTATTCTTGTGGCGTGAGTCCGGTGTGCTTTTTAAAAAAACGCGTAAAATAAGGCGCTGATTGAAACCCGACAAGAATCGCAATCTCCTGAACTTTCTTATTCGTATTGTCAAGCAGACGCTTGGCCTCAGCCATGCGAAGTTCAAAAATCCGATCTGAAATGCCAATGCCGGTTATCTGTTTGTACAATCGACTCAAGTACTGAGGATTGAAGTGTGTGATCTCGGCCAAATGAATGAGCGACAAGTCATCTGCTAAATGTTGCTCAATATACTTATTTAACAATTGTACGACATCATCAAATGAACGATCCCGCTCTTCTTCCTTAGTGAGCATACTTCTAGCCGTATCAATCAGATAAGAGCAGGCTGCCTCCCTCGAACTATGAACATCCAAATTGGACAGCTTATGCAAATCGGCTTCCTTGCCGCTGCCTTCTGAAGCTAACCGATTGATGCATGAGATCACATACGTGGCCGCCATATAGTACGCTTCCATAAATACATGGTCTTCGCGTTGCATAAAATGATTAAGCCATTCATGCAAATCAACGCAGAATGCTTCCACATCGCCAGACTCAAACATTTTAACTATATTTCCAAATTTATGAATCCCGCCTCGTATCTTCCAATGATGAGCGTTCACGCCTTCAGCCGTTTCGGACTCCAGGTAAAGAACCTTTTCCTTGTGTTTGCTTGAAGTGCGAAATAATAGCCGTTGTAATCGCAATATACTTTGAGGGAGATTTTCCCATTGTATCACTTCTTGATGGAGCGCCACCGATATGGTCAACTGCAGTAAGTTGCGACAATTACGCTGAATCGCGTCGATATTTTCTTCCACAAACAACTGCATGCGATCCCATTGATCTTCGCTTATCGGTTGCATGAGCCAGATGAAGCGAGAATCCGGCAATATTCCAGCTTCAAAATAAACACCCTCGCGAAGCAATTCATCCGCTATATTCTGCACCGCATACATGAGCAATCCGCGGTCAGAATCAAGTGTATCCGGCTTCCAGCAATCCACTTGACCTAATGCGCAAATCAACGAACGCTCTGGATGCAGCGTCAAACCAAGCTCACCAAATTTCTTCCGGCGAAATCTCAGGCTGCTTTCCTGCTCGCTGAGCCACACAAGCAGTTCCTTTTTCAATAAGGGAAGAGCCATATTCATCTGTTTACGGGCCAGCTGCAGTATTTCCATATTGGCCAGCTCATGCTCGATCTGATGTACAACCTGCCGAATTGCTTGTTTGATTTCATCGACCCCATCCGTCTTAAGAATATAATGGGTGGCGCCCTGCTTCATCGCAAGCTGGATAAATTCAAACTGCTCGTACCCTGTCAGGAAAATCAGCTTGCATCGGGACCAGAGCGCATTGATTTTGCGCTGCATCTCTAAACCGTCCATGCCCGGCATGTGAATATCGCTCATGACAATGTCAAATCGATACTGCTCCAATAGTTTCAAAGCTTCCACAGCTGAGTAAGCCGAATAAAGATCAAGTTCAAATTCATCCATATCTCGCAGCATGGCGGTTATAGAGTCGACAATATAGGGCTCGTCATCCACGACCAGTAATCGGTACATCGACATCGCCCTCAACTCCTTCCAAAGGAATATTCAACGTAACTAGAAGCCCCCCGCCTTGCAGCCGCAGAACCTCTACCCCCGCATTCTGGCCGAATTTCAATCGTAATCGTTGATGAACATTAATTAATCCCGTAGTTTCAATACCGTTCCATTCTTCGTTGCCGAGGCTCAACCAACCGTGAATCTGCTCATAACGATCATCTGACAATCCTTCGCCGTTGTCTGTCACTTCAACTTTAAGGAGCTGATCCTCTGCGACAAATCGAACCTCAATTCGACCGTTAGCCATCACATTCTTAAGACCGTGCACGAAGGCGTTTTCTATAATCGGCTGGAGGATCAAACGCGGAACATTGCATGATTGCAGTTCGATAGGCAATTCGTCGAATGTGACGCGAATCCGGTTCGAGAAGCGAAACGCCTGAATGTTGACATAAATTTGCGCATTTCTGACTTCTTCCGCTAAGGCCACTTCCTGCATAGCGTTGCGAGTAATCATTTTGAAATAATCGGACAAGTTTTTCGAGAAATAGGCCAGATTGTCGTAATCCTGCATGATGACCATTTGATGCAAGACAAATAAACTGTTATATAAGAAATGGGGATTGATCTGCGATTGCAAATGTTTAAGCTCCGCTTGCTGGGTGCGTATCTTCTGCTGATAGACGCTGGTAATCAAATGATCGATCTGCTCCACCATCATATTAAAGCGCGTATATAACAGTTGAAATTCATCCTGGCCTTTGTGAGCGACACGCACCTCGAACTGCCCGCTTTCCAGCTTGCGAAACGACTTGATCAACGTTTTGAACGGTTGATGCAACATCTTGTTGATGCTGTAAGAGTAAATAAGTATGATGCACAAGGTAATCAGTGATAACGCCAAAAACCAATCTCGAAATACTTGCAAAGGCTTAACGATCATTTCTTCCGGTGCATAAGACGTCAACAACAAATTGTAATTTTCAGACAAACCCCAGGCCGTTAAGTATTCGCCGCTCCCTTCAGCCGACGCAGCATCAAATTCGATGTTGGACAATTCCCAGTCTTTATCTGTACTAGTCAGCACGACCGCCTCCGGTCCATTGAGCGAGAACTCCGACAACATCTTGACTAAAGCCGGCTTGGACAGCTCCGTTTCGATCAAGAACAATGGCACCTTCTCTTGTCCCGCTATGCTCAAGGAAAGTGGGTAGGCCATTCTCAGAAACAATCGATTATTCCAGTGCAGCAATGCATCCGATTGGCTGATCCGAAGCAGGGGCTCCACCTCGTCCTGCTGGAGAACCGCATACATGGAGGTCGTTGAAATCGTCGTACCTTGTTGAAAGAAATGGACTCTAACTTCATGTACGTACTGATTAGACGCCCTTAGCAATATCAATTGCCGTTGAATATCCCGAATCAGATCAACCCGCTCCACATCGCTTACATATCCGCCCGCAACTCCGTAGCGTTGCAGCTTGCGATCCAGTGCAAGATTGTTCTGAAAGGAATACAAATTATCTAATTCCCGCTCCAAGCTGCGCTGGTAGAAATTCACACGATCCGTCATAGAGGAGACGATTTCACGCTTAAGCACATTTTGACTTCGCTCATTGAACAGCATCGTCATCATATATAAAGGAATAATAGCAAGTAGAAATGTAATAATAATCTTGCTGTAGATCGACATTTTCCGGAATCCGCGCAAAAGAACCCCTTCATTCCTATGTTTTCTACTAGCATATCAGATTTTATTCTTTAACACTGCCCAATGTAATCCCTTTGGCGAAGTGTTTTTGTAGAAATGGATACACCAACAGAACGGGAAGTGCGCCGAGGAATATTTGTGCGGATCTCGTCGTTCGGTCGTTAATAGCCGCCAATTCATTCAAAGCCGCATCCTCGATTGCTGTGTCTCTTATAATAATCGTCTGCAAATAACTCGCAAGCGGGTAGTTGCTAGGCCGATTCATATAAATGATGCCCTGGAACCATTCATTCCACAGACCGACAATCGTAAACAACAGGATCGTGGCAATCGATGGCAGCGAGAGCGGAATATATACTTTCGTCAGGATGCCCCAATGGCCCGCTCCGTCAATCAACGACGCCTCCTCTAGCTCCTTCGGCAAATTACGGAAGAAATTCAACATAAGCACGATGTTGAATACCATGACCGCATTCGGTACGGTGAGCGCCCAGATTGTATCCAGCATCCCCATTTCCTTCACAACCAGGAATGTCGGGATCAATCCTCCAGAGAACAACATACTGAATACAAACAGCCAGACATAGATGGTGCGTCCGCTGAAATCGATATTACTCTTCGACAACGGATAGGCACATAATACGTTAATGATCATTGCCAGCGTGACACCGATCAAGATTCTGTTGACGGAAACCATCAAACTTTTGAGAAACGCTTTATTCTTAATGACATATTCATAGGATGTTGTTGTGAACTCTACCGGCCATAACTTGACCCTTCCTGCGCTTACTGACGCAGCGTCGCTAAGCGATATCGCAAGTACATGAATCAAAGGGAAGATGCAAAGCAGAGCCAGACTAATCATTACCACATAATTGACTGCAAGAAAGGTGCGATAAACAAGCGACCGATCTTCTACCACCACTACTCCCCCTTTTTAGAATATTCGATAGTTGGCCAGCCTGTATGCCAGATAGTAGGATGTCGAGATCAGGACAAGCGATATACCTGATTTAAATAATCCAACCGCCGTTGCAACGCTGTATTGATAATTCACAAGGCCGACGCGGTATACAAGGGTATCGATTATATCACCGCTCTTATATACGATTGGGCTGTACAAGTTGAATATTTGGTCAAAGCCAGCATTCAGAATCTGACCCAGACTGAGTGTAGCGAGCAACACAATAACCGCTCTCATGCCCGGTAGTGTGATATGCCATGTTTGCCTCCACCGATTCGCGCCATCGATCACTGAAGCTTCGTATAAGCTCGGATTAATGCCGGTTAGCGCAGCTAAGTAAACGATCGTTCCAAACCCAAAGTCTTTCCATACATCGGTGATCACAATCGTAAATTTAAACCAATCATTGCTTCCAAGGAAGAAAATAGGCTGGATGCCAAGCAAGCCGAGGAATTGATTGACAATGCCATGACTGGGCGATAACAGTTCAAGCAAAATGCCGCCAAGTAAAACCCATGACAGGAAGTGAGGCAAATAAATAATTGTCTGAACAGATCGTTTGATCAATTGAATCCGCATCTCGTTAAGTAATATCGCTGTCAGGATAGGGGCAATCTGCCCGGCTGTTATTTTCCAACCAGCAATTATAATCGTATTCCACAACGCCCGTTTGAAATCGGGCATCATAAATATAAATTTGAAGTTATCGAGCCCGACCCATGGTGACCCAAAAAAACCTTTGGCCGGCAGAAACTTCTGGAATGCGATCGTAATGCCGAACATCGGCCCGAAACTGAAAATAAAGAGAAGAATCAACCCAGGGATCAACATCAAATGTAATGGAATTTGTATTTTGAACTTCGGCCATGTCATTCGTCTGTTGGCTCGCAAAGGTCGAATATCCGTTTGGGGCTCCATCATGATCTCTCCTGTCATCGAATATAAGCGCCCGAGCCAAGCTTGCAGACCCGAGCGCTATGGAACATTTCGTCCTATATGGGATTATTTATTTGATTGATACCAGGCATTTACTTCATCCGTAATTTTGACACCGCCAAGATTGTTCCAATCCTTCACGAAAGTGTCAAAGCTTTCGATCGATTCTCCCATAACAATGCGCGGGAACAATTCGTTCTCCATATCTTGCAGCGTCGACCAATTGGTGACCATCGTCTCCGTCGGCAATCCGTAGAACTCATTCACCTGATACAGATCCTCTTCAAGGTAATCTTTCAGAACAGCGAGCGAGCCGCCTGGTCCGAATACGCGTTTGTAAGCCCAGCCTGCCGCATCACCAGTTCCCGCGTCGTACGCTGTAATCAGATCGTAGTAGTTCTTCTCCTCTGTGTTAAGGTCGGACACCGGCAGCTTGTCATCCAAGGCATCTACTATACGATTATGAATAAATGCATTTTTCCCTTGATTTGTCGCTTTAATTGGCGCGTATTGGAAGTAGTTATGCGTCTTTTCGTCAATAACACCTGTAATCATCTCTTCATAACGTTCCGCTTGTTCGCCGTACCAGATGTCGACGAACAGGTTTTGCAGCTTGATAAGCGCTTCCGGATGCTCATAGCCTTTGCGCACAACATAGAACGTATTTACAGTAACCGAGCCTTCCGGCTTAGCCGGCTGACCTGTGATCGATACGAGCGGAACGGATATAACGTCTAATTTGTCTTCCAGTTTCTTGACGTTCTGGAACGGAGAAATCGGGGTCGACAGCCCACCGAATGCAAGACCGAACTTGCCTGCCGTAATATCGGCATTCACAGCGTTCATATCTTTAACGGCAAATTCTCTATCAATCTGACCGTCTTTGTACAATTCCTGCAGTTTAAGAAGACCCGCTCTTACTTCCGGTTGAATGGAACCGTATACCAATTTTCCAGCATCATCTTTGAGCCATATTTTCGGATAACCGCCATAACCATTAATAAATGCGCTTAGATCCAAATTCCAGGATACAATGTCTTTGGCCGTAGCCAAACCGAGCGTATCGTTCTGTCCGTTTTTGTCCGGGTCGTCATAAGTAAAGGCTCTGGAGATCTCAAGCAATTCATCGATCGATGTCGGCGGCTTTAACCCCAGATTATCCAGCCAGTCCTTCCGGATATGAATCATCTTGCCTGCCAGATTCGCGGAACGCTCTGGAGCGGCCATCAGTCTGCCGTCAAAGCTTGCTTGCTTCCATGCATATCCGCCGCCGTCCAAGTCAATGATGCTCTTGAGCAGTGGAGAAGCGTATTGCTCGTACACCTCTGTCAAATCTTGGATCATGTCCGATTCGACCAATTGTACCAGCGTCACTTTGTCAACTGCCATCACATCGGGCAGATCGCCTGTCGCAACGGTTACTCCCAGACGCTCGAAGTACTCGCCGCCTGGCATAGCCCAAGCAACATCTACGTCAATATTCAGAGCATTCAAATATTCTTTGATCCAGCGATTGTCCTCATCCGTCTCGCCTGATACAAATTCTTGAGCTGTTCGTTGAACCGCCATCGTCATTTTCACCGGCGTTTCGTATTTGCCTATTGGATCGATCGGTTCAGCCGGAGCAGTCGGGGCATCCGGGGCATCCGTGTTTCCCGGCGTAGTTGTTGGAGCTGTTGAATTGTTTGTTGGAGTGCTCGTAGAGCTATCTGTACCATTATTGCTGGAGCATGCTGTGACGAACACTAATGTAATCACCATCAAGACAGCTAAAGCCCATTTGACTTGTTTCATTGATTACCCTCCTGAATTCATTATTTCGTTTTTTATTGCATCTTTATTGTACGAGACGAACAGCGCCCGCTTCTACGAGACTCTGTTGACATCCTTATCTTTTGTCGACCATATCCATATCATATCAATTCTAGAAAATACACAAAGCACCTCCTGAAGGAGGCGCTCTGCGGGTTTGAACCCAATGAAATTGAGGTTACTTTCTCCCCTTGTTGCCATTGTTGCCGTTGTTGCCGTTGTTGCCGTTGTTGCCGTTACTACAACTCTTTGGACCGTTGCCTTTTCCGTCGTTCTTGCCATTATTATTCGTCTGACCAGAATTTCCAGGTTCACATGACTCCGCTGGTTCTTCAGGATCTACTGGCTCTTCAGGATCTACTGGTTCTTCAGTATGGATACTTTCTGCCAATCTTCCAATTCCCATATAGCGAGGATCAAACCAAATATCGTTATTGGACGTGTTCCAAGCTATCTTGTGCAACCGTTGTGCCCTGTCAGCCACATCATAATCATCCGCAGCTAGATCCATTCCGAACATCACGCCATATTGCGGGATCAGTCCTAATGTCGCGAGCGGTATCCGAGCTTCAATCAGATAGCCCTGATCAACGGGACTAGATGCGTATTCAATGCCGGTAATATGATTTCGCTTCGTCTCAACAGGTGTTGTTCCGCCATATGCGAATACAAACTGGTAATCATTCTCGTTATAGGAAGAGGCTTTGCTGTTGTCGCTATCGAAGAAGAGCTCCACTTCATCAAATCCAGTTACCGTCACATCGTCGGTGATGTGATAAAGAAGATACATGTAATCATTATCCCAGCCGATTCTGGCCTTACCAGACATATTATTCTCAGCAGGCTGCCCGATAACGAATTTATTAAGCAAATGCTCCTCCACTTCATCCCATACAGGATCGACGATGCCATCGATGATTGGGGCTGCGCTCAGCTTACGCACCTCCATACCGACAAATGGCGTTACAGTAAGCACTGCTCCTTGACTAGTCGTTTGGCCATATGGATTGGTAATGGTGACAGTATAAACGGAAGCGTTATCCGCTAACGAGAGGGCATTGGCCTGATAGGTGCGACCGACTTCACCCGATAATGGCTGCCCGTCTTTATACCACTGGAATGATAGATTCGGTGATCCATGAGCTTGCACTTCAAATCGCGCTGCTGTTCCTTCAGTTGCCGATGCATCGCTTGGTTGACTAATGATAACAGGTGCGATTCCGACATCCGTTCCAGCAAAATGACCGTACAAGGTAGTTACACTATGTGGCGGTAACATCAAGGTTCCACCGACAGTGAATGTGCCGGAGGCGGCAAATTTGTCGGTTTCGGTAGAACGATACACTTCAAATGTATCAGGAACATTAGAGCTTTCTAAATCTAATTGCACACTTCTCTGAACAGGGTCATTATTAATCAGGACGACTGTCATCGTCTGATCCTCAGCGTGATTGAAAGCTGTGACCTTAACTTCTGAATGATCGGAGACGGCATCAACCATTACAGCGCCTGGACGAATATATTTGTAATAGTTTTTTGACGCGTAATACTTCATTGTCGGATTTAAGCCTTGGCCGCTTTTTTCAATCAGAGTGAAATTGTTATTAACGGCTTCGACATACGACCAGAACACCCATGCATTAACTTTGCCGTAGTAAAGAGCCGAGTGGATCGAATTCGCCAGTCTCAGCGCATCCGCCCAAGTCGTGCCATATCCTGATGTCTCTGTCATCCACAATGGATAGTTATAAGCATCTGCCATAGCTCGCGTATTGATCCACGCCTGATCCGAACCGCCGGACGTAATCCCGTCGCTGCTGTAGCCATGGACAGCCATGATGTCCAGATAATGTCTAGCTTCCATATTCCCGGCAGTCGTATCCAGATATTGTTTGATTCTATCCTGAACCGATACATCTTCGTGACCGAACAGCTTGACATCAACGTCTTCAGCTTCGAATCTGCGACCAAGCTCCAGCAGCATATCGCGATATTGGTCCGGGCTGTATACGGCTGATGGGAAGCTTTGAGCAAAGTCTGGTTCGTTCTGCAAGCTCAGCGCGTACAAGTCAAACCCGGTTTCCTGTTTGAAGATCTGGGTATACGCATAAAGGTATTCTGCATATTCCGGATACATATTCTCCAGAGCGCCTGGCGTACCGGGGACGGGGCCGACGCCATTGCTTACCCGATTCCAGGTTTTATCCGTGCCGAAATGAGCATTGTTATATTTCATCCATCTAGGCGGGCTCCACACGCTTGTAATGATTTTCAAATCTTGGTCCAGGGAATCCGCCTTCTCCTTCGCTTCCTTGACATAGTTCAGCCAAGGTCTAAGCTGGGTATGCTCTTGTGCTACGCCATAATGCTCATCTACATTAAACTTGGTCCAATCCGTATCATAGGGATCGTCATTATCATTGACGTTCTCGAAGTTGCCTACTAACGAAGTACGGATGATGGAGGCTCCCATATCCTCGATAATCAGATCAATGAATTCAGTACTATGAAGACTAGATCTACTACCCCATGTAGTTTCTGTACCGCCAAATGCGCCAAATCCTTCGATTTGTTGATATTGCACATTTTTGTTGATCGTTACAGTAGCCTCGGAAGGCCCATCAACCTGAATTGTTGTACCTGTTACCGAAAGCGGTGGACTATGATTGCCGGCTGCGTCAACAGCTTCAACCTTCACCGTGTGAGCCATTCCCGCTGCCAATCCCGTGATCTGGTAACTTAACTGATTGCTGCCGAGCACAGAGTGCGCTGTCGTTGCATTGTTCAAGTACAGTTCATACTTGTCGACACCTATATTATCAGTAGCCGCCGGCCAAGTTACAGTCAAACTGTTAGTCGTTGCCTCCGTCACTGTTATTGCTGCGGAGTTGCCCCACTCAGGAGCTGCTGTATCTGTTGCAGCTCCGCCTACGGTCACCCATTCAAGAGGCACTATGCCTTCAATGATCTGAATATTGTCGAAGTTCACTTGACCCGATCTTCCGCCAATCGCTATTTTGCCTGAAGTAAATGCACTGTCCACAACTCTGTCGATCACCGTGGTCACTGTTTCGCCGTTTAACACCTTCACACTAAGATGTCCGCTGTCCTCTGCAATAACCTGCACGCGGGATTTTCCTGGCGTCAGCAGATGTGTGCTGGACTGCACAATCGTCTCCACAGAATCCACAATTCTCCGAATCACTACATTTCCCGTACCCGAATTTCCGTGCCCAATCGTCAGCTGGTAACGATCAGAATTGTTATCCTGGATATGGAAATTAATACGCGTTGCATTCCAATTGGACGTTGTCATCGTTGGGGTTATATCCACAGACAACGAATACGTGGAATCGAAGGATTGACCAAGCGTCGCTACTGCATCTCCGGATACGCCCATCTTGAGCATCCCGTCTGCCACGCTCATGTTGGTCCCTAATGTCCAGTCTTCTTTCAATTCCTCAAAGTTATCTTCGAATAAGATCACGGGTAGTTCTTCTTCCGGTTCCGCGCCGACCTCTACCCATCTGAGCGGCTGAATGCCACTTTCAATCTGAATATTGTCGAAGTTCACTTGACCCGCTCTTCCGCCTATCGCTATCTTGCCGGAGGTAAAGGTACTGTCCGCAACTCTGTCGATCACCGTAGTGACGGTTTCGCCGTTTAACACCTTCACACTAAGATGTCCGCTGTCCTCTGCAATCACCTGAACGCGAGATTTTCCTGGCGTCAGCAGATGTGTGCTGGACTGCACAATCGTCTCCACAGAATCCACAATTCTCCTAATCACCACATTCCCCGTACCCGAATTCGCGTGCCCGATCGTCAGCTGGTAACGATCAGAATTGTTATTCTGGATATGGAAATTAATACGCGTTGCATTCCAATTGGACGTTGTCATCGTTGGGGTTATATCCACAGATAGCGAATACGTGGAATCGAAGGATTGACCAAGCGTCGCCACTGCATCTCCGGATACGCCCATCTTGAGCATTCCGTCCTCCACGGTCATGTTGCTCCCCAATGTCCAGTCTTCCTTCAGCTCATCAAAATTGTCCTCGAACATAATATTCGATGGTTCATTCGGTTCTTCGCCGGGATCTTCACCAGGATCTATAACGGGTATCCCGCCAGGCTCTAGACCGATTTCATTGGTAAGCAGATAGTCCGCTATAAATTGAAGCGCATTAAACTTAGGCGTATTCAGATTTCGAACGTCTTCAACAGCTCCCCATCCGCCATGTCTGCTGTAATAGCCGGCATGAGCAAAGTAAATGAACAAACCGGCATTAGTATCGAAATAATGATCAATCAACATTTCCTTTACAAATTCACCCATGTTAGCATGTCGATTAGCCAATATTCTGTTCCCGACATTCACTGTCGACCCGCCGCCGTTGTCAGGACCGCCTTCATACATCAATAATTTCAAATCAAAATTGTCGGCGATCGTCTTCAGTTCCTGCGTGCGCGCCTTGACTCCAGTCGTTGGATTTCTTAAGTTCACAAGCATCTTATCAATGATGGCTTCCGGTGATTCACCCTCAACATGAGCTCCCTCTCTAATGTACGGGGCTCCTGCCATTGCGTAAAGATAATCGGATGGATCCTCGTTTGTATACGTGTTTTTCAACCAGTTCAGCTGCTTATTGAACCCCCATGCATTGGAATACTGCCAAGTCAGGACAGGACGGATCGTCGTATTAATCGCTTCCGCTCCATATACCGATTTGAATAAATGACTAATATGCCGTGTAACCTTGGCATGCCGGTGAGTAGCCAATGTATGATCCGCTGTCGTCCCGTCATTGTTCAAATCCGAATTACCTGCCGCTACTTCAGCTTTTGCCCAATCCCTGTTGTACGCATATTGTCCAAACTGAGTGTTCCACACTTCATTCGAATATTCAACATAAACAATCAGTTCCGGGTTCAAGTTATTTCTCAGCATAGTGGCCAGACTAATAATATAATCATCCGTTGCAGGCGCCGGAATATTGATCCACAGATCTTTTCCCGTTAAGTTGGCAAGCTCGATCACATATTCCCACGCTGTGCCTCTTGTTTCGGTTCTGCCGCCAGCCTCAGCCATCTTCATCTGAGTCGCATCAGTCGGTAGCTTACGGTCAGTCCAGTCAAAGGTGTTCTTCGGCGCGCTAAATGGCAAATTATGTTCGTTTGTTTGCAGCCAATCCATGAACCGCAATGTGCTGAACGGCTCAAGCGAAGCCAAATATTCATCCGTAAATATCTGATTAGGTCGATCATGATAGCCCGGACGAATAATCTCTAGTTCCTTGATACCCGCAATACCAGCATCCTCATCGTACACCGTATTTTCGAATATGAGGAACATGAGCCCTTTTCCAGGAGGGACGACGATGTCAGCTGTTGTCGTATTCGTCGCCTCGTCATAAATCTGGTTCTGAATCGCGAAGGAAGACGCATCTTCGGCAGACCTAATATCCGCCTGACCCTTAAACGACATCTTGTACGTTCCGCTCATGTCCGAAGCGAATGCTTCAGGATCATCCATAGGCGGGGCCCAGGCGCCGAAGGGTCGCTTATCATATATAACGGTTCTGGCATCCGTTAGCGGCCAGCCATGCTCATCCCGAGGAATCGGATCGCTTCCCGTAATGGCCTGCCAATCTCTCGAAGTCTTCACCACGTCTACAAACTCATAGGCTGAGCCCAATCCACTTAGTTCAATCCCCAGCGGGAAGCGAGGCGGCACCTCCTCATCAGATGCTTTTACTTCCATGATGGAACCGATTCCTGCCAATTGCATAGATAAAGCCATTACGACGATCAGACTGACCAGCAGCATTTTCTTCAACTTGCTTCTCATTCATTTACCTCCCAGTCCTCGTTTTATTTTAAACGCTTACATGGATGAATTTTATCGTCTTATCCCCTGCCTTTTGTACGGGGAAATTAGGAGAGTTGACGGACATCTGTACACAACTGCATCTTTCACTTGACATTTGTCTGTATGGACTGTGCATTTGTCTGTTTTTCGGATTGAATAAGTATCATCAATTAGAAAAAACCTGCAAAAGCCCGTCTTGGGCTTTTGCAGGTTTTCTGTTAACGGAATAATTATAAGGATCCCTCATGCCTCATCATATCGAATAAGGGCAATATCCCTTTCTAGAAGTGCACGCTTCAGCTCCTCGCTGGTCATCAAGCGGGCATCAGCGTCCCTTTCTCTAGCTATGCGGCCTTCCTCTAAACCAGCGTGGACTAATTGCCGCATCTCATCGGAATCATATGCCGGATGGGTCACCCAGGTATAGACGCCTGGCTCTGCAAGATTCAATGTCCCCACCAGATCAATCAAGGGTGCAATCGAAACGGTCGGATGCGGAAGTCGCCTTGTAAATTTTCTGTGATTGACCAACCGTTCCTGCTTGCACCACAGATCAAATCGGTTTTCAAAGCCATCGAATACTCGGCCAAAGACCATATGCTCATCCGCATATCTCACCGTTATCCCCGCCTTCCGAAGTCGTTCCAGCTGGGCGGCCATTTCAATAAACAGCTCATCCACTTTTGCCCCTGCCTGCCTCATCGCCTCCGGCGTCGGGTGGAAGAATCCTTCTGCATCAATGAGCGACCGGACTTGATCTATAGGCGCTACCGGCCCCCATTTGACCCGATTCCATTCCGCATTCATTGTCAAGTGAACGCCGCAGCACACTTCCTCGTCATCTCGAAAAAGCCCCACTGCTTCTTCAAGCGCATCGCAAGTCGTCATAAAGGAGACATTGCGAACGAGCCCACTGTTGACTGCGTCCCGAATCGCGCTATTAGCCGACTCATTGCTGCCTGCATCGTCTGCTCGTGTGATCAAGCGAATCCGATTCACCTTCATCCTATCACTCCCCCTTCTCAGGCAGTCCGGAATTAACGCCAGTATGTTCGATCCGAACATGTCGGCTTGATTCAAATTTCCATTGTTGGCCATCTGGCATCCTGACGACAACCGGAATATCAGCCGGTCCCTCTACCTCCAGAATAAATTCATCGTGTTGGATGCGCCATTTGACATGAACAGCTCCATGCGGTGTAATACAGGAACCCTCTGCGAATTGCAGCGGACCGGGTTGCGGCTGGATGCCGATTGTGCCGAAGCCCGGTTCAAGCGGTCGAACGCCCAATATCACCGACGGGAATTCATAAAGCGGCAACGCCCCCCATGCATGGCAATCGCTGCGGGCCCCGTTCGGATTCTCGATCCAGGTCGTTAGATGAAGATCCACCATACCGCGCCATTGATCCCACAACGGGTATGCAAGATCGTACGCACCCGCTTCCTCTAGCGCCCGGAACAGGAAGTAGGACATCGAATATGAAGCTGCCGCAAGATCGGATCGGGCCATCGTCCGGCGCATCAGTCTCTGCCCGTCTTCTCCTTGTTGTAATCCAGACAGGATGCTCCATACTTGTACATGCTGGCTGTATGCTTCAACAGTTGGACCATCCCGATACAGCCCTTCTTCTTCCGACCAGCATAGTGATTGAACAGCCGCATGAACTGTTCTCGCCAAGCCTCGATACTCTGCGGCCAGTGATGTTCGCTCAATGGCGTCATGCAGCTCGGCCGCAGCATTTAGGGCTGCTGCGTACATCAGGCTGGATACCGTAATCGGTCCTTTTTCTGCCGCTCCGGGAACACCGTTCCGCCATTCCACTACCCAATCGATATAAGACCAGTATTCGCGAGGGAAGGGCCCGACTAGACCATCGTCCTGGAGGCGCTGGCGGAACCACTCCAGAACGCCGTCCGCTGTAGGCATATATTGACGCAGTAATGACTTGTCACCGTAATACATGTAATGATCCCTTATCATGAGCACCCAATACAGTGCGAATCCAGGAATTACCTGCGGCTCCACAGTAGGGTAGCGGCATTGAAGCATGCCATCAGGCAGGCGGGAGCTGTGAAAGTCATGTATCGCCTTGCGTGCGAGCCGATCATCTCCACTGAGGCGATAAGTGAATTGCATCTGCAGTGCCGTATCCATCGTGTACTGTAATTGCTCGTAATAAGGACAATCCTCGTACGTTTCATGCATGCATCGCTGCAAGGTACGGATGCTGATCGGCCAAAACGAATCCAGATATTCGTCCGAACATCTAAATTCCGCCTTTGCTTCCAGCGGGTAGCCGGTTTCCCGATAATCAAGCCGATGGAAGACAAGCGGGACATCCCCGGTCTCTACTTCAAGCCTCACAAACCTGAATGTCTTGAACCAGTACGGCTCATAGACTTCCCATTTCCCCTTGCTTTCTCCCGCCCCAGCCACCTTGTATTGATCCGAATCTCCGAGCAGCACTTGTCCTTCCGATGCTTCATCGCGCACCCCTTTGAGTCGTTTGCCATCCGGTCCGATACGTTCATAGCATTCTGAGCTGATCAAGCGAATCGTGCTGCCGACACCGCTGCTCATTGCGATTTGCAAATAGCCGGTAGTCAGCTCTCCTGCATCCAATTCAATCCACGCTGTCGAGTTGGCAGCAATAACACTGTCGGCCACACGCGCCATTCCTTGATCAAGTGGCCAGCCCTCCGCTCTTTTCACTCCAATAAATTCGCGTAATTCTTCATACATCATCGGAATTGGCCTTGGCGCCAGCGGCCAATCGTACAATACACCCCAACGATTCCAGGTTTCTCGCATGATTCGGACAGGCTGCCACTGACTGTCATCATAATCCAGCTGCTCCCATCCATGCGGCCGTACGGCTCCGTCCACTCGTTCAACGCCGCCCATCCAGTTGCCGGATATCCAGCTTTCATTCTCCAATCGATAAGACTCGTCACGAATACACAGCCAGCTTCCATCCGTCTCCAGAATAGGTGTCTCCGTACACGTAGCTTCTGCTTCCAACAGAAACCCGCCCCATGGCGAGCGCATAATGGCGCTGGAGCCAGCCGCGTGAGATGGGCCTCCCGGAGCATAATGCAGCACTCTAACTGCAATCATATTTAAGCCCGTTCTCAGCCATGGCGTCACATCGTATGTTTCATAATATTGCGTATGCCGATCACCCTTGCAAGGGCCGACTCCCATTCGCACACCATTCAGAAACAACTGATATCGGCTATCGGCCGAAATATGAATGCTTAAGTCTTCAATCGCCTCTGACAATTGAAACGACTTGCGAAACAATACCATTTCATTGGAATACACAGAGGCTGATTCCGTGTCGGCCCAGATCCACTTAGCCGTCCATTGCCTGTTGCTCATGTTCGCCACTTCAGTACCACCTTTCGAATATTCATGAACATGTTGCGGGATATCGCAATTATAGGCTCTTTATATTCATTTGTATTGGGTGTATTCTTGAATTATATAGGCCAATTCTGTATTCTGATAGAAATGCTGAACGGAGGTATCCTGTGGTTACACGTCGAAGAATGCTATTGTCCGGAAGCAATATCATTCCCAACGATATGCCTCTATACATGAACAAGGTCAACGAAGCATTCCATCTCCCCCAGCATTTGCACGACTTTATCGAGCTGAATTATGTCAGCGAAGGACAAGGCTTCCATTATCTGAATGAGCATACCATTCCCGTCTCCAAGGGCGATTTGTTTATCATTCCTGTCGGTACTGCTCATGTCTTCAGACCATCTTCTGCCAACAGGGACAAACGTTTGACCATTTACAATATTGTTTTTCAGTCCAATCTGCTGGAAGCCTGGCTTGCTAACATGCCCGGCTCCGAACACATCGCAGACCTGTTTAGCAGCTCGAATTCAGTTCCATGGAAGCTGTCGAACAACTCCGAGCAAATCGTCCAATTGATTGAAAGCATGTACATCGAATATCGGCTGCGAGATCTAGGCTGCGAGACCGTGCTTGTTGGCCAGCTTCTTCAACTGCTGACACTCATCGTTCGTCTGCAAAGTTATGATCAGGATACCGAGAGGCCGAATAATCAGACTTCCGTGCAGAATCTCCTGAGCCATATCCAGACACATTGTGCCGACAGCAAATTCAAGATGCACGATCTAGCCGACATGACCGGGTTAACCGTAAATCAAATTCACTACCGACTCACCCAATATACAGGATACAGCTTCGGTGAATATATTCGGAAACTTCGGATTGAAGAAGCCATTCGGCTGTTGACTTCAACCGACGACAAAGTGTATCAGATAGCGGAAAGGGTCGGCTACCACGACATGAAGGTCTTCCATGCCGTCTTCAAGGCCGAGACAGGAACTACACCTCGCCAGTTCCGTCAATTTGACTCATCCAACCCAACAAGACGTACGGATTTCCCGCACCGGACGATTCAGAAATAGAAAAACGGCACAGGGCTTTTCCCATGCCGTTTACCTATTATGATTTCCAGTCTTGTCTATAAGCCTAACATCATGACATTACGCGGCAAGACAAAGTTATCTGCGTGTTTCCTTCAAGAGCGGGACCGGGTCACCCAGATAAATCGTCGTGTGCGGCGGAAGTCCGTCTCGCATGTAAATGGCCAGGCGGTTCAACACCTGGATCAGTTCATCTTGCTCCTTAGGCTCGATGACAAAGTAAACGCCGTATTCATAGATGCCGGCTTCATCCACTTCCCTGTACCATACCACCTTGCCGCTGAGCGAATACGATACATTCAAGATCTCAGTCTTAAAAACTAGCATGATGTCGTCATTGATTGGGAACTTGATATTCACGATGAACCTGAGCCCGCTTGGGCCAATGTTAGAGATGAAGGCCTGTGTAGAGCCCAGATTGACATACTTGCCTCTGAACATCGATAATGTTAAATCCGCAAGGAGTGGATTCTCAAGCTCCAGTCGGAAATACTTCCGTCGATTGCTGAATGGATCTGCAGCGATATCCTTGCGCAGATTCTTGAAGGCATTATGCTTCAATGATTTCGCAAACTCATTCGCCGATAACGGCGGACTCAGGTAGTAGCCCTGTATCTCATGGCATCCCAGGTTCTTCAGGTATTCATGCTGCTCAGCGTTCTCCACACCCTCTGCAACGATGATAACCTCCATCGTCTTCGCTAGTCCGACAATATGATCGACTACGTTGCCTTTTCCATTCTCTCCCAGATTCTCTCTAATGAACGATCGATCAATCTTCAGCTTGTTAATCGGTAGATTAGTCAACTGATGCAGCGAAGAGAACCCCTTCCCGAAGTCATCCAGGGAGAATCTCACGCGTCGCTTCTTCAGATCTTGGATGATCGATCTGACATCGCGCAGATCGTTCACAGCAATACTCTCCGTAATCTCGATCTCCAGATATTCAGGAGCTAGTCCCGATTGCTCAAGAATCCGGTCGACCTTCTCTACAAAGCTGCGATTCATCAATTGTCTGCCGGACACATTCACGGCCATGACGATAGGCGGTAATCCGCTGGCAATCCATCGCTTGTTCTGCGTAGCGGCTTCCAGCATCACCCATTCCCCGATCGCATCGATCAGCCCTGCTTCCTCAGCGATCGGGATGAATTCCTCTGGCATGACGATACCCCAATCTGGATGATTCCACCGCACCAACGCTTCGGCTCCCACAATCTCCAGTTGATCGCTCTCTGCAATTGGCATGTATTCGATAAAGAGCTCATTCTTCTCAAGCGCCCTTAGCATATCGTTGAATAAGGTGAACCGCTTGAAGGCGTGTATATTCAATGCTGTCGAGTAGGATCGGACCTGGTCACGTCCCTGCTCCTTCGCATAATTCAGAGCAGCGACTGTATTGCGCAGCAGATGCTCTGTACGATCGCCATCCTCCGGCATGAAGCCGACTCCCACGCTAATCGTCAGTCGAAGCTCATAATGCTGCACATAGAACCGCTCCTCACGTACAGCCTGCAGAAGCATCTCGGCGAAGTCCATAACATCACTACTGCTGGACGTATCATAGATAGCGACGCAGAACTCATCCGCGCCGACACGATAAACCTTGCGCTCCGTGGTGATGATCTCCCTCAGCTTGAATACGAATTGCTTCAGCAGCTCGTCGGCGACACGATGACCCAGCGAGTCATGAATGAGCTTGAACTGATCGATACTGAATAAGACCAGGGAAAATCGTTTCTTGCTGATGAGATATAGTGCTATATTGCGCTCCAGCTCCTCATCGAACAATCGCAGATTCGGCAGGTTGGTCACATAATCGTGGTAAGCTGCTTGGTATAAGGCGTTCTCTGCTTCCTTCTTCTTGGTATTGTCACGAATCGAGATGACGACGCCATCCTCCTCGGAATGAGGAGACATATTCACTTGGACAACCTCAACATCGAACCAGCTTCCATCTGCTCGCTTAATGCGCAGCTCCGCTACATTCATTCCAAGATTATCGGTCATCTCGAAGTAGAAGTGATCCTGATCCGGCAGATCGTCGAATTCTGCGAATCGCAGGCCTTTGGTCCCGATCAGCTGATTCGGTTCAAATCCCAATATACGAGTGATATTAGGACTAACATACTGGATTACCCCTTGGCTGTCGAGACAAATATAAACATCAACAGCATGTTGCAGGATCGCGTTCAACCACTCACCGTCCGCCTCTTGGCGCGGCCTTCTATCTAACCCATCCACGACTTCACTTCCTCCTATACTCTGGTGACATTAAAAAAATCCGCCACAACAAATAGATGGCGGACGCATAGCGCAGTGAATGTGAAACCCGGCCAGCATAGAAGGTCATTCCGTAGCTCCGTGGGCTTTGCGTCTTCGTCTTTCAACGAATTTGCCTTTTTACATTTACTATTATTGTATAAGAAGTTTGAACCAATTACAAGAAGTGGGAGAATAATTAATAGGCCTGCCGATCTAATTGCGTGAATCGAATTACTAGACCAATCGACACAAGGGAGATTATCGCACCTGCAAGGAACGGGAGATGAATGCCGTAGTAGTATAATCCACTGCCGAGCAGCGGCCCGCAAATTCTCCCTAGACTGTCCATTGACGAGCTAAGCCCAGTGGCAACCCCTTGGCCAACCTTGGTCTTCTGTGTGATCAAGGAAGTCACACATGGCCGCAGCAGGGCGTTCCCGGTTGCGAAGACCAATAGGAAGAGTGTGGCATTCCACAGATTGCTCGACATCAGCAGCAGCCCGAAGCCGGCTGCGCAGAGCACGAGGCCAATGAGAATCACTCGACTCTCCATCCCATTCTTCACATAGCGTCTTACGATCCCGCCCTGAATCAGGGCGCCGACAATTCCGCTGGCGAACAGCATGCCCCCCATCTGAACAGAGGTCACCCCGATCCGCTCCATCTGGAAAAATTGCAGCGTTCCCTCCAAACCTGCGAGTGTGAACGATACAATAAAGCCTAAGCCATATAGATACTTCATTCGGCCTTCGAACGCCGTCCAGCGCGAAACCTTCGGCGCATGGGAGGATTTGCGCTTGTCCGGTGTTAAGGATTCCTCCAAGCTGCGATAGGAAATGAACCAGATTAGGAGAGAGAGACCTGCGGCAGTCAGCAGCGGTGCCTGATAACCGAAGACGCTGAGTAAGCCGCCGACCCCTGGGCCGATAATAAACCCGAAGCCGATCGACATGCCGACAAGCGCCATCCCCTTCGTGCGTTCCTGATCTGTAGTGATATCCGCGACATAAGCTACGGCGCAAGAGATGACCGCGCCAGAGAACAGCCCGCCCAGCACGCGCGACACATACATCAGCCATAGATGGTCTAATGAGAATGACAGCAGCAGGAAGCTGGCGAAGTAGCCTAATAAACCAATAAGGATGATCTTCCGACGGCCGATCCGGTCCGATAACGCGCCCCACAGCGGGGACATGATGAATGATGCCGCCGAATAGATCGCCAGCATCACATTCATATGCAGATGCGTCATATTAGGCAGCTCTGGCATAATCGGAATGATGATACCGAAGCCAATGAAGGTCGTGGTCAGCATGAAAGCAATCATGCCTAATTGTTTCTTTACCATATCGTGTTCTCTCCTGAGATCGTTTAATGAACGAATCTATCCTATCACATTAATAGCTTGAAGGAAAAAATAAAGTTGCATACGGGGGCAGTTTTGATATACTCATCATTGTCCTATTCATAAATGGCTAAGGCTATGAGGGATCGGACTTACGCCATACTGGCCATCAGCGCTATTATGAAAGGATGAAACATCTTGGATCAGAATCTTACACCGCTCTTCACTGCTCTGCAGAAGCACGCTGCCGGTCAGCCCGTTCAATTTCATATCCCCGGCCATAAGAAGGGGCTTGGCATGTCCCCGGAATTCCGATCATTCATCGGTGACAACGCACTGTCCATCGATCTAATCAATATCGCTCCGCTTGATGATCTGCATCGGCCCTCCAGCATTATTCGCGAGGCGCAGGCTCTTGCTGCTGACGCATTCAGCGCTGATGCTACATTCTTCTCCGTGCAAGGGACCAGCGGTGCCATCATGACCATGATTCTGGCTGTAGCAGCACCCGGCGAGAAGATTATCGTGCCGCGCAACGTGCATAAGTCCATCATGTCAGCCATTATCTTCGCAGGAGCAAGACCCATCTTCATCTCGCCCTTCATGGATGAGGAGTTGGGCATAGCGCATGGCATTACTACGGATTCCGTGAAGCGAGCGTTAGAGAAGCATCCGGATGCGAAGGCCGTCGTAGTTATTAATCCAACCTACTTCGGAATCAGCACGAATTTGAAGGAAATTGTAGAGCTCGTACACAGCTACGATATCCCTGTTCTTGTGGATGAAGCGCACGGCGCTCACATCCACTTCAATGATAAGCTTCCATTATCAGCAATGCAAGCTGGCGCGGATATGGCGGCCACCAGCATCCATAAGCTTGGCGGATCGCTTACGCAGAGCTCCTTGCTCAACGTGCGTAAAGGCAGAATTAATCCAGATCATGTGCAATCGATCATCAGTATGCTGACTACGACCTCGACCTCCTACATCCTGCTCGCCTCGCTGGATACCGCGCGCCAGCAATTGGCGCTGCATGGCAAGGCGATGACGGATAAGGCAATCGAACTAGCCCATCATGTGCGCGGGCAGATCAATCAGATTCCGGGATTGTATTGCTTCGGCGAGGAGATTCTCAGCCGCGGAGCTGCTTATGATTATGATCCGACGAAGCTGACCATCCATGTACGGAAGCTGGGCATTACCGGATACGAGGCGGAGTTGTGGCTCCGGGAGAACTATAACATCGAGGTAGAGCTCAGCGATATGTATAATATCCTTTGCATTATCACTTCCGGCGATGATCAGAAGACGACTGCAATTCTCGTAGAGGCCTTCGCGGAGTTATCTAGACAGCATCCGCAGCTCGACAATGCCAAGGATGTCGTTGTTATCGTGCCGGAGATTCCTCATCTATCCCTGTCGCCTCGTGATGCGTTCTATGCGCAGACAGAGGTCGTACCGCTGGCCGAGTCCGCTGGACGTATTATCGCTGAATTTATATTCGTATATCCACCAGGCATCCCCATCCTGCTGCCAGGCGAAGTTATCTCGCAGGAGAATATCAACTATATTACCGAGCATATCCAAGTCGGCTTGCCCGTTCAGGGGCCAGAAGACAAGACGATGAAGCATATTAAGGTCATTGTCGAGGAGCATGCGATATTCTAACCAGATAAACGGCTCTGCCGTCCTGCTTCGCAGGGCGTTTCCGTTTTATCGTCGATATATAAGCACCTTTAAGTTGAAAACTTATAAAGTCTTATATATTTATAATAGAACCACCACATCCGTCAGACGGCCGTGGTGGTTCTCTTGTATTTAATAGTCATCCTTCATCGCGATTGGTTGAATACGCTGTTCGAGGCAGGATGCCAGCTCCTCCGCCTCGCTGGGACAAGACAGATTATACGTCTGCTGCAAGTACTCCAGTCTGCCTAGATCCTCTGAGCTAAGGGTCGCTGACCGGCCGGATTGCATGCATACCACGAGGCGCTTACCGAAGAACGAATCCGTGTATACAATGGCGAAGTCGTATCGCTTATTCTCTGTCATGTAGCCGACAAATTGCAGCGATGTCTGTTCAGATACTTCATACAGATGCTCTAACATCCTTATCCCTCCTTGTGAATGGGTTTACACATCTGGATTGGAAGCTTAGTCTAGTTGTCAGAATTTTCGTGTAATTCATTTTATCATAAATTCACGTGAATGGTTTCAGTTTTTTCACAGAATTCCGGGTATTCACACACCAATTTCGATCGAACTTTTCTATCGCGTCCATTGCTCCATGTTATCGCCTTATTGTAAATTTCAAATCGAAGTGCTATGATGGACGGTGGAAGTGCTCTCATTTTTACTATGTTTACAAGGCAGGTGCCCATAATGAGTCAAGTCGCCACGATCACCTTCGTTGAAGGTTCATCCGTTTCATCGGTCAATCTCGACGATATTAAGCAACAGCTGCAGCATTATCGGGAACAATTCACACGCACTGGCGAACAGTTGGATTGGGAATACGCGGACGCTGCATTCCCCTATACGATCGAACAGAAGCCCGAGGCAGAGGGCAAGTGGTTCTATCTCAAGGCTACCGGCAGCAAGTACCGGCACATTGTACTAGGCCCAGGCTACGAGAACAAGGAGGATGCTGAGCGTCACTATGTGCAGCTTGTTCTTCCGAATGACAGTACGATTGGCGACAAGAATAAGGGTAATGAGTTCGCCAAGTATCTAGGCAAGGTCTGGAGAGCAGAGGTACAGCTCTTCAACGGACGAACCATCTACTACAATCCGCGCAAATAAATATAGACAAGGAAGGACCGAAGCTGGATACGCCAGATCGGTCCTTCCTTGTCTATAAGCGCATTCGCCGTAACCGGATCATCCCTGCGCCTCTTCCTCTTCCATCAATTGGTTATAAACCTCGGCAGCCCGCTCCCATTCTGCGGCATCCTCGATATCAACCAGATAAGCCGAATCGCCATCTTCCTCGATACGGAAGATGAAGCCATCCGCCTCCGGGTCATTGCGATCCAATAATACAGCGTACGCCTTCTCCTCTACATCGAAGGAGTAGACCATAACTAATTCGTGCTCTGTTCCATCATCATCCGTTACGATGAATATTCCTTCGTCCTCCCCATGATCGTGATCATGATCATGGTCGTGTCCGCAACCGCATGCTTCCTTCTCGCTCATGTTAGATATCCTCATTTCGCTAGTATCGTCTTGCATTCACCGTATCGTACCATGAATAAATACAGGAATCAAACCAATAACAGCCGCTCGAATGAACGGCTGTTCCGACTGACTTACTTGGATTGAATCGATTTAATGGTCAGCTGTGAGACTTGAACATATTCAGAGTCGGCTGTAGACTTGATCTGGAAATTCACCTTATAATCGCCGGTGTACTTAAAGTTGATTTCCAGCGGCATAAGCTTCAACCAGAAATTCTCTTGCTGCTTCTCCACAGGCTTGTCGATTCGTTCAATCTCCACATCGAACGGGTCGATGATCGTTACGCGCAAGGAATGCACCGGTACAGTCAAGCTGTCTACCTGTGCGAGCAGCGCAAGCTTGTTGTACTTGCCTTTGGAGATAATGCCGAACGGTTCGCTCAGACTGACATTCTCCATGACTGTATGCATAGAGAGCTGCACATTCGGCCTGACCAGGTTCAACGTGCCCTCCGTCTCATTATAATTAACAATGGCGCCGAACGATTGCGCGAGCTCTCTTACTGGCGCCATCGACCGGGATTCCTTACCGAAATCCACAATAAGTCCAGGCGTCTCAATGGCTGTGCCATTCAAGTGTACGGAAATCTTCTTGGCATTATACTTCTCATACGCGGAATTCGCGAAGACCGATCCCGCCCCTACTAAGGAGAAGGCCAAGATCATCAGCGCTACACGTCTCATTTTCATAAATATTGCAACCTCCATCTGTCGAACTAAATTCATGCTCGTTAGGTTTATACTCAACATTCACGCAAGAGTTGCGTTCCCTCTTAAAAAATATGAGAATAAGCGGTCAACAGCCAGAATATCATGAATCATCTTTCCTTTTCTTGCCGATTCATGATAAATTAATAGTATATGCTCACTGCCGCGATATTGGAGGAAGAATATGTCGATACGATTGCAGATGGTTGGAACAGGCAACGCATTCGCCAAAGCTTATTTCAACAATAACGCACTTATTCATAGCAGAGATTTCAAGTTTATGATCGACTTCGGGCACACTGCCCCTACGGCGCTGCATCACATGCAAATTCCACTGAGTCAGATTAATGGTGTATTGATTACGCACCTGCACGGCGATCATACGTTCGGTCTTGAAGAGCTTGCCTTTCAATCGATGTACCGATACGGCCATAAGCATGGCAAGATTAAATTATACATAGCGGAGGAGCTCGTTGTTCCACTCTGGGATTATTCGCTCAAGGGCAGCATGCTTAATAGCCGAGATGGAATCAACACACTCGATTATTACTACGATGTTCATCCGGTGCAGCCGGGCGAGCTCGTTGCCATCACACCGGAGCTCACGATTGAGCTGATCCGAACGGATCATATCCCGCAGAAGCCCAGCTACTCGGTCTTCATTAATGATCACATCTTCTATACCGCAGACATGATCTTCAATCGCTCGGTTCTCGAATATGCCTTATATGAGCGCAATTGCAAGGTCATCCTGCACGACTGTCAGTTAACCGGTATGGGTATGGTGCATGCGACACTGACGGAACTGCTTACACTGCCGGAAGAGATCCAGTCTCATATCTATCTGATGCACTACGACGATGATATGCCAGATTATATCGGCAAGACGGGAAGCATGTCCTTTATCGAGCAGCATAAGATTTACGAGTTTTGAGCGGAATTGAATTGCAATTGGCAAAATACGCTGGTACTATATACTGTGATATCCGAGGAGGCGCTTAATTATGGAACTAACCAAAGACGACAAGACATTCGGCATGCTCTGCCACCTGCTCTCTCTATCTGGCTTCATCATCCCGATGGGCACGATACTGGGACCGCTGATCATCTGGCTGATCAAGAAGGACCAATCCGAGTTCGTTAATGATCAAGGCAAGGAAGCGCTGAACTTCCAGATCAGCATCTTCATCTATGGTATTATCTCATTCATTCTCATTTTTGTAGTGATTGGAATTGTAACGTCCATCGCACTCGGCATCTTCTGGCTCGTCATGACGATTATTGCCAGCATCCGGGCCAATGAGGGACAATATTATCGCTATCCGCTCACTATTCGCTTTGTTAAGTAATTCTACACACCAGTACCATTCGGCAAAATACAACAACCGCCCTACGACGCTATATGCGTTGAGGGCGGTTTTCCATGTCATGCAGGGCTCGCGCGCCTGATTACAGGTTATCGTATCTGTTGTACCAATTGGCGAGCATTCTCGGTCAGCTGCTCATATCGGCCTTCGGCAATGGCCTGCTTATCCACCAGACTATTGCCCATGCCGAATCCGAACGCGCCAGCCTGCAGATACTCACGAATATTCGCCGCCGTAATCCCGCCAGTCGGAATCAGCCGGATGCTGTCGAGTGGCGCTGTGATTTCTTTGAAGTATTGAATCCCGAGCGAGGCCATCGGGAACAGCTTCACCGCAGTGGCTCCTGCCTTCCAAGCTTCCACTATCTCAGTTGGGGTCATCGCCCCCGGGAAGACAGCAAGTTGATTGGATACCGCATACTCAATCACTTCACGGTCCGTATTCGGCGTTACGAGGAACTGCGCGCCTGCCGCATGCGCTTCCTTAGCCATGCCCAGATCCAGTACCGTCCCGGCTCCGATCCACATCTTGCCTTCATACTGCTGCCTCCATTGACCGATCATCCGCGTGCAGCCAGCTGTGTTCATCGTAACCTCGAGGAAGCGAATTCCACCCTGATACAGCGCCTCAGCTGCCCGGGCCCCCTGCTCCTCTGTTATACCGCGAATAATTGCGATCAGCTTAGCCTTCTCCAACTCTTCTAGAATCGCCATTATGTTCACTCTCCCTACGCTTGAAAGCCGTCCCATATTAGTCGAACACCTGTTAAGATTAGCATAATTCGCAGCGCCAGTACAATGGTCTTGGTCTTCAGCTTTAGCGATAGCCAGGCGCCCAGCTTGCCCCCTACCCAGGCTCCGGGAGCCAATGCCAACACGAAGAGCCATTCGATATTGCCGTAATAGGCATGCATGCCGCTGCCTGGTATCGACGACAGGAAGATCATGAACATCGATGTAGCGGCAGCCAGATGGACTGGGAAGCGGAAGAACAGCAGCATCACCGGCATCATCAATGCGCCGCCCCCGACTCCGAACATCCCGGCCAGCATACCGACCACGAAGGATACTGCGAGCGCCAGCGTTCTCGTATAGCCGTATTCAAGCGTCTGATCGGAACCTGGCTCTGTGTATGTGCGCACGACCGTCCAACGCATCTGCCGCGGCGTCCATCGCTCTCTCATCATGAGCAGGAACGATACACTGATCATGAACACGCCGAAGCCGATCAGGAACGCGCCGCCGGACATAAGCGTATTCACATACGCGCCGAGCATCGCCGCCGGCCCGCTGGCTACGAAGAATAACCAGGCGCTCTTGGCATCGACCTTGCGCTGCTTGAAGTAAGACAGACTGGACGAGAGCGAGCTAATCGCGACCACCACCAGCGAGGTTCCGACCGCGATCTGGCTGTTCACCTCGATATCCGCATACACCGTCCCCAAGTACAGTAGAACAGGCACAATAATGACACCGCCGCCTAGTCCCACCAAGCTCCCGATCGTACCTGCCACCATCCCGCATAGGAGCAGGATTATAATGATTCCGGTCATGCTGTCAGCCACCTATCTTCATCAGAATCGAATACTCACTATTGTACTACTATACCCTAAGCGAATATTCGATACCATTCTTAGAGCTCCATGCCCTCAACTGGAACGATCATGTAGCAATTATTCTCGTCAACCACTAATTTCTCATCTTGTTGAATCGCGACACTCGCTATCACTTCATTCTGAATCAGGAATTGAATGTCAACATACTCCTGCTCATGCTCGTGAAATTGCAATTCATCAATATGGTAGATGGTGATCCCGTTAATGTTGATCTCGTTGGTTCCGATACTCAGATTCGCCATGCTCTTCAGATCTTCGTATAGATACTCTTTGATAAACATAGGACATCGCTCCTTTTGTAATTTCTGGATACCTTCAACGTATACGTAGCGTATTTATGTGTCAAGCAAATTTGAGTTTGACATTCAACTTGATCCTTGATAAGATAGCTTTTGCCGACATTTTTGATCTCATAGCTCAGCTGGGAGAGCACTATCTTGACAGGGTAGGGGTCGCAGGTTCGAGCCCTGCTGAGATCATAAGCAAGAGCCCTTGATATTCAAGGGCTCTTTTGTTATATCTAGGGTATATTGTGCAGGCATAAATGCAGAATTGTCGCAAAAGTGCCGCAAAAATCCTCAGTACTATATGATAAATGACCACATGGGATAATACTAGCACATGGAAACCTATTTAAATTTGTTTTAAAACGAAGAAATCCGCTACCTATTAAGGCAGCGGATAACTTTCATTTTTGAATAGTATATGTTGGATACTGCGCTGTTTTCATTTTTGATCTTAATTTACTTATTTCAACATTCCGATCGAAAATAACTTTTGATGTATCTCCTTGCTCCATGGTTAACTTTTGAAGACGGTCGTCTTTATCGAAATAGTAATTAAAAAGTACCAACTCCATTTCCTCCAAACGGCAGCTAGCTTCCACATGAAGTCCAATACCATTTGCTGAGAACTTCACATAATCATAATTAGGTAGTTTTGCATTAGCCAACAATTCCGCAGGCGTTATTATATATCCTTCTGTAAGTGTGTATAGATCACCGATCTGAGACATTACTTACCCTCCAATTCAGATTCTAATATTTTATCCATTACTTCATATAATCCTTCTACATTTACTAAAGCCATGGCGTACTCCTCAGGCCCCCATGACGCCCGGTTCTTATTACCTACAGATTCGTTTACTCGATACTCTAAGTATATCGCTAACATAGCCGCATTGTCACCTGAACCTTTAGATATCCAAGAAAACTTTCCGCGAAATAATCGTGATTTACTTAAACTCTGCTCCTCTTTAGGAATATTGTATTTAACAAGTAATTCTGGAACCATTTCAAGCTTAATTCGCTCGTCAAGTGTTCTCTTCTTTCTAAATATATATTTATCAGGTCTTAGGATTTTCTCATCAAACGAGCCTTCCTCTTGCCTTCTAACCATTTGTAATAAGACATCATCGGGATAGTCAGGTAACAACTCCTTTAATTTCTGAAGTTTTTCACGTTCCTCAGCAATACGTCGTTCTCGCTCTTTTATTAATTCAGTGTCTATAAATGAATCTGTAACAAACTCACCTTCCCCATCTTCCTGTACATATCCTGTTTCCTTTTTTACAATTCGATCTGTTACATTTCCGCCCTCAAGCACAGATCTATCACGGTCTATGTATTTAATTATTTCACTTTTCTCCTGCTCTTTTTTATAATACTCCCATAGCTCCTCTAATCCTAACTCTTCGTGATGGATTACAGCTGCAATGTTATCTTCTTCACTTTTCACCTCGTCGGCATCAATAGCACGGAGTACCCTTCCGATAAATTGCTCATAAGGAAGACTGTTGCGAAAAGGTCTAAATATAGCTGCAACTGATAGATATTTATGATCATAACCTTCGCCTAATTTTGCCACGTGTATGACAACTTCAACCTTATGGTTTTCAATTGAGTTTAATCTTGCAGTAAGTGTCTCTTTCGGAAGTCTACTATGTACAACTGACACCGTCATTCCAATCTCTTCGTATAAAAGTTCAATTTGTTCAGCGTGATAAATACTACATGCTACTGCTATGATTTTATGTGGCACTCCAGTTTCTCTTTTCTTCTGGATTATCTCAGCGCTAACTTGCACAACTTTCATACTACATTCTCTAGAGTATGCTACCGATCTCGTGATCCAATCTTCATCTTTCAACCCCATAGCCCTAATTTGGTCAATGGAAAATAAAGTCTCATCATTCTGATCTAAGGTCAGGTACAACGCGTCTGGTATATATTTAACTCTTTCAAGAGATTTAACATAGCCATTAGCCATCGCTTTACTAAGAGCGTATCTGTATACATATTCACCTTCAATAATATCCCCATCGGTACGATTTGGAGTCCCCGTCAACTTTACTACCTTAGCGGTTGAGAAGTATTCAATCGTTTTCTCCCATGTTGGTGCTGTTGAGTGATGCGCTTCATCGATTATTATCAAATCAAAATAATCCTGAGGAACTCTATTTACAAGAGCTCTATCCAATCTCTCTTGTAGTTTGTGAATATTCAAAATGACTATATTTGCTTGATCTAGAGCCCAGTCAGAAATGGAACCCTCATATTCAATGACTGCTGGTAGATCACTAAATTTATTAAATATATTTCTTGCCATCCAGAAGTTCTTAGGATGCTCTGGGTCCAACGAATCGAGTACTGCATCCTTAATTACTAACTGTGGTGTAATTATTAAAACTCTACCTAATGAGTTTCCATACGGAACTAATCCCATCACTCCTGTTTTACCTACACCAGTAGGCAAAACAATAATTGCATGCTCTTTTTTATGTTGAACTGTGAAATGATCGTATACCGCTTTATACGCTTCAATCTGTGGGTCTCGTAAGTTTTCATTGTTCTCAATAAGTGGAATTGACTCCAGGAAATAATTTCGATTCATGTGTGACGCCCCTTATTAATTGTTTACTTCTATGAATTCGACAAAAATATGTTATTTCCTCCACGCATTTTACAGGAGTATTCAGTTATTTATATCATTGAAGGACTTCTCTCTAATATATCTAATATTATCATTAATTCTAATTATCACCTTAACTTTATTGCCCTTAATTTACTAGAACTGAGAGGTTATCGTGGTTGAATAAAGATAAGCTAAGAGGAACTTTAGGATAGGCAAGATTCAAAGCCTGAGAATATTGATATTTTGTATCATCCGGATCGTGAGATTGAATAGCATCTTAGAGAGTTTCAAGAAAAAGCCAAGCAAGATAGAATTAAAGAAGCGCAAACAAACTTACCTAGTGCGGCAGGGTAGTTACTTCATATGATTTTCTAGCCATTGCATGATATCTTTTTTCTGTAAATATTGGTCGATCGAGCTCATGGCGAGATATTTGAAGTCCGCTGCGCAACCACTTTGTTCTTTAAAACGACATTTTATAAATCTAGGATCTATCCCTCAGTAGCTATTATCTTCTGCTTCTGGGACAGCCTCTTTCTTTTTATTGACTCAGCTTTATACTTCCTAAATATACGAACAGAAGCGAACTGGCGCCATTCTGGTGCCCTTTATCCTGCTAAAGTGTTTTGTTGCCATCTGGTGCCGTTATGTTACTCCCTATATGTATATGAATCACTCGATTTCCCAGTTAACCATTCATAAAATGATGTCCTCGCTATATTATACTGCCTGCCTACTCTCACAACATAGAATGGAGGAACAACACATCCATATCCATCAGCAGCAGCTTCCTCAGACTCCTATATCGTTCCCCCAAATCGGCCAGTTGCTGACCGGTTAGAATTTGTGCACTTGTGATCCCTCCATTCAAAATAAAAAGCACCGGTTAGGGTGCCTATTCAATGAATTTTTCGACTAACAATGGACCTGATCGACTTCGCCATAAAGCTATCGATCGATGAACAACTATAATCCTATTTTTTCATGGCATATCTTTTGCACTTCCTCTAAAACCATATAAGGTCCGCCCATATAAGTAACTAGAAGACCAATTTCATCTCCATAGTAACCACGCGTGTAGTATTTAGATAAATAATCTCTAACAATTATCTTCGCTTTGTGAATTATCATTATTTCTTCAATGGTGAAACATCTGGCTAGCGTCTCTGGTTCTATACCACTTATAATATCCAAATCAGATTCATCTATTTTATCCAGGTTGCGGGTAGTTTCCTTTGCATCCGTTCCTTTAATTGCATCATGTAAGTCACTAGCTCTTTCGTATATGATTCTTCCCACATAGTAGCTGAGTGCAATCACCTCCCGCTCATTCAACTGTTGACGTTCTTCGCGGATTGATTTATTGAGTTCGGCTGTCTCCCTGTTTAGTTGCGCTGTCTCTCTCGCAGCTATAGCTGACGTCCTATTTGCACAATAAAGCAATACGGTAAACACGGCCAGTGCTGTAGAAGCTATAACATTAACCCACTCTTGCAAATCTAGACCTAGAAATGTCATGTTTCATCCCTCCCTACTTAGAAATTGCTGCATAAACATGTATTTAAACTGTTTATGTCATCTCCCCGCTTTTCATCTTGTCGAGTAGTTCAGGCGCCACTTGCTGAAGCTTCTTCGTATCAGATAAGTATTGGCGATTGGTACCTACAAGTTCAGCGGCTTGTTCGGTCGACTTTGGTATGATTCAATTATTTGACTTGTCTCAACTCCTCTCCTTGAGTAACTTATTTTTCACCTGCGATTATCCTCATTTTCTCTTCCCAACAACGGCAACATCTCAACGGCAATTATGGCTTTCTGAGTTCCGATTAAGTGCCTACTCTTTATGTTCAGGCTTACTTAATCAGGCTCGCTAACTTCCTTCACTGGTATAGGTATCTTCCTCTTTGTCATCCGTAACAGTCACAATGATATTAAGACCAAATTCACGTTTGGAGTAGTCCTGAATTCCTCTCTCCAACAGAGGCTAATGAGCTTCCTTAGTATCTTGACCCGTCCAGCACATATAACGGCTAGGAACCTCTCAGGAGCGCTTTAGTGCATTGTTTAACCTTAAATCTTCCCTGCCTCTCGTAGCTCTATAAACTTGCGTCCTTGGCTGGTTAGTCTCGAACCGCTGAGTTTGATTTACGTAGATAAGGATTTCAATGGATAAGGTGAGTGATTAATAAGAACCCACGTCTAACCATACTAAGCCTCCAGCACCTGTATAGCGGGCTCAATACCGCTATTATCTCCTCGGGAAACAGTCCAATTTTTAACATGTGGTTCAAGCTGAGGGTTTATTTTTCATCAAGACATCGACAGGTGATGGCATAGTAGGAGAGGAATCTCCTTTCAGTAGTCCTGTATCCGATCGGCTAAAGATCGACTGTAGGATGATACTTCTCTCAGAATCAGCCACAGCGCCCTTCTCTTTCAAAAGTGACAAATAAACTGTAGTGAGTTGCAGTCGCTCTTCCGCATCCCGCGATAGATGGAATGCACTCATTGATAGTTTTACGAACTGCCGAATAAGAAATGCACCCGCAGAAACGATTAAAGCGAAAATGAAGGCACTCTTTAAATTCTGCAACCATGCAGCATCATCTACTCCGACCGCAATCCAGTTAGTTATGGTATTGAGTGCAAAGTGAAGATACGCTATAAATCCGATTGTAGAGATTGTTGTAAAGCCCATCCAGATCCAGCCTTGGATAAAGTAATTCTTCTTCAGAGTCTTCCAATATTCTGCCGGTGCCTTTAGGCTTATGTGATTCTCATATCGTTCTTTCAGTTCATTAAACTGAGTTTTATATGAATTTGTGGTACTACCAAATTCTTTATCTTTTATCTGTAAATCCATATCAACATTAGCTGTAGTTGTTTCTCTCCAACTGTTTAATTCATTCTTAAATGTCTCTACTTCAGTTCGTGTACTTTCCTGGGAAACTGCATGTTCTTCCTTTATCTTCTCGTATTCACTTAAATATTGATCTCGAATATCTACGATCATGGCCTGCTCAGCTTTAATGCTCTTGTTTAAGACATTCTTCATTTTAGAATTTGAAGTGAGCACATACTCTATCAAGCCTGACCAATAATTAAGGTCATGATTGTACAATCTTCCACTTGATAAATGTTCAAAAATGGGTTCTGCTGTACCCAGAAGTAAGTGCTGCTCTACTAATTTACCCAGTCGTGATTTAGAATAGATAATCTGCCAATGAGTACTAATAGCAATACTAATTGCTGAGTCAATATGCGAAGATGCAGTAGATAATTGATTTGAATTAGCATAAGAAACCCCATTAATAATATGATTTAAAACATTATTGCGAAAAAAATTGCAGATATCTCTGCAGTAGCCGCTCAAATTCTCATACTTTTCCCAGAATTCAACCTCGTCTAAGATAAAAGAATGAAAGTCCTTCACTGATTTAAACACTCGTGGTTTATCAAACCCATCAATAGGAATAGAGAAGTCTTTATCCCTGAACCATATATCTAGCTCAGTTGTTAGATCTGTCGCCAATGATATAACCCCCTTCTAATTAGAAATGCTAATGTCGTATATTAGTTCATTTCGGGTGCGAATAACTGTTATTATGATTGTCCCCGCCTCATCTTCCCAATTCGACATAATGAGTCTAAGTTCCTCCTAAATAATTCCTACAGTACATTGCAAATTGTCAATATTCCAAATATAACTAGTTAATATGAACTAGATTTGGTAGACTGATTTTGACATAAATCTAGCAAGTCCCCCATCCGATGGGGAGTTAAGTGAGATGACCAATTATGATGACAACCATTATAAGTATCATCTATTTAATGTTCCCGTCTCTTACCATACGATCCGGCCAGATGAGAAATATTCCACATTACGACAAACCGCTTCTTTATAACTCTGTAGTCGTTGAATTGCTTCTAAACCTATCTATATTCCCTTTCCTCGGACTATCAATTTTCCTTATCTTTTATAGTTGGAAGCTGCTCATCATACTTTTCGTTGCAGGTATCCTACTTAGTAGTTTAATCATACTCCCGATAGTCGAACGAATTATAATTTACCCCTTATACAACCTGGTCCGCCATCGCTCCTGAAATTGTATAACCTTCTCTTGATAAGATACGCATTCCATATCTAGCCATAATAGGTTGATTGGTGTAGATTGGTTCAACCAGAAGACCTAGCAAGTACCTCAGCCTATGGCGTTATTCGATACATATATTTTATAGAGGAGATTTTAAAATGGAAACAGCAAATCACGAAGCCGTCTGTTTGAAGTGTAAATCAACTAATATATCGGTTGAGAGGAGAGGGTTTAGTTTTAAAGGAATGTTTAAGGTTATTTTTGTAATGATAATTGGAGGTATATTAATATATGCCTTAGGATTTCTAATTTTGCTCCTTTTTCGATTGATTTCATTTTTTCCATCTATTGCTTTATATTTTCTGGAATTATTTGAACAAAAGTATAATGATGAAACTTTAAATGAGACTATCCTTGTATCCTTTTTTTTATTTGCATCTATCCCCTTGGCTATTATGTTCTTATCTATCCCTATTGGTCTCATGAGGGGAATGATAGGAAGAAAAAGAATAGTTAATAGATGTAATAATTGCTCGTATGTTTGGAAATGGAAGCAGCTAGAAAATGCCAAAACCTCAACTGAGGTAAATCACTTCGAAGGTTAAAAAACAACACGATCTATCGAGACATTTTTTAATCACAGTTCCCCGCCTAGGTCCAACCAGACGGGGATTTGTTTCACTTACCTAAAAAGTTTTTCGCACCACTCCATAAACCTCTTGCGCTGAATGCCATACTAGACCGAACAGCACAGCATGCTTTGAATTTCGCGTCGTTAAAAATGAATTCATTGGACCATTCCAATCTAAATGGAGACTGGATCAATTCAATTCTTAGCTGAGTTTCGACTATGCTAATAAGGATTTCAGGACGCTTCAACATTGAATGATAGATTGCCCATAATAGTAATTATAATGGCTAGAACCACGTGTAGAAACGCTCTAGAGCGATGACAACCGTTTCATCAATTGATCGTACTTGAGTGATCTATTTTCAGATGTTATGATTGGGGTGGATAAGAGGTCTTGCGCCCCCTTACCCTTGGAACCTTACCGCCTGCCGCTACGCTTGCGTTTGGTTCCTTTTTCATTTTAAAAAAAGAACTGCATCGCTGCAGTTCTTCAATTATTTTTTCCCCATTTAACAACTTGCTAAGCATGTTATTCTGAGGATTGAAATTCGCGATAGACTCAGCATAATTGGGATTATGGCGTTTATCCTCTGCTTTGTTCAGCGGATTGTATACACTGTCAGGCACAATGTTACTCCCCACTACTACCACTCGAAACCCCTGCAACTCCTTTTTCTGTTTCTTCTTATCAGGTCTAACATACTCCTCGAATTCAAGTTTCAATAAGGCCTTATTCATTCGCTCGCTACCATCGATCGCCGTATCGCTAACACTTTCCGATTTCAGCAGCCACTTGTTCGCCCCCAGAAGTTTCTGTCCGAGAATGAATATGTCAGGTGTGCGTAGTTCATGACTAAGATCAGATCGAAGAGCTACATCGAAACTAAGTGAATCCAAGTCTGAACCTTTAATATAGGTGCTTGGCTTATTGCCAATCTTCTCCTGTGCTTCAGTGCTTATTGAACCGCTCCAATTGATATTGTCGAATGTGTATACGGAACTGGAACTGACTTGGAACACTTTCTCCAAATACGGCTATAGGCAACTTAATACCCCTTAATAGTTTTCTAAGATTCAGGGTTGGACGATTACTAATCAAGTCATGTGTAATTCGATGAATAAAGTATTTACCATCGAACATCCCGACTCCTAGCACATTCACATTCATTCCCGCGAATCCAGGCTTTAACTCCACTACCAGAGATCCGGTGATCTATTTGGGTACTGCTTTAATGACCTGCGCTAGTCTCACGATCAGTGTCGAGCGGTCTATTGTAATTTTCAATTCATTTTCCCCTTTGTTTGTTCTCTAATCTATACGCCTAGTTTCAAGCCCAAATCTGTTGGGCAAGCAACACGTATGGCCTATAGTGAATAGTTTAGAAAATATCAAAGTGATTGGAGTTGAGTTCATGTCATACATGAATCCGCATGGTCAATATTCTCAGTTGAGCTATCCAGGCATGCATCAACCGTATTACCCGGGATCACAGCAAACGTATGGAAACGAATACCAGGGCAGTTATGTCTGTCCTTGCTGTGGTCAACCTACGGGTCAATCTGCAGGCGTTCAGATGGGTGGTCACCTTGGAGCCTATGGAGTCGGCGTCAATTTTGGCGGACATCTTGGTGGTGGTCATGGTGTTGGTGCTCATCTAGGTGGAAATATCGGAAATCAAAGTGGCAATGTTGGCTTTCAATTCGGCGGCCGATAACTCTTTTAGGAGAAGAGGAGTGCTCTTCTCTTTTTTACATACTATCTTGCATTCCGAACACAATTCTTATTAGCACCATTGTTACTGGTAACTGATCATCATATCCAATATTGCTGCTGTCCTCAGTACCATTGAGATACTCCTCAAATTTTGCATACATTAACCCATAGGAGTGATTTAACATGCCTCTTTACCGAATCATTGTCGATCTCTCAGATCGCAGACTCTATCTACTTACCGGTGATCGTGTTCAGAGAGAGTTTCCCGTGGGAATTGGTAAAATGCTCACCCAGACCCCTACAGGCGACTACACAATAATTAATAAGCAGCCTAATCCGGGTGGTCCCTTCGGTGCGTTTTGGATGGGTCTGTCTCGACCTCACTATGGTATACATGGCACCAATAACCCGGCATCAATCGGACATGAAGTCTCTCATGGCTGTATAAGGATGTATAATCAAGATGTCGTAGCGCTTTCTCGTATCGTATCTATTGGGACGCGTGTTACAATCCGACCTTAGCTCGTCTGATCTCCACAAGCTTATTGGAAACAAAGAGTATCAATTCCTCCCTATGGCAGACAAGGGAGAAGTCCTCACTTCCCCATCACATTCTTCGCACCACTCCACAACCCCATCGCGCTGAATGCCATGAGCAGACCGACCAACACAGCATACTTGGGATCGTCCGGTGCCAGATAGACGAATGCAGCAACCTGACCCAGTACGATATTCACCAACGGCAGCCAGCGTCCTGGCATACCCAACCGTTTAATTATCTCTACCAGTATGATAATGATTGGCACGAGTGCAATGTCATAAGCCATAAATTCCATGCTCTACTTACCTCCCCTCCCAAAATAAACCAAGCCCATCCAATATAGATGCTCGTTGTTGCTATCAACTGGCTGTCCGATCCGTGTGATATATGCTATTCTCGTCCACCCTATAATGCCACGACACTTGCACCCCGAAGACAGAGAGCCGCAAGCATCTACATACAAGAGACAGAAAATTTATATTGACAAGTTGACGAAAGGATCCTATTATTGTCAGTGTAAATGAGAATGAATATCATTATTGATAAGATTATAAAAAGGGAGTAGAAGCCTCATGTATGCCAAACCAATGCAATTCCTTAAAGCATCCTTCACCATAGCCCTTCTAGCAGTCATTCTTATTGGGTGTTCTGAAGCAACAACCTCGCAACCTGTACATACAGAAGACGGCGCTGATTACCCAATCGTTATTAAGCATGCTCTCGGCGAAACCGTCATTACGAGCAAGCCCGAACGCATCGCGACGATCAGCTGGGCTAATCATGATGTCGCCCTGGCGCTTGGGGTCGTTCCCGTTGGCTTCTCTGCAGCGAATTATGGCGTTGTGGATGACAGCGGATTGCTGCCATGGACGGCTGAGAAGCTACAAGAGCTGGGTGTAACAGAGCCGAACATCTTCCAGGACACGGACGGCCTGGATTTCGAAGCCATTGCCGATGCCGATCCCGATGTTATTCTTGCGACCTATTCCGGCATTACGCCAGAGGAATACGAATTGTTATCGCAGATTGCTCCCACTGTCGCTTACCAGACAACACCTTGGGTGACAACCTGGCGTGAGCAGATCACCTTCAATTCAATCGGGATGGGCATGCAGGCAGAGGGCGAACAGCTCATTAAAGACACTGAGAAGCTCATTCAAGACAAGGCTGCCGAGCATCCAGAGCTCCAAGGGAAGAAAGCGGTATTCGTGAGCCTGTCTGCTACGGATTTATCGCAGCTGTATGTGTATACCACGACGGACCCTCGGGGTGAATTCTTACTAGAGGTCGGCATGGAATATCCTGATTCCGTTCTAGAGGCCATCACAGATCCATCCAGCTTCTACTTAACCCTGAGTGCGGAGCACGCAGATATTCTGAATGATGCGGATATCATCATTAGTTATGGAGATGAGAGCGTCTATCAAGCCGCCAAGGCGGATTCGCTGCTAGGCAAGATCCCTGCGATCCAGAGAGGCTCTGTTGTCTTCGTTGGGGACGGTACACCATTAGCTGCAGCTGGCAACCCCAATCCGCTGTCCATTCAATATACGATCGATGAATACCTGGGACTAATCGCAGATGCAGCTAAGAAGATCAATGAATAGCATTTCGATCTTCAAGCTTGAACAGCGTAATTTAGCTGTACCGAAGTATTTTGCCAGATTGCTCATAGTGGGTTTAGGGCTGCTGGTCGTATGTATTGTCGCTTCTATCCTCTTCGGCACACGTACGCTTGGCCTACAGGATCTGCTCGATGGATTATTCCGTCCAGATGTGGATAGTTATGAAGCTAATATAGTACGCAAGCGAATCGCAAGAACGGTATTCAGTTTATGCTGCGGTGCGGCGCTCGGCGTATCCGGCGCAGTGATGCAGGCCATTACCCGCAATCCGATTGCCGATCCAGGCATCCTAGGAGTGAATACAGGCGCTGCGTTATTCGTTGTAGCCGGCATCTCCTTCATGAACATTACGACAGCTAGTCAATATATCGGGTATGCATTCGCTGGATCCATACTAACCGCCATTCTGGTATTTGGTGTGAGTTCGATGGGGAATGGCGGCGCAACGCCGCTCAAGCTTGTTCTTGCAGGAGCAGCGACCAGCGCTGCGCTGGCATCCTTGGTAACGGCTATCATGCTTCCACGAACCTCTGTCATGGATCAATTCCGATATTGGCAGGTCGGCAGCGTCGGCGGTGGAGATTGGGACTCGGTCACTGTCTTCATCCCCTTCCTGCTCATTGGGATGATCATAGCGCTTCTAACTGCGCCCGGACTCAATGCGTTAGCACTCGGCGATGAAGCAGCGACGGGATTGGGCGTGCGAACCGGCTTGCTTCGACTGATCGCGGCATTCGCGGGTGTATTACTGTGCGCTGTCACTACGGCATTGGCAGGACCGATCGGCTTCGTGGGATTACTCGCTACACACGTCATTCGCCTGCTATTGGGAGCAGATATTCGATACCTGATCCCCATGTCTGCACTCACTGGCGCTGTCATTCTAACCTTCTCGGATGTCATTGGCAGGCTGATAGGCCGACCCAGCGAGCTGGAAGTCGGTGTGCTGACAGCTTTTATAGGGGCACCATTACTAATCGTATTAGCGATGAAAGCGAAATTACGTCTATGATGAAGAATCACACATTGGCATATATCACTCGTGGAAGAGTATGGCGGCAGCGCCGAGGCTATATGGTAACTGGCATGCTATTAGCGCTGGCTTGCGGATTATGCTGTGCGATGCTCATGCTCGGCAACACGATCTATCCTGTCTCCGATGTGCTGCGCGCGCTTCTGGGCGAACAGCTGAAGGGGGTATCCTTCGCTGTTCAGACGATACGCTTACCAAGAATGCTAGCGGGCATATTCGCAGGCTTCGCCTTCGGAATGGCGGGTGCCACCTTTCAGACGATGCTGCGTAACCCGCTCGCCAATCCGAATGTGATCGGGATTACATCCGGCTCCAGTGCGGCTGCCGTCTTCTGCATTATCATTCTACATGCCAGCGAGGCGATTGTGTCGGTCGCTGCTGTGCTTGCAGGTCTTGCAACAGTCCTCGTGATCTACGCGCTGGCTAGAGGCAGAACCTTCTCGATCGGACGTCTAATCTTGGTTGGCATTGGCATGCAAGCCATGTTCAATTCAGCCATCACCTATCTCTTCTTAATTGGCAAGCAGCATGATCTGCCTGCCGCTATGCGATGGTTGACGGGCAGCCTGAATGGTTCGCGAATGGATGAGCTTCCGCAATTAATGATAACCGTACTTATCTGTGCACCCATCATTATGATGCTAAGCAAGCATCTATCGATGCTCGAGCTCGGCGAGCTCGCAGCGACCTCATTAGGCGTCCGGACCAACCATGTAAGAGTGTTACTTATGATCAGTGCTGTCGTTATGGTCGCCATCGCAACCGCAGCTACAGGCCCAATTGCTTCTGTTGCATTTCTCGCCGGACCAATTGCCAGGCGTTTAGTCGGTGCAGGCTTTGCTTCCATGATCCCAGCAGGACTCATAGGCGCTAATTTAGTACTGGCCGCAGATCTGATCGGGCAATTCGCGTTCGAGGTTAGATTCCCAGCGGGGATTATTACTGGCATAATCGGCGCGCCTTACTTAATCTACTTGCTAATTCGCATGAGTCGAAGAGGAGATTTATAATGCATACCATTCATCGCTATAAGGCGGAGCACATCACGGCTGGTTATGACAATCGCGTGATCCTTCACGACATTTCACTCGATATTCCCAGCAACAAGATCAGTGTCATGATCGGCTCCAACGCCTGCGGCAAATCCACTTTACTGAAAACCTTATCCAGACTAATTAAGCCCATATCCGGCACGATCACACTCGATGGCGCCCCGCTGCACAACATGCCGGCCAAGAAGTTCGCCCGGACTGTCGGCTTGCTTCCACAATCCCCGATCGTACCCGAAGGGATATCGGTGACGGATTTAGTAGGCAGAGGACGATTTCCACATCAATCGCTATTCGGCGGATGGCGCAGACAGGACTATGAGGCTGTAGCAGACGCGATGGATATGATGAACATTACGGAACTGGCTAACTCCAACATGGATGAGCTGTCAGGCGGACAAAGACAACGCGTGTGGATTGCGATGGCCCTTGCACAGCAAACCGATATCCTATTCTTGGATGAGCCTACGACCTACCTGGATATTACGTATCAAATCGAAATTCTCGACCTGCTGACCGATTTAAATCGCAAGCATGGCACAACCATCGTTATGGTGCTGCATGATATCAATTTAGCGGCGCGCTATGCCGACTACTTGTACGCCCTTCGAGATGGTCGGCTGATCGCGGAGGGCGAGCCATCGAGCGTAGTAACCAGCGATTTAATTAAGACCGTATTCGGGCTGGATTGCACCGTCATCACTGATCCAGTCTCCCTCTCGCCTACCGTCGTTCCGATCGGCCGTTATCATGTGAATCCTATGTAACCATTAGGATTCTTTTTTTTGTTATTTCAAATATTTCCTAATCAGATATAATGGTAGCTAGTTGTATCATCACTAACTTTAGGAGCCCTATACATGACCAATATCCTGCACTACATCTCCTACTGGAAGCTTCAACTGATATGGCTTGTCTCGACATTAGCCGTTGTGCGGTTAGGTCAGAGCTTGGGCCATATCGATTTGTCGAGCTATCATCTAATCGGGCACCAAATTCTCGAGCTGCTCACCAGCGCTGTTATCTTCATGATCGCCTTCCTGGGCTGGACCACTAACAATGTTCGGCAGCCAGGCTCTATTTTCATCCTATCCATGCTGTTCTTAGCCGTAGGCGCAATGAATCTGGGACATATGCTCGCTGACGAGGGAATGCCCGGCTTCAGTCCGCACAGAGCCACCTTATTCTGGCAGATCAACGGATGGCTAACCGCTGGCGTTCTGCTCTTCTTCACCACCACCAAGATCAGACCAATCAGGACCCCTCTTGCCAAATACAGCATCTTGACGCTAGCATTCGCGATCATCTGTGTTGGCGCCTATCTCGCGATGCAATTAGAACGCGCCTGGCCGATCACCATCGTGTACGCGATTCTAGCGATACATATGATCAACGTGCTCGTGTTAATCGTGAAGGAGCATACTCGCCACTCGCACGGCTATCCCTTCCACGCCCGGCAGATGGTCACTGCAATCATCCTGCTTGTAATCGGTGATCTGACCTTCGTCTGGTCAAGCCATGCGAACGATGTCATGCATCTACTGGGCCATCTCATTCGCTTATTGGGCTTCGTCTGCCTCCTCCAGGCCATTACGAGCTGGAAGCAGTTCGAGGAATTTAACACACTGTCCGGCAAGGTATCCGACAGCATCGAGGAAGGCATTATCGTCACCAATTCGCACAATGAGATTGTCCTAGTCAATCAAGCCTTCGTGAAGCTGACCGGCTACTCCTTCCAGGAGGTCGAGGGGAAGAACCCGAGCCTGCTGAGTTCAGGCTGGCATGCACCTGAATTCTATGCGCAGATGTGGGAGGAGATCCACACGGCCGGGAGCTGGCGAGGTGAGATCTGGAATAAGCGCAAGGACGGCTCCATCTTCCTCGAGGAATTATCCGTTACAAGCATTGCCGACAATCTGGGCGTGGTCACACACTTCGTCGGTACCTTCTCCGACATAACGGTTCGCAAGGAGCTCGAGGCCAAGGTTCACCATCAAGCTTATCATGATATGCTCACCGGATTGCCGAATCGGAGTCTGCTGCAAGATCGCTTGCAGCAGGCATTGCTCCTCGCTCAGCGCAATCGGAAGCTGCTGGGCGTCATGTACGTCGACCTGGATCGCTTCAGGCAGATCAATGATCAGCTGGGCCATATGATCGGCGATAAGCTCCTGCAGGTGATGGCTGAGCGCCTCAGCCAGATCCTCCGAGCCAGCGACACCATCGCTCGAATCGGGGGAGACGAGCTCGTCATCCTGCTCCCTGATCTGCAGCATCGCGATGACTGCGGCCGATTAGCGGAGAAGGTCAGCCAGGAGATAGCCAAGCCCTGCCATATCGATGGACACGAGCTGTCCATGACCTGCAGCATCGGCATCAGCGTCTACCCGGAAGACACTTCAGAACTGAGTACGCTGCTGAAGTATGCAGATCATGCCCTATATAAGGCCAAGAATCTAGGCGGGAATAACTACCGGTATTACGACAGATTGTAGATTGTAGATTCTGATTAATTCGGATTGCTCCACAGTTAAGAGAAGCGCAGCCATCATAGACGGCTGCGCTTCTCTTAACGCTTCTCCCTTATTCTTCTATAATCACGTTCGTGAACGCATCTTCACCGCGGGTATCGTCCCCGATCATCTCAACATCGTGCAGCCACTTCTCCGTATCCGACCAGATATTCTTGTGCTGTTGCCCGAACGACAGCTCCTCAGACTCTTCGAAGGATAGCAATAGCCGCAGGGCCTCCAGCTCGACCTCCTCGTCCAAGGGACGCAGCACGCTCTGCCTTCTCATGACGAATTCGATCGCTTCCTGTGGATGCTCCTCTACGTATTGCTGGCCTCTCTGCAGCGCTCGCCACAGCTTCTTGTACCGATCTGGGTCCGCTTCTACAGCCTGTTCTTCAGCAGCGAGCACCAGCTCATAATAAGCGGGAACCTTGCTCAGCATCGGCTCAATCAGCCGAATTCGAACATGCTTCCTCTCCAGTAGGAATCGGTCGCGGTGGAGGGTCGGTCCGATCAGCGCATCCATTCCATCCTCGAAGTGCTTGGCATAGTCAATCGATGATCCGATATCCACTAAATCCGCCTCTGAGTAATCCGCATCAGCCTGCCTCAGCATCTGTCTGATTATGGCTTCATAATAAGGCTTGCCCGCATATCCGATCTTCTTGCCAATCAGATGCTTGGCCGAGTGAATCGGACTGGCTTGTTCGACTGCTACATAGGTGAGCGGCCGTTTCACAATCGCCGCGATTGAGCGAACAGGCAATTGTCTATCCCTGGCAAGCAGCAGTTCCGGACCGTGCACAAGCGCCACATCCGCTCCCCCCGCTGCTACCGATGCAAGCGGGTCGCCTAAGCTGCTGTTCGGCAGGAGAATATCGACGACCAGCCCCTCATCCCGGAAGTATCCGTTAATCTGCGCAGCATAGATATACGCATGACCCGCATTCGGATAATCGTCCAGCAGCAGGTTGACGTGAGGAATTGCCGCCGAGGCGGTTGCAGGCACAGCCTCCGGTTCGCCGGATTTCGTATGGGAGTATAACGGTTCTAGCAGGATCAAGAGCATAACTCCGGCTAGTATAATGCTAACATATAATATCCATCTAGTTGGCCTCTTCTTCTTCGTTGTCATTGGCCCAGTTCGCCTCCGAACAGCTTACTGTTGTGTAATCGCTTGGTAGACTCTAAAGCTGTAATCATAGGGATTGCTCTCATCCTTCTGTCCCGGTTCCTCCGAGAGGAGCTGCCAGCGGCTCCAATCCACAGCCGGGAAGTGCTGATCGCCAGTGAATGCGTGATGAATGACCGTCACATACAGCTTCTCCGCATAGGGCAGGAAGGCTTGGTAGATTTGCGCGCCCCCGATGACGAAGAACGGCTCGCCCCTAAGCAGATCGAGCGCCTCCTGCACAGAGTGAATCACCTCAACCCCAGGCGGCTGATAATTGGTATTCCGGCTAATAATCACATTGCGGCGCTTAGGTAATGGCTTCTCGCCTATCGATTCATAGGTGCGTCTGCCCATCACAATCGCATGTCCCGTTGTGGTCCGCCGGAAGTAAGCCAGTTCAGCGGGCAGATGCCAGGGCATGCGGTTATCTTGACCGATTAGACCATTCTCATCCATGGCCCAGATCATCGACAATCCTGTCACGATAGCAGGCATTCCGTCGGCTGCATTCTGTATTTCTGACATCATCTCTCTCTTCCTCTCTATACAGCGACCGGTGCCTTAATTGTAGGATGCGGCTCATAGCCAACCACGGCAACATCCTCCACCGTAAAGTCGAACACCGATTGGACAGCCGGATTAAGCTGCAGCTGCGGTAGTGGCTTCGGCTGACGCTCAAGCTGAGTATGAATTTGCTCCAGATGATTCGAATAGATGTGGGCATCGCCCAAGGTATGAACGAACTCACCGACCCCAAGCCCGCATTCATGTGCAATCATATGCGTGAGCAGCGCGTAGCTGGCAATATTGAATGGAATGCCCAGGAAGATGTCCGCGCTCCTCTGATAGAGCTGACAGCTCAGCTTATTATCCGCCACATAGAATTGGAACATCGTATGACACGGCGGCAGCGCCATCGTCGGCACATCCTCAGGGGACCATGCGGACACGATCAATCTCCTTGAGTCCGGATTGCGCTTGATCGTGTCGATCACATCCTTCAGCTGATCAATCGTCTCCCCTGTAGATGTCTTCCACTGACGCCACTGCTTGCCATACACATCGCCCAGCTCACCGAATCTAGCGGCGAAGGCATCATCCTCCAGCACTCGCTGCTTGAAGATGTCCATCTGCTCTTCGTATTGCGTATGAAATTCCGCATCCTGCTGAGCGCGCAATCCGAAATTCGTCATATCTGGACCCGTATACGCCTCGCTCTCCACCCAGCGCTTGAACGCCCACTCATTCCATATATTATTCTTGTGCTGAAGCAGGTAGCGTATGTTCGTGTCGCCCTGAATGAACCAGATCAGTTCACTGGCCACCATCTTGAACGGCACACGCTTAGTCGTCAGCAGCGGGAAGCCCTCAGTCAGATCGAATCGCATCTGATATCCGAACACAGACAGCGTGCCCGTACCCGTCCGATCCTCCTTCTTCACACCCTGCTCCAACACATGTCTAAGCAAGTCTATATATTGCGCCTCATTCCTGCTCATCCCCAACACACTCCCATTCTATGATCCTGTTACTCCTATAATAATCACTATAAGTCCTACTTTAAATGATACCACATCGCAAAAAAAACCACACCTGAATCCATTTCATAATAACTGTAAGTGCTATTATGAAATGAAAGCTCCTCATGAAGAGGTGGTGTGGCGTAAGCTCCCACTAAGTATTGCATAGCCTCATTGCCTTATAATTGATCCGGCTCCAATTCTACACCTGTATCCTGCAAGGCGAAGCCTTCCCTCAAGATCCCCATATTCGCAATGAACATGCGCGTCTCCGAAGTGCCCAGCTCATGCAGCTTGCGGTACACCGTCATAATCGCCTCATCATACTTGTCATTAGACGCATCGTTATGATAAGGCAGGAACGGTACATGCGAGCGTAAGTACGTGCCGTTCTCTGCCTGATCCTTGCTATCGAGCAGACGCTGCAGCTCCTGTGCCTCATCCTCTGTTGCCAGTATCTCGAACTCATAGGACATATCGCCCCGATGCTTCACAATCGAGCTGGATTGTACCGATACATAATAATTTCTCTTCCCGTCACTCATGCCAATCCACGCCTCCTTCCTCCTCTCATTCTGTCACCAATCGAGGAAGAATATGCGCATTACCTCATCCGTCCAGACACCTTATATCCGCTAGGGCGAATCGTATGCAGCGGCAGCACCGCCATGACCAGCATCAGAATCACGAAACCTATGTAGTAGGAAGACACGTGATCCCGCAGCACCCCTGCCATCATCGGTCCAATGAACGCCCCAACCGAGAATGCGATCGACATGAATGAGAACATCCGCCCATACCGCTCCCGCCCGCTCAGCATAATGAATAACGTCGACATCGCCGGGAACACAATCCCCTTCGCCATCCCTACGACCAGCAAGATCATATATAAGGGCACCACACCATCATACGCCAGGACAAAATAAGCAAGTGCCAGCAATCCGGTGCCTGACATCGTGCGAATGAACGGCGAGAAGCGATTCAAGAACAGCATGCTGAGCGTGATCAGCGAGCCGATGCTCACCACTGAGAATAATAAACCAGTCGCCATGATTCCGGCCTCCGAAGTGTCCATAAGCGGCAGCTCGAAGAAGAGAATGCCCTGCGAGCAGGAGATCGCAATCGGCAGCAGGAAGGCGATCCACATATACGGCCCCGCCGTCCCCTCTTCGGCAATCGCAGGCTGCGATGCCGCGTGTAGCGAGACTGGAGGCGCTGTACTCGGTTGCGTTCGGATATCGCGAATGAACACCAATGCGCAGATCGCGATCACAATAAGCGCCCAACCGAGCAGCGAGAAGGCTGGTCCGAAGCCAATCTTCGCCACCAATATCGCCCCCGCCGCGGGAGACACAATGGAGGCTAGCGTATGGACAAGTCCATTGCCTGCCATCAGCTTCCCTTGCACAATATGATCATTCGCAATCTTCGCGAGCAAGGTCATGCAGGCAGGCGATAGGAAGGCAAGCACGAATCCGCTGATGGAGCGCAGCAACAATAGCTGCCAGGGATTCGTGACATGCGCCTGGAAGAGCAGAATCACCCCTGCGAGCAATAGACTCAGCACTATGAATAGTCTGCTCCCATACCGATCCACACTGAATCCGGCGATAATATTCCCCGGCACATGCGTGATCGAATACATCCCCATCATCAATCCAATGAATGACGGAGCCGCACCGAGCGAGATGGCATATGGCGTCAGAATCGGATACTGCGCGTGCAGATCGAATAACGCCACGAACAGAAACAGGTACAACCATATCGCAGTTTTCATCCCGCAATCCACCCCCAGCAAGTAATGAGCAAGGCTCTACTTACAGATGTACGTCATCAGGTGGACAGTTAGACGCTAATGTGGACAATTATTTAGCCGATCCATTATTGAACACCGACCAAGCCTATGAGAACACCTTCAGATGGTCACTGGTTGTAGTCGGGGCAACAAATTTCTCTATGTAGTCGATAACCAACTGTGTGCCCTCATCATGCCTGACATATGGAGCGCGCGCGGGATTGTACATGGAATCTGTCAGATCCTTGACGAGGATGCAGCGAAGTCCCCAATTCAGCATGTTCTTCATCCCGAATGAGCGATTCAATATACACATATTAACTGCAACACCCGTATACAAGAGGGTATCGATCCCGCGAGCTGCGAGCAAGGCATATAGCCGCTCCCCCTCGTCATCTGCAATCACATCCCGTTCCTGATCGATAGGGATATCTGGATGCTGGCGTGTCCACACAATCTGATTAACTGCCCCTGCATTGTTGGTCGTATCATTCCCTCCATCTGAATCATCAATTGGCAGCGCTGGATAGTTGATCTTCTGCTGGTTAGGCACTTCGATAGGAGGTGCATCGAGCAATCTCTGCCTTGCGGGCGTACCGTCGTAGAACGATGCCACATTCGAAGGTACATGCACGATGAGAACGCCGCGCTCCCGCAACTCCTCACATAATCGATTGATCGGTTCAAGCAACTTGACCGTTCTCTCCGTCATTCCCCTAGACCAGTGCAAATCCCACATATCAGTTAGAATGACGGCCGTTCTGGATGCGATCATATCAACCGACTGCGTCTGCTTGCTCCATATTGCATAACCTAGATCATTGTTAATCAATTTCTGAACTTGCGTATTCACAGCAAATCTATCTAGCTGATTGTTCATCGTATTGCCCCCTGCCATGCTTGTTGTTCTTGTCCTCTGAACAGCACCAAAAACCTGCAATCATCATATATTGCATATACCATTATGTCAACATTTAAATTTAACATTAACATTTCCTTGTGTAGCTCTTACAATGAATCAAACTATTTTCTTAAAATTCCTATCTCGAGTAAATGGCATTATGTATAGTATCGAATTAACTAAGCCAACAAGAAGAGCCAGTTCGTATGATGACGAGCTGGCTCTTCTTGTTCGTACAGTACACCAGTCACCGTTCACTCATCTCTGTACGAGAACGGAAAGCGCGGGGCGAAGCGTGACTGATCTGCTTGAAGACGCGACCGAAGTGCGTGATGCTCTGGAAGCCGACCTCCTCTGCTATGCGTGTAATCGGCATCGTGGTTTCCCTGAGCAGCCGCTGCGCCTCGCGAATGCGAATATGGTTCAAGTATTCGACGAATGAGAATCCGGTGGTCCGTTTGAAGATGCGGCTTACATAGGTCGTGCTCAGATTATGGGCGGCCGCGATGTCAGCTAAGGTAAGCTGCTCCGTATAGGACTCGTTCAAGTAGTGGATGATCTCGGTCATCTTAGGGTGCAGCACATGCGGCTGAGTCATCGCGGCATCAGACTGGGCCGGCAATCGATTCTGATATCGGATGCATTGAATCAACAGCTCAGCGATCAGATTCTCCATGCTGTTCTTATAGTAGACATCCTGCTCGCTGGTCTCCTGCAGCATGCGCAGCAGAAGCCTCCGAACCTCTGCCGAGAATGCTTCGGTGGCGGGCAGAATCGGACTGCCGCAGCTGAACAGCTCAGTCAGTTCAGGCTCGCGCAGCAGCGCATCATCGAAGTGCAGCAGAATCCGCTCATGCTCAGGCAGCCCAGTATTGATCGTCTTATGAAGCAGACGCTTGTCAATCAGAACGAGGTCGCCTTGGCGGACGAGATAGGTCGTATTTTGGATAAAATAGATCCGTTCCCCCGACAGTAAGTAGTAGAGCTCATAAAAATCATGAAAGTGATTGCCAGTCATGGAGTAATGCTCCGTTCGCTTCAATCGTTCGATCTCGAACCAGCCGGCCATGGATACTGTCCCCTCTCACTGAAGTAAGTGCAAGATATGTATAGTATACCGGATAAACCACAAGAATTGTGCAGTAATTAAACTTATCCTGTTATATGATGATCACGACTACAGAATAGAATGGAGTTGCTGATAGGATGAAGAAGAGGTATGCCATTGTCGGCACTGGCGGCCGGTCAGAGATGTTCTATGACGCGATCGTTAAGGATTATAAGGACACTTCTGAGCTGGTGGGCTTGTGTGATAGTAATCAAACGCGTATGGATTACACAAATCAGGTGCTGAAGGATCGCTATAACCTCGCCCCTGTACCAACGTTCCCCGCTGAGCAATTCGATGAGATGATTCAGCAGGTGAAGCCGGATATCATCATTGTGACAACCGTTGACCGCACGCATCATACGTATATTGTGCGCGCGATGGAGCTGGGCTGCGACGTTATTACGGAGAAGCCGATGACCGTTGACGAAGAGAAGGCGCAGGAGATTATCGACGCGATTGAACGAACAGACCGCAACCTGCGCGTGACGTTCAACTATCGCTATGCGCCGCATAATACGAAGATACGCGAGCTGATCATGGACGGTGTCATTGGGGACGTCTTCTCGGTTCACTTCGAGTGGCTGCTCAATACACAGCATGGCGCGGACTACTTCAGACGCTGGCATCGCGATAAGCGCAACAGCGGCGGCTTGCTCGTGCACAAGTCCACGCATCACTTCGACCTCGTGAACTTCTGGCTCGGCAGTGAGCCGGAAACCGTATTCGCCATGGGCGGCTTGAACTTCTACGGCAAGGAGAATGCGGAGAAGCGCGGCGTAACGAAGTTCTACCAACGCGCTACTGGCAATCCGAACGCTGAGGGCGATCCGTTCGCGCTCCATCTGGACAGCAGCCCGCAGCTGAAGGGACTGTATCTGGACGCTGAGCACGAGGACGGCTATCAACGCGATCAGAGCGTATTCGGCGACGGCATCAACATTGAGGACACAATGGGCGTCATGGTCAGCTATGCGAACAAGGCGATCCTCACCTACTCGCTTAACGCTTACCTGCCTTGGGAAGGCTTCAATGTCGTGTTCAACGGCAGCAAGGGACGGATTGAGCTTAAGGTTGTGGAGAAGTCTTATGTCAATGCTGGCGGAGACCGCTCCCATGAGGGCGCGCTGGTCGGCAAGAAGATGATGGTGTATCCGATGTTCGATGCGCCATACGAGGTTGAGATCGTCGAGGGCGTTGGCGGCCACGGCGGCGGTGATAAGGTGATGCTCGAGGACATCTTCGGAACACCTTCGGATGACCGCTTCAAGCGCGCTGCATCACATGTAGACGGTGTTAGATCGATCCTCACCGGTATCGCGGGGAACATCTCGATCCGGACAGGCTCGCCAGTGAAGATCAACGGACTTGTGAAATACTAGGAAGAATTGGGGCTGTTCACAGGGGATTCCATTAGGAACATCGCTGTGAATAGCCCCTATTTATGGAAGCTGGACACACCCTAATCCTTTACCGACTGGCATCCAAAGCGATGCTGTACAAACTCCAGAAATTGCATACTTGATCCGTCTTGACTTCTACCCCTGATCGGTGGTATAGTTAATTCTGTTGTCGCGGGGTGGAGCAGCTCGGTAGCTCGTCGGGCTCATAACCCGAAGGCCGCAGGTTCAAATCCTGCCCCCGCAACCAAATTTACAACTACATATGCCCTAAGGGCCCTTAGCTCAGTTGGTTAGAGCGGTCGGCTCATAACCGATTGGTCGGGGGTTCGAGTCCCTCAGGGCCCATCTTACGGAAAGTCCTTACTGTGTAAGGCTTTTTTTCGTTGTGAGACAGATGAGCGAAATAAAGGGTAAATGGTAGCCACATTTGACGACAATGAATCCGATGAACCGCTTATAGGATAAATGCCACCTACATTAAGCAAGGGCGAGATCGTCATCAGACGACCTCGCCCTTGCTGTTTCCTACTTTACGTTATACCGCATCCTCTTGATCCAAGCTGTCCTGCTCCTCTTCCTGATCGCGGAAGCGATGTGCGATTCGGCTGGACGCTGCCGCTGCCAGGCTGGCAACCAGATCGTCCAGGAACGTGTTCACACGCTCGCCGACCTTCGTATCCAGCTTGCGGATGATTCCGATCTTCTCCTTGTCGAGATGACCGAAGGTGGTGACAGCGATGCTGCCGTAGCCGAGCACGGATCCGAATGCCAGCGTCTCATCGCATCCGAATAATGGTTCGTCAGTCTGCACAAGCGACAGCAGCGGCTCGGAGAGCAATCCCTTCTCAGCGAGAACGTCCAACTCAATCCCTACTAGCATCGCATGTTGAATCTCGCGCTTGCGGAGGACGGCCTTCACGCTGTCCGTACAATCCGTCATTGTTAATTCCGGGTTATACTTCGATTGCATCTCATAGGTGACCTTCGCGATATCCTCAATCGTCACACCGCGTTCAAGCAGCTTCACCCGAACCGCTTCGAAAACCTCAGAGCTATGAACGGTGCGCTTCATTCAGCCACTCCTTCAGACGTTTCCGTCACTTCTTCTTCAATCGCATCCTCTTCGAAGACTTCATCTGCTGGCGCTTCCTCGAAGAATACTTCGCCAGAGGCTTCCATGAGCATCTGTCTCTCAATCGACATCGAACCGCCGCCATATAAATTATTCCAGTAGTCTTCGCCTAAGCGTCCATTATTGTCCATAAGTGCCTGGAGTATCGCGTTACCTTCTGTCTCCCATTCTTGCAGAGCGACTTCGACTGTCTTATCGCCATTGATCACTTCTTGGAACTTGGTCTGCCCCATCCATTGCGCTTGGCCGATATCCGGCTTCGTGCGCCAGATCTCATTATTGTAATCCATAGGATTGACTGCAGGCGTGTTCAGATAGAAGGCTTCTAGGTTATAATCAAGCCCGTCGCGAGGCGCATTATACTTCTTCCAAGTAACAAGCTGCTGCTCCGTCTTGGACTTCTGTTGTGCCCATCTCTCACTCATGACGAATTCGATCAGCGCCCACGCGTCGGCTGAATTCTGCGCATTGGAGGTTACGCCCATTATACCGCTCAGTGTCACGTTGCCGCCGACATACGGCGCCTCTTCGTGATAAGGAACGCTGACAACATCCCAATCAACCGGAGTGAAGTTCTCGATAGTCGCTGCATTCTTATTCACATTAATGATTTCTGTGATATCCCAATAGTTCAGAATCATCATAGCCACATTCCCGGACAACATGGAGTTGTAGGCGAATGGATTCTGATTCTCCGGCTGCGGCTGGCTCCAGTCCGGCTGACCAGGCATAACCTTTTCATCGTTCAGCCTGTAGAAGGTCTTCCAAGTGTCGATCCACTCCGGCGTATTCACCGTCATCCGCTCACCCTTCTCATCCCAATACTGCAGGCCTAGCGGAGCGGTATAAGTGCCCATATCATAGAAGATATCATTGTATCTGTAATTGGAGAAGGCGAATCCATACTTCTGGTCGGCGCCTTCGCCTTCAGATAACTGCTCAGCTAGATTGAACATCTGATCCCAAGTCATGCCGTCCGTTGGGAAGGCAAGCCCCTTGTCAATGAACATTTGCTTGTTATAGCCCAATACGCTGGAAGAGAACAACGGTGCAAGGCCATACAGTCTGCCGTCATCGCTCAGCTTCTTCAGGGAATCCACAACGGTCGGTACGAATTCATCCGTAGCTACTCCGCTGTTCTGCATCAATGGATCGAGCGGCGCCAAGCGATTCTCGCGAATCAAGGCTGACATATCAGCATATTCCATAATAATCAAATCCGGAGGATTAGCGCCATCCAGCTGCTCGCTGAGCAACTCCATCGGCGTCTTAGGCTGCTCCTGATCACCACCATCGACAGGCATCGGTCTCATATAGTTATAGTTCTGGCTCTGGTCAACATTCTCAATAAATTCGATTGTAATATTCGGATTGACGAACTCGAACAGCTCCGTGTAGGTTGTACGCAGCCAATTGCCATAAGAGCTGTTATAGCCCGCAGAGTAAGCTATCCGCAGCACCCGCTCCTGATCGTCGCTTGTATTCTCCCCTTTGCCAAAGCTGCATGCAGCCAGCAGACCGACTGTCATCACAGTCGTCAGCATAACGGCCATAAGCCGTTTCCAGTTTCTCCATTTGTTCATTGTTCTTTCCCCTCCAATTGTTTAGGTGGCTTGATTAAGATCTGCTCTCCGTCGAATTCAATCGACACCTTATTGCCAATCTGCAGCGCCTCCAGCATCGGCTTCGGAACCTGCAGCCGTCCCACCCGATCAACTACTACATACTCTTCATGTCCATCATGAACCGTCTTGTGCTTCAGATGAAGGTCAGCTGCAGCCGCATCCAGATTCGGATTGCGCTTGATGAACTCCGAGCTGGTAAGCCCATCTCGGATCGCCACTACTCGATCCACCTTGCCAGCCAGCGAGAGGTCATGCGTAACGATTACGATGGTCACGCCCAGCTCCCGATTCAATCTGCGGAATATATCCATAATCAGATCTGAGGTCGCCGAGTCTACGGAGCCAGTCGGTTCATCCGCTAACAGCAGACCCGGCTTATTCGACAGTGAGATAGCGATCGCTACCCGCTGCTGCTCCCCGCCTGAGAGCTGATACAGCTTGTTATGCATGCGCTCCTTTAGTCCGACCCATTCCAGCAACTGCTTGGCATAGGGGCGGTCATATTGGCCGCTCAGCATCATTGGCGTCTCGACATTCTCTAGCGCGGTCAAGTAGGGCAGTAGATTGCGTGAATTGTTCTGCCAGATGAATCCGACCGTGTTCCGCTTGTAGGAGACGAGCTGTTCATCGCTGATCTTGAGTAAATCCCATTCACCGACGCGAACCGTTCCTGCAGAGGGGCGGTCAAGCCCCCCTAGAATATTCAGGAGCGTTGATTTGCCGCTGCCGCTATTCCCGATAATGGCCATCATCTCGCCCTTAGTCACGGACATGTTCAGCCCTTGCAGGGCGACGACTTCGATATCGTCCGTTTTATAGATTTTAACTAGTCCCTCGCAATCAATCATTGGCTCTTAACGCTCCTCTCCCAGCTTCACAGCCTGATGTACACGCAAGCGTCTGATATGCAAGAACAGCATCAGCGCGCCAGCGAGCATCATGACCGCTACAACGCCGTACAGCTGATAGGTATCCTTCGAGTCGAATATAATTCGGAATGGCGGCACCTGTTTCTTCACATTCTCCGCGGTCTGCAGGAACGGCAGGAACAGATAGCTGGTCAGCTTGCCGATCAGAATTCCCAATAGGATTGATAGTCCGGCAGTGAAGCCCTGCTCCAATAATAGCATACCGGACAGCTGCTTGCGTGACAGCCCCATGGCGCGGAGCACACCGAATTGAACGACCCGGCTGGATAGATTGAAGAACCAATATAGAATATAACCGAGCAAAGTAATAATGACCGAGATCAGGAAGCCTAGGCTCAGAATGCCGAACACCCCGCCTCGCGACGGATGCTTGCCCTGCACAACAAGTTCATTGCGCACATCCTTGAACCAATTCAAATCGATCCCGCTTGCCATCAGTTCCTCCAGAATCGGCGCGGTCAGCGCTCCCTCCTCGAGACTCAGCCACACCTCGTATGGAATCATCGGAACTTGATCATAGATGTATTCCAGATTCGTAATGAAGAACGGCGTATCATCCGGATATTGCGTCGGCCAATACGGGAGAATGCCGACCACAACGAATTCGATCGCCTGCTGTTCAATCGCGATGGTGATCAAGTCACCAGTCTTCAAGCTATATCGCTCAGCGAACTTCGTCGGGATGAGCACGGACTGCTCGTAATACCCTAATAGATTCAGATAATCATAGGGATGATAATCATATAGATCATTGCGGAACCAACCAACCTGAGCAAAATCAACATTATCGATACCCAATATATTCGATTTACCGACAGACTTGCCGGATACAATGACATTCCCAGTTGTATTCAGCACACGTGCGGCAGCTTCAATACCGTCGATCTGCTGGAACACTTGGAACGGCGGCTCCACATAGATTAATCGCTGAGGCGTAAACCCGCCGCCGGGGTTGCCCCCAGGATTACCGCCGGGATTACCACCCGGATTGCCGCCGGGGTTGCCTCCGCCTCCGCCATTATCCCCGCCACCGCCGCCACCGCCGCCACCGGGGTTGCCTCCGCCTGGATCAGTCGGCATCGCGTTGGAGTAAGCCTCCCACACGGTGCCCAGCGTAATATCCGCTCCGAATTCATATAGCGTGCGCTCGCGTGAATTCGTATCAATCGTACGGGCGGCAGATGAATTATAGACACCTAACCCAATTGTAAGAATCAGCAGGAGCATTAACGGATAGTAAGCCTTGGACGACCTCGACAGCTGCGTTAAGGTCAAGAATAACGGAACCGGCAGGAACTTGCGACCGAGCCATTGGAACAGCCGCAGCAGCCACGGGAATATGCGCAGGAAGAACATTCCGATTGATGCGATCGCGAGCGCCGGCACGAAGAACAAGAGCGGCTGCACCTGCAGCTGATCGGACGTCATCCCCGTCTGCATCGATAGAAATTGCCGATCCTGGAACACATACCAGCCATAGCCTACCAGAGCGAGCAGCAGGATATCCAGGAACCATCGCTGCCACAACGGCTTGCGATCTGCTCTGGCCAGCTGCTGCTTAACACCGACAATCGTCGTCCGTGCGAACATAATCGCGGGAATAATCGTAGCCGCCATCGCCACCAGCACGGTAATGACACCATACAGAATCGTCGTGACATTCACCCCGACCGGGATCGACTTGCGGTCGACGAAGGTCAGGAAGCCGCTGGCCGAGCCGATGCTCTTGGCCATGAACCAGCCGAGGAACGGTCCGATCAAGAGCGCTACCGCACCTAACAGCAGTCCCTCCAGCGCGAATATCCAGATGATCTGGTTATTGCTGCCTCCGCGGCTGCGCAGAACTGCGATATCGCTGCGCTGCCGTTCGAGTGCTTGCCTAGAGTTCATCGCAATATAGTACAGCACCATCGCAATCATCGGGGCTGCGAGTGTGAACAGTAAAGTCTGCAGCTGCACACTCTCCCCGCGGAACTCCTTCAGCATCCCCTTGAACGAGAGGTCAACATGTGTATTCTTCAGCTTCTGATACAGCTCGATCTCTAGCCGCTCCAGCGTTCTGGAGAGCGGTGTGAGCTGACTCGTCTTGATCTCCCTCAGATCGAATGCATAGTACCAATTCCCCAGATTGAGCGGTATCTTGTTCTTCACCAGCAGTTCATCGTAGAACAGCTGCTCATGGACGAACAGCGCATTCATCATGCTCTCGAAGCCTTGGTACCAATACGGGTCTGTGTTATTCATCGGCTGGAATGAGCCGACGATCTTCACGCGCAGCGGAGCTAGGCCCGATACGGTGCTCACAGGGTAATAATATTCATCGCCTACACGCATGTCATGGTTCAGCAGCGCCTCTTCATAGGCGATCACCTCGATAACGCCGTTACTCGGCTTCTCGGTGAACAGGGTACCATTCACCAGCTCGACCTGATCCTGCAGCTGACTCATGGAGGAGAGTACCATCTGCTTCTTCCTGCTGGTATTCATAGCTGGGGCGATCGCGGACAGCGATTCGCTCCTGATGGAATAAGTGCGAACATAAGACGGGTGGGGAAACCCGATTTGGTCTGGTAAATCATTCTCTATGTAGCTGTTCACAGCTTGCAGCTGATCCAGATCAGCCCGTTCACGGCCAGCCGCCTGATAGCGGATCATGAGCGAGCCGGCTGGAAGACCGTCGCTCTCCTCGATCAGGGAATTCGCGACAACGCGCTTAAGCGCCCCATCCGAATACATGGGGATGCTCGTCGTGAACGCGACGGCAACGATCAGACCGGCCAGTGTGCTCAGTGTCAGCCAACGGGTATTCCACATCTTCCTGAATATAAATCTAAGCAGAGGAAAGCCCATTACCTACCCACTACTTTCTGACCTGGCGTTAATCCCTTCACAATCTCCACCACGGTCGATGTTTGTTGTCCAACCTCGACGTCGACTTCCCGCCTTGTGCCATCCTCCTCCACGACCTGCACATAATTGCGTCCGGCATAATTACGCAACGTGGAAGGCGGAATAACGATTGCATTCTCCTTGCGATTAGTAATCACCACAACACTCAGCGGTGTGCCTAGATTCAGCCCCTCCGGCATCGGGCCGATGTCCACCAGCAAATACTTCTCAAGTGAATCCGTCTGATTATTATTGTTATTGTTATTATTGCTCGTAGTCACAACAGGCAGCTGGCTCACCTTGCCCTTGAATTCACCAGCAGAATTAATCGAAACCGTCGTCTCCATCCCGATCGCTACGTTCTTGACATCATCCTTGTTAATTGTAGCAGCGATAACCAGCTGCCTCATATCGGCTACTAGGATAACAGGCGTGTAGGCCTGCACCTGATCGCCCTTCTTGATCTGAACAGAGATCACATTCCCGCTGAACGGCGCATAGAGCTTCGCGCGCTCCACGCTCTCCTCCATGTCGACAATCTCGCTTCTAGCCAGCTCGAAATCAATCTTCGCCTGCTCCAGCTCCTCCGGTTCCATCTCGTCCGCCTTACGCAATACCTCGATCATCGCGAGCTCATTCTGACGGAATTTCAGCTTACGTGTACGCAGATCGCGTTCGATTGCTGAAGTATCAAGCTCAGCCAGCAATTCGCCAGCCTCGACATATTGCCCAGCCTTGACATAGACATCCTGTACGCGCTTATCGCCATCTACGAAGAATAATTGCTCCATCTGAATCGATTTAAGCTCTCCATTCCCTCTTACCCTGGACTCGATCGTATCTGTAGCAACGGTATATACAGGCTTCTGTGACAGTTTAGGAGGCGTGATGGAAGGTAGATTCTCCTCCGCTTCCTCATCAGGCAGCAAGGCGCAGCCGGCGGCGGATACCGCTGTAGCCAGCAAGAGCGCGAGCAATGCCGTTTTCTTCATCCATCTAGGCCTCATTGAATCGGCCGTCCACCATCTCGTAAACATGATCAGCTACCTCCAGAATTGTTGGGTCATGTGTAGTCATACAAATTGTAACATTCTCCGATTGAACGATTTCCTTGAAGACAGCCATGATCTGAGCGCCCATCTGTGAATCCAGCTCAGCGGTCGGCTCATCTGCAAGCAACAGCACCGGCTGATGCGCAATCGCCTTCGCGATCGCAACCCGCTGCTGCTCACCGCCTGAGAGCTCGAACGGCCGATGATGCATCCGCTTCGCCAGTCCGACCATCTCCATGCAGTCTGTGACTCTGGCCTTCCACCGATCACGCGGATAGCCGCTCATACGCAGCGCCAGCTCTACATTCTCATAGGCCGAGAGCAGCGGCATCAGCGCGTACGCCTGGAAGATGAAGCCCAGATACTTGCGTCTAACCAGTGTTCGTTCATCGTCACTCATCTTGTGGAAGGAGAAGCCCATGAAATCAATCTCGCCCTGATCAGGCGCGTCCAGCCCACCCAGCATATTCATTAATGTTGTCTTACCTGAACCGGAGCGGCCGCGCAGCATAATCAGCTGATTCGCACGTATCTCCATATTGATGCCCTTAAGGACATGCAGCTTCTGACTGCCCACCTGGAATGAGCGCTGAACGCCTTGCACATGCATCAACATCTGGCCAGTCCCAATGACCGGCTTCGCGTCTAGTACCTTCAATTTCCGCACTCCTTCGCAGCGCAATTCCTTCGTATACCCATAGTAAGCCCTTAGCTAATCTATAGACGCAACTAAACAACGAAAAGTTCCAAGACTTTGCAAACTATTTTCATTGTACGCCAACCCCACTTGACAGACTATGGACAAAATATGACTTCCCTGCCCCTGCAGAGCAGAATAATCACAAAAGTCCATGTCACAGGGAGCCCCTGGGACATGGACTTCAACAATGAAGCACTTAACCTTCGTACTGTTCCGGATTGCTGCGCCACGACCGCAGCAGCTCAAGCTGATCCTCGCGAATTGCGCCTGTGCGGACAGCAACATCCAGTAACGCGCTGTAGTTCGACAGCGTTGCTAGCGGCACACCTGCCGCAGCGAAGCCCTCCGCAGCGCGATCTAGCTGATAAGTGAAGATCGCCGCGACGCCCAGCGCGTCACCGCCTGCTTCTCGCACAGCTTCAGCAACCTTGATCGAGCTGCCGCCAGTCGAGATGAGGTCCTCAATGACGACTGTCTTCTGTCCGGGCTTAAGCAGACCCTCGATCTTGTTCTCCTTACCATGACCCTTGGCCTTATCACGCACATAGATCATCGGCAATCCCAGCTTCTGAGCGACGAACGCCGCGTGTGGGATACCGCCGGTCGCTGCACCTGCCACAACCTCAGCGTCAGCGAATTGCTCCTGAATTAGCTGCACGAAGCCCTCGGCGATCAGATCGCGAATATCCGGATACGAGATCGTCAGCCGATTGTCGCAATAGATCGGCGACTTGATGCCCGACGTCCATGTGAATGGCTGATTCGGACGCAGCACAACCGCTTCGATCCGTAGCAATGCCTCTGCAATCTGTTCCGCTAATGATAACTCTGACATATTAGACCAGCTCCTCTAGGATTGATTCTAATGCCGATCTCGGATCAGGCGCACTCGTAATCGGGCGGCCGATGACAATATAGTCCGTTCCTTGCGCGAATGCCTCAGACGGCGTCATCACGCGCGCCTGATCGCCCACAGCTGAGCCTGCCGGCCGAATGCCCGGCGTCACCGTGACGAACGACGAGCCGCAGCGCCTCTTGATCGCAGGCACCTCCAGCGGAGATGCCACAACCCCGTCGAGACCAGCCTGCGCGGACAACTCCGCATAGCGGAGTACCGCATCCTCAACGGTCCCGCCAATTCCGATCTCGTTATTCAGCATCGTCTGGCTCGTGCTCGTCAACTGCGTGACGCCAATGACCAGCGGACGCTCATCTGCCGATGCGGAGAATGGCGAGCTGCCGGAGGCAATCGCCTCGTCCACGCCCTCCATCGCTGCCTGCATCATCTTCAGCCCGCCTGCGGCATGCACATTGAACATATCCACACCGAGCCGCGTGACGCTGCCTGCGCCGCCCTTGACCGTATTCGGGATATCATGCATCTTCACATCGAGGAATACCCGATAGCCCGCTTCCTTCAAGGTTCGGACGAAGTCTGGACCAGCTGAATAGAACAGCTGCAGGCCCACCTTCATCCAGCAAGGGATTCCCTTCAGACTCTCTACAAGTCGTCTGGCCTCTGCTGCCTCATACACATCGAGCGCAACCATAATCTTACCTGCTGCTAGATGACGCGCATTGCTAGTCAAGTGGACTCCCTCCGATCCGATCATTATACGTTCAGTTCATTGAAATCCGGCATCGCGACGGATGAGAAGTTAATCGAGATCAGCATGTTAAGCAATGCCCGCGCTGTATCCAGCGAGGTCATACATACAACGCCGTTCTCAACAGCCTCTCGGCGTATACGGAAGCCGTCGCGCGCAGGCGTCTTGCCCTTGGTTAGCGTATTGATGACGAAGTGCGCGCCGCCGCTGCGGATCACATCCAGAATGTTCGGGCTCGCCTCGCTCAGCTTGTTCACTCTGGTAATCTTCATCCCCGCATTCTCCAGCACAGTGGCTGTTCCGCCGGTCGCCAGAATCTTGTAGCCCAGCTGATAGAAGCCCTTCAGAATGTCCAGCGCTTCTTCCTTATCCTTATCCGCGACAGTCGCGATAATCGTGCCGACTGCCGGAATCTTCATACCCGACCCGACTAAGCCCTTGTACAGTGCCTTCGCGTAATTCTTATCGCGGCCCATCACCTCGCCTGTCGACTTCATCTCAGGTCCGAGCGTCGGCTCTACGCGGCGCAGCTTAGCGAAGGAGAACACTGGCACCTTGACGGAGACGAAGTCATCCTCCGGCCACAGGCCGCCCTCATAGCCCAGATCCTTCAGCTTGGCACCGAGTATGATACGAGTAGCCACGCCGGCCATCGGGATTTTGGTTATTTTGCTCAGGAAGGGTACTGTTCTCGACGATCTTGGGTTCACTTCGATTACATAAATTTCATTCTTGAAGACGACGAATTGGATATTGAGCAGTCCGATCACGTTCAGACCCTTGGCAATGCGTGTCGTAATGTCAACGATCTTCGCCTGCAGCTCTGCGCTCACACTCTGCGGCGGATACACTGCGATCGAGTCGCCGGAGTGAACCCCTGCTCGCTCCACATGCTCCATAATGCCTGGGATCAGAACCGTCTCGCCGTCGCAGATCGCATCGACTTCCACTTCCATGCCTTGCATATAACGGTCGATCAGAACCGGATGCTCCGGATTGATCTTCACCGCATATTCCATGTAGGCCAGCAGCTCTTCATCCGAGTACACAATCTCCATCGCGCGGCCGCCGAGCACATAGGAAGGACGCACGAGCACCGGATAACCGAGCTTCGATGCCGTTCCGACCGCTTCGTCAACGCTAGTCACCGTGCCGCCCTTCGGCTGAGCGATGTCCAGCTTGCGCAGCAGCGCCTCGAACTTCTTGCGATCCTCTGCTGTATCGATACTCTCCAGATCCGAGCCGAGAATGCGTACACCAGCACGCTCCAGAGGGGCAGCCAGATTAATCGCCGTTTGGCCGCCGAATTGCACGATTACGCCGATTGGCTTCTCCTGCTCGATGACATTCAAGACATCCTCCAGGAACAACGGTTCAAAATAAAGCCTATCCGACGTATTAAAATCCGTCGACACCGTCTCAGGGTTATTGTTGATAATAACCGCTTCGTAACCGGCTGATTGAATCGCCCATACCGCGTGAACGGTGGAGTAATCGAATTCAATCCCTTGCCCGATTCGAATGGGACCAGAGCCAAGCACGAGAATCTTGCCCTTGTCGCTTGGGACGACTTCATTCTCTTCCTCGTATGTCGAGTAATAGTATGGTGTCGATGCTTCGAACTCTGCGGCGCAGGTGTCTACCATCTTGTACACCGGTCTCAGGTTCAGGGACAGCCGGTAGCTGTGCACCTCATCCTCTGTCTGATAATTCGCAGCTCCTGCAAGCGCGCGAATCTCAGCGATCGAGCGATCCGTAAAGCCCATGCGCTTCGCCTCATAGAGCAGCTCGCTTGTCAGTGCTTCAGCGGCTAGCCTGGACTCGAACTGGACCATATTCCGCAGCTTGCGCAGGAACCACCAGTCAATGCTCGTCAGCTGCTGCAGCTGCTCCAGCGTATAGCCGCGGCGGTACGCCTCCGCTACTAGGAACAGACGCTCATCGTCCGGCTTGGCCAGACGGGTTTCCAGCGTCTCCTGATCGAGCTTGTCCGCTTCTTTCAAGTATAAGCGGTGTACGCCGATCTCTAGGGAACGAATCGCCTTATGCATCGATTCCTCGAACGTGCGGCCAATCGCCATAATCTCACCGGTCGCCTTCATCTGGGTGCCGAGCTTGCGGTTAGCCGAAGTGAACTTATCGAACGGCCAGCGCGGAATCTTAGACACGATGTAGTCAAGTGTTGGTTCGAAGTATGCATAGGTCTGGCCGGTAACTGGGTTTACAAGCTCATCCAGTGTATAACCGACTGCGATCTTGCCCGCCATCTTCGCGATCGGGTATCCTGTCGCCTTGGAGGCGAGCGCCGAGGAACGGCTGACACGCGGGTTGACCTCAATCACATAATATTGATAGCTGAATGGATCCAGCGCGAACTGTACGTTGCAGCCGCCTTCGATCTTCAGCGCGCTGATGATCTTCAGCGAGGCTGCGCGCAGCATCTGATGCTCACGATCAGACATCGTCTGGCTCGGGGCTACGACGATACTGTCACCGGTATGCACACCGACCGGATCCAGGTTCTCCATATTACATACAACGATACAATTGTCATTCGCATCGCGCATGACCTCGTATTCAATTTCCTTCATACCGGCAATGCTCTTCTCAACCAGACATTGCGTAATCGGGCTGTAACGAAGTCCCGCAGCGACGATCTCGCGAAGCTCCTCCTCGTTGTCCGCGATCCCGCCGCCTGTGCCGCCTAGCGTGTAGGCAGGACGCACGATGATCGGATAGCCGATCTCGTTAGCGAACACAATCGCCTCTTCGGATGTCGTCACAATGGTGCTCTCTGGCACAGGCTGATCCAATTCTCTCATCAGATCGCGGAATAGATCACGGTCCTCCGCCTTCTCAATCGCGTCCAGCTGTGTGCCGAGCAGCTTCACATTCTCTTGCTCGAGTACGCCCGCCTTAGCCAGCGCTACCGCCATGTTCAGGCCAGTCTGACCGCCGAGCGTAGGCAGCAGCCCGTCAGGACGCTCCTGACGAATGATCTGTGTGACGAATTCCAGCGTAATCGGCTCGATGTATACTTTATCCGCCATATTCGTGTCCGTCATAATGGTAGCCGGGTTGCTGTTGATCAAGACAACCTCATAGCCTTCTTCCTTCAGAGCCTGACAAGCCTGCGTACCCGCATAGTCGAACTCTGCTGCTTGACCGATAACGATCGGACCGGATCCGATGACGAGTATCTTCTTCAAATCATTATTTCTGGGCATATGCGAGGTCTCCCTTCATCTTCTCAGCCGCACGTGCGGACAGCTGCGCTTGCTTCGGTGGTTGTGGATTAGCTTCCTTCCAGCTGCGAATTAGCTCGATGAACTCATCGAACAGATAGCGGGAATCGAGTGGTCCGGGGGATGCCTCCGGATGATACTGCACAGAGAACGCCGGGTACTTCTTATGCTTCAAGCCTTCGATCGTCTTGTCATTGTTATTGATATGCGTCACGACCAGGTCGGTTGTCGCTATGGAATCGGCATCAACCGTATATCCGTGATTCTGTGACGTAATGAAGCACCTGCCGGTAGCCAGCTCCTTCACAGGATGATTGCCGCCGCGGTGGCCGAACTTGAGCTTGCTCGTCTCTGCGCCGCTCGCTAATGCGAACAGCTGATGTCCGAGGCAGATGCCGAAGATCGGATATTCGCCGAGCAGCTCGCGGATCATCTCGATCGCATGCGGCACATCCTTCGGATCGCCAGGTCCATTGGACAGCAGGATGCCGTCCGGCTTCAATCGGCGAATCCGTTCTGCGGTTGTATCCTGCGGTACAACAACCACATCCAAGCCACGTGAGACGAGATCCCGGAGTATACCAGTCTTGTAGCCGTAGTCGACTAGCACCACTCGCTCCTTCAGTCCTGGAATGCTATTCGCATGCGGGATGGAGACGCGCTTCACCTGATCGGTCAGAAGCTCCGTGCTGTCCATGATCTGCTTCAGCTCTTCCACGGATTTGCCCGTCGTGCTGATAATGCCCTTCATCGTTCCGTTCTGGCGAATAATACGCGTCAGCTTGCGCGTATCAATTCCGCTGATGCCCGGGATGTTGTACTCCTTCAGCGATTCATCCAATGAAAATTCGGCGCGCCAGTTACTCGGCACCTCCTCATACTCACGCACGATGAAACCTTGAATGAAGGGTCCGACTGATTCGAAGTCATCCCGCGCGACACCGTAGTTGCCGATCAGCGGATAAGTCATGGTCACAATTTGACCGCAGTAAGAAGGGTCCGAAAACACCTCCTGATAACCGGTAATTCCCGTATTGAACACAACCTCGCCGACTGAGTCAGCAGAAGCACCGAACCCCTTGCCTTCAAACACGGTTCCATCCTCAAGCAACAATATGGCTTTCATCTGGGCAGTCCTCCAATTTTTGCGAAATGTAGATGTATCTTTAGATAAACAATCTTGAGGAAAAATACTTCGGAAGCTTACGCTCCAATTTTTGCGAAATGTACATATGAACTACGTTAATACTGTTGGAGCAAAAATACTTCGGAAGCATACGCTCCAATTTTTGCGATTTATACATATAGACTTCGATAATACATGTGGAGCAAAAATACTTCGGAAGCATAAGCTCCAATTTTTGCGAAATGTAGATGTCTAACGCTTATCTCTCTGGTTTGCGTAGTCTGTGAAACGATATTCACTGTCTTAGATATGGTTTTATCATTATTCATACAAATGCCTGGATTCACATGAGTTCATAAAGATTTTGTACGATTTTTCGTACATTTCTACATGTCCGCGTGGTAATTCAAACTTTTTTGTACTTAATTTCGTATAAATCCAGCTATCCATGCCACCTTCGAGACATTTTGTATGTTTTTTCGAACAAAACTACAGTTGAGTTGTCTACGGCTATTCCTCAGCCTGCCACACGACCTTGCCTGCAACCATTGTCAGCTGCGACCAGCCCTTCAGCTGCCAGCCTCCGAACGGCGTATTCTGACTCTTACTGCGGAAGCTTGCAGGATCTACTGCTCGCTCCGTGTCTAAGTCAATGATCGTCAGGTCCGCCGCTTGTCCGACCTCCAGCCTTCCCCACGGCAGGCCGAACACTTCGGCTGGCTTCAGCGCCATCTTCTCCAGCAAGAAGCTTAACGTCCAGCGGCCTGTCGCCACGAACTTCGTATAGAGCAGTGGGAAGGCCGTCTCGAAACCAACGATACCGAATGGCGCAAGCAGCATTCCCTTCGCCTTCTCCTCCTCAGTATGCGGAGCGTGATCAGTGACGATCATATCAATCGTGCCGTCCTCCAGCCCGGCGATGACTGCCTCGACGTCTCTAGGCGAGCGCAGCGGCGGGTTCATCTTCCAGTTCGCATCCATCCCTGGAATATCCTCATCGGACAGCAGCAGATGATGCGGGCATACCTCAGCGGTCACCTTAACCCCGCTAGCCTTGCCCAAGCGAATCAAGCGTACCGATTGCTCCGTGCTCACATGGCACACATGATAGTGAACACCCGTCGCCTCAGCAATCAGAATGTCGCGTCCAACGTGAATCGCCTCCGATTCATTCGACAGCCCCTTCAGGCCATGCTTGCGAGCGAATTCACCCTCTGTTACCGGCGCGCCGGCAATCATCGTGTCGTCTTCGCAATGCGCGATGATCGGCAGACCTACCTGGGTGGCAAGCTTCATCGCATCCTTCATCATCTGGGCGCTCTGGACACCGACACCGTCATCCGTGAAGCCAATTGCACCAGCTTCCTTAAGCGCCGCGAAGTCGGTGAGCTCCTTGCCAAGCTCATTCTTCGTAATACATGCATAGGTCAACACGCGAGCTGTTCCTGCTGCCTTGGCCTTGTCATACACATACTCCACCGTCTCCGGCGTATCGATCGTCGGCCGAGTATTCGGCATACAGGCGATGGTTGTGAAGCCTCCAGCGACTGCAGACAGAGCACCTGTCGCAATCGTCTCCTTGTGCTCGAAGCCCGGCTCGCGCAGATGCACGTGCATGTCGATCAGACCCGGTGATACGAGCTGTCCCTTCGCATCAATCACGTCATGTCCTTCCGTCTGAACCAGCTCTGAGTCTGGAGCAACAATGGCTTGCACGATACCGTCCTCAACATACAACTGCCGTTTAATCAGCTCTCCGCTGACCGTGTCAGACACTCTTCCGTTTACGATCCAGATTCCCATGTCCTTCTCCTTTGTCTCTTGTATTCGTAAAGCCATTCAGCATTGTTCTCTCTATGGACTGCTGAGATCGTCCTATCTAGTAAAGTGCTGCATCGATTGCGTCCTCTAGCTAAGCGCGCGCTCGATGACAGCCATTCGAATCGGTACCCCGTTCTTCATCTGCGTGAAGATCTTGGAACTCGCGCATTCGACCAGCTCATCATCGATCTCGACTCCTCGATTGACAGGCGCCGGATGCATAATAATCGCATGCTTCGCCATTCTGGATGCCCGCTCGCTCGTTAGCCCATAGGCTTCCCTATATGCCTCAGCCGAACGAATCAATCCATCCTCATGGCGCTCCAGCTGTACCCGCAGCATCATGACGACATCCGCCTTCAGCGCTTCGTCTATCGTTACATGCGATGTGTGCGTCTCCAGCTCAGGGGCTCGCATATTATCCGGCGAGCAGAATTGCACCTTGCCGCCCATCGCGGTGATCCCCCATAGATTGGAGCGAGCGACGCGGCTATGCCGGATATCCCCGATAATCGATACCGTCAAGCCGGCAATCGTCCCAAAGTGCTCGCGCATCGTATACAGATCGAGCAAGGCCTGTGTGGGATGCTCATTATTCCCGTCACCCGCGTTTATTAGCGGTACCTTGATCTTCTCCGCCAGCTCAGCCAACACACCAATGGGCTTCAGTCGAATCACACCAGCGTCTATACCCACCGATTCCAGCGTCCGAACCGTATCATAGATCGATTCGCCTTTCTCCACGCTGGATGCAGCGGCTGTAAAGTTCATGACCTTAGCTCCAAGACGTTTCTCTGCCATCTCGAACGAGAACCGTGTCCGCGTACTGTTCTCGAAGAACATGTTGGCGACAATCTTGCCCGGAAGCTGCGTCGTGATCTTCTCAGGATAATCGTCCCAATGCTTGGCGCGATCGAGTATCGATTGCAGCTCGTCCTTGCTCATCCCTCTTAGTCCGAGCAGATGTCTGTCTGAGTACACCTGGGTCTGTATCATTTGGCTGGTCCCCTTTGCTGGATGATTACCACTTCATCGCGATTGTCGATCTCAGTTAACAGCACCTCGATATTCTCCAATCTGGAAGTAGGTACGTTCTTGCCTACATAGTCGGGGCGGATCGGGAGCTCGCGATGACCGCGATCCACAAGCACAGCTAATTGAATCATCTCCGGCCGGCCATGGTCCATCAGCGCATCCATCGCTGCCCGCACTGTGCGTCCCGTGTACAACACATCATCGAACATAATGATCCTGCGGCCTGCTACCGACTCGATACTAATTGACTTCTCCTGCCCCTCGCTCATCTGCTGCCGATCATCACGATAGCGCGTTACATCCACCTCGACTACAGGCAAAGGTCTGGACAGCTGTTCGATCGTCTGCAGAATGCCCGCGATCCGCTTCGCCAGATAGATGCCTCTTGTACGTATGCCTGCCAGCGTAACGTCGTCAATGCCCTTGTTCTTCTCCAGAATTTCATGCGCGATCCGCGTCAATGCCCTTCGAATTCCCGTCTCATCCATGATGACATGCTGCTCAGTCATGACCATGATTCGACCTCCCTGTGTTTCTCGTCGCCAGTCCACATCCGTTAGTCCTACTTCATTCGAAATCGCATGGTGATTGCACAAAAAAAGCATATTGCCATCGAGGGCAATATGCTTCGCGTCCGTAACTTACAGGCATGTGGTCTATCACATTCAGGCACACCTGTGGCATGCGCAGAAGGCGGACTACATCCTGTCGCTTAGTCAGATGAATGGTACTGTCCTATTATCAGGGCGACCATCCAGCTATATGGAACGAAACCTTGCCAGTCTCTCTGGACTGAATTAAAGGTGCGTGTACATTGCAATTAGTATCCCATTTTCGACAGCAGAAGTCAATCTAATTTGAATATCAAAACGATATCAACTTGATATGATTCAATGGGTTGTTGCAGCTTCACTTTCCTGCGCTGCACTACTGAACTCTAGAGCCTCAATTTCTTAATGCGCTCGATCGCCTTCTCCGTATTCGCCAGACTGCCGAACGCCGTCAAGCGGAAGTAGCCTTGTCCATTCTGCCCAAAGCCGACACCCGGTGTGCCGACAATGCCCGCTTCCGAGAGCAGCTTGTCGAAGAATGACCACGAATCGATACCGTCAGGTGTCTTCAGCCATATATATGGTGCATTCACGCCGCCATATACTGCCAGGCCCGAACTCATCAGCCCCTGTCGGATAATCAGCGCATTGTTCATATAATAATCGGTCAATGCGCGAATCTGCGCCTTGCCCTCAGGCGAATACACGGCCGCCGCACCGCGCTGCGTGACATAAGAGCAGCCATTGAATTTCGTCGATTGCCGGCGATGCCACTGCTCATGCGCGGATACCCGATTCCCGCTAACATCCAGCACCATCACCGATTTCGGCACTACGGTATACGCACAGCGCACACCGGTGAAGCCGGCGGTCTTCGAATAGCTGCGGAATTCGATCGCAACCTCCCTGGCCCCCTCGATCTCATAGATCGAATGCGGCACATCCGCGTCCGTGATATACGCCTCATAAGCCGAATCGAATAACAGGATGCTGCCATGCTCGCGCGCGTAATCCACCCATACCTTCAGCTCATCGCGCGTCAGCGTCATTCCTGTCGGGTTGTTCGGATAGCAGAGATAGATCAGATCGACGTGCTGTGTCGGCAGCTCCGGCTTGAAGTTATTCTCGGCAGTGGCGGTCAGATAGACAATATTCGCATACCGATTCGTATCGGGGTCATAGCGCCCCGACCGGCCAGCCATCACATTCGTATCCACATAGACCGGGTAGACCGGGTCCATCACCGCGATCACACTATCGGCGCTGAATATCTCCTGAATATTCCCAACATCACACTTCGAGCCGTCACTGACGAATACCTCAGTCGGATCGATCGTCACACCACGCGCCTGATAATCATGCTGGGCAATCGCCGCGAGGAGGAAATCATAGCCTTGCTCCGGTCCATAACCGCGGAAGGTTTCCGGATTTGTCAGCTCATCCACCGCGCGATGCATCGCCTTCACGACAGCCTCCGGCAGCGGGCGAGTCACATCACCGATACCCAGACTGATAATCTGCGCGCTGGGATGCTCCGCGATAAACTTCGATCTGCGCCTGGCAATCTCGGAGAACAGGTAGCTGCCCTGCAGCTGTAAGTAATTCTCATTCATTCTAGCCATAAAATAAACCATTCCCTTCAAGCGTCTCAATCTTGTGTATACTACACACTATACCGATTGAGGCGATCGCAAGGGAATGGATTCAGCCCATATACTTTGCACTATAAGTATACTCTTACTCGTACTATAAGCTCTTAATAATCTCGATCACCTTCAGCATATCCGGCGGCAATGGACGTTCGAACTCCATATACTGTCCGGTTGACGGATGCTGGAAGCCCAGCGCCTGCGCATGCAGCGCTTGTCCATCCATCGTGACGCCCTTCGTGCGTCCATAGACCGGATCACCGACAAGCGGATGACCGATGAACTTCATATGCACGCGAATCTGGTGCGTGCGACCGGTTTCCAGCTGTAATTCAAGCATCGTATAATCTGGAAAGCGCTCGAGCACTTTGAAGTGCGTCACGGCATGCTTGCCATTCTTTACATTGACCGCGAATAGCTTACGATCCTTGGGATCGCGGCCAATCGGCGCATCCACCGTGCCCTGGTCATGCTCTAGCCTCCCATGAACGATCGCCACGTACCGTCTGGTGACGCTATGCGCCTTAAGCTGCGCGGACAGCGACAGATGCGCCTTATCATGCTTAGCCGCCATGATGAGTCCGGAGGTATCCTTATCAATCCGATGCACGATACCTGGTCGCTTCTCACCGTTAATGCCGGACAGATCCTGGCAATGGTACATCAGCGCATTCACAAGCGTTCCCGACGAATGGCCAGGTGCAGGGTGCACCACCATGCCACGCGCTTTATTCACTACGATCAGATCCGCATCTTCGTATACCACATCGAGCGGAATATGCTCCGGTGTCAGCTCCGATGGCTCGGGCTCAGGCATCGTCCAGCTAATCTGATCGCCGGCGGCCAGTCGATAATTGGCCTTGACCGGCTTTCCGTTAATGCGAACCTGTCCATCCTTAATCCACATCTGAACCTGTGAGCGGGAGATTTCTTCTGATGTCTGCTCTGCGATATGCTTATCGATTCGATCCCCGACATTCACTTCTTCTACTACCCATTCCATGGGCTCATTGTGCTCATTATCCAATGGATTCATTCGTATTATCCTCTGCTGCGGCTGCTTCCGACTTGGCCTTCGCCTCTGCCTTCGCTTCGCGCCGCCACTCTATGAGTGTATAGATTAAAATCATAATGGTGCCGACAACAATGCCAGCGTCAGCGACATTGAAGATCGGGTAACCGTACATATAGTCGATGCCAATCCAGCTAAAGTCGAAATTCACCTGCACGAAATCGACAACCTCGCCATGACGCGCGCGATCAATGAAATTACCGACTGCCCCTCCGAGCAGCAGGCTTAACGAGAACGGCACGAACTTCTGGCCGGATTTGACCATTTTGTACAGATACCAGCTTACGCCCACCAAGAACACGATTGTCACAATAAGGAAGAATACCCGTTGCCCTTGCAGGATCCCGAAAGCCGCGCCGCGGTTGCGATGTGATGTGATCGCCAGGAAGTCACCGAGAACCGGGATAACCTCACCTAGATACAGATTCGTCTTAATCAGCCACTTCGTGAACTGGTCGAGCGCGAATACGAGTAATGCAATAATCAGATATACGTACATGTGTAAGCCTCCGAATTAGGCAATTTAATCAAGTTTAGCATAGCCCGCTTCTGCGCGTCCAATTTCTATGGCAGGCGTGCAAGGAATTACCTCGTGATTATTCGGGCGCATGTAGACAATCTAATAGCAGACACACGCCTGAAGGGGGAGCATATACGATGCTGAATGCGAAGCAATTAGCAGCACTGCGACAGGAACTGAATACAATCAAGACTGAGCTTGACAAGCAATTGGCTGAGCAGGATGAGCATGGGATGGGCAGCGCCATGCGGGACACCACACAAGAGCTCTCGATGGTTGACAATCACCCTGCGGATATCGGCACCGAGCTGTTCGAGCGCGGCAAGGATCTAGCCCTACACGACAATGCCCTACATCAACTGGAGGAGGTGTCGATGGCACTTCGTCGATTAGACGACGGCTCGTACGGCAGCTGCGCAGTGTGTGGAGAACCCATTCCATATGAACGGCTAGAAGCCATTCCATGGACATCCGCCTGCATCGCCCATGCGATTCAGCCTGGTCTGTCCAATGATCGTCCAATTGAGGAGTCCGTGCTGTCACCCCCATTCGGACGTACCAGCCTGGATGAACGGGAGGACGAGACGCAATTCGATGGTGAGGATGCTTGGCAGGCGGTCGAACACTATGGCAGCTCCACCTCGCCTGCTTATGCTGAGAATCCGGACGCCTTCGATTATGATGATCCCGAGCTTGAGGCAGATGAGCACCGTGGATACGTCGAATCGCTGGAGAGCTTCCTTGCGACGGATCTATACGGCCAGGCGCGATTCATCATGCGCAACAGGGAATATCGTGAATATATGGAAGGCGAAGAGGGTGATCACGGTCTGGAGACCGATCATTAACCCGCTTCGCCGCTTGTTGAATTATACGCTTGAGAGAACCTCCGCACAGCGCTTGCAGATCGTCGGATGCTGCTGATCATGCCCAACATCACGTGTCACGATCCAGCAACGCTCGCATTTGTCACCCTCTGCCACACGCACGTCAACCACGAGCTGGTTGTTCGTCGGGTTATCCGCAGGCCGTTCACCCGGCTCATGCACCACAACCTCTGACACAATGAATAACGTATCGAGCGCAGGGAAGCGGTCGAGCAGCTGCTTCGCCGCGGCATCGGGGTACAGATGCACGGAAGCGCTCAGCGAATTGCCGATTCGCTTATCCTTGCGCGCTTCTTCCAGCGCCTTGAACACATCCTCGCGCAGCTCGATGAACTGCGCCCAGGCTTGCTCGCTCTCTGCATCGAATAACGAGTCATCCACCTCAGGCATCGTTGCGAGCTGTACACTGATCTCTTCTACGCCTGGAATGACTCGCCACACCTCGTCCGCTGTATGTGGCAGCACAGGCGCGATCAGCTTCGTCACAGCCAGCAGTGATTCATACAGCACAGTCTGGCTTGCCTTGCGCGCCGCATCATCCACGCGGTTCGCATAGAGGCGGTCCTTCACAATATCGAGATAGAAGGAGCTTAACTCAACTGCGCAGAAATGGTGAACGGCTTGGTAGACGACATGGAATTCATAACGCTCATATGCGGCGATTACCTTGTCGATCATCCGATGCAGCCGGTTCCGTGCATACCGGTCCAATTCATTCAGCTGCTCACTAGGCACCTTATCTGTCTTCGGATCGAAGCCGGTCAAGTTACTTAGCAGGAAGCGCAGCGTATTGCGGATCTTACGGTACACCTCTGTAGTCTGTGTTAAGATATTGTCCGAGATGCGATGATCCTCTTGGTAGTCAACAGAGGCTACCCAGAGGCGTAGAATATCCGCGCCAAGCGTGTTGCACACCTTATTTGGATCAATGGTATTACCTAGCGACTTGGACATCTTGCGGCCCTCGCCGTCCAAGGTGAAGCCATGAGACAGAATGCCCTTGTATGGCGCAGATCCCTTGGCAATGGTACCGGTGATCAGCGATGAATTGAACCAGCCGCGATATTGATCGGAGCCTTCCAGATACAGATCAGCTGGCCACTGCAGCTCGTCGCGCGTATCGAGCACCGCGGAATGGCTGGATCCGGAGTCGAACCAGACGTCCATAATATCTGTTTCCTTGCGGAAGTCTGTGCAGCCGCAAGCGCAGCTTGTGCCGGCAGGCAGCAGCTCAGCCGCCTCGCGAGCGAACCATGCGTTCGAGCCTTCTGTCTCGAATATGCTGGCGACATGTTCGATTGTAGCATCGCTCAGCAGCGGTGTATTGCAGGAACGGCAGTAGAAGATCGGAATCGGCACGCCCCAGGTGCGCTGTCTGGAGATACACCAATCGCCGCGTTCGGCAATCATATTGTGCAGACGAATCTCGCCCCATTGCGGCGTCCACTTCACTTGCTTGATCTGCTCCAGCATCTCTTCGCGGAACTTATCAACCGATGCGAACCATTGCTCTGTCGCTCGATAGATCACCGGCTTCTTCGTACGCCAGTCATGTGCATACTGATGCTTAATGAAGCTCATATGCAGCAGGTGGCCGCTCTCCGTTAACTTCTCAGTAATCATGGCGTTCGCTTTATCGTAGAAGATCCCTTCGAAGCCAGGCGCCTCAGCGGTGAACTTGCCTTGATCATCCACTGGGCAGAGCACATCCAGTCCGTAGCGTTGCCCGATCTGGAAGTCTTCCTCCCCATGGCCAGGCGCTGTATGGACACAGCCAGTGCCCGCTTCCAGTGTGACATGATCGCCTACCATCACCAGAGAGGTCCGGTCATAGAACGGATGCTGGCAGAGGATCGATTCCAGCTCACTGCCCTTCCACTTCTGTCCAGTGCTGTAAGTCGTCCATCCGACCGCTTCAGCTACTTGTTCGAGCAGCCCCTCAGCCAGTACAAACTGCCTGCCCTCCACTTCAACCAACACATACTCATATTCGGGATGGACACTGATGCCCAGATTAGCAGGTAGCGTCCAGGGCGTTGTCGTCCAGATTACAATCGCGCTTCCAGGAGGCAGGACACCCTTGCCGTCCTTCACATCGAATGCCACATAGATGGAGGCAGATGTCTTCTCCTTATATTCAATCTCCGCTTCAGCCAGCGCGCTCTCCGAAGACGGGGACCAGTATACTGGCTTTAATCCTTTATAGATCGAGCCCTTCTTCACCATCTCGCCGAATACACGAATTTGCTGCGCCTCATACTTAGGCTCTAGCGTCACATACGGATTATCCCAATCCCCACGGATGCCCAGTCGCTTGAACTCCTCACGCTGCTTATCCACCCACTTGAGCGCATAATCGCGGCAGGCATCACGGAATTCGAGCACACCCATCTTCTTGCGGTCCACCTTACCGCTGTTGGCAATCGCCTGCTCAATCGGCAGACCATGTGTATCCCAACCCGGTACGTACGGCGCGTCATAGCCGCGCATCGTCTTATAGCGAACGATGAAGTCCTTGATCGTCTTATTCAGCGCATGACCAATATGAATGTCTCCATTGGCATAGGGAGGCCCATCATGCAGAATGAACTTCGGCCTGCTCTGACGCGCCTCCTTCACCTTGTCATAGATCGCAATCTCATTCCACCACGCTTGCATCTTAGGCTCTGCCTGAGGCAGATTGCCGCGCATGGGGAATTCAGTCTGAGGTAAATTCAATGTCTTTCCATAATCCACTGTCATCCTGCACCACTCCTTCAATGTATTCGAAATACAAAAAAACTTCTCATCCCAAGGGACGAGAAGCATCAGCTCGCGGTACCACCCTAATAATGGAAATCAGTCTGCGTGTGCGCAGCTTATTCCATCACTCGAAGATGGGGTAACGGTCATCAACCGGCCGAGCTTTACTGAGCGACTAATGGTCGCGGTTCAAGCGGCGCTCACGGAGGATATTCAGCCGCTCGCTGGATATCGGGCTCGCACCATCTCCCGATTCGCTGGATCCATCCTCATGCCGGCTTACTTGTTCCGATCATCGTTTTCATGCTATATCGAACAAATTCAATTCATAATATGACGGAGTATAGCGTATGAATAGCTGCTGTGTCAACCTTGAGAAGAAATTCTAGGCACTTCAATCTGCTCTAACGAGTCCCAATTGTCTTCCTTCAGCATCTCGACCTGGGCTTCGAGCAGCGCGCGGAATCGGGTACGATAAATCGTAGCCTGCTTCTTGAGCTCCTCCATCTCCATTGCGATCTTGCGCGACTTGGACAAGGATTCGTTAATGATGCGATCCGCATTCTTCTCCGCTTCCTTCAAGATCAGCTGCGCTTCCTTCTTCGCATTGCTCTTGAGCTCATCGGCCGCGTCCTGAGCGACGATAATCGCCTTGCTGAGTGTCTCCTCGATATTCGAGAAGTGCCCCAGCCTCTCCGTCAACCCAGTTACTTGAGTTTGCAGTTCCTTGTTCTCACGGATTAAGCTTTCATAGTCCTTGATGATTTGATCCAGAAACTCGTTGACCTCGTCCACATCATATCCGCGGATCTGCTTGGAGAATTCCTTGTTATGAATGTCTAATGGCGTTAATGGCATTAGCGCGCTCCTCCTGGTAATTATAATGGTTGAATCGCTACGATTCCCTTATATGTACTTCGACACAGTAAGTCGAATTCTTCCCTTCTTGGTCTCGCCCTCTACCCTGCTGAGCACGAACCGACCGAAGCCCTTCAGGGATACCGTATCACCTTGCTTAAGCGGATAGGAGGGGTCTTCCTCGACCTTCCAGTTCACCCTGCAGCGTCCAGCCTTAATCGGGACGAGCGACTTCGCTCTAGATAGCCGCCATACGTCTCCTAGGATACCATCCAGACGCATCGATGCCGCGGTGAAGGTTAGCTCCTCCATCGACGGAATCACCGGTGTTAGACGGTCAATGGGCAGGAGCTCAGTCGCTACGGAGACGCGATGCACTTGCCTCAGATGCAGATCGATGAAGTCAGCCATCTCTTCCGCGACTACACAGTGACAGCCCGACATCGTCACATGCAGATCACCCAGCTTATCGCGCTTCATACCGAGCCCAATCAATGAGCCGAGATAATCACCGTGATCAAGCTCAGCAATCTTATTATCATTGGAAGTGATCGCAACCACTAGCAATCCTGCATCCTCTGGTTCTAGCAGGCGATAATCAGGTGCGATAACTGCGCGTCTGCGCTCTGCGTCCACATGCCCGCCATGCAGCAGCATATGTAAATCCGGATGTCTGTGAACGAGCGTCTCTACAATAGCCTGTTGCCTTGGATCGAGAAAGTCCGTGCGGCGAAGCTCATGCTGCTGGCTGATCCGGTCAATCATATCCGCCATCTTGATGGCGAATGGCCGTTCATCCGGATGGAAGTGCGCCAGAATCGAATCCTTCATCCCTCGCCCCTAGATGAAAATACCGATCAATGCAATTAGCCCGCGAGCGACGAATTGCAGCGCGATCAGAGCAACAATCGGCGAGATATCGAGCATGCCGCCTATTGGCGGAATAAATTTCCGGAACGGAGCTAGATAAGGTTCAACCAGCTTGCCCAGCATCTGACCGACGAAGCTCTCACGCGCACTTGGCAGCCAGGATAGGAGCACATAGGCGATAATCATGTAGAAGTAGATTTGCTGCAAGGTCATGATGAAACTTGTGACTGTTTCCAAACGAATATCACCTCATCTTTTGTAGTCTGTATCGCCGTCGAGTATCTCGGAAATCGTGCCTTGAATTTCGATCGATTCCGGCGTGCATAGGAAGATGTTCGCGCCAATCTTACTAATGCCGCCATTAAGCGCATACACCGTGCCGCTCAGGAAGTCCACAATACGCATGGCTTGATCCTGACGCACGCGCTGCAGGTTGACTATCACGCCGCGGCGTGATCGCAGATGGTCCGCAATCTCCTGCGCTTCATCATAGGAACGCGGCTCGATCAAGATCATCTTGGACGACTTGCTTGTCGGAAGTCCAACAACATTCGACTTGCTCCTGCGCTGTTCAGCGAATTGATAATCGATCTCGCTTTCCTGCTCCTCTAACTGAACACGCTCAATAACCTCTTCTTCCTCCTGCAGCCCTAGATAATTCATAAACTTATTCATAACGCCCATTGTTCTACCTCCCTAATAGGATGGATCCTAATCTTAGCCACGTCGCGCCTTCTTCTATGGCTACTTCGAAATCATTCGACATGCCCATAGACAGGTGCGGCGCAGGCTCTGGCAGAATTCGCCGTTCATTCAATTCATCGCGCAGCTCCCTGAGACGTCTGAAGACGGGTCTGGTCTGCTCGGGGTCCGCTTCATGCGGAGCCATCGTCATCAGACCGATAATCCGAATATTCGGACAACCAGCAGCCTCCTCCGCGAAGGTGAACAGGTCCTCCGGTGCCAATCCGTACTTCGTATCCTCGCCTGATACATTCAATTGGATGAATGCAGGCACGACGATATCCAGTCGGCTGGCCTGCTTCTGAACCGCCTGCAGTAGCGAGGAGCGATCCAGGGCGTGCAGATAATCGAAGCGTCCAATGACATCCTTGACTTTATTGGTCTGCAGATGTCCGATGAAGTGCCAGACCGCCTGCTCGCCAATGGCTCCCCATTTCTCCTTGGCAGCTTGCCAGCGATTCTCTCCAAGATGGGTAAGCCCCTTCTCCAGGAGTGACCCTGCACCAGCGGAATCAATATACTTGGTCACCGCAATAACTTGTATGTCTGATCTCTTGCGTCCGGCCCGTTCGCAAGCTTGTGCGATACGGTCCTCTGCTTGTTGTATGTACGCATCATATTGCAAGGCTATGAATTCACCTCTTCCTTCCAACCGATCCATGCCGCCATCCTGCCTGTTCGTCCGTTCTCGCCGCGATGCGAAAAGAACAGATCTGCTGAGCAGCAGGTGCAAAACCCGGATTGTTCGATATGATTCGGCTTCATCCCTGTTCTTATCATAAACTGTCGGTTTACTTCTTTCAAGTCCAGCATATATCGCCCATTCTCCTTACGTCTCAGCGGCTCGATTCCGAGCTGCAACGCCGGCTCGATTCCAAGTTGCTGCACAACACGCTCGTCCACCTCGTAGCAGCACCCTCCGATCGATGGGCCGATCGCGGCATATAGCTCTGTTCGTACCGTCCCGAATGCCTCTTCCATCCGCTCGATCGTCCGCTCGGCTATTCGTAATGCCGTCCCCTTCCATCCAGCATGAGCCAGGCCAATCACGTGATGAATAGGATCGACGAAGTACAAGGGCACGCAATCCGCATAGAATGCGGCCAGCATAATGCCGCTCTCACTCGTAATAATAGCGTCTGTATCTGCGAAGGCGTCGCCTCTCGACAGCCTTCCCGCGCCTCGATCCTCGCGCAACACAGTCCGAACACGATCGCCATGAACTTGCTCACTGCAGGTCCACGCGTCGAACGGGAATCCGGCGGCATGACTTACTCGTCTGCGATTGTCCACAACAGCGGCCGGATCATCCCCTACATGAAGCCCAATATTCAAGGAGCGATATTCCCGCTCACTGTCACCGCCATTCCTGGTTGTGAAGCCCGCAGACAATCCGGGAATAGCCGTCATCCATCGCTGCAGCCATAGCAGCTCGGGTTCATTCGACTTCTTGTCCAGCGCGAATGGCTCCATTGTTCACCACCTCAATACAAAATACTCATGGTACCAATTGTACCATATCGAATCCTAGTAGCACTAAATATCTTAAGGCCTATATTCGGACAAGCGTACGACATCCTTCTTCATGCCCGGTAATTCCGCGAATAATCTTCCTGCAGCTCGCCTTCTTCATTCCGATAAGGTCTAGCCTCATCGAGCTTAACCAGCACCACATCTACACCGATCTTAATAATATTCCGCCACGGGATGATGACCTCTGTCGCATTGCCGAACATCCCGAATAACCGCAAGGAGCTTGGCACCACGATGGATTGTATTCGTCCTTGCCGCATATCCAGCTCGAGATCGCTGATCTGCCCCAGCTTCTTACCATCAACAATGTTAATGACATCCTTCGTTTGAAAGTCGGAAATCTTCATCGCCGATCCCCCTATCTTCCTTAGGGCACGTTACGGAAGTTATTCTGTAACGATGCCTTAGCTGCAGTCTATCCCTTACTTAATATATGAGGACACCCGATAAAATGCGCAAAAAAACCGAACGGAGAGGTTCGGTTTTTAGCACCTATTTGATTAAGACTTCACATGCTTCTGCATCTGTGTAATCGCAGACTTCTCAAGACGAGATACCTGTGCTTGTGAGATGCCGATCTCATCGGCTACCTCCATCTGCGTCTTCCCTTCGAAAAACCGCATGGATAGGATCATCTTCTCTCGATCTCCCAGTCTGCGTAGACCTTCGCGCAGCGCAATCTCCTCAATCCAAGACACATCCTTGTTCCGTTCATCCCCAATCTGGTCCATGACATAGATCGGGTCTCCGCCGTCATGATAGATCGGTTCGAACAGCGATACGGGATCCTGTATCGCATCTAACGCGAAGACGATATCTTCCTTAGGCACACCCAGCGCCTCCGCGATTTCCATAATCGTCGGTTCCCGACTGTTCAGATTAGTCAGCGAATCACGAGCCTGCAACGCTTTGTATGCAATATCGCGCAGTGATCGGGATACGCGAATCGGATTGTTATCGCGCAGATACCTGCGGATTTCACCGATAATCATCGGAACCGCATAGGTGGAGAATCGTACATTTTGGCCCAAATCGAAATTATCAATCGCCTTCATCAACCCAATACAGCCGACCTGGAACAAGTCATCTACGAATTCGCCTCGATTATTGAAGCGCTGGATCACACTGAGCACCAGTCGCAAATTCCCATTGACCAATTTCTCTCTGGCTGACAGATCAAGATTGGTTTGCAGCTGATTGAATAATTCCCGCATTTCCGCATTCGTCAACACTGGCAGCTTCGATGTATCTACACCGCAGATCTCCACTTTATTGCGCATATCGCGAGATACCCCCCAAGGAGAAACATTACTGTACATTATCTCCATGGAGGTTCATTTTATTCGCTTGATGGATACAAGTCAGAGTTGAGCGTATATTACACCATCTTGTTGAATTCCTTGCGTAGACGCTTGATGATGCGCTTCTCCAGGCGCGAGATATAAGACTGCGAGATACCCAGCATATCGGCAACATCCTTCTGCGTCTTCTCCTCGCCATCCTGCAGACCGAAGCGCAGCTCCATGATCAACCGTTCGCGGTCTGACAGCTTCTCTAATGCCTTCTGAAGCAGCCTTCGATCCACTTGCTCCTCGATATTCTTATAGATCGTGTCATTCTCTGTGCCGAGCACATCTGACAACAACAGCTCGTTGCCGTCCCAATCAATATTCAGTGGTTCGTCGAATGAAACCTCGGTGCGCAGCTTGCTGTTTCGGCGCAAGTACATAAGAATCTCGTTCTCGATACAGCGTGATGCATAAGTCGCTAGCTTAATCTTCTTCTCAGGATCAAAGGTATTAACAGCCTTAATGAGTCCGATCGCGCCGATGGATACGAGATCCTCGATGTTGATACCCGTATTCTCAAACTTCCTTGCAATGTACACGACAAGTCGCAGATTCCGCTCGATTAGAACAGCTCGAATCGCCGCATCCCCAGTGGGCAGCTGCTCCAGCAAGTATTCCTCTTCCTCGCGCGTCAGTGGCGGGGGCAGCGCTTCGCTTCCTCCGATATAGTAGACTTCCTCATTCTTGTACCCTAGCAAGATCAGTAATCGCAAATACCGAATCCGCCACATTAACTTCGTCTTGTGCCGCAAGTCCAATTCCTCCTCCTCGAATTTCCCATTCCTATTATGAACGCATCTGAATCAATTTCATTACGGCTTTAGCAGCTACGATGTTATGAAATTGATTCCTCTATCTTCATGATTGCCGCGTCAACATGGGATGAATAATAGCTTGATAGGCGCCGCTGCTAGACAACTTCCCCCCGTCGATGGCAATTAACACCCTGTGGGCGCGGTAGGTCGCACTGTCTGTCGCGATCGTCACTTCATCCGGCTTAATGGCCAGCAGGAATGATGGACCGCCACCGACACCTCGATACGGGACCAGACGCAGCCGATCTCCCCATGGGAACGGCTCGTCCTCCATATCAGTGAATGCGCGATCCACCTCGCGACTGGCGATGCGCCGCTGCAGCCAAGGCGGCAGCTGCTCCCGCCAGCTATCCAGCTCCATCACGAGCACAGGCGAGCGGGACAAGGGGTCATAGAGCTGGTTGCCGGTGTCGATAAACCCCCGGCATTGGATGGACCATTCTCCGATGTGCACGGTAAGCTGTGCTAGCTGTTCCTGCTCAGCGTCTGATCGCTGCTTGGTGATGAAGACGGATCTAAGGAACCATAAGGAAGCAGCGAATGCTGGCAGCGACAGCCATAATCCACTCTCAATCGCGAAGCCGACGGCGCCTGTTGGCGACAGCAACAACCGGCTGACTACCTCGCCGGAGGATAGCAGCAGGAAGTGAATCGCGAAGATCCCGCCAGCCGCCGCGAAGTGAATCAAGTAGAAGGTTGCCAGATTCCGCGCATAATGCTGAAGGCTCCCAAAGCCGAATGTGATATAGACGACCAGTAGAGCGAACACCAGCTTAGCGGCCGCCGTGTAGAACAACTGGAACTGAGGCTCGAACATCAATCCGGTATAAGACGCTCCTAGAACGACAGCAAGACAAGTCCGCCATCTACGAATGCGCAGATGTCTAAGCTTGGCTGTCATCATGACGATCGCTGTATCGAAGCAGATGCTTGTGAGCACAATCAGATCCAGATAGACAACCAATCAACCTCACTCCAGGGCTCCGGGATTCTCGAGCAGACTTCAGTATAACGCAAGCTTTCTTCGAAGACTGTCGGATGGTGGGTAAGGACAATCTGTTTTTTTGTAATAAAAAAGAACCGCGTTGCTGACCCAAACAATCGGTCTTAGCGCGGTTCTGCTGTATTCATTTAGCTAGCCTCTAGCCATTCATCTGGTTGTCTAGTCGTCCATGGATTGCTTGCCGCGATTGCGGAGGAAGGTTGGGATATCGAGCTGATCGCTGGATACGCCTGTTCCGAAGGTGCGGACAGGTGCCGTGTTATTCTTCACTTCGCCTGCTGACGGGCTAGGCGCAGCAGCCGGCTGTGCAGGCGCTGGAGCAGGCGCTGCAGCAGGCTGTCCACCCGTCACTGCTCCGCGGCGTTCATGCGCAGGCGTATATGCCTTATGCTCGAAGCCTGTCGCAATGACAGTAACCTTAACTTCATCCTTAAGATCATCGTCGATCATCGCCCCGAAGATCATGTTGACTTCTGGGTCGGATGCCGCGATCACAATCTCAGCCGCTTCGTTCACTTCGTACAAGCTGAGATTAGAGCCGCCTGTAATATTCATGATGACACCATGCGCGCCTTCGATGGAGGTTTCCAGAAGTGGACTCATGATCGCCTTCTTGGCCGCCTCGGCCGCGCGATTCTCGCCTGAAGCCAGACCAATTCCCATCAGGGCTGAACCCCGATACGTCATAATCGTCTTTACGTCAGCGAAGTCCAAATTAATTAACCCGGGAACGGCAATCAGATCGGAGATCCCTTGAACGGCTTGTCGGAGTACATTGTCAGCCTCGCGGAACGCCTCGATCATCGGGGTCTTCTTGTCTACAATTTCAAGCAGTCGATCATTCGGAATGACGATCAGTGTATCGACCTTCTCCTTCAGTGCCGCGATGCCCGCTTCAGCCTGTTGCGCGCGCTTGCGGCCTTCGAAGGTGAACGGACGAGTAACGACTCCTACAGTCAGTGCGCCGCATTCGCGAGCGATCTCAGCGATGACCGCGGCCGCGCCAGTTCCTGTACCGCCGCCCATGCCCGCTGTTACGAATACCATATCGGCTTCGCCCAATGTATTCTGTATAATCTCGCGAGATTCCTCTGCGGCCTTCTTACCCACATCCGGATTGGCGCCTGCGCCTAATCCACGAGTCAGCTTCTCGCCAATCTGCAGCTTCTGCTCGGACTTGGCCAGATGAAGCGCCTGCGCGTCTGTATTAACAGTTATGAATTCCACATTCTTAACGCCAAATTCAATCATACGGTTTACTGCGTTGCTGCCGCCGCCGCCGACACCGATGACTTTGATTTGGGCCAGTTGTTCCATCTCAAGGTCGAATTCCAACATAAGGGATAGATCCTCCTAATCATATAGTGATGCTCGTTGTGCACATGCTAGATAAATTCACTTAACCAATTTTTCAACTTCTCGAACCAGGACGGCTTGTCCTTGTCAGGAGCAGCCTTCTTGGCGGAGGACTTCTTGCTGGATGCGGCAGCATTGCCGCGCATGAACTTAGCGGCATACTGGATGATCCCCACACCTGAGGTGTAGGAAGGATCTCTTACCCCGATATAGTCGGGAATCGCAATCCTGACCGATGTTTGCAGAATCTGCTGCGCAGACGCGATTACGCCCGGCATGGATACCGTGCCGCCTGTCAGCACATAGCCGCCGGGAATTTCACTATAGCCAAGCCGCTTGACCTCTCGCTTAATAAGCTGGAAGATCTCTTGCACGCGAGGCTCAACAATATGAGCAAGATCCACCTGCGTATATTCCTTCTCCGTATTGCTGCCGATTCTGGTTACCTTGAACACTTGATCGGCGCCTGCATCTTCTACGACAGCGCAGCCGAATTTAAGCTTGATCTTCTCTGCGGATTCCGTCTGTGTGCGCAGACCAATCGAGATATCATTCGTGATGAACTCGCCGCCAATTGGAATCGTAGACGTCGACACCAGATTGCCCTGGTCGAAGATAGAAATCGTAGTCGCACCAGCTCCGATGTCAACCAGACATGTGCCCAGCATCTTCTCGTCCTTGGACAGCGCCAGTTGCCCGCTAGCCAGTGACATCAGAAGCAGCCCTGACAGCTGCAGGTCCGCCCGCTCGATACAACGTATTAAGTTATGGATTGCTGTCTTAGCTCCTGTAATGATCGTGGCCTCAACCTCGAGCCGCACACCGATCATTCCGCGAGGATCATGAATTCCCTCCAGACCATCAACCAGATATTGCTTGGGCACGATACCAATGATCTCTCGTTCAGGCGGCAGGGCGATTACCTTGGCCGCTTGGAGAACACGATCAATGTCTTCGTGACCGATTTCTCTGTCTTCATTCGAGACAGCAACCACACCATGACTCGATTGCAAGCCAATGTGGTTGCCTGATATTCCTACACATACATCTGTTATCTGAATGCCGACCATACGCTCAGCATGACTGATTGCAGCGCGGATAGATTGTACTGTCTTATCGATATCAACGATCGCACCCTTACGAATACCTTCGGAATCAGCGGATCCGACTCCGACTATATTAATGGAGCCATTGCTAATCTCACCGATGATGGCGCGGACCTTGGATGTACCGATGTCTAAACTAACAATGATGTCATTGCCGCTCAAGCTCCTGGCACCTCCCATTTCGAAATAATAGAGCTATGATTGTAATTGTGAAGTTAAGATTATGTACATATTCAACGCCATTTGTAGTTTCCCTCTTTTTTCGACAACTATTTTTAAGCCTTGACCAGCTTTGTCGATAAATGGAAAACCCTTGCGGCATGGGCATCGCGGGGAATAGACCGCAGTTGACCCAGCATGCACAGGAACAATTTTAACATTAATTACATTGATTTAGTAGGGCAAAAACTCATATTTCTTAAATAATTTATACTAGCTGTTCGTATTGTCAGATTCCGTATTGGAATTCTCGTCCTCCCCTTGAGCAGAAGGGTAGACGGTATGGGAATTTGCTTCCAGCATCGTAATAATGCCAGGCTCGTATTCATTGATAATCGCGCGCATATAATCCAGCTTATTCGGAAGATATTCAATCGTAGTAATCACTTCGAAATAAGAGCGCGTATACATCCGGATACGATCCGGGTAGGAAACGGTCGGATCCGGCTTGATCTGTGAGATATCAGCCAGCAGAGGCGCTGGAATAAGCGTCAGTGCTTTGCATAATAGCGCGAGTTCCTTCGCATTGCCCTCCCACCCTGATAAGACGGGGAGGTAGCGCAGCTGTTCACCGGCGATCAGCTGGACGCTCACCGAGTTGGCGAGTATCGCCAGGATCTGCCCGTCTGAGCCGAGCGAGTAAGCAATCTCGGGATATTCAGCCACCTCAACCTGGATATAACCGGGGAATTTCTTGTCCACGATGACCGACTCTACATAAGGCAGCTCTTCAATACGGCTGATGAGCGTCGCTTCTGTGGCAGAGAAGAACGGATCACCGGCCTGCAGCCCGAGCGCTAGTTCGATCTGTTCGATTGTCGTATACCTGTAGCCGTCTATCTCAATTCGATCAACCTTGCTTAGTTCGGATCGGAAGAATAGAACAGCGAGCAGGGTGAGGAAGAAGATGAGCAAGAGGATGATGATCCCTCCACTCCTTCTCCGCTTAGGTCTGGGTTCCGCCAGCTTCGGCATGCGATCCTTATTCAATAGCTAGACACCTCATCCGAAAATACAACACGCGATGCGCCCCCACCCCTGATAAAGCCCGGATGGAGGCGCAATGCTATAGATTAATGCTTAATTGCAGGAGCAGGAATCTGTCTCGCAATGGAAGCTCCAAGCGATTCGAATAGCTGTTCAATCCGCTCATAGCCTCTGTCGATATGATGCACATGATCTACAACGGTCGTTCCTTTCGCCACTAATCCAGCGATGACGATGGCCGCCCCAGCCCGAAGGTCGGAGGCTTCAACTGCCGTGCCATACAGCTTGGGAACGCCTCGGATGAATGCGCTGTTCATATCTTGTCTAATGTCGGCTCCCATCCGATTCAACTCAGCGATATGCATGAATCGTCCCTCGAAAATCGTTTCCTTCATAATGCTCAGTCCATCCGATATAGCGAGAAGGACCATCATTTGCGCTTGCAGATCAGTCGGGAAGGATGGATACGGCGCCGTAACGATTCGCTCTACAGCCTTCGTGCGACTGCAGCTCGACACTACTATTATATCACCGTCAATTCCAATTTGAACACCCGCACGGCGCATCACGTGGATTAGAGCCATCAAGTGTCCGGGCTCGACACCTTCCAGGGTCACATTGCCTTGCGTTGCCGCGGCCGCCACCATCACGGTTCCAGCGACGATGCGATCCGGGATGATCCGGTAATCACATGCTGTTAATAACTTCGTACCAACGATCGTGATTGTGTCCGTACCCGCACCAGTTACATTCGCTCCCATCTGACAGAGCATCCCTTGCAGATCGATAATCTCTGGCTCTCTAGCGGCATTGTAGATCACAGTCGTGCCTTCTGCCATTACAGCTGCCATCATGATATTCTCTGTCGCTCCCACGCTTGGAAAGTCCAGCATAATATCCGTACCGACTAGCCGAGAGGCGGTGCATACAATCATGCCTTCCGACTCTTCAACCTGTGCGCCCAGCGCCTCCAGTCCCTTGAGATGCAGATCGATTCTACGGGTGCCGATTGCACATCCGCCGGGCTGGTACACCTGAACTCTGCCCATGCGGGACAGGAGTGGACCCATCAGGAAAATCGAGGATCGCATCTGCGTCATTAATTCTCTGGGGATATGTGTCGCATGCAGGCCGGTCGTATCCAGAATGACCCGATCCTCATGCTGCTGGGCACGGCAGCCTAGTGCTGTCAGTATACGCAGCATCACTTCGATATCCAGCAGATTCGGCACATTGTCAATGACATGGATGCCTTCCGCCATAATCGCTGCGGCTAGGATTGGAAGCGCGGCGTTCTTCGCGCCATGGATGCGCACGGTTCCCGACAGAGGCTTACCACCTTCGATGATCAATTTCTCCAACTAGCACACCTCCGAATTACCGCTCACCCACCACCAATACTTCTGGAGTTAATTGCACGTCGTAAAGCTCGAGAATTCGGGATTGGATTTGATTGATCAGGGTGAGGACGTCTTGCGCCGTCGCATTTCCGGTGTTCACAATGAAATTCGCATGCAAGGTCGAGACCTGCGCGCCCCCTGCGCGCAGACCCTTGAGGCCCGCCTCTTCAATCAACTTCGCTGCATAATGGCCTTCCGGGTTGCGGAAGACGCTGCCGGAGCTGGCTGATTGCAGCGGCTGTGTGCGCAACCGTCTCTCCTGATAAGTCGCCATCGCCGCCGCGATCTCTTCGCGGTTGCCGTAAGCAAGCTCGAACACGGCTTCCGTGACGATCATGCGCTTGCCTTGCAGCACAGAATGCCGATAGGAGAAGTCGAGTTCATCTCTTCCCATTTGCGCTAATTCCCCTGACTCCAGTAATACTTCAGCGTATTGGATGACGCGTGACAGATCGCTCCCATGGGCGCCAGCGTTCATATAGACCGCACCGCCTACTGAGCCTGGGATGCCTCCGGCAAATTCTAGTCCGCTTAGCCCCTGCTTTCCGGCCATTCTAGCGAGCTTGATAAACCCGGCAGCAGCACCAGCATAAGCGATCGGACCATCGAAGCGAATCGCTTCGAACCCGCTGCCCAGCTTAATAACCGCTCCGCGATAGCCTTTGTCGGAGATGAGCATGTTGGAGCCCTTGCCGATCTTCATCCACGGCATACCAGCTTCACGCAGAATGTTGATCGCCTTGATCAGCTGCTCCTTCGTTTCCGGAACAATGAACAGGTCGGCAGGACCACCGATCTTCCAGGTCGTATAGGGCGCAAGCGGGGCCCCTGCAGTCAACTCCCCAACTTGTTCCTTAATTAGAGCGGATTGGACATCTTGCATGATCGCGCCTCCTCGAATGGAATATGGATGCATAGGAGTCTGTCACGGCTATACGATATCGTATGTGAACCTCGCATAGTGTGTGACAAACGCCTAAGCAGCTAGTCTGACGCCTCGCTGTCCAGCAAGTCTGACGCCTCGCAACATAGCTAGTCTGACGCCTCGCTGTCCAGCAAGTCTGACGCCTCGCGCAGCAGCTCGGCTATGCGGCTGGCGCCTTCCCCTGCCTCTGCGCCAGCCTGACGCTCTCGCATAGCTGACCTGTCGCTGTGCAGCACTTGCAGCGCCTCCTGCAGGCTGTCAGAACTCAGCTGCTCCTCTTGGAGAACATGACAATAGCCCATCCTCTCGAACGAAGCGGCATTGAGCAGCTGATCGCCGCGACTGACTTGCTTCGTAAGCGGGATGAGCAGCATCGGGATACGGACGGCCAACAGCTCGAAGATAACATTCGAGCCGGCTCGCGAGACGGCTAGATCAGCTGCTGCCAGTACATCTGGGAGTTCCTCAGAGATGTACTCGTATTGACAATAGCCGGCTCGGGGCAACAGCTTGTTATCCAGATTACCCTTCCCGCATATATGAATAATCTGATAGCGCTGGAGCAATTCATCCAGTCCTTCGCGCACCGCTTGATTTATTGCGCGCGAGCCGAGACTTCCACCGATGACTAGGAGCACCGGTTTCTGCGAATGGAAGCTGCATCGTCTCAGCGCCGCCTTCGCATCGCCCTTCAGCAGCTCCGCTCTGATCGGCGCTCCGGTGAACACAGCCTTGCGCGCAGGCAGATGCTTCATCGTCTCAGGGAACGTAGCGCATACCTTCGTCGCCAGCGGAATGGAGAGTCGGTTCGCTAGGCCAGGCGTCATATCGGATTCGTGAATAATAACTGGGATCCGGTTCAGCCAGCTGCCGATGATAACAGGAACAGAGACGAATCCGCCCTTGGAGAAGACGACATCCGGCTTCAAGCGCTTTAGCAATCGGTAGCTTTGCATAACGCCCTTCAAGACGCGGAATGGGTCCTTCACATTATTCAGATCCAGATATCTGCGCAGCTTGCCAGTCGCTATGGGATAATAGGGAATCGTCTTGCATTCCTCGATGATCCGCCGCTCAATGCCTTGTTCGGAGCCGATGTATGAGATGGCAACATCCTCATCGCGAAATTCATGGAAGAGTGCTAGATTCGGAGTAACATGTCCAGCGGAGCCGCCGCCGGTGAATATGATCTTCTTCATAAGTCTGCGTCCAGCCTCCTACTTCGAATGACGAGAGATATTAAGTAATATACCAATTGCGGTGAGCATCAGCGTCAGCGATGAGCCTCCCGCGCTCACGAGCGGAAGTGTGATGCCAGTAACCGGCATCATACCTGTCACAACCCCGATATTAATAATCACCTGCACAGCGATCATCCCTACGATGCCGACCGCCAGCAAGCTGCCGAACGAGTCAGGGGCCGTGATCGCGCAGCGCATTCCCCGCCACACCAGCAAGAGGAATAATAATATCAGAGAGGCGCCGCCGATAAAGCCGAGCTCCTCCGCGAGAATCGAGAAGATGAAGTCCGTCTGCGGCTCCGGCAAGTAATTATACTTCTGACGGCTCATGCCTAGGCCCAGTCCTACCAGCCCGCCAGGTCCAATTGCATATAAGGATTGAATGATTTGATAGCCGCCGCCCAGCGGATCCGCCCATGGATCGATGAAATTGAGAATACGCTTCAGCCGATAGGGAGCGGCGATAATCAGACCAGCGAAGCCTGCTAATCCGATCGCGCCTAGACTGATCAGATGAGACAGCCTGGCCCCAGCAGAGAAGATAATCATCATGGTCGCGCCAAGCAGGACAGCACCGGTTCCCAGATCAGGCTGCAGCATAATCAGTCCGAACGCCGCGCCCATTAAGAGCAGCATGGGCAGCAAACCTCTTCTGAAGGAGGTAATATCCGAGCTTGGCTCAGATAAGAATTTAGCCATGAATATAATCATGGCCAGCTTCATGAATTCAGAAGGCTGAATGCCCAGCGACGCTATGCCGAGCCAGCTTCTGGCACCGCCCCGTACGACACCGATGCCGGGAATCAGCACTAGAATCAATAAGGCAAAGCCCAGGATTAACCCCAGCTTCGCATATCGCTTCCAATAGTGGTAATCGACATTCATCAAGATGAGCATGGCGGCAATGCCTAGCACAGCGAAGATCAATTGCCGCTTCAGATAGTAGTAGCTATCTCCGAAGTCATGGAAGGCGAGCACCGCGCTCGCGCTGTACACCATAATCACACCGATCATCAAAATCAGCAACGTGGCGGACAAGATCCAGAAATCAGGGAAACGTCGAGCCTTGGACATCGTGACAACCTCCTGTGATGCCGACTCAGCATAGGAGCGCGCCATCTTCGGTATTAGTCGAGTCCTGCTCGCGAAGCATCATCGAACAGGCCCTCTCTACAGGTTATGCACCGATGTCTTAAACATGCTTCCACGCTCTTCGAACGTCTTGAACATATCCCAGCTGGCGCACGCCGGCGAGAAGAGCACAATATCTCCTGCCTTGGCTATACGGTACGCGATCTGCACCGCTCGCTCCATCGTATCGGCCGCATCCTCATCATTATCGACGACATAGACAGATTGCAGACCTGCGCGCCTAGCAGCCTCCTCCAGCTTGCCGCGCGTCTCCCCGATCAATACAACCGCCTTCACCTTCTGCTCGAACCAAGGGATCAGCTCCGAATAATGCGTGCCGCGATCCTGTCCGCCGCCGATCCAGACGATCGGCACCTGGAAAGCGTCAAGGGCTGTGACCGTGGCTGCTGGATTTGTCGCCTTGGAATCGTTATAGAAGCGAATTCCGTCCTTCTCTCTGACGAATTCTTGTCGATGCTCCACGACCGGCAGATCGGTAAGCGCTGCGCTGATCTGCGCAATCGGCACTTGTGCGGCAATAGCAATGGCAACTGCAGCCAGCGCATTCTCTAGATTATGCTTGCCGGGCACATGAAATTTCGACAGCGGCAGGACAGTGGTGCGCGCGCCGTCATGATCCGCATAGACGATATGTCCGTCTTCGACGAATACCCCGCTGCGAAGCGTCTCTCTCCGCGAGAATGGGATGATGCTTGATTCGATCAGATCAGCTAGATCCCGGCAGGCCGGATCATCCCAATTGAGCACAGCGATATCCGCTTCCGTCTGATTCGCGAACAGCATCGCCTTGGAATCCCGATAGTCCTTCATATCGCCATGATAGTCTAGATGCGTCTCATAGAGATTAAGCATACAGGCAATCCGCGGATGGAATTGCTGAGTGGCCTTCAACTGGAAGCTGCTGAGCTCGACGACCATCCATTGTTCCGGACTGCTGTCTGCAGCGGCATCGCACAAGGGACGTCCGATATTGCCCGCAACGATCGGCTGCTGTCCAGCCGACTCCAGAATACGGCCGACCCATAAGGTAGTCGTCGTCTTCCCATTAGAGCCTGTAATCCCGATAATCGGGCTCTTACAGAGGTAGGAGGCCACTTCCACCTCAGACACGACTTCTATACCGAGCTCCAGCGCCTTTTGAATCGGAGCGGTGGTATATTTGATCCCGGGATTCTTCACCATCAGCCCTACGCCGGAATGGATCAGATCATCGGGATGCCCGCCGCAGATGACCGTGACACCAAGCGCCTCCAGCTCTTCCGCTTCTGGGCTCTCAGCTCTAGGCTTCGCGTCATTCACAGTCACCTTGGCGCCGAATTCATGGAACACCTTAGCAACAGCTAGTCCGCTTCTGGCCAATCCTAGAATCACTACCTCTTCATTGCGATACTCACGCGGATGCCTCATCTCATAACCCCTCATTTATCAATATGCCAAGTCCTGCAAGCGCTAAGCCGCAAGCCCAGAATGTAATCACAACGCGCCATTCCGACCAGCCCGACAGCTCGAAGTGGTGATGGATCGGACTCATCTTAAAGATACGTTTCCCTCTCGTCTTGAACGAGATCACCTGCAGCACAACCGACAGCATCTCTACCACGAAGATGCCTCCGATGATCAGCAGCAGAACCTCCGTCTTCGTCAGCGCAGCTGCGGCAACCAGTCCGCCTCCGATCCCGAGCGAGCCGACATCGCCCATGAATACCTTGGCCGGATGTGCATTGAAGACTAGGAAGCCGAGTACCGCCCCGATCATCGCCGCGCTGAACATGGCGACCTCGAGCTCAGTATGCAGCATCGCGATGATGGCGATCGCGCCGAAGGCGATCGCGCTGGTGCCGGATAACAGACCATCGAGGCCGTCCGTGAAGTTCACAGCATTCGTGAAGCCAAGCATGAATAGAATGAGGAACGCGTAATAGAACCACCCAAGATCAATGGAGAAGGCAGTCGGCGGAAAATAAAGCGCGGTATCATGCCCCATCCGAGCCAGTAAATAACAGATAATACCGCTGAAGATTAGCTGCCCCAGCAGCTTCTGCTTCGCGGTAAGACCGAGTGATCGCTTGAAGACGATCTTGATATAATCATCCAAGAATCCGATAAAGCCGAAGCCCAGCGCGGCAATAAGCAAAATATAGAACTGCTCTGATTTATCGGAGAATCTGAGGAACGCGAGTGCAAGCGCCAGCAGAATAATGATTCCGCCCATTGTCGGTGTGCCCTTCTTCTTCAGATGCCCCTGCGGCCCATCCTCGCGAATCTGTTGGCCGAATTTGAGTTTGCGAAGAATCGGTATGAACAGGGGGGCCAATATGACAGACAGAATAAAGGCCACGCCCATCGTAATCAATACAACGGTAGAATCCACAATAGTACCCTCTTTCCAGTGATTAAGAGCTCGTTAGATCTGACGCAGCGCCTCGATGACTTCCTCCAGTCTCATCCCTCTTGAGCCCTTGAACAACAGGACATCATTCGGCTGCAGCTCACCAGCGAGCCGCTCGATTAACAGGGATTTATCCAGGAAGGATGCCACCGATTGGGGTCCGACAGCATGCTTGCATTCCTGTGCAATATATGCGGCTTCCTCGCCATATGTATATACACCATCCAGCCTGTCAGGCGTTAGGAGGCGCCCGATTTCGCGATGGAACTGCTCCGACTGTGAACCAAGCTCCAGCATATCGCCCAACACCGCGAGCTTGCGCCCGCTGACTGTGAGCTCACTCAGCAGGTCCAGCGCAGCTCGCATGGATGCCGGACTGGCATTATAGGCGTCATTAAGCAGCGTCGCTCCGCTGCGGCTGCTTATCGCCTCAATTCGCATACTCGTCGGCTTCATGCTGGACAGCCCAGCTTGCAGGCTGTCATTCGAGACGCCGTACTTGCGAGCCGCAGCGATCGCAGCCAGCGCATTAATCGCATTATGCCGGCCCAGCAACGGAAGAGCTATCGATATCCGCTCCTGCAACGCCGCGCATACTGCCGTAAACCGGGTTTGCTTGATCGAGACAGCGATCTGCTCAGCATAATAGTCATTACTTTCGCATGCACCGAACCTGATCAGCTCAGTGGCGTCTTTCTCCTGCCATTCGCTGACCAATTCAGTCAACAACGGTTCATCTCCATCATAAAGCAATACGCCCCCCGGCTTCAATCCCATTGTGATTTCGAACTTCGCCTGAGCGATGCCTGCGCGTGAGCCGAGCTGCAGCATATGAGCTTCACCGATATTTGTAATGATTGCGCAATCGGGCTGAGCGATGCTGGATAAGCGCGCAATCTCGCCCCGGCCGCTCATGCCCATCTCAAGTACAGCGAACTCTGTGTCCGCACTAAGCTCTAGTAACGTCAAGGGCAAGCCAATATGGTTATTCAGATTGCCCTGCGTCTTATGCACACGATAAGTCGTTGCCAGAGCCGCAGACAATAGATCCTTGGTCGACGTCTTGCCATTACTGCCCGTTATACCGATCACCTTGACTGACAGCTGCTTCCGATAGGCAGCAGCAAGCTCCTGTAGCGCCGCCAATGCGTCATCCACCTCGATAATCGGAACATCTGCCGGACACGGACCATGATCACGCTGCCAGAGCGACGCGGCTGCCCCTTGGGCAATCGCATCCTTCACATACTGATGTCCGTCGAAGCGTTCACCGATAAGTGGAATGTATAAGGATCCCTTCCGGATATCGCGCGTGTCCCTACAGACCCCCATGATCGGTACATCCGACCATTCCAGACGGACTGAGGCCCCAGGTATCATAGCGGCGATTCCGCCTAACGAAGCTGTAATCATCGTATTAAACTCCTTATCGCTTCTGCCGCAACGATTCGATCATCGAAGTCAATGGTTTGATCCCCGACAATCTGGTACGTTTCATGTCCCTTACCGGCAATGAGTACGACATCCTGTTCGCGTGCCGCTGCGACCGCATGGCGGATCGCATCCGCGCGATCACTCAGTAATACGTATTGCTGCTGCGGATACTTCGCCTCGATAAGTCCTGTTTCCACTTCCCGCAGGATCGCGTCTGGATCCTCTGTGCGCGGATTATCCGATGTGAGAATGACATAGTCGCTGTAAGCCGCCGCAATCGCCCCCATGATCGGCCGCTTCGTCCGATCCCGGTCTCCGCCGCAGCCGAATACACAGATGATCCGCCCAGTCGCGAATTCCTTGACTGAGCGCAGCGCGTTCTCCAAGCCATCAGGTGTGTGCGCATAGTCCACTAGCGTCAGGAAGGACTGACCCGCTTCAACAGTCTGCATGCGGCCGTCTACAGGCGCTACAGTCTCCGCGCTTCGAACGATGGATGCCAGCGGTATGTCCTCCAGCAGCGCTGCAGTAATCGCAGCCAGCGTGTTATAGATATTAAACTTGCCAATCAGCTTAAGGGTCACTTGCGCCTCGCCTGCGAAGGTGCTCAGTCTGAATTGTGTTCCCTTCAAGCCGAATCGAATATCGGATGCCCTCACATCCGCTTCGCGGTCAATGCCATACGTCACAATCTGCGCCGCAGTTACTTCCGCATAGCGATTAGACGCGTCGTCGTCTGCATTGAGCACAGCGAATTGCGTCAGCCTCGGATCTGCTGAATACACGTTGTCTAACCGAGCGAACAGCAGCCCCTTCGCCTCGCGGTAACGCTCCATGGTCTTATGATAGTCCAGATGATCCTGGGTCAGATTTGTGAAGATGGCTGTGCGGAACCGACATCCCTTCACACGCCCAAGCTCCAGCGCATGACTAGAAGCCTCCATGACGCAATAAGCGACCTGTTCATTCACCATCTGGCGCAGGTTCCTCTGCAGGTCCAGCGCTTCTTGTGTCGTGCGCTCTGCAGGTGTCACCTGATTGCCGATCTTCATATGGATCGTACCCATAACCCCAGTACGATACCCCGCATCCGCGAGAAGATGATCGAGCACGAAGGCGGTTGTCGACTTGCCATTCGTCCCTGTTATACCAATGAGTTGCAGCTCTCGGCTCGGATAACGATAGAAGTGGCTGGCGATCAGCCCCATTGATTGCCTGCTGTTCTTGACGATCAGCTGAGGCAGGTCAACGTCAAGAAGGTGCTGGGTAACGAGCGCGACAGCACCGCTATCGGCCGCCTGAGCGGCATACGCATGCCCATCATGCACCATGCCCGGAATGCATACGAATAAGTCGCCCTGTTGCACCTTACGATGATCAGTCTGTACACCGGTTAAGATGACCTCGCCATCCCCATGCAAGTGAGACAAGGCGATCAGTTTCGCTAATTCGGCCAGCGTCATGCGCATCGACTTCCTTTCATGCTATATCTACAATATAGTACCACTTTATCATCCGCTATTCATCTACTTGCTTCGGAATTCGAGACGAATATCCGAATCGTTGAGCCTCGTTCCAGACGTGTACCCGGTTTAGGCGCCTGACTTAGCACCGTATTGCCGTTGCCCGACTTGGCAATTGTAAAGCTGGACCCGAGATCCTGCAGCAGCTCGCTGAGCGTCATTCCGACTAGATCCGGCACCTCTAGCAGCGGCCGCTCACCGAATTCAGGACGAATCGCTTTATTCAGCTGCTCCTTGCGCGGCTTGATTTCCAGATAGCGCAGCGTGTCATCCAGAATATTCCTGACGATCGGGGCTGCCACCAGTCCTCCGAATTGGATCCCCTGCGGATCATCGATCGCCAGATAGATCACTACCTGAGGATCGTCAGCCGGCGCGAAGCCGATGAAGGACACAATATGTTCATCCGGTAAGTACTTCCCGCCTACAGCCTTCTGCGCGGTGCCTGTCTTACCGCCCACACGAAAGCCATCGATGTAGGCATTGCGCCCTGTTCCCTTCGCGACTACGCTCTCCAGCGCCTCTCTTACCTGCTTGGAGGTTTCCTCCGAGATGACCTGTCGAACGAGCGTCGGTTCAATTTCTCGCAGCATCTCTCCTGTCTCCGGATGATGCCATGCCTTAGCAATATGCGGCATGTACAGCTTGCCGCCATTCACTGCGGCAGACACTGCGGCGATCTGTTGAATCGGTGTGACTGATACGCCTTGACCGAATGCGGTTGTCGCCAGTTCCACCGGCCCCACCTGCGATTCCTTGAACAGAATGCCAGTCGCTTCACCGTTAATATCTATGCCTGTCTTGGACCCGAAGCCGAATTTACGTATATAATCGAACAACGTCTCCTTGCCTAGACGCTGACCCAGTACCACGAAGCCCGGGTTACAGGAGTTCTCCACGACCTGCAGGAACGATTGGTCGCCGTGACCGCCCTTCTTCCAGCAGCGCAGTGTCGCGCCAGCAACCTCGATAGAGCCCTTGTCATAGAACCGATCATTGTGCAGATCCACCTTGCCTTCCTCAAGTGCAGAAGCCAGTGTGATAATCTTGAAGGTCGAACCTGGCTCGTAGGTCATCCAGACAGGCAGGTTGCGATTGTAAATCTCCGAGGGAACCTCCTTGTACTTGCCGGGATCGAAGGTCGGCCTGCTGGCCATCGCCAGAATTTCCCCATTATTGGGGTCCATGGCGATCCCGATTACATGCTGCGGCTGATATTGCAAGACGGCCTGATCCATCTCACGTTCCAGGATTGATTGAATCTGTCGATCAATCGTGAGTTGTAGATGCAGGCCGTCATGGGGACTGGTATATCGATCAGTGGAGTTCGGCATCTGCCGGCCTCGCGCATCGGCCAGGAAGGACACACTGCCCGAGATGCCTTTCAGATAGTCATCAAATTTCAATTCTGCGCCAACTAAGCCCTGACTGTCAATGCCGGTAAATCCCAGCAGATGGGCGGCTAGCGTGCCGTACGGATAATAGCGCTTATGATCCTCCGCCACATAGATGCCGGGCAAATTCAGCTCGCGAATTGCCGCTGCCTTCTCCACGGAAATCTTGCGGCCCTGCGGCTGTAATCTGACAATCAATTGCCGCTTCGTCAGCATCTTGCGCAGCTTATCCTCAGACATCTTGAGCGCCTGCGACAGGCTGCGCGCAGCCTCATCGACATCTGTAATCTGCGCAGGCACAGCCATAATTGTAGGTGAACTGATATCATAAGCCAAGCGCTCGCCGTTGCGGTCGAGAATCTCCCCCCGCTTCGCCGCGAACGGGATATTCCGCCGCCACGAATCTTCCGCCTTAGCCGAGAGCTCGTCTCCCATTGATAACTGCACATAAGCCAATCTAACTATCAGCGCTATGAATAATAGACTTCCAGCCAAGAAACAGATATACAACCTTCGCCGGATAGTCGAGCTTGTAGCTTTCATCCGCCTGCATCCCTCCTGAATAGATCTCCTTAAGAAAATCGTATTCAGTGGAGATAGCGCTTAGAACAAGCTACTCCTGCTCCGGTGAATCGTCAGCCTGTTCACCATCAGCATGTTCACCATCAGAGTTCAATTCCTCCCCTGAATGCTCGTCCTCAGCCGACGGCGGCAGATTCAATGTCTGATCATAAGGACTGAAGCTTAGATAGATGCGCCCGTCTGCTGAACCGTCGTCACGCGATTGTCCAGACACATAACCATCGCCCTGGAAGCTGCATGACCTTCCCAGCAGCGCGCATACCTCCAACGCGTCTCGCATCGGCCGCCCTGTCAAGTCTGGGAATACAACTTGGTTCGCATCTTCAGTCAGCAGATAGACGGTCTGCTCAGCGGCAATCTGGTCACCGGCACTCGGATACTGACTTAACACGATATCACCATTCCCGAACCGCTCATGCAGCATGCCGCTGCGGCTGATCATATTCCCTGCCTCGCTGGCCGGCTTGCCAACCAGATCAGGCATTGTGACAGCCTGCACATCCTTCCATTCGGTTACGCCGACAGTCGTATTCTCCTTAGCTACGCCGTAATACCTTAGCGCCTTGCTCATAACCTCCTTGAATACAGGAGCAGCTACCTCGCTGGAGCGCTGGGAGTCACCGCCGATATCCGGATCATCAACGATAACCAGCAGCGCAATCTTCGGATCATCTGCTGGGGCGTAACCGATGAACGATACCACCCATTTATCATCCGCATACTTGCCATTGACTACCGTCTGTGCCGTTCCGGTTTTCCCCGCGATTCGATAGCCGTCAATATAGACGCGGCGGCCAGTTCCGATCTTGAGATCGGACACCACCTGCTCCAGGTAACTGTTGACCAGATCTGCGGATCGCTCGGAGATCACTTGACGGACGACCTCCGGCTCATTTTTCTGGATCACCTTCTTCGTCTCCGGATCAATCACTTCCTTAACCAGATAAGGCTTCATCAGTTTACCGCCATTAGCGATCGCGGAGATTGCCGTGATCTGCTGAATCGCAGTTACGGTTACACCCTGACCGAAGGTTGCGGTCGCTACCTCAGTCGGATAACGGAAGTCGATATTCCCTCTCACTTCACCAGTCAGATCAATACCAGTCCTCTGACCGAATCCGAATTTCTCGATGTACTGGCGAAGCTTATCGGCCCCCAACGCTTCATAGCCTAGCTTGATGAAGGCCACGTTACTCGATCGCTTAAGCCCCTCTAGATAGGAGATCTCTCCCCACCCACGACGATTGTTATGATCCCCTATCGGCGTACCTGCCACATTGACCGAACCGGACATATAGAGGTCATCCGGGTCGAATAAGCCTTCATCTACAGCAGCGGCTAATGTAACGATCTTGAAGGTCGAGCCTGGCTCATATTGCGAGCTAATTGTTCTGTTCATGGCGAAGTCCGCACTGGCCGCATAATCCCAATAGCTATTGGGATTGAAATTGGGCAAGCTGGACATCCCCAGAATTTCCATCGTATTCGGATCGGCCGCGATCATCATCGCAGCCTTCGGACGGAACTGTTCATACATGGACGCGAGCGCGTCATCAATATAATGCTGAATATTCCGATCGATCGTTAGAACCAGATCCTTGCCGTCTACTGGTTGTGTGAGCGATGCCTTGCCATCTGGCAGCTCATAGCCCCGAGCATCCTTCTCATAGCTCAGCTTGCCAGGGGTCCCCTTAAGCAGCTCATCGTACATAAGCTCAATGCCACTTCGGGCATTATTCTCCTTATCCACATAACCGAGCAGCTGCGAGGCGAGCACATCCGCTGGATAGTATCGCTTACTCTGCTCGATCAGATACACACCTCGCAGGCCCTGGCTTTCGATCTGCTGTCGGATCTGCTCAGCTACCGATTTATCAATCTTCCACCCTTCACTGCGAATTTCAACTTGGGCAAGCAGCTTACCATCCTTATTCCTGGCAGTCACCTTCTCGCGAAGCTTCATCTGCCCAGACGGCGTGTTCATATTCAGAGCAGGTGCCAGCGCAGCGATCACCGCATCCTCCAGATCATATGCCACAATCAGACTCGGATTCACCGCAACCGTATACGCATCCCCATCCTGCGCAAGCACCTGCCCAGTCCGATCCAGAATACTGCCGCGAACCGGCTGCAAGATAACCTCTCGGCTCCACAGATTCTCCGCCTTCTCGCGAAGTGATGCACCCTCCACTACCTGTACCCAATACAGCTTCGTAGCTACCCCAATAAAAAAAAGGGTGAAGAAAGCTCCAATTATAAATGAGCGGATCTTCACTTTTCTATCCATATGTATCATTCAACCCCTGTCATTAGCGTTGTAGCGCAACTGAATGAAGTTCAGGCAGCTCAGACTTGTGCAGAATCTCCTTAACCTCCTCTTCCTCGGATGGGCGCAGTCCCTGCAGCTTCGCCTTCTCAGCGAGCCGTTCTGGATTACTAAGCTTATTCACTTCCAGCAATAACGTGCTGTTCTCGCTCTCGATTGTGCGAATCTCCTTCTCTATCATTTGCAGATTCGTGTTAATCTCATAGATTTGCGCATAACGAAGAATAACGAAGCCTGCGATCACCACACAGATGGCAACCATGAACAGATACATCAGCTTCTCCTTCGTCGGAATCGATTTCTTGCGCCTCACCTTTCGCTTCCGTTCCTGATAGACTGGCTGCGGCTCATGCTTGCGCTTCACCGCTAGATTGCCTTGAACATACATACGTCCTAACCTCCCCTTATATCTCTCAAAATAAAGCTCGCAAACAAGTTGCCTTGTTTCCCATAAATCCGTTCCCCGCTATACCTTCTCGGCGATTCGCAGCTTCGCTGATCGGGCGCGCAGATTATCATCCAGCTCGCGCTCGCCAGGAACGATCGGCTTGCGTGTAATTAGCTTAAGTCCTTGCTTCTCGCTCTTACGACATACGCAGACAGGAAAGTCCGGCGGACATGTGCAGGTTTCAACAAATTTCGCAAAAAAATGCTTACAAAGCCTGTCCTCCAACGAATGGAACGTAATGACTGCGATTCTGCCTCCCGGCGCCAGGCAATCCACCGCTTGTTCCAGCGCATCCTGCAGCGCGCCCAGCTCATCATTCACCGCGATTCGGATCGCCTGGAAGCTGCGCTTGGCCGGATGGCCGCCTGTTCGTCTAGCAGCTGCCGGTATCCCTTCCTTAATCAGCTCTGCGAGCTGACCGGTCGTTCGTATCGGTTCCTGCCGTCGATGGTAGACAATATTCTTAGCGATTCTTCTTGCGAACTTCTCCTCTCCATACTCAGAGAGAATGCGAGCAAGCTCTTGCTCCGACCATTCATTCACAATCTCGTAGGCTGTTCGATCACTAGATTGATCCATCCGCATGTCCAGCTCGGCATCTTGGTTATAGCTGAATCCACGATCCGCCTCATCCAGCTGTGGCGAGGATACGCCGAGATCGAATAGGATACCGTCAACCTGCGGATTGCCGTCTTCATCCAGCGGGACTCCCGATCCAATGAGCTGCTCCTTCAGATAGCGGAAGTTGCTATTGATTAAAGTGACGCGTTCCTGATACATGGCCAGCTTCTGCTCGGCATGACGAATTGCCGTTATATCTTGATCGAATGCGATTAATCGCCCGCTGCCCGTTAATCGTTGTGCGATATATGTACTGTGTCCAGCTCCGCCGAGCGTGCAATCTACATACAGCCCGTCCTTCTTCAGGTTCAGACCTTCTGCCGCCTCTTCTAGCAGAACGGTAACGTGATGGAACATGATGGTTGCCTCCTAAGGATTACAGGTCAAAGTTGAAATCATCGAGCTTCTCCGCGACATCATTGAAGTTCTCCTCAGAAGACTTCGAATAGGCCTCCCAAGTGTCTTTACCCCAGATTTCAACGCGACTACCGACGCCGATCACTACACAATCCTTGTCCAGCTTCGCGTGCTCCCGGAGATTGCTCGGTATGTTTACTCTTCCCTGCTTATCCAGCTCGCATTCCGTCGCCCCAGCCAGGAAGAACCGAGTGAACGCGCGGGCATCGGACTTCATAAGCGGCAGTGCCTTCAGCTTCTGTTCCATGACCGACCATTCCTTATCCGGGTAGACGAATAAGCAATTGTCCATGCCGCGGGTGACAACGAAGCTATGTCCGAGGGAATCACGAAACTTAGCCGGCACAATAATCCGGCCTTTCTCATCGATGCTATGTTGATATTCGCCCATGAACATCGAGATTCCACCCCTTCGTCTCCCCTACTCCCCACTTTACACCACTTTACTCCACTTTGAAATAGTATTTCTCCACAAATAAAAAAAATCCTGCTTGTTCAGCAGGATTCATTGCAAATTAATTAAATAGCACCATACTTTTACTTATTCTCAGGGTTCTCATCGGCCTTTTCTTCAGGCTTCGCTTCTGGCCCCCCCTGCCGATCATCTACCTTCATCCCGTAACCAGTGTATGGCGCCTTTTGTTCAGGCTTCTCCATTCGTGCACGCCTAATACTGGACTTCCGATACAGGATGATCAGCGGAACTAGAACAACTGCAAGCAGAATCAAGATCGGAATCGCCCCTGCCAGCACAATGACCAGACCTTCCAGGAAGGACAGGATCGCTTTCGAGCTGCCCTTCATTGCGGATGCCGCTCGCTCGAACGCATTCCGCTCTTCGTTATCCACGTCCTTGCCGCCCTCCAGCTTCTGATACATTCTCAGCTCCACCGTGGAGTAGGCTACGTTCTGATCGATATAGCGCATGCGGCCCTTCATCTGTTCAATCTGTTCTTGCACGCTTGCCAGCTCGTTGGAATACGACAGCAGATCCTTCGAGTCAGTGGCCCGATCCATGAATCCGAGCAGCCTAGCTTCCACGACCTGCTTCGCCTTCAAGCGGGATTCCAGATCCACATACTCCTCCGTCACGTCTTGTGCGCGAACGTTGCGATTGAACTTATCCCCCTTCTTCAGTTCCTCCACTTGGCTCAAGAAAGATTGGAAACCGTTAGAAGGAATCTTGACGATGAAGGTTCCACCCAACTCGTAAGTAGACTGATTATCGCTGAAGCTTGTTAGATACCCGCCTGAGAGCGAGATAATGTTGAACAGCTCGGTCTGCGCATCACCATAATGCGTGACCTCCATCGTTACATTCGCATTATAGATCAGCTTGCGATCCATCGCGCCAATCACATTCGAAGAGCTGCTGGACCCTGCAACGGAAGTGGGCTCAGCATCACGCGGGGATTCAGCCGTCTCCGCTTTTGCGGAATTGGCTGATGTCGCTACCGTCCGTGGCGCGATGTCATCTCCGTATTGATCTACTGCATCGAACGCGACTTGATTCGCTGTGGCCATCGAACCGGATGAGCTCGTAGCCATATTCGAATTGTCGCTGCTGCTGCTCGCCCCGCACCCCGCGAGCACGCCTGCTAACAGCATAACCAGCAGCACCGCCATCATGCGAGGGCCTCGCCTCCATACCTTGCGCTTACCCGCACCTCCTGCCCCGCAATTACCGTTACCCATTAGCCTGCGCTGACTTTCTCTCTTTTCAACTTTCATTTTTATGCGCCCCCTTTTTTCATACCACTTCCACAACTTGCAAATATAGACGCAGCTTCAACAGGTAATGTTGCGCCGCAGCAGCCCCAATTCCAAATAATTGTAATCAAATCTCCGCACGCGTCGCATCTACAGCAATTGTAGCTACCTCATCCACCACAAAAAAGCCGATCGCGCATCTTCTGCACAATCGGCTTTTTCATCGTATCCGCTTATTCTTCTGTCCAGCTCTCCAGATATTTCACTTGATCGGCAGACAAGCTGTCAATCTGAATGCCCAGTGATTCCAGCTTTACTCTGGCCACCTGCTCATCGATCGCGAGCGGCACATTCACGACTTGCTTGCCAATCGATTGATAGTTGTCATTCACATACTTCAGCGACATCGCTTGCAGCGCGAAGGTCATATCCATAATCTCCGCGGGATGACCGTCTCCAGCTGCCAGATTGACGAGACGTCCTTCTGCCAGCAGGTAGAACTTACGCCCATCCTTCAACTGATATTCCTCAATATTGCGTCTGACCGTACGCTTGGATACGCTGCGCGCATCTAGGTCCGGCTTGTTAACCTCCACATCGAAGTGTCCTGCATTCGACAGAATCGCGCCGTCCTTCATGACATCATAATGCTCGCCGCGGATGATGTCCTTATTGCCGGTCACAGTGACGAAGTAATCGCCAATCTTCGCGGCCTCCTCCATGGACATCACAGCGAATCCGTCCATATACGCCTCTACTGCCTTGATCGCATCGATCTCAGTCACCACGACATTCGCGCCCAGTCCCTTGGCGCGCATCGCGACGCCCTTGCCGCACCAGCCGTAGCCAGCGACAACAACAGTCTTGCCGGCGACAACGAGATTCGTAGTGCGATTGATGCCGTCCCACACCGATTGACCGGTACCGTAGCGATTATCGAATAGATATTTGCAGTAAGCATCATTAACCGCAACCATCGGAAACTGCAGGCTGCCGTCCTTCTCCATCGCTTTCAGACGCAGAATTCCCGTCGTTGTCTCCTCAGCGCCGCCGCGAACCTGCGCAAGCAGATCTTGACGCTCAGCGTGCAGTATGGTGACCAGATCGCCGCCATCATCTATAATCAGATCCGGCTTCGTCTCGAGCGTCTTCACCAGCAGCGCCTTATACTCCTCAGGAGTAGGGTTGTACTTGGCGAATACCGTAATGCCATCCTCTACGAGTGCCGCGCACACATCATCTTGCGTTGACAACGGGTTACTGCCTGTGATCGTCACCTCTGCTCCGCCAGCCTGTACAACCTTAGCCAGATAAGCTGTCTTCGCTTCCAGATGAAGCGAGATCGCCACCTTCAACCCCTTGAATGGCTGTTCTCGCTCGAATTGCTCACGAATTCTGTTCAACACCGGCATATGCTGGTTGACCCAATCAATCTTCAGATGACCCTCCGGGGCCAGCTTGATATCCGCTATAATGCTCGTATTCGCTGCGGTAGTCATGATCCACACTCCTTAGAATAGTAATCGACGCCATGGATTAGAGATAGACAACAATATGCTGGCCATTCTCCTCATAATCGGCTATCAGCAGCTCCGAAAGCCAATCATAACCATATCTGTTCAGGTAAGCATAAATATTATACACACGTTCCTGACGCTTGCCTAGTGGAGCCAATGACATCCTGATGCGCTCGAATTGCCGCTTAGCCGCGTCAAATTGATTCTCATGCGCATCCTTGGCGCGATTCTCGAGAAAGCTGATCTGCTCTGTAATCTTCTGATGATTCGTCTCCCCCAGCGCCTTCAGTCCTGGATTGATAGAGGCCACTAGCTGTAGGATCGGGTCATACAGGGCATCGAACTGCTGCTTGACCTGGGCGAATTGCTCGGATATACCGAGTGAATCCTGGGCGGCCAGCCACTGGTCGCGCTTCTCCTCGATGTGGAAGAAGGCGTCCTCCAGCGACAGGTCCAGCTTATCCAGCTGCTTCTTCACCGTGCCTTCGACCAGGGTGAATTCCAGACGCGGCGTTATAATCGGCATCTGCATATCGAGTGCGCGGAACGTCTCACGCGTTAAGCCCCAGTAGGAGATTTCACCCGGCCCCAGCACGGTGGTCAGCACTGGGAAGAGATAATCCTGCATGAGTGGCCGAGTGAATACATTGTTGCTAAAGCTGTCTGGCGACTGCTGCGCATGCTGCTGTAGCTCGTCCGCCCGGAAGCGCAGCTCGCCGGATCGATCTTGGAAGTCTCCCGCCTCATCACGGTACAAGGCAATCCGTTCGCCATCGCGCGAGTAGAACAAATTCGCGCTCCGCTCGCGAACCTCAGCTGAAGGTGTATAGCCGAGCGACTGCTGCTTCGCTGCAGCAGCGTGAAGGGCGCGCTCCACTTCAGCATTATGAGTGATGATCGTCGTGAACATCTTAGCCTCAACCTGTCTAAGCTCTGGATCATCAGAGTCGAGCACAATGAGCCCGGACTCTCCGAATAGCTGCGCAATAATTCTAGCGAACATCTCGCTTAATGACGCTGATTCCGCAGCAGTCTGTCTGAGCGTATCAATCAAGCCCGGCTTAAACTCCGTCTGCTGCAGCTGCGCCTCAAGCTCATTGATCGCCTGCTCCCACTCTTCTATCGACACTGCGCGCCGCGAGATTGTCAATCGCTTGCCTTGATGCTCCTCGCGCTCCGGCAGCTCTATGCGCGTAAGCGATAATGTGTTGGATAGCTGCAAGGTATGATTGACTTCCTGGAAGTCATGATCCTCGCCAGCGATCCAGAATATGGGCACAACTGGCCGGCCTAATTGCTCGGAGGCTCTGCGCGTAGTGCGAATAATGGATATCGCCTTATGAATCACGAGCAGCTGTCCACTGAATAAGCCTGCCTGCTGACCGCCTACAACCGCCAATGTCTGCGGCTGCGTCAGCTGCGCAATGGATCGCAGCGCATTAGGATGATTGCCGATCCGCTCCTGATACGCGTTCAGCGCAGCAGCGACCTCAGCAGGATTCGCACGCATACCCGCATGCTGATCCAGCCATTGTGCGCGTGCCGAATAAGCGTCAGGATCTGTATGATGATACTCGAATAAGTCCGATACACGCTTGAATGCATGTACATAATCCTCAGCAATCGGTTGATTCTGCTTCCAATGGATATACTTAAATTCCATTCTGTATGTCCTCCATGTTAGGTGTTTCATAGCTATCCCTTGATTGTACACCTCGCGACTGTCACCGTCAAAAAGAAGGGCCGGCCGTCCAATTCACAAGAGGTCCTTAAAGCAAAAGCTTCCTATCCGGTATGCGATCTCCGAATAGGAAGCTAATGGGGTTATCTAGAATACGCGGTCGAACCCAGCCTTCGAGCGCTCCAGGAGCTCCTCCAGCGATTGATCCGTCGGCGTCGCACTCAGAATTTCTTGAACAACTGGACCCGTATAACCGATCTTCCGCAGTGCTCCGAGGAAACCGATTAAGTCGATTACACCTTCACCCGGATACAATCGGCCGTTATCGAGCGCCTCGGCTACCGGTACATCAGGCGCGTCATTAATGTGCGCATGCACGATCTGATCTGACCGAAGCACAACCAGATCCTCCACTGTCATCTCATTGGTGTACCAATGATAAGCGTCGAGCAGCAGGCCGACATTCGGACTTCCGATCGCATCGATCCAGTCGAGTGTCTCCTGCATCGTCCAGATGAATGGATTCGCCCAGTTGGTGCGAAGATGATGCGGCCCGACGAATTCCAATCCGAGACGGATGCCATAGACGCTTAAAATTTCAGCACATACTCGCAGCCGCTTGGTCGCCAGCGCCATGAAGTGTGCGGGCTGTAAGTCTGTCGATGGCAGAATATAGGTGCAGCAGCGAGTACCACCCAGGCTGGCAGCAGCCTCGGCTTCGACCACTAGATTCGCTAGCCCCTGCTGGAATTGCTCGTCAGTGCCTCGCCATTGAACAGGTAATCCTACCGATCCTAGCTGAACGCTATGATCATGGAGGTACTGCGCAGCTGCTTCTTTCGAGCCTAACTTCTCAATCAAGCCTGCCGCGCTGGTGTCGACCACTTCAAACCCATATTGCGCTGCCTTCGATATCCATTCCAAGTCGGAGCTGCGATTGCCTAGCCCTGCTCCAGATAACCCTCTACGCATGTTCTCCACATTCCTCTCTCCTGGATTTAACAGGATTAATCCAATTGAATCAATACCTCACGGCCAGTCTTCGAAGATTCATAGATTGCGTCAATGATTAAATTATTAATCAATCCGCTTCTCACGGAAGTGATCGGTTCCTTCCCTTCACGGATACAGTCCAAGAAGTGCCGGCTTAGGCGAACTCGACCGCCTTCATCATTGCCTGGTGTAGAAACTGCGCGCTCGAGCGGCTCATCGAACTTCTCTGTGAGCCATTTCCCGTCATTGCCCTTCAGGCTTGCGCCACCCTCAGTCCCCATGAGGTGCACGAACGGCTGATTATCCGTATCCATATGTACAGCCCAGGTGACGTCGAGCGTTAATGTGCTGCCATTGTCCAGCTTGATTATGGCCATCGCCAGATCCTCGACATCATAATGGCCATCCCAATTTGGTGTACCCCATGTGCCGATTCCCTTGCGCCGCGGTCCGAATTCTGCATAGGTAGATCCGCTGACCGACACAGGTGTCGGGCTGCCCATCAGATGCAGCGTCAGATCGAGCATATGCACGCCAATATCGATAAGCGGACCGCCCCCTGCCTCCTGACTATCTGTAAACCAGGTACCCCAGCCCGGAATCCCCTTGCGACGGAACCAGCCAGTCTTAGCCGCATAGATGCGCCCCAGCTCCCCAGCGTCGATCTGCTGCTTCATATTCAGCGCCAGCCACTCCCAGCGCATCTGATGCGCGACCATTGCCGTCTTGCCGGACTTCTGCTGGGCCTGCACGATTCTTCGGGCGGCGGCGCCATTGAGGCCCATCGGCTTCTCGATCAGCACATGCTTGCCCGCCTCCATCGCTTGAATCGCCAGCTCCTCGTGATAAGCGTTCGGCACAGCGATGATGACAGCGTCAACCTGATCGCTGTTAATCAATTCATCATTCGACTTCGCCACATGTGCCACGCCATGCTTGCTCGCGCTGGACTCAGCGCGTTCTATGATCTTGTCCGTAATCGTCGTGATGACGCATTCATTTTGCAATTTTCCAAATTCATTCAGATGGACATTCCCAATATTACCTGCTCCAATAATGCCGATTCTGATTTTGTCCAAACCGCTCATCCAAGTTCATCTCCTCAGTCGTTATCGTAATCCTCTAGAAGACCTAGGTTATGATATACTATACACGATAAGTCCTGAATAATCGTGACATATCATCCGCAATTCATCCCAATAATTCGTACGAGGTGATGACATGACCTTCTTCCCCAAGTACTTGATTGACTTCCCTAACAAGGATTCCTTGCTGCCACTGCATATTAGCATCAATCGGATTAATCCGGCGTTCGAATCTCATCGACATGACTTCCTTGAATTCTCCTATGTGCTGTCAGGGACGGGTACCGAATCGATTAATGGCGTCGTTCATCCGATGCAGCCAGGGACATTCACCTTCGTGCTGCCGTTTCAATTCCACGAAATCCACGCCGATCCAGGCGCGCCGCTCGTGCTCGTGAATTGCATGTTCGGCATTAACATCTTCATGGAGATTGGATTAGAGTCGGGAATGGATCGTCTGCTCGAGAATGCCGATCAGGATTTGTCGCCTTTCGTGCAATTCACAGGCGAAGAAGATGAGCGGATGCGTCACATCTTGAATGAGATGGTAGTGGAGTATCAAGGGGATCGGAAGTGGCGCTCTACTATGCTGCGTTCGAGTTTGGCCGAGGTACTCGTGCGCTTCGACCGGGGACGCGATGATGCACCGCATGTATCGACCGGCGCCACATCCATTGCAGAAGAGCATGGGGTATCCCCGCGTTCTACCGCGACTAAGGAGAGAAGGATCAGCAAGGTTATCCAGCATCTCCACACCCATTATCGCGAGCCGCTGACGCTGGCTGATATCGCCGTTCATTATCAATTCAGCCCATCGCACTTCAGCGAATGGTTCAAGCGTTCAACTGGACAGACCTTCCTGCAATTTCTGCATGACATCCGACTTCGGCATGGCTGTGCGCTGCTAACAACAACAGACTTGTCGATCACAGAGATCGCGCTTGAAATCGGTTATGGCTCTTATAAGACCTTCACGCGAATCTTCCATGAGAAGAAGGGCATCACGCCAAGCTCATACCGGCGGAGATATCGGACTTCCAGCTAGACTTCGCTCAATGTCGGCAATAAGAGCCTCAGGCTTGGTAATAGGCGCATATCGCTTAATCACATGACCATCTCGTCCGATCAGGAATTTCGTGAAATTCCACTTAATAGTATGGAACGGCCATATCCCAGTCTGCTTCTTCAAATAGTGATACAACGGGTGCGCGCCCTTCCCATTCACTTCTATCTTGGCGAACATTGGGAAGGTTACGCCGTAGTTGAGCTGACAGATCTGCTCAATCTCGCTGTCGCTCCCAGGCTCCTGTTGATTGAATTGATTGCACGGAAATCCGAGCACCGCTAACCCCTTGTCTGCATACTGTTTATGCAGCTTCTCAAGTCCTTCGAGCTGCGGCGCGAAGCCGCACTTGCTCGCCGTATTCACGATAAGTACAACATCTCCGGCATAATCCGATAAAGATACCTCTTGCCCGTTACTTCGCTTAGCGCTGAACGCGTATATACTCATTCCTTAACCCTCCCCTTGCTTCCTATTCATACTGGTTAAACTCGTAGTTCAATCCTGTTCGCTTAAGCGCGTTTAGGAACTGCGATGGCAGCGGAGCTCGGAATTCTCGCTGATCCGGCAGCACAATCCGCCATGCATGCAGCAGCTGATAATTCACCTCGCCCAGCGCGCGGCCGCCATACTTGATATCCCCAAGCAGCGGATGCCCAATGCTCTGGAAGTGGGCGCGTATCTGATGGGTGCGACCGCTGATCAGTTCAACCTCCACCAGCGAATAGTTGGCGCCAGTCTTCAGCACCTCATAATTCGTGGTCGCTTCTTTAAGCGCAGCGGCATCTCGCTGTGTCTCATTGTTCGTACGCACAACACGCGTCCGATTCGATTGTTCATCGCGTTCGATCAGTCCCGTGATGGTGCTCTTGCCAGACATGCGCCCCTCGGCGATCGTCAGGTAATATTTATCCAGCTGTCTGTTCTTAATCCATTGGTTCAGCTGATGCAGCATTCCCGCTGTCTTCCCGATTAGCACAAGACCGCTTGTATTGCGATCCAGTCGATTCGCTGGGGCAGGCAGGAAAAGTGGACTGTCCAATTCATCCTTCCTGTATAGGTAAGCGTGAACGCGGCCGATCAACGTATCCCGCTGCTCGGTTCGGTCAGGGTGGGTTAACTCTCCAACCGGCTTATGCACAACCAGGAGCTCCGCATCTTCATAGACAACATCAATATTCGCGTTCACACCGACATACTTCTGCTGCTTAATCGTTGGACCCGCATCCTTGAACGTGGTTTCTTCCATATCTATAGCAATCTCATCGCCGGCAGCCAGCTCGTAGTTCTGCTTCTTGCGCTTGCCATTTATCCGGACCTTGCCTTGATCGATCATCTTATACACTTGACCGAGCGGGATATTGGGCAGCAAGCTTCGCAGCAAGCGATGCAGACGCTTCCCACTCTCTGACGGCGTAACCTTGCGTATAATCATCTCTGTACACTCCTAGCGATTCTAAGTTGGGAGCAGACATGCTCCTGCGAATAGTCGCGTCCTTCCAATTAATTGTATCAGCTTTTGCTTAGCACTGCACACCCATATATAACCTGCTAAGCCGACACAGCAACAAGAAGCTTCAGAGGAGTCTGTATGCCCCCGTCTGAAGCTTCTGTCAGTTTGAATCGATTAAATTAATGGTGAGCGGCCGCTTCCTGCTGGAGCATGAATAAATCTACTTCTGCACGCTTGGGAAGGGATGGGATCGCCCCTTCCTTGGTAACGGCTAATGCGCCTACGGCATTAGCGAAGTGCACGGCCTCAGGCAGACTTGCGCCTCGGAGCAGCTCGACCGCCAGCGCGCCATTGAAGGAATCACCTGCGGCAACGGTGTCTAGTGCCGATACCGGGAAGCCCGGTACATGATGGAATCCGTTCGCATGACAGATCACAGCACCCTTCTCGCCGATTGTCACAATAACGTGCTGCACGCCGCGCGTAATGAGCAGCTTGGCCGCGCCCCAGATCTCCTCTGCGCCGTTCGCTTTCACACCCGTTAGCAGCTCGAGCTCCGTTTCATTCGGGGTCAAGTACGTCACATGCTTCAGCAGTGAATCGCTCAGCGCCTGCGCAGGCGCCGGATTCAGGATAACTGGAACCCCGTGCTTGGCTGCCAGCTCAGCGGCTCGTTCCACCACCTCCATCCTCATCTCCAGCTGTAAGATTAGCGTCTGGGAAGCGCGAATCACTTCCTCAAGCTGGTCAACTTCCTCTACTGTGAAGTTCATATTCGCGCCGGGCACCACAATAATACGGTTCTGACCAGTCTGGTCAATCACAATGGATCCGATTCCCGTTGAACAGCTGGCATCTGTACGAACATAATCCGAACCTACGCGTTCCTGCTCCAGCACAGTCAGGAATTCCCTTCCAAAATCATCCTTGCCGAGCTTTCCAGCCATCGAGACAGTTGCGCCAAGCCTAGCTGCGGCAACCGCCTGATTGGCTCCCTTGCCGCCCGGGAATTGTCCGAAGCGTTCACCGATAATCGTCTCTCCGTTCTCTGGGGCTCGCGATGTTCGAACTACGAGGTCCATCATAAAGCTGCCAATCACAAGTATGCTCACGATACTTCCTCCTCTCGATCTGCCGGGATAGCTATTGCTCTTGCCGTAATTGCACACCCAAGCTTCCGCCGGGATGGAATTTATGGAATTCCTCCTTCGTGAAGCCCTTGCTGCCACTGATTGCCACTGCCAGCGCGTCCCCAATCGCGAGCTGTAGAAGCGCGCTTGTTGTTGGCGCGACATTGAGGTGATCCGCTTCCTTCTCGTAATCGTAGGTTAATGCGACGTCGCATCGTGTTGCTAGCGTGGAGCTCGGATTACGCGTAATTGCGATGCGCGGCGAGCCAATCTTCTCAATAATGCTTAGAATATTCAGCACCTCTGATGTTTCCCCGCTGTTCGAGAGCAGGATGACCACATCGCGTTTCTCGATCATGCCACTGTCTCCATGCACTGCCTCAGCAGAATGAACGAAGAATGCCGGCGTACCGGTACTGGCCAGCGATGCGGCAATCTTCTTGCCAATATGACCGGATTTGCCGATACCAGTCACGATTACTTTGCCGCTGCAAGAGGTAATTAGATGAATCGCTCGATCGTACTCTTCGCCAACCTGCTCGCTCATGTTCATCAGCGCCCTGGCTTCATTGGCCAAAGCAAATCTGACCCATTCATTAGACATAATAAAATTGCTCCCTTCCACAATGAGTTAACGTTTACACACAGGCACACTGCATTCAGATAAGTTAACGTTTACACATTATAGTCAATCGTAGGTTAACGTTTACATATCTGCAGATGTTGTGTTAACGTTTACACATTGATCGTAATACAAAACCCTCAGCAATACAATACCTTCCTTCACCGAATCGGCTCAGAATTTCTGTATCAACTGAGGGTATAGGATGCAACTGTCACACTCATCTGGATCTTCCTGTACGCGCTTGAGGAGAATGTCCCCTGTGTATCGACCTAACTCCTCCGGTGTCTGTCTAATGACCGACAGCTTATTCCTGAACAGCTGGGTAAAGCCCAGGTCCCCGAAGGATACCACTTCAACCTCATCGGTCGGCATCCCCAGCTCATGGAATCCTAAGTATAGTCCATGGGTCATCTCATTATTGGCCGAGAAGATTGCCGTAGGCCGAGGATCAAGCGCCATGAGATAACGCGCTGCATGGATACCCGATTGTCTAGTGAAGTCGCCTTCATAGATATACTGGGCATTCACCGCTACACCGCGCTTCGCGAGCCCGTTCATCACGCCTTCATAACGCTCACTCGCCGTGATAACCGCTCTTGGTCCACTGACAATCCCGATCCGTTCATGCCCCTTATCGATCAGATAATCGATCGCTTCTTCCGATACGGCGCGGCTGTCTTCAGCGATGACATCCGCGCGTAATCCGTCTATTCTCCGATCAATGAGAATGACATGTATACCGGAAGCGATGATGGCTCGAAGCTTGGTTATATTTTGCCCCGTACCCGCTAGTATAATGGCCTCTACCCGCTTCTCCATCAGGAAGTTAAGCGCCTCGTATTCCTTGTCGGGGTCCTGTTCAGAGTCCATATATAAGAGATGATAGCCGGCGTCTATTATTGTGCTCTGAATGTTGCGAGCTATTGTCATGAAGTACTCATTCGTCATATCTGGCAAGATGATGCCGATGCTGCCGGTCTTCTTCTGCTTCAAGCTTCGAGCAATCAAATTTGGCTGATAATTCAGCCGCTTGATCGTCTCATTCACCTTCAATCGAACTTGCTCGCTGACATAGCCGGTATTGTTCAGTACACGAGAGATCGTTGCTGTTGACACGCCCGCTTCCTTCGCAACATCCTTCACGGTTAACTTCGACAGCGCGATCACCTCCTACTACAGCTGCTGCGTTACACTCTGCCTGATCTTAGGCGCTCGATGCGATCATCCAGATCCGGGTGTGTGGAGAAGATGCTGGCCTTCTTCTTGCCGCTGATCTTAAGTGTTGCCAATGAATCCTGATTATCGCCCTTAATGGTGCTCACATAGGACTTGAGCGATTGCAGAGCGTGAATCATCTTGTCACTGCCAGCCAATCTGGCGCCGCCTGCGTCCGCGTGATACTCACGATGTCTGGAGTAGGCGAACACAACTAAGCTCCCTAGAATGGAGAATACGATCTGGAACACAATGACCGCGATGAAGTGCACGATCGGTGCCATGTCTTCCTTCACGAAACGGGCCGCAATCCAGGCCGCCACGCGAGAGAGGAATACGACGAACGTATTCACAACGCCCTGCAGCAAGGTCATAGTGACCATGTCACCATTGACGATATGCGCGACCTCATGAGCGATAACGCCCTCGATCGCATTGTCGTCCATCCGATTGAGCAATCCTTCCGACACCGCGACGAGTGATTTATTCTTGGAGGGACCGGTTGCGAATGCATTGACTTCCTCACCTGGATAAATTCCGACCTCCGGCATTACTCTCATCCCGGCGTTACGGGACAGGCGATGTACCATCTCCACTATCTGACGCTCGCGCGCGGATAAGTTCCCATTCGGATTTAGAACAACAACTCCCATCGCCTGCTTCGCCATCCACCGCGACATCGCAAGCGAGATCAGCGCACCCGAGAAGCCGATTACAGCGCTGAATACCAATAAACTGACGAAATCAATGCCGCCGGTCTCATTCAAGTACGAACGGACACCTAGGATCGATAAGACAATCCCAATCGTCGTCATCACCAATACGTTAGTCAGAATAAACAGAAAAATTCGTTTCATGATTGGCCTCCTTATTTGATCTGTGGAATGAAGCTACTCGCTATTGTAGCATTATTCGTTATACGGGAACAATCACCTCAGCGTTGCAATTAATTCACACTTCATTTTACTTAGAAATCATTACGAAATCCCTCAATGAACACTTGCGCTCTGCGAGATAGATAACGATTCTTCAGCCAGAGCAGACCAAGCTCGGATTCGAAGTCCGCATCAACGATATCGAGCGTTCGTACCGAATCGGTGAAGTAGCCGGACATGACCGATTTCGGGAACACAGTAGCCCCGATACCTGCGGCGATCAGCGACATCGATATGGCGACGCTAGAGCATTCACAGATGACATTCGGTTCAATGCCGATCTTCCTGCACTCGCTTACGACCCGTTCATGCATCTGTGTCGTCTGGTCTGTCTTCAGCGTGATGAGCGGGAAGTTCACCAGCTCCTTCATCTGTATGGAGCTGCGCCCGTCGAAATCGGTCCAGCTGCTGGGAATGACGACTACATAAGGATCGGAAGGTAAGGGAAGAATCTCATACTGCAGGGAATGCGACATGGCCTCGAAGGGGAGACGCGTCACAATCAGCTCAATCTTACGCTGCTCGAGCAGCTCGCCCAGATAGAAGTGATCGCCCTCAACAATCTTGTAGGTGACCTGAGGGTACGCCTCGCGGAACCGTTCGATCTGCCTAGGCAGCAGGGAGATGCATGACACAACCGCACCTACCGCTAGTGTTCCCCGCAGACCCTCCTCATTCTCCTGCACCTCACGGATCGCCTCTTCGTATTGGAACAGCAGCTGCTCAGCCTTCTGTCTAAGCAGCTCCCCGGTATCTGTGAGCTTCAGCTGCTTGCCTGTCCGCTCGAACAGCAGAACCCCCAGCTCCTCCTCCATCTGCTTGAGCTGCCGACTCAGCGGGGGCTGCTCCATATTCAGCTGCTTCGCTGCGCGCGTGATCTGACCTTCATGGGCAATCGTTACAAAATAACGCAACTGACGGATATCCAACCGTCATCACCCTCCCCATCCCATACCTTAATGGTATGGAAATCACATAATATAGATATTATAAATATATCTCAAGATGTGGTAGCATTCAATATATACGAGATTCCATTACAATGAACGCAAGGGAGTAGATCCGCATGTCACATAAGATCGAGATTGAGCTCACACAGTCGAAGAAGAGCAAGCCTGAACCTGACAAGCTGGGTTTTGGCAAGTATTACACCGATCACATGTTCATTCTGAATTACACGGAAGGCCTAGGCTGGCATAATCCTCGCATCGTGCCCTATCAGCCGATCTCTCTCGACCCTTCCGCCAAGGTATTCCACTACGGACAGACGATCTTCGAAGGGCTTAAAGCGTATCGTACAGCCAACAACCAGATTCAGCTGTTCAGACCGCAGCGCAACTTCATTCGGATGAATCAATCCAATGCGCGTCTTAGCGTTCCGCCGATTGATGGCGACCTTGCACTGGAAGCGCTGCAGCAGCTGATTAAGGTGGATCAGGACTGGGTACCTAGCGCGCCAGGTACTTCCCTATACATCCGTCCATACATCATCGCGACAGAGCCTGCACTCGGCGTGAATCCGTCGCTGGAATATCTGTTCATGATCATTATGTCACCGGTTGGGGCTTATTATGAAGAGGGTATCAACCCCGTCAAGATTTACGTGGAATCCACCTATGTCCGCACAGTCAAGGGCGGTGTCGGCGAGGCCAAGACGGCCGGCAACTACGCAGCCAGCCTGATCGCCCAGGTCGAAGCGACTAATAAGGGATATACCCAAGTGCTGTGGCTCGATGGCGTGCATCGCAAGTACATCGAGGAAGTAGGCAGCATGAACGTGTTCTTCGTCATCAATGGCGTCGTCCATACGCCAGAGCTGAGCGGCAGCATATTAGACGGAATCACACGCAACTCTATCATTCAACTGCTCAAGCATTGGCAGATTCCGGTAGAAGAGCGTCTGATCTCTGTGGATGAGATTGTAGCAGCCATTAAAGACGGCAGCCTCAGCGAAGCATTCGGAACTGGCACTGCGGCTGTCATCTCTCCGATTGGCGAGCTGTACTGGAATGAGGAAGGACTGCAGATCAACGATGGTCAGACTGGCGAGCTTTCGTCCAAGCTCTATACCACATTAACGGGCATCCAGACCGGTGAGATTGAAGACCCATTCGACTGGACAATCGTTGTATAATCATAGTACAATTGTACAGAATTCATAAATCGCATACGCATGTTCTCTAGGGTTCCGCGGTGAGTTGCGCCGGTCTGGTCCGAGAGAGAACGCGCAGCCTGTCTGCGTCACGGAAGGATAAAAGCCTGGGAGATACTGTTTACAGTCATCTTCGGGCTTTTTTTAATGCGTACGCATTGGCATTCGATCATGTGAAAGGAGCAAGCTAAATGACAACCAATTGGGTGAAGGTGATCATTGCTGCATTCTTCGAGGTGCTATGGGTGATCGGTCTCAAGCATGCAGACAGCTTCTGGACTTGGAGCGGTACAGCTGTAGCGATCTTCATCAGCTTCTACCTGATGATCATGGCAGGCAAGGAGCTGCCTGTAGGAACCGTATATGCGGTATTCGTAGGCTTGGGTACAGCGGGCACAGTGATTGTGGACATCCTGATCTTCGATGATCCGTTTCGAATGTCCAAGATACTGTTAATCGCCGTTCTCTTGCTTGGTGTAGTGGGCTTAAAGCTATTGACCAATGACCCTGCGCAGGAAGGAGGAGATTCCTGATGGCCTGGGCTTCCTTGATTATAGCGGGATTATTCGAGATGTTCGGTGTGGCCATGATCAACCGGTTGCACCAGAAGCGGAATATACAATCCTTCCTCCTACTGCTAACTGGATTCGGTCTCAGCTTTCTATTCCTCGCCTATGCAATGAAAACCTTGCCTATGGGAACCGCGTATGCGATCTGGACGGGAATTGGGGCATCCGGTGGAGCTCTGCTCGGTATGACCTTATATGGCGAGTCGAAGGATTGGAAGCGAGTTGCCTGCATCATCTTGGTACTCGGCGCAGCGGTCGGATTGAAACTAATCGCTTGAAGCTGACGTTACGTCATCTTGTATAATGGTTAGTGAGGTCCGAACGAAGGGAGAGCGCTACATTGATTTCGATTCAAGAAGTAACCAAGCAGACCGGTGTCACCGTGAGAACGCTGCGTCATTATGATCAGATCGGTCTGTTAAAGCCGATGGGCCGAACAGATGGCGGGCATCGGCAGTATGGGGAGAATGAGATTAGACGGCTGCAGAACATTCAATTCTTGAAGGCTTTGCGATTCAGTCTGCAGGAAATTAACGAGCTGCTGGCAGATGATAGTCAGCACTGGTATCAGCAGCTTCAGAACCAATTGAACTATTGTTTACAGGAGAAGCAGAAGATCGAACAGCTGGAGCATATGCTGCGAGGCTTAATGAACGAGTATATTCTGAAGGGCCGTAATGATATCGAGCATATGCAGAAGCTGATTCGAATGTATGAAGCTCATGCGGATCAACGCCAGCATTTCTTGCAGGAGCACTTTAATGAATCGGACCAGCCATTTCTGGATCTGCTGCCCAACGTCAATCGCGGCGATCCCGATACGCTGGAATGGGTTTCCTTGTTGGCTCAGCTTGAAAAGCATAAGGGCAAGGGAATTGCAGCAGTGGAAGTACAGCGCATCATTCGACGAATGCATGAGAAGGAGAATGAAACCTTCGGGCATAACCCCGAGTTTTCAGATAAGTTCTGGGAGATCCGAAAATCACAGGAGCAATCAGCGAAGGCTGGGTTTTATCCCATTGAGCCTGAGTTAATTGCCTTTATCGAGGAAGCGACGAATTACTACTTAGAACAGCAAGACCTAGCGGGGGGGCTGAACGGATGAACATGCTATTGGAGTATCAGTGGGAAATCTTTATCGTTGCAGAGGTTTTATCTTTTGCCTCTTTGCTGATGTTTGGCATTATTCGCTATTTTCTAGGTAAGCAACGACTCAGCCTGCTGTTCATCGCTGCTTTTCTAGCGTTCCTCGTGTTCGAGGCCGTACTAGGTCTAGTTATTTACAAGCAGACCGGAGAATTCTCGACCTTCCAGCTTGTCATCACGATCTTCGTCCTCTATGCTTGTACATTCGGCATAGTCGATTTCCTCCGATTGGATCGTTGGATGCGCCAGAAAATTGGCAAACTTCGCAACGTAGAGCTGCTAACACCGGAAGACTATGCCATCATAGCGCGTAATCGAGACCCGAAACATGTAGCCAGAAAGTATCGCAATAGCGCAGCGATTCATCTGCTGCTGTTCCTGATCGGGCAATCCATCTTATGGTCGATCGGAACGCAGAGCTGGGAAATGTTCATCAGCTACTTAACCGACTGGTCCTGGATAGAAGCTGAATCCGCAGCCTTCACTCCTTATGCGAATGATACGATGTTCGGCATCGGTATGCTGTGGGGCATTATCTTCATCGTTGACTTCATCTATTCGATGTCCTACACCTTATTCCCAAGCAAGAAGACATAATGAATGCGGCGTTCGCCCTCAAGACTGAGACGAACGCCGAATTGTGTATACTCCTAGTTACTAGTACTCGCTTCTATTCAACTAGCGATTAGCAGCAGCAACGCCCAGCGCCAGCGCACCGGTCAGTCCCGCATTATCACCTAGTCCTGGCGGCACAATGAAATCGTCAATGCCGGAACGAAGCGCCTCATGACTAACATAACCATTCAATAGCCGCTGCACTTCCTCTCGGATCAACGGGAATAACTGCAGTTGATGCATGACGCCGCCGCCCAGCACCACCTTCTTAGGTGACACGAACAACACAGCGCTCACAATAGCCTGCGCAATATAGTACGCTTCCAGCTTCCAGGCCTCATGGTCAGATGGCAGCTGGCTGCCTGGCACGCCCCATCTGCGTTCGATCGCAGGACCGGCCGCCAGTCCTTCCAGACAATCCTGATGATAAGGACAGGTACCCGCATAGCTATCATTGGGATGACGTCTTACAAGAATATGACCAACCTCTGGATGTACGAGGCCATGTGCCAGCTTCCCCTCCACATAGACCCCGGCTCCAACGCCAGTCCCAATCGTGAAGTAGATACAGCTGTCCAATCCCTTAGCCGCTCCCCAAGTCGCTTCTCCTAATGCAGCCGCATTGACATCCGTATCCCAGCCCAGCGGCACATCGATTGCAGCGCGCATCGCGCCAAGAAAGTTAAAGTTCGACCATCCCGGCTTCGGCGTTGTCGTGACACAACCGTAAGTCTCACTCCCCGGATCCGGATCGATCGGGCCGAACGAGCCGATTCCAATCGCCTCAACGCCCGAATCCTTGAAGTATGTAATCACCTTATTGATTGTCTCATCAGGTGACCGTGTCGGGAATGAAACCCGATCCTCAATATGCCCCTGTTCATTCCCAATCCCGCATACGAACTTCGTGCCGCCTGCCTCAATTGCGCCAATCCTCACGTGCTGTTCCTCCTCAATGATCCCAGTAAGTTCTCCTTACTTCAACTTCCATACGAGATCATTTTGACGCAGCTCCGTGCGGAATGCAAGCGGATTCGTATGCTTATCGATGACTGCAACTTCAATTCCTGCCATCTCGGCGAAGTCAATCAATTGCTCGGTTGTCACCTTATAAGAGAATCCGGTATGATGGGCGCCGCCAGCGCGAATCCATGCCTCCACGCCATCCTTCAGGTTCGGCTGCACCTTCCAGAGCACACGCGCTACCGGCAGATTAGGCATCTCCTTCATCGGCTCAACCGCGTCTACCTCATTCACGAGCAGCCGGAAGCGATTCCCCAGGTCAATCAGCGACGCATTCAGCGCAGCGCCGGAACGGCCGTTGAATACCATCCGTGCAGGGTCCTCCTTCCCGCCGATGCCCAGCGGGTGTACCTCAATGCGAGGCTTATCCGCTGCGATGGTTGGACAGATCTCCAGCATATGCGCGCCCAGTACGAGCTCATTGCCTGGCTCCAGATGATACGTATAATCCTCCATGAACGAGGTACCCTCATTGCCTGCCATGATCTTCATCAACCGGACGAGTGCTGAAGTCTTCCAGTCTCCCTCGCCAGCGAAGCCATAGCCCTGCTCCATTAAGCGCTGTGCGGCAAGCCCAGGCAGCTGCTTCAAGCCGTGCAGATCCTCGAAGGTTGTCGTGAATGCGCTGAAGCCGCCTTCCTCCAGGAAGGACTTCAGTCCAAGCTCAAGACGCGCTTGATACGCAATCGCATCGCGAACCGCTCCATCCGAGCGTCCATCACTGATAACCTCGTATTGCGCATCGTATTGTTCCAGCAGGCGCTTCACATCCGCATCGCGAACCGCATTCACGCGCTCGACGAGATCGCCGACGCCATATCCGTTCGTCGACCAGCCGAATGTAATCTCCGCCTCTACCTTATCTCCCTCAGTCACGGCAACCTGACGCATGTTGTCTCCGAAGCGCGCCACCTTCAATGACCGGCTCTCAGCGAAGGCAACGGAGGTGCGCATCCAGCTACCGATCTGTCCGCGTACTGCTGCGTCCTCCCAGTAACCGAATACAATCTTGCGTGCTATTCCCATGCGAGCACCGATGAATCCATGCTCACGGTCCCCATGCGCGGATTGATTCGTATTCATGAAGTCCATATCGATGGTGCTCCACGGAATATCGCGATTAAATTGGGTGGCTAGATGCAGATAGGGCTTGCGCAGCTGCGACAATCCTGCGATCCACATCTTCGATGGTGAGAACGTATGCATCCAGCTGATGATCCCCGCGCATTCATCATCATGATTAGCGTCGATCATCAGACGGCGAATGGCATCCGGTGTCGTCAGTACTTCCTTGAAGATGATCTTGTACGGCATAACCGCATCCTGATCCAATCCCTCCACAATCTTGCGAGAGTTCTGCTCTACCTCGAGCAGCGTCTCAGGTCCATATAGATGTTGACTCCCCGTTACGAACCAGAACACATAAGGCTTCACTTGTAACATGGATTGATTCCTCCTCTTCGTAAATTAACATTGTTTATAACCCGGGCGATTTACTCGCATCAAGACACAGTCGGAGTCTTCCGCGAGTAAACGCTGTAGTGATTAATTTGCAGCCGCCTATGCGTGTCTTCGTGAATAAACGTTGTGAATTTATTTGCAGCCGCCCGTAGGCGTGTCCTCTTCTTATAATTTAGATCGTCTCTTCCTTAATAGACTTCAAACGCTTCATCACATCATTCTCTCCACAGCCAAAATAATCATGCAGCTTCGAATACTCTTGATAAAGCTTGTCATAAATCGCCACATGCTCCGGAATCGGCTTATAAGTCTCCTCGCGAACACGAGCCATCTTCTGCGCAGCGTCCACAATCGAATCATAACCGCCATTCGCGCTGCCTGCAGCGACCGCGCCGAACATCGCCGCGCCGAGCGCCGGCGTCTGCTTAGATGCCGCTATCTTAATCTCGCGATTCGTAACATCGGCATAAATCTGCATGAGCAGCTTATTCTTCTGCGGTAAGCCGCCGCACGCATACAGCTCATTCACCGGCACGCCATTGCTATGGAACGCATCGACAATCTTCCGCGTACCGAACGCGGTAGCCTCCAGCAACGCGCGATAGATCTCCTCAGGCTTCGTTAGCAGCGTGCAGCCGAGCAGCAATCCAGTCAGATCAGTATCGACGAGTACAGAGCGGTTACCGTTCCACCAATCCAGCGCCAGCAAGCCGGATTGACCAGGCTTATAGGCCGAAGCGCGCTTCTCTAGATATTCATGCACACTGACACCTTCCTGATCAGCCGCTTCCTTCACATACGCCGGTACAGCTTCCTCCACATACCACTCGAAAATATCCCCTACCGCGGATTGCCCCGCCTCATATCCGAGGAAGCCTGGGATGATCCCGTCCTCAACGACACCGCACATACCCTCAACTTCCCGCTCTTCGGTTCCAAGCAGCATATGACAGATCGATGTTCCCATCGCCATCACCAGCTTGCCAGCTTCAACAACACCAACAGCCGGAACCGCAGCATGCGCATCCACATTGCCGACCGCTACAGCCGTTCCTGCCTGCAGTCCGATCGCCTCGGCCATCTCTGCCGTCAATTCACCAGCCTTCGTACCGAGCGGGGATATGTCGCCGCGCAGCTTGGTCTCGATCAGATGCTCCAGACGTGGATCCAGCGCCTTGAAGAACGCCTTGCTCGGGTAGCCATCCTGCTTATGCCAGATCGCCTTATACCCCGCCGTACAGCTGTTGCGCAGAATATTGCCAGTCATCTGTGCGATTACCCAATCTGTCGCTTCCAGGAATTGATCAGCAGCGTCATAGATATCTGGCGCCTCATTCAGAATTTGCCATACCTTGGCCATCATCCATTCGGATGAGATCTTGCCGCCATAGCGCGGCAGCCACTTCTCTCCGCGCTGCTCTGCGATCTCGTTGATCTTATTCGCTTCATCCTGCGCTGCATGATGCTTCCACAGCTTCACCCAGCTATGCGGGTTATCCGCATACTCAGGCAACAGGCACAGCGGTCGTCCCTGCTCGTCGATCGGCAGCATGGTGCAAGCCGTGAAGTCGATCCCAAGCCCGATCACATCCGCCGGATCCACACCAGACATCCGCATGACCTCCGGCACAGATCGCTTCAGCACCTCAATGTAATCGGCTGGATGCTGCAGCGCCCAATCTGGCTCCAGCTTCATGCCCGTTCCTGGAAGCACCTCGTCGATCACATGATGGGGATATGGCGTAACATGATCCGCAACTTCTGTGCCGTCAGCCAGGTCAACGAGAACCGCGCGGCCAGATTGCGTGCCATAATCGATGCCGATCGCATATTTCTTACTCATGTGTGTTCATCTCCTCTTCACAAACCATTCGTTTTATTTGGACTGACCATAATAGGCATTCACACCGTGCTTCCGCAGGAAGTGTCTGTCAAGCAGCGCCTGATCCATCGGCTGCAGACCGGGATTGAGTGTGTACGAGTGCAGCGCCATCTTCGCAACCTCTTCGAGCACTACTGCGTTATGCAGCGCGTCATGCGCATCCCGGCCCCAAGCGAACGGCGCGTGACTCTTCACGAGCACACCCGGTATGCGATCAGGATCAAGCTCTGCAAATCGCTCCACGATCACGTTGCCCGTCTCGAGCTCATAGGCGCCCTGAATTTCCGCTTCTGTCATATCGCGCGTGCAAGGGATTTCCCCATAGAAGTAATCGGCCTGAGTCGTGCCTAGTGCCGGAATTCCTCTGCCGGCCTGCGCCCAGCTCGTCGCCCATGGGGAATGCGTGTGCACGATTCCTCCTATGGTAGGGAAGGCCTTGTAGAGCACAAGATGCGTAGGAGTGTCTGAAGATGGCTTAAGCTTACCCTCCACGACTTGCCCATCAAGATCAACAACGACCAGATCCTCCGCCTTCAGCTGTTCATAGGGAACACCGCTCGGTTTAATGACAACAAGTCCGCTTTCACGGTCTATACCGCTGACATTCCCCCAGGTGAACGTGACCATGCCATACTTGGGCAAGTCCAAGTTCGCTTCCAGCACCTCTTGCTTCAATTGCTTCAACACCAGGACAGCACTCCCTTCTTAAATCCTTGCTATTCAAATATACGTCTCAATTATACACTTGTACGTACAACTTAGCTATTCATTTTCTGTGTAGATTGTCTCACGATTAATTCCGGTGTATATCGAACGTCCTCCGCCTGCCAGCCTGGACCATGCTTGATCATGGCCGTAAGCTGCTCAGCCGCCCGCACCCCCATCTCCAGCTTGGGATGAGTAAGTGTGGTCAGCTTCACCTCCGTCGCTGTCGCGAGGAAGGAATCGTCAAAGCCGACGATCGACAGCTGCTCCGGGACACTGAGGCCAACCTGACGAATCGCTTCCAGCAGCAGCACCGCGAGTTCATCATTGTAGCATACGAAGGCGGTCGGCCGATCCTCGCGGCGCAGCAGCTCCAGCGCGGTCTCGAACGGCTTGGTTGTCTTCTCCTCCGTGCTGTAGAGCACGACGAAATCCGGCATGACAGACAATCCCTGATTCTCATGCGCGCGCATATAACCCTTGAGACGGTTAACACCCTGCAGATCATCCGTCTTGAAGAAGCCTGCAATGTGACGATGCCCGAGCTCGATCAGATGCTCGGCCGCCATGAAGCCGCCGCTCTCATCATCGACATATACACAGGGGCAGTTCAATTCCGGATAACGCGCATTTATCATCAGGAATGGGATTTGGCGTAGCTGCAGTGACAGATAATAACTGAGATTAGGATTGCCCAGCGCGCTCTTCGTCGGTTCAACGATTAATCCACTGAGCGGCTGATCCAGCATCATCTGCAGGTTATCACGCTCCTTGTTCTTATCATTCTCTGTGCTCGAGAGGAGCAGACTGTAACCCTTGCCCCTCAGTTCCGCCTCAGCCCCGCGGACGATATGCGGGAAGATATAGTCAGAGATATGTGTCGTCAGCATGCCGATCGAAGCCAGCTCACGCGAGCCGCGAGTCACAGCTTGGTTCACCGGATCAGACACGAACGTGCCCTTGCCCTGTATCCGGTACAGCCAGCCCTCCTTCTCCATCTCCCCCAGCGCTTGTCGTACGGTCTGACGACTCATCCCGAACATGCCGGCGATCTCATGCTCAGACGGGAGCTGACTGCTTGCTTCCAGTTTCCCTTCCTGCAGCCACGACAGAATCTCTTCCTTCACCTGCTGATACTTGGGCAATCGCTTCTCTGACATGACAGGCTCCTTAACCGAATGTAGTAGGATCAAAATAGAACATTTAAGCTTGTACGTACATCTTACTTCAAAAACAAAAACTGTACAATCGATCACCAGTCCGTTATAATATTCTGAATTCAATTCCGAACAGAATCGCCCGAACTTCCGCGAATTGTAATTCGGGATTGACGTTACGCCTAACGGCATGTAGAATAGAGAAATCACTCTGATGCACAAAAGCGTAGAAGCGTAGAAGCTGAAAAGCCCCAAAGCATCATAGACTAATACGGGACAAGATATGGAGAGATCATGATGTCAACTGAAACATTCATCCTAGACTGCACGATTCGCGACGGAGGTTTGGTCAACAACTGGGACTTCACACCTGAGTTTGTAGCTGAGATGTATCAGGCGCTGAATGCGTCCGGTGTCGAATATATGGAAGTCGGCTACAAGAATTCCCCGAAGCTGCTGAAGGCCGAATCTGGACCATGGCGCTTCTTGAATGATGATTACCTTAAGGAAGTCATTCCGAACAAGGGCAAGACAAAGCTGTCTGCACTCGTCGATATCGGCCGTGTGGACGAGAATGACATTCTGCCGCGCGAGCAGAGCCCGCTCGATCTCATCCGCATCGCTTGCTACATCAGTGATGTAGGCAAGGGCATCGACCTCGCCCAGAAATTCACGGACAAGGGCTATGAGACTAGTCTGAACATTATGGCATTGTCTCATGTTCTAGAGAAGGATCTGAACGACGCATTAGCCGAAATCAATAAATCTTCCATTGATATCGTGTATATCGTCGATTCCTACGGCAGCATCGTACCCGGCAATATCGGCTACCTAGTCGATCTATTCCGCAAGCAGCTGCCGGAGAAGAAGCTCGGCGTGCATACCCATAACAATATGCAGCTTGCGCTGGCCAATACATTGGAAGCCGTGAATAACGGTGTGTCCTTCCTCGACTCCTCAGTATTCGGCATGGGCCGCGCTGCAGGTAATTGCCATACGGAACTGCTCGTCACCGCGCTCAAGAACAAGCGTTATGAAATCCGACCGATCCTGGAGATTATCGAGAAGCATATGGTGGCTATACGTGAGAATTGGGAATGGGGCTACAATATCCCCTACGCGCTGTCCGGCATCCTGAACGAGCATCCACGCGTGGCGATGGCTCACCGCGCATCTGCGGACAAGGATAAGTACATCGAATTCTACGACAAGCTCACTTCACCGGAGGCCGTTATCGCCTCCACTAAGGGCTAACAAACACATCGATCTCGAATAGAGGCCTCCCATCGCGGGAGGCCTCTTGTTAGCTAGTCAGTAGCAGGCTTCTATTCGAGTTTAATCAACTTCCTCGGTATTATTCCTGCTGACCAGATTATCAGTCTTCGCGGTTGGCTCAGCTGACTTCTGAACGTCAGGCAGATTGGAGATGCGCTTCACCATCTGGGTCAGATCTGCTCCCGTCAGAGCCTGCACCGTCTCAGGCAGCTTCGCTAGCAGATCTGTCACATAACCGGTTACCTTGCTTGCTCCGCCCCCTTGGCCGTTGCCGCTATCGACAATCACGATTTTCTCCGTTCTGGATAATGGCTCAGAGATAGCGCTGGCAATCGATGGGAATTGATTGATGATCATTTCCGCGACCGCTGCATCGCCGTACTTACGCATCGCTTCTGCAATCTTATCCTTCGCCTCAGCCTCGGCCAGACCCTTCAATTTAATGACTTCAGCCTGCGCTGTACCTTCTGCGCGTTCCTTGTCCGCATTCGCTTGACCGGCCAGCCGTATCGCTTCCGCATCTGCCCTTGCTTTGGCTTCAATTTGGTAGCGATCTGCTTCTGCCCGCTGCTCCTGTGCGAAGCGTTCGGCCTCCGCTTGCTTCTTCACTGTCGCGTCCAGTTCCTTCTCTCTACGCTCGATTTCCTTCGCTTCCAATTCAATTTGCTTCTCGCGCTCGATGACCTGAATTTGCATCTCTTCTGCCTTAACGGATTGCAGTGTCTTCGCTTCTTGCAGCTTATAAGCCTGGTCGGCTTCCGCCTTCTTCACATCCTGCTCCATCTTGAAGGAGGCCTTCTTCACTTCCATCTCCTTCTCGGATTCGGAAATATTCGTCTCAGCGGTGAATTCCGCCTTCTTCCCATCCTCCAGCGCCTTGGACTTGGCAACTTGCTCATCTCGGAAGGCATTCGCCTTGGCGATCTCCGCATCGCGCTTTACCGATGCGATCTGCGGTTGGCCCAGCGCTTCTAAGTAACCATTCTTATCACGAACATCACGGATAGTGAAGGACACAATCTGCAAGCCCATCTTATTCAGATCACTGGCTGCTACATCCTGTACGTTACGTGCGAACTCATCTCGATTCTTATACAACGCCTCTACTGTCATCTGTCCAAGTATGGCGCGCAGATGACCTTCAAGCGTCTGGGTTGCGATCCCCTTGAGCTCTTCTTCAGGCTTGCCGAGGAATTGTTCAGCAGCCGTCGCAATGGATTCAATATCACCCTTGATCTTAATTTGAGCGACACCATCCACCATAACCGGAACACCCTGGGAGGTATATACTTCAGGGGTGCGAATATCCAATGTCTGTACCTGGAGCGATAGGAACTCTGCATTCTGTACAACTGGCCACACGAATGCGCCTCCAGCCTTGACGATCTTCATCCCATCCTTGGTTATCGCCCCGGTTACGATCATCGCCTGATCAGCCTTAACCGTACGATAACGAGTAGCGAATACAACAGCCAGCAAGAATAATACGACTACAATCCCGATTGGCACAAGCAACGTATAATCGAGTTCAAACAATAAGATCCTCTCCTTTATAATTGATCATTTAGAGCGTGTCGACGAGGAATGTGCCGCTGACCACATCGATTATCAGCACCATCTCACCTTGTCGAATCCGCCCTCCGTTCACCGCTCGCGCAGGCGCGCTAAGCCTCATCCCGCCTTGCTCATAGATGATCTCGCCCTTCGCGCCTTCCATAATGACTGTAACAACCTCAGCCGTCTTACCGATCATTTCTTTGTCCGACTTGGCCGCGCTCTTCTCCGATCGATACAGGGGAAGCATCACGAACACGAACATCAGTGTAGCCAGGAAAAGCCCGAGTATGGTGGAGATCAACGCAATGAGGATCGCATTCCACGATGTATTCACCGTGAGCACATATCCGCAGCCGCCGAACACCGTAATGAACGAGCCAATCGTGGTTGGCGAGATGAACGGAAGTTCACCCCCGCCGATATCGAAGTTAAAGTCAAAGATATCGCCGATGAAAATGGTTGCTACTGCGTAAATAATCCCAATAATGAATAATACAAGATATACGGTCTCCATTCGTATGCACCTCCATCATAAAAATCTATACGGTTCTTCTAGGATAAAGTTCCAACTGAATTCACAGTAGACAGTGTTAGGTCCAGCCCATGCCTGAGAAAAGCTTAAAATGAGGGCCGCATGAAGACTGTTACGTCTACATTTGGCCCTCATTAATTATACCTATCGACCTGTGCCGCGGTTGCCTCTTCTACCCACTGTTTCCGATTTCCCGCCAGCATCGGTTCTTGTTCTACCATTTGCACTCGTTCCGACATTAGCTCTTGCTCCAGCACTCCCTCTAGCACCTGTGCCTGACCTTGTGCCTGAGCCCGATCTTGCGCCGGCACCGGCTCCTGCCTTCTTCGCTGCCTTCGCTCGCCAGTTCGGACCGGAGTTGCGCTTCGCTCCCGGTTTGCCTTCAGCTCCAGAACGTGTTCTCGTTCTGGAACCTCCGCCCGACCTTCCACCGGCAGAACTGCTAGCACGACTCGCTGATCCCCTCTGCGAGCCTGCCCCAGCCTCTACTTGCTGCCTGCTCAGGGTCAGTCCGATTCGCCGCTCGATCTGCTGGAGGAAGCTCTCATCGCGCGGAGCCGCGAATGTAATCGCTACACCCTCATTGCCAGCGCGACCTGTACGTCCAATTCTATGAATATAGCTGTCAGTATCATGCGGGATATCATAATTGTATACATGGGTAATCCCCTCTACATCCAGCCCGCGCGCCGCCACATCCGTCGCGACCAACAGCTGGATCTTCGCTTCTCTGAATCGCTTCATCACCTGCTCGCGCTTGGCTTGCGACAGGTCGCCATGCAGCTCACCCACGCTGAATCCCGCTTCAGCCAATGATTCCGCAAGCTTCTTGGCTCTAATCTTGGTTCGGCAGAATAGTACACCTAGATAAGGCTGGTCTCGGTTGAGCATCTCGATACAGGCGTCCAGCTTCGCGCGGTCCGTCGTCTGCACGACGATCTGCTTAATGCCCTCCAGTGTCACGCGCTTGCCGCTGATCTTGACACTCTCCGGACTGCGCATGAACTGCTTAGCCAGATGCCGAATCGCATCAGGCATCGTAGCAGAGTATAACATCGTCTGCCGACTGCGCGGCAGCTCCATAATAATGCGCTCTACCTCTGGCAAGAAGCCCATCGTCAGCATCTGGTCCGCTTCATCCAGGACCAGGAAGGATACACGGTCCAGGCGCATCGTTCCACGGCGCATATGATCAAGCATTCTGCCAGGTGTGCAGATAATCAGATGCGGCGCGCCCTTCAGCTTGCGAATTTGCGATTCCACGTCCTGGCCGCCGTATGCCGCCAAGATTGTGGCGCCTACCGAACCAGCGAGCTTCTTAGCCTCCGCGGCAATCTGGATGGCTAGTTCGCGTGTTGGCGTGACCACAATGGCCTGCGTGGCCGCCTCCTTGACCTGAATACGCTCGAAGATCGGCAGCAGGAAGGCCAATGTCTTGCCCGTACCGGTCTGTGCCTGGCCGATCACATCCCGGCCACTGAGCAGCAGCGGAATGGTCGCTTCCTGGATCGGAGTCGGAACGGTTAATCCGTCTTTCTTAAGTGCGTGAACCAGCGGCTCACGCACGCCGAGCTCCATGAATGAAATCGTCATCAATAAAACCCTCTCACTGTAGCAATTTGTTAATCTTGCGTTCCAAATCCTCACGGTCGATGATGCCGAACACCGCATCAACGACAATCCCCTCCTGATTCACCAGGAATGAGGTCGGATAGCCGTCCACGCCATAACGCTTGCTCGTAATGGTCCCGTCTTCATCAATTGGAACCGGGAAGGTCAGCCCGTATTCCTCGATGAACCGCTCCGCACCCTTGCGCGTGTCCAGACTCATAACATTCACACTGTACAAGTCCAGCTTACCGTCATACTTCTCATAGAGCTCTTGAAGATCGGGCGCTTCAATATGGCAAGGTCCGCACCAGGACGCCCAGAAGTTGACAAGCACCGGCTTCTCTCGCTCGCCGCCCACGGAATAGGTGATGCCGTCCATCCCAACTAGCTCGAAAGCCGGCGCTCGATACCCCGGCTTGGCAGCTTCCTCCAGCGACGCGGAAGAGCGCTCGTCTGCTGTGGCTATATTTTGATATAACGCCGCTCCCGCTAACACGAGAACTACCGCTACGACCATCCAATTCTTCTTACGCATGACTTGTCACCGCCTGTACAGATTGTATGTTCCAGAGTGATTCGACTTGCACTTATTAGCATACACTGTTCGCCGCAGAATGCCAAATCGAATCCGGGCACGATTCATGCAGGAATGAAGCGTATGAACAGAGGACACAATGTACATGTTCATGCGCATTCGCGCAGTTACATCATAAAGGAGGAACAGATCAGATGGCACACAGCACAACCTCTAATCCAGGCAAGTCTTCCAAGACGAAGCCATCATCGGAGCAATCAGGCTCGCTTAGCGCATACACCGCAATTGCCAGCGTGCCATTGGTGCTCGTCTTCGGCAATTCCATGATCATTCCAATTCTCCCAGAGATGAAGAAAGCGCTCGATATCAGCCAATTTCAGACGAGTCTAATGATATCTCTATTCTCTGTTACCGCCGGACTCACGATTCCAATTATCGGATATCTCTCAGACCGATTCGGCCGTAAGGCGATCATGATTCCGGCACTTATCATCTACGGGCTCGGCGGATTGTTAGCAGGCCTAGGCGCGGTTTGGGAGTCCTATGGCGTTATGATTGCAGCTCGATCCATACAGGGGTTGGGTGCGGCTGGCACCTCGCCGATTGCAATGGCACTCGTAGGGGATTTATATAGCGGGGGACAGGAAAGCAAGGCGCTTGGATTAACGGAAGCGGCCAATGGTGCCGGCAAGGTGCTTAGTCCAATTATCGGCTCCTTATTCGCCTTAATTGCCTGGTACGCCTCCTTCTTCGCATTCCCTGGCTTCTGCATTCTCAGCTTGCTGGCGATCATATTCTGGATTAAGGAGCCCAAGCGCGAGTCCAGTCCCCCGAAGCTGAAGCCTTATCTAGCCTCGATCGTCGACACCTTCAAGGCCCAAGGCAAGTGGCTCCTACCTGCTTTTTTCGGCGGTGCGCTGGCGTTGTTCGTGCTGTTCGGCGTTCTCTTCTACTTATCGGACATCCTGGAGGAGGCCCCTTACCGGATCAAGGGCTTAACGAAGGGCTTCGTGCTTGCTATTCCGCTGACTGGCATGGTTATAACATCATATACAACCGGTAGCCTAATAAAAAAGAACGGCATAGTCATGCGCTGGCTCATCCTAATCGGATTCGCGCTCATGACTGCCGCTCTGGGGTGCTCCATTCTCTTCCTGAAGCAGATCTATCTGTTCATCACACTGCTGACTATCAGCAGCATCGGTACCGGCTTGATATTACCCTGCTTGAATACGATGATTACAGGCAGCGTCGAGTTGGAGCAGCGCGGAATGATCACAGGGTTATACAGCAGCCTGCGCTTCCTCGGCGTCGCCTTCGGTCCGCCCTTATTCAGCTGGATCATGGGTAAATCTCACAGCGCGGTGTTCATCAGCGTATCCGCCCTCTCTCTACTGGCGCTCCTGCTATCCTTCTTCCTCATCAAGCCGGACAAGGAGGTAAGATAAGGAGAGCCTAATGCCTGCTAAGATACATATACAGATCTCCTAATGTCATCACCTGACGATCGGTAATGGCATCGACCATCCTCACCCATAACTGAGCCGTCATCAGGCTGTCCTGCAGCGCGTGATGCCTATCTGTTATCGGGATATCGTACAGATGCAGCAGCGCGTCCAGATCATAGGTCGGCAGCGCCGGATGCAGCCACTTCGCGACCATCATCGTATCCAGCACGCGGTGCGTAAGATTGATCTTCGAGGTCTTCCAGAGCGCCGCGTTCAGGAACTGCTTATCATGTCCAGTGCCATGGGCAATCAGCAGTCTTCGCTGCACGAATTCCAGGAACTGCGATAAGGCCGTAATGAGTTCGGGCGCTGCTTCAGCTATCTCTGTAGCAATGCCAGTCAAGCGCTCGATCTCATGCGGAATGGTCCTGTGCGGATTAGATAAACTGTAGAACGTCTCCTTGTCCTGAACATCAATCCCGCTTACAGCTACAGCGCCGAATGAGATAATCTCATCACCTTGATAGGGATGGAAGCCTGTCGTCTCCAGATCGAACACCACGGCATCGAGTGAACGCAGCGGTAATTCGAGGAGCGAGGTTTGCCGCTGCATCCTCATCGCTGAACGTATGAAAGCCATCTGACCAGCGCTGGGCGAGCCGAGTATCGAGGCTACAGTAGGAGTCAGCCCACCCTGCTTGTAGATACTCCACATTCTGCCGACAGGTCCGAGCGGGTCCTTCATCGGTAAGCCTCCTCATTCATTGCAGCTTTCTAATATATCGTTGCAGCTCTTCACCGACATGCAGACTTAGCTTGAGCTTGGCAATGACCGGTTTCGTCAGATCCTGCGAACGAAGCTTCCCGCGTGTCGCATAATACCCCTCCGGCGTAAGCTGATAGGGGGTCATCGCCCTTAGCTTCATAATGTGTATGAATGCGCCGCGAATACGATCAACCTTAGCATGACCAAGCTGGCTCCGCAGCGCCTCTAAGCGAGCATGCGTCGACGTCGCTGTGATGTGATGCCTAATAGCGAGCAATCGAATGGCATTTACCATAGGAAGATAGGCGCCATACTTCATATCAAACCCTCCAGCGTCCTCGCCATAGGACTCTCTGATCAGCTGTCCGAGCGGACCCAGCACCACCTTGTGGCGAAGCGTATTGCGCAGCATAAGCGCGATGATATCCGCTCTCTGGCTTACCCGATCCAGATACTCCGCTCGGAGCTGATCCAGCAATCCGGTATCGCCGTAGATCACACGCGCATCAGCCATGATCAACAGCTGCCGGACATTCTCCCAAGCTCCATCCTCGAACCATTCTGCCAGCGTCGCCTTCCACTCCGCAATCGACATCCTCCACTTCTCATTACTGGTGATTACTTCACCTTCACATGGTGGATATCCTATCTGCTTGAGCGCATGTTCTATTGTGATGGACAGCTTGCGGTAATAATTCTTGGCTGCTTCATCCGTGCTGGAGTAAATCAATCCATTATCCTGATCACTCCATAACGTCTGTTCCATGCGACCGGCGCTGCCTAATACGATGAAGGCATATGAACCTGCCGGCGGCGCACCCGCTTCCCGATATACGTCCAGCTCAGCAAGTCTGATGGCGTGCTGGATCAACCAATCCTGACAGTTGTTCGCCATTCTATACCAGTCTACTGGATCGGTGAATAGGAGACAGTCACGCAGCTTCTCCTGAACCTGATCACGCAACGCTCGCAACTGCCCCAGATTGTCGCATAATTGAATTCGCTCACTTAATCCTTCCAGGATTCGCCGCATGACTAGTCTCCTCGTCAATCATTAATCGCACCAATTAAACTGTGTGCTGTGTATTCTTCAATTGCTCTGGGTAACCGTATACGCCATGTTCGCTCAAGTCGAGGCCGATAATCTCCTCTTCCTCTGTTACACGCAGACCGACCAAGCTCTTCGTAATCAACAACAGAATGAAGGAGGCCGCAAGCGCGTATCCGCCAGCTGTAACGACTGATAGAAATTGAACGCCCAGTTGATGGAACCCACCACCATAGAATAAGCCCGCTTGACCTACGCCCACACTAGCCGCCAGCTCTTCGGTAGCGAAGAATCCGTTCGCAAGCGTTCCCCAGATCCCGACAACGCCATGGACAGACAGCGCGTAGATCGGATCATCGATCCCCAGCTTCTCGAACATCTTCTGACTGCCGAATACGATCATGCCAGCTAAGAGACCAATCACAACCGCAGCCCATGGTTCTACGAAGGCACAGGACGCTGTAATGGCAACCAGACCTGCCAGCGCACCATTGAGCATCGTTGAGATATCTGCCTTACCCATAATAATCCAAGAGATGATCAACGCCGCGACCGCGCCTGCCCCTGCAGCTAATTGCGTGTTGAAAGCCACATATCCGAAGAAGCCGTCTCCAATAGCAACAGTACTGCCTGCATTAAACCCGAACCAACCTACCCACAAAATCAACACACCGAGTGACGTGAACACTTGACTGTGACCGTGAATTTCATTGGCTGTGCCATCCTTGTTGAATTTACCGATTCTCGGCTTCAGAAGCACCGTTGCCGCGAACGCCGCACATGCGCCAGTTAAGTGTACAACAGTCGAGCCGGCGAAGTCTTGTGCGCCATCTTTCGCTAACCAGCCATCAGCATTCCAGATCCAGTGAGCAATGACTGGATAGACCAGTGTGGAGAATAATAGTGTAAATACCAGATAGGAGCCCAGCTTCGCTCGCTCGGCAAATCCCCCCCATGCGATCGTGAGCGAGATCGCAGCGAATGCCAGCTGGAAGACGAAGAAGACTGATGGCGCCAGATCAGCATCGGTTCCCGGACTATAGAAGAAGCTGTCTAGCCCGACTAGGGGATTGCCTCCACCGCCGAAGGCGAATCCATAACCAATCGCCCAGTAAACCAAGGTGCATAATCCAACAGTGAAGATTGTCTTGCCCGCTACGTGACCGGCATTCTTCATTCTTGTCGATCCAGCTTCAAGTAGAATGAACCCGCCTTGCATAAGCAGCACTAGAATTGCAGCAACCATAACCCATAATGAATTTAGTCCGAACGCTGACAACTCCGCCCCTTCTGATGCGGCGAATGCTGCCGATGGTGATAAGGCCATTAGCGCAAGCATGGACATCCCAATTTTCTTCTTCACTACAACCACTCCCGATGTTAGATTAGATAACATGTAATGTTTTCTTAGTGTCATTATAGTTATCTCGAATCTAGATTTCAATCATTTTTTTACAGATATATCGCTAAATCCGAAAGATGTTACTTATCACCCTATAAATAATTCGTGATTACCCGGTTAGTGTCATATTATATTACATAAGGAATGCATTGTAGAACTAAGATCAACACCATCTGAGCTCATTTAGTCCGGTGGAACCGTTACTGCTTGGGAAGACTATGATAAAACATATTCACTTACGCACAACTCACGCACAAAAGCTGCCACCCTAACAGGGCGACAGCTCCAGATGTCTATGTAACTATGAGCTAATTATACTCACCTTCAACGCTCGGAAGCAATGGGCAGTCTTGCTAGGAATCGCTGAATCTGCGCATCCCAGTATCCCCAATTATGAGCGCCTGGCCCCTCTTCATAGTGCAAGTCAACATTCGCCGCCTCGCATGCAGTACGAAAAGTGACATTGTCTTCATACAGGTGATCCTCGGTACCGCAGCACTGATACAGATCAGGCAGCTCAGCTGCAGAATTGCGATTACGCTCCAGCAGCTCCAGCAGATCATTGCCAGATCCGCTGATCGGCAGGTCACCGAAGGCCAGCTGCATGTCGCGCTGGAACCTCCCATTCTGATGCTTCGCCAGATCCAACACGCCAGATAGACTGCCCGCTGCAGCGAATCGCTCTGGGTAACTAAGCGCCCACTTGAATGCCCCATAGCCGCCCATCGATAGGCCGGCAACATAATTATCCGATCTGGCATCCGACAGCGGGAAGAAGGAGCCAGCAATGCTGGGCAGCTCTTCGGTCAAGAATGTCCAATACTGCCCGCCATATGCCATATCAGCGTAGAAGCTTCGATGGACATTCGGCATAACCACAGCAAGTCCCATACCTGCAACATAGCGTTCTATAGATGTGCGCCGAAGCCAGATTGTATCATCATCAGACAGCCCATGCAGCAAATACAGGACGGGATGCTTCTTGCCGACAGCACCATGCTCGATGCCAATCTGAGACTTTGTGCGCTCGGGCAAAATCACCGTCATTGACGCGCCAAACCCTAACGAATCCGAATGGAAATTACATGTAATGAGTGCCATTGTATCCGCTCCTTCACCGTTGCTGCTTATCATTAAAGTATGCGATCAAAAATTGCCTGAACTTCTCAGCGACAACCGGCAGCTTCTCGTCCGTGCGGCGAATTAAGCCGATTGTACGTGTAACACTAGGCGGTCGCAGCGCAACCTTAACCGGCTGAAGCGGACTGACCTCAAGCAATGCCAGTTCAGGCAGCAGACTGACACCCATGCCTGCAGCGACTAATCCGCGAATCGTATCTGTCTCTTCCCCTTCAAAGCCAATCACAGGCTTGAACCCCGCTCTCGCGCATGCCTCTATAACAATCGGTCGCAGCGAGTAGCCATCGCTGAACACGACGAACGGGTCATCCTTCAGATCGGCCAGATCGATGGATAATTGATCCGATAACCGATGATTCGGGGGCACGATCGCGAATAATTGCTCCGTAATAAGCAACTCGCCAGTCACCTCGGCATGAATCTCGGGAAATGGCGAGATAAATGCCAGGTCAACCTCATTATTGATAACATCTTGAATTAATACATCGAACTTTCCTTGTCGGAAGCGGAACTTCACATTCGGATGCCCCTTGCGGAATTCCGCTACAACAGAAGGGATCAGGTTCACACCCAGGCTGTGAGGGAATCCCAATCGTACCTCACCGTGGTCGGGGTCCATGAGCTCACGTACCTCATTAACAGATCGATCAAGCTCAGCCAGAATCGATTCAACCTTGTGCAAGAACAGCTTGCCGGCGGGTGTTAATTGCACATTCCGACCGACTTGTACGAATAGATCCACACCCATCTCTTCTTCAAGCAGACGAATCTGGCGGCTGACCGCCGATTGCGCCACATGCAGCTCTTCTGCCGCTTGTGTAACATGCTGTTTACGCGCTACCTTAACGAAGTATTGCAATTGCCGTAGTTCCACAATCAACCCTCATTCACTTTATGCAATCATTATCCCTATTAATTATACCTGCTGTATGCTTGTTTGTCTTCTCTGGATTGGACAATGCGATTCGTCACAGATATAATTAAATAGGTGTATACCAAATATTACTTATATTCGAGAAGGAGGCAAATTTCGAACATGGCTCAAGAACGCGCGAATGTCGCTACGCTTAAAGGTAATCCACTTACCCTGATTGGACCTGAATTGAAGGTTGGGGATAAGGCTCCGGATGCCGTTGTAAGCAAGAATCTGGTTGAAGAAATTCAATTGTCAGAATACTCCGGTAAGGTTAGACTCATCAGCTCGGTGCCTTCACTGGATACAGGTGTTTGCGATGCGCAAACACGTCGTTTTAATGAAGAGGCCTCTAAGCTGGGCGATGATGTTGTCATCCTAACAATCAGCGCTGACCTGCCTGTTGCTCAGTCCCGCTGGTGCGGCGCTGCAGGTGTAGACAAGGTCGTGGTATTGTCTGACCACAAGCGTGCTAGCTTCGGCGAGAACTACGGCCTGCTCATTAAGGAGCTTCGCCTGGATATGCGCGCTGTCATCGTAATCGATAAGAACGATACGGTTCAATACATAGAGGTATTGAGCGAGATGACCGAGCATCCAGATTATGATGCTGCAATCGCAGCGCTTAAAAAGCTGATCTAATTCCCGGCTCAAGCCCAAAGAAACCATCCTCGGTCGTAGGACCATTGGATGGTTTCTTCATTTAGGATCATTTAGCGTCCTTATACACCTTGAGCGCGCGGTCTAGCGCACTGTAAATCTCGATGATGGTTCGATAGTTGGATCCGAGATCTCCCAGCGATCCTCTGGACGCTGAGTAGATATCCACGGAAGAGCTGACAGGCGTAATGCCAACCACAGTGATGGTGATATCCTGTACACGACCAAGCGCCGTCTTCTTCTCCAGTACAATCTCCCCTACATTCGGCACCTCATGAATGATCCTGTAGCCGCGAAGCTTCTTAATCGCTGCAGACACCTCATCCATCAACTTGTCCTTGGACAACTTATAGAAGTGTGACTTAAGCAGCGGATCCTTCGCCTTCTCGCCTGTAGATTCGATACTCCGAAAAATCCCAACCAGTACCCGCTTGATGTTCAACAGTTTTCCCCCGTTCTCTTCACCTTTTGCACTATTTTTTATATTAGCACAGCAGGGAGGGATTGTACATAAAAACACTACCAATTAGGTAGTGTCTGAGAAAATTAGGAGTTGTAACCCGCGAATGCCGTTCGGTTATGTGTTTCTGAACCTGCCCAAGCAGGTGGGTGCCCGCTGAAGCGATTTTGAAGTCCCCTTTAGAGGGCGTGACAGCCTCGCTCCGATATAGGCTCCCAAGAAACGTCCATTGGTTCAAAACAGCATGGAACCGTGACGAGCATCGCAGGATTATTATCCTTATTATATGCCTGATTGCCCAAATTGTAAATTGGATCTGCACAGTGAATTGTATCCAGTATCTATTCCGACTCTTCGCTCTGCGCTTGTTTAGCTTCTTCCTTCTCCCGTAGCCGCTCAGCCTTATCCTGAATGCGCTGGATGCTCCTAAGGAAGCCCCAGAACGATACAACCGCGATCAACGAGCCCATGAAGAAGGGTATCAAGAAGGTGAACCTGAAGAAGCTAATGTACATGATCGCAATATTCATAAATAACATATACACCGTATTGAAAGGCCTTGCAATTGTAAACAGCAGGCTATTCTTGAGAATGCCTAGGAAGTTCATCTCAAAATGAGACAAATAACAAAAGAAATTGAAAAGCGCGCCGGCAAGCAGCACCATCAAAAATAAGAATACATAATTCAGGATGGCCAAGCCGGATTTCTGGTCTGCATAGAACTGAATATTAATTACGATGATGATAAAGGCGAGAACGAAGAAGATCCCGCCCAGCATCGCTTGCTTATAATTAGATTTGTAGTATTGAAAATACGACTTGAAGATGGGGATATCCCCATCTCCTGTCGCCCACTTCCGCGCGACTGAGAACATGGCTGATGTGGCAGGGAATAAGGTGAAAGGCGCAATAACCATAGGTATTAGCAGCCCTGCAAGCAATTCATACAAGGATGTATATGCAACCTCATCAGCAGACTGTCCTGCGATGTACAGCAGTTGTGTGAATATCAGAAAGACAAATGGTAACGAACAGATGATCCACAGCAGATTAATCCCGGAGAGCCGCATAATCCATTCAGATATGCGGTAGAATCCCCCCATCAGCCCTTTCATTTCCATCGCGGCTACCTCCAGATCCCGATCCTAATTGGTAAATTCGTCTGAGCTGCGGTCCTTGCGGTCAGCCTTTGGCTTGCGACTGGATCCATCACGGCTATAATCACGACTGCTATCGCGACTGCTATAGCTGCGGCCGTAACCTCCACGGTCGCCATAGCCTCCGCGATCACCGTAGCCCCCGCGATCTCTAGACGAGCTATCACGCGAACCGCCGCTGTTGCCGCGTCCGAAGCGAGAGCCGCCGCTGTTGCTGAAGCCCGTATACTTGCGACCCGCTGTGCTGACATCCGATCTTCTCTTCTTGGCGCGAAGCGGATCCTCCGGCGTCAATTGGATCGACACGTCATTCTTCTCGCCTGTCAACAGCATGAGCGAGGCTGACAGCAATTGGACGCTATCGTACTGCTCAAGCAGTTGAATCGCTAAGCCCTTAAACTCATTAATGCTATCGCTATTGATCGAATCTAATAAGCGCTCAGCAGTCACCTTCTGCTTACCCTCGATCGCTTCTGCCAGACTTGGCAATGGCTTGCGATTGATGCGATGTCTGTTCACACGCTCAATGAAGCGAAGATGATCAATCTCGCGCGGCGTGACGAAGGTCCACGCGCTGCCTTCCTTGCCCGCTCTTCCCGTTCGGCCGATCCGATGCACGTAGCTCTCAGGATCCTGCGGCAAGTCGAAGTTGATAACATGCGTGACGCCTGATACGTCAAGTCCTCTCGCCGCGACATCTGTTGCAACCAGCACATCGATGCTGCCATCACGGAACTTGCGCATAACAGCATCACGCTGATTCTGCGATAAATCGCCGTGCAGCCCGTCGGCGGAATACCCGCGCTTCTGCAGCGCTTCTGCCAGCTCATCTACGCGGCGCTTAGTTCGGCCGAAGATGATCGCAAGATCTGGCGATTCCATATCCAATAGCCGGGATAGAATGTCAAACTTCTGACGCTCATGCACCTCGAAGTAGGATTGCGCAATTAATGGCACTTCCACTTGCTTCGGGATGACCGAGACATGCTCTGGATTCGTTAGGAATTGTTGCGCAAGCCTCTTGATGTTAGCAGGCATCGTGGCCGAGAATAACATCGTATGACGCTCGCTGGGGACCAGCTTTAGAATGGTTTGAATATCCTCCATAAAGCCCATATCCAGCATCTCGTCCGCTTCGTCCAGTATGACCGTCTTCACTTCATCCAGGCGAATCGTCTTGCGGTTAATGTGATCGAGCAGCCGGCCTGGCGTGCCGATAATAATATGCGGATACTTCTTCAGAGCGCGGATTTGTCGACCGATCTCTTGCCCGCCGTAGATCGGCAATGTGCGTACACCCTTATAACGAGCAAGCTTGCCAATCTCTTCAGAAACCTGTATGGCCAGCTCACGTGTAGGCGCCAGTATCAGCGCCTCAATCTTGTCGCCGCGAGTATCAATCTTATTAATAAGCGGAATACCGAAGGCTGCTGTCTTCCCTGTCCCTGTCTGCGCCTGACCGATCAAATCTCTGCCTGTCAGGGCAACCGGGATCGACTTCATCTGAATCGGAGTCGGTTCCTCAAAGCCAAGCTCGGTAATCGCGCGGTATACCTTAGGCTCCAAGTTAAAATCATTAAACGTTATTGTTGGGCGTTCATTCTCGTTCGTGTTAGTGTTGTCCGTTGTTTCCAATAGATTCATGCTCCTTCTTGTCTTAGGCGTCTTATGCGCCTTATATCTCTATACTCTCCATCCATGCAGCATCCGTCCGAAAGTATATCCTGAATATTATAACACAAGTTATCCGACATTTACCACTTAATCCTTATCAACGAGATTGCGATGGAGATAACCCTCGAATACATTGGTAATATCGAACACAACATGAGCTAGATCCAGGTTCTCGAAGGAGTGCTCGCAATTCTGCATATAGGCCATATCCTTCTCATAGTGCTCCAAGTGACTGGAGATATCTTCCTCAGACAACCCCTTGTCGCGCTGGCGCTTCTCTACAGTTGCCTTATCAGCATGAACGAAGACGCGAACCACCTTATCGCCGTATAGTCGCTTTAGTATTTCCGCACCTTCGATATTTAATATCAGGTAGATGCAGCTGAAATTCAGGAACATGCGCGCGATATCATTGTTCTTAATCCCGTATAGGTTATTCTTGAAGCTAATCTTCTCAATAAACTCGCCACGAGCATCAGCTTCCTTGAATTGTTGCATAGTAATGAAATGATAATCCTGTCCGTCCTCTTCAATTGGACGAGAAGGTCTGGTGGTATATCCAATGACTTTCTTTATGCCCAGGGTGTTACCGACCATATCCGCGATCGTGGACCGACCTGCGCCGTCAGGACCCGTAAATACAAATATACGTTCTGCATCTTTTAATTCATACATCATGGCAATCCTCCCTCAAATTGTTCATATTATACTTTTTACTGTACCATAGAAAAGGTGGTATCCGTCAACCGCAACTGTTATAACAATCCAAATTCATTTCCATACTGGTTAATAATCACCTGACACGGAGGTCGATCAACATGTTAAACCGTTCGCTAAATATCGTCATCATTCTCGCGGCGTCCTTCCTCGTAGCCGCAGGGTTCAACTTATTCCTTGTTCCTCATAAGCTGCTGAGTGGAGGAGTGTCAGGAATCTCCATGATTATTGGTTACTACACGGATTGGAATATCGGCTACCTGTACTTCATCATCAATCTCCCCCTTATGGTGTGGGGCTGGTTCGCGATCGGTCGAAAATTTATTGCGCTGACCATCATCTCTGTCACCTGCACCTCCTGGCTGTTGCAGGTTATTCCCGCCAAGGCAGTTGTCAGCGATCCGATCCTGGCTGCTGTATTCGGTGGTGTCATTGCTGGATTTGGTGTCGGAATCACACTTCGTTATAACGGCTCCTCCGGCGGATTCGATATCATCGGCTCAATCTTGACCAAGAAGCGTGATTTCCCGCTAGGCAATGTGTTATTCGCGCTCAATGGCTTGGTTGTTCTAGCACTCGGCTATCTAGATAACTGGGATGCGGCACTGTATTCTATGCTCAGTATCTTCATTAGCAGCAAACTTATCGACTTCGTCCACATTCGACATGAGAAAATTACCGCCTTCATCGTCACTGGCAAGACAGACGAGATGCTAGAGCACCTTCTCCTGCGTCCTCGCGGCGTGACGATCATTCATACCAGAGGGGCTTACAGCCATGATGACAAGGACATGCTGATGACGGTAACTACCCGCTATGAGCTTGCGGAGCTGCGCACACTGATTAAACGTATAGACCCTAAAGCGTTCGTCAATATCGTCGAGACCGTAGGCGTGATCGGAGAATTCCGCAGATTGAATTAATCGCTGAGTAGTTCTATAGATGAAATTATGATATAATTATGTATGATTCAGGCTACAGGCTTTCCAGCGGTACCGCTTTTCGATCGTGTTGTACAATTCGGTTGAAAGGGTGAGACGAATGGACATGCAAGTAGTAAAGCTATCCAGCATAGTAATGAAGCTGACGCCTGAGCTCTACTCCTTTCTGAAGCCGGACGAACTGGATTGTCCGATAGTGCTGAGGAATGGACTTGATATGCTCGATTCAACAGGCGCCATAGAGATTGTTCAGCAGAGTATTTTCGAGCATCAGAAGGTTTCCTTTATTCATTAACATGATTCATATAGATAAGGCTGCCTAACACGGGCAGCCTTATCTGTTTTCCAAGTCGAATGAACAACATTTCCCTGTTTGTATGTCGCTCTTTGTCATATAATGATCATTAGAGCATATAGAGCATTTAAGGGAGAGAACTTATTATGGATATTCTTTTAGCCGCATTGTTGTTAGTATGGGGTGACGTATCGGCGGCGAGTCCGGAAGCCACCTATGAACAGCTCGTTCAAGCGTCTATTCACACCCAGAACGCGATTATTGCGCAGCAGCAAGGTGAAGGTACAGACCCAATCCCTGATTCTGCCCTTGTAGATGGCACAGATGAGGACGGCCAATTCATCAAGGTCGATCCTGCACCCGATACGCCGTACATCAAGGGTGTATACGCAACCGCTCACTCCGCTGGAGGAGCGAGGCTGCAAGATCTTATCACCTTGCTTAATGAGACGGAGCTCAACTCCCTTGTGATCGATATCAAGGATGATTGGGGCAATGTCACTTGGGTGACGGATAATGAAATCATTCAGGAGCTTGGCACCACGAAGAAGATCATTGGTGATATGGGCAAGCTGATGACGACACTCGAGGAGAATGAGATTTATCCAATTGCCCGTATCGTTGTATTTAAGGACTCCATTCTAGCCAAGAAGAAGCCGGAATGGTCGTTCCTGACTGCAGGTGGAGATATCTGGATGAATGGCCGGAAGGAAAACTTCGTCAATCCCTATCGCCAGGAAGTGTGGGATTATAATATTGAAGTGGCGAAGGAAGCCATTAAGATGGGCTTCAAGGAAATTCAATTCGACTATGTGCGGTTCCCTGAAGGCTTCGAGAAGAAGGCAGATTCGCTCAGCTTCGACACCGATGAGCGTTCCCGCGTAGATGTTGTCGCAGAATTCGTCGAATATGCTCGCGAGCAATTAAATCATCTTGGCGCGCGTATCTCCGTTGACATCTTCGGATACGCAGCCTCCGTCCCAGCTGCTGAAGGCATCGGGCAGGATTTCGTGAAGATTTCGAAGTTTGTTGATGTAATAAGTCCGATGATCTATCCGAGCCATTACAGCACCGGCTGGTATGGCTCTAAGGTTCCCGACGCCAATCCATATGTAACCATTAATGGCGCGACTGAGGATACACATAAGAAGCTCGAACCATTAGTAGAGCTGCAACAGAAGCCCATTATCCGACCATGGATTCAAGACTTCACCGCCACCTGGATACCCGGTTATATTAAGTATGGCAAGCATGAAATCGAGGAACAGATCCGTGCGCTGAACGATAATGATGTGCATGAATATCTGCTCTGGAATGCGGGCAATCGCTATACATCCGGAGTGGAATATAAATAGTACCTTCAAATATGACTTATAAAATAACTGCTAGAGTGTCGCGGCATACATGACAATCGCGCGCTCTTTTTTATTTTCAACTTTATGCAGTCCTTTTCGATTATGTTACGTCTATATATACTAGATCATTAATGTGAGGAGATGAACGCGTGCTGCAAGTAGAAGCTTTAACCCATCAGTTCCTAACCGGCAGCGAACGGACAACCGTCCTCGATCAGATTGATTTCACGGTCGCTGAATCAGAGATTGTTGCCTTGCTCGGCAGCTCTGGCTCGGGCAAATCAACGCTGCTCAATCTGATGGCCGGTCTCATGAAACCAAGCGAGGGGTCCATTCGCATATGCGGTCAGCCAATCGAGCGCATGAGCGAGAATGAGCTGGCCGTCTTCAGACGATCTCGCATCGGGTTTATCTTCCAATCCTATGAGCTGATTCCGCATCTGACGGTACGGGAGAATGTGGAGCTTCCACTCGTCTTCCAAGGCGTTAAGGAAAAGGAGCGAAGAGAACGAGCCCTGCTCCTACTTGAACAAGTAGGCATTGGCGAAAAGGCAGATATGTTCACATCGGATCTCTCGGGGGGCCAGCAACAGCGTGTGAGCATCGCACGCGCGCTGATCACCCATCCTTCGATTGTATTCGCCGATGAACCAACCGGGAATCTGGATACACAGACCGAAGCCGAGATCCTGCGCCTGTTGCTGGAGCTGAATGAGACACTGGGTATCACCTTCATGATCGTCACGCATGAACAAGAGGTTGCCCGCCGCACGCAGCGCATCCTGCGACTGAAGGACGGCAAGCTCGTCGGGGAGGAACTGGGCGCATCATGATGAGAATAAAGGATTACATACGACTGGGCTGGGACCAGCTCAGACGACGCAAGGTTGTAACCGCGCTATGTGCGCTTGGCATTGCAATCGGCTGCACATCGATCATTGTGGCGCTCTCTCTCGGCGAATCGATTGGTCATTACAGTCAGCAATCGATGAATCAATGGTTCAAGATGGACGAGATCAACATCTCTACCGGCCACATTATCTCTGTAGACGATCCAAATCAGAGCAAGCCGGTGCCGATTACGCCTGAGCTGTTATCCATTATCAAGAGCTTCCCGGATGTACTGGCGGCCGCCACCTTCCAGGGGGTTGGCTACATGCGGTTCAATGTGGACGATACGAAGTATGGCTATATGGAATTAATCGCCACTGAGCTCGAGTCACTTCCCGACTTCGGATTCGAACTTCGACAGGGATCGCCAGCCAATCTGGATAATACGGTTATTATCAATTATGGCGCCACCTTCGACATCTATGATGAACGCGCGCTGCAGGCTGCCGCTCGTATGGGTGGCGTTGAGCCCCCACCGATCTCGTATCCGTTGTATCAGAAGACAGTTAGCTTGAACAGGGACATCCAGCAAGCTGACGGATCGATGAAGACGATCACCTATCCGCTCAAAGTCGTCGGTATCATCGCGCCTGTGGAAGGTACTCCGATTAATCAGCAACGTTATCAGAAGCAGGCCTATATCTCGATGGAGACCGCTAAGAAGATTCAGAATACTTATATCGCAGCAGGTGACCGTGAACAACCCATTTCGACCGATTCCTTCAACAGCGCCAAGGTCAAGGTGACCGATCAATCGAGGGTCGAGCAGGTTGAGCGATTAATCCGGAAGCTTAGCTTGAACAGCTACAATAATCTATCGCAGATCGATCGGTTCAACGAAGAGATGATTATTGTTCGACTTATCTTCGGCGGTGTCGGGCTGTTCGTCCTGTTCGTCGCCTCGCTGACGATTGTGGTTGCCATGACGATGGCCACCCATCAGCGCAGGAGGCAGATCGGCATCATGAAGGTATTGGGTGCCAACCTGGCTCAAATCCGCAATATGTTCATAGTTGAGGCCACGCTGCTGGGCGTGCTGGGCGGACTGCTCGGCATCCTGTTCTCCTATTGGGTTATCTGGGGGATCAATGCGGTCATCGTCCAATTTTCTGGACAAGGAGCAGGCTCGGAGATTTTATTCATATCCAGTTGGGTGCTGCCCATCGGGATGCTGTTCGCTATTCTGACAGGTGTGCTGTCTGGGCTATATCCGGCGATCAAGGCATCGCGGACTGACGCGTTGTCCGCAATCAAGCGTGAGTAGCAGATGGCCGGTCAATATTTTAGGGGAGAAGGAAGGGTTAGGAGCTATGAAGAGAAGAATGAAATGGGGACTTATGGTGTTGGCGATCGCCGCCATCTCGCTAACCGTGTTCCTCTATCTAGCGAGCAAGCCGCCTAGCGGGGGTTCAGAGCAGTTCAACGATTATGCGAATGAGATTCAATTCGAGGTAACCAAGGAGAATATTACGCAATCCGTAGAGGTCAAGGGGAAGTCATCCTATGTGAATCAGACCGCGGTGTATGCGCCCTTCAGCGCCGATGTGAACGCCTGGCATGTGGAAGAAGGACAGAGTATCGATGCGGAGGATATCCTGTTCGAGCTCAATAGCGGAAGACTGCAGCAGGAATTATCGCTCGCTGAAGCCCGCTTGCTGCAGCAACGACTGGATCTGAAGCTACTGGAGGCCACCGCGGTATTAGCGAGCGAACAGCCGACAGCCGGTGATCAGACACCGCTGACACGGTTTGCCAAGAAGGAGCAGGAGGAGCTTGCCAAGAAGCTAAAGCAGCTGGAGCTCCAGATCGCAGAGGCCGATATCGAGGATAAGCAGGATCGATTAGATAGACAGCGAATGACTGCGCCTGTAGGCGGGATCTTCCTGCTGGCGGACGGCAAGCGGCCGGACCGCGTTGAGCAAGACCAGTTAATCGGCTATATCGTCGATATCACGAACATGGAGCTGATCACCGAGGCGAGCGAGTATGAAGTGTTCCGGATCAAGGAGGACATGCGCGTTGAGGTGAAGGTTGAGGCTTGGGGCGGAGCAGCCATTGAGGGCCGTGTGGAGAAGGTGGCCAAGTTCGCCAAGGCCGCGATTGGCCAGCAGTCCGGATCAGCTCTCTTCGAAATCCGCATCAGTCTGGAAAACCAGCCGGACCTGATCGCCGGGCTAAGCCTAACCGGGAAGATTGTGACCGATAGTCGACAGGATGCTATAGTGGTCCCGACGATCGCTGTATTGCGTGAAGCGAATCAATACTATGTGTATACAGACGGGGCAGATGGCATTGAGCGGCGCGACATTCAAATCGGAATTGAAACCTCGGATAAGACCGAGGTGCTCGAAGGCCTCAGCGAAGGGGATATCGTATACCTCAGATAGCCCAAATAGAAGAGCTGCTTGGATGAACGCGTATGTTCTCCTAGCAGCTCTTCTCTTATATGCAGGGAGCATGAACCCCACTGTCCACTTTATTGCGATAACCGAATCGCCATCTCATAGAGGTCCGTCTTGAATGGCTTCTTCGTGCCGATCACTAGATCGAAGTCTGTCGCGACAAGCTCGTTCTTATAGATGCCGACCGACTTGCCGGAATCCCCTTCGACTAGCCTGCGAACCGCATAGTCACCGAGTCGGCTTGCCAGGATTCGGTCATTATGTGTAGGCGCGCCGCCGCGCTGCACATGTCCCAGAACGGTAACGCGGGACTCGATGCCGTTGCGATCAGAGATCGCCTTGGAGATCTCCTCGCCGCTGCCAACACCTTCGGCAACGATGATAATACTGTGACGCTTGCCATGATCGAAATTATCCTTCATGCGTCTAGCCACAACATCAAGATCATGCGGTACCTCGGGCACCAGGATCGTCTCCGCGCCGCTCGCTACACCCGCGTACAGCGCAATATCCCCACAGTGTCGTCCCATGACTTCCACAACGGAAGAACGCTCATGAGAGCTCATCGTATCACGTAATTTATTAATCGCATCCACTACGATGCTCACTGCAGTATCGAATCCGATCGTGAAGTCGGTATAGGGAATATCGTTATCGATTGTGCCGGGCAGGCCCATCGTCTTGATCCCCAGATTGCTTAGCTTCTGAGCACCGCGATAGGATCCGTCTCCACCTATAACAACCAACCCATCTATGCCATGCTTGCGCAGATTGTCCGCTGCCAGCTGTTGACCCTCAGGCGTCATGAATTCCTTGCACCGAGCTGTCTGCAGAATGGTCCCGCCACGCTGAATAATATCGCCGACACTGCGCAGATCCATCTCGCGAATGTCCTCATTGATTAGCCCTTGATAACCACGTTGCACTGCGAATACCTGAAGTCCATGATACAACCCGCTGCGCACTACGGCTCGAACAGCAGCGTTCATCCCTTGGGAGTCGCCTCCGCTGGTTAATACAGCAATTGATTTCACACTCATCCATGTTACCTCCCTAAATATATACAAAATGTAAGAGCACCATCACTCGCATCATTGTGTCTTGCGCACCCACATGCTGTTCACCCAGAAGAATACGCGGGATAATGGGCTCTTCTTCATCAATAAACTGCGCGTTCTGCGTACGCTTTCTTGCAGCCCAGCCTTGGGATCCGACAGATAGAGCGCCTGCAAGCCTTCGACGATCATCTTGTGATACCCAGGACTATCCAACGCGCGTATCGCCTGCTTGGCCTCCGAGGCGAACCAGCCTATGCGTTCAGCCGCAAGCTCAGGGCTCTCGTAGTAGCGGCAGAAATTCAAATCTCCCCCCTCTGCGTCCTCCTGCTGATCGATCAGATAATCCAGAAGAATGTGCAGACCACAGATGTAAGGGAAATAGGCTTGTTGAACCGCGTCAGCCTCGGAATCGGTGATGTCCTGCCTTGCCGCCGTCAGGAATAGCATGAACATGCCTAGCGTCGACCCCGTGGCTGCAGCGAATTCATTCCACTGCAGCGCCGGGTACACACCCCGATGCTGCTCCCACCAGGTCAGCAAGGCTTGTTCGCGCTGATCCTTGCGTATATGCTTATGTACTTGAAGATCGCAGTACAGCCCGACAAGCTCGATTATACGCGATTGTACCTTCCGATAGGAAGGCAGCAGTGCTACACATCGCTGGCACTCCTGTACGAGGCTGACCAGGTAATCGCCATCCTCCTGCTCCTGCCGCTCCGCGTAATAATTACTCGGAGATGAGGAAGGATCTACCGCATCCAGCATGGATTGATGCAGCTTACGGAAGTCGTACGGGTCCATGGAGGTGCTGCGATCACACAGATTGTCCAAGTAATCGCTAATCGTCTGGAAGGCGACGATTAGCGAGATCATCGCACTGCGCTGCGCAATATTCGCCGTCGCATACACGGCTCCGCCCTCGCAATGAAATTGCTTGCTGTCAATACTGGCCAGTGCTTGCTTGCGAAGCTCCTTATCCGGTATTAATGCAGCGCGCGAACGCCAATGAGCCAGCTTCTCACGCACCTCCGGCAGTACGAATCGATAGTAACGATACATCAATGCCGCTGGGTTCCTCGGAAGTGTCCGCAGTCTTAATGGTGCACGCATACTTCCTCACCTTCCCTTGCCCCTAAGACCATTCCTCCTATTATAATACAAGTTCAGGTCAATTTCTAATCACGTCTAGTCGTCGTGCTTGTAATCACGTCTAGTCGTCGTGCTTGTAATCACGTCTAGTCGTCGTGCTTGTAATCACGTCTAGTCGTCGTGCTTGTAATCACGTCTAGCCGTCGTGCTTGAATATTTAGCCAGAATGCGACTTTCCAGTCTCGAGCTGCTCGTCGATCCGGAACAGCATATGCAGATCCATGATGCGGCTGGCATAGTCTGCGATCTCATGATTGAGCCTCACCGCATCCGCGAACACGGGCTCAACATTCAGCTGCGCTTGCCGCTCATTTATGATGGCCTCCATCTGCTTAATCCGTTCAGGGATACTGCCCCGAATCTGCTCCCACTCGCTCAGGATGCGCTCCTGTTCTTCCTGTGTATACGCGGCCCACTGCTGATTCAGATCGGGCAAGCGTATTCCTAATCGTTCATCATATGTGAAATATGTCTCCATTCGCTTATCCACCCCATCTCAAGATATCAAAGGATTTGCAATCGAGCAATGATTTCGTTATCGTATGTAGCAGCAGACATTGCTGATTCGGGAGGAATGATTGGATGAAGATTCATCAGATCTACAAGAAGGACAACTGGAATATGCTGAATGTCGAAGTGCAAGGGCGCACCCTTATTGTGCGCGAGATTTCGGACCAATGGGGTGAAGATTGTCACACCTTCATGAGCCGGCCCGCGATGATGGATTGGGTGGAGCGCCGCTTTCCCGTCTCCGACTTCATCGGCCGCGAGGACGAATATGAGCAGCTTATAGCCGCCTTCCGTTCCGTATAGCCTAATAAAATGATTGACCAAATTTAACTTGTTCATCTATAATGGTTACAATTAAAGGGGAGTAGCTAGATACGACACAGTCGTCAATTCGGGTTTGTATTAACCCCGGCTGGTCGGCAACGAATCTGTTGTAGCCAGACCTTTATCGTGAACATACGGTAAAGGTCTTTATTATTTTTGAGGCCTTTACCGCATACTAGGTAGAGGCCTTTTTATTGCGCATGACAGACCCAAACAATGGAGGTAGTAACAGATGGAATGGTTTACAGCAGATTGGTTCATGGCATTATTGAGCATTATTGTGATTGACTTAGTACTGGCAGGTGACAATGCGATCCTGATCGGCCTTGCCGCGAGAAACCTAGAGAAAAGTCAGCAGAAGAAAGTCATCTGGTGGGGAACAGCAGGCGCGATCATTATCCGTGTTATCGCAACATTCATAGTGGTATGGCTTCTCAAGATTCCTGGCCTGATGATCGTCGGCGGTCTCGTCCTCGTCTGGATCGCTTTCAAGCTGCTGATCGATAATAAGGATCATGGCGAGGTGAAAGCCGCGCCAAGCTTATGGAAGGCAATCCAGACGATTATCGTCGCTGACATGGTTATGGGGCTGGATAATGTACTCGCTATTGCCGGTGCATCCCACGGCAGCATGGAGCTCGTCATCATCGGCTTGCTCATCAGCGTACCCATCGTCGTATGGGGCAGTATGCTCATCATTCAACTAATTGACAGATTCCCATGGATTCTATACATCGGCAGCGGCGTGCTCGCATACACAGCAGCTAAGATGATTGTGGGCGAGAAGTTAATTGACTTCTTGTTCACGGAGGCATTCGTGAAGTATGGCTTCGAGGTGCTTGTTGTCATTCTCGTTATTGCCGGAGGGTACCTGGTGAACAAATCTCGCAAGAAGAGCAATGCAGCGGCATAACTGATTCCGCTCTGCATAGGATGAATTAAAATCTTGTGCGAAGCAGGATTCCGTATTCCAATGCCGAAATGATCTCGGTATGAGGTGAACCCAAGCTATGAACACGGAAGCACTTGTCATCTTTATTATCGTCGCATTCTCCTTCGCCCTGATTGTGATTATGAAGAAGGAATCCCTGCCCGAGCGATTGCGCAAGCCGATGGCTATCATGGCCGTCGTCATGGTGGCAGCCGCCTTCGTCCTATTGCTGTACAGCTTCTTCTTATAGCATCCTTCGGGTTTGAAGCTGGAGAAACGGTCATACTAATCGGTGTGAAGGAGGATCGCCGATGCGTATGACCAAGCGGTCATACTAATCGGTGTGAAGGAGGATCGCCGATGCGTATGACCATTGCTGTTCTAACCATTCTATTCTTATGCGTCAATTGTGGATGCGGCAGCTACGCGTCCGCACTTAACGCTACTGACAGGAGGAGTACCATGAGTGAGTTGATCAAGCGCGCTGATGTCCCGGCAGCACACAGATGGAAGCTGGAGGATCTATTCGCCAGCCAGGCGGATTGGGACGCGGAATATAAGAAGGTCGGATCGCTAATGGCGGATATCGCCAGCTACCAAGGAACACTGCAATCCGCGCAGGCTGTCAAGGATAGCTTCGCCCTGGAGGACACCTTGTCCCTACATACTGAGCGGTTATATGTCTATGCCAATATGCGCCATCATGAGGATATGGCCGATCCGACCCATATGGCCCTGTCGGACAAGGCCAAGAAGCTTAGCGTACAGGTGAGCGAAGCGACCTCGTTCATTACGCCAGAAATTCTGGCGCTCAGCGAGGACCAGCTAAAGGCATTCATTGCAGACCCGTTGCTCACGCCGTACAAATTCACCTTGGAGGAGATGCTTCGCCAGAAGCCTCATATCTTGTCCAAGGAAGAGGAAGCGCTGATGGCCCAAATTGGCAATTTGTCACAAGCGCCCAGCACAATATTCGGGATGATTAACAATGCCGATATGAAATTCCCTAAGGTGAAGAATGAGAACGGCGAAGAGATTGAGCTCACTCATGGGCGTTACATCGAGTTCCTTGAGAGCTCTGATCCAGAGGTGCGCAAGAACGCCTTCCAAGCCATGTACGCCACATACAGCAAGCAGAAGAACACGCTGGCCGCAACCTTATCCGCCAATGTGAATAAGAATATCTTCTACGCGCGGGCGCGCAAGTATCCGTCTGTCCTGGAGATGTCCTTGTCTGGTGATAACATTCCGGTATCTGTCTATGACAACCTCGTCGACACTATCCATGAGCATCTGCCGCTGATGCATCGGTATATGGCGCTTCGCAAGAAGCTGCTGAAGACGGATGACTTGCATATGTATGATTTGTTCACACCATTAGTCGAAGAGTTTAAGATGAATATCTCCTACGAGGACGCCAAGAAGACGGTTATGGAGAGCTTGAAGCCTCTGGGCGACGACTATCTGAAGGTGCTGGCCGAAGGCTTTGACAATGGCTGGATCGATGTGTATGAGAATGAAGGCAAGCGCAGCGGCGCATACAGTTGGGGTGCTTATGGCACGCATCCCTACGTCCTGCTCAATCACAAGGACAACTTGAACAGCATGTTCACCCTGACGCATGAGATGGGGCATGCCCTGCATTCCTATTACTCAGACAACACCCTCTCCTACCGCGATGCGCAGTACACGATCTTCCTAGCGGAGGTCGCGTCTACGTTGAATGAGGCGCTGCTGATGGATTACTTACTGAACAAGTCCACAGACCCCAAGGAGAAAATGTACCTGTTGACCTACTACGCGGATCAGTTCCGCACAACCGTATTCCGCCAGACGATGTTCGCGGAATTCGAGAAGATTATTCATGCAGCTGCTGAGCGCGGCGAATCGCTGACGCCGCAAGAGCTGTCGAAGATCTACTATGATCTGAACCTCCAGTATTACGGTAGCGATATGGTTGTCGATTCGGATATCGAGATGGAATGGGCGAGAATTCCCCACTTCTACACCAGCTTCTATGTGTATAAGTATGCGACAGGCTTCTCTGCCGCTACCAGCTTCTCGAAGCAGATTCTGGAAGAGGGAGAGCCGGCTGTCGATCGCTATCTAGGTTTTCTGAAGAGCGGCGGCAGCGACTTTTCGATCAATATTTTGAAGAAGGCCGGGGTGGATATGTCCTCTCCTGAACCGATCCGTCAAGCGATGGACGTATTCAAGAGCCTGATCGAGCAGATGGAGCAGCTCACAGGCTGAGTGAATCTCATAGGAATTTCGAATAAGCGGTGAAGCAGCAGAGTTACTCTGGCTTCACCGCTTTTTCTATGCGCAGTGTGCAGCATGATCGCCATGTGTGATTAGGATCACGTTCTGAATATGAAGGAGCGCTATACTGAGAATTATTGATAATGATTCTCACAAGGAGTGGATGTTTCCTATGGCTCATATTGATATTGTGGACGAGAAGACGATCCAGATTCACGTTACGCTGGACGATGCAATCAGCATGGTGCGGGAAGCTGCTCAGAATATCCCGCGATATGCGCAGGACATCGTGACCATACGCGATAAGATGCCGGAATTCGAGTACACCTACTTCTGCTTCTATGCCTACGATTCCGCCAGCCTGTTCGAGAAGATGCTGGGAACCGATCCCAAGCAATACTTATCCTTCTCGCTTGATGCGCCGGACTCGTTCTTCTATGCGCTCTACGGCGGTATGGCTGGGTTGTACGAAGCAGCCAAAGAGCAGCTCAAGGAGGTGTCGGTATGACGCGGACTATCGAGCTCGATGTTAGAGAGCAATTGAAGAAGAAGCTGGAGCCATTCCAGCTAATTATGGATGCGGTGAAGAAGCTGGAGAAGGACGACTTATTCGTCCTGCATGCCACGTTCAAGCCGACTCCTCTGCTCGGTCTAATGAAGACCAAGGGCTTCCACAACAAGGTGGAGAAGGTCGGTGATGAGCACTGGATCACGACCTTCGTTCATAAGAGTATGAAGCATCTGCTGACTGGTGATCAGGCTACTCACTCTGATGCGCCTGCGGATGATGAGCTGGGTGACGCGTCTGCTGAAGCTCAGGGTGATTCCGCCGCGGAGCCTCGTGTATTCATGCTCGACAATCGCGGTCTGGAGCCGCCACAGCCGATGGTGCGTACATTAGCCAAGCTGAGCAGCGCCTCAGCTGGCGATCAGGTGGTTATTCACAATGATCGCGTGCCCATGTTCCTGATTGAAGAACTCCATGCGCTCAATTACACCTATAGCGTTGATAATCAAGAAGATGGGTCTGCCATTGTAACGATAACGAAATCTTAAGTTAGGAGGATCACGCCATGTTCCGACTCCCCTTCTCATTCATTATAACTGGCATGGTCTGCTTCTTCCTGTTTCAGGGCTTCAATCTTGCTGACGCGGCAGGCTGGATCGGTGAGCATCCGCGCAGCCCCCAAGGCTGGTTCAGCGCGCATCTGCTCGTGCTCGGCTGGGCTACGATGATTGCAATGGGTGCTGTGTATCAGTTGATCAATGTGGTGCTGCAATCCAATATCTTCAGTGAGAAGCTGGGCTTCACTAATTATGGCGTGTTCACCATTGGCTCTGCAGGCTTGCTGGTCGGCTTCTACCAAGCAAATTTCATGCTGATCGGCATCTCGGCCACCGTCGCTTATATCGGAATTATTCTATTCGCGATCAATCTGTTTGCCACTCTGGTACGTGCCGGTAAGTGGACACCCATCACGGTCAGCGCGGGACTCGCTGTAGTCTACCTCTTCTTCACAGGTCTCAGCGGAATGGCAATGGGCATGAACTTCGCGTTCGGCTGGTGGAGCTTCATGCATGAGCAGATCTTCCACGCGCATATCTGGCTAGGTATGATCGGCTGGTTTGGGCTGCTGATCATCGGCTTCAGCTTCAAGATGCTGCCGATGTTCTATCTATCGCACGGCCATTCCGAAACCTTGCAGAAGTATATCGTACATCTCTGGCATGCATCAGCCGCGCTCGGCGCCGTCGCTTTCCTGCTGGACTGGCATGATCTAGCGAAGTGGTTCGCCCTGCTCCTCCTTGTCACCGCACTCGCCCTATACAGCTATCACATTCGGCAAATTCGACGAGCCAAGCATAAGCCTAATCCGGGCGAGGGCATACGCTGGTCCATCTGGTCGGCGCGAATGCTGCTACTGGTGAGCCTGATTGTGCTGATCGCCGCTGCTGCTGTGCCAGACCAGGTGCTGCAGGTGCGCATCAGCACGATGCTGGGCTGGATTTACCTATGGGGGTTTCTGGGCATCACGATGCTGGCCTATCTGTCCAAGATCGTGCCCTTCCTATGGTGGACGCATAAGTACGGCCCGCAGGTCGGGAAGAAGAAGATTCCCACGATGTCTGACCTGATCAATGACCGGTATGTACGGATCGGGCTGAGCCTGATCGCAGCGAGCCTCGCGCTGCTCGTGATCGGGATCGGCACATCGGTTATGCCGCTTATCACGATCGGCGGCTGCCTGCTGTCGATCAGTTCGATCGGCTATATGGGATTGATCGCGAATGTATTCTTACGTTGATCTATTACGATTCTGAGAGGAGTGGAAATGATGTTAACTGATCAGGAATTGATTATGGACCAGCTGCGATTGGTCTATGACCCCGAGCTTGGCGTGAATATTGTTGATCTGGGACTTATCTATGCCATCGAACAAGATAACGACGGCATTGTTACCGTCACGATGACACTGACTACGCCAGGCTGCCCGATGCATGATACAATAGCTGGCGGCGTGGAGCGAGCCTTGCTGGGACTGCCAGCGGTAAACGCTGTGCATGTGAACGTCGTCTGGAGCCCGCCATGGACACCTGAGAAGATGTCTGATGCGGCTAAGGAGCAGCTATCGTTTTTCTAGAAATGGATTCCAACCCCCTTCAAAAAAGGTTATACTTTATTGAAGGGGTCTTTATCATTTTTCCCGTTATGTGATGAAAGGGGAATTCGCAGAGGATGAAGCATGAATTGGAGATTCTACGCAAGGTTCCATTGTTCCGTGACCTTACCGATGAAGAATTGGAGCAGATCCACACCATTACCATTCAACGTTCTTACCGCAAGCGGACGATTATCTTCATCGAAGGCGATGATAAGGAAGCGGTATACTTCATACAGGACGGTCTGGTCAAGGCATTCAAGACTGATGAGAATGGCAATGAGCATATTGTCTCCTTCCTGAAATCCGGCGAGATGTTCCCGCATACGGGATTGTTCAATCAACATCCCTACCCTGCAACAACAGAGGCCATCGTCGATACCAAGCTGCTGGCTATTCCCATTCGTTCATTCGAGCAGCTTCTGATTCGTATTCCCGAAATATCAATCAAGGTGATGCGAGGACTCAGTACGAAGATCGAAGAGCTGCAGCGCAAGCTGCAGGAGTTGACAGGTAATGACGTGCAGGACCGCGGCCTCTCCTTCCTCCTGACCCTAGCGGAGAAGTACGGTACATCCAGAGACGGCGCGATCCATATCAATGTTCCAATGACTAACCAGGAGTTCGCCAGCACGATCGGCACAACTCGCGAGACGGTTAATCGACTGATCAACCAGCTGCGCAAGGATGGTATCCTGGAAACCGACCGCACTGGTTATGTGATATATGACATTGATCGACTGAAGGAGCTATTGGTGAAGTGAGTTGGACATGGAATAGAAAGGTCGACGATCACATGCTGAAGATCGAGGTTGCATCAACAGAGGAACAACTGAAGTCAGCATTTCACATCCGTATGCAAGTGTTCGTGGAGGAGCAACAGGTTCCAATGGAACTCGAAGTAGATGAGCATGAAGCCGAGTCCATCCACTTCATCCTCTACGATGGAGAGCTGCCAATCGGAACAGGCCGATTACGCAGCATCTATCCATTCGTCAAGGTCGAGCGGTTCTGTATCTTAGCCCCGCATCGCAGAAGAGGATACGGGAGACACTTAATGGAAGCCATGGAACAATACGCGATCCAGCACAATATGACGCAGCTGAAGCTGCATGCCCAGACACACGCGGAGTCCTTCTATACCCAGTTGGGCTATCAGACGACGTCGGATCTCTTCCTGGAAGCGGATATGCCACATGTCGTGATGGAGAAGACGATTGGGAGATAAGCTTGCTCTCTCTATAACCTATAACTGTAAGTATATTTACAATCAGGCAGTGTGATTATCATCACATTACCTGATTTTTTATTGCAATTGTGGCGACATAACGACAGCTAATTGAGATGTGTTCTCAATCACATTTGGTTTCTCCTTAAAAACGTAAGCTTGAATCATAAGAACCAGCCGATAGCGGATGATAGCTCGAACAGACAGGCAAAACTTTTTCCGGCTGGTTGAGAAGGAAATCACAATTATAAGAAGGAAAGGTGATTCTCATGCTAGCCATAAAGAAAACTGCCATCTTACTGTCCGCCATCGCATTGATTTTAACCGGGTGTGGATCTAACAAAGCAGCACCTGTGTCTAATCCGCCAGCAGCAGAAGCTGCAGCCCCTGCGAAGATCAACCAGCCGCCCATCGAACCGATTGTCGAGCGTAACGGCAACATTGTCAATATTGAGATGACCGCGCAGGTAACTGATGTGGAGATCTCCAAGGGCGTATTCTATAACGCCTGGACATTCAACGGCACTGTGCCGGGGCCTGTACTGCGTGTTAAGCAAGGCGATATCATTAACTTCACACTGAAGAATCTCGATCCCGATGTTCCCCACTCCATGGACTTCCATGCGGTGCATGCATCGCCGAGTGAGAAATTCATCGATATCATGCCCGAAGAAGAAGGCACCTTCACTTATCCCGCCAATATGCCAGGCGTATTCATGTACCACTGTGGAACCGCACCAGTACTGGCCCATATCGCGAACGGGATGTATGGTGTAATTATCGTAGAGCCAACTGAAGGCTATCCTACTGACGCTGAGATCGATCAGGAATATGTAATCGTACAGAGCGAATGGTATAAGGAGAAGGATTACAGTGACTTCCTGAACGGTGTACCCTCCTACGTCGTATTCAACGGCAATGACTTCGGCCTTAAGGAGAAGCCCCTGCTGGCTAAGGTCGGCGACAAGGTTCGCCTCTATGTGAACAACGTAGGCCCGAATGAAGTAAGCTCCCTTCACGTCGTGGGCACGATCATGGACAACGTCTACCTGGATGGTAATCCCGCTAATGTGCTGAAGGGAATGCAGACGGTCATGCTGCCAGCAAGCGGCGGCGCGGTAGTTGAATTCACTGTCACAGAAGCTGGCGACTACGCCATTGTGACCCATCAGTTCAACCATGCGAGCAAGGGTGCGGTGGCGATACTAAGAGTGACCGAAGATGGCAAGGACAATGGTGCCAAGCCGATGAGTCACTGATAAGTGACTGGGAATAGCGACTCTCCGACTGGGGAGTCGCTTTTCAGTCTGAATAGGTGTGTAAATCCATACGGGTCTGTGGGATACTATAACTAGTCCAATGAGGGGGATTATATGATGATAGAAGCGTCAGATCGAGTGCAGAGACGAGTATTCTGGTCCGCGGGTTTCGGTTGGATGTTCGACGCGATGGATGTTGGTCTTCTGTCCTTCATCGTCGTCTCGCTAGCTTCCGAATGGGGGCTGACTACGACACAGACCGGACTGCTCGGAACGGTTAATCTGGCAGGCATGGCGCTGGGCGCGTCGATCGGCGGCTATATGGCGGATCGCATCGGCCGCAAGCCGATTTTCCTCGCAACGCTGATCATCTTCGGCATGGCTAGTCTAGCCAGCGCAGCTGCAACCGGGCTCGCCGTCATGCTGGTCCTGCGCTTCATCATGGGTCTGGGGCTTGGCGCGGAGCTGCCAGTCGCCTCAACGCTGGTCAATGAGTTCTCGCCTGCACACAAGCGGGGACGTATCGTCGTCCTGCTCGAGAGCTTCTGGGCGGTAGGCTGGCTCTTAGCGGCGATTATCGCTTATTATGTCATTCCAGACTTCGGCTGGCGCGTCGCCGTCATTATCGGCTCCCTGCCGCTCGTCTATGCGCTGCTCATCCGCAAGCGCATTCCGGAATCTCCCAAGTTCACGAAACGCGCAACTCGCATCCCGCTGAGCCAGCTCTTCACCCAGTACAAGCAGCAGACCATCGTCCTGTGGACCGTCTGGTTCGCCATCACCTTCTCCTATTATGGCATGTTCCTGTGGCTGCCCTCTGTACTCGTGGATAAAGGCTACAGCATAATCCAGAGCTTCGAATATGTCCTCATCATGACGCTTGCCCAGGTACCCGGCTACTTCGCGGCTGCCTATCTGGTGGAGCGCATCGGCCGCAAGCCTACGCTCGTCCTATTCATGGCGATGACAGCCATCGCGGCGTTCATCTTCGGCAGCAGCGCAACCGTCACTGTGATGCTTCTATCCGGCGCCATGCTCTCCTTCTTCAATCTCGGTGCATGGGGCGCGCTGTATGCCTATACACCAGAGAATTACCCAACAGCAGTACGGGCCTCTGGCGCAGGTCTTGCCTCAGCGGTCGGGAGAGTCGGCAGCATGATCGCGCCATTGCTCGTCGGATGGTTGCTCGCCCAGACCTATACCTATTCTGTTATATTCAGCCTGTTCACAATCGTGCTGCTCATTGGCGCTGTAACCCTACTCGTGCTTGGAAGAGAGACAAAGCCCGAATAATAACCTGTTATACGGGCTCCTATGTGAACAACTCGAAGAACAACCCGCTCTCCAACCTGCCAAAATAAGGCTTCAAATCCAGCTTGCCCAAGGCTTCCTCAATCTCAGCGCGGCTGTAAGGCACACCCACCAGCCGCTCCTCCAGTTCTTGCACATCCGCTGTTCCGAAGAAATCACCGAAGATTCTCACGAATTCGATCATTCCTCCCTCCACCTGCAGCCGGATGTCGAGCGTGCCTACCCCTTCGAACCGGCGTGAGATTGTCACATTATAGGCAGGTGATTTGCCGAAGTTCCATTCCCAGGTCCGATAGCGAGCAGCTGAGATCTCTTCGATTCTGCGCCAATCGTCCTCCTGCAGCACATATTGCTCACGCTGGCCGCCACCGAATATAGAAGCTAATAGATGATCCTTAAATTGTTCCATGGTAATTGGTTCACGCAGAAACTCAGAGATGTTCGCCACTCGGCTGCGAATCGACTTAATCCCTTTGGATTCAATTTTCGCCCTATTCGCCTTGAGAGCGCGTGTCACCTCCTCCAGGTCCGTCTGGAGCATTAACGTGCCATGCGAATACATCCGTCCCTTGGTCGCGAATTGCGCATTGCCGGAAATTTTACGCTCTCCTACCTGTATATCGTTGCGTCCGGTAAGCTCCGCTTGTACGCCGAGTTTATGCAGTGCCTCCACTACTGGTTCCGTGAACTTTCTATAATTATGGAAGGACTGTCCGTCATCCTTGGTAATGAAGCTGAAATTCAGATTGCCCAGATCATGATAGACGGCGCCTCCACCCGATAATCTTCGAACAACATGAATGCTGTGCTCCTCCACGTAGGCCTGATTAATTTCCTCGACGGTATTCTGATTCTTGCCGATAATAATCGAGGGCTCATTCACATAGAACAAGAGGTAATCGTCCTCCTGATCCAGATGTCTGAGCGCATATTCTTCGATCGCAAGATTGATGCGTGGATCGGTTATCCCTTGATTATCGATAAATTTCATCGCTGCACCTCCTCCATTCATTATAAACTAGCCGCTGGAAATTCCCTAATACTTGATGAGGTTAAGTCTATTGTGTGCGACATGATACAATGTGATTCGCATCACACAGGTGCTGAGCGCATATTGCTACACTCAAGATGACAATCATCATCCATTCAAGGAGGAGTTTCTAATGAGTCAATATGCTGCAACAGTGAACGCTACCGAATACCCGCCCCATCTAAAACATAAAGTCATCTTCGAAACCTTCGCCAAGCTGAATCCGAGTGAGGCGATGCTGCTGATTAACGACCACGACCCGAAGCCGCTGCACTTCCAGTTCCAATCCATGTATCCGGGCGGATACAGCTGGGAGTATGTGGAGCAAGGTCCCATCACCTTTCAAGTACAGATCAGCAAGCTTGCCTGATCGGCGAGGAGCATCTGCTTATGAATCCCATCTGGCGTATGTAATAACGCAATTGTTACTATCGTTTCCCGTTTATTCAACGAAGGCTGCCGTATAGTTTAACGTGGCAGCCTTACTAACCGCGAACCAGAGGTGTACCCGTCCGTATTTCTGGCATTGTCTTTGAAGGCACAAAGCATGTACGGAAACATGTCCGGTCTAGTCTTCCGGTAGCTGCATGCCGCATGAACGAGATGCAAATCCCCGCTGACGAACGATGGCAAATCTCCGCCACACGATCACCTTCGCCGCCCCGCTGTGTTGCAATTCCAACGCAGCAAGCGTCAACCGTCTCCGCCGAATGTACTCTGCCAACGTCACGTCCGTAATAAACGAAAACATCCGTTGGAACTGGTAAGACGAGCAGCAGGCCATGCGGGCCGCCTCGTTCAATTCGATCTCCTCGGTCAGATTCGCTTCAATATAGTCTATCGCCCGATTCATCCGCTCCAGCCATTCTATCAAAAGCCTGATGCCATTGAGGTATCGTATCCCGTTAGTCCATTCAGCTATTGTGATATGCTTTTGTGGATTTTTTTTATGAATTTTAAACAGTCCATCTCTAATTGATGCAACTTCGCTACGATAGCAATACACTGTTCTTTTTGCTTTATTTCGCTATCACGTGGTTCTTGATATGGATACATGTCTCTCAAAATTTTATATTCAGCAGAAACATCACTATATTTATTTATACTGGCATCAATCAATTGTTCACTTATCCCAAAGTTCCTCCCTTTTATTTCCGACAGAAATTTAATTGCATGGCTTCTTGCTTCATATAAAATCTCGACGAATAGGCTAAAAAAGTATTTATCCACACTATCACTTTCCAAAGCAGTTAACCATTTTTCATAAGCTTTCGAACCCACCAAATAAGTTTTTCCCGCCCACACATAGCTTCCTTCTTCGTTTAAACGTATAACAAATTCAAGTGTTTCTTTAAAAGCAGTCAATTCATCTACTGGTTGGATTGGATTAGCCCAGTGTAAAGAAATCAAACCACTTTCTAAGTTAACCGTTTGGTTGATTGAATTCCGATAATTTTCGCAGTTGATACAAGGACATTGACTTAAGCCTAGTAAGTTCCAAGGAATGACGTCTTCACTGTTCTCATATCCAGTATGCCATGTTCGTGTATAATAACCGACTTCATCATAAGCATAAATAACTGATGTTTGGCTCCCGATATCAATATTTTTTGCGAAAACTGGTTGCTTTGAGGTAATGGCTAGTTGTGCCTTCTCCCATGCTACAGCTTGCAGGTTAGAAAAGTCTTCACCTTCTGCATAAACATGCAGACCATCTATTTCTAAACCAATATTACGTACAAGATTAAAAACCTCTGGTTCAGATGGTCCTCCATTGGGTTCCATTAAGTTTTCATCAAGTACGTGCAAGAAAGCAAGCCCTGACATTCCATATATCCATGATGTTGTCAATGGAAATTGATAATAATCAGCAACTGATTTAATCGCACCGACTAAAGAGGCATCAATACCGCTAAATACATAGTTATCCAATTGTACTTTATTAATGTTAATCCCCATATTATCTGACATTACACACCTCCGTTTTAGTTGTTATCTGGAGAGTTCTACATTTTTTCTATAATTATCCTTTATTGTGAGAGTGTGAGTTTCAAATAACTGCCCGTTAGTTTAAGTGCCTTATACTTTAATTTCTTCTGCCAATCGCCCGCGCTGCTTATCCGACTCTGGACAGGCGAATCGCCCGTTGCTTATCCAATCCTGGATAGCCTACGGGCGATTATCTGTGAATCATGTATCGTGCTTCTACAATCTAATCCGGTTACAAATCAGTAACCGCGCCTTTAGAGGCCGAGGAGACGAGCTGCGCGTACTTGTACAGCACACCTCGATTATAGCGGAGTGGCGGTTCGACCCAGGTCTGGCGTCGCTCTGCGAGCTCAGCCTCCGATACGTCAACGCTGAGTTCTCGCGTCTCGCTGTCGATGGTAATGATATCGCCGTCCTGGATGAGCGCGATCGGTCCACAGACTTGAGCTTCAGGGGCAATATGCCCGACTACGAAGCCGTGCGTCCCACCTGAGAAGCGTCCATCTGTTAACAGCGCAACCTGCTCGTTCAAGCCCTTGCCGATTACAATCGCTGTAATCGCTAGCATCTCGGACATACCTGGTCCACCCTTCGGTCCGGCATAGCGGATGACGATCACATCACCTGGCTGAATCCGATCCTCCAGCAGCGCAGTGGTTGCTTCCTCCTCGGAATCGAACACGCTCGCCGGCCCAATGAATCGCGTTGACTTGAGGCCTGATGTCTTGGCAACGGAGCCCTCCGGTGCCAGATTCCCCTTCAGCACGACCAGATGGCCTGATGCCTTCACCGGATTGGACATCGGTCGGATGACCTCCTGACCATCGACCAATCCGGGAAGATCAGCCAGATTCTCGGCGACGGTCCTGCCAGTAACAGTTATACAGTGACCATGAAGCAGCCCCTCATCCAGCAGCAGCTTCATAACAGCCGGGACACCGCCTGCCTCATATAGATCCTGCATGACATAGCGGCCGCTCGGCTTCATATCCGCCAGCATCGGCACACGAGCGCGGATTGTCTCGAAGTCGTCCAGCGTCAGATCAACATCAACCGCATGAGCCATGGCGAGCAGATGCAGGATGGCATTCGTCGACCCGCCCAGCGCCATCACCACAGTGATCGCATTCTCGAACGCCAGCCTAGTCATGATATCCCGCGGATAGATTCCCTTGCGTAGCAGATCGACTACCGCCTGTCCGGCCTTGAAGCAATCCTCTTGCTTGAGCGACGTCTCCGCCGGATTCGATGAGCTGCCCGGCAAGCTCATTCCCATTGCCTCGATAGCGGAAGCCATCGTATTCGCCGTATACATACCCCCGCAGGAGCCAGCTCCCGGACAAGCATGGCACTCGACGTCATACAATTGCTCTGAATTGATACTGCCCTGATTGAATTGTCCAACTGCCTCGAAGGCGGAGACAATATCGATATCCTGTCCGTGTAGATCACCCGGCGCAATCGTACCGCCGTACACGAATACAGCAGGGACGTTCAGCCTCCCCATAGCGATTAGACAGCCTGGCATATTCTTGTCGCAGCCGCCAATCGCTACTAGACCATCCAATCGCTCTGCGCTTACAACGGTCTCGATCGAATCGGCGATTACCTCCCGACTCGGGAGCGAGTAGCGCATCCCGACATGCCCCATCGCAATCCCGTCTGATACCGTAATCGTACCGAAGGTTAGCGGCGCTCCGCCATTATCTTTAGCTCCTTGCTTGGCATGCACGGCGAGCTGATCGATATGCATATTGCATGGCGTCACTTCACTCCAGGTGCTGGCTATGCCAATCATCGGCTTCTGGAAGTCTGCATCCGTAAACCCGACCGCCCTTAGCATGGCTCGATTCGGCGCGCGGCCGGTTCCCTCGCTAATCACATGACTGCGTATTCGCAAATCCTGATCGTCCATCGACTAGACACCCCTATCGATTCAGCTTTATGATCCCACTATACCATTATAACCCAACGCACCCTAGATATAGCGTGCTTCTTAAGATTTCCATTATCAGCTACATCAGTATCGGAAGGTGCGGGTCAGCTCACACAGATAGACCAGCAGGAAGCCCGTCATAAGCACCTGCCCTAATACCACAATTGCGGCAGAACCGTAGTAGAAGCCAATTGACAGTAAGGCAGCGCCTATTATGTATCCAGTCAGCTCCAGCGTCAGCCGACGCTCTGGCAGCATCTCAGAGAGCAGCACAGCTGCCTTCTTCTGCGCCCCGGTACGGAACCGATGCGCCCACCAGAGGAATGGCAGTATTTTGGACAGATAGGCTAAGATTGAAGGGATGAACCACCCTAGTGTTATGAACGCCAGAACGCTCTCATGGAGTAGGTCCTCTGCTATATGAAGCTGGATCATCGCGCCCCATAGCAGGAACAGCGCGGTATGTAATGGGATAAGCCAGAAGGCTGTCCGCACAGCACCGACTGGCGACTTCGCGCGGCTGAGTGCACGTACCCGGAACAAGTAGATCGTGAACCAGACCGCTGAACCGCCAATGATCAGATAAGCTGCCAGCGTAAGCGTATCTTGTCTAAGCCACAGTGACACCACCTGCAGCCCAATGCCTGTGTGGAAGCCGCCTATAATCGCATACACTTGTCTGGTCACCTTCTTGGGTGACACATAGAACATGGGCAGCAGCTTGAAGCTGAACACCACGATCAGACCGGACAGCCAGCCGCCGATCCCTAGCCACAGATGGCTGCCGAAGAGTACATCGTACTCCAGCGCAGACAGCGCAGACGGCAGATTCCCCGCCAGATACAGCCCCAGCAGCGTGCCCATGACACCTGCCGCTAGGAAGGCGGCCGCACTGAGCGCAATCCCCAGCACGAAGGGGTTCCACTCGCGCTTGCGCAGCAAGGTCATACCCATATTAACGCAGTATAGTATAATGCCGATAATGACAAGCGTGCCGCCCGGCGCCACGAACTGGATTCGCCAGCCGAAACCGAGCAGGATGAGCAGCAGACCGACTGTATAGCAGACATACTGGACGTATCCGAGCGGCCGGCTGAACAGTGCGGTGCGCATGATGACTTGCACTAGCTGATAGCTCGCGCCGATCGCTGTCATGGAGGCGAAGCCGAGCAGCAGCAGATGGGCCAGCAGCCACCCTTCTGTCACTCGGAATGTGCCCAGTTGCGCGATATCCGGAATTAGCCAGATAGCGGCCAGCATCGCTGTCAGTAATAGCAGGATGCCGGTCGCGAAGTGTATGAAACTTAATCGCAGAATGTATAAATTAGTGGGTGCCTTGGACGCCGTCATCGCGCCAGCCTCCATTCATTAGATATTCTGCGCGAATCGCTCATCCGGAATCTTCGCCAGCATGACATAGAGCGTAACGCGCTCGCTGCCGGTATTCTTGAACGCGAACTGCTCTGCTCCATCGACCCATACCACATCATCTTCCGTAATTGCGGACGGCGTCCCGTCAATCACCACCTCGCCTGAGCCGGATAATACCAGAATGTAGACAGCCGTCCCCGGGTGGTTATGCGTAGGCAGCTCCTGTCCCGGCTCGAAGTTTAACACGAATACGACACTTTCATCCTTCTTGTGAATAATTCTCTTCGTGAAGCGTTCCTCGCCGAACTCTCGCAATGGACCTAAGGATTTGATTTCCATGATTAGTTCCTCCTCCAAGTTTTGTGAAGCTATACCTCTTGAGTAATCATCGCAACAAAACTACTTCGGAAGCATACGCTTAGTTTTGTGAAGCTATACCCCCTGAGTAATCATCGCAACAAAACTACCTCAAAAGCTAATGCAAATTATCGATATACTCTGGTGACGAAGCCGCCGCATCCGCATTCGTCCACGTAAACAATCTGTTGATAAGCGACACCTGCGCGATCGATAGCTTGCTTGATTTCGCCGAGCAGCCCCTGCTCCGGGTGACCGGTTCCAGCAGGCGTCACCAGATTCACGTAATGGCCGGCAGCGGTGATCTCCACCGCCTTAACTGCCTCTTCGATCAGCTCCTGCGGATTGTCGACGAAGGCTTCATCCTCCAGATTCAGCGACCAATCCTTCTCCTTCAGCATGGGCAGTTTCATCATAAGGCACTCAGCTCCTTCTCCAGTCTAGGGAACATGATATTATTCTCAAGATGGATATGCTGGAACATATCATCCTCCAGCTCCTCCAGCTTCTCGAATGTGACCGTATAGCTCCGGCAAGCCTCCGGTGGCAGCGTATAGTCCGCGGTAATCTCGCGCATCTCCTCCAGCAGTTCGCCTACTGCGCTATGCTCCGCCTCCAGCTCGTCAATCGTCTTGACGGCTTCTGCCAGCAGTTCTCTGTCTCCTGCAGCCGCATATTGCTTCACAAGCGGGAAGATTTGCGCTTCCTCCTTCTGCATATGCTCCTCAAGCTCTGCCTTCACCTGGCGGAACAGCTCATCGAGGCGCAGCAATTCAGGATGATGATAACCATGCACATTGCGAATACGATTCGTGAACTCGCCGATACCGCTAAGCTCGCGCTTTAGATAGGCGTGATGAGTATCTAACACATGATCGACTAACGCTGTGTAGTCCGCGGATTGCCAATCCGTGCCGCGATCCTTGCGATTAGCCTCAGCCTGGTATGCGGCATGCAGCTCCTCGATGACGGTCTGAACGTCGACCTGCTTCGCGCCTGCCGCGACTGACAGCGGCCGATCACCACCGCAGCAGAAATCGATGCGGTGCTTCTTGAAGATAAGCGCGGCAGTCGGGAAATCAGCTACAATCTCACCGATTGGCCGATTCTGCTCAATCCTAATGGGCTTCATATGACGTCCTCCTTCTATTCAACTGAGAATAAATCTCATTGCTTATACATTCATTATAGAAGATTGATGAGGAACGCTAGTGATCTTCATCACATTTTCCCATGCGGCGATGTGCGCGGATCATCTGCGGAAATTCCAATCCCGGTGACCGTACTTCTCCAGAACGAGCTGCAGCGCAAGCTCCCGCTCCCATTCGGACAGATCGCCGGACTCCAGCTCAACGCCGAGACCCTCCGCTAATCCGCTTCGAAATGCCGCCTCAGCCTCTGTCAAGCTCACTTCCGCGTGCCCCAGTCTGCGCTTCACATCATTAATGGCTACAGCCTTCTCCGTGAAGGATGCCCGCAAGCGCTCCCGGACACGTTCACTGGGGAATTGCAGCACCTCGAACAACAGGTCAACATCCAGATCCAGCAGAATCGAGCCATGCTGCAGCACGACGCCCTTCTGTCTGACCTGCGCAGAGCCCGCGACCTTGCGTCCTTCAACAACGAGCTCATACCAGGAAGGCGAATCGAAGCAGGCAGCCGAGCCTGTCATCATCTTCGATTTGTCCTCCTCGCTCGACAGATTGACCATCTCCGCCTGCAAGCCGAGTCTGCGAAACCCATGCACCAGCCCCTCACTCAGCACCCGATAAGCTTCATTCACGGTACTCGGAATACCCGGATAATCCTCTGACACGATGATGCTGTATGTCAGCTCTGCATCATGCAGCACGGCTCTGCCGCCTGTTGGACGCCGCACGAAGCCGAGTCCGCGGGCATGCAGCCGCTCGAAATTCACCTCTTCATCCGCCTTCTGAAAATAACCAATCGTCAGCGTCGCTGGACTCCAGCCGTAGAATCGTACAGTTGGAGGCACTAGCCCCTTGCTGTGACTGGTCAAAATCGCTTCGTCTATCGCCATGTTCTCCGCAGGCGAGCACGGCCCTGAATTTATAAATCGCCAGTTGTTGTTCATATTGCTCACATCATCCACCTCCACTCAGAAATGACTAGCTTGATTGCTTACAACGCTCCTATGTTCGTTGGTATTCATGATAGCGAATACGCAATTTCTTTACAAATCGAGCGGTAAGGGACGCATTTACACATGGATCGACAAGATGATACATAACGTTACATTTTAACACCATTTACCATATCTATCATTCTATTATACAATGTCCTTGGACTGAGGATGTGGAATACGAGAGGAGCGTTATATTAATGAAACGTGTACGTCGTCTATCGCTTATTGGTATCATCATCGGGTCAATGCTGGCATCTATCCTATTATCCGCCGCAGATTCCCCCCCTGTGCCCGCTGGGAGCGACGGCTCAAGCGCCTTAGCAGCAGTCAATCTGCTTGTGAACGGCGATTTCGAGACTGGTGACGCCGAGCCGTGGGAGACTTATCAGGATGTGTCCTCTGGCACCATGGGAACGGTAACTGCAATGGTCTATGACGATCATAATCAATATGCTTATCAAATCACTGCCCCTCGCTTCGAATGGCAATATGAGACCAAGCGAATTGTCCAAACCGTCCGTGTAAATCCAGGCGAATGGATCACGCTGTCGGCTGATTTGTACATCGAACAGATGAATAATGCACTCGTCACGCTCCGATTGGAGTATCTGGACGCAGAAGGGCGTTATCTGGAAGGGAAGTCTAACGAGAGGAATATATATCGCGCGCTGGACAACAGCAATATCGGCACGCCTATCCGCGAGCTGCTCAGTGCTTATACACCGGCCGATGCCAGTTACGCTAAGGTTCATATCATTCTGAAGGCCCGTGAAGCTGACGGCAGCGGTGTGATTCAGATCGACAATCTAAGCTTGACTAGCAGCTGGTCGCCTAGATTACTTCATGCTGTCAGCGCAACGGATACCACAATCCAGCTCGCCTGGAGCCCGCCTGTCGGAAGTGAAGCCATTGCCCGCTACCATATCGCCCAAGACGATACGGTCATCGGTGCTGTGTATGGCGATGTCACCGACTTCACCGTGACGAATCTGCGGGCAGCTGCGCAATATCGCTTCACAGTATCTGCTGAGACGGAGAACGGCGTTATGTCTGATCCGAGCAATAATCTGGTGACCGTGACGGCCAAATCAGCAGGCAGCACTACGATTATGCCGATTGGCGCCTCCATGACGTATGGAAAATTCTATGAAGGCGGCTATCGCGGCTTCCTCTGGCAGAAGCTGCGTCAGGCCGGACTTGATGCCAATTTGGTCGGCTCCCGAACCGACAATCCATTCGGAGCTGTCGGCGACATAGCACCTGATCTCGATCATGAAGGCCATGGCGACTCCGGCTATACCGTAGACGATCTGATCGCGCTCGTGGACAAGCAGGTGCCTCTGTACAACCCAGATATTCTGCTCGTATTCACAGGCACCAATGATATGTTCTCCGCTGGTCGAGCAGCTGCTGCGCCTGATGATGTGTCAGAATTAATTGACCGGATTCATGAGCTCTCTCCGAGCACTCACATCATCATCTCTAGTATTACGCCTATGCAATCCGATCCTGACGTATTCACCCCTCGTGTGCTTATCTTCAATGCGAAGATCAGGGCTCTTATCGTAGAGCATCAAAGTCGTGGACAGAAGGTCGGCTTCGTCGACACCTATTCGCTTATGAAGAATGAGTACTTCCCTTATGTCCATGGCGATCCGATCCAGGATGGCATTCATCCGGGCCGTGAAGCCTTCGAGATCATGGGCGATATCTGGTATGATGCGGTGCAGGCGATCATGGTCCATGGGCAGATCGCCGCGAAGAATCCGACTAGACCCGGTGAGATCTCGCATGCATTCAATGCCGATGGCACTGTGACAATCAGTTGGGAACCGTCCACGGACAATATCGCGGTTGATCATTATGAGGTATTCTCTGAAGATGGCCGGATAGTTAGTGTAACTAGAGACACTAGCTATACCACTCTTCCGCTGCTGGCGGACTCTGATTATACGTTTAAGGTTGCTGCAGTGGACACGTCGGCTAACTATTCATCGGAGAGCGTCATCTCCTTCCGAACATTGCCAACTGCGGATACTACACCTCCAGCAGCTCCGGACTATGTGAATATCTATGACTTCACCCATCAAGCCTTAATGGTGGAATGGCATGCTGTGCCGGATGCAGCGGAATATCGCGTCTTCGTCGATGATCAGGTTTACACAACGACGGACACGAGATTGACGATTAACGAGCTGCAGCCGCTTACGACCTATACAGTCTCGGTAGCTGCTGTCGATGTTGCAGGGAATGAATCGACGGATAATCTCAGCGCAGTCGAGATGACTTTGCCTTCACCAGTTAGCGGCTTCCACATCGCATCACAGACCAACGAATCAATCCTGCTGAAGTGGACAGCGTCCATTGAAGATCAGGTTATGGGCTATGAGCTAACGTTCAAGGATGGCGCGTCGGAGACGCTCTACGATGTAACCGAGTATGCACATGAGGGATTAACCATTGGTCAAGAGCTCAGCTATACGATTGCAGCCATTGACTATCTCGGGCGCCGCTCACTCTACAGCGAGGCTATCAAGGCGGTAATCGGCACGCCGGATAAACCGCAGAATGTGCGAGAGACCGTCGTGACCGACAGCAGCATCTCTCTGGAATGGAATGCCGTTCCGAGCGCGGTCGAATACCGGGTCAACGTCTCGGATGGAGATGCTGACATGACAGATTATGTGACCGGGCCAGCTTATACCGCAGACCAGCTGAAGCCAGCTACGAAATATGCGTTCTCGATTGCCGCGATTAATCAAGCAGGCAATCTATCAGACGAAGCGCGACTGGAGGTCAGTACGCAGCCTGCGAAGACGGATGATGGGAAAGGCGATAATGGTGATAATGGTAGTGATAGCGGTAATGGTAGCGGGGCGCCGTTCATAGGATTCGCTATTGATCTATCGGATAAGGTCACCTACACAGGTGAGGCTGATCAGGTGACATTGACGTATGAACCCAATGAGCAGAATGCCCGCAACCGGCTGAACGGTTCCGATTCCGTCTACACGATCGAAATTCCATACGATGAGCCGTATGAACATCTTACACTGGAGTTGACCGGTCCAATTATTGCGCTGGCTGCTGCGAAGAACAAGTCAATAATTATTGATACCGGCTACTGGCTCCTAGAATTGCCTCCACATTGGTTGAAGGTCACGGATACTGATCGGGTAAAGCTCAAGGTGAAGCCTGCGGAACCTTCCGTCATGCAAGCGGCTACTCAGCAAGCGCTGCATGATCGATCAGATGCTTATGATTTCGTCTGGCTGCTGAATGATCAGCCGTTAGAACGATTATCCGGTGCAGTGCGATTGACGCTCCATGTGGATCCGAGTACGAATCATGATCGTGCCGGTATTTTCCACTATGAGACTAGTCAGCAGCAATGGCGTTATATCGGAGGCCTATATCATCATGACGACAGTATCTCGACAGCGCTTGCGCACTTCTCCGTCTACGGCGTGTTCGAGAGCGATAAGACCTTCGCAGATATCACCCAGCATTGGGCTAGATCGGACATTGAATCGCTAGCGGCCAAGCAGATCGTTAGCGGCATGACTGAGCAGCTCTATCACCCCGAAGGGCATGTGACGAGAGCACAATTCGCGGCTATGCTATCCAGGGCATTGAAGCTTGCGCCGAAGGATCAATCATTGCCATTCCTAGACGTACCGAAGGACGCGTGGTACGCGAATGATATTCGTGCAGCCTATCAGAACGGCATTATAAGAGGGATGAATGACGACCGTTTCGCGCCCAATGAGCGGATCACCAGACAGCAGATGGCAGTCATGATCATGCAGGCGTACTTGTATGCGACAGATAGCCGTATAGAGCAGTTCGAGGATGTCGATGAACCCGACTACAAGGATGCCGCGCAGATTAGCCAGTGGTCGCGCAATCAGGTTCGCGCAGCCAGCTCGCTCGGTCTGCTCCAAGGGATCGACGGGAGTTTCAGGCCGGAGCAATTCGGCAGTCGTGCCCAAGCGGCGGCTGTGATTAATCGATTATTGAAGCTGCTGATATAAAATAAGGCTTGAACGCGACATGGAATGAGACGCAGATGAAACGCACGCAGGTAATTCAACGCAGGCTTGCGTGCGGCCAGCGTCTCATCCATGCTCGTTGAGCTGCGAATATACGATCAGGACGAGCTCTGGCGCTACACGCACCGATTAATTCGACATGAGCACTATACAGCTTCACTTTCCGGCGCTGCACGCACCAGTTATCTCGCACAGCACCATGCAGCTTCACTTTCCGGTGCTGCACGCACCAGTTATCTCGCACAGCACCATGCAGCTTCACTTTCCGACGTTACATGCACCAGTTACCTCGAACAGTATCATGCAGCTTCACTTTCCGGCGCTGCACGCACGTCTCCCCATCACTTTATTGCCCATTGGGGCAACCTCCCCAACTGATGTTTTTCAGCCGCCCTTGTCCTCCTAGATTCCGTTTTCCCTCATTCGAAGTTGTCGGTTATGCATGGAAACTATCACTTGATGCGCATACTAATAATCGAATGTCATCCAATGTTTACTCACGAGATCACGCATAGGTTAGTCACAACGTTAATTCACGAGGACACGCCAAGGCGGCTGCGAATTAATCGTATCAGCGTTTACTCGCGAATGACGGCGTCATTGTCTTTATGCGAGTAAATCGCCGGGGTTGGTCACAACGTTAATTCACGAGGACACGCCAAGGCGGCTGTGAATTAATCGCCGGGTTAGTCACAACGTTAATTCACGAGGAGGAGGTTGCGGCGACATGCAGGATATCCTGAAGCCGATCAATTCGCTTGTTCAGGTACGCTTCTCGCGTGGCTGGTGTGAGGAGTTAACCGCTAGGAATGAGAATAACGGCCCGTGGGATCGCTATGAGATGGCGCAGCTCGCCAGCGAGGCCACTGCCAGCAAGCTCGTGCGCAGCTTCGATGAACTGCAGGCCCTCCCGCTCCTGCAAGATGTTACACCGATGGCTCATCAGATCGATACAGCGAGGCGCGTGCTCTACGAGATGCGCGGCCGAGCGATTCTAGCGGATGAGGTTGGACTAGGCAAGACGATAGAAGCCGGACTCATCCTGAAGGAATATATGGTGCGCGGTCTCGCGCATAAGGTGCTCATTCTCGTGCCGGCTTCACTGGTGCTGCAATGGGTGAGGGAGCTGAATCAGAAGTTCGGTATCCCTGCGATGGCGCAGAAGAAATCCTATATGTGGGAGAGCGCGGATGTGCTTGTGGCATCTATGGATACCGCCAAGCGGGACCCGCATCGCGAGCTGGTGCTTGCTCAGGAGTACGACATGCTCATTATCGATGAAGCCCATAAGCTGAAGAATAAGAATACAACGAATTACAGCTTTGTCAGCCAGATTCACAAGAAGTATTGCTTAATGCTGACCGCCACACCTGTGCAGAATGATATGAGCGAGCTGTACAATCTGATCACGATGCTTAAGCCGGGGCAATTAGGTGCCGAGGGCAAGTTCACTGCTGATTACGTCGCACACAAGCGTAGGCCGAAGAACAAGGAGGCGCTGCATGACGAGTTGGCCAAGGTGATGATCCGCAATCGCAGAGGCGACGGAGGCATCTCCTTCACTAAGCGGAATGTGAAGAATATACCGCTCACCTTGTCCGCAGAAGAACAAGCGCTCTATGAGGGCGTGACCAGCTTCGTGCGGGATCGTGTGCGTGAGGCTGGAATAGTCGCCAGCAGTATGCTGTCGCTGGTGACGCTGCAGCGTGAAGTATGCTCCAGCAGAGACGCAGTATTCTTAACATTAGTGAATCTGTTTAAGAAGACACCGGAGGATTCCCCCTATCGTGAACGGATCTGGGAGCTCGTCAGCTTGATTAAGGGAATCGCCTCGAATACGAAGGCAGATAAGACGCTGGAGCTGATACGGGAGGTCGACGACAAGGTGATTGTGTTCACAGAATACCGCGCAACGCAGGAGTATCTGCTGAAGTTCTTCAGCGATCACAATCTGACAGCAGTGCCGTATCGCGGCGGGATGAACCGTGGCAAGAAGGATTGGATGATGGACAAGTTCCGCGGGCGTGCTCAGGTGCTGGTCGCCACCGAGGCTGGCGGAGAAGGCATAAATCTGCAGTTCTGTCACAACATCATCAACTTCGACTTGCCCTGGAATCCGATGCGGGTCGAACAGCGGATTGGCCGCGTACATCGTCTGGGGCAGACTTGCGATGTGAACATCTACAATCTGTGCACACTGGGCACGATCGAAGAGCACCTTGTCAGCCTGCTGCATGAGAAGATCAATATGTTCGAGCTGGTTATCGGCGAGCTGGATACGATTCTCGAGCGGCTGGAGCAGGACGCAACCTTCGAGCAGCGATTGAATCGCATAATGCTCGAAGCCGAGACGGATGAGGATATCAAGCGTGGACTAGTCAAGATCGGCGATACAATTGCGTCTGCGCGAGGAGCCGTACATGAATAAGGAGCAGGTTGCCGCTTATTGCGAACGTTATCTAGACGCGACAGGCTGCCATATCATGGAGCGGTCCTCTGCGCATCTCACGGTCAAGCTCTCGCCTGAGGCGGATCTGGATCTGACTGGGCGCCACTATTACTGGAGCTTCATTGAACGTACCGGGGCTGAGCCCGAGACGATGAGCATGAAATTCCTCTTCGATCCGGCTAATCCAGAAGACCCAGCAGCGCCCGGCGAGACTTCGCCACCTGTCAGAAATGCAATGATGCCACTCTTCGCAGCTCCGTCCAATCGCATATTGGAGGAGACCGTCGTCTTCGGCTCACGCAGGCTGGAGCAGATCTTCCACTCCGCTCATAGTAAGGGGCGCTATGTGCAGCTGTTCGAGGAACCGCCCGAGCTCACGGCGGGCACGTATTCCTCTGTCCCCTATACGACTTGGCTTGGCGTGAACTACAAGATTGAATTCATCTGTGATATGAAGCGAGAGGAAATGATCTCGCTCGGGATCAGTATGAATACAGGTGAGGTCGTCACCGACTTCGAGGAACGCGTCAGAGTCAGGAAGCTGACCTCACGAATTCCGCCTCGAACGATGCTGCGCGAGTCGATTACGCTCGCTCGAGCCGTCATGACGCTGGAATCGTATATCGAGCAGCAGCTTCGCCAAGCCGATTATGAATGGGCCAGTAAAGCATTGGAGAGAATGGAAGAAGAGATGGCTAGAATCGACAGCTATTACGGCGCAGCGCTGAAGGAGAAGCTAGAACGAATCGTGGATAGCGGGCAGCGCGATGCGTCTAGCGAGGTCGAGCCAATGAGCGAAGCCGCTACTGAAGCAGCGCGTCGTAGAGATGAGCTGACCGCTGAATACACCCGGCGCAAGGAAGAGATCGAGTGGCAATATAAGCCGCGCGTGGAGGTTGCGCCTATCCACTGCGGATATTATCACTTGCTCTCGGATAGCTTTCGCTATCAATAATGCCGGTGTATCCGTCTTTCGATTACGATTAATTTAAAGGGTGGTTGGTACATGAATCGTATGTTCATACTTGCCGTTCTATCAGGAGGAATTGTCCTGATGTCTGCTTCAGCCATACATTTGACTGCGCAAGCTGCGCATCCCCATTCGAGCCAATCAATGGAACAGACGCTCGCTATCCCCGACTCAGAGAGTTCCTTCTCCGAGCGCTTCGAAGAGGCGGTGAAGGGCTGGGTTTCAGAGCTCTCCCAGCAACAGGAATACGCCGCCTGGCATCATGCTCAGTGGCGCAGAGAGCCACTCGGTCCTGGCATGCACGGCTGGATTGTCATCTTATCCGACCAGGAACGAGCGATAGGCTATATGGTTGTGAGCATGGATGATTCCGGCAAGCTTCAGTTATCTGAGTATGGTCTGGGCGAGTATCCCCTGTAAGCAGCTCACTCGCCTAGATGCCTTCTCCCTCAAACTCACGATGACGCAAGCGCTTAAAGCCGAAGAACGTGACCGTAATGATGAATACGCTAGCCACCACAATGATCGCATAATAATTTTGGCGAATGAAGAATTCGACCAATGAGTAAGAGACCACTAATGAAGAGAGCGGTGAGATGAGCCAGATCTTCACAATCCGCTTCACTACGGCGTTATCCCAGAGCTTGCGTCCGTGGTCGGCCAGACCGACGCCGAAGATAGCCATTGTCGTGGCTTGTGTCAATGGGACAGGTATGCCGAAGACAGAGGCGACAATCACCAATGTACCGCTGGTCATAGATACGAAACTGCCGTTAATTAAGGATAGCTTCGTAATCTTCTTACCATTAGTCTCCAGCACCTTACCACCGAGCAGAATTGCGCCTAAGCCCACGAACAATCCGCCGACCCATACGCCAACCTCAGTAGTCATAATGCCAGCGCCTACCAGCGGTCCAACGGCGTTCGCGACATTGTTCATCCCCGCAGAGAACGCCTCATAGCAGCCTGCGAAGATGAGAAACGCGACTAATAAGCCCTTAACCAGTTTTGGCTTGCCAAGCTTCCCTAACCATCGCTCGATAAAGGGTGTTGTCTTGGCCAATAGATAGGCGATACCGAACGCCACGAAGGGCATCGTGAGCCAGACGCCGACGATGAACAGGATCTTGCTGACAAACATGGTCTGATACGCCACACCGACACCAACAACAGCTCCGACAGTTACTTCACTCGTCGAGAGCGGAATGCCGACTAGATTGGCGTAGAACAATGTGATGCAGGCGGATACCAGAATAATAACGGAAATCTTGACGGTAATGAGACTCGGTTCAATCAATCCGCTCCCGATGGTCTTCACGACTTCACCACCGCCTAGCACTGCGCCCGCCAACGCGGCGAATGCCACCAGCACAACTGCAATCCACTTCCGATTGATTGCACCGCCCCCGTAGGCTGAGCCCATTGCCGCAGCTGTGCCGCTAGCTCCGATATTCATAGCAAAGAATAGACCGATTGCGATCGCGAATATCATCATAGATTCTCCACGCCCTTCGAATACCAAGTAATTCAGTTGGATTATAGGATATAATCTTATCTGATTACTGGGAATATGTCTATTCTTTTTTTACTTTCACCCCCCGCACCCATTGCTTAATCGCATAGGGGAGCATCCCAAACCACCTGTAGCTCCAGTTCTCTCTACGCTGGGCCTGTTCCAAGCGCATCCGTTTCCTCTGCTCCTTCGGTGTCTCAATATAATGCGTTAGCCGCTCCGCGGTATATTGAACTAGATTATCGAAATCCTTCTTTGCCGACATTTACTTCGCCTCCTTGCTATAATAAGCGGCATTCAGCACTAGTATGACCGAAATCTTGTGGATTTATAGGCTTTCTGAACACACAAAAGCTGCCCACAGTCAAATTTGACCATGCGCAGCTCCTTAACCACATTATGTTCTTATATCTTCTCAGGCGCTGCCAGACCGATCAAGGCAAGGCCTGTCTTAAGCACGAGTACAGTGCTGCGTACTAACGCCAACCTGGCTGCACGAAGCTGAGTATCCTCAACCACAATCGGGCATTCATGATAGAACCGGTTGAAGCTCTGCGACAGATCTACCAGATGTCGACTGATGATCGATGGCTCCAGCTTCTCCATCGCCTGACGAATACGGTCCGGGAACTGGTACAGATCAGTCAGTACTTGGCTGGCTTCCGGTCCGACCAGCAGCTCCTCTTGCCACTGGGTAGATTCGCTATCGTCGCCATATTGATCAGCAGCCTTGCGCAGCAGGCTGCAGCCCCGAGCATGCGTATACTGCACATAAGGTCCGGTCTCGCCATCGAAGCTGAGCATCTCCTCCCAGGAGAAGATGACATCCTTAATCCGATTGGACTTCAGATCATGGAATACGATGGCGCCTACGCCGACCTCCCGGGCCACCTGCTCCTTATTCTCCAGATCGGGGTTCTTCGCTTCAATGATATCGGCTGTCTTGGCGATCGCCTGTGCGAGCACATCCTCCAGCCAGATCGCATTCCCCTTACGCGTTGAGAATCCGCCTGTCTCCAGATGGACTCTGCCGAATGGAACATGAACCAGCTTGGACGCCCATTCATAGCCCATCAGCTCGATTACCTTGAACCACTGCGCGAAGTGGAGATTCTGCGCGTAATCCGTCACATAGATCGCCTTCTCGAAATCATACGTCTGCTGCCGATACAGCGCGGCGGCTATATCGCGCGTGTGGTACAGTGTTGCGCCGTCACTCTTAATGATGAGCGCAGGCGGCATATTATAATCATCCAGACGCACAATACGCGCGCCGTCATCCTCCGTGAGCAGCTGCTTCTCCTCCAGCTCCTGTACAGTCGCTGCCATCTTATCATTATAGAAGCTCTCGCCTGCCAGCGAATCGAACGAGACGCCGAGCAGTTCATAAATCTTGTTGAATTGGCGATAGCTGATCTCAATGAACCACTTCCACAGCCTAACCGCCTCTGGGTCGCCCTGCTCCAGCTTGAGGAACTCCGCCCGGGCCTCATCCTCCAGCTCTGGATGCTGCTCAGCCTCTTCATGGAACTTCACATACAAGCGAACGAGCTCCCGTACGTCATTCGCCTCAACGTCCGCTTCGTTGCCCCACTTCTTGTAAGCGACAATCTGCTTGCCGAACTGTGTGCCCCAATCGCCCAGATGGTTGATACCGACAACGTTGTAGCCCAGGTAGCGATGAATATTGCCGAGTGCTTGTCCAATCATCGTCGAGCGCAGATGGCCGACATGGAACGGCTTGGCGATATTCGGCGAGGAGAAATCGATGACAATCGTCTTGCCCGAGCCTAGTGTGTCCGCGCCATATCGTTCTCCGGCAGCAAGCACGCCACTGATTACCTCACGCGCGAACACAGCTTGATCCAGGAACAGATTCACATACCCCGACACCGCTTCTACCTTCTCGACAAAATAAAGACCAGCCGCATCAATTCCCGCGCGCAGCTCCTCCGCGATCACCGGCGGCGCTTTACGCAGAGACTTGCTTAGCTTGAAGCAAGGGAGCGAGAAATCTCCCATCTGCGGATTCGGCGGCACTTCAATAAGACCTGCGAATTCCTCAGTCGTTACCGCATCGCTTACTCCGCTGAGCGCTTCCGCGATCTTCCAACGATAATCCATCATCCAGACGACTTCCTTTCCGACTCCATTAGTGTATCGTTATATTCTATAACGGAGCCTGTAAGTTTTCAAGCGCTGCGCGTGGTGCGTGTCATTGTTATGATCACAAACGCAGGTATTCCATGTATAATGGTAGCAACTATCATTCGACAATTAAATGCAGCCCAAGAGGTGTATAATTTTGCGTATCGACTTCCGTATTAAATTGACCTTCATCATCGTCATATTCACCTTTGCTATCTCAATTACCTTGGCCACGACAAATCACTTTAGACTGAAGGATCAAGCGATCCGGTATGAGCAACGTCTACTGCAGCAGGATATTGACAGGCTTGTATTCGCATTGGAGAACAGCGAGAAGGCTAATTACCTGCTTGCAGAAGAAATCACAGAGAAGATGCGTGAAGGATCTATCCAGCTTCAGCAGGCTTATCTGGCTAACCCGAATCTGGATGACTGGTCATTACCCGAGTGGAAGCAACTGCTATCCTTCGACATTCATATGATTGATCAGAATAATAGCATTACGCATAGCACGGTACCCACCGATGTTGGACTTAATTTCAACCTATGCTGTACCAAGCTCGCCAGGGTACTGGACCAACGCAGAACGACAGGCGAATTCTATCATGATGGATTCGATGTCGAACAGGCGACTGGCACAATTACGAAGTACAGCTACATGGCAACACCTGATCAGCGATATATCATTCAGTTAGGATATTCCATTCAAGATAGTCCGGTCTTCCAGGAATTTAATTTCCTACATATGGTTGACCAGCTTCGCAACCAGAATCATGCGTTCCTGGATATGAACATCCTGAACATCGGCGGGTTAGCACTGGGGAATCCAATCCCTCATAAGCTGTCAGAAGAACACCGAATCGCTTTCCAACAGACGCTGACAACAGGCCAGCCGACGGAAATCGACACGGTTTGGGAAGGGATGCCTGCCAAAGCTAGATTCATTCATTACCTCTCCAACTATGATAAGGGTACTACACAGCAGAAGATTCTGGAGATCATCTACCATGATGATCGACTACAAGCTGTGCTGGACAATCATATTCGCATCTTCATGCTGCAGATGAGCATTATTTTCCTCGGTGCCATCCTGCTCGCTTACGGCATCTCCCGATGGATCGCCCGACCGATGTATCTAGCTTTTCACGATAGTCTGACCGGCTTGAAGAATCGCGCTGCATTCGACGAATCCATACAGAATGCGCTTCTTACGAATAAAGGATGCACAGCGCTATTCATGATTGATCTCGATAACTTCAAGCAAGTGAACGACCAGCTGGGGCATGATCAGGGCGACGCTCTGCTGATCAACTTCGCGCAATTGCTTCGCGCGGTTACGCGCGGGAACAACTCCTGCTTCCGCTTAGGCGGCGATGAATTCATGATCATTCTGCCATCCACTACGCGAGAGGATATCATCGCAACTGCAGAGCTCCTGCTGCAATCTGCGCAGCAGTATACATCCACCGCTGAGCTCGTCAGCCCTACTGTCTCGCTCAGTATCGGGATTGCAATCGCTCCTGAGCATGGCTCAGATGAGGAGACGCTCTGCAAGCATGCAGATATTGCGCTGTATCAATCCAAGGAGCGCGGCAAGAATCAGTACCATATCTATGAAGGCAAGGTGTGAGCATGCGCAGGCGCTTCAACCGGATCAAACTCAGACGCAGCGCGCGTAGTTCGCACACACGCGCCTTGCATCATCCCAATTTTCTCTTGCTCTCGTAAATCATGGATGCTGAACGCAGCCGCTACTTTCGCAAATTCGTTCCAATCGAGTATCTCTTCCGCTTCGTCCCAGATGGTGAGATACTCCTTCTCCACGAGTTGATACAGCCTGCTCTTCTTGATCAAGTCATAAGTGAAGAAGTCATTCGCGGTAATCCGGTTATTATCCTCGTCACGATTGTGCATATAAGGACCAGTGATCAGATGCTGATCCACTTTGTATGTATCGTTGAACAATGGCTTGCTCGTGAACCGAACCTCACATGTCTGCTGTACGTCAGCGCTCGCTCTCACAATCGCGCTGAACACCTTGCAATAATTGTCCATGACACGATCGTTAAGTCCATAGACGGATTGAAATCCGCTCAGCCAGGGAGGCGAGACTAAGATTCGTACTTTAGCGCCCTGCTTGATCGCTTTCATAATGGCATCTGTGATCTTGCTGGTCAGGATGAGCCGATAGCCTGATATCCATAGCTCCTTATCACAATCCTCCAATAGACGCTCCAGCAATTCCTGCTTATTGAAGTGAAGATTGTCGATGCCGAATTCATGCACACCCTCGAGAAATTGATCATTCTGATGCATCTTGTATTTCACATAGACATCCGCCAGCACCATGAAAATTGTAGCTAGCAATGATGTTGCGAATGCCAGCGCCAGATCAGTGGCCACCTGGAAGTTCTCGAACAGATCATCGATATACACCCAGATCGACAGCGACATGAAGACGAATAAGATCATTATCGCGTATATACTATTATGGAGCTTGTATGCTTTAATTTTCCCCCACATGGATAGCTTTCTGTTCATGCTGACTGTATCTCCTTACCCCTATTTGCGAAAATAAACCGTATCGATCCCCGAGCCCCGGCCGTCCCTCAGCCTTAACACTTCCTGAAATCCCAGCTTGTTCAGCAGGTGAATATGCGAATGATTCGTCGACCATGTTCGCGTTGTTATTGGCAATTGGCGTTGATCGGCCAATAGCGCGATTTCCCGATAGAAGCTAGTCGTTATCCCCCTACCGCGATGTGATTTCTCTACGATAATCGTGGTGATATATAAGGTGACAACATCATCCTGAAGATCCTCGCATATATATTCCGGTCTGAACGACATGAAGCCAATCACCTGCTGCTCTCGCTCATCGAATGCGAGCAGGAACGATTGCTGCTTCAGATTCTCATAATAGCGGACAGGCTCCTGCTTCACAAGGTCATCGCGGCTAAGCTCCGACTGGAACGTATTCGCCCGCGCAGATAATCGCGGCACGAACTCATGATCGTACGTACAGAGCATTCCCCATATATCCGCCAAGCGCTGTTCATCTGTCAATGCTTCCTGATAGTCAATCCGCATATCTTCTCCTAATCGCTCTCTGTTGTTGTTCCTCTATCAGTGTAAACCACGGACAACGCTTCGTCTACACGCCAGCGTATGCCATGAACCCGCCGTCGATCGGCACGACAATGCCTGTGACGAAGCCGGACTGCTGATCATCGCACAGCCAGAGTACGGTACCGAGCAGATCGCTCGGCTTGCCGAATCTGCGCATCGGCGTGTGCGTAATGATCTTATGCGCACGCTCCTTGAGCGAGCCGTCGGAGTGGGTGAGCAGGGCTCTATTTTGATCCGTGAGGAAGAAGCCTGGGGCAATCGCGTTCACGCGAATGCCGACATCTGCCAGATGAACAGCGAGCCACTGGGTCAGATTATCGATCCCTGCCTTAGCCGCACTGTAGGCGGGAACCTTGGTCATCGGACTCGGAGCGCTCATCGAGGACAGATTGATCACCGTCGCGCCAGGCTTGCCCAGCATCTTGCGCGTGAAGATCTGCGTGGGAATCAAGGTGCCTAGAATGTTCAGATTGAACACGAATCCGAAGCCGTCAGCGGTCAGATCGAAGAAGGTCTTCAGTCCCTCCTGCTGCAGGTCCGCCAGCTTCAGCGTCTCATTCGTAGTCGTCCCATCCGGATGATTGCCGCCGGCACCGTTGATTAGAATGTCGCATTCACCGAGCAGATCGCTCACAATGGCCTCTGCCCGCTTCACGCTCTCCGCGTCCAGCACATCGCAAGCTACTGATATCGCCTCACCGCCATGCTCGCGAATCGCCTCCGCTACCTTCTCCCCATTATCTGCGCGCCGGTTCAGCACCGCGACCTTCACACCTTGTCTGCCGAGCTCAATCGCCATCGCGCTGCACAGCACACCGCTTCCGCCTGTGATTACCGCCACCTTGCCTCGTAAATTCGGATTCAATGGTATCATCATGATCGTCCCCCTGCCTCTCTCGTTAAGGTATCCCAGATGCCCCATAGATACATAATGCCCAGCGCTCGATCGTACAGCCCATATCCCGGTCTGCAAACTTCGTCCCAGATGTGACGACCATGATCTGGTCTGACATAGCCGGTGAAGCCATTCTCGTGGTAAGCCTTCACAACGTCAACCATATCGATCGACCCGTCCTGAGCCCGATGTGAGGTTTCAATGAAATCGCCATTCTCATAAATTCTTACGTTACGAATATGCGCGAACGGAATGCGATCAGCGAACTCGCGGATCATCGCGGGCACATCATTAGCTGGATTCGCGCCAAGCGCTCCGCTGCACAGCGTAAGCCCATTGGATGGACTGTCGACCAGACTCAGCACTCGCCGCAGATTGTCCTGACACGTCATAATCCTCGGCAGTCCGAACACCGGCCACGGCGGATCATCCGGATGAATCGCCAGCTTGATTCCGCTCTCCTCAGCAACAGGCACTACCCGCTCCAGAAAATACAGCAAATTCCCCCATAAATCCTCTTCCGTCACATTCCGGTAGGCTTCGAATAGGAGAGAGAGATGCTGCAGACGCTCAGGTTCCCAGCCTGGGATCGTGATGCTCGGATCTGCCGTCAGCTTCGTTACCAGCTCCATCGGATCGGTATGCGCCAGCTTCGCCTGCTCATAGAAGAGCGCGGTCGATCCATCCTCCAGCTCCTTCGCCAAATCCGTGCGAATCCAATCGAACACCGGCATGAAGTTGTAGCAGATTACCTTGACACCAGCCTGGCCCAGCTTCTCGATCGTACGGCAATAATTCGCGATGTACGCGTCACGTGTTGACAGACCCAGCTTAATATCTTCATGAATATTCACGCTCTCCACCACATCAATGTTGAGATGATGTGCTGCCGCTTGCTCCTTGACCGCTAGAATGTCTGACATGGACCATTCCTCTCCAGCCGGAACATGATGTAGAGACCAGACAATACCCTCGACACCCGGAATCTGCTTAATCTGCTTGAGTGTAACATGGTCATTGCCTTCACCGAACCAACGAAAACCCATTCTCATCGTGCTCACTCCCTCTTCAGATAGTCGGGATAATCCCGTTGCAGCGCATCTAGATCGTATAGAACCAGATGGAGATGCTTCGTCATCACTTCCTCGGCTTGTTCAGGCTGACGGGAGCGTATGGCCGACACGATGGCATGATGCTGCTCTAGAATCTCGTTCCCATGATACTCTGCAACCAGAGATAAGATCCGGACGCGATCGAGATGCGCCTTCATCTGCTTGATGATCGTCCAGATACGCCCCTTGCCGCAGCCCTTAGCGATCGTCTCGTGAAATTGCTCATCGAGCTCGAACAGCTTGCTGTGGTTCTTCTCTGCGAGCATCCGCTCGAACAGCATTAGATTCGTCTCCAGCTCGAATAGATGCTCCGCATTGAACGTCTCAGCAGCCAGCCTAACCACTGCTGATTCCAGATGCTCACGGACGAATCTAGCCTCCTCTACTTGCTCCAGATCGATCCTCGCTACGAACGTTCCTCGCTGCGGGTAGATCTCTAACAGCTGCTCGAGCGATAACCGAATGAACGCCTCGCGCACTGGGGTTCGGCTGATATTCAATCTGGTCGAGATCTCATTCTCGGAGATCTGCTCGCCAGGTTTAAGCAGCAGCTGCACGATCGCTTCCTTCAGCGTAAGATACACCGCTTCGCTGCTCGAGTGATGAGCATACTTAGCGCGTATTGTTTCTAGTACAGCCTTATCCTGATCTGGATTCGTCTTATCGCGGATACCGATCGCCTCCATTCACTTTATTAGTATATTACCATACTACCATGCAAGTTTATATGAGAAATGTAACAGTTAATCTCTTTTTTTTGCTCTGTATATTCCTTTACAGGAATATTCCAAGTGTGGTATACTCGGTTTCAGAGGAGTTGACGGATCATGAATGCGACAACATTCAGCGCCCTAGCTGAACCTAACCGATTAGAGATTGTAGAGCTTCTGCTCGACGGCCCGCTCTCAGTAGGCGAGATCGCAGATCGATTGGAACTGAATCAGCCCCAAGCCTCCAAGCATCTGCGTGTACTCAACGAAGCAGGATTAGTGAGCGTACGGCCCGCAGCGAATAAGCGGATCTATCAGCTGCAGGCCGAGCCGTTCCAGGAACTTGATGAATGGCTTAGTGCCTATCGCCGCATCTGGGAAGCTCGTCTCGATCGACTTGAAGAGTATCTGGAGAAGCTGCAGAGCAAGGATGTCCAACAATAATTGAATCTATTAGGAGGCGAGAATTTATGGCAGTAATCCAATCATCCAGCACCACAACGTCCATTCAAGACCGTACGATGATCATTAACCGAGTGTACCAAGCGCCAGTCGAGTATGTGTACAAGGCGTGGACTGACCCCAAGCATCTGGTGAGCTGGTGGGGGCCTGCAGGTTTCCGAACAACGATCAAGACGTTCGATCTTAGGCCTGGTGGCTCATGGATCTACATCATGCATGGCCCTGAGGGGACCGACTATGACAATGTGATTACCTATCAGGAGATTGTGGAGAACGAGAGACTCGTGTATGCACATGGGGATTCCGCCGATCCAGCTTGGTTCAACACAACAGTCACCTTCATCGGTCAGGGGAATACGACACAATTAACGATGCAGACGACGTTCAAATCGCTAGAAGAACTGGAGAAATCGGTTCGCGAATACGGTGCACTCGAAGGCGCTGTGTCCACCCTAGCGCGGTTGGAGAACCAGCTGCCTATGGTGCAATTCCATCAGGTCAGGGAGTCGGAGTTCACTATTGAACGTGTGCTGAACGCACCACGTGAGTTGGTGTATGCGGCGTTCACAGAGGCTGAGCATCTGGCGCAATGGTGGGGGCCGCAGGGCTGGACGATGCCGGTATGCGATATGGATCTCCGAACCGGCGGCAGGTGGCATTACTGCATGCGCTCGCCGGATGGCGATATGGAATCCTGGGGAATCTCCATCTTCCAGGAGATTGACCCGCCGGAGAAGATCGTTCAGATTGACTCGTTCTCCGATGATAGTGGTCAAGTGAACGATAGCCTGCCATCCATGACAATCACCACAAGCTTCATTGATCTAGGTAACAGCAGAACCCAGATCATCTGCACAACGGTATACGCAACCGCTGACGATCTTAAATCCGTAATCGAGATGGGCATGCTGCAGGGGCTTACTGAAAGCTGGAATCGTCTGGTCGAGCATCTGAACACGGTACAAGAATAGGACGGAATCCTATATTCAAGCACAATTAATAGGACTACCGGGCACAGATCTGAAAAAAAATCTGTTCCCGGTAGCCCCTGCACAGTTGATCATTCACAATCTGATCCTCAATGATCGCCCGCATCTGACGGTTCTATTTTCGCATTAAATCATTGCTTGGCTCGTTACGGCTTCAGAATGACCTTGATGCAATCGTCTTCGTGATCATTGAAGATCCGATAGGCATGTTCGGCATCCTCAAGCGGCAGTCGATGTGTGATAATATCTCTGGGGTTGATTGCGCCCCGCACAATCTGATCGTAGAGCTCAGGCATGTAGTGAATAACCGGTGCTTGGCCCATCTTCAGCGTAACATTGCGAGCGAAGAAGGCGCCCAGCGGGAATACATTGTAATTTCCTCCGTAGACACCCGTCAGCTGCACGGTCCCGAATTTACGCACTGCCTTGGTTGCAATCTGAATCGGACCGAGCGTCCCCCCTTGCAGTTTTAATTTCTGCCCGATCAATTCCAGAGGTGACTTCTTCCCATCCATGCCGACACAATCGATGACGCAATCGGCACCGCCATGGGTGATCTCCTTCAGGTATTCCCCCATATCATCATGCTCTGTGAAGTCGAATGTCTCCACCTGATTCATCCGCTTCGCATGTGCCATACGATATGGCAAGTAATCGACCGCGATGACCCGCTTGGCTCCTCTCAGCCAGGCGAATTTCTGCGCCATCAAGCCGATCGGCCCGCAGCCGAGCACAATGACAGTATCTCCGGACTGCACGCCGGCATGCTCGACACTCCAGTAGGCGGTCGGCAGCACATCGGACAGGAACAGCAGAGACTCGTCCTCCAGCTCGCATGATTCTGGAATGACGAATGGTGTGAAGTTACCGAATGGGACTCGCAGGTACTCGGCTTGGGCTCCCATGTAGTTGCCGAATTTCTCCGAATAGCCGAAGTAACCGCCGGAGTCATAATGCGGGTTGCTGTTATCGCATTGGCTCTCCATCTCGTGTGAGCAATAATAGCAATGTCCGCATGCAACAGTGAAGGGGATAATGACGCGATCCCCCTTCTTCACCCGTGTCACCTCAGGCCCAGCCTCCTCTACGATCCCCATCGGCTCATGACCGATGACATATCCTTCAGGCAAGGGGAATGCTCCCTTATACAGGTGCAGATCCGAGCCGCAGATCGCCGTGCTCGTTATTCGGATGATCACATCATCCTTGTTCACCATAACCGGATCGTCTACTTCCTTCAGTTCCACTCGATTGGCGCCTTGGTAAGTTACAGCTTTCATCGTCAACCTCCTGGGAGCTAGTGTGATTATTCACTATAGCTTACCCAGATTGTGCTCATTCTTAATCGTTGTCATCACCGGAATGACGAGTCCGATGCCCGCTCCGTGGCGACTTACCGGTCAGCTTGCGATACGAACGGAAGAAATTCGAATAGCTGTTAAAGCCGGACATGAAGCAAGCTTGAGTCGGGGAGCTTCCTTTACTCATTAGAGTGTCCGCTAAGTGAATTCTCTTATAGGTGATGTATTGATTGATGGAGAAGCCGGTCGTCTCTTTGAATGTGCGGCATAGGTGGTATTTGGTCATATAGAACTTCTCGGAGAGCACGTCCAGACTGAGCGGTTCCTCCAAGTTGGCGTTAATATGCGCGAGCACGGCTCCGGTTTTGTTATTACTCCTTCTTTTCATTCGGGTTTTATTCGTTTCGGCAATGCGGTTAATGGTCGACAGCATCTGTACGATGACACATTTGGCTACAATCTCATTCTCTGGGTTGGCAGTAGTGAGCAGGTGGCTCAGCTTGCCGAACAGGTCGATCAGACCATTCTCCAAGACGATTCGAGGAGGGATTTGATTGTCATGTCCAAGATCACGGTACTTGATCGTACGGAAGAAGTCGACCCCGCTTAACATAAATGGCAGAGAGAAGCTCTCCCTAATACTGAGCACAATGCGCTCATAAGGCTCATGCTCGGATATGTCAATGGCATGCAATTCATTCGAATTCATTAGGAGAATGGAATACGGCTCGAGCTCATACTTCGTGCCTTCAATCATATAGCTGCCGGACCCGCTAATGAATAGGAATACTTCGTACCCCTTCTCGTAGTGTGGTTTGAAGCTCCGCGGATCCGGCTTGTCATCTCTCGAATGATCATAGAAGAAGGTTTGATCCGAAGCGCGATAATGCAAGGATTGATGATACGCCAGCAGGTCCATTGCCTTCACCTCCGGCTCTCATAATACAGCAAGATTTGCATAGTTTCAAACAATATTGGCGATGTGGATTGCACATAATAGTGATACATTGAGAGGATGGAAGTTATCTAGCTAATATGGGAGGAATAACGAACATGACGAAAATTGCAGGCGCACAGCTCTATACGATTAGAGATTTTGCGAGGACACCTGAAGCGATCAAGCAATCCTTGCGCAGAATTAGAGACTTCGGCTATACGACGATTCAGGCTTCCGGGCTTGGACCGATTGCCCCGGAGGAGTTGGCTGAAATCGCCCGCGAGCTGGGCTTGAAGATCGTCATCACACATATGCCTTACGATCGGTTTATTAATGATCTGGACGGCTTGATCAAGGAGCATCATACGCTGGGCTGCGGGATCGCAGGTCTTGGCGGTCTTCCTCCGGAATATCGCAATTCGGAAGGCTATGCTGTGTTCGCTGATAAATTCAATGATATTGCGAATGAGCTGGGCAAGAATGGACTGACATTCAGTTATCACAATCACCACTTCGAATTCCAGAAGTATAACGGCAAGCTTGGTCTAGATATTATTGCTGAGCGCACGAATCCTGAGACGTTCCTGTTCACGCTAGACACCTATTGGGTACAGGCGGGCGGCGCCGATCCGGCAACCTGGATCCGCAAGCTCAAGGGCCGGATTGATGCGATTCACCTGAAGGATATGACGATTATTGACAACGAGCAGATCATGACCGAGGTAATGGAAGGTAATCTAGCGTGGCCGGATATATTCAAGGCATGTGAAGAAGCCGGCGTGAAGTGGTATCTAGTTGAGCGCGATGGCGGACCAACTGATGCATTTGACAGCTTGCAGATCAGCTACAACAATTTGAAGCAGGCGGGATTCGCTTAATAGCGACATCGCCAGCGTCACTCATGAAAGCAGCACCTGCTCCAAGGAGCAGGTGCTGCAATTTTATTTGGTCACGATAGGATTTCTCCACAGCAGTGTTAGCGCGATTCCAATAACCAGCACGATCGTCGCGAAGTAGAAGGGATAGTTCAAATCCACATCGAATAGAATCCCGCCGATAATCGGACCGAAGATGTTGCCAATACTCGTGAACATCGAGTTCATTCCGCCTACGAAGCCTTGTTCATTGCCTGCAAGCCTGGCTAGATAATTCGTAACGGCTGGACGCATCAGGTCGAATCCGATGAAGATCGTGAACGTCACTAACATGATCGATAGGTACGAATTGACAACCGTGATCATAAGAACAAGCGCAGTAGAGAAGATTAGACTGATTCGAATCAGCTTAATCTCACCCATCCATCTGGTTAATCGATCGAAGAATAGAATCTGGATAATTGCGCCTATGATCGCACCACCGGTAATCATAATGGCGATATCCTTGGGCGTGAAGCCGAATTTATGATCCGTGAACAGCGAGAACAACGATTCGAATGCAGCTAGTCCGAACGAAGAGATTAGAATGATTAGAAACGCGATGAAGTACATCGGCGCGAAGATCCGCTTGATGCCTGCCTTCTGCTTCAAGTTCTGCCCCTCATAGTGACGCGTAGGTTCCCGCAGTGTAATGATCGACAGGATCATCGCGACTAGCGCCAGTACAGCGGCGAAGAAGAACGGTACACGAGTCCCGAAGGCTGCCAAGAATCCGCCAATGCCTGGACCGATAATGAATCCCGTGGAGATGGCCGCTGACATATACCCCAGCGCCTTCGGCCGTGTCTCAATTGTCGTAATATCCGCGATAAATGCGGTGATAGCAGGCATGATGAACGCAGCACTAACGCCTCCGAGCATACGGGACAGGAATAGAACGCTCACCGATTGTCCTAACCCGAACAGCAATTCCGACAAGCCGAAGATGACGAGTCCGATCACAATCATGATCTTCCGACCGAACCTGTCCACTCCGCGCCCGGCGAACGGCGACACAACAAGCTGCGCTAGCGCGAATGCCGCGACCATATTGCCGACCACGGAGCCAGACACATCCAGCTCATTCATAATCGTCGGCGTGACTGGAATAACAAGCCCGATGCCCATGAAGATTATCAGTAAATTCGATAATAAGATGGCTAACGTGAAGTTGTGCTTCTGCATGACTACTCCTTATGGAATGTGACTGACATGATCGTAATGAATGCTCGTAGTCATTAGGGGCTTCCGTGGCATCCGCATACTATATAGTTATACGCTACAGGGTGATTAATTAACAACAAAATAATTAATTTACGGCTTCATCAGCAGGATACTTCAGTCCGATCTGCCTGCGCGCTTCATCCATTAGCTGCATGACCTGCAGCGACAATTCATGCGAGTTCACTTGTGATTCGCACTTGCCCCGCTTTATTACTTGGATAAATTCCTCCACCTCATAGAGCATCGTATTATCCACTTGAGGAACAGTAAGCTCCTCTATCGAGCCATCGCGATACCGGATTTGCACCTTGTCCGGAGTACTTATTTTGTCAATGATGATCGTCCCATTTTCACCTTGGATCTCGATGCTCACATAGGAATCTGTAATCTTCGAGTATTGTATGACCGCATCCATATCGCTATAGGACAGCAGCAAGCTCCCTGCGCCGTCCACGCCGGAATCCAGCATGATCGCACTCGCCTGCACACGCTCCGGCTGACCGAACAGCATCACCAACGGATAGATGCAATAGATACCTAAGTCCATTAGCGCGCCATTCGAGAATACCGGATTGAACGTGTTGATGTTCTCACCGTTCTTGTAACGATCATACCTAGAGGAATACTGACAATAGCTGCTCGAATAACGCCTGATCTTCCCAATCTTATGTAGATTGTCACGAATCGCAAGAAAGTTCGGGAGGAATGACGATTTCATCGCTTCCATGAGCAGCACTTGGTTAAGCGCGGCTGCTGTTGTCATACGCTCAACCTCTGACGCGTTCGAGGCCAGCGGCTTCTCGCACAGCACATGCTTGCCGTTGTACATGCACAGGATCGCCTGCTCCGCATGCAGCGAGTTGGGACTGGCGATATAGACCGCATCCAGTTCCGCGCTCGCCGCGAATTGCTCGATGTCTGTGTACACGTTCGGGATATTGTGCTTGCCCGCGAATGTGTGTCCTGTATCCTCTGAACGAGAATACACGACAGTCAGCGCGAAGTCGTCGATCCGACGCGCTGCATCTATGAAGTCCTCTGTAATCCAATTGGTTCCAATAACGCCGAATCTAATCATGTTGTTTGTCTCCTCTGTAAGTTCTCCAACTAAAATCTCCACAAGCCCCCTTCTTTACATTCCCTTGATTTACTGCATCGTTGTATGTGTTAATTGTATCGTATAACTATTACTTACGCCCATTAAAACCTGCAGGTGGCGTCTTAATTCCTTTTGTCTTCTTATCAATCTTTCCTTTTTTAAAAGCAAGAGCATCTACATCAAAGACGCTGATCGCAAGTTGATTAATACCATGAACGTGTGCAATTAATTTATCATACCTTTCTTGGTATGGTGCCTGAGCAGTTGAACCCCCGAATTCCCCACTGTTAGCAAGAATTACAGGTTGATACATATGATAATGTAAAGCAGACACCATACTGTCGAATGTGGTAACATCTTTATTCATTGCTGCGACTACGAAGACATCTGAGATATTCACAAGATCAGATGCTAATGCCAGATCAGTCGCATCATAACAGATAGTTCCCGCTATACGAATAACATTATCATCTTTTCTCGGAAGCTCGATAATAACTTGATATGGTCTATGGCTCATAATCTTCATTGTATTCTTTTCGAAATCAGTAAGGTGTTCCTTCCCCTGCCATATATGAACAAATTCTCTGCCCGATTTTTTTTCATTTCTCAGCAGCCACAGTGCCTGATTTACTGTATCATTACCATTATTACGAGACATGAATGTCAAACCAGCGAATATGTTAGCTTTTGTCATATCAGATAACCGTTCCAAACGATCAATATCACTAGGTTGCACGGACAATTCTGGAAAAATAATTAAATCTACTTGATTGTCTCTAAAGTCCTCATGCTCTCTAGCTGTTTTCCAGGCTGATAAATGAGTATATGCAAGACGGCACAGTGACGAAATATGATTCCGGTGTCTTTTACGATAATTTGTCGACCAATAGGTAGGATTTTTCTCGTCAAAATCACTCATCTTAGGTAGAAGAGGTTGCACAATTGCTACTCGAAGGCTGTCCCTTTCTCTATCGACATGTGAATTAACTGGGATTGTATATATTGGAATACCTGATTGTTTTCCATACATTTTATGCTGACTCTTTATTCTACGATTAATAATTATCTGAAGATCCGGTATTCCCTTAACTTCAGACATTCCTTCTACATGTTTCTCTTCAAAGAGTACACCAGGCCATTGCAATAAATGCATGATAAGTTCACTCAACCATGGTGTTAATGGGCTTGGTTCGATGAAGAGCCCCCTTGGGAAGTTATTCAACCCAAAACTACGGGTAAATGGTGTAGATCGTAATCCTTTATACTTGGAATGTTCATCCTTAATTAGAAATGAGTTCGCTGTAAAATCATATTCACCCGTTATACTAGATCGAAGAATACGTCCACAGTTATACATCCACTCATTTTTATTATCTACCCACCTTGGTATATCGATAGCTGGATAATCACCATCTTCTATATGCACATTAAAACCAGCTGTAGATGCACTTTGTATCTCATTCCAGTTATTATGTGAGACCTGGATATGTTCAATCGATAAACCTCTAATCAGCTTATCTTTAATTCCGGGTACTTCTAATATTTTCCTTACTAATAATAGTAGTGCATTCTCTTGTGAAAAAGGGTTGTCCTCACCTTGAACGATATCTAATAAAGGTATTTTTATACCTGGGTTCAATAGAGTTGCTTGTTTCGAACGTTTTTTTAACAGTACAGCTGGAAGTCTAAAATACCACCCAGCTCCTGAAATGCGCTTATGTTTGATTACTTCTTCCATTAAATCCGGACGGTTCATAAAGAGTACCGATACAGCTTGAATCTGCCCATGCTCACTCAATTGATTTACAAAATCAATAAACCAACTAGCATATTTTTTCTTGTTTGGAGCTATTTGCTGAGCAACAAGAGACACTGCTATCAAATCCAATTCATTCACTTTCACACTGTTGTTCTTCTTGTATAACATACATCTATGCAGTCTATTATAGTGTTTAAGTTCTGGTAGTTTACTCAATGTTGCACGATAATCAGCCACATACGCCATAAATAACGCTGCTTGTTGTTTCACATACCAAGGTATACTCTTATTTTCTTGTATCTTAACAGCAAAATCAGCAAGCTCTTGTCTGTATCCTTGTATGTCCGTTGATTTGGGATACTCAGAATCTTCTTTAAATCCAATTTGAGTTGCACTGGCACGGAGCAAATCTGCCGCTGCATACTCTGCTGATTTTATCTCCCGAATTTGTTCTGGAGTTGGTGAAAGTAAATTATGGAATATCTTACTTTCAAGAGCTCGTAATACGGGAGTTAACATTGTCGCATCTGGATACAAATCTAATCCGCATCTTAGTAACAAGTTCAACGAAGGATTTTTAGACCAACTTGATATTAACTTACGGGCGGTAACAATAAATTCATGATCTAATCTTGATTCAGGATCGTTTTCATCTATTGATTGATTTGTAATTTCATTTAGACTTAACCCTTCAATCATTCCTTTGCGAAGTCTTAATGATTTTACAATTCGGGAAGCCACAAATCGTTTTATTGTGTCATCACGAACATCGGTATTGGAATCAACCATTTCAGCCAATGTCATATCGTATATTTCGCTAGTTGTATCTCGGTTTAGTCTATCAGCAATCTGCAACAAGTTATCCAATCCGCCTGTGACTTGCTTTAATGCATCTAAATCTGGCGTCCCACTTATGACACTTTGAAACATAGTCATGAGCGCGGAGATATTATTCTGCGAAGAAGATTTTCCATACTCGGTATATGTCGTTTTATCAGGATTTATTCTTAAAAATTCATCAGTACATTCACTCAGTAACTCATTTATCTTCATTTCAAGTGACGGACGAAAACCAAGCTTTTTATCATCTACTAAAACCTCTATAACTAACCGAATGTCATCAACATAACGGCAATAATCCCTAATTATTATTTCATGGAACACTTCAGTTTTATGTAATAATTGCCCCATACACTTATCAAACTCAATTAAGTATGCATTAGAAAAGAAACCACTTGCTACAAGTCCTTGCGGCAGACCATTAGGTAACTCATTCGTTTGAGAAACTATATCACTGTGAATAAGATCATCCTCAGACCATTCCCATGAGAATATTTTATTCAATATAGACTCAAAATCCTCATTAACATGATAGTCTAGTTCAACATGATAGATTTCCTCGTGGCTCTTACACAATTTCATCATTTTTGAAATAAGTAATCTTCTATCAACGCAGTCGTAAAAACCCTTTAAATCTAAAGATACAGTTACTAGTTTTGCTCCTTCGGCTAGTATTGGTTCGTAATATTGACACATGTTTTGAGGTCTTGCTAGAAATTTCTTGTAATCCACATAGAAATCCCTGTAGATCTTAGAATTTCCCCAACCAAATTTTGCGTTTTTATTTCCTCCATTATTGGATATCCACTCACAATATAACCTATTTCCATAACTAAACATATGATTCTTCTGACACTGAATGTAGTCCTCATCCGGATCCCCTTGTGCAGTTTCAATTATATCAGCCAAGCAGAGCATTGCAGCAGTTGCAACAGTCTGATCACGGATTGATAGATGAGCAAGTGGTCTAAGCTTTTGAACTGGTTTATTATCATTTTCTACAGTCGATTCACTTTTTAGTTGCCAACTATCAAATTCCGGTTCGGATCCATGTGTTTTTCTTGTTGAAAATTCCCATTCTGCATTTTTGGGAGCCAAGACAAGGCGCATCTCACTCGGCTTATATTCACCTGATATTAAATCATCTGCCCATTTCTTTATCCTATTCTCCAAATCAATTGCTGAACAATCAATTTCCAATACATCTGCATACCAATTATGACGTCGAATATAAAGCTGGGTTTTCTTCCATGCTTGGGCGAGGATAACTTCATCGTATATATAATCTAATGTCGGGGCGATTTGTCTATATTTTTGTTTCAACAAAATTATCCCTCCCTCTGAGAATCACGTCTGCCCTTCCCATCCCTAAACCTTGCATACACATCTCTCATCATCATTTCCATCAGGTTATTCCTGAAGTTCTCATCGGTCAGCACCCTGCCATAGAATCCTTGATCCTTATCATATTCCTGTGCCGTACCATCTAGGAATCGAGGTTCAAACGCAAGTTTGAACATATCAATTGGATTTACCAGTGCCTTCAATTCCAAGTCCTTATCTTCCATGAGATTAGATCGAATCTGTTCCATGTTCAACCGCTCAGATTCTCCCCACTCCGTCCCATACTTCTCATTTAGATTCTTAATAATCTCACTCAGATAATCCTCTGCCTCTTCCGCTACTTTTCCGCCACCCCCAACAGTTATAACAACCCCTGGGTTTTCTCCTTCGAGTGTAATGGCTCCCTCGGTCTTCTTCTCCAGTTTATAATAATCAAGCACGACCTTATCGGTTATATTAACACCACCAGTCGACTCGATCTCGATCTTCTGAATCAGATAGCGCAGATAGATACTCAAGCGATGCAGGTCGGAATCCACAATCGGCGCGACCTGAATGATCAGCAGGTACAGATTCATAAACTTCCCAATGAGCCCCTTGAAGTCTATCTTCTCTTCTCGTTCATAGGCATCCAAATGCTTCACCGATTGATTCACAACGTTGTTCATTGTGCTTATATCTGCCTTCGAGTGCTTCCCCTTATAAAATAGATCCGTAAACAGCTTCACATCTTCCCTGTCGAAAGCTTGCTTATCGTAGATCGCCCGCTCAAGCGTGTAAATCTCATTCGGTTCAATATCATTATTGAGCGTCGTTACACGATAGAAGGGCAAGAACGCCAATCGAATTTCCTCGGGTTCATTGACGAAATCCAGCACGAACGTATCCTCTTTGCCCGCGCAAGTCCGATTCAATCTCGACAGCGTCTGAACAGCTTTCACACCGGACAGTTTCTTATCCACATACATCGTATGCAGCTTTGGCTGATCGAATCCGGTCTGATATTTGTTCGCAACAATCAGCACCTTGAATTCATCCTTATCGAATTCAGCAGCCAACTGACTTTCACTTACGCCGTCATTCATCTGCGACTCTTTATACTCATCACCGTCTGCCTTGACCGAACCCGAGAATGCAACCAACGTCTTCAAGTCTGTATACCCTTTCAACTTGATGTACTCATCGAACGCCAGTTTATAACGCACCGCATGAAGCCTCGATGAAGTAACCAGCATCGCCTTCGCTTCACCGCCAATCTTCCTCATCGTGAAGCTGCGGAAGTGCTCGATAATAATCTCTGTCTTCTGCGAGATGTTATGCGGGTGCAGACTGACGAATCGGGCAATCGACTTCGCCGCCTTACTCTTGCTGAACGAGGGATCATCCTCGATCTTCTTGTTCACGTTGTAGTACATCTTGTATGTCATATAATTCTTCAGCACATCGAAGATAAACCCTTCCTCAATCGCTTGCCTCATACTGTAGATATGATACGGTTCTGGCTTCCCATTCTCTCCCGGTTGACCAAACAGCTTCAGGGTTGATCCTTTCGGCGTAGCAGTGAACGCGAAGAAGCTGATATGACTGCGATCAGCGAATTTCTCAAGCTCCTTATTGATCTTATCCTCGGCATCTTGCTCTTCTTCCTCTTCCTTGCCTGCAATTGCCGCCGCTTCTTCCAACGACAATGACTCCTGCAGCGACATCATACTCTTGCCGGATGTGGAAGAATGCGCCTCATCGATCACGATGGCGTACTTCTTGCCCATCGTGCCATCCAGCTTCTTCATGACGAAGGGGAATGTCTGGATCGTGGCGATGATGATCTTCGTGCCTTTTTCAAGCTCTTCAGCGAGCTGAGTGGAACCTTCTTTAATCTTGGCGACTACGCCGACCTTATGCTCCAATTGATAGATGGAATCCTGCAGCTGCTGGTTCAAGATGACCCGGTCCGTGACCACGATCACGCCATCGAAGATAATGTGATTGTTCGCATCATGTAAGGAAGCCAGCCGGTGCGTCAGCCAAGTGATCGAATTCGTCTTCCCTGAGCCTGCGGAATGCTGGATCAGATATTTCTGCCCGGAGCCATGCGTCTTGGCATGATTCAGAACACTGCGAACCACATCAAGCTGGTGATATCGCGGGAAGATGACGGTCTCCTTGATTGAGGTATACCCGTCCTTCAGCGTGACCTCGCTCTTTTCAATGAAGGTGAATTTATGGATAATTTCCAGAATTGAATCCTTCTGCAGGATGTCTTCCCAGATATAATGTGTGCCAAGCTTCCCTTCGACAATCGGGTTGCCAGCACCCTCATCGAACCCTCTATTAAATGGGAGGAAGTATGTCCCCTCCCCATTCAGCCGCGTTGACATATATGCAACATCGGTGTCCATGGCGAAGTTAACGATGCTTCGTTCCTTGAAGAGGAACAGCTTCTCCTGATGGCTTCGATCCTCCTTGTACTGCTTAATCGCATTCTTATAGCTCTGACCCGTAAACGCATTCTTGAGCTCCATCGTGATGATCGGAATTCCATTGAGGAAGATAACCAGATCAATGCGCTTGTTACCGATATAGTTAAGCTCTTCGGTAAGAGACAGAATATTCTGCTGGTACAGCACATATTGTTCAGGGTTCAGGTCGGTCGGCGGCTTAAAATAAGCCAAATCCAGCTTCACGCCATAGTCCTTGATCCCATGTTTAAGCACTTCAATGGATCCACGGAGTCGAAGCTGCTGGTCCAGATTTTCGAGAACTTTGTTCCTGTAATTCGTCTTGTAAATTTCCTTCAGTCGGTTCGTCTGTTTCTCTTGTGTCATCTCTAGGAAGTTGAATAGACAATCCGTATCAATCGCTAGCTGCTGATCATAACCGTTGTTAAACGATTCTACGTAACCACTGTCGCTGATGAGATAGTCCTTGATGAGGGTTTGAAAGGAGCGTTCCTTCAGCGCATCTGGCGTAACGGACGTTATCATGGCGATTCTCCTTCCTAGATGATATTCCAATCTCTCAGATCGATCTTGCCTGTAACCGCTTCGGATATGAGGGATTGTTTGGCTTGTTTGAGTTTTTGGATCTGGGACAAAATTTTTACTTGGAGCTGAGCAAATTTATTTGATTCAAATTCTAAATAACCAGAAATCAAGTCTTGTTCTTCCCTTGAAGTGTACGGTACAAATAGATTGTTGATCATTCCGACTGCAAGTCCTGGTTGAGCTGCTGAGATAGAATATTGATTTAAATTCATGCTGTCGAGCAAAAGACTAAACCATATGATATTAGTATCAGATTGAATATTCACAACTACCGCATGTTCTGAAGCCCAGAAGTCCCCATTAGCAATATTAATATTTCCACATAAAGCCCCTTGTCTACCAATTAATATATGTTTTCCTTTGTGTGTATAAGAATCCGTATATCCTCTAATGCCGTTACCACCATAAACTGGGTAATGTCCTTCTACCTCAATTGATTCATTTGTGATAGATTCTCCGCTTCTCAATTGTGAAATATGTTTAATTCTCTTTATTTCCCATTCCTTCGGAACCATCCCTAGCCATTCAACACCACTTTCCTTCATTTCCTCTGGCTGTCTTCTCACCATTTCGCCATCAACTATTTTCACTTTGCCAGTGACCACTTCAGAAATCAGGCTCTTCTTCGCTTCTTCTAATTTCTGAATGAGCTGCTCTTTCTTTGCGATGATGGAGTCGAATTGGGCTGTTTTGATATCGAGGAAGTTGGCGATTTTTTGTTGTTCTAGTGGACCAGGTAAAGCTGTTACAAAGTTATTCAGATTATTCACTGTCAATTGATTTATCGTAGCTGTTAAATAAGAACTAGACTGATAAGAGAATAATGGAGAATTAAATACATAGTATATGTATCTACTTTGTCCACTTCTAAAAACTGTCATAAACGCACCAAATGTATATCCTATACTAGCTCCATCAATATAAGCATTTTTCCCTATTAATGCCCTACTTCCATTTCTTGAACAAATTAATATATCTCCCTCTTTGGTTATTAATTTGAAAGGTATTTTCTTACTAACATAAACTGTATCATTCAAATCTATTTTATTGTTTTGCACATTTGATGATCGTAATACCAAGGAACCGTTATTATCAACCACATCTTCAGGTGCATAGGTCAGACCAATAATTGATTCCCCGTTATATTTCATTCTTGTCATTTTCCAATCTTCTGGAATCGCCCCCAGCCACTCAACTCCGCTATCCTTCATCTCATTCGCAGATCTATACTTAAACTCAGCCATTACCCAATCACCTTCTTAATCTCCACTTGAATCTCCTGCTCCAGCTCTTGGATCTCCGCCATGATATCAGCGAAAGGTCGCAACTCTTCATATTTATAGAAGTATCTCGTGAAAGGAATCTCGTACCCGATCTTCGTCTTCGTATGATCAATCCAGAATTCCTTCACATGTGGTTTCACTTCCCGCTCCACATAATCGAGGATGTTCTGTTGTTCCTTCTTGATATGCTTCTCGTTATCGGCTTCGAATTCGGAGACATCGACGGAGAGCGGAATGCTCTCGGTGTCGCGCAGACTCGAGTCTGCTTCCTTCTTCTTGCCGCTGTAACAGTAATCTGCCGTCTCATCCCTTTCGGAGAGTCCCATTAACACAACCTTAAACAGCGTACTGCTCAGCTTCAACTCGCCGAATACGCCTTCCAATACTTTAGTGAATGCATCTCTATTCTTATAAATCTGTTCACTCCGATTCGCGTTCAACACACTTAGAATCTGTTCTTGCAATTCCTTGCCCTTCAACTGTTTCTCCAGTTCAGCGCGCTCTGTCTTCTTGATGGTCTGCATCGCTTTCTTCAATTGCAGCTCATCCACCTTGTCTTCATCGTACAGATTGGAGAAAGCAGATTCAGAATAGAGGTTCTCGATCCTCTCTTCAGAGATCTTGAAGTTCAACTGCAACGGCCGCTCGATCGTAACCTTCAAGTAACCGAATTCCTTGTTATCGAAGATCTTGCAGAATTCGCCTGCCTTGAACTCGCCATAGATCCGCGTAATCTCGGCGATGTCGGACGGGCTGATTTCATTTCGCTTGGAGCCGAGCGATTTCCGCATTTTGTGAGAGAAGCCGGTGGCGTCTACAAGTTGTATTTTGCCTGTGCGAATCGGGCCCTTCAGTATGTTATCATTCTTGCGGTTAGTCACGACCCAGATATAGGTAGCAATCCCCGTGTTGTAGAATAGATCATTCGGTAGTGCGATGATACCTTCCAATAGATCGTTCTCAATCAGCCATCGGCGAATCTCGGACTCACCTGATCCTGCATCACCAGTAAATAAGGGTGAACCATTGAAGATGATCGCCATACGTGATCCCTTCTCGTCCTCTTGCATCTTGGAGACCATGTGCTGCAGGAATAAGAGTGAGCCATCTGACGTTCTGGGTGTTCCAGCGCCGAATCGACCGTTGAAGCCCTGATCCTTCACTTCCTTATCAACGAACTCCTTGTCCTTCTTCCAGTCTACGCCGAATGGTGGATTCATCAGTGCGAAGCGCACCTTCTCATTGCGATGGCCGTCTGCGGTGAAGGAGTTGCCGAGTACGATATTCTTCTCCTTCTGACCTTTAATCAGAATGTCCGCTTTACAGATAGCGTAAGATTGCGGGTTGAGCTCTTGGCCGAACACCTCGATTTGGGCATTCGGATTCCATTCTTGAATATAATTCGTAGCAGCAGACAACATACCACCTGTCCCGCATGCGTAGTCGCCTACGGTGAAGATGGCACCCTCTTGCGTGAGCTCCTGCTCCAGATTGTTGAAGAGGATGTTCGTCATGAGCTCGATTACTTCTCTTGGCGTGTAGTGATCGCCGGCCTCGGCATTTTCTGAGAAGCGTCTAATCAATTCCTCGAAGATATAACCCATCTCTTGATTAGATACGGTACTCGGATGCAGGTCGATCTGCGAGAACTCCTTAATGACGAGGAACAATAAGTTGTTGTCATCCAGCTTCTTGATTTCCTTATCGAAGTCGAAGTGCTCGATGATCTCTCTGATGTTCGCGGAATAACCTTGGATGTAGATCTCGAAGTTCGTTCTGATATTGTCGGGATCGCCCAGCAGATTGCTGAATGAGATGAAGTTCGATTTATTAGAGAAGCCGTAACCCGTTATGTTGTTGAGAATAATCTCGATGTCCGTCTGCTTAGCTCTCTCGATAACCAGTGGTTTCGTCGCCTCCAATAGACAATCAAATCGTCTAAGCACTGCGAGTGGAAGGATGACGTCTCCGTACTTCTCAGGTTTATAGGGACCTCTTAGAAGCTCGGCGATCTTCCAGATGAAATTCACTTTGTCGTTGAAGTTATTCATGTAGGGTTCTCCTCTATATGTAATGGTCATTGGTGCTATAGTAATATTCCATATATCGATCTAAAATCCCTTTATCCGACATGAGATTATCATCTCTTTGAGCATATTGAAGCTCAGAAGAATAAAAACCATTTTCATATATACGAACTAATGTTCTGTGTGATAAAATGATTTTAAGCATAACAGTAAGGCTCGCAAGGGCGGTCGGCTATTCTCCCGGAAGGGAGGTGATGCCTGTGGAGGTCAAGGACGTTTTGATTATTCTGATTGGCTTCAGTAGTAGTTTGATTGGACTGCTGGCGCTGATCGTGCAGATCATAGCGACTCTAACCCAACACAAAAAGAAATAGACCGCCCTGGTCTAGGTTACGGTCTATCTCTTGGCCAACTTCTGATGTCAAGCCTTCCGCCCTTAAAAGCGGCTGCTATGCCCAGGGGCCTGTTAGCGCAGGCTCCTTTTTTATATCTTTATTATAGTCTGATGGTTCTATTCATACAAGTGATAATTATCATTCTTCGAACAACTGCTCCTGTTTGTGCGATGCTCGATCTGAAGGACTTAATAAACTTTCCAACTCCGTGTATACTAAGGGGTATAAGGAGGGATTGATTTGCGTCTGAATAACAAGAAAGTCATCGCACTCGTCGATCATGAGTTTGAAGATTTGGAATTGTGGTATCCCATCATGCGATTGCAGGAAGAAGGAGCTGAGGTTCATCTTGTCGGCCCCAAGGCTGGTGAGAAGTATATCGGCAAGTACGGTGTACCTTCCACTTCGGATTATGCCTTCGGCGATATTAACCCAGCCGATTATAACGGCATACTAGTGCCAGGAGGATGGGCACCTGATAAGCTAAGACGATATTCCCAAGTAATCGCTATGGTGAAGCATATGGACGAACACCAGAAGCCAATTGGACAGATCTGTCACGCAGGCTGGGTGCTTATCTCAGCGAAGATTCTACAGAACAAGAAGGTTACGAGCACCCCGGGAATTCGGGATGATATGGAGAATGCTGGCGCGATCTGGCTGGACGAGCCAGTCGTCGTCGACGGCCACTTGATCTCAAGTCGCAGGCCACCTGATTTGCCACCTTATGCCAAGGCATTCGCCGATGTGCTGGCTTCTACTTAATAACCGAAATCCAAAGCGCTTGCCAATCACAAAAAGAAATAGACCGCCCATCACAGGAACCGGTCTAATTCTATCGGACATCCTTTTGAACAAGCCTACCGCCCTTAAAAGCGGCTGCTGTGCCTAGGGGCCTGTTTGCGCAGGCTCCTATATATTTTTATTATAGTCCATCAGTTCTATGCACACAAGCTGTCAATCCCGAATCAAATGACTCTCTTATATGTATTGCAAGAATACCTTTTTGAATGCAACTAGCCTTTTTATTCCCCATTCGACCATGATGTCATCCTCAGTTACATTCATATAAGCAGCAATTCTGCATGCTCGCTTATCATCTAATCGTTCCCACGATAACTGTTCAAGTGAATGCTCGATCTCCGCTCGGCGTTCCAGAAGCTTATCAAACCTGACCTTATTGGTTTCCTTATCATTAGCATCAATATAGAGTTCGACTGAGAATCGATTTCCACCGCGGAATGCGATATTCAAGACATAACCGGAATGTCCGACACCGAAGCCAAACCAACTATCGTACCCTACTGACTTGGCGTTGGTCATACCCGGATGCTGCGCTTTCAACTTTTCTAGGAATGTCTTGAAGAAATCATGATAAAACTGCTGTTTCTTAGACTTTGGCTGTGCAATAACTGAGGTGATTGACGGCTTCATCTTGCTCCATTCATTCGGAGAGGCCTTCACCTTGAATAATGGCGCTGGAGGTGAATCGCCGATTGTGATAGCTTGAATCTCTACCGCGAAGAAATGGATATCTTCATTCGATATTTGGTTCAACCAATCTATGGCTTTCCGATGCTCCTCCCGTACTTCTCGTGATATCCAAATAATAATTGCGGCATCCACACCAGATGCATAGGTGATTAATTGTCCCAGATGGGAATGGTCTGTCACTTCAAGTTGATTCTCAATAATTACAGCATGGCCAGAGCTAATCTCCTTGGCGTAGATATCAAGCGAGAATGATCCAACGCTATGTTCCATGCCGATCAATTCAAGATCGATTCCAAGTTCAGCACCTAATTCTTCAAGATTCTGCGCCAGCCAAGGTGTAAAGTCTCTTGCTTCGTTCGCCCACACTGTTCTAATATCTTGAATGATACTGACACTCCCCAATGAAACCATTGCTCCACCTCTCTCATTCATTTGCTAATAGCTTATTGATTAGCTTACGTTGTATTCCCTATTACTACCATTAACTCCTTCATTCTTCTAATCAAAATGTTACAGGGAACAACAATATGACCATCCTTGTGAGTAGGACGGTCATATTGTTGTTCCTAAGGATCTTCTAATTATATAACCACTACAAATCCAACCAAACCGGTGCGGTCACGGCAAATTCTCCGTCATCCTGATACAGCTTCACGAAATAGTAACGTTGGTCTCCTGGTAAGGATACCTTATAATCCACCTCGTTACTATCCGCTGTGACCTCATGCAGGACACGGCCGTGCTCGCCGTAAATCTCAGCCTTGACGATCCGTCTGTCCGTATTCTGGCCGTATAAGGCCTTAAATGCGATATCGACCGTCGAAGCAGCAGTGATGCGTGAACCCATCACAGCCCCGTTCACCTGGAACCATACCTTCAGGTGCAGCGCTGATGTATAATAAGCACGCTGATGTCGCAGAGCGTCATAGAAGTGATCTCGAGTCAGTTGCTCTACGAGTACGCCGGTTCGCAGTGTATTCTGCGTACCCCATTCACCATTATGATTGTCCTGGCTGCCTACGGGGGCGACATGCCAGCCAAGGTCGAGGGCCTTGACGTAATAGTGTAATCCGCCTAGCTCCTTGAACTCGATGGAATTCAGCTCGATCATATGCATCACTTCATCCAGCTCGGGATCATAGGGCGAGAAATCGTCATGATGGCGATTGCCGCACGACCATGGGTGATTCCATTGATGGATTGAATTCGGATACTTCTTCAACGTCTCATAGTAATTCGGTATTTCGTTATATTCGGTTTCATACGTGTTGATAAAGCAATCCAGATTGTACGTATTCATATGACCGAACTGATTATACCAGGTCGTCTCAGCTCCGAATAACGCCAGGAATGAGCCATCCTCCGTCTTCTGTTCAGCCATCCGCTGAATGTCCTGCCACTTGCGGCTCCTCGACCAATCTAGATCATGATCGTACAGGTTGCTGTGCTCCGTGATCGCTAGGAAGTCCAGTCCAGCCGTGTAACGCGCATAATCATAAGCCTGCTCCGGTACGCCAATTCCATCGGAGAACGCCGTATGACTGTGCAGATTGCCGAAGTAAATCTGATACTCGTCCACTGCTGCGACCGGTATACGCTCCGCACGTGGAGTTGGTGCCGGCAGCGGTGTCTTCGTAACGAAAGCAAGCCAATGAATCATTAGCTGCTGCGGTGGATCGCCGCTCACGATGACTAGATACACATCGTGGATCCCTCTTAGCAAAGAAGCGTCCTCATGCTTCAAATCCCCTGCAAGATTACACCAACGCTTCCACTGCCTGAATAGCACAAGCTCGCCAATCTTCTCACCGTCTAAACCATCGACTCTCACTTCCACTGTCAAGCGCTTGGCTCTATCCGAATCAACAAAACCGAAAAATCCACGAAGCTGATTCACGCCATCCTGTGAGAAATCAATCCCGCGATACACAATATAACTGCCCGGCTGATCACCGATCAGCACTTCCTCCTGCCTACCCGGCTCGATGTCGTCAACAATGGTCTTAGTAAAGCCAGAGCTCTCATCACAGGCAATCGCAGGGAATAGCTTCTGAGCGCTCCTGTCTTGCTCCTCCAATGCCACATTCTCTAGCTGCTGACCATAAACCTGAACATCGCGAATCTTCACAGTCTCACCCGATGAGCAGTAGGTGACTGTCAGCTTTACGTATCTGGCTTCTACACCAATCGCATGCGACTTGCCAGCAGAGGACAATGGACGTTCGTCCATCGCCTCTGCGACAGTCACCCAGTTCAGATGATCAACACTGCACTCTATATAGTAGTGAATGATTTCATCTGCAACTGGACGAATAACGAATTCATCAACACGACAGCACTGGCCTAGATCAAGCTTCCACCACACATAGTAAGGGCTGCCCGCCCAGTATGTATCCGGGCTGCCATCTATGGCCTTCCCTGCTTCGAACCCTTCCAGCTCATGCTCAGCGGTTGCATGTATGCCTTGGAGTTGAAGCAGGCTCTCTCTTTCCATATCCATTCCTATACGCCTCCAATGATCTCTTATCCCTTGATAGCTCCCATCATGACGCCTTTGACAAAGTGACGCTGGATCAGCGGATACAGCATCAGCATCGGAAGACTGGATACTACGATTACCGCATAGCGCATACCCTCTACAAGCAACAACTGATCGACGATACTCTCTCCTTGGCCGCCGGCCATCGCTTGCGTATCCTCCTTGATCAATATGCCTCGAATGACCAGCTGCAACGGATACCGATCGGAATCATTCAGGTAGATGAGCGCAGTGAAGTATGAATTCCAATGTGCGACACCATAATACAAGGTCATTACTGCGATGATCGGCGCCGACAGCGGCAGCACGACACTAATTAGCGTTCGAATATTGCTGCAGCCGTCAATGAATGCCGCTTCCTGCAGCTCCATTGGGATCGATGTCTGAAAGTACGTTCGCATGATGATCAAATTCCATATGCTGATAGCGCTCGGTATGACCATGACCCATAAATTGTCGTACAGTCCAAGCATATTCTTGAACACCAGATAAGTCGGTATCAGTCCGCCGTTGAACAGCATCGTAAACGTGAAAATCAGCGTCAAGGCATAGCGCCCTTTGAAATCCTTACGAGACAACGCATAGGCGCCCATCGTAGTCATTAGGATATTAATCGATGTCCCCACAACCAGATAGATAAGGGAGTTACGATAACCCGTCATGATGTCGGAGTTCCCGAATACTTTGCGATAGGCATCCAGTGTAAGATCCTTAGGCAGAAGCCAGACTTCACCCTTGACGATCGCCATCGGATCACTGAAGGAGGCGCTGACGACATAGAGGAGCGGATACATCGTTCCAAGCGTAATCAGTACGAGAATCAAGTGAACTATGAATTGGAAGATCCGATCTCCCCGCCTTTCGGCTGTTGCGAATTCCATGCTGTGCCTCCTTTCTCACCATAAGCTTGTCTCGCTGACTTTTCTGGCAATGCTGTTCACGATCACGATCAGAATCAGATTGATCACGGAGTTGAACAAGCCGACCGCTGCCGAGAAGCTGAACTGCGAACCGAGCAGTCCCATCTCATATACATAGGTAGAGATCACGTTAGACGCACTGATATTCAGATCGTTCTGCATCAGGAAGATCTTCTCAAACCCGATGTCCATAATTGAGCCAAACTGGAAGATCAGCATGATGATCGCGGTCGGGATCAGGTGCGGAATCGCGATATGCAGCAGGCGCTGCATCCGACTGGCCCCATCGATAACCGCTGCTTCATACAAGTGTCGATCTATGCCGGACAACACCGCTATATACAAGATTGAGCTGAATCCCATATTCTGCCAGATGTCTGAGAATACATAGATCGACTTGAACATCCCCGGCTCAGTCATGAAGTAAATCGCTTCTCCGCCCAGCCAGCGAATCGCATGATTGACTAGACCAGTCGATGGAGAGAGGAAGGCCATAACCATGCCGACGAGCACAACTGTGGATAGAAAATGCGGCATGAACGTGATGGACTGCACACTCTTCTTGAACCACTTGCTCCGTACCTCATTGATGAGCAGAGCGAAGATAATTGGGATCGGGAACGCTACTGAAATTTGGTACAAGCTGATGCCAACCGTATTCTTAATCAATGTCCAGAATTGGTAGTTGTTGAAGAATCGAACGAAATGCTTCATCCCCACCCAATCGCTGCCCCAGATGCCTTTAGAAGCTGAGAAATCCTTGAAGGCGATCTGAATGCCATACATCGGCAAATATTTGATTAGAAGAAAATAGGCAACTACCGGTAGGATCAGCAAGTACAAATCCCAATTTCTTCGAACCGACTGAGGAATAATCATTCGCATTCTATTGCCCCTTCGTCGTCAAGATGCACATGTGCAACTCTTATTGTTGATATCTTTGGTAGGCAGCATCATAGATTTCAATCAGCCTAGGCAGACCCATTCTCTCGAGTTGGGAGACGAAGCTATCAAACTCATTAAGGGAACGCTTGCCTTGCACGAATTCGGCAGTCCATTGTCTCACCATACCGTATATATCCGCCTCTAGCGTCAGCTTCTCTTCCGATTCCGCCGCAGTATAGCTGAAGGACTCCCAGATCTCATCTGGAATAAATGGACGCAGATTAGCCGATGCAGCCTGAGCAGATGGCTGTGTCTCGCCGCCCTTGAAGTAATCTTCCATAATCAGAGTCGGCAGCGATCCGCCCGCATAAGGGACATATTTCGCAGTAACCTGATCGAAGGAAGAGCCTTCTGGAATGTTGTCGACAATTTCTGGCAGGAAGTCATACTTGCCATTGGCATCCTTCGCGTATGTTTCGCCCTCGAAGCCCATATACAGCATCCGTATACCTTCTTCGCTGTACAAGTGGTCAATCCAGCGCATGGATACTTCCGGATAAGCATTCTTCTTGCTGATCATGAACGCGCCGCGAGAGCCCAGATGTCCAACTACTCCTGTATGCAGACGATCGCCATTCGGACCGGCAAGCGCAGTATCCAGGCCTGCGAAGCTGTCGGCATTCGTATTGGCCCGAGCGATGACGTTACCGAAGGAGAAGATTCCTACCCGATTCTGTTCGTTCTTAGCCAACACTTCGGTTCCGCTCGTTGTGAAGATTTCCTGATCAAGCAGCTTCTCATCATACAGCTTGTGCAGATAAGTCAGCAACTCTTTGTATTGATTGCTGGTAGGGAAGTAACGCAGTTGATTCGATACCGGATCTATATCCCAATTCCCATTCGTATTGCCGCGATTGCCTAGACCGAATGCGCCTCTTAACGTGAGGATGATATCGTCTAGATTATCAGCCGTTAACGGAATTTCATCCTGCTGCTTATTGCCATTCGGATCGCCGTCACGGAATGCCTTCAGCAATTCATATAGCTCTTCCGTTGTTGTTGGATTCTGCTTGCCTACTGCTGTAATCCAATCTTGATTAAGGAACAGCTTGCGATTAATCTGAATGCTCGGCGAATCGAACAGATTCGGCAAGGCATAGATATCGCCTTCCGCAGTGGCAATACTCTTCGCTACGCCTTCATATTTATCCATAAGTGCTTTAAAATTAGGCGCGTATTGATCAATCAATTCATTCAATCGGATGAAGGAGCCTTCCGCACCATATTTATCAATATCATTGTTCGGCATCCGTGTTCTGTAGAAGATATCTGGCAATTCATCACTAGCTAGAGCCAAGTTACGCTTCTCTACGATGTCCGCGCTCGTATACTCATCCCAATCGATATGAACGCCAGTCATCTCTTCATAGCGTTGCCACACCAAGATATCGTTCCATTCGGTTGGTTGAGCCGGGCTAAGTTGAACCATTGCGGTCAGCGTGATCGGCTCGTTCACAATCGGGAAACCGCTCTCATTTAACAGTTTCGTTTCCTTACTGCTGTCATTACTCGACGAATTCGTTGAACTTTGATTATTACCGGTATTGCCCGCATCAGACTTGCTGCTGTTGGTGTTACCATTCGAGCAGGCAGACAGCATAAGCGTCAGAGTTAAGCATAGGATGAACCATGATGTCAGGTTGCGTTTTTTCATATCGTAGTGAGCCTCCTGTTATTTTTAACATAATTAGTAAATTACTGGAACCGATGGACGCAGAGAACCCTTTCACGCCAAACCTCTGTTTCAGCGCTAGCATCTCCCCCCTTATTTATTCAACTTAGTACCGCCACTCCGTTTTCTTGCGCATAATTTTGTTGTATTTGTACTTATACAGGTCACTTCTAACATAGCTTTCTGTATAAGCCACTACCCGCTTCTCCGCCTTCTCAACGGATACGATATGGAAGACCGCTTGCTGCTTCTTGATGTGTAATAATTCGGCGATCGCGTTTGGACAATTGACCGCTTCCGATTCAACATCTGCTTCCTCCACCATTAACCCTGATTGCCGGTAGATGGACATATGCAAGCCTTCATTCTGCATCTGTTCCTCCGTTACACCTATAAGCAGTTCACTAGGGACGTATGAAACCTCCCATGCGAAGATCGATTCTCCGATATAACGCAAGCGCGTAATCGCATAAACCTGTCCTTCTGCCGCTAGTCCGAATATCTCGTGATGAGTCGGCTCAGCTGGCTCCAACTTTAGGCTTAATAGTTCGAAGTTTGAATGCAGCCCTTCCCGCTGAATTTCTTGCGACAAGCTGAAGGAGCTTGTAAACTCATGCTCGAACTGCGGCATTGCAACGAAAGTACCTTTTCCCTGCTTGCGAACCAGTATCTTCTCATGGACTAGACCTTTCAACACTTCTCGAACAGTCATTCGACTGATCGCATACTCCTCACACAGCTCGCGCTCACTTGGAATTTGAGCACCTGGCGCCCACTCCTTGGATTCAATCTTCTTGAGAAGTAAGCTGCGCAGCTGGTATTGGAGTGTCACCGGCAATTTGTCATCCAGCACTATATACCTCCACACCCCTCAACTGGTTATAACATTATAATAACTCATTTTTCGAATTCCGCAATAGTTTTCTTTCCTATCAACTTATTTTTTTTGTAAATAAAATTGAAAAAGGTGCCTACATGTCCATGTAAGCACCTAGTCCACGCTGCAGCACAATTGCTCCAGCCTTTCCATTATCCCACTCGCCAAGCTACATTGTGGTCTCTCGAATCTTGCGCTTTACCGCGCGCTCAATAATTTGCTGCACATACTCATAATTCATAATATCTTTTTCTGTTTGCGGGCTGTCCTTATGGGACTTGAAGCTCTTGCTGCGATGATTGTTGATTTGTCTAACCGCTTCCTCATACTCATCGAATGCCAGCCGCTTGCCCAGATAGCCTTTCACCGAGCGACGTCCTTCTACAATTCGATTGTATTGCGGGTCCTTGTTATTCACTTTCTCCCAAGCGACAGAGTCGATATAGTATCCAATCTTAGGCCTTAATCGGCGGTTCGGGATATACATGGCATCACTCGCGCTACCATCATTATTCGTTGTGGTAATCGCATAGAAATTCAGACTAAAGTGATCGTTAGAGCGAACGTCGCAGCTCTTAATCTTCGAGAACAGAATTCTCGATGAGGCGTAGTCTACAATCTCCCCGCTCAGTACATCGATCTCCCCATTAATCTCATAGAGCTCCTTATCCGTCATACAGATGTACTGGACCACATACGAACTATGAACAACTTGATCCTCATACGTCTTCTTCGTTCCCTCCGCGATCGGCTTCACGATATGATGCAGCGCAATCAGTTCCTCTTCTTCTACCCCAAGCAGCTTCTGGCACAAGTCAATGCCATTCATGTGCAGCAAATCATCTACCGTCTCCGCTGCCTGCTCATAGGTCAGCTCGCGCGCGTTATATTCAGCCAGCGCGGTGTCGTGCTCGGCCACCTGCTCGTGGTACTCCGTCATGCGCTCTTGATGCTGCTGCGCATAGCGTTCGACCAATCGGTCATTACGCTCCTTGAAATGGGCATTCACCTTCTCGCGGAAGATGATGTATAGGACGAGTCCGGCCAGAATCAACGACCCCAATACGATAGCAATCCACATCGGATAGTCAGCGGCTGAATAGCTAGCCCATACACCCGCCCCCAGCAACGCTGCGAATCCTAGCCATGTAAGCAGCGGTCGATTCGCTAAATGATGAGACAGCCAGGATTTCTTAAGCGCAGGCTCAGGTATGTGGAAGGTAGGGGCCGTCGTAGTGAGGCTATTCTTTAGATAGGCGACTCGCTCTGAAAACGGTAAATGCTCGAATACAACTTCCGATAATTTCTTCAACTCACTCATGCATACACGCTCCTATATCGCTAACACTTTGTCAAAATAAACACGATCCTCATGGTCCAGACCGATCAGCTTAAGCACTTCATGAATTTCTTCCACTTCAATTTTGAAGTTATTCGCTTTCTCGAGCAGCGTTCTGCAGGTATCGCCGGGGTACATATTAAACAGATAGTACTCATAGTAATCGGATTTAATCGCAGCTTGGACGATATAATAGATCGCGGTGCCGCCTGACAATAGTTGCGCGCTGTTCAGATACGACTCCACCTTGCGTACCATGTCAACATGCAGCACGCGCGGCTTCTTGCCGCCTAACATCGCCAGTGCGATGTAATAGAACACATTCGGATCCGTGCAATCATTATTGGCGAGCTTCTCCAGCAGCTTTAATGCAAATTCATAATTCTCCGCATCTATGTGGCACATCGCCAGCGAGATAGATATCGGTACATTCCCGTCATGGTCGGCGAGAATTTCCTTGTAGGACGTAATATACTTCAGCTTCGTATTCCGATCCATCTTCGCCAATGTTGCTAGATTCTTCGGCATGTATGCGCTGCCGCAATACTCACAGACGGACTCTACATCGGCTGCCAGATTGGCGCCGCAATTGGGACAACTATGTACGATGATTTTCGCCATATTCACTACGCTCCTATCGTATTGACAACTTATCTAGCAGGGCCAGATCATCTAGAATAATTGCAATTTGTTCACTCATCTCTTCAATATGCGTCTGCTCTGCTGTGCTGCCATGTCCATTCATCATCATGGATAGGCTTTGACAATGGATCGCAATACGGTGTTCAATATTCTTCGTACTGGTGGTGCTCAGCGCCCGTATCGATCTGGACTTCATGGCCAATTTATCCATCGGCTTCAGCAGACTGCTGAAATCTAATTGGCGATTCTTCCTCATGAATTGCTGGAAGTCATGAAGAACCAGTGTAATGTCAGCGCTTAACTCTCGCTCCTGCTCCACCTGCCGCCGATCTTGATCCAGCTGTTCCTTAATACGAGTCGCCCAGTATACGATTGACGCGAATGCGCCGATATAGATCACGACCAAGAATACCGCCAGCAATACATAGGTACTGGATACATGCAGCTTCCCTGTATTCATAATGGTGAAGAACTTGGAATCCGCCTGCGCAAGGTCGATAGGCAGCTTCTCCAGAAACGTACTGACACCATCGCCTCCATACTGCTTCACATAAGCAATGATGGAGAACTTCGCATAGATGAAGATCAGATACACCTCTAACGCGGTGAAGAGGTTTGTCAGCATGAAGAGCACGATCTGATAGGGCATTAATAGAGCAGATGCCTGCCGAGAGACGAAGCATAGATAGATCGTATAGATCTGCGCTGCGCCTACTGCAAGTATAACAAGCAAGACTATAAAAGAAGAGAAGGAATCGAATGTTAACCCAATCACAATGATCAAGAAGAGAATGAATAGCAGCACTACGGCCGCGATTACACCGGCAAGAATTAAGAAGTACTTATTCCGATTCACTAGTCCGCCTCCTTATTCCGCAGCTGTGCCGCACGCATTGCAGAATTTCGCGCCCGGCACCAGCTCTGCCTGACAGCCCGAGCACTTACGAGCGCCTAATGAGGTACCGCACTCCTGACAGAACTTCGAATGCTCAGCGTTCTCAGCCTCGCATGATGGACAGCTCTTCGTGGTATTCATCTTATTCCCGCATTCTTGACAGAACTTCGCATCACTCGAATTCAGGCTGCTGCATTGCTTGCAGGGAATGCCAGTCTGTGAAGGCGATGACTGGGCAGGTTGACCTATTGTTTGATTTGAGATCGCTGAGAAGGTATTGCCTACTTGACCCACAACGCCAAGCCCCAGTCCCAGCCCAACGCCTGCATTCGCCATAGCAGACACACTGTCATTTCTCGCGAAATCACCCATGATCTCAAATTGCTTCTCCGCTGCATATCGCGCATCGCCCAGAATATCGAACTCCGCCTTCCGTTCCAATATCCCGTTAATGACCGCCATATCCTCATCAGGGAAGTTAATCGAGTTGATGAAGAAGTTGACAAGCTCCATGCCGAATAAGTTGAATTCCCCCTTCATCTCCTCATGGCATAAGGCTGCAATCTCCCTCTGCTTCGTTCGAATCTCCAGGACAGAAACCTTCTGTTCCACAATATACTTCGCCAGCATGGTATCCATACTGCTCAGCACAATCCCCTTGAACCCTGGAACCAATTCATTGAAGGTTATCGTTGTGCCGCCCTTCCGAGAACCGATAAGCTGAGTGATCAGCATCCGATAATCATCTACGCGCAGCGTATACTGTCCATTGGCTCTTGCATTGATTCTTACCCGGTAGACGGGGTCCACGATCTGAATGGGCGACTCCGTGCCCCACTTCAATTCCATATTAAGGATGGTGTTGATGTAATAAATCTCGGCTGTGAAGGGTGTCTTGTTACCGAACGGAATATTCACCAGCTTCAATAGAATTGGGATATTCCCTGTCGAGAGCGTGTGCGTGCCTGGACCGAATAGATCAAGCGCTTGTCCGCCCTTCACGAAGAGAGCGACTTGTCCCTCGCCGACGATTAATTGTGTGCCGAGCACGAATTGCTCACCTGGGTACTTATGAACAAGCCACTTGCCGTCCGACGTGCCATCATACTTCACTCGATCAATAATCGCCATACCAACACTCCATCACTATAATTTTACAAAATAAGACAAGCCAATAGTACCATATGCCTATTCACTTCTCCATGAAAAAAATGGATTCATAACGACAAAGACCGCCCTCTTCAAGAGTACGGTCTGTGCTTTATTTTAGATCCAATATGAGATTATCTGCTCTCCGGCTTCCACTTGTAGAACTTCGCGCCGATTGCGAAGGTGACGATGGTCCAAGCCAGCAGCACGCCTGTATTGAGCCAGAAGGACGAATTGGCCATGCCGATGCCGTATACCATACTGTCGCGTATGCCGTTGACGAAGTAAGTGAGCGGCATGAAGTTGGCGACCGGTATGAGCCAGGAAGGCAGCACATTCATATCGAAGAAGATTCCGCTTAGGAACATCATCAGGAAGCTGACTAGATTGACGATGCCCATGAAGCTCTCCATCGACTTGGCGAATGCCGCGACCATGTAGCCGATCGCTGTGAAGACCAATGTCCCGATGAAGAACATGATCAGGAAGGCCCCGATATGGAAGTCGAACTGGGCGCTATAGAACAATAGGCCGATCCCACTGAGCAGTACGACCTGCACGGCCGAGAGAATGAAGCGAACGAGCATCTCACCGAGTCCGAACAGCTTCATATTGATCGGCGTCATCTTCAGCCGCTTGAGCAATCCATTACGGCGCATCTCGACCATGCTGACCATTCCGAACAATCCCGCCTGCGAGATCGATAGCGCAATCATGCCTGTAAGCAGGAAGTCCGTATACTTCAGCTGATCACTACCGGATGACAAGTAGTCCACATGGAGCGTGAAAGCTGGCGCGGAAGTACGATCTATACCACTGGCCACTTCTCGGAGAATGCCCGTAAGCGCTTGAGTCGTCGTGGATTGTTCGTTCTCACGGTTCACATACAGCTCCATTCGATGTGAGGCCGACCCATCAGGAATGACGATGAACGCGTCGATATCCTTATCCTTTAGCCATTCCTCTGCGGTCTCCCTAGTGACTGAACCGGATTCCTTCCATTCCAGCACCGGAATGTTGTTCAAGATGGCTAAGAACTGATTCGAAACCTCTGTCTGAGCCCCAGTGACAACCGCGATCTCAGCAGTGAATCCCTTGTCATTCCCTCCGCCGAAGCCTCCGAATATCGTCATGAAGATGACCATTAGGAACACTGGGTAGAGGATGGACCAGAACCATACCTGCTTCTCACGGAAGGTCATCTTCAGATGCGCAATGAACAGCTTGCCTAACTGATTCATTAATCTCTCCACTCCTTCCCCGTATAGGCGATGAATACATCCTCCAGGTTCATGTCTTTGATCGAGATTTGATCAACCTGCAGATTATTCTCCGATGTATATTGGAACAGTTTGTATAGAGAGGCTTCCGGCTTGACCGACCACATATGCAAATTCGCGTCTTGAACGGCAGCCTTAGTAACAGACGGCAACGCAGCTGCGTACGCATGCAACTGCTCAGCGATATCCGCGCCTCCGACGAATGCCAGTTGGATCTCTCTCTCTGAGGTCAATTGATCAATAAGACCCTTGGACGAATCCAGCGCGATAATCCTTCCTTGATCCACGATGCAGACGCGGTCGCTTAGCTTCTCCGCTTCTTCCATATAGTGTGTTGTCAGAATGGTCGTCTTGCGCAGCTCCTTCAGCCTCAGTACAATCTCCCAGATGTTGCGCCGTGCTTGCGGATCCAGACCTGTCGTCGGCTCATCGAGGAAGAGGATATCCGGATCATTAGCCATCGCCAGCCCGATCGCCAGCCGCTGCTTCTGCCCGCCCGACAGCGTCTTCACTCGCTTGTTGCGATGCTCGGTAAGATTGATCAGCTCTAGAATCTCGCTGATATCTCGCTTGCTCGAATAGAAGCTCTGGAACACATCCAGATTCTCATAGACGGTCAGCAGATCGAATAATGCGCTGGACTGTGGCTGAACACCAATGCGCTGTTTAATGCTCTCCCCATGCTGACGCCAGTTCATGCCGAGCACCTCGATCTCACCGTGATCTGGCGACTGAAGGCCTTCAATCATCTCCAATGTCGTTGTCTTACCTGCACCATTAGGTCCGATAATGGTGAACACTTCTCCTTGCGCCACCTCGAAGCTGATCGACTCGACCGCAACTACGGGTCCGAATGATTTACGCAGCTCCTTCACGCGAAGTACGGGTACGTTCATCTTATTTCCTCCTGCTCCACTAATAACCACTACTACAGTATAGCGGGCAAGTTGCTAGACAATAACCATGCTCCAGAGTGATTTTAACTCGGTCTTAAGACGGATACTTGCTGAGTAAATGCTTGATCTCTTGGCTATACTAGGGGAAAACTTCCTATAGGGGGTATCTTGCATGACTGACGAAGGCTTTATCGAGGAGGAACGATCGATTTATACCGATCTAGCTACTGTTGAATCGCAGCGTAATGACCTGGTTCCTGAAGAATTTCCTGAGGGATCCTACGGCATGTCTATCGATGCGGGGAAGCTAGGCAAGCGCACACCGTGGCGTAAGGATCAACGCGCGGCAGATGCCTTCGGTTATGAGAACCGTTCCCTTCATGAGGATTTGGAGCGTGTATACCCTGGTGATCAGAACGAGGGAAGAGCGCGTGACTAACAACAGGGCGATTGCCGGTCATACCAGCAATCGCCCTGCTCTATTACAACCCCACTACTCGAACCTCCTTGCCCTTATTGCGCAATCGAGTAGTAATCTTATCTACGGTCTGTCTCGCGGTATGATCCCAGACATGGGCAGTGGATAGATCGATACAGATCTGATCCCGCTCCTCATTGAAATCAATCTGATCCAACAGCTTATCACTGGATACGAAGAACAATTGGCCTCGCACCACATACACCTTCTCATCACCCTCAACGGTTTCCTGAATATGCAGTTGCGTGGCCGATCGATAAGCGTAGACGATGACGCTAATTAAAACGCCAACAATTACGCCCAATGCCAGATTATGCGTAACTACCACGATCGCTACAGTGGTCACCATGATGAAGGTATGAACGATCGGGATTCGGCGAATATTGCGAAGATTGTTCCAATCGAACACTTCGATACATACCATGAACATCACGCCTACCAGCGCAGCTAACGGAATATTGTTCAGTACCCCGTCTAGCAGGAAGACTAGGATCAGAAGCATCAGTCCGGCAACAACGGTGGATAATCGCCCTCTGCCGCCTACCTTCACATTAATAGCCGACTCTGCCACGAGCGCACAACCTGCCATTCCACCTAGGAAGCCAGTTACTGTATTGGCTATGCCTTGTCCGCGCATCTCCTTATCCTTGCTCGTCTTCTCATCCGTCATCTCATCGATGATGGTCTGAGTGAGCAGCGTCTCGGAATAGCCGACAACCGCCAACGAGAAGGCCGTCGGCAACAGAATCCATAGCGTCTCCAGCGTGAATGGCACCATCGGAATATGCAGGAACGGAATGATCGGTTCGATCTTCGCAAGATCGCCAATGGTCGCTAGATTCATAGGGCTGACATATAAGATGAGGGTCATGATCACCACCGCAACTAGCGGAGACGGTACGGCCTTCGTGAAGCGAGGCAGAATATAGATGATGAGCAGTGTCCCTGCAACCATGGCATACATTAACCATGTCTCACCCTGAAAGTATCGTAATTGCGATAGGAAAATAAGAATGGCTAACGAATTGATAAAGCCAGTGATGACTGAATGCGGGACGAAGCTCATCCAGCGCCCCAGCTTTAGTACGCCCATCAGAAATTGTATAAGACCTGTTAGGATCGTCGCGGCGAATAAGTACTCAACGCCATATTGCGCAACCAGCGCTGTCATGAGCACGGCCATTGACCCCGCCGTTGACGAGACCATCGCGGGCCGACCGCCGAAGATAGAGATCAGGAAAAGTATACTGATTGTTGAATAGATACTGATCATTGGATTAACGCCGGCAATGAATGCGAAGGCTAATGAATCCGGGATTAACGCCAGGACAGTTGTGATCCCGGCCAGTACATCAGCACGAACATTAGAGAACCATTCTGTACGAATTCTATGAAGCATTTAAATCAAAAACTCCTTATCTAGTAGAAACAACAATATTAGGCACACCAAGTCAGTTTACATCATCACTTACAGATGCACAACTGCAAAATCAACCAATCACAGCTCGCGCTTATACAGCCTCATCTTCACGAATAGCCAAGGCGCTGCGCCAATGGTCCATAGACTGAGCAGGCCGTATCGTAAGAAATCAGACCAATAACGTTCAGGCAGGAGCAGCTTGAAGCCTTCCTTAATGATGAGTAGTCCGATTATGCCGATTGCGAATGCGCCGATTCTGCGCCCCCACTGCTCAGGGATGATGAACCGAATCTTCCCCCGCTCCCATGCGTAGCCTAGCAGCGCGAATGCGATTAGACCGCTCGCCTGATAAGCACCCTCGACATCAGCACCGGCTTCACTGACCAGATGATAGAGCGGCAGCAGAATGACCGGCAGCAGCACAGCAAGCGCGATCAGAACGACAGTTGATATGCGATGCTTGGACAGCCAGAGATGGACGAAGTGAGCAGCACCAAGAATGACAATTGCGACTGCCCAGCCTGTCACAACATCGGATGGATAGTGGACACCAGCGTACACCCTGGCAAGTCCGACCAATAGGATCAAGCACCCTACGGCGACATACAGCCACTTGACCCTCATCAACGCTGCCAATAGCCCCCAGAAGCTTAGGGAATGCTGGGCATGCCCGCTCGGGAAGGAATGGCTGTGCAGCTCGAATTGCGATGTGATACGGTCCGGATGCGCGGCGAAGGGCCTGGTCACCTGGAACAAATCCTTGAGGAACACATTGATGTAGAAGCTGGCGAAGATGACCAGCGACAGCGTTAACCCTGTTCGCTTGGAGAACACCCAATAGATCAAAGGCAGAATCAGCGCGAAGAACATCACTTCTCCAGAGAGATTGAAGATTTGCATGACGACGTTCATAAAGCCTGTCCGGTGCTCAGAGAACCATTGCAACACATCTAGCTCCCAATCGAAGAATGGGGAGTAAAGCTCCATTTTGAACACACCCCTTATACTCGCTTTACATACCACAATATCCCATTCTCCGTTCAGAATCCAGTATCCTGACTACTATCGCTTGTATCCATGCAGATTACGGCTGCGCATCAACCGCAAGCTATTGAGCGTCACGATGAGCGTAGCGCCCATATCCGCGAAGATGGCGAGCCACAAGGTCAGCCAGCCTGGAGCAATTAATAAGATGGCTAGCAGCTTAATCCCCAGCGAGAAGCCTATATTCTGCTTAATAATGACGAGTGTCTTCCGACTTAGTCGTATTGTATAAGGCAGCTTAGTTAGATCATCGGCCATCAACGCAATATCTGCTGTCTCGAGCGCAGTGTCCGTGCCGGCGCCGCCCATCGCGATTCCAACGGTTGAAGCCGCAAGAGCGGGAGCATCGTTCACACCATCTCCGATCATTGCCACCTTGCCATAATCTGCCCGAAGCTGCTTGATCGCGGTTAATTTATCCTGCGGCAGCAGTTCCGCTCTTACTTCCGTGAGCTTGAGCTGTCTGCCTATGGCATCCGCAGTCGCCTGATTATCTCCAGTCAGCATCACAATCTGCTGTAACCCCATTGCTCGCAGTTCTTCGATGACAGCTTGACTAGCGTCGCGAATCTCGTCCATCACCGCGAATAGCGCCAATACCTCGCGCGCTGTCCCCAGAATCATCACCGTCTTCCCTTGCTGCTGCAAGGCTGCAATCTGATCCATACAAGCAGCGCTGATGCTGACCTGGAGCTCCCTGTACAGCTTGATATTGCCAATGTAATACGTCTCACCGTTCACGACAGCCGTGGCGCCCCTGCCTGTAAGCGATTGGAATTGCTCGGCTGCGAGAAGCCGCGCTGCGCCAGACTGCTCCGCCTTGCGGATGATCGCAGATGCCAGAGGATGCTGAGAGCCTTGCTCGATAGCCGAGGCAATCGCTAACAGTTCCGTTCCATGATCGGCAAAATACACACAATCCGTCACCTCCGGCCTCCCCTTCGTCAACGTGCCTGTCTTATCGAGGGCGACAGCGGATAATCGGCCAGCCTCCTCGAGGTGGATGCCGCCCTTAATTAAGACACCATGCTTAGCCGCGTTGCCGATTGCAGTGACAATCGCGACCGGTGTAGAGATGACCAGCGCGCACGGACAGCCTACTACGAGCAGCGCCAGTGCTTGGTAGATCCACTCGCTCCAGTCGGCGCCTGCCAATAGCGGAGGGATCGTCGCAACACCCAGCGCGAGGATCATAATCGCCGGTGTGTAATATCTTGCGAATCGATCGACGAATGCTTGGGAGGGAGCCTTCTCCGCCTGCGCTTCCTCGACCAGATGAATGATCTTAGCGATCGTCGTATCCTCGGCTTGCTTGGTCACCCTCACCTCAAGCAAGCCCTCCTCATTCAGTGTGCCTGCGTACACCTCATCGCCGTCCTGCTTGGCCACTGGAATAGATTCACCTGTTATAGCAGCCTGATTGACTGTGGACGCGCCCTTAACGACAACGCCGTCCATCGCCAGCTTCTCTCCCGGCTTGACGATCATGATATCGCCGATCTGGATGTCCGCGACATCCACTGTGAATTCAGAAGAGCCGCGCCGTATGACTGCTTCCGCTGGTGCTAGCTCCATCAAAGAACGAATAGAGCGTCTCGCGCGATTCATGGCGTAGCGCTCTAACACCTCGCTGATCGCGAACAGAATGACAACCGTCGCGCCCTCGCCCCATTCGCCGATAACTGCCGCGCCAATAATCGCGATCGTCATCAGCGTTTTCATATCGAATTGGAGGCGAATAAGTCCCTTGACCCCTTCCAGGAACAAGCGGTAACCGCCAACGCCAATGGAAGCCAAATAAGCGACAATCGTAAGTAGATGATCGCTTCCAATCGATCTGCTTAACGCATAGCCTACTATCAATAGAACGACCGCTGTTAACATGCTCCCATTCATTCGCCAGAATGGCTGCTTCACTTCCGTTATCCGCTGCTGGTGAGGCGTAATGCTCAAGTGATCGAATGCTCCAGCCTTCACAAGCTCTGCAAGAGTGGCATGCCCGAACACAGTAAGCTTCGCTGCTCCGAAATTAATCTGCGCATCATGAACGCCTGGCAGCGCCTTGACATTGCGCTCAAACTTGCTTGCGCAATTCGTGCAAGACAGGCCTTGCACACGGTAGACGCTGATGTCATGACTACTGTCATGACCGTTGTCGTGATTGATCTCATGACTGTTATCGTGGCTTGTTGTCGCCTGATTATGCACGGATCATCAGCTCCCTTGCATGGGAGGATGCCATCTGAATCAACTGACGAACATGGTCATCCTCCAAGGAATAGAACACTAGCTTGCCTTCCTTGCGGTGCTTGGCTAATCCGAGCTGCCGCAGTATACGAAGATGATGGGAGGCTGTCGCCACAGAGGAACCAATGATATTGGCTGCATCGCACACACAGAGCTCTTCCTCCTGGCAGAGAGAGAAGGCAATCTTCATTCGTGTCTCATCCGAGAGCGCCTTCATCATACCAGCCATCGCTGTTATATTTTCTTGTGCGAGAGCACCTCGCACCCGACGTACCTTAGGCTCGTCATAACAATAAATATCGCATGAATCGTTCTCTTTCGTACGCATGTCTCCACCTCAACATTCAAATATCCGTTTGATTATAGTATACGCATCTTAGAGGTTTCAATCAAATGGATATTTGAATAATAGGCGATGTGCCTAGCTCCTCACTTGAATCCGATATTGACCCGGTGTTACGCCTGTCCACTTCTTGAATGCATTCTGGAAGGCGCTTGGCTCAGAATAATGAAGCGCATATGCGATATCTCCTATCGAATAGTCTGTCTTATCCAGGTAACGCATCGCCATCTCCTTGCGCACAAGCGCGCACAGATCATTGAACGAAGTTTCTTCTTGCTTCAGTCTGTGCTGCAGCGTTCTCGCGCTCATATGGAAGGCTTCAGCTGTAAGCTGCAAGCTGGGAAATGTAGTCGGCAGCTTCTTCATCCAGAGCAGCACCTGACTGGAGAACGACTCTTGATCGATCAGCTCGTTCAACGACTCATTCGCAATCGCTTCGAATACCTCCCGCAGCTTGGAGTTGGCATACAAGATCGGGTAGTCCAGCACATCCTTATGCAAGCGCAGCACATGGTCATCGGCGTCGAACTCAGGCACAATGCCGAATAACTGTTGATAAGGCTTCATGTCTTCCGGCGCAGCATGAGCGAACGCTATACCATGCAGCGGAATCGGTCGACTCGTGAATCTGGTAATTAACCGGTAGAGCGTGCTTGTCATATCCTCGGCACAGTGTCGGGACAATTGACCGGAAGGCAGCAAGAACAGTCGAATGTGCAACTCGCTGCCTCGCACTTCCCAATCCAGATTAAACTGACTCGATAGAATGGCATTATAGCGTTGATAGGCTGCCAATGCCTGACCCACATTGCCCGAATGCATCATCACATAGCCCAGTACCCCCATATCCTCAATCTCGACAATCTGTCCCTGATGCAAGCCATAATACTCATCTCCGGTGAACACCGCGGCTGCCTGCATCAGGTGTTCCAGCTCATCACCACCAATACGAGCCTCGGCATCTTGCAGTAGACGGTCATCGAAGCCAGCGAATTGACAATACGCCTGCCTGTCGAACCCCTTATGTACAATGGTTTTCATGATCGGGTAGACCATAGAGATAGCAACTTTGTGACTTTCCATACCAGACACATCCTTTGCGTGAATGATCATCTCAACTTGCGCCATGGCGCATTCCATTTATGACCAATAGCCTCTATGATAATCATAGTCTCACACATAAATATATCTTAGCAAGGAGCTGGTATGTCATGCATGCACGTATACTCATGATCAACGGGCACCCGGATTCACTAAGCTATTGCAGCGCCTTATTCGAGGCATACCGCGACAGCGCCTCAGCGAATAGCGTCGAACTTCGAACGATCGAACTAAGCAAGCTGAGCTTCAACCCAAATCTGCAGCACGGTTACCGCCAGAGAACGAGCCTTGAACCGGATCTGATCCAAGCGCAAGAACTCATCCAATGGGCGGATCATCTGGTCATCGTCTATCCGACATGGTGGGGGTCAATGCCCGCAATTCTGAAGGGCTTCTTCGATCGAATCCTACTCCCGGGATTCGCCTTCAAGTACCGGCCAGATTCCGTGCTATGGGATAAGCTGCTTACCGGCAAATCGGCGCATCTAATTATCACCACCGACACACCCGCTTGGTACAATTGGCTACGATATAGACAAGCTGGCCATATCATGATGAAGCGCAATATCCTGCAATTCTGCGGTATTACGCCCGTTCGGATTACAGAGATTGGTCCTATCAAGAATGCAACCGATCAGCAGCGAAGCAGATGGCTGGACAAGGCGAGGCAACTCGGGCGAAGCTTGGCCTGAGACAAGCGTAAAATTGACAAATCGTAGAAATTCAATCATAATTGCAGTAATTAGTTGTCGGGGAAGCACCTCGCAAAGTTAAACACACGACGTGTTTCTTTGTCGGGGTGCTATTTATTTTAACGAGGGGAGAGTACTTGAGTATGGGCAAGAGAATGAGAACGTACGAAGAGGTTATCAAGGAGTCGCCAGTGACTTACGACATGTATGCCAATATGGTCGATGACGGCAATCGCTACGAGATTTCCGACGGCGTCCTAGAGCTGATGAGTCCCGCGCCTACACCGAAGCACCAATCCATTACCTATGAATTGCAGTATCTTCTTAATGCCAGTTGCCGCAACGAATTCATTATTTTTTCATCTCCGCTTGACGTCATCCTGTCCGACACGGAAGTTCGGCAACCGGATCTGGTCATGATTCATCGCAGTAGAATATCGATCATCAGCCGAAGAGGTATTAACAGCTCTCCTGATATCGTAGTGGAGGTTACGTCCGAGCATTCGCGCAGACGAGACAAGGTAGATAAACGCATCGCCTATGCGAAGTACGGCGTACCCGAATATTGGATAGTCGGTCTCACCAACTTCACGTTGGAACAACACGTGCTGAGCGGCGATCATTACGAGCTGGCTCAAGTATATGCCGAAGACGAAGTGATTCGTTCTCAGACGGTTCCTTGCGTTTCGTTCAGCATGAACGAAGTTGTACAAAGCTTGCCCATACCGCCAGACATGCTGGACTGAGGATGGAGAGGCCGGAGCATTCGCTCACGAATTATTGCTTAGCACCCCTTAACAAATTCCCAATCACGCAAAAAAGCTCCTTAACCGTCACAAGGACAATTAAAGAGCATTTTCTTAATTAATTTAATGCGGTCGAGAGGACTCGAACCTCCACGATGTCGCCACCACTGGAACCTGAATCCAGCGCGTCTGCCAATTCCGCCACGACCGCATATCTTGTATTTCTTTTGGCGACAAGAAATAATATAGCATGCCCAAATTACGATGTCAAACGAAATTCGGTTTTATTTTGCACAGCGCCATAACCTGCCAGATTCTACAGAATCTCCGGACGCGGCTGATCCATGGGAATAACCATATAGGTTCTCGGCAGCTTCACCACATTGCGATTCTGCTTGCGTATGATCAGCTCCGTCTCATTCCACGCCACCACAATCCCGCGCACATCATTAGCCTCAACATTGTCGCGAATGACGCGCACCTTCACAGCATTCAACCGATACGCATTTAATTGTTCATCTGATAGCACGCCCGTACAACCCCTATTCCACTATATAAAATAAAGAGCCAAGACGCTCAATCAGCCGTCTTAGCTCCTGTTGCCACTGATTCTAGACTGGCTTAACCGACATGCTCCTTGGAATCATTCGTCTCATACCAATAATCCAGCACTGTGCCAGACATGACACGAGATTGAATATACTGAACTTGATGCTGTGCGAACTCAGCTGTCCATTCATAGTTCAATTCCTCGCATAGCTTCACCAATGTCAATAGTTCTGACCAAGCTACATAGCGTTTGTACCAGAAAAATTGAGGATGTTCGATCATATAGGGATACAAATCATCGAACTCCGTATGCTTGCAATCGAGCGCACGTTCGAAGTGGGTTTTCGCATCGGCCAGCTTCTCCATGAAAAACGCTTCTGTTCCGGCTTTATTCCCCATAGTTTAACCCTCCCCTCATTCACTTATCCACTATTATATAGAATTTCTATTGCGTCTGCAAAGGGTAATGGTTCCAACTTGACCGGAAAATCAAGATTCGAAGGTGACCTTGCCGTCAGCTAGCGAACTGATCTTCGCCAGCGATTCCAGCCGATATCCCTGCTCGCGGATCGTGCGCGCGCCAGCTTGGAAGCACTTCTCAACGGCGATGCCCAGGCCGACCAGCGTTGCGCCAGAGCGCTCCACAATGCGTATCATGCCGCGCACGGCATCGCCATTAGCGATAATATCATCGATCAAGAGAATGCGATCGGACTCCGACAGGAAGCTGTGCGCAATCCACAAGTCGCTCACGATGCCTTGCGTGAAGGAAGGCACGCGCTCTGTGTACGTATTCGGATCGGATACAATCGTCTTCTTCCGACGAGCGAACACGAGCGGCACGCCAAGATGATAGGCGGTTGCGAAGGCAATCGAAATTCCGGACGACTCGATCGTAACCACCTTGCTGACACCATCGTGTTCATACAACTGCGCAAATACCCGTCCGACCTCCATGATTAACGCAGGATCAACCTGCTGGTTCAGCACGGCGTCCAGCGTAATGACGGAATCGGACAGGATGACGGAATCGCGTAAGATGGCTTGCTTTAACTGTTGCATAGGCAGCTCCTCAACCTTTTTTTCGATAACTTATCATACTCTGGTCTCAGGTTTCAAGCATGATCAGGTTCTTTTGTAGTATTTTCGCCTAAAACTGCAACATTCCTGCCTGAGAAACGTCTATATCTATGAGAAGTTATAAAACAATTCATCCGACAGAGATAGTGACCCTTTGTATACGTTATCATGATCAGAATCCAGCGGAAATTGACCAAATTCTCGATAAATACGGCTTTGAAGTCCATCCATCCGCAGGAGTAAGATATGGAGTGTTGCTAGCGCAGCTATCATACTATGTTAATCTAGCCGAGGGAGCGTGATTGTCAATGTTTCACACCAAGTCATACCGCATCGCAGGTTTCATCCTGATTGCGCTTATCCTATTCGCAGCCGGCTGTTCATCGGCCAATCAATCGGCTAATTCAACCCATACGCCCAACCAGCCAGCTCCTACCATTCAATCTCAAGAACCGGCTGTGACCTCCCCGGCTGAGGGCAGTGGTACAGACGAATCTGAAGTCATAGAGGATGCAGGCAAGAAGGATCTCGTGATCGCTTCGCCGACAGATCATGCGAATGATGAGATTGATCAATGGCTTAATCCCGAAGGCGTAGAAGCTTCTCCAGAGAAGAAGGAGCCCGCCAAGCTGATCGATTACGATGTAACCGAACCATTCGATCATGCTCAGCTGACTTTAATGGGATTTACCATCAATGATTCAGCCGAATTAATCATTGCCAGATTCGGCCAACCGTTATCGATCACATCGATGAAGGATGGAGCGGACATGTTGAATATACTGGTATATCCTGGATTCTACTTCGGGATTAATGCCAGCAATACGATCGAATTCATAGAGGTAACCTCTGAGAGAATCAAGCCGGGATTGAACAGCTTCCAGATCGGTCAGACTGTTGATCAAGCCCAGAAAGCGCTTGGCTCAGCCGATTCACTCAATGATTATGTCATGATCTACGAGAAGAACAACCTCACCCTGAAGTGTGATCTCGACCCGAATACCAACACTGTAATCTCTGTAAAACTATTCGAGTCTTAATCAGGTGATTATAAATTTCATAGGATCAAGCGTCCTCGTCCCAGCGAAGACGCTTGTTTTTTTTGGGCGCATAAAGGCATGCTTGGCCGCCTCTAGTCATACCTTGTACTATTCACTGGTATGAAAGCGAGGGATATCGCAACATGCGAATATGGGGCAAGGCGCTGCTCATCTGCTTCACTTATATTGGGACTGTCGTAGGCGCGGGCTTCGCAACCGGACAAGAAATTCTGCAGTTCTTCACCTTGTACGGTCAATGGGCCGTGCTGACCATCCTGCTCTCCTCCTTCTTATTCCTATGGCTCGGCACCCGCATCATGTTGATCTCCAAGCAGCTCCGCGCGAATTCCTATGAGGATCTGAACGCCCATCTATTCGGAGCAACAGCAGGCCGCTGGATCAGTGTGCTAATCTTCGTATTGCTGCTGACCATCACGGCAGTCATGCTTGCCGGTGCTGGCGCTGTGTTCCATGACCACTTTAATCTGTCGTACCAGAGCGGGCTCCTCTGGACGGCATTACTCGTCTTCATTGTTAACAGCAATGGCATGAATGGCATTAAGGCGGTGAATACGATTGTCGTTCCCCTCATGCTGCTGTTCATGCTGATTATTCTCTTCTCAACCCTTCAGCTGCCCAGCAGCGACCACTTCCTCTCACTCGAGACATCCCGGCCCATGTGGCGCGTGATCCTATCGCCATTCGTCTATACCGCGTTCAATCTTGCGCTGGCTCAGTCTGTGCTCGTCCCGCTCGGCGCATCAGCAGACAGTACGCGCGCAATCCGTTTAGGCGGCCTCTTAGGCGGCATCGGCATAACGATCATGTTGCTCGCGTGCCATATCTCGCTGTCCGCTCATATGCCGGGAATTGCACAGCACAATATCCCGATGGGCCACATTATCTCCTCGCTGGGACCCATCATCAGCATGCTCTTCATCATGTTGATTTTCGCTGAGATCTTCACCACACTGATCGCCAATATTTATGGCATGACCCTTCAGGTTCAACAGCATATTCGGATCAAGCCAGAGATTCTGACCTTAATCTTGCTTGCCTTCTGTTATTCCATCAGCCAATTCGGCTTCCGCACACTGTTATCCACGCTGTACCCGACATTAGGAATGATCAGTCTAGGTTGGCTCTGGATGCTGATCATGAAGCGCAATCCGCAGCTATAATCAGATGTTGGTGGCAATTGGGCATTCGTTCCACTACAATGGGGATAATTCAGCCTAATAATCGGAGGGTATGCCAGATGAGTGAATGTGTATGCATTACCGGAGGCGCGCAGGGCATCGGCCGAGCACTAGCTATCGCTTATGCGGAAGCTGGCTATCGTGTATCGATTGCGGATATTCATCAGGATGCGGGCTTCGAGGTGATTAAGAGGATCCGCAGCATAGGCGGGAAGGCGTTGTTCATACGCGCAGATACAGGTATCGAATCGGAAGTGAGGCGCTGGATCGATGTAACGGTCAAGGAATTCGGCCGTATTGATGTGTTGATTAACAATGCAGGAATCAGCCGCAACGGTTTGATGACTGAGCTGGCGATGGAGGACTTCGATCGAGTAATCGCTGTTAATCTGCGGGGCGCATTCCTCTGCTCCCAGCTTGCAGCGCGTGAGATGATGAGCGCTGGCAGAGGCGCGATTATTAATATCGCCTCGACGCGCGCGCTGATGTCGGAAGCCGACACCGAGGCTTATTCCGCCTCCAAGGGCGGTCTACTGGCGCTCACGCATGCGATGGCTGTTAGTCTCGGGGCGCATGGCATTCGAGTGAATGCGATCAGCCCGGGCTGGATCGAGACGCGGGATTGGCAATACAAGGCCAGCACCCCGCAGCATAGCGAGAAAGACAAGCTGCAGCATCCCGTCAGACGCGTCGGCGTCCCCGCGGATATCGCTGAAGCCTGTCTCTACTTAACAAGTCCGAAGTCGGCCTTCATTACGGGACAGAATCTGGTGATTGACGGCGGCATGACGGTGAAGATGATCTATGCGTGAAGCGTGATCTCCTGCGTACCCGGCATCGCTTCACGAACTGCCTTCGCCACATGCTCATGGCAGGTGAACAGCAGAATTTGCCTGCGGGAGGCGACTTCACGCAGCACCATCATCGTATCCCGCAGCCGCTCGCGATCGAAGTTCACGAATATGTCGTCCATTACGATCGGCAACGTTACGGTCTTCGCGTACTCATCAGCCAGCGCGAACCGCATAGACAGATATAGCTGCTCGGCAGTGCCTCTGCTTAGCAGCCCGCTTTCGATCTGCTCACCGTTCGGACGCTCGACGTATATCAGCTTCTCACCGAGGCGCGAGATAACACGTGTATAGCGACCGCGTGTAATCGCGGCGAAGTATACGGACGCTTGGCGAAGAACGCCTGGCTGACGATCACGCTCATAGATCGCTCTGGATTGACGGATCAATTCAGCTGCCAATGCCAGCCTCATCCAATCATGCGCCGACTGCTCGAACTCGGAGATACGCTCTTGCTGCATCTGAAGCTGCGCCGCATGCGCGGTTCCGGCTTGCAGCCGCTCCAGCTCGCCCCGCAGGCGTCCTCGCTCATCTCTAAGCACATTTAAACCCTGCTCCGCCTCGCTTATCTTCCGCTCCGCCTCATGAGCATGAATCTCAAGCTGACTGGCATCCACTGTCGATAACGTATCTTGCAGCCGACTGAGCTGATCCTCCTTGACCCACGCTGCCAGATGCACCTCGACTTGTCGCTGCTCCCGAAGCAGCTCCATAGCTTGTGCATAGTGCCGCTGCGCTTGTCGAAGCTGACTCTCATCCGCAACTTCAGCATCCTGGAACAGCTCTTGACGCTTGCTGTCCAATCGTCGGAGGCTCTGTTGCACAACCTCCTGCTCGGCGATAAGCTCCAGCTCCGCCTCATCCCATTGCCGCTGCCTCTCCGCCTCCAGTTGCCGATTGGAAGCCTGTCGTTCCTTATGAATGGTCTTCTGCCAGCGTAACCACAGCAGGATAACTACTGCTCCAAGTCCGATGAACAGCCCAGCACCCAGCAATGTCCCGGGAGACGCCTCGTAGCCCAGCCATAACCACAGCCAGACGCAGAGCGATAGCATAAGCGCGAGGAGAGAGGCGATGCCCCCTCGTCCGATGCGGAATCCAATGCGAGTGCCCGCTCGCAAGTCAGTATTGTCGGCCGCAACGCCTCTCGAGCGCCTATCTCCGATCGTCTCGGCGATCCGTTGGTTTAGCTTCTCACGCTTCAGCGTGAGCAGATCCAGCCGCTCCAGCAATGTGCTCTGCTCCGTATTCAACTGCTCTAGTCTGACAACAGCAGCTTCAGGCACAGGCTGCCAATTTCCTAGTTGCGCAAGCTCCCGTTCCACTTCCAATTGCTTAAGCCAGATCGGTCTAGCCTGTCTGCACTTATTCAGCCAGTCACGCTGTTCTCGCAGCTCGACCAACATGCGTTCCTGCTCGGAGATCTGACTGTCCAGCGCTGCCGCCTCGGCCTGCCAGACGCTGTACTGCCCGCTTAGCGCGATGCTGCGGCGAAGTTCAGTCTCTCCTGCTTCTATTTCCTTCAGAGCGGTATTCAGGGTCTGCCTAGTGCCTCTTGGCTTGTACAGCTGCTCCATTCCTGCAGCAAGCTTGCGCTCGGTCTGCACGATGGCGCTGCCGCTCACGCCCATGCCCGAGCTGTACAGGAACCCGCTAATCTGCTCTGAGCGGAGCGATTCCAGGCGCTGCAGCTCAGTGAGACTGAAGGCGAATAGATTACGATACACGTCCTCAGTCAGACCGCCGAGCAGACTGTGCAGTGCCGCCTCGCCAGCGAGCGTTCCGTCCTCATAGATGAGCTTCAGCTCACGATTCTTCTCGAAGCGTTCAACACGTATCGGTTCGCCTAGACTGCCCCGCAGCGTCAGCGCGCCGCCATGCAGCCCGCCATGCTGGGGCTCATAGCGCTGCGCCATATTCGCTCTAGTCGGGAATCCGAACAGCATCACACGAATAAACCCCATCAGCGTGCTCTTGCCCGCCTCGTTGCGCCCTAGGAATAAGACAGCTGGCGCTTGTGTATCCAGCTCGATCGTCTTATCGCGATACATGCCGAAGCCATTCATCTGGATACGTTCGAATTTCATGCCTTCTGCTCCTTCCCTACGATTGATCAATCACGCCTTCGCCAAGCAGCTCCTCTGCAGCCAGCTCGCGAGCCTGCAGCAGCTGCTGCTTCCACAGCGCTGGATCCATATCCTGCAGCAATCTGGCTGCCTTGGCATGACCGAGTAGTGGCGCGCATGCCTCTCTGCAGAAGGTCAGAAGCCGCGCCTCGTCCGCTAGCAGGTCGTCGCTCATGCGCAGCAGATCACCGACCAGACTCTCCTGTTCGAAGAGCAGCTCCAGCGGCAGCTCTGCACCCGTCTCCAGCTTGCATGAGGCAATCCAGACGAAGTTCTCGTGCGCCTGACCGAGCTCGCGAAGCTCATCGATCAGCTCTGACAGCATGGCGCCATTGTGGAGCAGCTGATGCAGAGAACCGCGACCGGTTAAGCTCAGACGCAGCATAACAGGCGACCCTTCGGCCTCCTGTTGGGAACGCTGCATGGCTTGCTCCAGCCCTTCCTTCAGCTCATATTCCTTGCTCCAGCCTTGTATCGAGACGGTCTGATGCGTCCACTCGATGGTATCAGTGCGGCGGAAGCTGAGCGTTGCATGACCTTGCTCATCCACCTCGACCAGGTAGCAGCCCTTGGCACCGGTCTCTCGCGCGCTTCTGCCCTGAATATTCCCCGGGTAGACGATATGCGGCGACTCACTAAGCACTCGTCGGTTATGGACATGCCCCAATGCCCAATAATCATAGCCTGCTCTCAGCAGCTGTTCCCTGGAGCAGGGGGCATAGTTGTCGTGTCCCTCATCACCGTCCACATTCGTATGCAGCATCGCGATCGCGTACAGATTCGGATCAGGACTTGGGAATTGTGCCGCCAGATTATCCGTTGTTGCTGACTGCTCGTAGGAGATGCCGCTCACAGTCGCAATCGGCTCGCCCGCGCGATTGCTCACAGTTACCGTCTCAACCTGCCGCGAGCCGAACGTATGAACCAGATCAGGCCAATTCAGCTTCGCGCGTGCTCCGCTGAGCGGGTCATGATTCCCGTGAATGACGAACAGTCGAATGCCATGCTCAGCCAAGCGCTCAGCCGCTTGCAGGAACCGCAGCTGCGCGCGCAGAGATCGATCCGACAGATCATACACATCACCGCTAACCAACACGAAATCGACTGCCTCCTGTACGGCGATATTCACAAGCCGTGAGAGTGCAGTGAAGGTAGATTCCCGTATGCGATCTCGGATCGCTTGCGGCAGACTGTTAACACCCTTGAACGGTGAATCCAGATGCAGGTCTGCCGCATGAATGAATTTCAGCGCCCTCATGCCGCTCCCCCTCTTCGTCTCAAGCTTGTGTTGGCATATAATCTCCGTACAACTGCTTCATCTGCGAGATGACACGATTAAGTGAATAAGATTTCTTCGCCTTCTCCTGCGCGGCGCGCGCAAGCGCTTGGCGAAGCGCAGGATCAACAATCAACTTCTCAATCGCATCCGCTAAGGCATCCACATCATCGACAGGTACGAGCAAGCCATTCTTGCCGTCTTCAATCTGTTCCGCGATTCCGCCGACATTGGTGCCGATCAGGGCCAGTCTGCACAAGGCGGCCTCGGCATACACGGAGCCGAATGCCTCCGCGCGCGACGGCAAGACGAAGACATCGAAGAACGGCATGAACTGCTCAGGATGCAGCATGTAGCCGTAGAAGATGGTATCGTCATAAATGCCGAGCTCATTCGCTAATTGCTCTAGCTCCTCGCGAATGGGACCGTCTCCGATCATGTGCAGGACATAGGTATGCCCTCTTCGCTTGATCTCCGCGCAAGCGCGCAGTAGAATATCTAGTCCCTTAGCAGGAACAAGCCGGCATACCGTAATCAGCTGTGGAATCGCATTGTCATGCTCCGTTGGACGAAAGCGCTTCTCATCGAATCCATTAGGGATGACCACGACGCGCTCGGCATCGCTCATATGCTGCAATAAGTATTGACGGAAGGAATACGATGCGGTGATGACCCGATCCATCTTGTTCTCCAGCTCGCGATAGATCAAGGTGAGGAATTGCTGCTCCGGCCCCCCCTCCTTGATCCTTCCATTAAGCAGCAGCTCGTTCTCATAGCTGGAATGAATCGTAATAATGACAGGCGTACCGGGGTACAGCATCTTCATCGCCAATGCGGCGATCGGATGGTGGGCATGAATCAAGTCGTAACCGGCGCGGAGTCGAAGCTTCGTCCACCATAGATAATCCTTCAGCGTCTGAATGTATTTATCCACAATGGGTATTCCTCGGAACACCGTCCAATCGAATGTATCGAAGTTGATCTCATCACTGCCCTTGCCTCTTACTCGCTTGGGTAGAGAGAACAGCTCCATGTCCCAGCCCAGCCTATGGAATCGCTCTTGGATATAGGGAACCATAGAGGATACGCCGCCAGGCTGCTCTGGGGGGAAGAATAAGGCTTGCAATATATTCAAGGCATGTCTTCCTTTCTCTATCTGACTCCCCTCATTGTAACCCCAACAAAAACATCTGTCACCATCCTTGCAATTTGATATACTAGACACATATGTTCTATTATTGAGCAATCACACGAAGCGAATCATGAGGTTCCTATGAGCTATTTGGATCTATTTATCGGCGATTACGGCAATATTTTCTCCTATTCCTGCATCATTCTCATTCTTGTCCTAATGTTCATCATCACGCTTCAGCTATTTATGAGCAGACGCAAGAAGGCATACTTCTCCTTGACGGTCTCTCTGGTCATCGTCATGTTCCAATACATGCTGCTGATTATTTTCGAAATCAAGGATACCGGCAACCTGGGAACAGTGGCGTATATGGGACAGCTGCTGCATGTTTTCGCATTCGTTCTAATCAATATGGGCATCTATCAATTATACAATGCAACCAGCTCGAAGGAATACGGTCTCGTAGTCACCTTCCTCGTGACTGGGCTAATCATTGCAAGCATCCGATACTATCACGTGGTCACGGAGACGGAACCGACGAACGCGTTCCTAAGCTTCCACAATATCTGGATCGAGCTGTACCTGGTAGCGCTCATATTCCTGGCTTACTACTTGGTTACCCGCCATATTGGTCAGCAGGTACGCTATCAGATCGCGCTCTTCCTATATCTGACTACTCATCTGGCGAGAATTGTGAATCACTACTTGCTCGAGCGTGAGACCGCGATCTTGACGGTTATTCAGAATTTCATGCCTATTGCCTTCTACATCATCGTATTCACATTAATCTTCAACCGCGTTGTCGAAATTCTGCAGGCAATCTATAACTCATCGATTAAGGACGGCCTCACTGGACTGTACAATCGACCCTTCTTCTTCAATCGTGTCGCAGATTATATCAATGGGCAAGTACAGGTATCGATCATCTTCATTGATATCGACAATTTCAAGAAGCTGAATGACACCAAGGGACATCAGACAGGGGATCGCGCGCTCAGGCACGTCGCTTCTATCCTGCTGGAGGAGAGCGAGAAGATTGGGATTGCGGGGCGTTACGGCGGGGAGGAGCTGGTCATGCTCCTGACCGACACCTCCTTCCGTGTCGATCAGATTGCCGAGAAGATCAGACGGCGCGTCCAACAGGAAGCCGGAGTAACAATCAGTATCGGCTACAGCAAGTATAGGCGCGGCATATCGCCGCATGAACTGATCGAGCAGGCCGATCGGGCGATGTACCATTCGAAGCGAACCGGCAAGAACAAGGTGACAGGTTATACAGAGGCGTATTGATGCCTGTCACCCTTCTCTGAACGGGCTTAGATTGTCTCTGATTTCGTGGAGCCGATCATTCTCCTGACGCAGATCGGCCTCCAGCTTCACAATCAGCGCATTAATCTGGTCGACAACGCCTTCAGGGAGTTCGATCTCCGGCAGCGCCTTCACGATATAGGTCAGACATTCAATCGTCTCAGACATCAGCCCTTTCTTATTGCCGTCCTTCACTACACCCGCAAGGAAAATCAGATGCGATAATTCCTTCTGTGTCAGCTTCATCCGGATCGCCTCCCATAGCTATCTCAGTGGTTTACTCATCTATACAATACTTCTCCAGCGCTAACGCAACACCTTCTTCATTATTCGACAAAGTCATTTCCCGAGCGCTCCGCTTCACATTATCCGGCGAATTCGACATGGCGATTCCAAGTCCGGCAAATTCCAGCATCTCGATATCATTGTCATAATTGCCAATGGCCATCACCCGCTGCGACGGGATCCCCAGCTTGTCCGCCAGCACCTTAAGCGCACTCCCTTTATTCGCTGATGGATGGATGATATCCAGATAATAGTTGCCGCTGCGAATACATTGCAAGTTCTCATTACCGATTGTCGGCCAATCCGTCAGAATCTGATCCATCTCATGCGCTCTCGCGGCAATACAGAACTTCGCGATAGGCTCGCGCACCTGCATCACATCCCCCACAGCCGTCGGTGTGGCATAGTACTTGGCATAGATCTGCTTCACTTCTTCGCTTATCTCATCCACGTACAGCTCGAACGCAGTATTCACATCGAAGTGTATGCCGTGCGCCCTGCAATAACGAATGAGTGATTCGACCTCAGACACCGGGTACGAGAATTCATGGATGACGCTTCTTGTAACCGAATCAATCGTTGACGCCCCGTTATGCGTGATGACTGTCCCAGTTAGCCCAAGCTCTTCCAACAAGGGCAATGTGCTGATTGCCCCTCGGCCCGTACACAGCACGATGCGGCTCCCGCCTTCTGCTGCCTTGCGCACAGCCTCCTTCGTTCTGCTCGTGAGCTTATACTCATCTGTGATCAATGTGCCGTCTACATCCAGTGCGATTAAGTCATACTTCATGTTGGCTCAACTCCTCTGTCCTATCCTTGCTTACGGCTGCAGCTCCTTCAATCGTTCGAGCTCCAGCGCTGTAAGTTCTCTATATTCGCCAATCGGCAGCGCCTCATCCAGCGCAAGCGGGCCCATACTGATCCGCTTCAGGTACAGCACCTTCTTACCAACCGCCTCGAACATCCGCTTCACCTGATGGAATTTTCCTTCATGAATGGTTAGCCGGATAGACGAGACTATACGATCTGGCAATTTCTCTACCCGGACAATATCCAGCTCCGCAGGCATCGTCTGATAACCGTCATCAAGTGATACACCATCCTTGAATGCCTGTTGATCTGTGCTATTCACCTCACCTATAACTTCGGCATAGTACGTTTTCGGTACATGCCTGCGAGGCGACAGCAGGTGATGGGCCAGCTGCCCGTCATTCGTGAGCAGGAGCAGCCCTTCCGTATCCTTATCCAGACGTCCGACTGGGAATAGATCGAATACCCGCCATTCGTCTGCCAGCAGGTCAATCACGGTGCGTTCTCGACTGTCCTCTGTCGCCGAGATGACACCCCCAGGCTTATGCAGCATCAGATAGACGAACGCGCGATACCGCTGTACAATACCATCTAGTTCAATGCGGTCAATCTCCGGATCCACCTGCAGACCGCTGTCCTTGATCGGCTTGCCATTCACCAGAATTCGGCCCTGCTTGGCCATTCTCCTCAGTTCACTGCGAGACGCAGCTCCTATATGACTGAGCACCTTGTCCACGCGTTGCAGCTTTCCCACAGCCTACGTCCACCTCCAGCCTGCCGGATACTCATTCTTCAGCATACCATCCTGCCACTTCCCCCAGCCTAGCGGGAAGTCCTCTACACCTATTAGACAATATCCCTTGCTTGGAACCTCTGTGGATGCTTTCTCCAGTTGCTCCTCGGATAGCTGAAGCGTCTCGCCCTTCAGATATCTGAGCAGAACCGGATCATCCGCCGTGAATCGGATTCGTCTTACGGCGTCCTCCATGCGAATGCCGAGTGCAAGCGCCTGTGAAGGCTCGAATCGATTCTTCTTCAGCACGCCCATATACCAGCCAGGACGCGCCACATTTATGCCAGTCAAGTCAGGCAGACCGGGTTCGGTCAGGAACACACGATCACCGTAACAGGTCCATTCTCCCTCCAGGCTGAGCGTTAGATTATTCTTCAGGAAGTCCAGCCACACACTTAGATCGCTCAGCCGATCGGTCTCTCCTTTTCCATTCCCCGCGCGCTTATGCTTGCCTGTACCGCTCCTTCGAGCCGTCCGCTGCTTGTCCTCATACGTATCTGGCGTCGCCATGCGTTCTTCAAGCCCGATAGCCGCGGCTGACCGCTCACCGCTATGCTCTAGTATTGCCGCATAATGCCCCTCTCCCTGCAATCTATGCGGCCATAGCCGATAGGTGTTCTCCACAGCCTTGGTCGAAGTTGCGCTGAACGCTTCACCGGTTGAGTATAGCTCGCCGCTGATCCACTCCGGCCGGCCCGTCTCGAATACAGTACAGCGCTCACCGCTTAAGGCCACCGCAGCGAAATCAGGGTGGAGATCCAGGAATCGCGCGATCGTCGCTTCATTCTCCTCAGGTGAGAACGTACAAGTCGAGTACACAATCCGTCCGCCTGGGGCCAGCAGCTCCACCGCAGTCTCCAGAATATCACGCTGCATCGCCGCGCATTTCAAGACAGAATGGCTCTCCCAGCTGCCGATCATACCTTCATCCTTGCGGAACATCCCTTCTCCAGAACACGGCGCATCAATGACAATTTTGTTAAAATAATGCCTGAACGGCCGGACCAGCCTCTCTGGCGACTCGTTCGTAACAATCGCGTTGCGAACGCCGAAGATCGACAGATTCTTCACCAGCGCCTTCACCCGCTCGGCTTGGTTATCATTCGAGACCAGCAATCCCTCACCGCGAAGCTTGCCCGCAATCTGTGTTGACTTGCCGCCAGGCGCGGCACATAGATCCAGCACCCGGTCGCCCGGTCGTACCTCCAATAGCTCCGCAGGAGCCATCGCGCTCGGCTCCTGTATATAATAGAGACCGGCGTGATAATACGGATGCTTGCCTGGTCGATCGCCCCACCCATAGTAGAAGCCCTCGGTAGTCCAGGGTACAGCATGTAAGTGGAAGGGGTTATTCCGTAAGAATTGTTCAGCGCTGATCTTCAGCGGATTGACGCGTAATCCATAATGTCGCGATTCGTCATAGGAAGCAAGAAAGTCCTCGAATTCATTTCCTAGTAAACTTTTCATCCGATCAACAAATAATTGCGGCAGCTTCTTGGCCATTGCATGTCTCCATCCTATACTAATTTTAGTTCCTATAAAAATTCAATTGATTGTAACGGTTTACCATTCCACTCCCGTGCGAATTGTATTATAATATTGCCATCTAGGGAGGAGGACTTCATCACACAATGAAGAAACTGATCATCTACTTATCGATTATCATCATACTGTTCGGTGGCCTATACGCGCTCAATGTCGTGGCGAACGGCTCCACAGACAATCCGTACGGTATTCGCGAAGGCAAGCTCAGCCCGCCGACTCGCGCGCAATTCGACAATCCCAACTACCAGAATATCATTCTCCCCGATGAATTGGAATCCAGTATAAAGAAGGGATATGATGGATTCGTCTTCTACTTCTCACCAACATGCTCGCACTGCGTTGCAACTGTGCCGGTACTGGTCCCACTAGTAGAGGAGCTCGGCTATGATATGCCGATGTTCAATCTGTTGGAATTCGATGAGGGCTGGAGCAAGTACAAGATACAATTCACACCAACCCTTGTCGCCTATAAGGATGGTAAGGAAGTGGATCGCATGGAAGGCGCGATTGAGGTTAACGCCGGTGATGGCGGCTGGACCAAGGAGCAATTCACCCAATTCTTCACCACTTACAGCAGCGACTAATACGAAGCCTCCGGTCACACGATTGTATCGTGAGGCGGAGGCTTTACTCATTGCGCGCCCTGCTCCAGGACAGCTTGCGCCAGCTCCGGGTCAATGATGACAATATTCATATCTCTGAAGGGAAACGGCGTCTGCTCGTTATGGACCAGTTTGTCGCGATATCGTTCACTGTCTGAGACGAGCTGGGCTAGATCGATGCCCAGTACTTGATCTGGATAACGCGTAATCTTATCCAGCGCTTGCGAGAACAGCTTGATTGCCCCGTTCACATTATCATTACGCGCATGGTACAGCCCGACAGCTACCTGCAGCAAGCCTTGGTAGAGCGCATCTCTTCCTTCCTCCATCCAAAGCTCCTCCATCACCTCATGACACTCGAAGTAATCCCGCTCCGTATTGAAGTAGTGCAGATATTGAATATACAGCTTATCGTAGCTCATCTCTTCCCTCTTCGCCGCGCCTATTCTTGGCCAGACTTCGCCTTGACCAGTGTAATCTGCAGCTCAGCCGCCAGCTGCTTAATGGCTTCATGATCGTCCCGCTCCCATAGCTCATTGAAGGAAGTCTGGAAGGCAGCGGCCTCACGAATCCGATGAATATAGTAGAGCTCCTGTATATCGCTCAGAATCTGCCCCACCTGACTCGACCTCTCCTCGAAGTGGCGCTGCGAGGCGACGATCTCCTCGCGTATACTAGACATCTCCTCATCCAGCTTATAAGCGGCTTCGGCTGCCTTACTGAGGCGATTTCTGAGCTCTGGAGGCAGACTCTCCTTAAATTTATAATTCAGAGAATGCTCAATGGTTGCCCAGAAATTCATCGCCAGTGTGCGAATCTGAATCTCCGCCAATATGGGTTTGAGTCCGCCTCCTGTCTGCACCGGATACTCGACGATCATGTGATAGCTGCGGTAGCCGCTCTCCTTCTTATTCGCCACATAGTCCTTCTCGTACACGACAAGCATATCCTTACGCGCGCGAATAATGCGCGCGACGCTCTCGATATCCTCAACGAATTGGCACATGATGCGTATACCCGTAATATCTTCAATGCCTGTCTCCAGCTTATCCATCGGAACATTCAGTCTCTTCGCCTTCTCCAGTATACTGGATATCCGCTTGATTCGACCCGTCACGAACTCGATCGGGGCATATTCCTCCTTGATCTTCAGCTCTTGTCTGAGCGCGCGGAACTTTACCTTCATCTCTTCTACGGCTTGCTCATAGGGGAATAAGAACGCTCCCCAATCTCTAACTTCCATACGGACTTCCTCCAATACTTATGAAGATCCTGTATCCGCACCGACAGCCTGCGAGATATGACTGAAGCCATCTCTGCGGAGCAGCGCTGCCAGTCCATGCGCGAGCTCCGCATTAATCGCAGGTCCCTTGTAGATGAGGGATGTATAAATCTCAACGAGACTTGCGCCTGCGCGTATTTTCTCGTATGCGTCTTCGGCGGTGAACACGCCTCCGCTCCCGATAATCGGCAGCTTGCCCTCCGTCAACTTATATATGCTGCGGATCACCGCTGTGGAACGGTCCTTGAGCGGTTTGCCGCTAAGCCCGCCAGCCTCGTTCGCATTCGCGTGCGAGAGTCCCGCTCTAGACAGCGTGGTATTCGTCGCGATAATTCCAGCGACACCGCTCTTCATAATGGTATGAACGACCTGTTCGAGCTCTTCTTGCCCCATGTCAGGCGCAATCTTCACGAGAATGGGCAATGACTTCGACTGATCGCGCTTCAGCCGTTGTGCAGTCATCTCCGCAGTCACAGCCGCTAATAGCTGCGCGAGCTCATCGCCATGCTGGAGCTTGCGCAGGTCTGGCGTGTTCGGAGAGCTTATATTGACGACGAATAGATCTGCATGATCATAGAGCAGCTTTATGCATTGCACATAGTCCTGTGCGGCTTGCTCATTAGGCGTTGCCTTATTCTTGCCGATGTTGACCGCCACGGGAATCGGTCTTCGTCCGATCTTGCTCAGGCGACTCGCCATCTCCATAGCGCCTTCATTATTGAAGCCCATCCGATTGATTAGCCCTTCATCCGACGGCAGTCGGAACAGTCGCGGCTGTTCATTCCCTGGCTGCCCCTTAGGCGTAACCGTTCCAACCTCCATAAATCCGAACCCGATCGATGAGAAGGCCGGCACGGCCTGACCATTCTTATCCAGTCCAGCTGCAAGTCCGATCGGATGTGAGAACCTCATCCCCCATAGCTCACTCTCTAGCTCTGGCGGTGCTTTCACCCCATACATGGCGCGCAATGCCGCAGCACCGCCTGGCAGCTGTCCAGCCAGCTTCAGCGCCCCGATAGTCAGGTGGTGAGCCCTCTCCGGATCCAACCGGAACAAGAGCGGCTTTACGATATGTTGATACATCTTGCTTACTCACTCCGTTCCCGCATATTCACTACCTAAGTTTATCTCCTATAAGGCAAAAAGAAAAGGCTCAGTCTATCGCATTTTTCGCCAGCTAAGAATACTTCTTTATTCTCTTGTCTCGAATATGTTAATATGTTACATAGAACATGATAAGGAAAGAAGGTATCCCATGTCTAAGCAGAAGAAGCTCAGTTACTATGAACGCACCAAACAAGAGAAGGAACAACCCGTCAACAAGAAAGCGCTCATCTGGGTTGGTGCGATCTTCGTAGCAATCGTCATCATCATGACCGTCCTGTTGATTATCGATAAAGCATGAAAGCCGCTTCCCTCAGTTGATGAGGGAGCGGCTTTCTCAATTGTGTAAGGCAGCTTGCGGTCTGCTTGCTAACGGATAATTACGGCCTGATGGCTCTGTACCCAATCCACTTGATTGCCTAACTGCTCCGAGATGAAGCGGACCGGCACATAGGTGCGGCTGTCCTTAATATAAGGCTCCGCATCCAGCTTAACCGCGCTTGTCTGATCGCCCGTACTCGTCTTCGCATTCGCGCTGCCGACCTCAAGCTCGATCACCGCCTCACCCTTCGTCAATCGGATAATGATATTATCATCCGTCTCCACTTCATAGCCCAATTCCTCTGCGATTGCCCGTACTGGAACCATCACCCGGCTGTTCACCTTCTGTGGCTCAGCATCGAATGTGATCAGCTTGCTGCCAATCGCTACTTGAATTGTCGAGTCTGCGGATATACCCGCCGGCAACGTATAAGCGGAGATCTTGCGAATCGCATTGTTATAGGCGTCTGCGACATAGATGTCTCCGCTAGCTGTGACAGCCACATCGGTTGGGAACATCAATCTACCGGAAGTCTCCGTGCCGTCGACATTGCCTGGAATCGCATTAGCTGAGCCCGCTACTGTACTTACAATGCCGCTTTGCAACAACCGAATCGCATGGTTCGAGCTATCCGCGATCAGGAGACCGCCATCTGCAGTCAGCGCCAGTCCCTTGGGGGCGTCGAATCTAGCAGATGCAGCAGCACCGTCTACATAATCTCCCGCTCGATAGAGCGCTTGATCCTCATAAGCACTGAATGTGCCCCCTGCAACAGTGGACACAGTCCCCAATGCGAGATTGATATAACGAATCGCCTGATTGCCCGAATCGCTCACATATAGATTGCCTTGCGCATCCAGCACTAATCCCGAAGGCTCGTTGAACAGCGCATTGCTCAGTCGTCCATCCCGATAATCCCCAGCAAGAACGACCTGGCCCGGCGTCACTTCAACCGCGCGCTCAGCAGTCGCATTAAGCGTCGTAACCGTACCGGCTGGACTGATTCTGCGGATAACGTGATTCAATGTATCTGCCACATAGATCGTGCCGTCTTCCGCAATCGCAATATCGGTTGGAAGATAGAATCGTGCGCCAAGTGCACTGCCATCTGTTAGACCTAATTCCCCATCCGGGTGACCGGCATGAATGGAAACTTGTCCCTTCGTGTCAATCTTGCGGATCACATGATTCTGCGAATCGGCCACATACAGATTCCCCTGGCTGTCTTCAACCACACCTACGGGCTGATTGAACACTGCCAGTTGACGTTCGCCATCCGCCAGACCGCCGATAGGCACGCTGCGTGAATCTATATCGAACGTTATGCCCGCATAGGTGGATACCTGTCCGTTCTTAATTGCACGAATGAGATGATTCTGCGTATCCGACACCAGGATTGTGCCGTCATTCAGCACAGCTAACCCTTGTGGAGCACGGAACGATGATGAGCCTGCAGCTCCATCAGCTTGTTCATACGCACCGCTTCCAGCAATCGTTGTCACATTCTTAAGTGATGCAGTTGCTAAGCTGCTGTCAGCAGCGACAGCAGATAGCGAGAAACTCCAGACCATTGCAGCAGCGAGGACAATGGCGAATGAACGCTTCGTCTTAGTGATCAATGTTCTCATACCTCTCTCCCTAATTATCCTTCATCGTGTTCTTGTGCTGGAACTTGAATCGTAAGTGTGGTCGTATTCGGTACGACTTCGATTCGATTCCCGTTCGCATCCGATAGCACAAGCTTCGCTATCGTGACGGTGATTATATCTCCAGGCGCATAACTAGATTGCATACCTATGTATACACCAAGAGGAATCGTGATCAGCTTCTGACGTGACGACACAGGATTGACGACCGGAGACAGGGACGGCACATTTGTAACACTGTATATGACTTCATTCTTGGGAGACTCGGCATCACCAACGCCAAAGTTAATCTTATAGGCATAGGTGCTCTTCTCACTTTTGAATATCGTACCGTTTAACGAATCGTACATATTCGCCATATACAATTGATAAGGTTCCATCTCGTGATATTCGAACTCTTCATCGTTGTACATTTCTTCATCAAAATATCCACCTACAGATGCTTCTAAATCAAGGTGAATCTGAGCACCGTAGACTGCCCCAGCGTTCTCCAGGTAGACCGATACATCGAATTTAAGAAGGTCTTCAATAACCTCTGTCTCCGTATCTACAGCAACCTCATAGATAACCTTCTTCGTCGCAGGCTGCTGAGGACCTGGATCTGGATTGCTTCCAGGAGTGGAAGCTGGCGGTGCAGGCGTCTGCGGCTGCTGACGTCCAGCGGCTTGCTCATTCTGTCTCCTCTGCTCTTCGTCCTTAGCCTTCAAGCGATCTTCCAGCGCTTGTCGCTGTGACTCACTAAGCTGCTGACGCAGTGCCTCTTCCGCTTTTCGCTTGGCTTCTTCTTGAGCGCGCTGTTTGGCTTCTTCTTGCTTTCTCTTTTGCTCTTCCAGTTTTTGCAACAGCTGTTCATTCTGACGCTTTAACTCTTCTTGCTTTTGCTTTTCTTGTTCCATTCTTTGCTTACGCTGCTGCTCCAGTTGCCTCATCTGCTCTTGCTTCCGCTTCTCCTGCTCAGTTAGCTGCAGCGGCGCTACATTGCTCAGATCAATCTTCTTAACTAGGCCTGCGTTAGCTTGTTCAATTAATTGTTCAATCTGTGTCTGATCTACGATGTTCTGTTCAATCGCTTTTTTGACAATATTGGCAACTATATTATCCAGGTTTTGCTGCATTCGATCTAATTCAGCCTCACTGAGTGATGGGAGATTGGATGAAGGTCCCCCACTGGCTCCCAATTGATTGCGCATCGATGCTATGAAAGCTGCATTCTCCTCGTCGATCGCTTGCTTGTTCTTTATTATCGCTTCGATGACACTAGGCCCAACGTTCGCAAGCATGGATTCGAGGTCGAATATACTCACACCTTGCTCGAGATCCTCCAGCTCGCCTTCGCCTAAGTATTGTGACAATTGTTGTGAGGGGTATACCATCGCTCTTGAAGACGATTGCTGCGAGGAAGCCTCCACTCGCCCAGAGCCTACCGCCATCATCAGAGAACCCGTTACAGGATCGATAGAAATAATGAAATTTGTGCCCCGAACACCCATCACCGCTGTAGGCGTCTCCACCTCATAGGTGTCATTCACACCCACAAGTGTCTTGACCTTATTCCATATGGAGCCAGTCCACAGCTTCGCCTTCGTCTTCTTCTTCCCATCGTCATCGCTCAATTCAGAGAGATACAGACTCGTATTCGAATCTATCGTAATCTCATCCTCTTGATCCTGCGTCTTCAATACGAGGCTGGCGCCTTCGCCAGTCTCAATCAGATCACCCTGATTCAGCGTCATCCCTGTGAACGCCCGATAGCCCCTTGCACCACCGGCCTTCGTAACGGTCACTTCCCCGATAACATCCACGACCTCTGCCGCTCTCGACGATTTCGCCTGTGCTGCTGAAGCGCCACTGAATACTGTAGATCCAATAAGAATTATAGCTAATAGCATGATTAGCAATCTTCTAATCCTCACAACAACATTTCCCCTTCCCTATTCACCAGCCGTAAATTTTTACTATTCTTACATTGTATAGCGCTTAGCAATGTCTGACAATCTTTTCTATGACATTTCTCTCGAAAATACGACTATAATCCTACTTATTCTACGAATCATACGGATTTGAGATGTTCAACTACTTCGTACAGCTTGACACCGACCGTCTTGCCCTTCATCATGCGCTCGCCTGCAAAGTTAAATTCGAAGTATTCCTTAGTCCGTTCGTAGGTCACCTCGGACACTAAAATTTGATTGGCCGTAGTCTGGGACTCGATTCTAGCCGCTGTATTCACATTGTCACCGATCGCCGTATAATCGACCCGCAGGTAGGATCCAATATTGCCTACAACAACCTCGCCTGTATGAATGCCGATACCTACACTAATAGTCACACCATATTTCTCCAGAATGTCCTGACGAACGGCTTCCATCCCCTTCTGGATGTCATAGGCTGTCTTCACTGCGCAATATTCATGATGCAGCACATCCAGCGGCGCGTTGAACAGGATCATCGCGGCATCACCAATAAATTTATCAATCGTTCCCTGATTCTCCAGCGCCTTCTCCGTGATTAGGTTGAACATCAAGTTCAGGAAACCGACTACCTCTTCTGGCTTCAATTGCTCTGATAAGGTAGTAAACCCGCGCACATCAAGGAATAACAGACTAAGCTCCTTATTCATGCCGCCCAGTTGAATCTCTTGCCCGCTCGAAGCGATCTCCTTCACTAGATCAGGTGAGATATAACGTCCGAATTGCTTGGTAATGTAATTCTTCTGCTTCGTCTCGTAGAAGGTCTTGATCGCAATGTTCACCAAGAAGGACAGGTACAGCGCGAACACCGGGTAGATCGGATCAATGAACAGGCTGTTGCTCTTGAATATATAGTATTGCGCCAGCAGCAGGACGATCGTCATCGCGAATAAGTAGATGACACTAGCAATGGATTTCAGGCGCCAGGTTAACCATGCGGTAATGGATAGCATGAGCAGCGTCAAGACGAAGATCAGCCAATCCTGTGCAAGCGTAATCTCTTCGCCCTTGATCAGCATATCGGTGATATTCGCGTGCGCATAGACGAGATACATCGCCTTGTCGACCGGTGTCGTGCCGACATCATCACCAGCGGCTGTAATGCCCACGAATACGATGCGATCCTCGAAGTTCTCAATCGGAACGTGCTCAATATCCTTGAAGGAGATGAAATTGAAGTCGTGACTAACCGCATGGTAACGAATCAGCTGCTCGCCCATCGCGTTGACACTCATCTGAGAAGTCTTGGCATTGGAGGATAGGTAGCGCTCCACGTCCACTCCATACTTCTGGGCGGTCAGATAAGCGAGGGAATACACAACTCCCTCAGGCGTGTTAACGGCCAGATGCGTTCTTCGTGTACTCCCGTCCTCATCCTTCTGGCGATAGATATGGCCAATCTCCACCACGTCAGCAATTTCGGGAATCGGCTTATTCACATCATAAGCAGAGAAGTAGCTGCCCGCCTTGCCGATGAACGTCTGGGACAATGTCGTTTCCGTCACTAGAGAAGCCGCCATAATCACATTATCATGCTTCATCAGCTCATCGACCAGCAAGCGGTCACTCTCAGGGTTCTGGCTGTATGTATTGAACATAATATCGAAGGCAACCGCCTTCGCTCCGGCAACCTTCTCCATGAATGACAGGTAGATATCGCGATCCCATGGAAATTTACCGTACGCCTGCAGCGAAGCTTCATCGATACCGACAACTATAATATCCTCATGCGGCATATGAGACATCGATTGCCTCATATTAAAATCATAGATATTGTAAGACAACGGCTGGAATACCGTATACAGCATAAAGACCAGCGCGAGCAGCCAAATGATCGCATTCCCGGCGACATTCAGCTTGACGATCGATTTATTCATCATCACAGCTCCAATTCTTAGGTAAGATGATCAATTCGATCTTATTATACATAACTTGTCGTTTCTTGTAGAGGGATCTCTGGCATTTTTGTGCATATTAATAATCAAAGAAGCACCAGCTGTTTCCAGCCGGCGCTTCTAATTGTGCAAATGCCATATACAAGCTTAGTTGAAAGGTGTGTCCTGAACCTTGATGGAATCTGTCGGGCAGCCGTCGCAAGCATCTTGCAGATCATCATACAGATCCTCAGGGATTTCGGTAACTCCTCTGTTGTCGTCGCCATCGAAGACAACCTCTGCCAGTCCTTCATCATCGTAATCATAGATATCAGGAGCTGTTGCGCCGCATGCGCCGCACGCGATACAGGTATCTTTTTCGACCCAAGTGTACTTTGCCATGATTGGTATCCTCCTAGGATAAGATTAATGTTGTCCATACAGCGAATAATTTGCATAGTATGACTATCATACTTTCAATCTACAATATACTCTATTCATTTGTAAAGTTCAAACCTCACATAGGACCAATATCTTTATTGGATTAGAACATTCTCAAATTGACATGAATCCTCCTCCATCATATTGCCCATTTATCCGCTAAGCTAATCCTCACGCTGATCCGGATTGCGCAGATGATCCATCTGCAGCGATGTTCCTCTGCGCTTATGATCACGGATGAGGGCAGAGGGATCCTCGCTCAGCATGCCAGCTGTCAGAACAGCGCTCTCCCCATACTTATCGCGAAGTCTGTCCATTGCTTCATTCAGCTTCTCTCGTACAGGCTGCTTCTCATAATCGAACAGATCCAGCTGCAGCGCAGCATCCTTCTTGGCCTCGAGTCCCTGCAGCGTAATACCCAGCAGCCGCACCGGCGAACCGGATTTCCAATGCCGGTCGAATAGCTCGCATGCCACCTTATACACCTCGTCCGCATGCTCGGTCGCATGTCTGAGCGTATGAGAACGCGTAATGGTTTTCATCTCCGGATCTCGAATCGTGATCTGCACGGTGCTCGCGATCAGCTTCTGATGTCGCAGCCTGCGGCAGACTTGATCAGCCAGATTGAGGAAAACCCTGTGAATATCCGTTCGACTCGTGAAGTTTTTGGGCAAGGTCGTCGTATGACCGATCGACTTACTCTGCTCGCGAACGGGATTCACCTGTGAATGATCAATGCCATGCGCGGCTTGCTTCATCCAATTGCCATACACCCCGAAGTGGTCGATGAGCAGCTGCTCATCGGTCTGGGCAAGCTGGCCGATTGTATGGATATTCAGCTTCGCGAGCTTCTCGCCTGTCTTGCGGCCGATCCCGAACAGCTCGGAGCAGCCCAGCGGCCATAGCACAGCAGGAACATCGCGTAATCGAAGAACGGTCAGCCCCCTCGGCTTCTTCATATCCGAGGCCATCTTCGCCAGCAGCTTATTCGGAGCCACACCAATCGAGCAGGGCAGCCCTAACAAGCCATCTATTCGCTGCTGCAGGCCTTCGGCAATCTCTAGCGGTGTACCGAACAGCTTCGATCCGGTGATATCAACGTAGCACTCATCGATCGATACGGCCTCTACTAACGGTGAGTATTCAGAAGCGAGTGACATGAATCGCTTCGAATACACGCGATAGAGGTCGAAGTTCGGCTCCAGTAAGATCAACTCCGGGCAGAGCCTCAGCGCCTCGCGAACCTGCATCCCTGTCCGAATGCCCTTAGATCTGGCAGCATACGAGGACGTGACAATAATCCCGCGTCTAAGCTCTACGCTGCCAGCGACAGCGATCGCACGATCCTTATATCGCTCGGGCTCTTCCGCCTCATGAACAGAGCAATAGAATGCATTCATATCAATATGCAGAATGACCCTTCCCGCGGATGGATACGAGGCTTCTACCGTAGACATTCCCAACTTCCTTTCATCTTGCCCCTGCTTATTTAAGCATATCACAAAAAATATACGTGAAGCATATACATGCCGTTCAAAAAGCTGATATAATAAGAAAACCTGTATGCTTAGCATCACTAGCAACTAAGGTTTATTTTATCGACAGGGATTAAGTAAAAGGAGTTGCACGAACATGTTGAACGCAGTATCGATCTTCGACACCACCTTGCGAGACGGCACGCAGGGCGAAGGAATCAGTCTGTCTGTTGAGGATAAGCTTAAGATCGCCCAGAGGCTGGATGAGCTGGGTGTTCAATATATCGAGGGCGGCTGGCCGGGAAGCAACAATAAGGATATCGAGTTCTTCATTCGCGCGAAGCAGCTGGTACTGAAGAACGCCAAGATAACAGCCTTCGGCAGCACAAGACGCAAGGACACTAGAGCTGAGGATGACCCCAATCTAGCCAAGATTATCGAATCGGGCGTATCAGTCGCTACGATTTTCGGCAAGTCCTGGGACTTCCATGTACATACTGCGCTGCAGACGTCATTGGAAGAGAACCTCGCCATGATCTATGATTCTATCCAATTCCTGAAGAGCAAGGGGCTCGAGGTCATCTATGACGGCGAGCATTTCTTCGATGGCTATAAGAATAATGAAGAGTATGCGCTTAAGACGATTGAACAGGCTGTGAACGCTGGCGCGGATTGGATCGTCCTGTGCGATACGAACGGCGGTTCGATGCCGGGTGAGATCTCGTCTATTGTGAACCGGGTATGCACGCTCTTCTCTACGCCAGTCGGCATCCATGCACATAACGATTGCGAGCTGGGTGTTGCGAATTCTCTGGCCGCCGTTCAAGCCGGAGCCAGACAAGTGCAGGGAACGATTAACGGTTTCGGCGAGCGGTGCGGCAATGCCAACCTCGTATCGATCATTCCGAATCTGCAGCTCAAGCTCGGCTATTCCGTAATCAGCGATGAGCAATTAGCGAGCCTATACAGTACTTCTCGTTATGTGAACGAAGTAGCTAACGTGAATATGCCGTCCAATCAACCATTCGTCGGCAGCTCAGCATTCGCGCATAAGGGCGGCATTCACGTCTCCGCGATCCTGAAGCACGCGAGCACCTATGAGCATATTGTTCCCGAATTAGTCGGGAATAAGCAGCGTGTGCTCGTCTCGGAGCTTGCAGGACAGAGCAATCTGGTATTCAAGGCCCAGGAGCTGGGCATGAACATCAACCTGGAGAATGCTGAGTCCCGCAAGATCATCGAGAAGATCAAGGGCTTGGAGCACCAAGGCTATTCATTCGAAGGCGCAGATGGTTCGCTTGAGCTGCTGCTGCGCGAAGCGGCTGGACAGCTTGTGGAGATCTTCTCCGTAGAATCCTTCAAGATTCTCGTTGAGAAGCCTGTAGACCGGCCTGTATGTTCGGAAGCGATTGTGAAGCTTAAGGTGAACGGCGAGGTCGTCTACACGGCTGCAGAGGGCAACGGTCCGGTTAACGCGCTGGACTGCGCGCTGCGGAAGGCGCTCTCCCAGTATTACCCGGAGTTGAAGCAGATGCACCTCAGCGATTACAAGGTGCGTGTCATCGATGAGAAGGACGCCACTGCGGCTAAGGTTCGTGTACTCGTAGAATCGACTGACTTCCAGCACACATGGAATACAATCGGAGTATCTGAGAATATCATCGAGGCCAGCTGGAATGCGTTAGTCGACTCCATGCGCTATGCGCTGATCGGCAAGCCTCGAGTGGAATTGGAGCATCAAGACTCCGAACAGCTCGGCATTGTGAATCATTAATCATCAGGGAATCTCTCGGTCGCAACCGGCCGCAGCGATTCCCTGTTCTTCCTCTACTACAGTGCTGCATGCCACCCTAAACCCTGCTAAACCCCAAGCCGCCACCGCATCGTGATCAAACCAGTTGCCGCGCCGCCTGCTACAACGGTGATTGCTGACAATAGAAAAGTATCCGCATGGAAGAGCAGGCCCCCCAGCGAGATCACCAGAATATCAATAACAGCAATCAGCAGTCCAGCATTCAACGGATATCGGCCCTTCAGTAGTTGAACAGCCAGATCGACTCCACCCGTACTCGCTCCACTCCTTAGAATAATACCGATGCCTGATCCAATCAGGAGGCCGCCGCTTAGTGCGCTGCTGAGCGGCGTCAATTCAATATAGTAGAGGAATAGAAATTGCTTCGAATACAACAGATCAATCAACAGGCATGACAACCACATCCCGTGTATGCTGGCATAGAAGAGAGATCGATTATATAGCCATGCCAAGGCGAAGATCGGGGCGCAACAAACCATATAGGAAAGTCCCGTAGGCAGTCCCCATATATAGTTAATCATCAGCGCAATCCCTGTTATACCGCCGTCCAATATGTGGAACGGGATCAAGAAGAAATCAATCCCACAAGCGACCATCACGCATCCCGCTCCGATCGCAGCGATCTTAGCGCTTGTCCATCGCACATACACTTCCCCTTATTCGAAGCCTGTCTTATATATATGCTAATCTACTGGACATTCATGTATGCTAGTTGCTGCAATCACTCGATCCTTACATTACGGCGATACCTACATTTACAGTTGCTGCGCTGCTCGGGGTGCTTGACAATCGTTGTCCCTAGTTATACTGTGAATATTATAGTTTATTCCTACAGGAGGTACATGATGGCTAGAAAAAAAATGCGCTCAGATATGATTAAGAAAGGCTTCGACCGCGCACCGCATCGCAGCTTGTTGCGCGCCGCGGGCGTGAAGGAAGAAGACTTCGATAAACCGTTCATCGCGGTGTGCAATTCTTATATTGATATTGTCCCTGGACATGTCCATCTGCAAGAGTTCGGCAAGATTGTGAAGGATGCGATTCGCGAAGCAGGCGGTGTGCCATTCGAGTTTAATACGATAGGCGTCGATGACGGGATCGCGATGGGGCATATCGGCATGCGCTACTCACTGCCCAGCCGCGAGATTATCGCTGATTCGCTCGAGACTGTTGTATCCGCTCACTGGTTCGATGGGATGGTCTGTATCCCGAACTGCGACAAGATAACACCAGGCATGATGATGGGCGCGTTGCGTGTGGATATTCCGACTGTATTCGTCAGTGGCGGACCGATGAAGGCCGGCAAGACCAAGGAAGGCCGTTCCATCTCTCTAACCTCCGTATTCGAAGGCGTAGGCGCGTTCCAAGCCGGTATGATCGATGAGCAGAGCTTGACCGAGCTCGAGCAATACGGCTGTCCGACCTGCGGGTCCTGCTCCGGCATGTTCACGGCCAACTCCATGAACTGTCTGGCCGAGGCGCTCGGTCTCGCGTTACCTGGCAATGGCACGATCCTGGCTGTTGCGCCGGAGCGTCGCGAATTCGTGAAGCAATCCGCCAAGCAGCTGATGGAATTGATCAAGATGGACCTGAAGCCGCGTGACATCGTGGATATTAAGGCAATCGACAATGCTTTCGCGTTGGATATGGCAATGGGCGGATCGACGAATACGGTGCTTCACACGCTTGCACTGGCACACGAAGCAGGCATTGATTACCCGATCGAACGGATCAATGAGGTAGCGAACCGCGTTCCGCATCTAGCGAAGATTGCACCTGCTTCTGATTGGCATATCGAGGATGTACATCTTGCTGGAGGTGTGAGCGCTGTAATTCACGAGCTGCTCAAGAAGCCAGGCGCATTCAATGGTGATAACATAACCGTCACCGGCAAGACGCATAAGGAGAATGTCGCGAACTGCTCGATTCAGAACACTGAAGTCATTCATACCATTGATAATCCGCACAGCGAACGCGGCGGACTGGCGGTGCTGTTTGGCAATCTAGCTCCAGAGGGCTCCATCATCAAGGTCGGCGCAGTCGATCCATCAGTTGGCGGTCGTCATAGAGGACCGGCGATCTGCTTCGACTCTCAGGAAGAAGCATTGGCTGGCATTGCTGGCGGTAAGATTCAAGAAGGACATGTCGTGGTCATCCGCTATGAAGGTCCGAAGGGCGGACCAGGTATGCCTGAGATGCTCGCGCCTACTTCGCAGATTGTCGGTATGGGACTCGGCGCCAAGGTCGGCCTGATCACAGACGGCCGTTTCTCCGGGGCATCCCGAGGAATCAGCATCGGGCATATCTCACCTGAGGCCGCAGAAGGCGGACCGATAGCGTTCGTTCATGACGGTGACATGATTGATCTGGATCTGATTAACCGAACAATTACGCTCGAAGTGAGCGACGAAGAGCTGGAACGTAGACGCGCAGAAGAGTGGAAGGGCTTTGAACCGAAGGTTAAGACCGGTTACCTCGCCCGCTATTCGAAGCTCGTGACGAATGCGAGCAGCGGCGGCGTTATGAAAATCTAAAGATACAGACTTGAACAAGTTTACTCCTCGCCCAGCAGCTGAACAAGCTCCTGGGCGATTGTCGTTGCCAGGTGTCGACTATTCGGCGCGCGGCGGGGGACAAGCACGGTAAAGGTATACTTGGGCGCTTGCGCTGGCGCGAAGCCCGTGAACCACTGATGCACGTAACGCTCCGATCCACTGCCTTCCTCTGCTGTTCCTGTCTTGCCCCCTGCGCCTCCTGTCACAGTTGACAGCACCCTGGCCGTACCAGCTTGCGCTGTTAATCGCATCGCATTGGCCAGCCAGGCCGCCGTTCTCCCGGATAGGAGGCGTTCTCTGCGCTCCTCCAGCGGGAAGGTAAGATACACTTGCCTGTGTTCCGTTAATACTTCGCTGACAATTCTAGGCGTTACAGCATAACCACCGTTGATGATAATCGCATTCAGTCTAGCAGCTTGAAGCGGTGTCATACGCACATCCTGTTGACCAATCCCTGTCCGGGCTAATGCTCCTTGATCCATGCGATTCGCCGCAGCATCGAATATCTGACCCGGCTGTTCAGCATCCAATTGCCTGAATCGCTCGACAATTCCAATCGGTGTCTGCAGCTTGTGCCTGCTCCAGCCCACTTGTTGTCCCATCCCGAGCTTAGCGGCAGTCGCTTCCAGTCGTTCTGGTCCAACTCTTACCGCCAGCTGGGCGAATGTGAGGTTGCAGGATTGCGCATAGGCTTGTTCCAACGTCAAGCGTCCGTGACCGGATCGGTTCACGCAGCGCAGGTGATGCTCATGCCACACCCCATCACACTGAAACTGCTCACCAGGATGTGTCAAGCCAGCCTCGAGCGCTGCGGCGGCCACCACGGTCTTGAAGACGGAGCCAGGCGCATAGGCTGACACGGTCAGATTTCGCCATAGCCCCCTTTCAGGCAGCACTTGATTGGGATCGAATACAGGCAGGTTAGCCATCGCTAGAATATCGCCTGAATTCGCAGCGAGTACCACTATACCGGCCGCCTGGATCTGATAGCGGCTAAGCAGTGCCTCGATCCTCTTCTGCAGCTCGCGGTCAATCGTAGTATGCAGAGTTAATGGATAGAAAGCATTATCAGAATGGATCAACCGATCCTCTAGACCATACACAGACTGTGACCGTCCATCTTGATAGATGCCCCAGCTAATCGGGTCGACTGCCTGGAGGAAGCGATCGAAGCTGCGCTCCAACCCCGACACACCAATCTGTTGATTGTATCCGATTTGTTGATCCACAATCTGATGCTTATACTGCTGCATAATCAGTTCTGGATTTTCACCGATGTAACCGATCAACTGCGCAGCCAGAGGCTGTTCGAGATAGCGCTGTAGATACGGCACTACCTTCACCTCATGCTGCGAAAGTCGATGAAGCCGCTCCGCTTGCTGAGCGGTCAATCCCATTGGCTGATGCTCACCGCTCCGCCGCCACAGAGCAGGCAGGCGCGTCTCGTCCAGGAATGTCTGCCACTGGCGGCGTTCAATGTCCAGCACCTGCAACAGTTCCTCCGTGTCCTCGGCCGCTAGCGCAGACTTCACTAGTAGAGCCTGCATGGGATACCCAACCAGAGGTTGACCCGTCCGATCGACGATTCTTCCTCGCCCATCATCGAGCAGCACCTCAGCTCTCCGCTGCCGTACAGCCTGGTAAGCCAGTCCTCGCTCGCTTAGCAAGCTCTCCGCAACGGTCCGTGATTGCAGCCAGAATAGCCGTCCAGTCAACCCCAAGAGAAGGCCGCTGATTAGGATTACAATCAGAAATTGGCGATATCTGCTCATGCCGTTATCTCCTGTATATAACAATAGAAGCTGCCTCGCAACTTGCGCGGCAGCTTCTATTGTCCCCAATTTGTTCTATTGTCATGCGATTATACCGTGAACTTGGATAACGACTCCTTCAGGCTTGTAGAGAGCGTCTCCAGACGCTCCGCGAGTGATACCAGTCCCTGGCTAACACTCAATTGCTCTGTGCTAAGCGACGCGACTTCCTCCGAAGTCGCTGAGGACTCCTCGGATACTGCGCTGACATTACTCATCGCCTCAGATAGAATAGTCTGGGATTGCTCCAGCTGCTGGATGGATTCCGTGACGCTGTCGAGCTGTACGATGAATCCGTTCATATTCTCCTGAACTTCGTTGAAGATCTTATCCGCTTCCTTAACGGATACAATCTGCTCCTGGAACATTGGATAAGCCTCTGAGAGCACTTCAACTGTCTCGTCAATCTCCGTCTGAATCGTCTCCGTAATCTGCGCGACAATATCAATCGATTGTCGCGATTGATCCGCCAGCTTGCGAATTTCATCTGCTACCACCATGAAGCCCTTGCCCGCTGCTCCAGCTCTGGCAGCTTCGATCGTCGCGTTAAGCGACAGGATGTTCGTCTGCTTGGCGACGCTGTTAAGCACATCAAGAATCTTGCGGATCGATGTCGTGCTATCCTTGAGCTTATCGACCTTCTCGACCATCGTTCTCGTCTTCTCTTCCGTGCTGTTCGTCTTAAGTATCAGTTCATTCATGTAAGTTGTGCCCTGTTCGCTGACCTTCCGCACTTCGGAAGCGGCTGTACCCATCTTAAGATTGGCATCCACCACATTGCGCATCTGGTCCCCGATATGTATCGTCAAATCATTGCCGCGTTCTGCTTCGAGCGCTAGTGTTGACGCCCCGCCAGCAATTTCTTCTGTTGCCACTGAGATTTCCTTGGCGGACAAGGCTGTCTTCCTGGATGAATCGAGCAGCTCCGCCGACGTATCTAGCACCTGTTGAGCAGACTCGCTGGTCTGCATGACCAAGAAGGTGATCTTCTCCATCATTTCATTGAAGCTCTTGCCCAGCTCGCCGATCTCGTCTCTATTCTTAATCGCCGAACGCACATGCAGATGGCCCTGCTCGCCCTTCTTCATCAGATTACGCAGCTGTACGAGCGGTGAACCGATATTCTTGACGATTACGAGACTAAGCCCGATTGCAATAACGGCCGCGATAAGCGCGACTATTAATGTGCTGGTCAGAATAACCTGTGCAGGTTCAACCAGAGTCGAAATCGGAATCGTGCCGATCAGTGTCCATCCGGTAACCTGGGAAGCAGCAAAAGCCACTAGTGCTTCATTACCCGCTTGATCCTCGTCTTCAAATTGAGCAGACTCTTCATCGGTTATTGACACATTCAGATCGCTTCCGATCAGCTCGATGTTCTCTGAATATAGGATGCGGTTATCTGCATCGGCGATCATAGTAAGCCGATCATGCTCCACATCGCTCAAGCTGCCAATCGCATTCTCGAAGAGTGAATACTTCAGTTCAATCATAACTATCCCGACATCCGTACCGGTAGAAGGGTCCTTTAATTGTCTGGCGATCCCGAAGGTCGGCGCCTTCGTTGACGAAGGAATGATGCCTCCCGGTGCGGTTGGCAGCCATACGACCGTGCCATTCTTCTCCCTGACGGACAAATACCAATCAGTCTCCCTCAGATCGGCGCCCATAACCGTTCCGCCCGTCGATATGTTCTGGCCATTGGACATTAACAGATGGATGGCCTGTATATTCGAATCCGTAAATGTATATTGGGTGAAGTTAGCCTGAATATTGCGCTGGCTATCAAACTTGGTGAAATCATCGGAATTCGGATTAAGTGCCGCTACGAACAGCTTCTGCAGGTCAGAGTCGACAATAAACTGCATGGTTAACTGTTCATATTGCTTGAGAATAATGTCTAACTTTTCGTTGGCTTGTTCGACGGTTGCAAGTGTGCCGTCTGCGACTTCGCTCTTCACGATATCTTTGGAGGTATTGTAAGATAGCAGACCAATAACGAGCACGAATGACACGATACTAAGGAAGAAGCTGAAGAACAGCTTCATGCCAACCGATTTGAATGGGTTCATCTTCGATGCGGAGAACGTAGAATAGTAATTCTTAACACTAGTTAGCGTCTCTTGTCGGTGCTGAATAACTTTCTTGAAGGGGTTCATCTTCACTCGATCCACCATCCTAATATAGTTGTGCTGCAGCTAGATTGATATTGTTGACATATTCGACATGAGTCGCCATTATCCTCTGACTATCTTAACAAAAAGTACATAATTTATAATTTGATCCACTTACGCATCAGATCCATCGGCTTGACAGGGCCATCTGTCTGAATGCGGATACGCTGCAGCGGGTGCCTCGCAGCGGACAGCAGCTCGCCGTCCTCGCTTCGCAATTCGCCTACTGTCTGCTTGAATCTTACACCCTCAGGGCTGAAAAATTCAATCGTCTGACCGGGCTTGAAGTGATTGCGCTGCTCGATCAGCGCGAATCCAGTCGAAGAATCGTAATCCAACACTACGCCTGCAAAATCAACCATGATCGACTTGTCCTCAGGACCATAGATATGATCGTCCGCATCTGGCTTGTCGTAATAGAAGCCAGTATTCAGCGGCCGATTTGCTGCCTTGTGAATTTCCTCGACCCATTCCGGCTGCAGCCGATAGCCATCCGGATCCTTCAGATAACTGTCTATTGCTTGTCGGTACGCATATACAACACTAGCCACATAATGTAGACTCTTCATTCGGCCTTCGATCTTAAAGCTGTCGATCTGTGCATCGATCAGATCTGGGATATGCTCGATCATGCCCATATCCTTAGAGCCCATTGTGAACTTATCGGACTCTTCCTCCACCTCGGCTACTGGTGTTCCGTCCGGCTCGAACAGGTCATATCGCCATCTGCATGACTGGGTGCAGCCGCCACGATTGGAGTCACGGTCGGTAAAGTGGTTGGACAGCACGCATCGACCAGAATAGGAGGAACACATCGCGCCATGGATGAACGCCTCGATCTCAATGTCCACGTTACGCTTTATCTCACGAATATCCGCCATGCTGACTTCTCTAGCAAGTACAACTCTAGGTAAACCCTCGTCCTTCCAGAACTTCACACTCATCCAATTCATCGTAGATTGCTGCGTGCTCAGATGAACCTCCAGCTTCGGCGCATGCTGCTGCGCCATCTCGACGATCGCCGGATCAGCGACTATAATTGCCGCGATGCCCGCGTCCTCCAGCTCCTGCAGGTAAGACGGAATACCAGACAGATCCTCATTATGCGCATAGATATTGACCGCAACGAATACCTCGGCACCACGCGACTTGGCGAAGGCCACACCCTCTCGCATCTCCTCGATCGAGAAGTTGTCCGCATTCGAACGCAATCCGAACTTCTGACCGCCGATGAAGACGGCGTCAGCTCCATAATGGACAGCATATTTCAGCTTCTCCAGGCTTCCTGCGGGCGCTAACAGCTCTGGTCCTGTTCTCATTAGTAAACCTGCTCCTTGTAGTAAAATCCGTAGGTCAGTTCGCGCCTTGGGTCCTGCAGCTGTCTAATCGACGTTAGCCATTGCGGGTCCATCTCATACCGATCAGGATCTGCTGCGTAACGGTCGACCGCTTGGCGATAAGCGCGCACTACCGTCTCATTATAGGCGATCGGCTTCAGCAGCCCTTCGATCTTCAGACTGTCCACCCCGCCATCGATCAGCTCCGGCAGGTTGTCCAGCATACATAGGTCATCAGCGCTCATAATATGTGTGCCGCCGCCATCCTCATAGACAGGATGACTGAGCTCCTGGCGCTCGTTCTCCACCAGATAGAGACCTCTGCCCAGGCCGAAGTCTTGTGTGGCGGTCTGCACTTGTCTATGATCCAGATAGCTGCGAATCAGATTGCGACGCGAATGATAAATATTCGTAGCGCCATGCACCTGTACCTGGACCTCTAAGGTGGTGTTCTGCTTGAACTCCAGCACCTGATCCATGTTCAATTCACGGGCAAGCACGACTCGGCTGGCTCCCCTTGCGCCCCAATAATTGGCGGAGGCATAGTTCGTTGAGGTCATCTCCGCATTCCAATGCAAGCTTATAGTCGCCGATAAGTCGCGATAAGCACTGAGCAGCGCTGGGTCGCCGAATATAATCGCATCCACCGATTTGCTCAATAATGCGTCCAGGTATTCGGGCAGACCGCGTAAATCCTCGTTATCCATGATCTTATTCACGGATACATAGATCTTCGCGCCATATCCTCGCGCGGCCATAACGGCAGACTCGATATCGGAAAGAAGAAAATCGCCGGGCAAGCGCATGCCCCAGCGACTCTCACCAATGATAACTGCATCCGCTCCTGCCTGTAAGACGCGATGCAGCTCCTCCATTGACCTCGCTGTCGTCAAGATCTCCGGCTTATTCATATTCTATCACCTCTTATTGCTTGCTCTTCGTAATATTCTGTTGATGCTGCTGGAAGGTCTCCGCGAATAGATGCTCCTGTGAGCCGTCCTTCTTCGTTACATAATAGAGATACTTCGTCTCTTCAGGATATAGCGCTGCTTTAAGCGCTGACAAGCTCGGGCTAGCGATCGGACCTGGAGGTAATCCGGGATTCTGATAGGTATTATAAGGGCTGTCTGTCTCTAAGTCGACATGAAGAACGGTGTCCTTATGTTCACCCATGGCGTACAATACCGTCGCGTCAATCTGCAGCGGCATCTTCCTATTCAATCGGTTATAGATGACCGACGCAACAATGGCGCGCTCCTGATCGACAACAACCTCCCGCTCGATCAGCGAAGCGACTGTCATCATCTGATGGAACGTCATGTCCCGGCGCTCCAGCTCCTCTTCCCAGCCCTCAGGAAGCTGACCCAGCTTATTCGCCAATTCCTGCAGGAGTCGCAGAGCCAGATCATTCGCTGTGCTCTCCACTCTCATCTCATAGGTCTCAGGGAATAGATAGCCTTCGAGCTTATAACGCAGGCCCTCTATCTCGCCTATCTGTCCTACGAATGCTGGGATCTTCCGATCGGCGGTTGCCTTCAGCTGGGTTGGATCATTGGCGAGCGCAAGGAGCTCGTCCCCCTTCACCTGGCCTTGTCCATTCAGCAAATTGGCGATCTGCTCGACGGTTAACCCTTCAGCTATCGTGAATTTGAAGGTTTCCGGCTGCACGACCTCGCCGTTATTCAGCATCGCGATGATCTGCTCCTTAGGCATTCCGGGAGACATCGCATATTCCCCCGCCTGGAAGTTGCTTCCGATATCCTTGTACTTCAGGTAGTAAGCGAATATTGTGCTATCCTTAATGAGTCCATTATCCTCCAGAATATGCGCAATTCTACCCGAGGATACACCTCTAGGCACCTTAAAGCGCACCTCTGCGCCAGATTCGGTTGGTTGCAGCGACTCAGACACGAAGAGCAATATGCCTCCCCCACCACCTGCTAGCAAGCTTACGAGGAACAAGAAGGTGGCTAGCGCCATTCTTCGCTTGCTCCTCGCGGTCAGCTTCGTCGAAGCTTTCACCGGCTTCTCAATCCGTTCGTTGGTCACGTTGTTCCTCCCGCACTAGATAAGGGCTCGTCATGAAATGTAGCTGCGCTTTATTCCGTGACGATGCCAAAGTGAAACTTATAATGTCGCATCGCACCAAAAAGGCGGCGCATGGCCGCCTTGATCTACCATGAAGCTAAGGCATCCGTACGGAAACATCCGTGCTATGCCTAGGGCTCGAATGTCATCTCATCGAAGATTTCGGCAACGGCTTCCCACTCGTCATCGTCGTCGATCGACTCGAGCTCGAGCGCGCCAGGCTCACCCTCTGTAATGCGGAATATCGTATACTCCTCTTCCGATGTGCTCGTGCCTCGCAGTACCGCGTACTCGCGATCGCCAAGCCGGAATTCACATAACAGTTCATAGGTGAGCTCCTTGCCCTCATCGGTCAAGGTAAGCGCATTACCATAAGCTTCAGCAAGGCGTGTTATCGGGACAGCATCCATGGCGTGGTACATAGGCTCAGTCAATTGGCATCCTCTTGTTCTAATAGTGTGTTGAAAGTCTCCTCCACGATATTCCATTCTTCCTCATCTTCGATGGTATACAGCTTCAGATCATCTCCGTCTTCCTCGTAGCGGAAGGCGTACACTTCTTCGGTCTCGTCCTCGCTGTCAAGCGGAACGACCATCATATACTTCTGGTCAGTTCCATCCAACTCGAACTTCATAACGACCTCAAATTCCTCTTCATTGCCGTCTTCGTCCGGAATATAGATAATCTCCGGCTCATAATCTAATTGCTCTTCATTGGACATGGTCTGACGCACCTCACTTCTTAGTAATCGAATCCAGATAATTCTGGAGGATGATTGCCGCAGCCATCTTGTCGATGACTTGCTTACGCTTCTTGCGACTAACATCGGCTTCCAGCAATGTACGCTGCGCCGACACGGTTGTAAGCCGTTCATCCCATAAATGAATTGGCAAGCCCAGTTGCTCGCGCAACCGCTCAGCAAACGTCTGGCATAGTTCACCCTTGGGACCGATCGTGCCGTTCATGTTCTTCGGCAAGCCGACTACGATCTCTCCCACTTGATTCTCTGACACCAGCTGCGCAATTCGCGCTAATACAGCTTCCTCTGTACGATTCTCGATGACTTCAAGTCCCTGTGCTGTCCATCCCAATTCGTCACTGAGTGCGACACCGATTCTGCGGTCGCCGTAATCCAAGCCTAACCATCTCATTCGCTAGTCCGGACAGGAGCCTTGCTTCGCTGATTCCTGTCGATTATCCTTATCGATGTTGTTGAAGATACGCCTTGACCAATTCCTCAATCAGTTCATCACGCTCGCGCTTACGAATTAAGCTCCGCGCGTTATTATGTCTCGGAATATAGGCCGGATCACCGGATAACAGGTAGCCTACAATCTGATTGATCGGATTATAGCCCTTCTCCTGCAAAGCGTCAAACACGGTCAAGATTACTTCCTTCGGTGAGGTTTCCACACCATCAGCAATAACATCAAATTTCATTGTTTTGTCCATTGGGTCCATCACCGGCACCTCCCGATCTTCAGCTTTATACAGGCATCCCAATTCTATTTTACACGAAAACCCAAATTATATCTAACCTTTCTTTTCTAAAACCATTCTCTACTGTCCAAATCATGCTTCTAGGATTGCTCCGCAATCCAGCGTTCCCCGATTAGCAGGGCCTCCTGCAGCTTCGCAGGCTCCTTACCGCCAGCCTGAGCCATATCAGGTCTGCCGCCTCCGCCGCCTCCGCAAGCAGCTGCCACCTGCTTGATCAGATTGCCCGCATGATAGCCTTCGGCAATTAAATCCTTGGACACAGAAGCGACCAAGTTGACCTTGCCATCAGCCACTGCGCCGAGCAGCACAACGCCGGAGCTGAGCTTCTCTCGCATGGAATCCACCATGCCGCGCAGCGCGTCCATCGTCGGAGCTTCCACTTGTGCAATCAACGCTTGTGCTGGGCCGATCTGCTTCACCTGATCGATCAGGGAGGACGCGCTCGCTTGATTCAGCTTCGCCTGCAGCGATTCCTGCTCGCGCGTCAGCTCGCGAATCTGCCCGAGCAAGCCTTCAATCCGCTTCGGCACATCTGCAGCTTTGGACTTCAATAACGCTGCTCCCTCCCGCAGCAAGCCGATCTGATCATCTAGATAAGCGTATGCGTGGCGGCCGGTGAACGCTTCGATTCTGCGTATGCCAGATCCAATCCCGCTCTCGCTGACGATCTTGAACAAGCCGATCTGCGACGTGTTCGCCACATGGCAGCCGCCGCACAGCTCGATACTGTAATCGCCGACCTGCACGACACGCACGACATCGCCGTACTTCTCGCCGAACAGCGCCATCGCGCCAATCGCCTTCGCCTCTGCGATTGGCTTCTCACCGATTGCAACCGCTGTGCTAACCCAGATCTGTTCATTGACTCGGCGCTCAACCTCAGCCAGCTCCTCGTCGGTTACGCCGCCGAAGTGCGAGAAGTCGAACCGCAGTCGTCCTGGCTCAACCAGAGAGCCTGCCTGATTGACATGCTCGCCGAGCACATCCTTCAGCGCGCGGTGCAGCAGATGCGTCGCCGTATGATTCCTGATCGTATCCTCGCGTTCGACACGATTCACCGCAGCCTCGACCGTATCGCCGATCCGCAGCGCGCCCTCGATTACCTTCACATGGGCCACATGCTGACCGTGAGGCGCCTTGCTGACATCGACTACAATCGCATGCAACCCGCTCTTGCGCAGCTCTCCATGGTCGCTGACCTGACCGCCGCTCTCCGCATAAAATGGCGTGCGATCCAGAATGACCTGCGCCTCGCCGCCCGCGGACACCAGGTCCACTGCTGCATCACCTTGCACAATCGCAATGGCCTTAGCAGAAGTTACCAATTCAGTATATCCAATAAACTCGCTTTTAACCGTCATATCCGTAAGCGGTCCGCCCTGCACCTTCATGCTCTCGGTTTCTGCTCTTGCCGCGCGGGCACGGCTGCGCTGCTCCTCCATTGCGCGGTCGAAGCCGTCACGATCTACTGTCAGACCATGCTCCTGCGCGAAGTCCTCAGTCAAGTCGAGCGGGAACCCATACGTATCGTAGAGCTTGAATGCGTCCGCCCCGCTTAGCACGGACACACCCTCGCGCTTAGCCGTCTCACTGAGCTGCGTAATAATTTGCAGGCCGTCACTCAACGTCTCGTGGAAGCGCTCCTCCTCCGTACGAATGACACGCTCGATGAACTCGCGCTTCTCAACAATATCCGTATAGTACATGCCCATCACGTCGCAGACTGTCCCGGTAAGCTGATACAGGAACGGCTTGTCAACGCCAATCACCTTGCCGTACCGCACTGCGCGGCGCAGCAAGCGCCTGATGACATAGCCGCGGCCTTCATTAGAAGGCAGCACGCCATCGCCGACAGCGAACACCACGGTGCGCACATGATCCGCGATGACCTTGAGGGCGACATCGATATCGTTATTTTGCTTATACGCAACCCCTGCCACTCTGCAAGTCTCTTGAATAATTGGCTGGAACAGATCGGTGTCGAAGTTCGAGTCCACATCCTGCAGCACAGAAGCGAAGCGCTCCAGCCCTGCGCCTGTATCGATATTCTTATTCGGCAGCGGCGTGTAAGAGCCGTCCTTGTTATGATTGAACTGCGAGAATACATTGTTCCACACCTCGAGGAAGCGCTCGTTCTCGCCGCCCGGATAGCACTCCGGATCGGACAGATCGCCGTAAGCGTCGCCGCGGTCGTAGAAAATTTCGGTACACGGACCGCAAGGCCCCTCCCCGATATCCCAGAAGTTCTCGTCCAGCTTAATGATCCGCTCTGCAGGCAGGCCGATCTTCTCGTTCCACAGCTTGAACGCTTCTTCATCCTCAGGATGGATCGTAACCGATAGTCGATCCGGATCCATCGCCAGCCACTCCTTGCCCGTGAGGAATTCCCACGACCAGGTGATCGCCTCTTCCTTGAAGTAGTCGCCGATCGAGAAGTTCCCGAGCATCTCGAAGAACGTATGGTGGCGGCGCGTCTTGCCGACATTCTCGATATCATTGGTGCGGATGCACTTCTGCGCGTTCGCGATCCTTGGATTGTGAGGCTTCACACGTCCGTCGAAATACGCCTTCAGCGGCGCCATCCCCGCATTGATCCATAACAAGGACGGATCATTGTAAGGAACCAGCGAAGCGCTTGCTTCGATCTTGTGATTTTTGGACGCGAAGAAATCGAGCCACTTCTGTCTGATTTCACTTGCTTTCATAATAGAGCTTCCTCCTCAAAATAAATAAAGAACGCCCAACAAACAGGGACGAATCGCTTCGCGGTACCACCCTGCTTATTAAGCGTTCCTGATAGACAGGGAACACATAATCGCCTTCGGTCGGCCGATAACGGGGCCTCTCCGGCGATAGTTGTGCTATCGCGCTCCGCAGCTAGCGATTCGATCAGCCTAAGGCTTGGGACTCTTCCAGCCAGATTGTCTGCCAGCGTGATAACGAGCCAGTTGAACAGTCTGGAGTCCGTTCTCTGTGAAGTCAGGGAATGATCTACTGAATGCTGCATTCAGGATGATGGCCGTTGGCCGTATCCTATCGCTTTCCAGCTTATTCTAAGCTACCCCATATTATAACGCCCGATCTCGAGCGATGTCAAACCTCGCCCCGACTGGACGCTCGACTCAAGTCATGCCGACTCTTGCGATATACATAGAGATGCTGGAAGACCACCTTCAGCACAGCGTAAGTCGGCACGGCCAGGATCAGGCCGACAATGCCGGCCAGCTCGCCGCCGACGAGCAGGACGAAGATGATGAGCAGCGGATGCATCTGCAGCTTGCGTCCGACAACCTGAGGGGAGATCACATTGCCCTCCAGCACTTGTACCATTAGGTTGACCGCGGCGACTAAGAGCACCATTTTGAACGACACGGTTGATGCCATTATAATCGCGGGCGCCGCGCCGAAGAAGGGGCCCAGATAAGGGATGATATTGAACACGGATACGATGACGGCCAGCAGCAGCGCGTAGGGCATCCCGATCAGCCAATAACCGAGGTAGGCCAGCCCTCCGACCACCATGCACACGATGAATTGCCCGCGCACATAATTGCCCAGTGCCTCGTCGATGTCGATCAGCATCTTGACCGTGGATTTACGATGCTGTGCCGGCACAATCTTGAGCGCGGTACGCTCCAGCAGCTGGAAGTCCTTCAGCATATAGAACACCAGGAACGGAATGATGAACGCGGCGAACACGACATTAAGCGTCGTCCCGACCCCGCTGGCCACATTCCCGATCACTCTGGCAATATCCCGCTCCAGCTCGTGGAAAGCCTGCTTGATGCCGTCGCGCACACTGTCCGGTAGCAGTCGATGATTGTTCACCCCGTCGAACCAGCTCTGCGTCTTCAACGTGAGCTCCGGCATATGCTGATTCAGCTCGCGCAGCTGCTGCATGAACATCGGAATCAGATTCATCAGCAGCACCGTGACTGCAGCAATGAATACCAGGTAGATAATCAATACGGCGGCGGTCCGCGGCACCTTGCGCTTGCTGATGCGGCCGACAATTGGATTGAGCACATAGGAGATGATGACCGCAATGAAGAATGGTGCCAACACCGCTCGAAGAAGAAGCCATATATAGTGTAGAATCGGTTTGATCAATACCAGCAGGTATAGCGCGATCAACGCGAGGATGATCCCCAGCAGGATTGTCAACCACCTCTGGTTCAGCCATCGGTCCATATCGTCTTCCCCTCTCTGCAGCAACGTAAGCTAGTACTAGTATATGTACTCGCTCTCCCGCTTACGCACGCAGTGAACAAAAAACGTCAATCTACTCCTACGCGGAGCGATTGACGTTTTGTTGGACTTTTTTTGGGGGGCTCATCCAAGCTGGATTTGCGGCATTTCCTCTTCTAAGAACAAATCGTCAAGCGAGCTTAACGTTCCATCTTCTTCAACCTGATAGACAGATACCTTCTCTCCGCTGACGCTCCATTCTATAAAACAGGTCCAGCAATAAAACTGATGCGAACCTATCTTACCGATGTCTTTGGACTGGCAGTTCGGACAACTATGCAATTTAATCACCCTATCTCTAATGTGGACTGAGTCTTGGAATCGCTATTCCGAAGACGTTTCTATTTGTTTGCCCATCTATCGAATAATCTATACAGTATGGTTCTTAATCTATGGTTTACGAAGACGATTCGCGATGGTTCCAATTTTGTGGGCGGCTTCGACAATTTCCGCTTCGTCATGACCTGCGCCGAAGCTGAATCGAATCGCGGACTTCACGCGCTCACTCGAAAGTCCCATGGCCATTAGAACATGCGAATCCTCCAGTGAACCAGACGTACAGGCGGAGCCGCCGGATGCGGCGATTCCAGCTAAATCTAAATGCATAAGCATGGTTTCCTTATCAATACCGTTGAAGCTGATATTCACGATGCTGCTGAGCCTCTGTTCAGGGCTGGGATGGCCGTTCAGGGTGATGACGTCTGGTCCATCGGGCGTCATGCCAAGCTGGTGACTCAGCTCCTGCAGGAATCGCTTGCGCAGCCATTCGAACCTGTCCATCTTCTCGCGCAAGTCGGCAGGAATCATCGATACAGCTGTCGCGAGTCCAACAATCCCAGGTACATTCTCTGTGCCGGGTCGCTTCTTGCGCTCCTGCGACCCGCCGAAGAGCAGCGGCTGCAGGTGCACATGTCGAGCTATGTAGAGCAGCCCGACACCTTTCATTGCGCCAATCTTATGTCCGGAGAAGCTCATCAGATCGACTGGTAATACAGCCAGATCAATGGGCAGATGACCGAGCGCCTGAACGGCATCGACGTGGAAGAGCACGCCTCGCTCCCGGCAGATCCTGCCGATCTCACCGATCGGCTGCACGGTACCGACCTCATTATTCGCATACATCACGCTCACAAGCGCAGTCTGCGGTGTGATCGCTGCCGCGATCGCGTCCACTGAGACTTGTCCATATTCATCTACTGGCGCGTATGTGACTTGACAGCCCATCCGTTCGAGCTGCTGTGCTGCATGCAGCACAGCATGATGCTCAATCGCAGTAGTGATGATATGAGTCTTCCCCTTGCTCTTCAGAGCGGATACGGTGCCGATAATGGCTGTATTATCGCTCTCTGTGCCACCGCTGGTGAAGAACAGCTGCCCAGGTAAGCAGCCTAAGAAGCTCGCTATGGAATCTCTAGCATCCGTCAACGCTTGCTTGGCCTTGCGACCGAAGCTATGTTGACTGGATGGATTTCCATATTGGCCCGTCAGGAGCGGCATCATCGATTCGAGCACATCATGATGTAACGGAGTAGTCGCCGCATGATCTAAGTAGATGGCAGTCATTGGATCACCACTAGATATAGAACATATAGCTGTCAAGCTCATGATCATTCTTAAAGTTAATCATGTCATCTAGCGTAGTCGAGTCCAGCACATTGGCGATGCTGTCACGAATGCGAATCCAGAGATCACGCTTAGCGGGATCGTCTTCCTCAGTGAAGTCGACCGGGCTGATCGGTCCTTCTAGAATGCGGATCACCTTACCCGCGGTAATCTCTCTTGGTTCTACAGGAAGAATGTAACCACCGTAAGCGCCGCGCACACTCTTCACCAAGCCTGCATTGCGCAGCGGTGCAACTAACTGCTCCAGATAATGCTCGGAGAGCTCATGCTTCTCGGCGATGCTCTTCAACGAAATTGGGCCCTCGCCAAACTTACGGCTAAGCTCCATCATAATGGTCAAACCATACCTGCCCTTTGTTGAAATCTTCAAAACCTTGCACCTCATTTATCATAATCAGCAATTCCGTTATAATGGAATTCAGAAGCAATGGATACGATCTAGGATTGCCAAGAAATAATCCTCGTAATCCTACATCACCCATATCATTTATATGTTATCATAAGGTTTCTTGTTGTGGAACAAAAAAAGTGGCATAATGATGAAAATAATTTGCAAGGAGAACATCCAGCATGAGTCATTCAAATCAAAGAGTTGTAGTCGGGATGTCGGGCGGCGTCGATTCCTCCGTAACAGCGCTGTTACTCAAGCAGCAAGGCTACGATGTGATCGGCATATTCATGAAAAATTGGGATGACACCGACGAATTCGGACATTGTACCGCTGAGGACGACGCGGAGGATGTGCGCCGCGTCTGCGCGCAGCTGGATATTCCCTGTTACACCGTCAATTTCGAGAAGCAATATTACGATAAAGTCTTCGAATACTTCCTGGATGAATATCGCAACGGTCGAACGCCGAATCCGGACGTCATGTGCAATCGTGAAATCAAGTTCGGGGAATTCCTGCAGAAGGCTGTCGATCTAGGCGCGGATTATCTGGCTACTGGACACTATGCTCGCGTTGAGCGTGGGCAGGACGGCCGGTATCGACTGCTGCGGGGTGTGGACAGCAACAAGGATCAGAGCTACTTCCTGAACGCGCTGAATCAGAAGCAGCTGTCCAGGGCGATGTTCCCGATCGGCCATCTGCCGAAGTCGGAGGTGCGCCGTCTTGCAGAAGAGGCGGGACTAGCGACTGCGAAGAAGAAGGACAGCACCGGCATCTGCTTCATCGGCGAACGCAACTTTCGAGAGTTCCTAAGTCAGTATCTGCCAGCGCGTCCAGGCGAGATGCGCACACCAGATGGCGAGGTCAAGGGGCAGCATTATGGGTTGATGTATTATACATTGGGGCAGCGCCAAGGGCTTGGAATCGGCGGCTCGGGGACAGGCGAGCCCTGGTTCGTGGTCGACAAGGATCTCGATTCAAACGTGCTGTACGTCGTGCAAGGTGACGATCATCCCGCGATGTATGCACACAGCTTAGTTGCGACCGGTGTCAATTGGATCGATGAGCGATTCGCGGCGAGTGCGAGTGTGGATGCTGGTGCGGATTCGAATTCGAATGCAGGTTCTGAGGCGAGTGCGAGTGTGAATGTGAATGCCGTTGCTTATGCGGGTGCAGGTGCTGGGGCGGGTGTTGGTGCTGGGGCTGGTGCGGGTGCTGGGGCTGGTGCGGGTGCAGTTTCTGGTGCGGATTCGGATTCGAATGCAGGTTCTGAGGCGAGTGCGAGTGTGAATGCCGTTGCTAATGCCGTTGCTAATGCGGGTGCAGGTGCTGGCGGTAAGCTGGTGTGTACGGCGAAGTTCCGCTATCGGCAATCCGACCAGAGAGTGACCGTTGAGCGTCGCAGTGATGGCAGCTGTCTCGTCACCTTCGACGCGCCGCAGCGCGCGATCACTCCAGGACAGGCTGTCGTCTTCTACGATGGAGAGGTATGCCTCGGCGGCGGCACGATCGACCAAGTGTTCAAGCACCACCCCGTCGTCATGGGCAGTTAAACAAGAAGAGGGCTCGAGCAGCAATGAAGCTGACGAGCCCTTTGTAGTTATACTCAACTTATACTACCACTGCGCTGCCTTAACCCTGCACGGTTCACACATGCTGCAGTGCGGTGACATCGACGAGTCAATATGAATCCCCGCTGGTGCGTGTTCGCCCATCTGGGCTAACGGACCCGGCGGACCTTATTAGGCCTGTAAATGGCTGATTTTAATTGTAACGGACTCGGGAGCTGTTATTTCTATTTAGCCCCCTAATCCACTTGGACACATTCATCCACATCAGATACATTATACATAGTGGAGGATATGTCCATGAAAAGACGATTTCATTGCCCAGTGAGTGCGAAGAAGGAATATGTGGCTGAAGTGTTATCCGGTTATCGAACAGAGGTAGTAGCACGGCGGCACGGAATGTCTCCTAAAACGCTTAGTAGTTGGGTGCGTCAATACCAGGATGAGGTGGATGAGGTTATGGCTAAAAGGCGTAGTGCGGAAGAGCGAATGAAGGAAGCAGCAGAAAAGTTGCCTGATCTGGAAAAGAAGTTTGAACAGGCCATGAAGCTCATAGGCGAGAAGGAACTTGAGATTGAAATCCTACGTGAGCTAGTAAAAAAAAAGTATCCCGATTGGAGACCGCCATCAAGTGGATCAATAAAGGGTATAAAGTAAGGCCCGTTCTGCGTCTATGCAATGTTCCATCTTCAACCTACTACTACCACCTCAAGCATCCAGAGCGCAAGAAACCGGTTAGCACGGGAAGACCTGTTCCTGGCTACTCTAAGGATAAGGATGGTCGGATCGTCTGGGATGTACGAATAAAGGGTCATTTGAGACGTCTAGTTACAGGAGAACACGCTGCTTGCGGTTACCGGAAGTTGACGGTCTTGCTACGTCGAATCTACCGTCTAATCATTAACAAAAAGAAGGTGTACCGGCTTTGCAAGGAGATGGGGATCTTGTCTCCCCAACGCAAGATTACTAACCCCGTCTACAAGAAGATTGCAAGAAACCGAGTGGTAACCGGGCCGAACCAATTGTGGCAGATGGATATTAAGTATGGTTACGTGGTTGGGAAGCGGCGCCATTTCCTTGTAGCCAACATTATTGACGTCTTTGATCGTACCCTAGTTGGCCACTACCGAGGCAAGAAGTGTGACGCTCAGGATATCATTGAAATGACACAGAAAGCACTGTTAAAGCGAAATGCATTAAACCAAGAACAACCCTTAGTCATCCGAACAGATAATGGCCCGCAGTTCATTAGCAAAGCATTCAGTGCATTCATAGCCCAGGTGAATATTGAACATGAACGCATCCCCAACAAAACACCAAATATGAATGCTTATGTGGAGTCGTTTCACAGCATCTTAGAGTTGGAATGCTTCCGGCGTCATTTCTTTGAGAGTTATGAGGAAGCATTCCGAGAAGTCGATCGTTTTATGCGCTTCTATAACACGAAGAGATTACATGGC
>JAEZQY010000065.1 GCA_023441055.1 Bacillota bacterium | reverse complement strand
TATGCGACGGGATCCAGGTCCCAACACTGCATACGTTTTTAGGCCCAGTGTTTCTTCCAGTATAAAAGAAAAAGTCCATCCCCGAGTTGAACGGGTATGAACTGATAATACCAACACTGCATTCACGCGGCGGGCCTTACGGCCCTTGGTCGCCGAGAGGCAATTCGAGGAAGCGGATTCAGGCGACAACCCTGCGAACCTAACCGCGCCGCGGCCGCCCCCGTTGGGGGCTTAAGGTTCTCGGGTTCGTGAATGCGGGAACGTTATCGGAAATCCACGAGAAATCTTTTTAAAAAAATCAGTACATTTTTGGGAGTGAAATAAATGGATCACGATGATGAAATACAACAAATCAAAAGCAGATTGAACAACATTGAAAAACAGGTACAAAAGAAATCTAATTCTAACAACACTTTAAAATTTGTAATTGGGTTTATTATGGTTTTTATTCTTTTGATGATGTTAATTGGAGTTATTCAATTTATAATTGCATAAAATTAACACTCTGTCTAAATGAATTATATAGAATTGGAGGGATATGAATGAATATTATGTTCACGGCCTTTTCTCAAATATTATTTATTGTGTATGGGTTATTCACCTTGCTTGGATTATATTGTTTATATTTATTGATCAAGTTTTTGATCAGAGGTATCAAGGCATTAGATATTTATCTTGACGAAAAGTATAACAAACGATTTTGAGCCAATAAACAATAAAGAATTGCTAGTATTTCGAAGATGTCGTGGACATCCGATAACACAGCATTCACACATCGCAGCCTTACGGCTGCTCGGTCGCCGAGAGGCATTTCAAGGAAGTGGAATCAGGCGACAACCCTGCGAACCTAACCGCGTCGCGGCCGCCCCCTTGGGGCTTAAGGTTCTCGGGTTCGTGAATGCGGGAACGTTATCTGAAAGACCTGTAAAGACGAAGGAGCAAAAATCATGAACAGATCAATTTTAATCATTATTTCATTTTTGATTTGTATTTTTTTGATTAGCTGTACTAAGCAAAAACCAGACAAGCATCCTGATAAAAATGAATTTACAATAACCTCTAATATTTCAGCATTATCAATTAAGCGTGGACAAAAATTAACAATTAAGACTGAATTTCAGAACAAATCGAAATTTGATTATCAAATAGAAAGAGGGCCCAAATTAATATTAGTTCAATACAGAAAAATTGATGATCCAATTGGATTATTAGTTGAGGGTCCAGGTTACAATGATGTATTGAAATCGGGGAAGATTTATAAAAGTAATGAATCAATAATAATTGATGAAGCCGGTAAGTATAAAGTCAATATTGCAGCCTCATTTAGCGTAAAAATTAAAAATGAATATAAGAATTATATGATAAATGCAAAGTCATTTGAAATAGAAGTTAAGTGATCCTTAAAGATAAAATGAGTATGTAAGAATACTCGAGGAAGACAGGTCCTTCAGATAACAATGCATTCACGCGGCGGGCCTTACGGCCCTTGGTCCACCCGAGGCATTTTCGAGGGAGAGGATTCAGGTGGACAACCCTGCGAACCTAACCGCATCGCGGCCGCCCCGTTGGGGCTTAAGGTTCTCGGGTTCGTAAATGCGGGAACGTTATACGCAATTGCCCTAAACCCTAAAAATAAAACCTGAAAGGATAACTCTATTATGTTTGATTCAAGTGCAGATTTCTACGATGCCTTGTATAGTTTTAAAGACTATAAGAAGGAATCATTGGATATTCAAAGATATATTCATAATCGTAATGAAAATGTAAGAACAATTCTGGATGTTGCTTGTGGAACAGGGAAGCATGTTGAGTATTTAAATGATTATTATCAAGTAGATGGAATTGATCTTAACGAATCATTTATTCAAATATCTAGGCAAAGAAATCCAAGTTCTAACTTCTGGTGTAGAGATATGACGAACTTTACTTTAAATAAGAAATATGATGTAATTTTGTGTCTTTTTAGCTCTATAGCCTATGTGAAGACTATGGAATTAGTATTAAAGACTATTGAACAATTTAAAGAACATTTGATGGAAAATGGTTTTATTATAATTGAACCTTGGTTTACACCCGAAGTATGGGAAACCGGGTATGTTTCTATTTTGAATAGTGATTATAAAGAATTCAAGGTAAGTAGAATGTCTTTTGCTGATCGAATTGGGAATCTATCAATCTTAAAATTTGAATACTTGGTAGGATCGAAGAATGGAATACAACGCTTTAAGGAAAGACATGAACTTGGACTATTCAGTACCGAGGAATTAGTACAGAATTTTGAAGCTATTGGGATGAATGTGGAATATGATCCAATAGGAATTAGTGGAAGAGGATTGTTTGTGTTGAGCTAATTCAAGGAAGAGGGCAACTGCGTATAAACCAGCTAATCGCAGTCAAGCCTATCTTGAATTCATTCGTGCAAAGGCCAGCAACCCAGACTCAAATAAGCCTACCTCTAGAAGCAGACATGTGGTAAAATTATCCTAAGATTGAAGCGTTACTCTGCTGCAAAAGGGCGATTGTTCGACCAGACACCGAAGATGATCCGTAAAAGTTTATGGCAAGTAGCCACCAAAGCGACTTTTTTGAGCTTGCCTTCCGCAAGCTTTTGCTGGTAATATCGGGACAAAGTCGGATTGCGAGGACCTTTGCGCTGCTGAGAAACGGCGGCAACCGTAGCCTGGTAGAGGGCAGTTCTCAGATAGGAAGATCCTCGTTTGGAAATGCGATTCCGGCTTGCTGTAAAGGTTCCCGATTCGAAAACAGAAGCGTCCAGACCTGCAAAAGCGGACAGCTGTTTCGGACCCGGGAACCTTTTTATATCCCCGATTTCAGCGAGAATGACGGAGGCCGTGATCTCACTAACGCCCGGTATGGACTGAATCAAGTGATAAGCCGGAAGCAATTTAGCCAGTAAGATCATGCGATTTTCCACGTCAGCGATGGCTTTCTTGTAAGCGAGCAGCAGATCCGTGTAGCAACGCAGCATGATCTGGTTGGAAACCTGCCCTGCAGGGTCAGGCAAGCTTTGCCGAGCAAAGGAGAGCAAAGTATCGCGCTTATCTTCATTCCAGGAACGTCCCCTGCGATTGGGCAGCATCAAGTCAAACAGTTGCTCAGGGTCTGCAGCTAGCACTGCATGAGGCGTCGGAAAAGCAGACAGAATGCGCAGGGAAGTGCTGCAGCAAGTATGACTGAACAACTGATCGTAGCCAAGAAAGATGAGATCCAACACAGCATGGAAATGAAGCTGGACATCTGTGAAAGGGTCATTCAAATGGCGATGTTGGCGGGTCAGCGTTCGATGCTCAGTGAGCGTATTCTCCAAAGGCACTGCCGGTGAACCGTTGCCCAGATAATAGGCTTGAGCAATCCGTGCAGCGTCGATCGCGTCGGTTTTGACTTTGCGAATCGCCTTTGTCTTGAGCTGGTG
>JAEZQY010000044.1 GCA_023441055.1 Bacillota bacterium | reverse complement strand
CCGCGTCCGGTCGGGCGCCGAGGAGACCGTCTTCCTGGGGCTCGACGGCGACGTCGCGGTGTTCGCGGCCGACCTCTCCGCGCTCGGCGAGCGGGCCGCCGTCGAGCTGGCCGCAGCGACGCGGGCTGTCGACGTCCGGACGCTCGTGGGCCGGCTCGACCCGGCCGCGGCGGCGGTGCAGGCGTACGCCCGGGGGTTGCTGCTCTGGCACCGGCAGCAGCGGCACTGCGGCGCGTGCGGCGCCCGGGCCGTGGCCGGTGGCGGCGGGCACATGCGGACCTGTAGCGGTGGGGAGTGCGGGCGGCTGTGGTTCCCCCGGATCGAGCCGGCCGTGATCGTGCTGGTCGAGGCGCCCGGCCGGACCGGGCGCTGCCTGCTGGCCCGGCACGCGGGCGCGGCCGAGGGCAGCTATTCGACGCTGGCCGGCTTTGTCGAGGTCGGCGAGAGCCTGGAGGACGCGGTCCGCCGGGAGCTGGCCGAGGAGGCGGGCGTCACCGTCACCGACGTGGTCTACCAGGGGTCGCAGGCGTGGCCGTTTCCCGCCGGGCTGATGGCGGGTTTCCGGGCTGTCGCCGTGTCCGAGGAGGTCCGGGTCGACGGGGTGGAGTTGCTGGCGGCGCGCTGGTTCAGCCGGGCGGAGCTGCGGGCGCGGGTCGCGGCAGGGCGGCCGCTGGGCCGGGTGGACTCGATCGATCACCGGCTGCTGGGCGACTGGCTCGCGGAGGGCTGAACACCATCACCAGCGCGGTTCCCGCGGCGGTGGCGAGCGCGCACCACATGATGCCCTGGAACGTGCGGGGCGCGACGGTGGTGGTGAGCACGGCCAGGACGGCCGCGGCGACCCAGAGCGGCGCGGACGGCCAGCGCGCGCCCGCCGCGATCTTCGCGTTGACGGCCGCGAAGATCAGTGCGTAGAGCGCGCCGGTGGCGGCGAAGAACGGGGCGTACCTCCCCAGGGACGTGTAGTCCTCGCCGCCCACCAGCCGGAACGCGAACCCGCCGGCCAGGGCCGAGGCGGCGACGAGCACGACGCCGCAGCCGGCGACGATGGCGAGCACGACGGTACGGACCCGGTTGTCTCCCACGGCGAGCCGGGGCAGCGCCAGCACCACGATCACCTGGGGGGCCCAGAGCGCGCCCTTGGTGAGCACGGTTCCGACCGCGTACGCCCCGGAGTCGGCGGGCGAGAGCAGCTGGCGGGCGAAGATCAGGTCGGCATACGACACCGCGAGCATCGCCAGCGCGGCGGTGCCGGCGCTCGCCACCTGCCGGATCCGCATGGTGGCGGCGACGTCGTTCCCGGCGGGCCGGTCGGGGCGGGCGATCCAGGCCAGCGCCGGTAGCACGAGCCAGGCGGTGAGCATGCCGGCGAGCAGGGTGACCACGACGTCGGCGCCGAGGACCAGCGCGACGATCATGCCGCCGTACCGCCCGAGCGCCACCACCCCCATCGCCCAGGCGAGACGGACGAAGCGCTGCTCGCCCTGCAGCTCGCCGAGCCACCGGGCGGCCAGGACGACAGCGACAGTGGTGCCGGCGACCAGCGCCACGACGGTCGACGACAGCCGCAGACCGGTGATCATCAGCGGCGCGGCCACGACGACGGCGCCGCCGGCGACCGCCGTGGTGACGAGGCTGACCCGGTGCGTCGGCGCGCCGGGGTGGCGGGCCCGGTGCACAGCGACCGCCATCTGCAGCCCCACGCCGGCGACGCCGGCGATCGCGACGAGGGCCAGCGTCGTGGCGAGGACGCTCAGCTCCTCGACCGGCAGGTACCGGGCACCGAGCATGGGCAGCAGGTAGGCGAGCCCGTTCGTCGCCATCGCGGCGACCGCGACGGCCGCGCCGGCGGTTCCCAGGCGGCTCGCGCCGGGCCCTGCCGTGGTCTCTGTCATCGCGCCTCATGTCGGTGTCGCCGGTGGAACGGGTTCGCCTCGAACCTCGCGTCGTCGTCGCGGCTGGCTCGTCGACGTCGTGAGGCAAGCTACCGTCCGTACTCGCCCTGTGCCTAGAGTGCTGTCCGGAGCCCCGGGTGCGACGTCGGGCCCGCTTCCGTCCAGGTTCATGGGGGTCCGTGTGCGTCGAGCGTCACCGAGCTTCGGTCCGGCGCTGTCGCGGGCCGCCGTCGCGCTGCGCCGCTGGTGGCCGGAGACGGCGCTCGGTGTCGGCGTGGTCGTCGCGATCCTCGGCCCGGTGCTGCGCCGTGGCTTCGTCCTCCGGTACGACCTGGTGTTCGTGCCGGACCCGCCGTTCGGCGCGGTGGTCTGGGGCAGCGGCTCCGAACTGCCGCGTGCGGTACCGAGCGAGCTGCTCGCGGTCGGGCTGTCGCAGGTCGTCCCGGCAGACGTGGCCCAGAAGGTGCTCCTGGCCGGCTGTCTCGTCCTGGCCGCGGTGGGCGCGGCGCGGCTGGCGCCCGTCGGTCATCCGCTGGCACGGGCCGCCGCCGGGCTCGCGTACGTCTGGAACCCCTGGGTGTACGGGCGGCTGCACCTCGGGCAGTGGGCGGTGGTGGCGGGGTTCGCGGCGTTGCCCTGGGCGTTCGCCTGGGTGCTGGGGGTGCTCCGGCCGCCGCCCGAGGGCACCGGCCCGGGGCGGCGTTCCGCAGTGGCCGGAGGGGCCGCGGTGGTGCTGGGCGGCCCGGCGATGGTGCTGGCGGCGGTGTTCGCCTGTGCCC
>JAEZQY010000027.1 GCA_023441055.1 Bacillota bacterium | reverse complement strand
AAACTCTCCATAAAGGATGATTCGATTAAAGCTCATTACTTAGCTTGCGCTATCGATTCATTGCTGAATCGGTTGTTTGTTTACTCACTCGTTTGCAGTTTTCAAGGAACAAATGATGTGATCCGTTAGGATCTTCTGTTCGCTTCCCGTAAGTTTCTGTTAATCAGAATCTCTCGATGGCGACCAGAATAATATACCACATTCGACCACTGCGAAGCAAGCTGTAATATTTACCATTCGGTCTATTACTCACTTGGGTTCGTACCTCTTAATTCGCATCTAGCATAATCAGAAGTGTGTCGATCCGCTCCGACCATTTCTTGCTCTCGGTGGCGCGAAGACTAATTTATCATAGTTCGACAAGACAAGTCAAGTACCTTACGCACATCAAAAACTTCCCCTGCTTCCAGTCAGCAGATTGATATATATAATACGACTTGTTTATCCTGTATTTTGCGCAGATAATTGCAACTAAATTTAAGGTTGCTGATGTTAATCCTGTATGGTGTACAGTTAATTTCTAATTGTAACGGTGGTTTAGAGTAACTCGGTTGATTTAAGCTGTATATTTTACAGCATAGCTCTTCATCCGGGCAAAACCAGCAAATTAACTGTAGTTACTACAGGATGCGTAAGCTCGAATGCTACGAATGCTACATACCCGCCACTAACAATCGACTATGAACCTCACACCTGCCACCTTGTGTCGCCTGATACAGATTCATACCCATCCTGGCACCTCATTGACACCTCATGCCTTCTCGCCTCGTACGCTATCGATAATTCCGATTGCGCGCATACTTCGACAACTCCTTGGGCGTAGCCAGACGCGCATACATTCTGAAGATGACTTTGTAGCGCGCCTCAATAGCCAGCTTAATATCCGCATCTATTCGACTATCACTCAGATCGAGCAGCATCTCGTCCAGCTCCTTACGGAGCAAGTAGTTAAACTCTCTGCATTCTCTATCGTTCAACAGTACACCCAACATGAGATAGGATGCCTCCTTGATTCATATCGATTGAGCGTTCGTAAGGAACAGCCCTTCAGTATACTGTTATGCTCACTTCCTGGAATTATTATGTCATGAGCCAGTAGGTTATTGTGCTTTCGATAATTGCAGCAGCCAGCAGCGCGATCGTCAGTACGCAACCGAGCGGGATCACCATCTTAAGGAAGTGTTTAAGCTCAGGCGCCACCCTGGTCCGCTTCTCCTCATTCCACACGGAGAAGAAGCTCTTCAGCAGCAATCCGCCAAACCGCATGCCATATGCGCAAGCAATAATTATTGCAGGCAGCTCCAGGATGCCGTGCGGCAAGATCCCCTTCGCGAACAGCAGGAACGGCGAGTACTCAGACTGCGCAGTCAGCACATAGCCCAGCATCATGCCGTTAATAACCAGCACCGTGATCGGCCATATCCCCAGGAAGGCACCGAGGAAGATGAAGAGCCACACCTTGATTGCGTTATTGAAGAAGATGAAGAGAAACATATACAGCTGCGGATGCTCACTCTCCGCGATCTTCCGCGCGATCCCGCCCAAGCCCTCTGCCGACCCCTGGAGATATCCACTCAGATCCGAACCTGTTGCGCCGAGATACCAACTAACAATGAATACCAATGCCGCTGCGATCAAATAATGCTTACTGACTAGAACGTCCAGCCATACCTGTTGGAATAAATTGCGCATGCACGATTGCGCCTCCTTCGCATAAGTTTCATGTACGAGCATACATTGATATAAGGGAAGACGAGCACGCCCATTATGGCATACAAGGAGGATCATGACTAGTGAATTGGTTCTATGTGATGGATGGAAGAAAATTGAAACGTTACTTGATCATCTTGATCGCTGTCGCATTCAGCATCGGCGTTGTCTACGTGGAGAGGGATCAAATCTCCGTATTCTCCTATAATGAACCAGCTGCCATCTATAGCGTCGTGACGGACAAGAAGGTGATTGCGCTCACCTTCGATATCAGCTGGGGCGAGAAAAGGCCGGAGCCTATTCTTACTATACTCAAGGAGAAGGGCGTTCAGGATGCCACCTTCTTCCTCTCTTCTCCATGGACGAAGTCCCATCCGGAGATCGTCAAGCAGATCGTTGACGGCGGCTTCGAGATCGGCAGTCACGGTCACAAGCATGTTAATTACAATGAATTAGGGGATGAGGATATTCGCAAGCAGATTCAAGCCGCGCATGTCATCCTGACCGAAGAAACCGGCAGCTCCCCTAATCTGATCCGGATGCCCAATGGCGCATTCGATAAGCGTGTCCTGCGCATCGCTGGCGAACTCGGGTACACCGTGATTCAATGGGATACAGATTCACTGGACTGGAAGAACCCGGGCGTTGATGCCATTGTGAACCGAGTCCTAAAGCGGGCGCACCCCGGCGATATCGTCCTGCTGCATGCCAGTGATTCCTGTCAACAGACGCATCTCGCCTTGCCAACCATTATCGATCAACTGCAGGCACAGGGCTATGAGTTCGTAACCGTATCCGAGTTGCTCAAGCTATCTGAGGTGCAAGGTAAGGATGTTCGGGATCAACAATAAGGCGAATGAACAACAAGAGAGCTGACCGCTGCCGGTCGGCTCTCTGTCTATGATGTACTATGTCTGAGCAGGCGCCTCCGCTTCGGGCTCATCCTTCCTAACTAGCTTATGCAGCTGTAGAATCTGCCAAGCATTGCAAGCAAGGAGCGGCACAACCATAATTAACACAGCGGATAGCAGGTCCTCCTTGAGCACGATGGAGGTTTCCAGCAATGTCGCCACGAACATGAAGAACAGCGTTGGCACGAAGGCCGTCTTGCGTGTTAGTTTTACTTTCCAATAGGCAACTCCTAGACTGACCAGCAATACGCACAGCGCTCCTGCTACGAACTCCCAAAGCGGACCGTCCCACACGAAGAACATGAGCTCGAACGGCACGGTAATGATGAAGAATATCTGAATGAGCACCCAAGTAGTCGGCTTGCGGAACATATCTCTTGCGATATAATTAAGCGTCATATACGCGAAGAAGACCATCTGACTCAGGATGCTGAACATCATTCCCGCTACTGCCATTGACAACAGATTGTACCCAATCTCAAGCAGCTTCAGACTGCGGAATTCCGCATCGCCGAGCGCCATGATCAGACCGACCGCCAGACCCGCTCCCGCACCTATCCATAGCGTACTCCAGAATAAGCCCATAATCTTGCGTAAATTCACTTCCATCTCTCCTCGCTTGCTTCCAGATCTCGCTTTTGTCCATGAATATTGTATCAGATCACGCCAAGTTCCTCCAATCATAATCGGTCGAATGTTGACCATACTATGAACACATTAATGTTGTGATGAAGGGAGTACGCGGCAAATGGGGCGACGAATCCATCATTATCTGCCGGCGGTCCTGTGTATAATCATTCTTACGGGTTGTGCGGGCGTCAGCGAATCCAACGGCATGCAGAGCTATAAGGAAACGAAATCCATGGTGTTGGATATTATTAAATCAGAGGATGGCTTGCGGGCCATTCAAGAAGCAACTACCAAGAATTCAAGCGAAGACGGGATGAAGATCCTCAGCGAGAACCAGAGCCTGATGCTGAAATCGACCGTGAGGGAAGTGATGACAGGTCCCAGCTTTGAGAAGCAGATGGAGAAGCTGATGACCGACACGAAATTCGCGGGTGAGTTCGCCAAGGCGATAAGCAAGGAGAACAAGAGTCTGCATAAGGAATTAATGAAGGACCCCGAGTACCAGATGATGCTGGTCGATGTCATGAAGAGCGCAGAAGCGGAGAAGATGCTGCTCGATGTGATGAAGGGGGCTGCCTATCGCAAGCAGGCGCTAACCATCTTCCAGGACGCTCTGCGCAGTCCGATCTTCCGTCTCGAGCTGCTGGAGCTGATGAAGAAGGCCATCGAGGAGGAGTCCAAGCCCAAAGGGAAGAAGGACGAACAGCAGTCCGAGGAAGAGAGCGGTAGCGGTAGCGGTGGCGGTAGCGGCGGCGGCAGCGAGGGTGGTGACAGTGGGGGAGGCGACGGATAATCGGGGAAGAGCAGAGGCCTCAAGGCTTGTAACGAAATTACTTCCCGCTTTGGTTGACAACATATCAACGCTTTACTGAATTGTTGTCGGCCATTTAGCGGAAGTTTTTTCGTTACGATGCCTCAGCCCCTGCTCTTCGTTCATGCGCCTATAATGCGCTCTGCCATCTCGAGATAGATGCGGCCGGTCGGCGTATCCTCTCCATATACGGATGGTGAATAATCCGGCTCTGACGGATGATTATCAGGCGCGCCCAGCGGGATCTGCGCCAGCAAGTCGGTATGCAGCTCTGCAGCCAACTTAGCGCCACCGCCGCGACCGAATACATATTCCTTCTTGCCGCAGCCGCCGCATTCATAATACGCCATATTCTCCACGACACCGACGATCTCATGCTTCGTATGCTGCGCCATCGCCCCTGCTCGGGCTGCCACGAAAGCAGCTGTCGCATGCGGCGTCGTCACGATGATCTCCTTGCTCTGCGGAATCATCTGGTGAATATCCAGCGCTACGTCACCTGTCCCCGGCGGTAGGTCGAGCAGGAGATAGTCCAGCTCGCCCCATTCCACTTCATTGAAGAAATTGCGGATCATCTTGCCGAGCATCGGACCGCGCCAGATAATTGGAGAGTTGTCCTCTACGAAGAACCCCATCGAGATGACCTTAACCCCGTAACGCTCAGGAGGTGTGATCTTCTCCCCCTCGAGCTCAGGTCTTCCCTCCAGCCCCATCATATCTGGCACGCTGAATCCATAGATGTCACAATCCATGATGCCCACGCGCTTGCCCTGACGAGCGAGCGCGACTGCCAAATTGACTGTGACCGTGCTCTTGCCTACGCCGCCCTTGCCGCTGGCAATCGCCAGGAAGGTTGTCTGCGAATCCGCAGACAACAGCGGCGGAACGCCCTTGGGCTGAGCAGCCATCTCGGCTTGACGCTGCTGCTGCATCTTGTCGAGCCCGGATGCGTCCTCGCCTGCCTCCCGCTTCTTAATATCCGTCAGCTCAAGCTCAGTTAATGCCCGGAACCGAATATGCGTATGACCAGCTCCGACCGCTGATAGCGCTTGTTCCACTTGTTCTGTCAGCGTGGACTTCAACCGATCGTCCACCGTATATAACGCGAGCGTTAGCCGAACCTCGTTCCCCTTCACCATCACATCACGGATCTGTCCATGCTCCGCCATAGGCTTGCTTAGCTTGGGGTCCTGCAGATGATTCAGCGAAGTTAACACTCGTTCCTTGTCCAACATTCGTATCCACCCTCTTAGCCGATTTATGAAATCGTGTAATCGACTCTCATTATATCATACTTCTAAGGTGTTCCAAGCTGTTCGCCTGAGCTGAAGCGAAGAATACCCCGATAGATAGAAGCAGCGAGCTTCTGCTGATACATCGGATCCCTGAGCAGCTCCGCCTCACGTGGATTCGAGAGGAAACCAACCTCCACTAACGCCGAGGGGATCTTGCTCGTCCTCAGGAGATAGACCGAATCCACGGTATTCGCCATACGATTCGTGTTAGCGAGATTGACCTTGATCTCTTCTTGTATCAATGCGGCTAATCTGAGATTCTCCTCATGCTTCGGATAATAGAAGGTCTGCGCGCCGCTCCAACGCGCAGAGGGGACGCTGTTCAGATGGATCGAGATGAATAGATCTGCTCTGGCGCGATCAATGATAAGCGCGCGTTGAACTAGATCCTCTGTCTTCCGTCTGCTATAGCCTCTCGTCTGAGGCTTGGCCAGATCATAATCACCCTCACGGGTCATAATCACGATCGCGCCGGCCTCCTGCAGGTAGTCGCGCACCTGTAAGCTTAGCGCTAGCGTCACATCCTTCTCCACCAGCCCGGATTCACTCTCCGCGCCGCCATCCACCCCGCCATGGCCCGCATCCAGCACAATCGTCTGTCCAGCCAGTGGCAACGCCCAATTCGTCCAAGTTCGTGTAGAGGAATAATCATAGCTGAACAGAATAATCAATAATGTCACGAGTGCCGAAGTGAATAATAGCTTGGTCGTCCCCCTTCGGGTAATCCCAATGAATACCCACTTACGCTTACGGCTGAACATAATAAAACCACCTCGTCCAATTGGATAAGAAGAGTTCCTGTTGGAAGTCTGCTACTTAACCATATGGGACAAGGCGGTCAATTATGTCGGGATCATCAAACTTACACACCAGCGCCGGAGATCAACTGCTCCGACATGCCCTCAATCAGCACCTGCGCAACCTCTGGTCTGGAGAATTCAGGCGGCGGGCACTCCCCATTGCGCAATAACGCCCTCACCTTCGTACCCGATAGGTGCAGATGCTCCGCAGCATCATGCGGGCAGGTCTTGCTGGTTCCCATGTTACCGCACTTCTTGCAGTAGAAGCTGTGCTCGAAGTACAAGGGTGTAATCCCCAGGTCTTCCACAGAGAAGGAGCGCAACAGATCCTGAGCCTCATACGTGCCGTAATAATCACCTACACCTGCATGGTCACGACCGACGATGAAGTGTGTGCAGCCGTAATTCTTACGAACCATCGCATGGAAGATCGCCTCACGCGGCCCGGCATAACGCATAGCAGCTGGGAATACACCCAGGAATACGCGATTCTCCGGATAGTAATTCTCTAATAGTACGAGATAGCTGCGCATCCGCACATCCGCCGAGATATCATCGGACTTCGTCTCACCGACGAGCGGGTTGAGGAACAAGCCGTCTACGATCTCCATTGCACTCTTCTGGATATACTCATGAGCGCGATGTACAGGATTACGCGTTTGGAAGCCAACAACCGTCTTCCATCCGTTATCAGCGAATATGCGGCGTGTGTCTGACGGGTCAAAATAGAACTCCGTGAACTTATCAGGCTTCGGCCTGTTCAACACATGCAGGCTGCCACCCACGTATGTATTCGAACGGGCATATAGCTTATTCACGCCAGGATGTGCAATTTCGGTAGTCTTATATACCTTAAGGGCTTCTTCCTTCTGATCCACGCGGTACACACTCTCTACATCCAGCACGGCATACACCACATCATCATGCTCGCCGACCAGCGAGACCTGTTGACCAACCCTCAGCGCGCCTGCTTCGTCCGCATCAACTGGGAGTACAATTGGAATACTCCAAACCAGCCCATTCGCTAGTCGGATATTGTCAAGCACGGAGCGGTAGTCGTCTTCATTCATAAAACCGGTTAATGGCGAGAATGCACCGATCGCGATCAAATCAATATCCGAGATCGTCCATTTGTTGATCTTAATCACTTGCAATTTGCCCGCCTTATCCAGCCATTCTGTGCGCTCGGATTCCGGCACCAATCGATTTACCAACACACCGCCATGCGGCTTAATGCTTTCCATAATGGCTCTCTTCTCCCTTGAGATGGAATTAATCGATTATTTATGAAGTCCGCATTCTGTCTTCTCACTGCCCGACCAACGACCTGCACGTGGATCCTCGCCTGGCATGACTTGTCTCGTGCAATAATGGCAGCCGATGCTCGGATAGTGCTGATCATGCAACGGATTGTAGATGACATCATGCTCTCTGATATAGTTCCATACGTCCTCAGACGTCCATGAAGCAATCGGATTAAATTTCATTAAGCCAAATTTATAATCATATTCAACCTTCTTCGCATTCGCGCGTGTAGGCGCCTGATCGCGTCGGATACCTGTAACCCATGCATCATATTGACCCAGTATGCGGGTGAGAGGCTCCACTTTACGAATATTGCAGCAAGCATTCGGATCAGACGACCACAAGGCATCTCCATGCTCAGCAGCTTGCTCCTCCGGCGTCAGCAATGGCTTCACCTGGACGAACTTCATATTATACCTATCGATCATACGATCGCGCGTCTCATAGGTCTCCGCGAAGTGAAAATCCGTGTCCAGGTAGAAGATATCCGTTGTCGGACTTATCTTCTGAAGCATATCTACCAGTACAACATCCTCTGCACCAAAGCTGCAGGCGAACGTGATGTTGGAGAACTGCTCCACCGCCCATTTCAGAATCACCTCAGGCGACTCATGCTCGAAGCGCTCTGCCCCCTCTGTTGCCAGCGCTTCCTTCTCGAATAAATTCATAACCAAGTACCTCCACTTTAATTCCGAGTAATCGAATATGATATTGATTATATAACGTTCGAACTGTTAATTCAATCCTCATTTTTAATATATCCACAGCTCAAATCAGTCCCTATCAGCCTATGCATGTGTGCTAACGCCAGATAAACGGCTCTGTCGTCCTCCAAGCTTGCGTAGCAAACTACTTCTTAAGCAAGGGCGTTTCCGTTTAGCATCGATATATAAGCCTCTTAAAGTTGAAAATTTATAAAGTCTTATATATACAAAAAAACCTGCTTGGAATCGAATTCCAAGCAGGTCTCCATGTAATTGTGACTCGAGCGATTAACGCTTCGAGAATTGTGGCGCACGACGTGCAGCCTTCAAACCGTACTTCTTACGTTCCTTCATACGAGGATCGCGAGTCAAGAAGCCAGCTCTCTTCAGGGATCCACGAAGATCAGGATCTACCTTCAACAGCGCGCGAGCGATTCCGTGACGAATGGCGCCAGCTTGACCGCTCATTCCGCCGCCATTGGCGATCACAAGCACGTCATACTTGTCCGTCGTATCGGTTAGACGAAGCGGCTGCTTTACAATCAGCTTCAGCGTCTCCAGACCAAAGTAGTTATCGATTTCGCGTTTATTGATAATGATGCGTCCTTCACCCGGCACAAGACGTACTCTTGCGACCGAATTCTTGCGACGACCCGTTCCATAATATTGCACTTGAGCCATGAATCGTAGACCTCCCTCTTATTAACCGCGAAGTTGCCACACTTCAGGATTTTGAGCGGCATGCGGATGCTCGCTGCCGGCGTATACTTTCAACTTCGTTCTAAGCTTGTCACCGAGGCGATTCTTGGGGAGCATACCGTTAACGGCAAACTCGATCAAGCGCTCAGGTCTCGTATCACGTAATGTTGCTGCTGTCGTCACCTTCAACCCGCCTGGGTGTTGGGAGTGACGATAGTACTTCTTCTGTGCCCATTTATTACCGGTTAATTGAACCTTATCAGCGTTGATAACGATGACGAAGTCTCCAGTATCCACATGAGGTGTAAATTCAGGTTTGAATTTGCCGCGAATTATGCTTGCCACTTCGCTGGACAACCGTCCAAGCGTCTGGCCTGCTGCGTCGACAATATACCACTTGGCTTCTACACCGTTCGGCTTAGCCATATAGGTAATGCGCATGATTAAATCCTCCTAATGTCGTCACACATAAACGCCCCTAAGTGAGCGTGAATGACCTGTTTCGTGTCGGCATTCTTAACTGGGGGCCGTGGGATAGCCATTAAGAAAGACCAACAATTATTGTACCTTAATTCTCAATCAATCGCAAGTATTATTTCTACATTATTTGTATATCTCGTTCATCATACTCAACATCCATTAAGCAAAGTCCCTGTGGAATCGCAGTCGGTCCGCCGGCCGCTCGATCTCTCCGTTCAAGGATGCGAGCCATATCACTCGCCGGGCGCTTCCCCTCTCCAATCTGAAGCAATGTCCCGACTATGACACGAACCATATTATACAAGAAACCGCTGCCTGTTAGATCGATATACATGATACCGTTCCTGCCCTCATGGTCCGGATAGACGCTGTTCACTAAGGTGATCCTCGCGTCGTAGATCGTTCTGACATGAGAGCTTTTCGTAGATTTACGGGAGCAAAATGTAGAGAAATCATGTTCACCGTGCAGACATGTAATGGCTTCAATCATCGCTTGCGCATCCAATGGCGTAGGGTGGAAGTATTGGTACTTCTGACCGAACACATCTGGCACACGACTGTTATTGACTGTATAGCGATACGTCTTACGCTTAGCCATTCTCCTGGCATGGAATGCGAGCGGCGCCTCGAATACTTCCCGGATTACGATGTCATCTGGCAACCTAGAATTGAGCGCTAATCGCCAGCGATATGCCGGAATCGGAGAATTTGTCTCGAAGTTTGCCACCTGTCCCATTGCGTGCACACCAGCGTCAGTACGACCTGACCCCACCAGCTTCACCTTCTCGCCACTCAGCCGTTCAATAGCCTCTTCAATCTTGTCCTGAATCGTATTCTTGAACGGTTGGGATTGAAAGCCGCTGTAAGCTGTACCATCGTAGCTGATCACGAGTACGAGATTGCGCATCTTCGATCAACCCCCTACAAATTCATTACTGCCCAGATAAACGGCTCTGTAAAGTCTGATAGATCAACAAAAAAAGGGCTTGTTCAGAATCGTGAGATTCTGTCCACCCTTTCTGTTAGAAATTACGCGCGATCAACCAGTTCCAGATAGACCATTGGAGCAGCGTCTCCGCGGCGAGGTCCCAGCTTAAGGATACGCGTGTATCCGCCTGGACGCTCCGCATAACGAGGAGCCAGCTCACTGAACAGCTTCTGAATAGCGTCTTGCTCGCCGTTCAGCGTTTCACGACGAACGAAGGATGCCACTTGACGACGAGCATGCAGATCACCGCGCTTAGCAGTCGTAATCAGCTTCTCTGCGATGGAACGTAGCTCCTTCGCCTTAGCTTCAGTCGTCTGGATGCGCTCGTATAGGAACAGATCCGTCACGAGATCACGGAACAGCGCTTTACGAGAACTGGAGTCACGGCTCAGCTTCTGATAATTTGCCATGTAAGTTCCCTCCTTCTTAGGTTAGTATTAATCCTCATTGCGAAGCGAGAGATTCAACTCTTCCAGCTTCTCTTGAACTTCCTCTAACGATTTACGTCCAAGATTTCGCACCTTCATCATATCTTCTTCGGTCTTCGTAATCAGCTCTTGTACCGTATTGATACCCGCGCGCTTCAGGCAGTTATAGGAGCGGACAGACAGGTCGAGCTCTTCGATAGTCATCTCGAGCACTTTCTCCTTCTTGTCCTCTTCCTTCTCCACCATAATTTCAGCGTCACGCGCTTCATCCGTTAGACCAACGAACAGATTTAAGTGTTCGGAGAGAATCTTCGCGCCGATGCTGACTGCTTCTTCTGGGCGGATGCTGGCATCCGTCCATACTTCCAGCGTCAGCTTATCATAATTCGTTACTTGACCTACACGAGTATTCTCAATCGTATAGTTCACTCGAGTAATCGGTGAATAGATCGAATCGATCGGAATGACACCAATCGGCTGATCATCGTTCTTGTTCTTATCCGCAGAAACATAGCCTCTACCGCGATTCGCCCAGATGCGCATATGCAATCGAGCATCTGCAGCAAGTGTCGCGATATGCAGATCAGGGTTCAGAATCTCTACATCACTGTCCGTGCGAATATCACCGGCAGTAATGGGACCTTCACCCTCTGCATCAATCTCAAGAACCTTCACATCATCGGAGTGAATCCTAACGGACAGACCCTTCAGATTGAGTATCACTTCTGTAACATCTTCCAGTACGCCTGGAATTGTCGAGAACTCATGTAACACACCGTCAATTTGAACAGAGGTCACTGCTGCACCAGGTAGTGATGATAGTAAGATTCTACGAAGTGAATTACCCAATGTAGTCCCGTAGCCTCTCTCGAGTGGTTCAACGACGAACTTGCCGTATGTGCCATCTTCCTTCAGTTCTACGGTTTCTATTTTCGGCTTTTCGATTTCGATCATGGGTATTACCTCCTTCAAAACGTCGGTAACCGGTATAGCCTCAAAACAATAAACATGTAGTATACCCTTGCCTTCACATCCATTATGCACAGGATCAGACAAGTTTTATACTTCATGCAGGAAAGGTATTACACGCGACGACGTTTCGGCGGGCGGCATCCATTATGCGGGATAGGTGTAACGTCCTTAATCAAGTTCACTTCCAAGCCAGCTGCTTGCAAGGAACGGATAGCCGCTTCACGTCCAGCTCCTGGACCCTTTACCATCACTTCGACGACCTTCATACCATGCTCCATTGCAGCTCTAGCAGCCGATTCAGCCGCCATCTGTGCGGCATAAGGAGTGCTCTTACGAGATCCCTTGAAGCCCAGGTTACCCGAGCTTGCCCATGAGATTGCATTGCCATGCGGGTCTGTGATTGTAACAATTGTATTATTGAACGTAGAACGGATATGAGCTACTCCGGTCTCTATATTCTTTCGATCACGACGTTTAGTACGGACAGCCTTTTTTGGTTTAGCCATGAATGGTTATCCCCCTTTCTTACTTCTTCTTATTAGCTACAGTACGACGTGGACCTTTACGCGTACGAGCATTAGTCTTAGTACGTTGTCCGCGAACTGGTAAGCCACGACGATGACGAACACCGCGGTAGCAGCCAATATCAATCAGACGCTTGATATTCATCGAGATCTCGCGGCGCAGGTCACCTTCAACCTTAACCGTCTTATCGATCGCTTCACGCAATTTACTTACTTCTTCTTCAGTTAGATCGCGGATTCGCGTTTCCGCACTGATACCAGTAGCTGCAAGAATCTTCTGAGACGTAGCCTTACCAATCCCGAAGATGTACGTCAGACCAATCTCCACCCGCTTATCACGGGGCAAGTCAACACCAGCTATACGTGCCATACTTGATCAGCCACCTCCTTATCCTTGTTTTTGTTTGTGCTTCGGATTTTCACAGATTACCATAACATTACCTTTGCGACGAATGACTTTGCATTTTTCGCAAATGGGTTTGACCGAGGGTCTCACCTTCATCGTTGATTCCTCCTAAAGATTTACCGCTATTTGCGATAAGTAATCCGTCCTCTTGTAAGATCGTAAGGAGACAACTGGATGACCACTTTATCTCCGGTTAAAATTCGGATGAAATGCATACGCAGTTTACCGGATACGTGAGCCAATATCTGATGTCCATTCTCCAATTCAACCTTGAACATCGCGTTAGGCAACGGCTCAACCACCGTGCCTTCTACTTCAATAACATCTTCTTTCGCCACGGATATTCTCCTTTCGTTAGATACCGCCCTACTGATCCTGTTCGAATCTGCTAAGAGCGAATCGGATCTTCCCGTTTGTGACTCTGCCAGTTTCTCTAATGCTGTCTGACACTTCACTGCTGACATACTCCGTCAAATGCAAATGCAGGATGTTCTTTTTCTTCGGTTGATCGAACTTCCGCTTGTCGCCATCTGCGATAAGAACGAATCGGTCATCGACCACTCCGATGATAACGGCGTATTTACCAGCATCCCGCCCTCGCAGCACGTTCACGATGGTTCCGAGCTGCAATCGCTCATTCTGTGCCATCATCAGTCACCTACGCTCTCGGCTTAGTCAGGATCTCGAAGCCGTCAATTGTGACTACAACTGTATGCTCGAAGTGAGCGCATAGCGACCCATCCTCGGTCACTACCGTCCATCCGTCATCCAGCGTCTTCACATAACGGCCGCCTGCGTTCACCATAGGTTCAATCGCAAGCGTCATGCCCGACTTCAATCTAGGTCCTCGATCAGGACTGCCATAGTTCGGAATTTGCGGTTCTTCGTGAAGCGCCGCTCCAATCCCATGACCGACATATTCTCGAACAACCGACATTCCCGCATGCTCGATACACTGTTGTATGGCATGGGAGACTGTGAACAATCGAACATCTTGCTTGACGATCTCGAGTCCAGCGAACAAGGATGCTTCTGTCACCTCAAGCAATCTTCGAGCAGTATCCGACACTGCGCCGACACCATAAGTCCAGGCCGAATCGCCGTGATAGCCTTGATACTCAGCACCAATATCGATACTGATGATGTCACCTTCAAGCAGCTTGCGTTTGCTAGGTATGCCATGCACCAGTTCCTCATTCACAGAGGTGCATATACTGGCGGGAAAACCGTTGTACCCATTGAAGGAAGGAATTGCGCCTTGGCTTCGAATGTACTTATCCGCGATTTGGTCCAATTCAAGAGTCGAAATTCCAGGCTCAATCGCTTGCGCTAGCAATCGGTGCGTATTCGCAACGATGGATCCTGCTTCACGCATAAGCGCTATCTCTGCACTGGATTTGCATATAATCATTAAGCTTGACCTCGCAATATGGTCGAAATCGCAGTAGTAACTTGGTCGATTTCTTGCTCACCGTCAACTAGACGAAGCAAGCCCTTGTTCCGATAGTAATCAAGCAGCGGCGCGGTCTTGTTCGTGTATTCATCAAGCCTTGTGCCGACCTTCTCCTCTGTATCATCAGAACGCTGGTACAACTCGCCTGAGCACTTATCGCATATGCTCTCTTGTGCCGGCGGGTTGAAGATCAGATGGTATGTCGAACCACATGACTTACAGATTCTTCTGCCAGTTAATCGAGCTAGCAGTAGATTCCGGTCTACCTCAAGATTCACCACATGCTCCAGTTGGCGGCCCATGGATGCGAGTATCTCATCCAATGCCTCCGCTTGCGAGATCGTTCTCGGGAAGCCGTCAAGCAGGAATCCATTCTTGCAATCGTCCTCCAGCAGCCGCTCCTTCACAATCCCGATCGTCACGTCATCCGGAACCAGCAAGCCTTGATCAACATATTCCTTCGCCTTGATTCCGAGCGGAGTACCTTGCTTCATAGCCGCTCGGAAAGCGTCACCTGTCGAAATATGCGGCGTACTGAATTCACTCACGATTCTCTCAGCTTGCGTGCCCTTGCCTGCACCTGGAGGTCCCATGAATAGTATGTTCACTCGCCTACTCCTCTCTCTACTCGCAAGACATTACTACTTAATGAAGCCTTTGTAATGCCGTTTAATCAGTTGACTCTCGACTTGCTTCATCGTATCCAGTGCAACACCGATTACGATCAAGAGTGAGGTTCCGCCGATCTGTACAGTATTCGGCAATCCCGCCAAGTCAGCGAAGAAGATTGGCACGATCGAGATCGCAGCGAGGAAGATGGCTCCCGACAGTGTCAGACGAGTCATGATCCGGGTCAAGTATACCGAAGTTGTCTTGCCTGGACGAATGCCAGGGATATACCCGCCGTTCTTCTTGAGATTGTCGGCCATTTGGACCGGATTAATCTGTACGAATGTGTAGAAGAATGTAAAGCCGATGATCAGTATCACGTACAGCACCATACCTAACGGTGCTTGATAGGTGATGTTCTCAATAATCCAATCCGCGACTGGCGCGCCTGCCCAGAAGCTGGCGATTGTCTGCGGGAAGATCAAGAGCGATAACGCGAAGATGACTGGAATAACACCCGCGGCATTCACCTTCATAGGAATATGAGAGTTCTGACCGCCGTACATCTTGCGTCCTACAACACGCTTCGCATACTGAACCGGGATCTTGCGAATCCCTTGCTGGATGTAGATAACACCCACTACTAGAAGCACAACAACAATCGCGATGATCACAATCTTGGCGATTGAGAAGAACAGATTGCCTGTTGCTTCAGCACCGAACTCGGTTACCATCACTTGGTTGATCGTTGTCGGGAATCCGGCAACGATACCAGCGAAGATTAGAATCGAAATCCCGTTTCCAATCCCGTACTCTGTGATTTGCTCACCTAGCCACATCAAGAACGCAGTACCCGCTGTTAATACAATCGCGATAAGCGTGTAAGTGGTGAATCCGGCATTCTCCACGAAGTCAAAGTTGTATAGACGATTGAAACCAATAGCCATACTGTAGCCTTGAATGAAAGCCAAGACAATTGTTCCGTAACGGGTAATTTGAGCCAGCTTTTTACGACCAGCTTCCCCTTCCTTAGCCCATTGAGCGAACTTCGGAATAACATCCATCTGGAGCAATTGAACAATGATCGAAGCCGTAATATACGGCATAATCCCCATCGCGAAGATGGAGAAGTTGAACAACGCGCCCCCTGTGAACGTATTGAACAGGGTGAACACATCGTTCGCGCCGCTCTCGGTTACACTTGTCAGCAGCTCCGTATCGATGTTAGGAACCGGAATGAAAGCTCCGATCCGATACACGATCAGTACGCCGAGCGTGAACAAGATTTTGCGCCGTAAATCGGCAACCTTCATTATATTCGAAATTGTCTTGAACATTAGATCACCTCGGTTTTACCGCCGGCAGCTTGGATTTTTTCTAACGCGGATTGAGAAAACTTATTTGCCTTAACGGTCAATGCTACTGTCAATTCTCCATCGCCCAGGATCTTGATTCCATCCTTAGCCTTCTTGATCACACCGGATTCGAACAATGCTTCCGGGGATACTTCCGTACCAGCGGCAAATCTGTTCAGATCATCAAGATTAACAATCGCGTATTCCTTGCGAGTGAAGTTCTTGAATCCGCGTTTAGGCAAGCGACGGTACAATGGGTTCTGACCGCCTTCGAAACCTAGACGAACACCGCCACCGGAACGTGACCACTGACCTTTATGACCGCGAGTGGACGTCTTGCCCATTCCGCTACCTGTACCACGACCAACACGCTTAGCTGTGTGTCTGGAACCAGGAGCCGGCTTAAGCTCATGCAGCTTCATAGGTGCACCTCCTACAATTTTTATGGAGCTTAGCTTCTTCGAGGTACTTCGCAATAAAAATACTTCGTAAGCATAAGCAATTTTTTGATGACTACTTGTATATCTTACACTTCTTTAACTTCTACCATATGAACGACTTTGTTAACTAACCCGCGAATAGCTGGGTTATCCTGTTGAACAACGGAATCGTTCAGCTTGCGAAGACCAAGAGTCTGAACAGCTTGACGTTGTCCCTCAGTACGGCCGATCAAGCTGCGTTTGAGGGTAATTTGCAATTGGTTTGCCATGTATACTCCCCCTCCCTATCCTAACAGTTCTGCAACAGTTTTACCTCTAAGCTTGGCGACATCTTCCGCTCTCTTCAAGCGAGACAGTCCTTCAAGCGTAGCGTTCACCATATTCATGGAGTTAGAGGATCCGAGCGATTTAGTCAAGATATCACCAACGCCAGCCAGTTCAAGTACTGCGCGAACCGGACCGCCGGCGATAACTCCAGTACCTTCGGCAGCAGGCTTCAACAGCACGCGACCAGCACCGAAGTGCCCTATGACTAGATGTGGAATCGTTGTGCCAACGAAAGGAACTTGAATCATGTTCTTCTTAGCGTCTTCGATGCCCTTGCGGATTGCTTCCGGCACTTCAGCCGCCTTGCCGATACCTGCTCCAACGTGGCCTTTTCCGTCGCCTACTACAACCAATGCGCTAAAGCTGAAGCGGCGTCCGCCCTTTACAACCTTAGCGACACGATTGATGTGTACTACTTTTTCAGTTAATTCTAGAGAATTCGGATCTATGCGCAAGTCATTAACCTCCTTTTGTGGAAATTTAAATTAAAACTCAAGCCCAGCTTCGCGAGCTGCGGTAGCGAGCGATTGAACACGTCCATGATACAGATAACCGCCGCGATCGAACACCACTTCTGTGATGCCCTTCTCCTTAGCGCGATTAGCGAGCAGCGTACCAACCTTAGCAGCCGCTTCAACGCTTCCGCCGTTGCCGATATCCTTCAGCTCTTTGTCAACAGTCGAAGCGGATACGATAGTAATCCCCTTAGAATCGTCGATAATTTGAGCGTACATATGCTTGGACGAACGGAAGATGTTCAGTCTTGGACGAGCGGACGTTCCGCTAATCTTCTTGCGTACGCGCAGATGTCTCTTCAATCTGGCTTTATTCTTATCACCTTTGTTGATCATGCCGGTTTCAACTCCTTTCGAATCACAATTCGATTGCTAATGCTAATTGTCTTATTTCTTCTTGCCGGCTTTACCTTCCTTGCGGATGATCCGTTCGCCTTCGTACTTGATGCCCTTGCCTTTATACGGTTCAGGTTCACGTACAGAACGAATATTAGCTGCAGTAGCGCCGACAAGCTCTTTGTCGATGCCCTTGACGATAATCTTGTTGTTCGCAGGAACGTCGAATTCGATTCCGCTTTCTGGAACAAACTCAACTGGGTGAGAATAACCCACGTTAAGAACAACCTTATCCCCAGTCTTATTCGCGCGGTAACCAACGCCAACCAGCTCCAGCGATTTCGCGAAACCTTCCGTTACGCCGCTCACCATGTTCTGGATGACTGTGCGTGTAGTCCCGTGCAGAGAACGATGCAATTTATTATCGGAAGGACGCTCTACGTTAATGACGCCTTCTTCAATCTTAATAATCATATCCGCGTGCAAGACGCGAGACAACGTGCCTTTCGGACCTTTTACAGTGATTGTATGATTGTCCAGGTTAATATTCACTCCGCCTGGTACAGTAATCGGTTTACGACCGATACGAGACATGGGTACACCTCCAATTCTTATAACAGTTTCAAATTACCAGATATAACAAACAACTTCGCCGCCGGACTTCGCTTGGCGCGCTTCCTTGTCTGTCATAACACCTTTCGATGTTGAGATGACAGCTATACCTAGCCCACCCAGTACCTTTGGAACTTCAGTCGACTTTGTGTAGACGCGAAGCCCTGGCTTACTGATGCGCTTCAAACCAGTAATTACACGCTCATTGTTCGGACCATACTTCAGGAAGATGCGAATGATCCCCTGTTTGTTGTCCTCAATATATTCCGCGTCACGGATGAAGCCTTCGCGCTTCAAGATCTCAGCGATATCCTTCTTAATCTTCGACGCTGGCATTTCGACTGATTCGTGACGAACCACATTTGCGTTGCGAATGCGAGTAAGCATATCCGCAATAGGATCAGACATTACCATTTGTGCGTACCTCCTTCCCCTGAACGGGTTGATTACCAGCTAGCTTTTCTGACGCCAGGAATCTGGCCTTTGTATGCTAATTCACGGAAGCAAATTCTGCATATTTTAAACTTACGCAGCACGGAGTGCGGTCTTCCGCAACGTTCACAGCGCGTATACGCTTGAACTGCGAACTTCGCTTTGCGTTGTTGCTTGATTTTCATCGAAGTTTTGGCCACTATTTTATCCTCCTGCTTAGTTTTTGATGAACGGCATGCCCAACTGCGTGAGCAGTTCGCGCGACTCTTCGTCGCTCTTTGCCGTTGTAACAATGACTACATCCATCCCGCGAACCTTGTCGATCTTGTCATACTCGATTTCGGGGAAGATCAGTTGTTCCTTGAGGCCCAGTGTGTAGTTGCCGCGACCATCGAACGCCTTGTTCGATACGCCTTGGAAGTCTCTAACACGTGGCAGTGCAATATTGAACAGCTTATCCAAGAAGTAGTACATTCTGTCGCCGCGAAGTGTTACTTTAACGCCGATCGGCATATTCTCGCGCAGCTTAAAGCCCGCGATGGACTTCTTGGAACGTGTGATTACTGGCTTTTGACCTGAGATAATTCTCATATCTTCAACTGCAGTATCCAACACCTTAGAGTTAGCGACTGCTTCACCAACACCCATGTTGATGACAACCTTCTCAACCTTAGGCACTTGCATAACCGTTGTATAGTTGAACTTCTGCATTAATGCAGGTGTGATTTCATTCAAGAATCTTTCCTTCATTCTTGCTGCCATCTTAGAGTAGCCTCCTTTCCGTTCATTTCAATTAATCGATCGCTTCTCCGGACTTCTTCGCGATGCGGACTTTTTTGCCGCCTACTTCCTTGTAACCAATGCGTGTCGGCTTTCCACTCTTCGGATCAACCAACATGACATTAGAAACGTGAATCGGAGCTTCTTGCGAGAGGATCCCGCCCTGCGGATTCGCTTGAGATGGCTTGGTATGCTTCTTCACCATGTTCACACCTTCTACAAGCACACGGTTCAGACGTGGATAGGCTTCGATAATGCGGCCTTTCTTTCCTTTGTCCTTACCCGTAATCACGATGACAGTGTCATCCTTCTTCACATGAAGCTTATTGTTATGGGATTCCTTCATAGTCTTCAATCTTGGCATTCGTTCCACCTCTTTTCACGTTTAAGCTGGATTCCTCTTAGATAACCTCTGGCGCCAGAGAAATAATTTTCATGTAATCCCGATCGCGAAGCTCACGAGCTACTGGACCGAAGATCCGTGTGCCGCGAGGCGATCTGTCATCCTTAACCAGAACCGCTGCATTTTCGTCAAATGCGATATAGGATCCGTCCTTACGACGTGTTGAACGTCTAGCGCGAACAATGACACATTTTACGATATCGCCTTTTTTGACAACGCCTCCTGGTGTTGCATCTTTCACGGAAGCGATAATCAAATCGCCAATATATGCTGCACGACGACCCGTACCACCCAACACACGGATACACATTAATTCCTTCGCACCGGAGTTGTCAGCTGCCTTAAGTCGTGTAAATGGTTGAATCATGCTGGATACCCTCCTTCCAGAATTCTTAGATCACTACAGCTACTTCAATGATTTCAACCAGTCTCCAAGACTTGTCTTTGGAAAGCGGGCGTGTTTCGGCAATACGCACTGTGTCACCGATCTTTGCTTGGTTGTTCTCATCATGAGCCTTGAATTTCTTCGTGTACTTGATGCGCTTATGGTACAATTCATGCTTCTTGTAGGTTTCAACAGCAACTACGATTGTCTTATCCATCTTGTCGCTGACTACTTTACCGATTTGCTCTCTGCGGTTATTACGTTCGCTCATCGAGTGCCCTCCTCTCTGAATAGATCCTTCACCAATTTATCCTTAGCTGATCCCGAGCTCACGTTCACGTAGAACCGTGCTGGCACGGGCGATTTGTTTGCGGATGTCGCGAATTTGCGCCGGATTGTCAAGCTGTCCGGTAGCGAGTTGGAAACGAAGATTGAAGAGCTCCTCTTTGAACCCGTTCACCTTTTGCTCGATTTCGACTGTGGTCAGGTTGCGAAAATCTGTAGCTTTCATTCTGCATCACCGCCCAATTCGTCTCTTTTCACAAACTTGGTCTTGATCGGGAGCTTGTGAGCGGCAAGTCGCATAGCTTCACGAGCAACATCCTCTGGCACGCCAGCGAGTTCGAACAGAATCTTGCCGGGCTTTACAACCGCTACCCACTTCTCAACATTACCTTTACCACTACCCATACGCACTTCTAAAGGCTTCTGGGTAACTGGCTTGGATGGGAAAATCTTAATCCAGACTTTACCGCCCCGCTTGATGTAACGAGTCATGGCAATACGAGCTGCTTCGATTTGACGGTTAGTGATCCAAGCTGGTTCAACTGCCTTCAAACCATATTCGCCGAAGACAATTTCAGTACCGCCCTTAGCATTACCCTTCATTGAACCGCGATGTTCTCTGCGGTATTTGACGCGCTTAGGTAACAACATGATTTAATTGCCTCCTTCCGATTCCGGTTTTTTCTTAGCAGTCGGAAGAACCTCTCCACGGTAGATCCACACCTTAACCCCTAGACGTCCGTAGGTTGTGTGTGCTTCTGCCGTACCGTAATCTATGTCCGCGCGAAGCGTATGAAGAGGAACTGTACCTTCGCTGTAGCTTTCGCCACGCGCGATTTCAGCGCCGCCCAAGCGACCGCTGACTGCGGTTTTGATTCCCTTAGCGCCTTGACGCATGCTGCGTTGCAAAGCTTGCTTCATAGCACGACGGAACGATACACGGCGTTCCAGCTGCTGTGCGATGCTTTCTGCCACTAGAATGGCATCCAGCTCAGGGTTCTTGATTTCAATAATATTGATATGAACCTTCTTATTCGTCATCTTTGCTAAGTGCTCACGGATAACTTCCACTTCCGCTCCGCCCTTACCAATTACCATACCTGGCTTAGCTGTGTGAATCGACACGCTCACGCGGTTAGCTGCGCGCTCAATCTCGATATGAGAGACAGCTGAATCCTTCAGCTTCTTCTTCAGATATTCACGTATCTTCACGTCTTCAAGCAGCAATGTGCCGAAATCCTTGCCAGCATACCACTTGGACTCCCAATCGCGAATAATTCCGACTCTTAGACCTACAGGGTTTACCTTCTGACCCACACGTTATCCCTCCCTTATTTCTCAGATACCACCAATGTAATGTGGCTCGTACGCTTGTTGATACGGAATGCCCGGCCTTGCGAACGAGGCTGGAACCGTTTCATAACCGGACCTTCATTAGCGAATGCTTGCGCTACCTTCAGGTTGCTCGGATTCATTTGATAGTTGTGCTCCGCATTAGCGATTGCCGAGTTGAGCAGCTTCTCAATGACTGGCGAAGCCGCCTTAGGCGTGTGGCGAAGAATGGCAATTGCTTCTCCAACATCCTTGCCGCGGATCAGATCAAGCACCAGTCTCGCCTTACGCGGCGCAATGCGAATATGACTGACACTAGCCTTTGCTTCTTGCATGTACATGTCCTCCTCTCGGATGGGTAATCTCTATCCTGATTAGCGTCTGGTCTTCCTGTCGTCGTCCGTATGCCCCTTGTACGTTCTTGTAGGTGCGAACTCACCGAGCTTGTGTCCAACCATGTCTTCCGTCACATATACAGGCACATGCTTGCGACCGTCATAGACTGCGAAAGTGTGTCCGATAAATTGCGGGAAAATGGTGGAACGGCGCGACCAAGTCTTAATAACAGACTTCTTGCTTCCTTGAGCGGAGCCCATCTCTTCTACTTTCTTAAGCAAGTAAGCGTCGATGAATGGTCCCTTCTTCAAACTGCGTCCCATCGTTTAGCCTCCCTTCATAAAAGGTGATCTCATAAAGCTCTATCGATTCATTATTTCGTGCGACGACGAACAATGTATTGATTCGATGCTTTGCCCTTCTTGCGTGTCTTAACACCAAGTGTAGGCTTGCCCCATGGCGACATAGGAGACTTGCGGCCGATCGGAGCCTTACCTTCACCACCACCGTGAGGGTGATCGTTAGGGTTCATGACAAGTCCTCGAACGGATGGACGATTGCCGAGCCAGCGGCTGCGGCCAGCCTTACCGATCTTGAGAAGCTCATGATCCTCGTTACCGACAGTACCGATTGTCGCGCGGCACACCTTGAGAATCTTGCGCATCTCGCCGGAAGATAGGCGAATGACTACATAACGTTCTTCCTTACCAAGCAATTGCGCTTCTGCGCCAGCTGCGCGTACGAGCTGACCGCCCTTGCCAGGCTGCAGTTCAATGTTGTGAATCATCGTACCAACCGGAATGTTCTCCAGCGGCAATGCGTTGCCCACCTTGATATCTGCGTCTGATCCCGAGACGATCACATCGCCCACCTTGAGACCCTTGGGAGCCAGAATGTATCTCTTCTCTCCGTCCGCATAATGGATAAGCGCAATGTTGGCGGTACGATTCGGGTCATACTCGATCGTGGCAACGTTGCCTGGTATGCCGTCCTTCGTACGTTTGAAATCGATGATGCGATAATTACGCTTATGTCCGCCACCGCGATGACGAGTCGTAATTTTACCTTGGTTATTGCGTCCGGCCTTCTTGAAGAGCGGCGCAAGCAGCGACTTCTCCGGTGTAGACGTTGTAATCTCTTCGAAAGTACGAGATGACATATGACGTCTGCTCGGCGTAGTCGGTTTGAATGTTCTAATCGACACTTAGATTCCCTCCAATCCTCAATTATTCCGCTTATACTGTTTCGAAGAATTCAAGCGGCTTGCTGTCCTTAGACAGGGTTACAAACGCCTTCTTCCATTCCGACGTATAGCCGGAGTACCGTCCATAACGCTTAGGCTTAGCCGCAACGATCATGGTATTGACGTTCGAAACCTTTACTTTGAATATTTGCTCAATCGCCTGTTTGATTTCTGTTTTGTTAGCACGTCTATCCACTTCGAAGACATACGTCAAATTAGACATCAGATCGCTGGTACGTTCGGTGATAACAGGGCGCTTGATAATATCGCGTGGGTTTTTCATTACGCAAGCACCTCCTCTACTTTCTGTACCGCTTCTTTAGTGATGATCAGCTTATCGTACTTGACAACATCAAGCACATTGATCCCTTCGGCGGTAACGAATTTCACGCCTGGAATGTTGCGCGCGGACAATGCGATATTGTCATCATAAGACGCAGCCACAACAAGAGCCTTGCGATCAACCTTCAAATTCTTCAGCACCTCGGCGAATTGCTTCGTCTTAGGCGCATTCAGTGTGAGTGCATCAAGCACGATAATTTCGCTGTCATTCACCTTAGCGGACAGCACCGATTTGATCGCCAGACGACGAACCTTCTTCGGTAATTTATAAGCATAGCTACGCGGTGTAGGACCGAATACGATACCTCCGCCCTTCCATTGCGGCGAACGAATGCTGCCTTGACGTGCACGACCCGTTCCCTTCTGCTTCCAAGGCTTGCGTCCGCCGCCTCGTACTTCAGAACGTCCCTTCGTCTTATGCGTGCCAGCACGCTCAGCTGCTTGTTGCATCACTACAGCGTCATGAATGACATGTGTATTCGGAGTAATCCCGAATATTCCGTCAGCCAGTTCAACTTCACCGATCTGCTGACCAGTCACATTATATAAAGCTACCTTTGGCATGAATGCTCCTCCTTTCTTACCACTCTATTACTTTCTATTCGTAAGCTTAACATCGACGTAGCTGTTTCTCGGTCCTGGGATGGATCCCTTAACCAGAAGCACATTACGTTCCGAATCAATCTTCACGATTTCAAGGTTCTGCAGGGTCACGGTCTCGTTCCCCATATGTCCTGGCATCTTGCGACCCTTAGGAATCTTGTTCGCAGTACGAATAACCGCGAGTGAACCAGGGCCTCTATGATACTTGGAACCATGTGACATCGGGCCGCGGCTTTGTCCATGTCTCTTGATTGAGCCCTGGAAGCCTTTCCCCTTGGAAGTACCTGTTACGTCAACAAATTCGCCCTCGCTAAATACGTCAACCTTAATTTCTTGTCCAACTTCATAGTCAGCAAGATTGACGCCGCGAAGTTCGCGGATGTAGCGCTTAGGGGCTGCGTTAGCCTTCTTGGCATGTCCAGCTTCAGGCTTGTTAGCAGCCTTCTCGCCCTTGTCATCATATCCGATCTGGATAGATTCATAACCGTCATTCTCCGCATCCTTCTTCTGCAGGACCACACATGGGCCAGCCTGGATAACCGTAACTGCGATCGCAGTACCGTCTGCGGCGAACACTTGCGTCATACCGATTTTTTTACCTAAGATACCCTTCATGTTGACACCTCTTTTCCTTATCAATTACTGATTCATAATGTGGATTACAATTTAATTTCAATGTCCACGCCGGATGGCAGGTCGAGACGCATTAGCGCATCTACCGTTTGCGGTGTAGGATTCACGATATCGATCAGACGCTTGTGTGTGCGCATCTCGAATTGCTCGCGAGAATCCTTGTACTTATGCACCGCGCGAAGAACCGTAATAATTTGCTTTTCCGTTGGCAACGGAATTGGCCCGGATACACTCGCTCCGGAACGCTTTGCAGTTTCTACGATTTTCTCGGCAGATTGATCTAGGATCCGGTGGTCATAAGCCTTTAAACGAATACGAATCTTTTGCTTTGCCATGAAAATTCCCTCCTTCTATCGCCCAATTTTGATAATCGGACATACTCCACGAAAATACCCCGATATCCGCGCTGTTCACCAAGGCAAATGCGCCGGGTGTATCGGCAACCTCTCGCTTCATCGCAACGTCACAGACCAACGTTCACTATTATATAGAAAATCAAAACTGATTGCAAGAAATATTTTTAACAGAATAAAAGAAGCCTCCACAGCGGGAGGCTCCTTCCGAATCGAGTATTCTCGATTACTTCTGGATCGATGCAACTGCGCCAGCGCCTACAGTACGGCCGCCTTCACGAATCGCGAAGCGAGTTCCTTCTTCGATAGCGATCGGAGCAATCAGTTCTACTGTTACTTCGATGTTATCGCCAGGCATAACCATCTCAGTGCCCTCAGGCAGCGTGATGATACCTGTTACGTCAGTTGTACGGAAGTAGAACTGAGGACGGTAGCCTGTGAAGAAAGGCTTGTGACGTCCGCCTTCTTCCTTAGTCAGAACGTAGATTTGAGCTGTGAAGTTTGTATGAGGCTTAACCGAACCAGGCTTAGCCAGGATTTGGCCGCGCTCAATGTCCTTACGCTCTACGCCGCGAAGCAGCGCGCCGATGTTGTCGCCGGCTTGTGCTTGGTCGAGAAGCTTACGGAACATTTCAACGCCCGTACATACGGACTTCTTCGTTTCTTCTTGAAGGCCTACGATTTCAACTTCGTCGCCAACCTTAACCAGACCACGCTCTACACGACCAGTAGCAACTGTACCACGGCCAGTGATTGTGAACACGTCTTCGACAGGCATCAGGAACGGTCTGTCAACAGCACGTTCTGGCTCAGGGATGTAAGAATCGATGTGCTCGAACAGCTCAACGATCTTATCTGCCCAAGGGCCGTCAGGATTTTGCAGTGCTTCACGCGCAGAACCTTGAACGATAGGAGTATCATCGCCAGGGAATTCATACTCGCTCAGCAAGTCGCGGATTTCCATTTCAACCAGCTCAAGAAGCTCAGCGTCTTCAACCATGTCGCACTTGTTCATGAATACAACAATGTAAGGTACGCCTACTTGCTTGGACAGCAGGATGTGCTCGCGCGTTTGCGGCATTGGACCGTCAGCTGCAGATACGACCAGGATCGCGCCGTCCATTTGGGCAGCACCAGTGATCATGTTCTTAACATAGTCGGCGTGCCCTGGGCAGTCGACGTGTGCATAGTGACGGTTCGCACTCTCGTACTCAACGTGAGAAGTCGAGATAGTGATTCCGCGTTCGCGCTCTTCTGGAGCCTTGTCAATTTGATCGTATGCGATCGCGTTACCGCCACCGAACTTCTTAGTCAGTACAGTTGTAATTGCAGCAGTCAGTGTAGTTTTACCATGGTCAACGTGACCGATGGTGCCGATGTTAATATGCGGCTTATTACGTTCGAATTTTGCTTTTCCCATTTGAACATTGCCTCCTTAATAATTAGCTAATTTTATTTAAGCACCTTTATGTTTTGCGATGATTTCTTCCGAAATCGATCTAGGTACTTCTTCATAGTGAGAGATCTCCATTGCGTACACGCCACGGCCTTGCGTTCTGGAACGCAGTGTCGTCGAGTAACCGAACATTTCGGACAGAGGCACCTTAGACCGAATAACTTGAGCGCCGAATCTGGCGTCCATACCTTCGATGCGTCCACGGCGGGAGTTCAGGTCGCCCATTACGTCGCCCATATACTCTTCCGGAACAGTGACTTCTACCTTCATAATCGGCTCGAGGAGAATTGGATTACACTTATCCTTGGCTGCCTTAAGCGCCATAGAGCCTGCGATCTTGAACGCCATTTCGTTGGAGTCAACGTCATGGTAAGATCCGTCGAAGATCGTTGCTTTGATATCAACCAGCGGGAAGCCAGCTAATACACCATTCTTCATGGACTCTTCAATTCCTGCTTGAACTGGTGCGATGTATTCACGAGGAACGACACCACCGACAATCTTGTTCTCGAACAAGAAGCCTTCTCCAGCTTCACGTGGTTCGAATTCGATCCATACGTGACCATATTGACCGCGACCACCGGATTGGCGAACGAACTTGCCTTCCACCTTGGCGGAGCTGCGGAATGTTTCGCGATATGCGACCTGAGGCTTGCCGACGTTAGTTTCCACCTTGAACTCGCGGAGCATACGGTCAACAATAATCTCAAGATGCAGCTCGCCCATCCCTTGAATGATCGTCTGGTTCGTCTCTTCATCCGTGTAGAAGCGGAACGTCGGGTCTTCCTCAGCAAGCTTCGTGAGCGCTACACCCATCTTGTCTTGGTCAGCCTTCGTCTTCGGTTCTACCGCAATCGAGATAACCGGATCCGGGAAGTTCATCGATTCCAGAATAACTGGATTCTTCTCATCGCAGAGCGTGTCGCCTGTGATGGTATCCTTCAAGCCTACCGCTGCGGCGATATCGCCGGAGTAGAGCTCACTGATCTCTTGACGATGGTTCGCGTGCATCTGTAGAATCCGTCCAATTCTCTCCCGCTTGCCCTTGGTCGCGTTCAGTACATATGAACCCGACGTCAGAACGCCGGAGTATACGCGGATGAACGTGAGTCGACCAACATAAGGGTCAGTCGCGATTTTGAATGCTAGAGCGGAGAACGGTTCAGCGTCGGACGAATGACGAACGACTTCCGTACCATCTTCCAGATGTCCAGTGATATCAGGAACGTCGATCGGTGCAGGCAGATAATCGACGACCGCATCCAGCATCAGCTGAATACCTTTGTTCTTATAGGAGGAACCGCAGATTACAGGGAAGATTTTAACTGAAACTACGCCTTTGCGCAGAGCAGTCTTCAATTCTTCAATTGTAATTTCCTCCCCTTCGAGGAACTTCATTGTCAGGTCTTCATCAAGCTCGGCGATCTTCTCAACCATTTCGTTGCGAAGCTCTTCAACTTGAGCCTTGTACTCGTCTGGCACATCGACTACTTCGACTTCTTTGCCGAGGTCGTCCTTGTACATATGAGCCTTGTTCTCAACCAAGTCGATGATTCCCTTGAAATCATTCTCTGCGCCGATTGGCAGTTGAATAGCTACCGCATTGGCTCCGAGACGATCTCTCATCGTTGCGATCGCGCGAAGGAAATCTGCTCCGATGATGTCCATCTTGTTTACATATGCGATACGCGGAACGCTGTACTTGTCCGCTTGACGCCATACGGTTTCGGATTGTGGCTCAACGCCTTCCTTGGCGCTGAACACCGCTACTGCTCCATCGAGTACGCGCAGGGAGCGTTCAACTTCAACTGTGAAGTCAACGTGACCCGGGGTGTCGATAATATTGATGCGGTGGCCCTTCCATTGAGCGGTTGTCGCAGCAGAGGTAATGGTTATCCCACGCTCCTGCTCCTGCTGCATCCAGTCCATGGTAGCGGAACCTTCATGCGTTTCACCGATCTTGTGAACTCTACCAGTGTAATACAGAATGCGTTCCGTTGTTGTAGTCTTACCAGCATCGATATGCGCCATGATCCCAATATTACGCGTATCCTTTAAGGAGAACTCTCTTGACATAACTGATGTGTCTCCCTTCATCTCTTACATACGGATTAGTGATTCTACCAGCGATAGTGAGCGAATGCTTTATTCGCTTCAGCCATCTTGTGTGTATCTTCACGCTTCTTCACGGAAGCGCCTGTATTGTTGCTCGCATCGATGATTTCGTACGCCAAGCGTTCTTCCATCGTCTTCTCGCCGCGATTGCGGGAGTAGTTCACGAGCCATCTAAGTCCTAGAGAAGTACGTCTCTCAGGTTTAACCTCGATTGGAACCTGGTAGTTCGAACCACCGACACGACGAGCCTTAACTTCAAGTACAGGCATAATGTTCTTGATCGCTTGCTCGAAGACTTCCATCGGATCCTTCTCCGTACGCTCTTGAACAATGTTGAACGCGTCGTATAGAATACGCTGAGCTACACCCTTCTTACCGTCGATCATGATGCGATTGACGAGACGCGTTACCAACTTACTGTTGTAAATTGGATCCGGCAGAACGTCTCTCTTCGTTACTGGACCTTTACGTGGCATAGTTATCCCCCTTTCCATATTTGTTCATTCCTGCTGACAGGATTATTTCTTTGCCTTCGGTCTCTTCGTTCCATACTTCGAACGAGCTTGCATCCGATTGTTAACGCCCGCTGTGTCAAGTGCACCGCGAACGATATGATAACGAACCCCTGGTAAGTCCTTGACTCTGCCGCCGCGAATCAGCACGACGCTGTGCTCCTGCAGATTGTGACCAATACCTGGAATGTAAGCTGTAACCTCGACCTTGTTAGTCAAGCGAATACGCGCATACTTCCGAAGTGCGGAGTTCGGTTTCTTCGGTGTCATTGTACCTACGCGCGTACATACGCCGCGCTTCTGCGGTGATTTGAGGTCCGTTTCTTCACGTCTCATTGCATTGTAGCCCTTATGCAGAGCTGGCGATTTCGACTTGACGACCTTAGCTTGACGACCCTTACGCACTAACTGGTTAATCGTTGGCATGTTGTTGCCACCCCCTTCCATTGAAGTATCCGATGCAACATGACTTGCATGTTTTCATGACGCTTTACAAATATTTAAGCCCACAGATCCAGGCGAGTCATAAATTGACGCGGGCGATGTCTCCACTCATCCTCATTGCCAATAAACCTGAGCAATCGATGTGCGAAGACAACCATCGTTTATTTATTCAACACGGCGACCATCGCCGCACCCACTTCAATTCCGCATGCTTTGCCTAGCTGCTTCATGGTATCAGCGTAAGTTAGCTGCACGTCCATCTTCTTGCAGAGATTGACGATCTTAGTAGTTATACGCGGATCTGCATCCTTCGCAATGATGACTTCGGAAGCCAGGCCTAGCTCGACCATCCGAGTTGTCTGCTTCGTGCCTATCATGACTTGGCTTTCCTGTAATCTTCTCTCATAAGACATGATTCATGTCCTCCAAAGCACAGGCTATCGTTTAGGCGCACTAGGATATATTAGCACTTCGAAAAATATGTTGTCAAGTAAATCATTCGAATGCAACATATCACTGAGCAGATAACCAATCAGAATGGTGAAGCTAATAGTGCCTTATAGCTCAACTCCGACATCGTAAGTGGGAGCGAGCGACAATGATTCATCGCTCGCTCACCTATCGTATGCCTGCTTAGTCGACGACTACTGCTTCCATTGCCGCTTCGTCCGCCGATTGCTCAGCTTCGGAACCGACAAGTTTAATGTTACGGTAACGCGGCATCCCTGTACCTGCAGGAATCAATTTACCGATGATGACATTCTCCTTGAGTCCGAGGAGTTTATCAACCTTGCCCTTAATCGCAGCATCCGTCAAGACACGAGTCGTCTCTTGGAATGATGCGGCAGACAGGAAGGAATCGGTTTCCAGGGAGGCCTTCGTGATTCCTAGGAGGACCGGCTTAGCAACTGCAGGCTCCTCGCCATTGAACAAGGCAACCTTGTTCGCTTCCTCATATTCATGCATGTCAACGAACGAGCCCGGCAGCAATGTGGTATTCCCAGCATCGACAATCCGAATCTTGCGAAGCATCTGCCGAATCATAACTTCAATATGCTTATCGTTGATTTCAACACCTTGGTTCCGATAGACGCGTTGTACTTCTTGCAGAATGTAGTTCTGAACGCCTCGGATTCCCTTGATACGGAGCATCTCCTTCGGATCGATCGAACCGTCAGTCAGCTCATCACCAGCTTCCACTTGTTGACCAACAGAGATACGAATACGGGAACCATACGGCACCGCGTAGGACTTGCTCTCTGCTTCGCCTTCAACCTCGATCTCACGGCGATCCTTGGCATCACGGATCTCCTTGATCGTACCATCGATCTCAGAGATGATCGCTTGGCCCTTCGGATTTCGGGCTTCGAACAACTCCTGGATACGAGGCAGACCCTGGGTAATATCGTCTCCAGCGACGCCCCCTGTATGGAACGTACGCATCGTGAGCTGAGTTCCCGGTTCACCGATCGATTGCGCTGCGATGATCCCGACCGCTTCGCCGATTTCAACGAACTTACCAGTCGCTAGGTTGCGTCCGTAGCAACGCTTGCACACGCCATGCTGCGTGCGGCAGCTGAGCACGGACCGGATCTGCAGCTTTGCAATCCCAGCTGCAATGATGCTCTCCGCCTTCGTCGATTCGATCAGCTCATTGCGATTCACTAGCACTTCGCCAGTCTCGGGATGGCGAATCGTCTCGAATGAGTAACGGCCTTCGATACGATCGTACAGATCCTCAATGACTTCCTTACCATCCTGGATCCTGCTGACTACAAAGCCCTTATCCGTTCCGCAATCATCCTCACGGACGATCACATCCTGCGCCACATCGACTAGTCGACGCGTCAGGTAACCGGAGTCGGCCGTACGCAGCGCCGTATCGGCGAGACCCTTACGCGCGCCGTGCGTCGAGATGAAGTACTCGAGAACGGTCAAGCCTTCGCGGAAGTTCGACTTAATTGGCAATTCTATAATCCGACCAGATGGGTTCGCCATCAGACCGCGCATGCCGCCGAGCTGTGTGATCTGCGACTTGTTACCGCGCGCCTTGGATTCAACCATCAGGTTAATCGAGTTATACTTGTCGAGCGATTTCATCAGAATATCGGTCAAGTCGCTCTTCATCTTATCCCAGATACTGATCGTACGGTCATAGCGCTCATCGTTCGTAATCAACCCGCGACGGTATTGATTCTGAACAACCTTAACCTTATCCTCAGAATCCTTAAGCAGCTTTTCCTTCTCAGGTGGTACTTCTACATCGGCCACACCGATCGTAATACCAGCCTTAGTGGAATATGTGAATCCGAGCTCCTTGATGTTATCGAGTATGACAGATGTGCGCGTCGTGTGGTAGAGACGGAAGCACTCTGCAATGATGGAACCCAGATAATCCTTCCCTACGCCGCCAGTCTCCTCGAAAGCCAGCATACGCTCTACAATATTGATCCCCTTCTCCTTGATAAAGAACTTATCAGGAGTACCCTTGAGCAGATTAGCCTTGCTCGGTTCATTAATGTAAGGGAAATCCCCTGGGAAGATCTCATTGAAGATCACCTTACCCACTGTCGTAACGAGCATGCTCTGCTGCTGATCCTCGGTGAAGCAAGTCTTGTTCAGCACCTTCGCCGGAATCGCGATGCGAGCGTGCAAGGAGGCAACGCCCGCTTGGTAGGCGGAGACAACCTCATTCACTGAGCGATAGACTCGGCCGCTCCCCTTGGCCTTCGGGTTATCCATCGTGAGGTAATAGCTGCCGAGCACCATATCCTGCGAAGGCGTTACTACTGGCTTTCCGTCCTTCGGATTCAAGATGTTGCCGGAAGCCAGCATCAGAATGCGAGCTTCAGCCTGCGCTTCAGCTGATAACGGTACGTGAACCGCCATCTGGTCGCCGTCGAAGTCGGCGTTGTATGCCGTACATACGAGCGGATGCAGCTTAATGGCCTTACCTTCAACGAGAATAGGTTCGAATGCTTGAATACCAAGTCGGTGAAGGGTCGGCGCGCGGTTGAGCAGAATCGGATGCTCGCGAATAACCTCTTCGAGCACATCCCATACCTCTGGACTGATCTTCTCGACCTTGCGCTTAGCGCTCTTAATATTATGAGCGAGTCCCTTGTCGACAAGCTCCTTCATCACGAATGGCTTGAATAGCTCAAGCGCCATCTCCTTCGGCAGACCGCATTGATACATCTTAAGGTTCGGGCCAACAACGATTACCGAACGTCCGGAATAGTCAACACGCTTACCGAGCAGGTTCTGACGGAATCTCCCTTGCTTACCCTTCAGCATATGGCTCAGCGACTTGAGCGGACGGTTGCCCGGGCCTGTCACTGGACGACCGCGGCGGCCATTATCGATCAAAGCATCCACCGCTTCCTGGAGCATGCGCTTCTCATTCTGTACGATGATGTCAGGCGCGCCCAGATCGAGCAGACGCTTCAGTCGATTGTTGCGATTGATTACTCTGCGGTACAGGTCATTCAAGTCACTAGTTGCGAAGCGTCCACCGTCGAGCTGTACCATCGGACGCAGTTCAGGCGGAATCACAGGAAGAACATCCAACACCATCCAATCCGGGTGATTCCCAGAATGACGGAACGCCTCCATTACTTCAAGACGCTTGATTGCGCGGTTGCGGCGCTGACCCTGCGCAGTCTTGAGATCCTCCTTGAGCACCTCGAGCTCTCGGCTGATATCAATATCCACCAGCAGCTTCTTAACAGCCTCCGCGCCCATACCAGCCTGGAACGCATATCCGTATTTCTCTCTATAGCTGCGGTATTCCTTCTCTGAGAGCAGCTGTTTCTTCTCTAGCGGCGTATCGCCGGGATCTGTAACGACATAGGAAGCGAAGTAGATAATCTCCTCGAGTGAACGAGGCGACATGTCCAGCGCAAGTCCCATACGACTTGGTATGCCCTTAAAGTACCAGATATGCGACACCGGAGCCGCGAGCTCGATATGTCCCATCCGTTCGCGGCGAACCTTAGCGCGCGTAACCTCTACCCCACAGCGGTCACAGACTACACCCTTGTAGCGCACTCGCTTGTACTTACCGCAATGACACTCCCAGTCCTTAGTCGGACCGAAGATCTTCTCACAGAACAAGCCTTCCTTCTCCGGCTTCAATGTACGATAGTTAATCGTCTCAGGCTTCTTCACCTCACCGCGCGACCACGAGCGGATCTTCTCAGGAGAAGCGAGTCCGATCTTCATAAATTCAAAATTATTGACGTCCATCAAGGTGAAAACCTCCTCCAAGATTTGTGCAGCATCGCTTACTTGAACGGTTATGACACCGCAATTATTCTACTCCCAGCTCGGCGCCTTCCAAGTTCAAGTTCAGCTTGTCGCTGCCCGCGTCGTCATCATCATCGATTTCCTTCATGATGATTTCTTGTTCATCACCTGAGAGAATCTTGACGTCCATCCCCAAGCTCTGCAATTCCTTGATCAATACCTTGAACGACTCTGGCACGCCCGGTTCAGGTACGTTATCACCCTTAACGATGGATTCATAAGTCTTCACTCGACCTACAACATCATCGGATTTGACGGTGAGAATTTCCTGTAACGTGTATGCAGCGCCATACGCTTCGAGCGCCCACACTTCCATCTCCCCGAAGCGCTGACCGCCGAATTGGGCTTTACCACCCAGCGGCTGTTGCGTAACGAGCGAGTATGGACCTGTTGACCGCGCATGGATCTTATCGTCAACCATGTGCGCCAGCTTGATCATATACATCACGCCGACTGTAACCTCGCGCTCGAACGGATCACCTGTGCGTCCGTCGTACAGCAAGGTCTTACCATTGCGCTGCATGCCGGCCTCTTCCATCGTATCGAATACATCATACTCATTCGCGCCGTCGAATACCGGCGTAGCCACGTGGATACCGAGCAGCTTAGCCGCCATGCCCAGATGAACCTCGAACGCCTGCCCGATATTCATACGAGATGGAACCCCCAGCGGGTTAAGCACAACCTCAACCGGCGTACCGTCCGGCAGGAACGGCATATCCTCTTCAGGCAGGATACGCGCGATAACACCCTTATTCCCGTGGCGTCCAGCCATCTTATCCCCTTCGGAGATCTTCCGCTTCTGCGCAATGTAGACACGAACCAACTGGTTAACACCCGGTGGCAGCTCATCGCCATTCTCACGTGTGAATACCTTAACATCTACAACGATACCGTCAGAGCCGTGAGGAACGCGGAGCGAAGTATCTCGCACCTCGCGCGCCTTCTCGCCGAAGATGGCGTGAAGCAGCCGCTCCTCGGCAGTCAATTCGGTTACGCCCTTCGGAGTAACCTTACCGACCAAGATATCACCTGCGGTAATCTCGGCGCCGACGCGAATAATGCCTCGTTCGTCCAGATTGCGAAGCGCGTCTTCCCCGACGTTCGGAATATCGCGCGTGATCTCCTCTGGTCCGAGCTTCGTGTCGCGAGCTTCCGATTCATATTCCTCAATATGGATAGAGGTATATACATCTTCCTTAACCAGCTTCTCACTGAGCAAGATCGCATCCTCATAGTTATAGCCTTCCCAAGTCATGAATGCGACCACGACATTGCGACCTAACGCCAATTCGCCTTGCTCCGTGGATGGCCCGTCAGCCATAATATCGCCGGCCTTAATCATATCGCCTCTGCGAACGAGCGGGCGCTGATTGATACAAGTCCCTTGGTTGGAACGCAAGAACTTGTGGAGCTTATGCTTAACCAGATCACCGTTAACCAGCTTGCCATCAACATTCTCCTGACGACGCAGCCAGATTTCATTGGCAGTAACCCGTTCGATAACACCATCATACTTGGACACAATACATACGCCTGAGTCCTTGGCCGACTTATGCTCCATTCCAGTACCGACCAGCGGCGATTTCGGAACAAGGAGCGGAACCGCTTGCCGCTGCATGTTAGAGCCCATCAGCGCGCGGTTGGAGTCATCATTCTCCAGGAATGGAATGAGCGCAGTCGCAACGGAGACGACCTGCTTCGGCGATACGTCCATGAAGTCAACGCGTTCTCTCGGCACATCAAGAATATCTTCCTTGAAGCGAACAATGGTATGTTCATGTGCGAAGTGGCTGTCTTCCGTAAGCTCCGCATTCGCCTGAGCTACGATATAATTGTCTTCCTCGTCTGCGGTGAGATATACGATATCATCCGTCACAATGCCGGTTTTGGCATCGACACGACGATAAGGTGTCTCAATAAACCCATACTCATTAATACGAGCAAAGGTAGACAGCGAGTTGATCAGACCGATGTTCGGACCTTCCGGCGTCTCAATTGGACACATCCGACCATAGTGCGAGTGGTGAACGTCGCGCACTTCGAAGCCTGCGCGTTCTCTTGTCAGACCGCCGGGGCCCAGTGCTGATAGACGACGCTTATGCGTCAGCTCAGCAAGTGGATTCGTCTGATCCATGAACTGGGACAGCTGAGAGCTTCCGAAGAACTCCTTAATCGAAGCGATAACGGGACGGATATTAATCAGCGCCTGCGGCGTGATCACATTCGCGTCTTGGATGGACATCCGCTCACGTACGACACGCTCCATCCGAGACAACCCGATACGAAACTGATTTTGCAGCAATTCACCTACGGATCGCAGACGGCGGTTACCTAGATGATCGATGTCATCCGTGCTTCCAACCCCATGCAGCAAATTCATAAAATAATTGATCGAGGCAATAATATCAGCAGGAGTGATGTGCTTCACACTCTTATCGACATTGCCGTTGGATAATACAGTGATAATCTTGCTTTCCTCATCTGGGGAGAACACCTTAATACCCTGCAGGCGAATGGAGTCCTGCTCCAGTACGCCAGGGGCAATCGGGTAGTCCTTAAACCCAACTTGCTTCTCTAGATGAGGCAGGATCGAATCGAGCAGTCGGCGGTCGATCATCTGACCAGCTTCCGCAATAATCTCGCCCGTCTCATTATCCACTAGAGTCTCGGCCAAGCGTTGATTGAACAATCTATTCTTGATGTGAAGCTTCTTATTAATCTTATAGCGACCTACATTCGCCAAGTCATAGCGCTTGGGGTCGAAGAAGCGAGCGATAAGTAAGCTCTTCGCGTTCTCCAGCGTCGGTGGCTCGCCCGGACGTAGTCGCTCGTAAATTTCGATAAGCGCCTTCTCTGTGGACTCTGTGTTATCCTTATCCAGCGTGTTGCGGATATACTCGTCTTCACCGAGGAGATTCAGAATATCCTGATCGGTACCGAAACCGAGCGCACGCACTAGTACCGTGACCGGAATCTTACGTGTGCGATCAATACGTACGTAGATGATATCCTTCGCGTCAGTTTCAAGCTCTAACCATGCACCGCGATTCGGAATAACGGTAGCGGAATAATTCTTCTTCCCGTTCTTGTCAATCTTGGTGCTGAAGTATACGCTTGGTGAACGAACAAGCTGGCTCACAATTACGCGTTCCGCGCCGTTGATAATGAAAGTGCCCGTATCCGTCATCAGCGGGAAATCGCCCATGAACACTTCCTGCTCCTTCACTTCACCGGTTTCCTTGTTAATCAAGCGAACCTTAACACGCAATGGAGCCGCATAGGTGACATCACGCTCCTTGGAATCATCGACCGTGTACTTAGGCTCACCTAAGCTATAATCGATGAATTCCAGCACTAAATTTCCCGTAAAGTCCTGGATCGGCGAGATATCTTGGAACATTTCACGCAATCCACTTTCGAGAAACCATTCATAAGACTTCTGCTGAATCTCGATTAAATTCGGGACACCCAGAACCTCATTAATGCGCGCATAACTTCTGCGCTGACGACGACCATACTGAACAAGATGACCTGCCAATCATATCCACTCCTCACGCGAAACTGACTTATCGGTTGTTTCAACAAAGAAAAGCAAAAAGAAGAAAAGCTCCCAATCCAAGCCCTCGCCGAACCAGTTAAACGGATCACGAACCCCATCTCTCAGGAGCTGCCGTTTAGCGCTGACATAAGCTTTTATTAAGGTAACTTTTCTGACCACGCGCACTTCATATTCTTGCATCCGAAATCCATTATCACAGATCACTGCCTTCTGTAATATCCTATCAAGTAATATTCGCCCAAAATATGTACAATATACTACATGAATAGCGTTGGTACATATCCGTTCAAATAAAACCTTGACATTTTAATCGACTAAAGACAAGTTGCCCATCTTAATGCTGACATTTTTTAATGATACCACAATGGAATTTTCAAGTCAACCAATGTTTTTTATAGTTTTTTTGATTTCATGATCTTGTACCCTTTGGATTGCGTGACTACTTCCACTTCATCGAACAGTTGCCCCAGCTTCGCATAGGCGCTGGGAGCACCTTGCTTCTTCTGGATCACGATCCACAGCTCACCCCCGTCTGCTAGATGGCGGTGCGCCTCCTCGAACAAGCGATGTACAACCTGCTTACCTGCGCGAATCGGCGGATTGGACAGGATATGGGTGAATCGATGTTCCGTTATGGCAGCGAATAAGTCACTGCGCAGGATCTGGACATTCGTGATGCCGTTCAATTCGGCATTCTCCGCAGCCAGCTCAACCGCGCGCTCGTTCACATCAGCCAGCACAACGCTTCCGCGCACCGCCATGGAAGCAGCCGCCAAACCAATCGGTCCATAGCCGCACCCCATATCTAAGACGCGTCCATCTTGCGGAATTAACATGGATTCGATCAGCAGCCTGCTGCCGAAGTCAATGTCCCCCTTCGAGAACACGCCAGAATCGGTTGTGAACGCCCAGGATCGACCCAGTAGCATGGTCTCCAGTCGTTTACGGTCATGCTTGACCGATGGCTTGCTTGTATAGTAATGCTCTGACATTATATCCCTCCTCCTAACCGCTGCGCCAGGCAGATCCTTCTAGAGTAAAGGGCAGATAATTCTGCCCCTCCTCATCAAACCGTACGTGAGGTTTTCCCTCATACGGCTTTCCGATGTTCGTCATTCATGTGCATGCAGATTACAATAGCGTTTTAAGTCCATAT
>JAEZQY010000067.1 GCA_023441055.1 Bacillota bacterium | reverse complement strand
GCGGTACAGCGCAGACGAGCGTCGATCAGACGGAGGCGGGCACCGGTGGCGTCTGGAACGTGCTGGGCACGTACGAGTTCGGCACCACAGGCAGTGTGACGATTCGCAATGACAATGCGAATGGCTTCGTCATCGCCGATGCGGTGAAGTTCGAGTATATTCCATAGCCAAGATAAGCTAGAAATCGAGAGAGGCCCCATGTGCTTATATGGCGGCCTCTTTCGCATAATCCGAAGGCGGATGTATACAGAACGCTAGATTCTGAGCGAGCCTCGGAATCCCCGAGCGGCGTAGTAGGAATCTGCGCCGTTATGGTACACGAACACTTGACCATACCGGTAATCTCCAAAGATAGCGCCGCCGAGCTTTCTAATCTCAGCAGGTGTCTTCAACCAACTTGATGTCTTCGTGTCGACACTTTCAAATTGTTGAAGTTCACGATATTGATCTTCCGTTAGCAGTTCAATCCCCATGTCAGCTGCCATGCCAATCGCACTATTCTTCGGCTTATTCTGCTTCCTGGCTTCCAGCGCTTCATGATCGTAACAGACACTTCTGCGCCCCTTCGGACTTTCTGGTGAACAATCGTAGAAGATATATTCACCAGTCACTTCATCATAGCCTACGACATCTGGTTCGCCTCCGGTCACTTCCATCTCATGGAGTGACCACAGCTTCCCAGAGTTCGACTCCAGCCTAGTCCGGATGCTCGTCCAATCCATCTCTGCATGACGGTTCATGTTTTTCACGAAACGAGCTTCCAGCGCTTGGAGTAATTGCTCACATTGTTCCGGTGTTAATTCCGTGCGATTCTTGTTCATCAAGAACCCTCCCGAATAAGTCATTCCTTTCTCGAGTATAGCATAATCATCGTGCGATTTTCAGCTGCAGAACATGTCGTTTTCTGTTGACAATTAGTATCGCTATGGTATTTTATTACTATAAGCTTACAATCATTAGTTAAATTAGGAGCGCTGAGATATGACAACGAGGGAATTAATCATACAAGCGGCGAAGCGGCTATATGCGGAGAATGGCTACGATAGCATGACCATGAAGGAAATTGCTAATGAAGTCGGTATCAAGGCCCCTTCGATATATGCCTTCTTCACCAATAAGGCAGATATCTTCCTGCACATCTACCAGGATACGATCAACAGACATCTGCAATTGGCCGAGACGAAAGCCGAGGAAGATCGTCACCGGACTGTTAAAGAACAATTGGAGGAACTGTTGCAGGCTATTGTCACGTTTCAGTATCAAGAAGCAATGCAAATGAAAATTTACATACGTATGTTACTTTTTCCGCCAGAAGGGTTCGACGTGGAATTGAAAGAGAAACTAGTAGAAATCGAGAAGAAAGAAGTCGCTATGTTTTCTCTCATGTTTAGAAGGGGGATGGAGAAGGGAGAAATTAAGAATGGGGATAGCGATGCAATCGCATTGTCTTTTTTATGCCTATTGGACGGGATTTTCTGGCAAATGCAGCGTTACGAGGAACCGGTGTTTATGAATCGACTGCAAATCATATGGCAGCAATTTTGGCGAGATATAGCATTGTAGCTCTTTTTTTTCAACTCTAGCTAACTATCATTAGTTAGATAATTAATATGGCTCAATATAACAGGGGAGGTTTGCAATGAAAAGGTTTATTGTCTACGTCTTAATGGCGGCGCTTACAATCCTTTTTATTTCGTTTAGTCTGCAAGATGTCGAGGCGAATGACTATGAGGAGCCGCCGACGGTCAGTTCTGAGGTTTATGGGCAGGATGAGTTTGTGGAGGAGCCATTCTCCAGTATGTTGTTCAGTCCCTTTAATGCGACTGCATCAGATGGTTTTCTAACATTCTTGTATGCGGATTTCTCCCAAAATACAGAACGATTAATCTTAAATGGTGAATCAGCGGGAGCAAAAGCAAAAATCGAAAGTAACAAGCTAGTGCTTACCGATGCGGCTGCACAGCGCTGGGGATCGGCATTTAATGAGGAGAAGGTATCCCTTAAGGATGACAGGTCGTTCAGCACGTATTTCTCTTTTGACATTACGAATATAACAGGAACATACTCCCCTTATACTGGCGGTGATGGCTTGGTCTTCACCATCCAGACGCAATCGAATACGGCAGGAACGAAAGGCGGGGGGTTGGGCTATTTTGGAATAAAGCCTAGTATCGGCATTGAATTTGACACATTCCCAAATAATGAACATGGAGATGAAGGATCTAATCATCATGTGGCTGTGAATATAAATGGGGTAACCGATCCTGCGATAGCGATGAGTGTGATTGATAAAGATATGGTCACAAATCTCCATGCAGCTGGAACTCATCATGCTTGGATTGATTACGATGGTCCAAATTATGCTTTGGAGATTAGACTCAGTAATGAGAATGTAAGACCGCTAACCTCTCTATTGAGAGTGGAGCTGGGAACGGGACAGCGTCTATCTGATATTTTTAGTTCGGAGGACGTCTATGTTGGATTTACTGCGGCGACAGGCGGGAATTATCAAAAGCAAGTGATCAATTCCTGGTATTTCTCGAATGAGTTCGCGCCTATCGACACTGCGAATAATACGTATAAGCAAGCCCCTTCCGGCTATTCATTCTCCAGCGTGAATCTAGATGATGGAACAGTCGAGCTGTCCATCACAGCGCTGAACGGAGAAACGACGAATGTCCCGCTCACCCTTGTCAGCACGAACGGGGCAGTGATTACCCCATCTGAGACTACTACAAATTCTGAGGGCGTTGCGAAGGTTATCTTAAGCTCGCCTACTAACAGTGAAATTATTACAACGATCACGGTGCAGGATCCCGGCGGCATATTCCCTACCGATACGATTACGATACCAGGACGAAGCGCGCCTCCGCTGCCTGAGCAGATCGTGACGAACGCGACTCGTGATCTTGTGACAGTGCGAGACGTGCCCGCTGGTACAGTGGTCAAGGTATATGACGCTGATGGAACACTCATAGGGACTGGTCAATATACGATTGAGAATCAGGGGCTGGTTAGCATGACGACCTCTCCTGATTATGATGTCGCAACCAATGAACAATTATATGTTACGTTCACTGAGAGTGGAAGAATCGAAAGTATTAAGGTCCTGAATGTCGCGCAAGCAGAAAGCTCGATGTTAGACGCAGATCAAATTACAGCAAGCGGGACTACAAATACAGTCACCGTGACCGATGTACCTGTTGGTGCCACTGTTATCGTGTGGAATGATCTGGGTACAGAGCTGGGACGAAGTACGAATGCCGGACCAGGTACAGAGGCTGTGATCAGTGGACTTAGCCTTACAGAAGGACAATTGATTGGAGTTACGATCATTGAGCCCGACAAGCTTGAAAGTCAGCCTGTCCCGGTCACTGTGATATTGGATAAAAGCGCAAGTCCCACAGACATCGAGGCGAATGCTACGCGGGACAGGGTGACAGTCCAAGCTGTGCCTGTAGGCGCTGTTGTGAAGGTATATGACGAGGATAATACGAAGATTGGGGAAGCAGCCAATAGTGGTGCAGCTGTACAAGCCGTTGCGGTTGCAGTTACAAGCCTAGCCAAGGATCAACTGATCCGAGTATCCATTACAGAGATAAATAAACTGGAAAGTGACAGGGTATCGGCTATTGCTGATTTAGAGCGAAGTGCCAGCTTGGATGCAGATGATATCGATGCGAATGCGACACGCGATATCGTGACAATCGCAGCTGTACCTGCTGGTGCGGTGATTAAGGTATACAATGCGCATGATACGAAGATTGGGGAAGAAGCCAACAGCGGGGCTTCTGCGATAGACATTGAAGTTGCCTTTCCGGGATTAGCGAAGGATCAAGAGGTCCGCGTGACGATTACGGAGCCGGATAAGCTGGAAAGCCATGCAGTGGCTGTGACGGCCTACTTTGAGAAAAGTGCCAGCTTGGATGCGGATGTTATCGACGCGAATGCGACGCGGGATATCATAACCCTTGTGGATGTACCGGCAGGCTTTGCGGTGAAGGTGTATGACACGGCCGACAGCTTGATTGGACAAGGGGTCAATGGCGGGGCAGCTGCGCTAGACATTGCGATTACCTTTCCGGGATTGGCGAAGGATCAAGAGGTTCGCGTGACGATTACGGAGCCGGATAAGCTGGAAGGTGATGCAGTATCCGTGACGGCCTATTTTGAGAAGAGCGCCAGCTTGGATGCAGATGATATCGATGCGAACGCGACGCGGGATATCGTGACAATCGCGGCAGTACCCGCAGGCGCTGTGATTAAGGTGTATGACCATGCCGACAGCTTGATTGGACAAGGGACGAACGGCGGAGCAGCTGCGCAAGCGATTGAAATCGCATATCCGGGATTGACCAAAGAGCAAGCCATCAAGGTATCGATTACCGAAGCCGACAAATTGGAAAGTGAGTCGGTCTCTGCAACTGCCTATTATGAGCAAAGCGCCAGCTTGAACGCAGACCAAATTATAGCGAATGCTACAAAAAACACAGTAACGGTAATGGATGTACCGCAGCAAGCGACGATAATTGTATACGATGAGCAGGGGGATCCGATCGGCACGGGAACCAATACCGAAGCTTCTGCCGGTGAGGTTATCATCGCAATCGTTCCTCCGCTGGCTGCGGCTGCAACGATTCAGGTAACCATGACGGAAGTTGATCATGATGAAAGTATTCCGACCGATCGCCTTGTCATGGAGCAGAGTGATCCAATTGCTGAGGAGCGCATTTATGCGAATGCAACTGACAGCGTCGTAATGGTCAAGGATATTCCAGTGCAATCTGAAGTGCGCATCTATAATGAACATGGCGACCTGCTCGGCAGCAAGATGAATGAGAATGATCAAGTATCCGATCTGTTGATCAGCATTGACGGCGTACCTCTCACGCCGCTGCAGCCGATAGTTGTCACACATATCGAGACGAATAAGCTGGAGAGCGACTCTACCACGGTCATCGCGCTTGCGAAGTCCGCTGCGCCGACGCTGCCTGACGTGCTGGATATTGATGTCGAGCAAGGAACGGTTACGATGGGGAATGTCCCTGCTGGAACAACGGTAACGATCTATGACCAAGCAGGGGTGGAACTAGGCTCTGGAAGTAATGGCGGTCTGACGACTGATGAAGTACAGCTTACGAGTATTAATCTTGAATCACTCGCATTCGTCGTAACTTATACGGAAACGGATAAACATGAGAGTGACGAGCTGTTGGTTCGTGTCGATGAGACGACCTTGCTTCTAGTAGAAGATGCAATCAAGGAATTAGAGATCGAATTTCAGGAAGAGGATACATGGGAAAGCGTTACCCTTCCACTGTTCGTCGTGTCAGTTGGCAAGCATAATACAACAGTCGACTGGACATCCAGCAACCCTGAAGTGGTGGAGATTACAGAGCCTCAGGGTCATAAAATCGAAGCGCGGGTACATCGACAAGAGCAGGATGTCAGTGTCATCTTGACGGCTAAGGTTTCTAAGAATGGTGTGGAGAAAATACGCACCTTCCTCGTCATTGTCAAAGCGTTAGGCTTAGACAAGACAATCGAGGAAAATCGAAGAACCGTCAATGTAACAGGCGGCGAAGCTGACGAAGTGTCTCAAGCTATCCCTATTCATCGTATCTCGTTATCCAATGGATCGAACATTGATAAAGCGGTATTCGATGCAGCAGCTGCTCAAGACTTTGTGAATAATCCGAACTCTGGCAATGGGATTTCCAGTGTGAATGTTGACCAAGTGCCAGGTGATGAGGCCGATGAGATTGCAGTTGAAATTCAGAATGCAGCCTTGAACCTGCTAGCTGGTAACGGCAATGCGGTACAGATCCGAACAGACTACGGCAGCCTGCTGATTGAAGCAGCTGAGGTTGCGCGAATGAATGATCAGTATCTGGACCTATTCTTCCGCTTCGTGCCGGTTAAGGATGAGGATCAGCAACGAGCAATAAACAATAGCGTGGTCAATGATAATGTCGTTCGTGCAGCAGCAGGCAGTCAAATTGCAGATGTGATCGGTTCATCCCTGCAGATTGAGACGAATTATAGCGGATATCCAACGACATTGATCATTCCATTCGCGCAATCCGGTATTACGGTGCCTGATCGGAATGTCGTCAGCTTCCTACAATCGCTCCGCATCTTTATCGAGCATAGCGATGGCGAGAAGGTGATGAGGACTGGGACTGTTGTATATGATGGAGCGACTCCGGTAGGTCTATCGATTTCCATTGATAAATTCAGTGTGTTCTCGATCATTCAATTGAAAGATCGACCTGCAGCTGCTTTTGTTGACACGTCGCCAGACGACAGCTTGCAGCCGAGCTTTCATGCGGCGTATATTCACGGTTATCCAGATGGGACATTCCGTCCAGAGCATAGGATTACGCGCGCGGAGATGGCTGCCATTCTAGCAGCAAACTTGGGTCTTACCAAGGACTATACGTACGCGCGTTTGTACCCAGATGTTGTTGCTACCCATTGGGCAGCTTCCTATATCGAGCAACTGAAGGTCATAGGATTAGTCGTAGGTGATCCGCAGGGGCGCTTCCGTCCGAGCGATCCCATTACGAGAGCTGAGATGGCGATGATTGCTGCTAGATGGCTTCAGCTGGATATGAACGCTTCGGAGGGTAATCCGTTCCATGATGTTGCCGATGCGCATTGGGCCGCAGGAGCGATAGTCGCGGTAAGTGAAGCAGGTATGATGATTGGGTTTCCAGATGGCTCATTCGGTCCAGATAGATGGCTGACACGAGCACAAGCGGTAACCACGATGAATCGATTGCTAGGTAGAATGCCATTCGATAGCAACGCAGCGTCCTCATGGTCTGATGTATCGACGCAGCATTGGGCATTCGGGCAGATTGAGGAAGCATCGCGAGATCACTTCTATCATTATGATCTAGATCACGGGGGAGAAATTCGTACAGATCTGGAGCAATGATTGTTACGTAGAATAACAGTAAGGGAAGAACAGGGAAGACCGCCGATACGACGCGGTCTTCCCTTTCTGTGCTTGAATACATGACTTTATTCATGACCACAGTCACTAGTCACTCTATGAGACACTAGATAACATGAGAGTATATGTCGACTAGGGGGGTTCCATGTTGAAAAACCATCTAACGCTATTCTCGCTTCCGAGATTATACGTATTCTTGATCCTATTCCTTTCATTCATTTTGCTATTTCAAGTCGTGTCGCATCAATCTGTACATGCAGCAGCTTATGAATCCGATCAAAGTGATGCTAATCTAGCATTGCTTGGTACAATAATCGAACTGCAGGAGGAGGCATTCCTTGTTCGACAGCTCCAATTGGATATCGATTCAGATGCGGATGGATCGACACAGGGAGTTGATGCAGATCACGTAGTTTCCATTGCTGTAACGGCAGCTACCGTATACGATCGATTAGATGGATTTGCCGAACTTGCATTAGGGGATTCTGTCGTAGTCGCAGGTGTCATGCAACAATCTGTGAACACACACGCAACTGAACTCGTGGCTGCGTACATCGTTCCCCTAATTGAAATGTCAATATCCGAGGACATGGAGAGTGAGGCTGATCAAGTCGTAGCTTCCGCGAATTCGCAAATGAGTAAGTCGGGCTCACAGGTAGCTATTGCAAGCGCTGCTCCTGATCGACCTCATATCCCGCTGAACTTCCATGGATCTAGAAGAATAGATTCAGGGAGTTGGGGATTTGGCTCCAAGAAGATCTTGGACTTGGGTGAGCTTGGCTCGATAAGCGTCGGTATAAATCTTGGGAGGCTCGTCTCGTATCAATACGATCATCCAACCATGCTTCATTATCACATGCCCAAGCTTGTCGTCGGAGAGCCGGCTACTATTGCTTTCGATGTAGCGACGTCAGCCGAAGCATTCCCTGGGACCTATGCATTGACATACACGTTCTCTGCCAAAGTCAGCTTCAGTCTAATGGTGCTAGGTAAAACGTATCATCTGCTTGATAGTCAAGTAGTGGACACCTTGAAGCTGGACAACACCCAGACAGCAACTATCTTCAATTCGGCGACCAAGCGCATTCCTGTGCTCGGGCGAACTTATTCAATAGCGGTTCCGAATACAGATGTCGCTTTTAAATTCTCCTTTCAAACTGATACATTATTCGAAGTGGGTATGCCGAGTATGGAAGACATGCCCACCTCATCTTCCGCTCATCTAACCGATGATCAAGGCTCCACAGTTAAGAAGCAGCGTCAGTTCGCATCAACGAGGTGGAAGATCACACCGACGGATACGCTGGGAACGATCACCTTACCGAGGATCATATACGGACCGTCGATCAATCAAGTCACTATCAAGCTTCGAACAGAGCTAACTGGACCCATACCTATTCCAACCGCATTGTTCGCTTCGCATACAATCTCATTAGGTGGCATGGGCGGCTCCGTCCGTGATGTCGGCATCCCCTTCACAGCTGCTCCTGCCCTGTATATGACAGAGTCGCTGCCTGGCGGCTTGATAGGCCAGTCCTATACGGCCAATATTAACGCAAGCGGGGGCTATGCGCCTTATCATTATGCCGTCACATCCGGGTCGCTTCCAACAGGACTTCGTCTGGATCCGGCAACAGGCATCATCCATGGTATTCCGAATGAATCGAATACGAATGATTCCTTCACCATCACCATGACGGATGCGGAGGGCTATTCCAAATCCCAGATCTATACGGTACCGGTCTTACATCTGACGTCAGATGGTGTCGCCGTTGGTCAAACGATCCATCAGCCGTTCACCTTCAGCTTAGGCGCTGAGGGTGGGGTGGGGCCCTACCATTGGCAGTTGGTTGAAGGCAGTCTCCCTCCAGGCATCACGATGCAAGCCGATACGGGATTAATCACAGGAACACCAACTGAAGCTGGGACGTATGCACTCAAATTCAAGGTGACAGACAGTACGAGGCAGGCAACAGGAAATCTGCATAGCAACATCGAGGGTACATCGGAATTGACCATGCTCATCGTACCCGTTAGCGCGAATGGGCACTATATCTGGCAGCCGGGTGTGAACTACGATCTGGACGCTGGGCCAGGTAATGGCATGATTTATAATCCCAATACAGGAGAGACGATGCAATTTACGAGCCGAGGGGAGACAGTCGTTCTACGCGACGGTGCTTGGCAGAAGCTGGAGATCAGCGGTCCTGCTCCGCTGCCTAGAGACGATGCGTCCTTAGCTTATTCTCCTAATCTTGGCGGTGTCATTCTCTTCGGAGGTCAGAAGAATGCATTTACGCCCAATCGTCCTGCACCCTATAACAATACGATGATGTTCGCGGATACGTGGTTATGGGACGGGCAGGCATGGACAGAATTGCACCAAGGGGTGTATTGGATTGTCGATTATAATGGCGGCGACCCTATCTATACGTTATCTGGAGACGATGGTCCAGCAGAACGATATCATCCAGCGATGAGTCAAGATCCGGACGGCAATATTATTCTGTATGGCGGACATCCTGGCCACGTAGACTTATTCGGTGATACCTGGATACTGAAGCTGGTAGACGGCGATGCGAGATGGATCAAGCGCGATACGTTAAATCAGCCGCCCCTAGGAATTGATCCCATCCTCGTCTATCATGAAGCGTTAGGGCAATCGCTCTTACTGGTAAGCGACTCCCTGAATGAAGGACCCAATGAGGTTTGGCTATGGACAGGTGCGGACTGGACCAATCTCAGCTCACAGGTGTTCCAGAGTGGCGGCCCGACTGAGCAATATATGCCTGGTGTAGCTTATGACCGAGCATCGATGCAAATCTTGCTATACGGTGGAAGGCAGCAGAATCACTGGGGTACGATCATGGATGAGCTATGGACACTGGGAACATTCACAAGCACTGATGGAACAGTGTCAATCGGAAATTGGAGGAAGCAGGAGAACCCCGAACAGCCTAGCCTAGTTAAAAATAATGCTTCACATCGTGTGCGAATGGCCTATGATGCTGCAGCAGAGCATCTCATCATTCATAGCAACGATTTCGAGGCAGATACGAATATATTCACGTATACGTTAAGTGGTCTACAAGCGAATCCGCCTATTCTACCTGCGGATGGTATAGCGGTGACAGCGTTATCCTATACGGTCGTTAATTCTGATCTTGAACCTATTATTGGTCAGTCGATGATCCTGCAAGGCAACGGCAGTGTATCCGGTAAATTACCGTTCCAATCAGCGATATCTGACGAGCTTGGTAATGTCAGCTTCGAGGTTAGTCACCTTGTTGCCGAGAAGGTTGTGTATACGATTACCGAAGCTGGCAGCGGATTACCCCTTGGCGCAGGGGTTGTACAATTTATTGATCCTGTACCTGATGCGACACGATCTTCCCTTACCCTGTCGACTCAGACGATTGACAGTGATGGTATCGATACCGCATTAGCAACCGTGACTGTCCGCAGCCGTAATGGCCTGGCGTTGCCAGGATATCGGGTTTACTTGACTGCGCCGCATTCAACTTCAGCAACGATCATGCCGCAATCCGAAGGCGCTGACCTCACACAAGTGGACGGGACGGCAACGTTTCTCATCTCGAATACCGATCTGGGCCGATTGGATATAGAGGCTGCTGTGTCCATGGAGGATGCAGCTGATTTAGTCATCGGTGGGGCTAGCCTAGATGTCGTTCTGCCAAACCCGATGTCGATCGTGACAGCATCATTATTGGATGGAAGATTAGGTGCAGCCTATCATGAAACACTTAACGCCGCTGGGGGAATTGCCCCATACGTATGGTCCTTAATAGATGGGGATCTACCTGAGGGCTTAACGCTTGATGCTCACACAGGGGTCATAAGCGGAATAATTCCCGCCAGTGCTGTACGTGGATCTGACACGTATATATTCACGATTCAAGTGGAGGATGCTGCATCGGACAAGCAAATCGTGAGCCAGCAACTATCCATTCAGGTTGCGCCAGAAGATCTAATCTTCGATATAAGCGAATATATAGATGGTGAATTGAAACCCGGACTCGAGGTGAATAACTTCTATTCGGTTGGGGATCGCCTAGCCATCCCCTTACAAGCACGAGGCGGAGCAGCACCCTATACCTGGTTAGTAACACAGGGGGCGTTGCCGCAAGGGGTTATTTTGGACGGGGAGACTGGAATCATTCATGGGGTACCGCTTAGCGCAGGTGATTATGTGTTCGATATCTCGGTGATCGACGATGCGGGTTCCGTTCAATCGGCCACGTTGTCCATCCGTGTCGCCGCGCGGCCGCTCGACTATGTCCATTCAGGCACGAGCGATGATCCAGATGGCATAGCACTAGCCTCCTCCGGTGATGTTACGGCTACTGGATATGGTCAGGGTACGGTCACGACGGCGATCTTCGATAACAACCCTGCTGGAGACACATCTAGCGTGTTCCGGTCTGCAGATCGCTACTTCGATGTTAAGGCCGAGCCGGGGCATCGCTTCGATCAACTCCGCTTCATTGTAGAGAATATGCTGCCAGCTCAGCATACGATTTATTGGTGGCAGCCAGAGGATCAAGCATGGAAGCAGGTATCTAATCAAATATATCATGCGGAAACTCGTTCTACGACAGTAACGATCGATACGTATTCGTCACCTAACTTGCAACAGATGTATGGGACGGAATTCGGCGTCGGGTCACCGCTGTTACCTGCTCCGATCATTACTGACGTTAGCTTAGCTGAAGGCACAGGATCGGGAGGAACCGAAGTTGAGGTTCGCGGCGCACACTTCACACAGGATTCCTTCATCATGTTCGATGATAACCCGCTGCAGACTGAATATGTGAGTGAATCCTTATTGCGGGCGTTCCTCATCCCAGGCAGCGGTACAGTGGAAGTGCGTGTAGCTAGTCCATATGGCCTCAGCGCAGAGACAGCCGAGAGTCGGTACACGTATACCGGATCAGCTCCGACACTTCGTCTTACATTGCATGCTAAGCTGGCAGGCTCAGACCTGTCGGATCCTGATATTGCCATCGTGCAGCCCGGTCAGCTCATTACGCTTATAGGCAGTGTGTATGATGAGCATAACGAGCCGCTCAGCGGACAACGGTTGCTGCTTACCACATCGCAAGGGACCATCGCGACCGAAGTCGTGAGTAATGAGACAGGTGTATATGAGACCACACTTCGCATACCTGTAGCCTTATATGCTTCGCAAGTGACGATCAGGGTAATAGTTGACGGTGATGCGACGGCCACCACACAACGAATCATATACATTCATCCTGCTGCCTTAGAAATTAGCAATGAGCTGCAATTGCCTGGCGCACTTGCAGGGGGTGAACCGTACAGGATACAGTTTGCAGCCAGTGGCGGTATGTTGCCTTACGAATGGTCTGTTGTCAGCGGTGAGCTTCCAGCGCATTGGCAGTTAAGTGAGGATGGAGTATTAACGGGCCTGCCTGTCATGCCTGGCGACTATTCCTTCATGGTACAAGTCGCAGGATCAGGAGCCGGTGGAGGGATGCCTGCGAGGAAGCTGTTTCAGTTAACGATTCATCTTGCACCGCCTATCGTAAGTGAACGAACAATACCGAATGGTAGGGTCGGTTCACCTTATCGAGAAGTGTTAGCTGCTGCCGACGGTGAAGGTCATTATTCCTGGGAGGTTGCGGAGGGGGTATGGCCAATTGGATTAACATTGACATCGGAAGGCATTATTGAAGGTGTGCCTGAGGAAGATGGAAGCTTCCTATTGAAGTTAATCGTGAAGAATGAATTAGCACTCGAGACAGAACTCGTGACGATTCGATTTAGCATTGAGCCGGAACCAGAACCAGATCCGGAATCGGGATCAGAGTTCCCGCCAACGTCTGATGCTGGATCAAGAGACGATGACCATCGGAAGGTAATACCAGCAGGCGGCACAGGTCAGTATAAATATGACGATGAGCTCACGGTGTTCATACCTGCCGGGTCAACGGATCAAAGCCTATGGATAACCATTGATAAATGGTTGGATGACCATTCGTTGGTTGGGGATACAGAGACCTTGCTGAGCCCGATCTTCGAAGTGTTGAAGAATATGACGCACAACTTCCTAACGCCCATCACACTAACGTTCAGATGGGATACGGAGAAGCTCGGATTACACGAAATTCCTGCAGTATTCTATTACGATGAGCAAGCGCTGGAATGGGTCCACATAGGTGGTATCGTCGAAGACGATCGCATCGTTGTGAAGGTTGATCATTTTACGAAGTTTGCTGTGTTCGCCATCCCTCAGACCCCATTCACGGATATTCAAGGACATTGGGCTGAAACAGACATTATTCTTGCCGCAGATGAAGGTATCATCAGTGGTTATCCGGATGGGTCATTCCGACCAGAACAGCTGGTGAGTCGAGCCGAATTCGCTGTAATGCTGGCACGGGTATTAAAGCTTGAAGGCGAGTTGGCCCCGCTGGGATTCATGGATCATGCGGATATCCCGACATGGGCCATCACACAGGTGCAGCTTATGGTGCAAGCTGGAATTATTAACGGATACGATGATCACACCTTCAGGCCGGACAACATCATCAATCGAGCAGAGATGGCTATGATGGTTGCCAGAGCGCTCAAGCTTAACTGGAATGCTAGTTCATCAACGTCTTTCAGAGATGACCAGGATATACCTGCTTGGGCGAAGGGCGCGGTCCAGGCCGTGAGTGAGTTAGCCATTGTCCAAGGGCGTGGTAATAGACAGTTCTTCCCGATGGACGCAGCTAAGCGAGCTGAGGCGACAGTGATCCTATTGAGGATGGTTGAATTAATCAACGATTGAATCTACAAGATCGCAACGTTTAAGCGCAAAGTGCCTACCCCTTATGGAGTAGGCACTTTGCGAAGGGGAAGCTATCCGATCACAACCGTTCGGAAGCCATCGTTCATGACTTATTTGGCGCAAGACCTTTAATCAGCAATTCTGTCCACTGGGCGGTGTAAGGGAGTAATTTGGGATAGATGTGCGGGCTGGAGATTCCTTCAACTATGGCTTGAAAATAAACCAAAAGAAATTCATCCGAATATTTCAAATCAACCTTGCCTTCTTTACGCCCTCTGTGGAATAAATCCATCATAAGACTAAAGCTTGACTCGGTATATTGCCGCATGATTAACGTTAGACCCTCGTCATCCTTCTTTGTCATATACTCCATTAAATTCAAATAAAATTGTTTATTGATTTTCTCCAGATAATTAATCTTATTCTGACTTATAGCAATGAGCGTTTCTTCGAACGATTTATTTTCTGCCATGATTTTTTGAGCAGTATCCCCCATTTGAGTTAGAAAAGATGTAAAAACCTCATGAATAAGGTTCTCTTTGCTTCCAAAATACTTAAATATCGTTGTCTTACCAACATTGGATTGCTGTGCAATATCATCCATCGTCACATGTTCGATACCGGCATCGGAATTGATCAAGTGGAAGGTTGCATCTAGAACTTGCTGTCTCTTCTGTTGCGTTCTCTTCTCAAAACCATTCATTTCATATTCCTGCTCTCTAATCTAGTTCGTATTATAGCTTTCGAATTTATTATATCGTATAGTTACGAATTATCAAACACGAAATAGTTCGTTTATTGAACTTTCGGTTGACTATAACGGTCGATAGATGTATAACTGGAATTGTAAATGAACTTTGGTTTATAACAAAGCATGGAGGGACATGGATATGAACTATTACTTATATTGTAGTTCATTATTTTCCGAGTAAATCTTTGCTTTTAAACTGGAAAGCAAGTTACTAAAACTGGTTAAAAAGGAGTTTTAGTGCCATGACAGAAATTTTGAACGTTAGAGGTTTGCAGAAAAGCTTCGGGAAAGCTAAAGCGTTGCATGATGTATCATTTTCGATAAATGCCGGGGAAGTTGTCGGCTTTATCGGGCCGAATGGCGCTGGGAAGTCAACAACGATCCGTATCTTGCTCGGAATTATTAAACGAGATGCTGGAGATGCGACGATCTTCGGCAAGGATGTATGGAAGGATAGCCTTGAGATTCATAAACGAATTTCTTATGTTCCAGGTGACGTTGCTCTATGGGGCAGCTTAACGGGCGGCGAAATTATCGATTTATTCATCAAGTTGCATGGCGGCGGTGACAACAATAAACGTGACTATTTGATTAAACGTTTTGAACTGGATCCTAAGAAGAGAGCCAAAGGCTACTCCAAAGGGAATCGACAAAAAGTCGGCTTGATTGCAGCTTTATCCGTTCATTCCGATTTGTATATTTTCGACGAACCGACTTCCGGTCTTGATCCATTGATGGAAGCTGTCTTCCAGGATGAAGTTGAAAAGATCAAGAATGCCGGCAAAGCCATCTTGCTGTCCTCTCATATTTTGAGCGAAGTGGAACGTCTGGCCGATAAGGTGGTAATCATTCGTCAAGGTAAAGTGGTAGAAACCGGGACATTGGATGAATTGCGTCACTTATCACGATCTACGGTTACTTTAGTAACGGAAGGTGACGTGGTTAGAATGGCCTCTGTCGATGGTGTCTATGATTTCAAGCAAACAGGGAATCAAGCGACCTTCTCCGTGGATAATGCTTGTATCAATATCATCTTATCCGAAGCGGTAAAGTTGGGCGTTAAGAAATTTGAAGCGGTTCCGCCTACGCTTGAAGACTTATTCATGCGCCACTATGAAGTCTAAGAGCAGGAAGGAGGAAACGAAGATGCAAGAGAAATTTGCGCAATGGGGTACACTGCTTGTTCTCTATTTGAAACGCGATTGGAAAAAAATCATCATCTGGATTTTTGGTATAGGCTTGTTTTCCTCCGGCTTTGTTCCGGCTTTTGAAGAAATCGGAAAGGATCAAGGATTGCAGGGGATGAATGAAACCATGCAGAATCCTGCCATGATATCCATGGTTGGCCCGACACCGATTGACACGGCAGCCGAGTATACGTTGGGTGCCATGTATTCGCAGGAAATGTTGTTATTCTGTGGTTTGTTCGCGATGATTATCGCTGCATTGCACGTCATAGGCCATACTCGTAAAGAGGAGGATCTAGGACTGACTGAACTGGTGCGCTCTTTTCAAGTTGGTCGCCAAGCCAATTCGTTTGCGGTGATTATCGAAGTCATCAGTATCAATCTTTTATTAGCGCTGGTTATCGGCGTGGTTCTGAATAGCTATGGCGCAGAAACCATTTCGGCTGAGGGATCATTCTTGTTTGGCGCTTCTATCGGGATGGCAGGAATCTTGGGATCTGTGATCGCATTAGTCATGGCACAAATTATGCCATCTTCATCCGCCGCAACGGGATCATCCCTAGGAATTATAGGCATGTTATATATTATTCGCGCCGGCACAGATATATCGAATGTTGATATCTCCATGCTCAATCCGATGGGCTGGATTTATCTGACTTATCCGTTTACGGAGAACAAGGGGTGGCCTCTGGCTCTGGCAGCCATCTTCAGCATCCTTATCTTGATCATCGCTTTTGCTCTTGAAGGCGGTCGGGATATGGGCGCCGGTTATTTACCCGAAAGAGAAGGCCGCGGGATGGCGAAGCAATCATTGCTATCCGTACATGGCTTGTTCACCAGGCTTAACAAAGGCGTAATCACCAGCTGGATGATTGCTTTCGTTATTATGGGAGCAGCCTATGGTTCGATTTATGGAGATATGCAGACCTTCCTTGAAAGTAATGAAATGATGAGCCAAATGTTTACGATAACTGGCATTTCGCTAGAAGCAGCATTTACCGGGACCATTATGATGGTCATGATGTGCTTGGTTTCCATTTTGCCGATAGCCATCGTGAATAAGCTGTTCACGGAAGAAACGCGGTTGCATCTGAGTCAGCTTTATTCTACTAAAGTGACTCGAGCCAGGCTTTATTGGACGAGTGTCATGATGGCCATTGCTGCCGGAGCCGTGGGCATTTTGCTGGCGGCAGGCGGACTAGGCTTGACGGCCATTGCTGCAATGGGTGACAGCTCTACCATGCATATGGGTGTTTTTATCGCCGCAGCCTATAACTTCTTGCCATCCGTATTATTCTTTACCGGTCTTGCTGCTTTAGCGCTAGGCTGGGCACCTAGATTGGGTAAAGCGGTTTATGTTTATCTTTCTTATTCTTTTGTCTTAAACTATTTTGGCGGTATTCTAGAATTACCGGAGTGGTTCTCGAAAACAGCCGTTCAAAGCTGGGTTCCCCGGCTGCCGATAGATCCGTTTGATGGGGCAACCTTTATCGCGATGACAGTGGTGAGTATGGCCTTGATGGTTATTGGCTTTATTGGATATCGTAAACGTGATATGGTTGAAGGAGCTTAGCAATCCGTTACCAAGGGAGGAATGTAAGATGAGCATGTTAGTCACGGGAGCGACAGGCAAATTGGGATCGAAAGTGGTGGAGCATCTGTTGAAATCCGTATCCGCGGACCAACTGGCGGTCAGTGTTCGCGACCCGAACAAAGCGGAGGGGCTGCGCGCTCGGGGAGTGGAGGTTCGACATGGTGACTTCGACAGACCGGAAACGCTGGATAACGCCTTTGCTGGTGTTGAGCGCCTGCTCTTGATATCAACGGATGGCGACAATGATACAAGAATACGGCAGCACGGCCATGCAGTAGAAGCTGCTAAGCGCGCAGGGGTACAGCGTATTGTCTATACCTCCTTGGCTAGAGCAAGCGACAGCAAGCTGATGCTGGCACCTGTTCATAAATTCACAGAAGAAGCGATTAGGAGTGCGGGTATGCCATACACCTTCCTGCGCAACAACTGGTACTTGGAAAATGAAGCCCCCAGCATACAGGCTGTAATGGCTGGCGCTCCTTGGATAACTTCTGCTGGATCCGGCAGAGTGGGCTGGGCTGCACAGCAAGATTATGCAGCGGCGGCCGCAGCGGCGCTTACGGGCAGCGGCCATGAGAATAAGAGCTATGAGCTTTCTGGACCTCCGCTGACGCAAGAACAATTTGCAGCAGAACTCAGCGCAGTTCTTGGCAAGGAAGTGCTGCTGCAGCAGGTTGATGACGCTGCTTATGCTGATATTATGAAAGGCGCGGGTGTGCCGGACTTCATCATTCCAATGCTTGTTGCTATCCAACAAGGCATTCGGGAAGGCGAGCTCGATGTGGATCGTTCAGATTTTGCAACATTGCTCGGTCGCCCGACTACACCAATCAAGGATGCCTTGGCCGAGATCATACGTGGTTAAATTAATAATAGCTGGCAAAGCTGCGAATGTCCGTATGGCCCGATCGCAATCTATTAGTGGGAGACGATAAACTGTGCAAATCTACTGGCTTAAGATCAAGAACATTGTTGAGGAATCGGATGAAATCAAAACCTACCTTCTGGAACGCCCGAGCGATTTTACATGGGATGAAGGTGCGCACACGCACTTCGCATTGAAGGGATTCAATACAGGCAACGGCCCGAATCGCAGTCTCATTCGCCATATGTCCATCTCAACTATACCGTCCGAAGATGCGGTTGGCATCACAACCCGTATTCAGGAGCAATGCTCTGAATTCAAATCGATTCTGAGGCAGCTCAACATCGGAGACGAAGTCGCCCTCTTCAAAACGTACACCAGTATTCCGTTAAAGCGAATGGGGAGAAGCGTGTACCTGCTGTCTTCTGGTGTCGGTCTTGCGACATTCCGTTCGATCATCCTTACTTATCTCGATCGTCCAGATGGTATCAAGTCCATGCATTCCTTGAATATCGAATCCTCGAAGCAATTTCTGTTTCCCGATGTTGTGCAATCTGCAGCGGACAGAAACTTTACCGCACAATTTGTGGATAATCGCCAAACGTACTATGAGGAAGTGAAGAAGCTGGCCGCAGATAAGGAAGGGCTATTCTATGTCGTGGGCAGCGATGAATTCCTCACACAGAACATCGCGCTGCTGCGTGAGAGCGGCATAGCTTCTGACCAAATCATGCTCGATAAGCATGAGGAGCAGAAGGCGCAATTCTTAGCGTAATGTGTCAACTTCAAAGATGGAATCAATAATTACTGGAAGGTTATCCCTTAACGATACAGCGCCAAATACTGACCGAGCGTGTTCACCCTTAGCACCGAACACATCTAACATTAATTCTGAGCATCCATTCAATACTTTATGATGTTCTTCAAAATCAGGGACTGCATTAACAAACCCTTGAATTTTCACAACTCTTTTAACTTTTTCGAGAGACCCGAGAGTAGATCTTATAACAGATAATATTTCAATTCCAACATCTCGGGCAAATTGATAACCTTCATATACATTAAACTCCTGTCCAAGTCTACCACTTGGACTTTTTGAAGGTCCTTTTCCTGAAACAAATAATAGATTATTAACTTGCACACAATTTGCATATCTAGCCGCTGGATCGCTTGCCTCTGGCAATGTTATACCTAAATTATGCAATCGACTTTCAATAGAATCTGCTGACTCTTTCAGATCTAAGGATTGAGGTCTATAGTATGGATAATCCATAAGCTTTTGAATTTCGACAGCTGTTTCTTGGTCTGTAATTGTCTCGATAAAATACAAACCTAGATCGACCGAAGCAGTTATTCCGCCTCCAGTAAATAAGTCACCATCACGAATTGCTCGAACTTTGACCACTTCTTTGCAGTAAGGTATTAATTCAGCCAAGGCAAGCGGATTCGTTGTTATGATCTTATCCTTTGTAAATCCCGCGGCACCCAATATAAGTGCTCCCGTACATACCGAAACCTTATATTTAACATCTTGTGCTGTCTGAATCCAACGAACGAATTCTTGGTCGTGAATGAGCTGTCTCGTCGCTTGACCTCCAGGAACAAATAGTAAGTCATATTCACCTAAATTAGGCATAACACGATTCATTCTGATGATCATTCCCCGATCATCTGTTACTTCTTCTTTATTTCCGCAAAAGTCCCAAGATAAGTCCTCAAGTATATTCCGCTTTTTTAACCATGTAATCGCATTATGAAAGCCTGCAAAGTCCAGCATTGTCATATTGTCAAAAAAAATAAAAGCCATCTTCATAAGCAGTCACCCCAGTTATCATTTGTTGAAACCGTAACCAAAGTTTATACTGAGAATGACCCGATAATAAGTATCAGTTATGAATTATTTTTAGAGGTCAGTTGGGAGAAGGAATATGGAACTAGCAGTCTCCTTTATTGGTGGTGAACCGTTATATAGGCAATTATATATACATATTCGGTCTCTTATCCAGAATGGTGTCATTAAAGACGGAACTAAACTCCCGTCAATACGTTCATTGATGCAACAATTAAGTATCAGTAAAACTACTGTTGAGACTGCTTATCATATGTTACTGGAAGAAGGTTATGTACGCAGCAAAGAGAGAGTGGGGTTAATTGTCATTAATCCCACAGTTATAAAACCTCCCGATCCATCGTCCATATTGAATCAGGCATCGGATCAGAATTTTAAGGCATTAACCGGATCATACGAGAAAAACTATATTGACTTCAATCTCTTAGCTGTGGATGGAGAAATCTTTCCTATCCGTACTTGGAAGTCAATCGTTTCAGAGGCTATATCACTTCATAATCAATATATCCATCATTATGGAGATCCTCGTGGAGAGTATGGATTACGGGAAAGCTTAACTGAATACTTACAGAAATCTAGAGGAGTAGTCTGCTCGCCCGACCAGATTCTGATTGGAACTGGTATCTCGTATAGTATTCAATTACTCTTCAGATTATTGGAGGATCACAATATAGGTATTGAGAAATCTGGGATTGCTCAAGTCAGAAAAATCTTTAAACAAAACAAATTTAATCTCATTCCAATAGCAATGAATGATATCAACTTATTGGATCAAGAACTTGAAGATAGTAATATTCGCAGCCTATATGTAACACCTTCACATCGTCCCTCGGGGGATCCATTGCCATACCCTCTTAGACTACGGGTGCTTCAATGGGCACAGCAGAATGAAGGTTATCTGATTGAAGATGATTATGATGGAGAACTGCGTCTTTACGGTAAGCCGATTCCTTCACTCCAAAGCCTGGACCACAACGGTGTTGTTATTTATATCGGAACGTTCTCAAAGGTATTTACACCTGCTTTAAGGATGAACTATATGATATTACCTATACCTTTGTTGGAGAAATTGCTTACATTGGATCACATGTTATCCCCACCCTCTCGGATAGATCAATGGGCTATGGAGTTATTTATTGCTCGTGGTCATTGGTACCGCCATTTAAGGCGAATTAGAAAAGTATATCGTTATAAACATCAAGCTTTAGTCCAAATGTTGCACAGATATATGCCAAACTATGTTCATGTCGAAGGCAGCAAAACCGGTTTACATATCGAATTATCGATTAAAAGTCGTTATGACACGGAGCAATTAATCACTTTAGCTCGAAATAATGGTGTCCTGGTCTATGGTAGTCAAGATACTGAAGTTACTTCAACCACTGGAACTTCAAAGGTTTATTTAGGCTTTGGAGGGATCAGCATACAAGAGATGGAACTAGGTGTGCAATTGTTAAGCAGAGCTTGGTCAAACATTGCTGATTAAGGGTCAAATGTCACGGTAATCATTAAGGATAGCGTGAAAAAAGAGAGGTTTATCGCCCCTCTTTGCTATTTCCGATGGCATTATTATCAGCAAAAAAGCAGAAGGTCATGGTGGAAAATGTAGGCCGGGATGAGCTGCTCAAACGAATCGCTGATATGAGCGCATTCCTACGGGAGCAGCCCATCACCATCACCGAGTACAACGTGCAACTGGTCAGGCGGCTGATTGTGAAGGTCACGGTCTTTGCGGACAAATTTGCGGTGGAGTTCAACTCAGGCGTGACGGTGGATGTGGAAGGATAACGAAAAACGAGCAAAGCACTCTACGAGATTTGAGTGTAGGGTGTCTTGTTCGTTTTCAAATAATGCAGACAATTAATAAATGGTAGTTGGGCAACGTCTCATTTTTGATATCTTGATATTTAATAGGTTTATATTTTTGAATTGAGAAAAGAGACTATTTTTTCGAGTCGAATAGAATCATTGTTACTAATATAGCGAATAATAATTTCTATTAGGTCATCCCTATTCTTTCCATTTGAAATTAATTCGTGTTCTAAATCATCAAACAACTCTTTTCCGTTTGCATCATCTTTTCTATAAGGACCATTATTTTTATAAGTTTGTAAAATGGTGCGAAGACCTACTTTATGAAAAACATAGTTATCAAGTTCTTGAGATAATTGTTGATTAACATTATCATAAAGATTATTTTTTAAGTACTTCTCCAAACTAGATATTGGCAAGAAGTTTAAAACTATGCTCCGAGAAATATTATTTGCCTCCAGAAAGGCAGGTACACTATTTTGTACGTCCCCGTCTAATATAACAACAATTTTAGATTTATCACCCAATAGATTGCTTTGGAGTATGTCTTGAGACATCCGGAGTACATTTTGCCATCCCCCACAGGGCAATACTGATACCAGTTTGTTATTCAATAAATTATGGTTTTTCAGTAAGTTCAGAATTATTGAACGAGCTAAGTCGTCTTCAACCAATATAACAGTGTCGTAGCCCATATTACCATCATATAAATTTTTGGTCGCAAAAGCCGGATAGCAAGGATTTAATACATCAATTGAATTATTAATGTATTTCTGAACATAAAATATTCTTTCGGGTTTTATATCTCTGATAAGTTCAATTGAATGCGTAGAAAAATATATAGCAAAATTAAATTGAGCGGCAATCTCGCTTAATAATTTGACCAGCCTTCTAAGGGAGGATGAGTGTAATGCTAGTTCAATTTCATCAAGAAAAATTACACATGGAATATTAATATCTCCTCGATCATCAATGCGTAATTTCAGAGAATGGAGGATACTCAACATTAAGTTTTCACCAGTGGACATATGAGCTTGGTTAATTCTTCGTCCATTTCTCATATAGAAAAATGGAGTTCCTCCAAGTTTATATTTGTTTTGTAAGCCAGTCTTTAGCTTAAAAAGATCTTTATAATAGTGTTTATCATTTCTTAATATTAAGCCTAAATTTTCTCGTATAAAGTTATCAGCAGGCTCAATATCATCGTCAATAATTCTATCTAATTTACCAAGCGCAGTATATGTTGTATTCCGGAATCTATTTCCGAAAATTAAGCTTCCTTCATAAAAACCTTTAATATTAATGTTGCCACTCTTATTAACAGAACCATCATTAAAGGTTATGGACTGTTGTTGCTCACTGAGCTCAAAATTTATTTTGCTATCATTAGTTAATCTCCCGAAGTATTGATTCACATCGAAGCGATAAAATAACAATGCAGCACACATTGTTAAGGTGCTTTTCCCTGTGGCATTTTCACCCGTGATCGCATAAAGACCTTTATTAATAGGTAATTCCAACTTCAAAGATGTTATCGATTTTATATTCGTAATGTCTATATTTAATTTCACGACCTTCCCTCCTTGAAGTCAATCATAAAACATTGTTAATTAATATGCAATTATAGGAACATCTAACTCGCTCTTCCAAACTCGTAAAATTAATAAATATCTAATCTGCTCACTCATGAGAACCTAACATCCAACCTAATCTGTCATGAACGACTGATATCTATCCTGCTTTGCACGCATCAAAATCAGCATTATGGACCTGTTCCCACAAAGTGGAAAATCACGATTATCAATTGTCTGCTTTCTTACCCCCAAAACGAAAAACACGATGTCTACTTGGGTTTTCTCACACTCACTTCTCCACCCGTGACATCCTTACCACACACTCCACATGTGAAGAGGTGACAGGGAGTACAACTCGAAACAAAGGAATGACATTTGCTCTCAAATTAGGAAGGGCGATTCGAAAGAGTCGCATCTCCATTCTATTTATCGCGAGGGTCTCATTACTGAAATTCGAATTGATTTTCATCTGCTCTTCCTAATACATGTCCCCTCAGTCGTTCTTTATTTACTTCTTCGCTGAAAAAAATAAATGCGGCTAAGAATTTAAGCCACCCCTTATTATTCCTTCTCACTGTGTTGGACATCCCTAATAAATCACCAGTATGTTCAAGATCAATATTGTAGAATCCTTCCAAATCGGGAGTGTGTATTACTAGCTTAATTTCATTTCTAGCCTCATATTCCTTCAGAAGATGAGTGACCGCGACTGCATGCTTTAAAGGGGTATCTTCTCCTTGAACAGGAAGATCACCATCAATAATAACAACAACTTCTTTTCTTAGTTTTAGAAATAATTCTACAAAATAGGGGATGAATGCTTTTCCATTCGGATTATATATTTCAATTGAGCTATCAAAGTCATTTTTCATAGACGCCAAAGCAACAATATCAGAAATCCCCTCAACAATAATAATCTTTTTATAAAATAAGCACCTATAAAACTCTTCACCTTTTAAATTTTGTTCAATAAAGCTACAAAAAGCTTGCTCATGATTTAATAAATCTAGTTTGTATTGTATAGAAGCATCAGTTTGAATTCTCTGCTGTTCTCTAATGCGCTCTATTTGATAGGATGAGTTTTGAAACAGTTCCTTTATTTCATCCTCCGACACAAGAAACTGTGAATGGGTATGAAAGAAGATTACATCCTCTAAGTTAACCTTTAAAATATTGAGTAATCGAGAATTATGAGTAGCGACCCTTACTATATATCCACTATTAATCAGCACATCAAAAAATTCTGCAATAACCTTTAAAAACTCTTCATCTAAGAAGTTCTCCGGTTCATCGAAATAAATTACTCTAACATTATTCAAATTATAACTTGTGAAGATTGACATCATGTTGTAAAGCTTTTCTTGCCCTTTAGACTTTGTTTTGAATAAGTTCAACTTTCTTGTGATTTCGTTACAGAATAATATGACCCTTAGAGCTCTTTCTGATATATTTTCTTCCTCAGTTCCTCTCCCTAACTGACCACGGGAACCCTCATCTAAATAATTATATGACATGCTGTCTAAATTTATTGAAACCTGATTCATATGTCTTGGTATTATAGGCATTCCGTCCTCTGTAATTAGAACAGCCCATCGTTCTTGTTCTTTTAATGCTTCGTTTAATGCATAACTTTTACCCGAACCATTCATACCAACTAGAAACTTTATAGGTGTTGTAAAATCATTAATATAAGTCATTTTTTATACTCCATCTGTATTGCATAACAATACTTTTGATAGAGAATCTTTAAATCGTTTGTCGATTCCTCGAAATTATCACCATCGCGAATAATAATTAACTGTTTTACATCAACAGAGTTGGGATTAAACCTCTCTAACCTAACACTTGTTAAAGATTCAACTTTTAATATAAAGTCCCTTAACTCAGCTTCGGTTTTAGGCTCAATAAATGTTAATCCCATATCTATTGCCCTTTTGAATGATCTCTCTCTAATTAAGTTTGCTAGGATGTATTCGGGAGTTAGTTTCTTATCCCAATTCCAATCTACTTCAAGTTGCATTGCAGACATTGCCTGACTTATTACTCCCTTTTTATCTATAGGAACAAAGTTATAAGTATCTATTTGATCCTTTATGAAATCGGGCAACTTATTATACTCAGCTTCCCAAAAGACAACTTTGTCACCAAGCACATCGACTAAATAAGTGTTCTCAATATTATTTTTATCGACCATTTGCAAATCATAAAAATAGTAATAGCCTTTAAGAATGTTTATTACTTCAGGTTTAAAGCAAACGAACCCTTCAATAGTATCGCCGTTATAATGACTTGAGTTATGTGACCGCGGCTTTAGATCATTTAAATCAAGTACCTGAATATTTCTTTTAGTTTCTTGTTTTTTGCTTTCAAAAGGTGGGAGTATGATACTACCAAGAATTAATACTGCACTCTTATTTATATCAACTCTTAGTAACGAGTCCGGCGATTGATAATCATTTGGTTTAATATGTTTAATGCTATTATTATGTGTTCGATATTCAAATTCAGCTACTAACTCAAATTTCGGGTAAATATTACTTTCGGGATCATGAATAAAGTTATTAAAAACCTTTTTCAATACCATTAATTTAAGATCATTTGTTGATTTCAATACTGGTAAACCCTTTAAATTTGAATACTCATCGTTCAAATATGCATTTACATAGTTCGAATTGGAATATTCATACTCATTGATCTCATCCGAAATCAATAATGGATTAAGTTGATACAAATTACGCGATTTGTATTTTCTTTGGGTAATAACATTATGAGCAAACGCACTATTGTTTAAGTTATCCTTATAATCTGTAGGCTCTTCTAGTCCAAATGCCATGTTATCCTTTAACCAAGTTTTTTCTAGTTTTATTGACTGATGTTTTAAAACTAATTTTAAGTACAAATCTTCTCCCTGCTCTAGGGTGAAGTTCCCCTCTTCTATAATTGCCGGAATATAATTGTTATCTTCGAAGTTTTCAAATATTGATTTAATAGCTTTGACTAAGTTAGGAAGTGTATTAACTTTCTTTAATTGATCTAAATATTTCTTTGGTTTCAAAAAAGTCACCACCCACATGGTATTTAAGATTACTTAGCCTTTAGACCAGGAATATTCGCATATTAGCAGAACATGTTGATATCATCCAGTGCTGATTGTGAATGTCCTCTAACAAACTGACTTTTGTCATTAAGACCATCTGTAATAATAGGCATAACTAGCTGCTTGTTAATTTTCCGATGTATTCTTGCGATATGCCCAATACATAGAATAGCTATCCCTCTGATGTTTCGTTTAAATGCTGACTATATCGAACCATTAAGTCCTGAGCAAACTCCCCATCATCAGCATTATAAGCTAATGACAAAAGTCCTTTCACCTTTACATCAGTTTTTTCTGAGTTAATAAGGTTCAGTATTTCACGATATTTTTCTACATTTATACTATAGCGTTCCGCGCTCTCTTGGACTAGATCATCTAATGTCTCTTTCCCTTTTCTATCTCATGCCAAAACTGAAACTCTAAGTCGTCAGGGGCTGCTTTAAGCTTCACAAAAGCTTCAATCATCGCTTTATTAGTTTCAATCTCTTTATCTGTTTGGCTTAAAATATTTCTCCTGTCTCTATACATGGTTAGGAACTTTTTGAAGTTTTCTCTAGCCTCTGTGAGTGAATAGTCTCCATTTGGACCTCCCCAAATCTCATCCGCATTGTGTCATCTTGCCCGTCATCTTCCCAATTATATAAGCAACATATTTCCCATGCACGTCTTTCTTCTAAAGTGGGATACCCACAACAAGGACACCTGTGCTTTTTCATTTCGTCTTTAACATCTCTTTATTTAGCCGACCTTAACTTATTTTACCACACAACTAAAATTATTAATCCCCTACCCAGTTCCTAGTAAGTTGCATTCTTTGTAGATTACAAGGTTTACCCTCGTTGCTCCATATAAAATTTTGTGGAATTTCCCCTTCTGCAATATTGATGTGTCGACACTTCTAACCTGATTTTTGCAATCTCTATTAATACCTTGTATCAAAAATGACAAGATACCATCATTTAGATGGACTAATTGGTTACCTTCGCTTTCTCGCATTTATTTACAGATATTTGTGGTTGAAATCTTTACCCACTCTTTGTTAAGACATGACACCTTTATTCTTATAATGTCATAGACCAAATCTAAAGAGGTGATAACATGATTATCCGAAGTGACAGACTGATGAGGATTGATGAAGTGGCTTATTATTTGAACCTTTAAACTATCCATACTGCAATCGGGGCGGTTTCTTACCGAGGAAACCGTATGGAATTGGGTAAGGAACGGGGAATTAGAAGTTGAACGAGTTCCTAGTCATATTCAAGCATGGGGCAAATATCCATATTGGACTGATGAAGCCCACTTAAAAGAAGTATTGCAGGACAAAGGTTATAATACCGATTCTATCTTCTTGTAGTGTCGCAACAATTCAAAAACTAATAACGATGATTATTACAAACTCATAAAATGCTTTGCCCGTGGCTTTGCGGTAGCACACCTAAAATAACCGCCCCTGCGTTCACAAGTAGGTGTTGCCCCGTTAAATGGACAGGTATTTGATTTGAAGTTGTGCTTCATCCTCAGATATTACAATTATTTGTAGCCCCGTCACGGTGGCCTAAAGCGAGGGATTCATGACAGAGCATGTTTATCATGCGCGTGGTAAAGCCGTACCTGAGCACGCTTGATGTCATGTAGGAAACCTAAACCCACATGTGTTTCTTATTCCCCTAAGGGGAATTATGTTTCCTTACCCACCTGTGTTTCCATGAAATAAATAATCTAAAAAATCAAGGCGGAGCCCCCGAGCGGAGCGACCACATGAAGACGTACCCCACCCCGAAGGGGTGGGAAATCAAAGGATGCAAAGCAATTCAATTAAATCTCAATAGATAAACCATAACGGATAAATTTCAAATAAATATGTGGCTGAATCGGTTAAGACTATCTTCTCCGCCACCCTCAAAGGAATAAAAATGTGTCGCAACGTTTCCCCACCATAGCGCGATTGTTAGCCCGAGAGGGGGAATCAACAATGAAAGTTGAACGCACATTCGAAGGTACAACATCCTTAGAGGAAATTTTATCCTCACTACTAAACCATCAGATTGACACTATTGAAGCCAAAAAGAACGATGATGATAGAGCAAATGTCATTCCTTCACACATGGAAGGAGTGACAAAACAATGAAGTATGCTATCTATGCTAGAGTAAGCACGAAGAGAGATGAACAGAGGAACAGCTTTCAGAATCAAGTTGCCTTAGCGGAAAGCATTGCTTTGGAACAGGGCTTTACAGTAATTGAACGGTACATTGACAACGGAATAAGTGGTTCAGGTATTAAGAATCGAGCTGAGATTTTGCGATTAATGGATGATGCTAAAAAGAAGAAGTTTGATGTTGTCATCGCAAAGTCCGTTTCACGGTTAGGTAGAAATACTGTTAATAGCCTTAATACTGCTGACACTTTGGAAAGAAATAATATAAGGCTTATTTTTCCTGAGGATGGCTACGATACCCAAACAAGCAAGAGCAGATTGATGTTTAATCTAAAAGCGGTGTTAGCTGAAGAGGATAACTTAAGCCTCTCCAACAAGATTAAATGGGGGCTTAAGTCTAGTGCAACTCAAGGAAACCGAATTGTATCTGTACCTCCTTACGGGTACCGTACCAATCCCATTTCTAAAAAGTTGGAAGTTGACGAGACAGCCACCCCCATCATAAAGGAGGTTTTCAGGCTTTATTTGTATGACGGTATGGGTATGTTTAACATTAGTAATCTCCTTATGCGCAGAGGTGTTCCTACACCGAGAACACATTCAGGGGCGGCAAACGCAGGGGAGAAATGGCATCAAAACACGATTAAAGGTATCTTGTCTAATTCAGTCTATACGGGTAAACAAGTATTTCATCAAGAAGAAACAACGAGTTTATTGGCCGCATCTGAGACTTACAAGATTAGACGTAAGATCAATAAAGAAGAACAAGTTGTCATTGAGAACTCACATCCTGCTCTTATAACAGAGGATGACTTTATTGCCGCTCAAGAACAAATGAAAAAGAGAGGCAAACACAAGAGCAATGGCAATGAAAGCTTATTCTCTTATATCCTTAAATGCCCTGACTGTGGAAGCGGTATGCACTTTAAACCGGATAGACGGAAAGGTGCATATGTATGCGGCGGCTATGTGAAAATTCCTCATATTGCTCTTCTCACATCATTGAGGAAAAGGTCCTATTACAGGTTGTCAAAGATGACCTGAAAGCCTTGATAAAGGATACTGTGAAGATCGATACTCTTTACGGAATTGCAGAAGAAAAATCCTTGGCTGTTCAGTCTCAAGTTCAAAGAGAACTTAACGTGTAGAGAAGCAACTAAGAGAACTCGATATTCGATTTGATAAGCTACTGACTTTACATGTTGACGGGACAATCAATTCAGACCAGTTCAAGCATCAGAACGAGCGTAACGCCCACCAACAACAAGAATATCTGAATAAGAAGGCAGAACTAATTGTAGCCTTAGATGAAGGAAATAACCTCGCGGAACGCAATGAAGCCTTTAAGAAGGAAGTTGAACGCTTTATTGACCTCGACATTAGCGATGAACAGGTATAGAAGCAATTCCTCCAAAGGCTTATCCAAACAATCGAAGTATTCGAGGATGGAAAGATTAAGATTAATTACAATCTCTCCAATCCTCTCCCCCCCGAATTAAGATACAGTTTATTGGACTGTATCTTTTCTTTCAAGTCTCACTGTAACCTCTACATGCCCCGTATGCGGGAACATATCAACCGGCTGCGCCTCGACAGTGCGGTACCCGCCATCTTCCAGCACGCGCAGGTCGCGCGCCAGCGTTGCGGGATTGCACGAGACGTAGACGACCCGCGCAGGCTGCATCTCGATGATGGTCTGCAGCAGCTGCGCGTCGCAGCCCTTGCGTGGCGGATCGACGACGATGACGTCGGCTTCTATGCCCTGCTGGCGCCAGCGCGGGATGACAACCTCGGCCTTACCGGCTTCGAATGTGACGTTGCGCATCCCATTCAATCGGGCATTGCGCCTGGCATCCTCAATGGCGTCACGCACAATCTCCACGCCATATACATGATCCGCTTGCTGGGCGAGGAACAAGGAGATGGTGCCGATTCCGCAATACGCATCGATCACGGTCTCTACACCAGTTAGCCCAGCGTATTCCAGCGCCTTCGCATACAGCCGTTCGGTCTGAAGCGGGTTCACTTGATAGAAGGAACGGGCGGAGATAGCGAATTCGATCCCGCCGATATAGTCGCGGATCGTTTCTTCGCCCCACAGCACGATAGTGCGGTCTCCCATGACCACACTGGATGGATCAGTGTTCACGTTCAGGCATACGCTAGTGAGGCCGGACAGCTCCATCGTAAGCAGGCCAATAAATTCATCCTGCTTCGGCAGGCGCTCGCCGTTCACGACGAGCACAACCATGACCTCGCCGGTATGGAAGCCGACACGCGTGATGACATGACGGAGCAGGCCCCGACCTGTCTGCGGATTATAAGCCAAGATCCCCAGCTCCTCTGCCAGTCTCTTCACGACCGCGATGATCTCATCCCCGCGTTCATGTCCGATCAAGCATTGATCGGTCTCCACAATATCGTGACTGCTCGCTGCGTAGAATCCGCTGATTAACCGCCCCTGCTCCAAGGCCACAGGTACATGCGTCTTATTGCGATAACGCCACGGCTCCTCCATGCCAATGGTCGGATGCACGATGACATCAGTGATCTTGCCAATCCTGGCGAGACTATCTACAACCTGCTGCCGCTTAGCCTCCAGCTGAGCTGGATAATCCAGATGCTGCAGCTGGCAGCCGCCGCATGCGTCATAGATCGGACAGCGCGGCTGCACGCGGGTTGGGCTGGCTGCCACAATCCGCTTCAGCCTGCCATGTCCGTATTGCTTCTTCAGCTTAGTGACTTGAACCTCAATCTTCTCACCGGGCAGTGCACCCTCGACGAACAGCGTGAAGCCATTCACACGAGCTACCCCTTCACCGTCATGGTTCAAGCCGACAACTTCAGCGTGGTAGGTCGAATTTATTTCAACAGGTAGATTCCGCTTGCTCATCGTTATGCTCCGTTCTAGTTACATTCTACTTCTAGCGTAATGAGATGGGGTCTCGGACATGACCTTCTTGAACACCTTGCTAAAGTAATTCAGGTCATTAAATCCAACCATGAACGCAGCTTCGGTAATCGATATATTACCTCTCTGCAGGTATTGGGCGGCTTCCTCGACCCGCTTGCGATTAATAAAGTCGGTGATCGTCATGCCGGTATCAGCCTTAAACTTCCGTGACAGATGCGCAGGGTTCAGGTGGACATGCGCTGCAATCTGCTTCAATGGCAATGGACTTCCCAGATTGAGCAGGATATAATCGACCGCCTTCTTGACAACAGGACTATAGTGTCCGGTAGACACGCTAATCACGAGATCACAATAGTCATTCGCCATCGTCAGATACAAGGATTTGAGTTGGGGAATCGTAGACGTTTTCTCGATTTGAATCGCGAAGCGTTCAGAGATGTTGTGCAGATACACCGGATGGACGCCTGCGCGCTCAGCTGCCATTCTGCACATTGTATTCAGCACGAAGCCGATATTCTTGGAGGAGCGAATGGGGCTTCCGGGCACACGATCAGAGAACTCTACCATCTCCGCGGTAAAATGTGTGATCTGACGATTGACCGTCTGCTTATCCCCGCTGGCAATCGCATGAATCAGCTCATTCTGGTGCTTGTACCGCTGTTCGATGACCGCCTTATTCTCTTGAAGGGCCGACTTGAGCAGCGTGGTGTTCGGCAGCGGCTTGTCAGCCTTCATTATAATCGGCTCGGCTTGAATTTGACTATGTAGACATAGATGACCGAGCAGCTGACCTAGATGCTGATGCTCGATCTCGCTAATCACCGGCAGCGACTCATAGAAGTGCTCCAGCTGTGTGCGCTCGCTGATCGGGAGATTGTTGTTCAGAATGACATCCTTCACTAAATCCATAACCGGTGCATGCGATAGGAAGGGGCCGATTCGAATACTGCCGCAGAACGTTTGCTCCTGCCATAACCCCGCTGCAATATAGGCTAGTCCGTAAGAATTGGTCTGGGGATAATAGTGACCGGGTTTATGCCGCTTCAGTACGTCATGAATCGACACGTAGTCATCTTCGGCATGTACGAGCGCGGCTGGAAGTGTGTGGTTGACGATCTGAACGAGCAAGCTGCCAGTTTCATCCGCAAGTCGAATATCCATCTTAGTGATCGTATGCAGGATGTCCAATATGGGAATGAACGATTGGTATCTATCATCATCCACCTGAATCTCCCTCCCCAAAAAACGCAAATATTCTACGAATAGAGTAATAATATTACCCTTATTATAAAGCAACATTCTTTATAATGAAATAAAAGCCCTTTCATACTTTTTACTATTACTTAACGAATAGAAGAAAATAAAGTTGGGGAGAATGCTCTTCAACGACATGGAGGAGATTAGACATGTTATACCCAATTGCGACGAATAGCCGTGTGGTGATCGATCTTAACGGTGTTTGGAAGTTCATGATTGACGATGAGGCGAAGGAGCACGATGTAAGCAAGCCGCTGCCAACCCAGGAGCTGATGGCGGTGCCGGCATCATTCAATGATCAAGCAGTGCTGGCCGAGATTCGTCAGCATAACGGATATGTGTGGTATGAGAGAGACTTTACCGTAGCTCAGCCCCTGCATGAAGAGCGAATTGTATTGCGCTTCGGCTCGGCAACCCATGAAGCATGGGTCTATGTGAATGGCAAATTCGTCATGCATCATAAGGGCGGATTCACCCCATTCGAGGCTGAGATTAATGAGGTGCTGGCAGCAGGCTCGAATCGATTAACGGTACGCGTCAGCAATCTGCTAGATTACACGACACTGCCTGTCGGCAATTATAGTGAGAAGACCGATGAAGACGGCAAGCTTGTTCGTAAAGTGGACGAGAACTTTGATTTCTTCAACTATGCAGGGCTGCATCGCCCAGTGAAGCTGTATACCACACCGCGCAGCTATATCGAAGACATTGTCATCGTACCGCAGGTGGATCTGGCTAACGGAGAGGCTGATGTCAGCTTGAAGGTAGACACAGTCGGCGCGTTCGATGAGGTCAAGGTGACCATTCTCGATGAACAAGGACAGGTTGTTGCTTCGACTTCAGGTACGGATGCACAAGTGAAGATCGAGAACGCGCGCCTATGGCAGCCGCTTGATGCCTATCTGTATACGGCAAGAGTGGAAGGCTATCAGGATGGGAAGCTGCTAGATGTCTATGAGGAGCCATTCGGTGTCCGCAAGATTGAAGTGACAGGGGGCAAATTCCTGCTCAACGGCGAGGCCTTCTACTTCAAGGGCTTCGGTAAGCATGAGGATTCCTATATCCGTGGACGCGGCCTGGATGAAGCCTATAATGTGCATGACATTAAATTGATGAAGAAGATGGGAGCGAACTCACTGCGCACCTCGCATTATCCGTATTCCGAGGAGATGATGCGCCTGTGTGACCGCGAAGGGATCGTCGTCATTGATGAGACGCCAGCTGTTGGCTTGTTCTCAAGCTTCAACTTTGATGTGTCGATTCTCGAGAAGGGCGGAGACGTTGACGATGACACTTGGGTGACGATGAAGACCAAGGACGCACACGAACAAGTCATCCGTGAATTAATCGCCCGTGACAAGAACCATGCATGTGTAGTCATGTGGTCGATTGCCAATGAGCCTGCCAGCTTCTCCAAGGGCTCGTATGAGTATTTTGCACCCTTGTTCGCACTGGCTCGTGAGCTTGACCCGCAAAACCGTCCTTGTACATTCGTCAATATTATGCTGGCTCTGCCTAAGGCAGACAAGTGTACAGAACTAGTCGATGTGATTGCATTGAACCGCTACTATGGCTGGTATGTGCAGCTGGGTGATCTGAAGACGGCTGAGACCAAGACGCGGCAAGAACTGCTGGAATGGCAGTCGATGTACCCGGATAAGCCGATCATGTATACGGAATATGGCGCCGATACCGTTGCCGGATTCCATAGCGCATATGGAGAACCGTTCAGTGAAGAATACCAAGAGGATTATTACCGGATGAACAGCAAGGTGTTCGATGAGATTCCTAACTTTATCGGTGAGCAATTGTGGAATTTCGCCGACTTCCAGACGAAGTTCGGGATTGTCCGAGTTCAAGGTAATAAGAAGGGCGTCTTCACCAGAGCCAGAGAGCCGAAGATGGTCGTCCGCTACTTGAGTGAACGCTGGAATGCCATTCCTCACCTAGGTTATAAGAAGTAATCATATGCTGGAGCTGCCCCTGTTCACTTATTGACTAGGGGCAGCTAGTCAACTTAACACCACGTCGTTTATAATTAGGTTTATTTTGTTAAGTAGTGTTTAAGCGCTTTCAACCCTAGATGTTTGGAGGAATATAAAATGGGTCATTCTAAACGCACATTAGAGACACCATTACACGACGTTAAGACGGCACGACCTTTCGGGGCGAGAGATAAGTTTGGCTATTTATTCGGCGATTTCGGCAATGATTTCTTCTTTATACTAGTCAGCGCATTCTTAATGGTCTACTACACGGATATTTTTCATATCAGCGCTGAGACGGTGGGGATCCTGTTCTTCGTAGCCAGATTGTGGGATGCTGTAGCGGATTTCGCATGGGGGCGATTCATCGATACGCGCAAATCTACGAAACATGGGAAATTCAAGCCATGGATTCTGAGAATGTCCTTCCCTCTGGTGTTGTCCGGTGTACTAATGTTTGTGAAGATTCCGGGCATGACCGATGGCTTCTATCTGGCCTGGGCCTTCGTCACTTATATTGTATGGGGAACCTTATATAGCACCGTGAATATCCCTTACGGCTCGATGGCATCCGTCATTACGGCTGATCCAGTCGAGCGGACGACATTATCGACGTGGAGAACGATGGGGGCTATGCTAGCCAGTTTAATTATTAATGTGCTCGGACCGTTAATCGTATTCGTGGACAATAAGATGGATGCCGATCGTATGTTCATGGCGGCTTCTATGTTCGGCGTATTAGCGATCGCCTGTTACTTAGCCTGTTATAAGCTGTCCACGGAGCGTATTGTTGCGCCGGACTCTGCTAATCAGAAGAAGAATATTGGTAGAACGATGATCGGATTGGTCAAGAACAAGCCATTAATCTGGATCCTTACTGCATCGCTGATATTCATGATTAATATGATGCTTATCGGTACCGTTAACGCTTACCTGTTCAAGGACTTCTTCAACAACACGGCGATGTTGAGTGTCATTGGTTTTGTACAAGCTGCAACGGTGTTCCTGGCGACTCCGCTCGTCAAGCCTCTTGTTCACCGATATGGTAAGAAAGAGCTCGCATCTGTGGGGATGGCGCTAGCAGGCGGCGTCTATCTGCTTCTCTACATCTTCCAGGATTTAAGCGCTATTGAATTTGTGGCTATCTCCGCGATCGGTATGTTCGCCATGGGCTTCTTTAATTTGGTGGTGTGGGCATTCGTTACAGATGTGATTGATTATCATGAATATTTAACGGATCTACGTGAAGATGCGACCGTTTATTCGATTTATTCGATGGCGCGTAAAATAGGTCAAGCCATTGCCGGGGGAGTTGGCGGGTTCGCGTTGGGAGCCGTTGGATATAATTCGGCATTAGAAGTGCAGAGCTCCCAGACGCTTGATGGCATCTATTCATTAGCAACCTTGGTTCCAGGGATTATGTACGTTCTCATCCTGCTGATTATGGTGTTCTTGTATCCCTTGAATAAGAAGCGCACCCTTCAACTCTCGGCTGATCTAGCGGAGAAACGGAAGTAACTGCGTGTATGGTAAAGAACACGAGTTAGTTCTAGTCCGAGGAGCACAATAATGAGACGGCATGTATGACAAACGGCCAAGAGACTGGGTCTCCTGGCCGTTTAATTCCGATTATCTCTTGCTTAATCTGTCCCAAGTTTTCTGGAACGCTTCGAGCAGCTGCTCCTTGGATAGCTGTCCGCCGACATAGGCTTGCATGGAGTCGCCGAATTCATTGCTGGACGCTTCGCCGCCAGGGAACTTGAACCAGTTCCAGCTGAGCGTCTTGTCCTGTTGGCTGTAGGCGATGATGTCGGCTGCCAGCTGCCCCAGCACGGATTCATCCGCCTCGATGTTCTTGAACGCCGGGATGAATTTGAATTCCTCCGTGATGTAACGCTGCCCGACATCCGAGCTGACCATCCAGTTCAGGAACGCCTTCGCTTCTTCCTTCACTGCGGAGTTCTTATGAATGACCCAGTTGTTCGGCACGCCTACCGGCAGCTTATCCATCGCCGCCGCGTCATTGTTGATCGGCATCGGGAGGAAGCCGATGTTGATATCAGGGCTGGCCGCGGAGATCTGCACCTGTGTCCAGTTGCCTTGCTGCGTCATAGCCGCCTTGCCTGTCGCGAAATCCGTTACTTGCGTATTGTAGTCCGTCTGCAGGGGGTTCTTGCCGCCGTACTGCAGCGTCAGGTCGAACAGATCGACCCATTGGTTGAACGCTTCATTGCCGCTGATCTTGGCGGAGCCGTCATTCAGACCTGCGATGAAGGAGTCCGGATCCGCTTGCTGAGCGAACGGGATATTCACGAAGTGGTTGCCCAGCACCCACCATTCTCCGTAGCCATTCACGAACGGTGTAATGCCTGCTGCTTGCAGCTTCTCAGCCGCCGTCTTCAATTGGTCGATCGTCTTGGGCAGTTCGGAAATGCCAGCTTGCGCGAACAGATCCTTATTATAGATGAAGCCGTATCCTTCCAGATTGAGCGCTTGACCGTACAGCTTGCCATCCTTAGTCATCGGCTCCTTGGCCACATCGACCAGATTTTCTACCCAAGGCTGGTCGGACAGATCCTCCAGATGCTCCAGCCACAGGTCCAGATCCGTGAAGCCGCCATTGTTGAAGATATCCGGCTTATCGTTGGAGTTGAACTTGGCCTTGAGCGCCGCGCCGTAATCCGCGCCCCCGCCGACTGTCTCAATCTCAATATTCACACCGGGATGCAGCGACTCATATTCCTCAATCATCTTGGTCAGTTGTTCCGCGATCTCTACCTTGAATTGGAACATCTTGATGGTGACCTGCTTGCCTGATGAAGCGCCGGAGTCCTTGCCCGATCCATTACCGGTGGTCGTATTCGAGTTCGCAGAACAGCCTGCCAGTACGAGCGCAACCATCAATACCATCGATATTGCCGTGAAGCCCCATTTTCTCATTGTACGTTGACCCTCCCAAGAAATTATATTCGTGATCGCATTCCGAGCTGTCTATCGCCGCACAGGATGGAGGCCGAATAGCAGGGGAATGAGATTGTGATTATTATAGAACGTATCAAAATATTGAAAAACTGATAATATTGAACAATTAGGTGCAACATGTTGTCATCGCCTTCCCGATTGTCTCAGGGCTCGTTACGGAAGTTATTCCGCAACGATGCCTAACCCTTCACAGATCCGGCGGTAATACCGGCAATAATATGCTTCTGCATGAGCAGGAAGAAGATGATAATCGGCGTGACTCCTAGCACGAGTCCAGCAAGCGCCAGATCCCATTGCTTGGTATATTGTCCGAAGAACGAGTAGGTGGCCAGCGGAATCGTGCGTAGCTCTGGATCATACAGGAACAGCAGCGGCAGCAGGAAGTCATTCCAGATCCACAGACTGTTCAATAGTATAATGGTTACGGTCATCGGCTTCAACAGCGGGAACACGATTCGCCAGAACACGCCATAGGGATTGCAGCCGTCCACGACAGCCGACTCCTCAATCTCGCGTGGTATTGACTTCATGAATCCGTGATACAGGAAGATGTTGAGGGAGACGCCGAATCCGAAGTAGGCGACCATAAGCCCCCATGCGCTGTTCATAATCTGAACCTCGCTGGCGACCTTGACCAGCGGGATCATAATCGACTGGAAGGGAATGACCATCGCAGCGACATACAGGAACAGCATGAGCTTGTTAAATCGATTGGGCTTCCTGACCATATGATAGGCAGCCATCCCGCTGATGAGCACTAAGCCGAGATTGCTGAATACCGTAATGAGCAGCGAGTTCTTGATGGCGCTGGGGAATCGCATGATCGTCCAGACGCGGGAGTAGTTGTCCCACTGCAGCGCCTGCGGCCAGCCAGCCGCATTATTCAGCAGCTCGCCGAAGCTCTTCACCGAATTGACGCCGACGAAGTAGAAGGGAATCAGGAAGACCAGCGCCAGCAGGCAGCCGATCAGCTCGATTCCGAACAATCGCATGCTGTAAGCTCGCATTACGCTTCGACCTCCTTCCGCTTGGTGATATACACCTGCAGCATGGTGATAACGGCTACGATGACGAAGAAGATCAGCGCCTTGGCGGTTCCGAGTCCATAGCTGTTGTTGCGGAACGCTTCATTATAGATATTGAGCGCAACGGATTCTGTAGAGCCGAACGGTCCGCCCTTGGTGAGCGCCAGATTGAGGTCGAACACCTTGAACGACCAGGAGATTGTCAGGAACAGACAGACGGTGAAAGCCGGCATAATCAGCGGCACGATGATGCCGCGCAGCATCTTAAGCCGCGAGGCGCCGTCGATCCGGGCGGCCTCAACCAGCTCCCTGGGCACATTCATGATGGCAGCGATGTAGATGACCATGAGATAGCCGGAGAGCTGCCACACACTGACGATCACCATTCCCCAGAATGCGGTCCCCGCCGTGCCCAGCCAGGGCAGCTGGAAGAAGGCGATCCCCGTCGCATCGCCAACCGCCGCGAAGCCCTTGACGAAGATGAAGGACCAGATGAAGCCCAGCAGCAATCCACCGATTACATTCGGCAGGAAGAAGATGGTCCGCAATAGGTTGCTTGTCTTCAGCGGCTGTGTCAGCAGCAGCGCCAGCAGGAATCCAATCAGATTCGTCAGGACGACGGCGGCCGCGGTGTATCTGGCCGTGAACCAGAATGATGTACGGAACCCGTCATCCGTCGTGAGGATCGTCCGGTAATTGTCGATGCCGACCCAGGTTACCGACGAAGTGACACCGTTCCAGCTTGTGAAGCCATAATAGATGCTTAGCAGGAACGGAATCGTGACAATCAGGATGAAGAACGCCGCCGCCGGCCCTGTGAACACGAGCTGTTCGATGCCCGCCAGCAACGCTCGTTTACGCTTGCCTCCCATGTTGCATACACCTCCAGAGTCAATCCAATAAGTTATGACTTCATTATAGGAATCTTCCCCGGCATCGAACACAGACGATGATGATGAATAAGGTGGAATTTATTGATATGGCCTGCTACACTATTACCAACTTCAAGTTCATAAGAGAGGAGAGCGAAGTGGATGAGGGTCATTCGCGGCAGCCTGCGGGGCAAGCTGATCGTATTCCTGTTGTTCGCAATCGTTATTCCGATCTCCATCTCCATTCTGGTGACCTATCAATATACCAAGGAGACCGTGAAGACCTCCTCGATTCAGGACAACACCACGCTCCTCTATCAGGGCGCGACCAATATGCAGAACTATCTAAATCGGATCAATCAGACCTCGCTGCTTCTCTATCAGGACATTCGGAATGAGAAGAGCCTGTACCGCCTTATCGAGAGGAGCGAGCTGGACTTCGCGGACGAACAGGATCTGTATGTCAGTCTGCAGTATATGGTGAATTCACTGGCCGAGGCCAAGCAGATTCACATCTATATGGATAAGTCGAGCACCTCTTATCGGTTCGCATACAACTTAAGACGCAGTGCGCCGGGCGCTACCTATATACCGGACTTCGGCGCGGACAGAGACGTATATATGCAGCCGGCCCATCTGAGCCACACTTACGGCGTCAATAAATTTACATTCGAGCAGCAAGAGCAAGTCATCACCATCCATCGCAAAATACTAAACCAACCCACGGACGAAGTGCTCGGCACACTGTCAATCGATATCAAACTCGATATCATTCGGGAGATCAGCCGGATGCTCTATGCTGAAGAGGCGGAGGAGCTGTACCTGATCGATCACAGCGGAGGGATGATCTATGCTTCCGAGCAGCTGGATGGCGGGAGTGTCCCATGGCTGGATGAGATTCTGGCGGCCGACGCTGAATTCGGCGATCTGGAATATCGCGATGCTGTCTTCGACGGTATTCATCTCTACCGCGACATCACCACGCCGTTCGCGGAGTGGACGCTCGTGAAGCGAATTCCTTACGAGCACTTGTATCAGAATGCCCGGCAGCTGACGCTGATTAACAGCCTGATCGTCACCTTCTTCCTGATTATTGCCGTGATCGCCATTCTCTACATCTCGTTCCACTTTACCTTGCCGATCAAGCGGCTCATTCAGACGATCAATCGCATTGAATCCGGACAGCTCGATGCCAAGCCGGATACGTATCGAGCGGATGAGATCGGCATATTATCCCGACGCTTCCATCAAATGATGGAGCGGCTGGATCAATTAATTAATAAGGAGTACAAGCTGGAGATCGCGAACAAGACGAATCAATTGAAGGCGCTGCAGGCGCAGGTGAACCCGCACTTCATGAACAACGCGCTGCAATCGATCGGCACGCTGGCGCTGCAGAATAAGGAGAAGAAGATCTATTCGCTTATCGCGTCGCTCGGGAAGATGATGCGCTATCAGATGAATACGAATGAGACGCTGGTCCCCTTATCGGCCGAGATTGATTATGTGAAGGCTTATCTTGATCTGCAGGCCCAGCGATTCGACGAGAAGCTGCAATTCCATCTGGATATCGAGGAGGAGACCAGGTGGATCAAGGTGCCGCGGATGACGGTGCAGCCCCTCGTCGAGAACTGCTTCAAGCACGGCTTTGTGAAGCAGAATAATATCGGCGAGATCTGGATCGCCGCCAGGCGGATGGACGCGAATCAATTGCTGATCAGCGTGGCGGATAACGGCGCCGGAATGGAGCCGGAGGAACTGGACGAGATTCAGGCCAGGCTGGATCTGCCGCACGCGTGGGAGGAGGGAACAGGCGCGGGGAGCATCGGATTGTTCAACGTCCAGTCACGATTGCTGCTTTATTTTGACGGGTATGCACGGATTGGTCTGGAAGCCAGAGACCCGCAGGGGCTCAAGGTGAACATCATGATTATGCTGGAGGAAGGGGCGCTGAATGAGGATGAAGGTTCTGATCGTGGATGACGAGCGGCATGTGCGTGAAGCGATTCGAATGCTGGTCGATTGGGAGAGCTTCGGCATTGAGGAGATTCTGGAGGCGCCGGAGGGGCAGACCGCGATTGGCCTAATCGCATCCGAGCAGCCGGATATTATCTTCACGGATATGCTGATGCCCGTTATGAACGGGGCGGCGCTGCTGGAATGGGTACAGGAGCATGCCCCGGGCAGCAAGACGATCGTGATCAGCGGACATGATGACTTCGGGTATGTGCGGCATACGATCAAGTACGGCGGCATGGACTATATTCTGAAGCCGATCGACGAGGGGCAGCTGAATGAGGCGCTGCGCAAGGCGGTTGTGGCGCGGCGTTCGGAGGAGCTGATGCGCAACAGATCGCAGGATCAGAGCATGAAGCTGAACCAGATTAAGCCGATCTACTGGGACAAGGTATTCTCGACGCTCGTGGAGGAGCCGGGGATTTATGCCTCCTTCGCCGATGAGCTGGAGATGGAGTTCGCCATCGAGGCCGGAACGCCGCGTATGCGGATCGCCATTCTGAGCTTGGAGACAATGCAGCAGCGCATCAAGGATAAGTTCGCGTCCAACCTGGATCTGCTCAGCTATTCTCTGGCGAATATCGCGAATGAATTTCTGAGACAGTACCGAACGGGATACGCGTATCGCAACTGGAGCCGATGGCAGGAGTTGGTGATTGTGGCTTGGCGCAAGACCGAGGACTTGCCCGTGCTGATCCGCAGCATAAATGAGGGCATCTATAAGACGTTCGGCGTTCGCTTCGACTTCGGGATTGGCTCGGCGACCGAATTCCCGGCTGGGCTGCCGCAGACGTATCAGGAAGCGGCTGCCGCCCTTCGGCAGCGGAATTTGCTGCATCGCGGGAATCGCATTCATATATTCGCGGAGAAGTCCGGCGGCAGCATGACGGCGCTGAACTTCGCCAGGCATCAAGAAGATATTCGGATGGCGCTGCTGAGCGGCCGGCCCGAGCAGATTAGCGCGTCGGTCGCGGTATGGTTCGATGAGGTGCGGCGGCTTGAGCGCATTACGATTGAGCAGCTGGAATTGTGGCAGCATGAATTCACTGTCTTCCGCGCCCGCTGTCTGAGCGGCGAGCAGCGGCTCCATCAGGAATCGGAGCCGCTGTCCGCCAGAGAGCCTGGCACGTTCATCGCACCGGTCGATGACGAGGGGAGCTTGTCCCTGCCGCTGTGGCAGGAGGACTTCACCCGGCAGATGCTGGCTCTGGCGCAATTGCTGTCTGACCAGCAATCGAAGACTTCGGTCATCCGAGAGATTGCGGCCTATATAGACGAGCATTACGCCGAGGAGCTGTCGCTGCAGGACATCGCGGAGCGCTGCAGCCTCAGCCGCGAATATATCTCGCGCAGGTTCAAGCAGGAGATGGGGGAGAATATCTCGGAATACATTGAGCGTATCCGCATGGATCGCGCGAAGGTGCTACTGCGCAATCCGCAATTGCGGATTGCGCAGATCTCCGAGATGGTCGGCTATCAGGACGACAAGTACTTCAGCAAGGTGTTCAAGAAGGCGGCTGGTGTGTCGCCGAATCAATATCGGAAGAATTCATCAACTGCAACATAAAGGGAAGGCGCCTCGTCAGAAATGTAGTCCACATAGAAAGGTTCGTGAAAGAACCAACATAAAGTGGACATAATAGGATTAGGAGGCGTGAAGAGATGAAGGTGAAAAAGTGGCTAGGGTTCGCGCTGGCGATCCTGCTCTGCGCAGTAATCGCAGCTGGTTGCGCGGACAAGGATGATAAGGATAAGAAGCCTGTCGGCGGAGATCAGGATGTCAGCGAGAATAACAATGAGCGTGAGAACGAGAACAAGGGTGAAGGCGAAGGGGAGCCTGCTGATTCGAATGATGCTGCAGATGTAGATGACACAGCTATTGCGAGCGGATATGACAACCTGATTGCTTCTGGCGCGAGCAGCGCAGAGATGCTGGATTACCTGAATGAACATTATACACAAGTGAAGGCCGAGCGCTTGACAACGATGCTGGCGGAGCTCGAGAAGGCCCAGCAAGCCCAATCGCTGGTGTTGGAGGAACGCTTCTACACGGAAGAGGGCGTCCAGGAGAAGCTGATGGATCTATATGCATCCGAAGACTTCGAATTGCCCAGCGCGAATGATGTAGAGGATGAGGCACTGAAGGAGCTTCTACTGGATACTGAAGCTGCGGGTTATAAGGTAGAGACGGCGGAAGGCTCCTTCTTCCCTGTTATTGATTACGAGCGTTATCGTGTATTCCAATCGCATACGACCGATGACATGAAGGCCTATATTGATATTATGGCGCTTGAGTCGAATAAGCCATCCGTCAAGGATGCGGGTCTGATCATCACGTGGTCTGAGGTGGTGGAGCGTTCGCGTTCGATGGAGAAGTTCCTGCGAGACCATCCGGACTCGGTGAAGAAGGACGATATGCGGAACCTATTCAACGGCTACAAGTATATCTCCTTCCGTGGCATCGATAATGCTCCATTATTCGCCTATGGGGATAAGACGATCGTTCCAGAGGTGAAGGAAGCGTATCTGAAGGCGCTAGAAGGCGGCACCCAGGACAGTGAGTACCTGCAGACGATGCAGGAATTCCTAGATGTTGTTGAACGTAATGACGGTAAGCAGACCGAAGAGGTGGAGACCTTCCAGGAGAAGACGACCGCAGGGGTGTTGGAATAACGAGCAAGGAATAACAAGCAAGAGAATAAGGCACTCCAGAGGATCAGTATTGATCGCTTAGGAGTGCCTTTAGTTAATATATAAGACTTTATAAGTTTTTTACTTAAAGGAGCTTATATATCGACGCTAAACGGAAACACCCTGCGAAGCAGGACGGCTGAGCCGTTTATCTGGTGAGTATTAGCGTCTTACTAGATTGCCGAATAGCTCTTGCTGGAGCTGATCCAGATGCGCAACTACCTGAGAAGAGGCTTGCTCCATCGAAATTAGGAGATCATCTAATTGTTCATGTGCATGGGATGCCATGAGGTTGGCAGCCTCCTTGGCGAGCTGATGAATTTGCGAGTGCGGCTCATCAATGCCACGGTAGGAGGAACGATCCTTGATCTGGTCATCGGCTTGCTTCGAATCATACCACTTTCCGAGGCGGCACATATGATGATCGCCTAACTCATCTACATTCATCGTATGGTAGCCAAGAATACTATTATAAACCCACCAGCGCCAGAGCAGATGATCCGTCTTTACGACACGGAGGATATGCTTTTCGCTTAAAGCTATGTTCTGAATTCCGCTCAAGCGAAGCTCGTTCACCTTCTTACTGATCTCATACAAATCACGACCTGTCGCGTTGGCGTGCTGCTGAACCTGCTCTTGATGATGCATCATTGCGACAGACCTCGATGAGATATCATCCGTGGCGGCGGCCTGTTGCTCTACAATTGCTGCAATATTAGAAGTAGAATCACCGATTTCAGATACTTGATCAATAATTCGATTCAGGCGTGTAATGGCTTCCTGTGTGTTCTCGACACGTGATTTGATGAGGTCTCCCATCTGCTCTGTCTGATTCCCAACCTGTTCGGCTGTCTGATGGACATGCTGGATCATACTGGCGATATTGTCAGCCGAGCTCCTCGTCTGCTCAGCAAGCTTTCGAACCTCGCTGGCTACTATTGCGAAGCCGCGCCCCTCCTCACCTGCCCTCGCTGCCTCGATTGCGGCATTAAGGCTGAGCAGATTCGTCTGGTCTGCTACCTCTCGGATGAAGCTGGCGACCTCAGTGACATGCTCGATTGCCTGACGGAGCTCCTCGAACTGATTACGCACCGAGCTGAATTGCCGAGCTGTCTCGAGGAAGTCATTCAGCGCTTCAGTAATCATGCGCTGGCTAGCGCTGGTCTCTCTGATCATCTCATCGGTACGATGTGCAACCTGAACGGCGTGATTGGCGACCTCTTCGATAGAGGCTGTCAATTGCTCAGTTGCTGCGCTTACGTTGGTCGCTTCATCCATAGACTGGTTGACAGTGTCAAGCAGTGGTTTTATTTGATCCATCTGAATGATCGACTCAATGATACTGCTATTGGTTTCAATAAATTGATACTCATGTGCAATCTGATAGGCCTCAAGTACGAGCTGAGCATCGATTGTCAGCATGCGGTTGAGCGACACGAGGACGGCAGCGGCTTCTGAACGATTCCCGAACTCATTCATGATAGCGGGCACGAGCCACTCGTAGATGCGGGTAAAACCGCCTATAAACCATTCAGGCTGCAGGTTGATATGACTGTGAATTTGACCGATACGAATTCGCGTGTTCACGTAGTCATCGTCAAACTTGGCGCTGGGGATGGAGTCAAGATAAGTTAAGAAAGTCTTCTTCAGTCTGTCTAATGTGCTGTGATCATCAATGATTCGTTGCAATTCAGGCAATTGCCGGAGCACTTCATAATGGCGTTCCGTAATACTGTGGGCATGTATAGCCATAATCCGGCTCAACTTGCGCACGTTATCTACATCGGACTGATGAATTTGTTGAAAATAAAGCTTTTGCGCCAGATTTGCATTCTGGGACAGACTGGACTTAGAAAGCGGGCGAATCGACTTTGCAACATTGATTTTGTTCAGAATAACCATACCTATCTCCTCCGAACGGTTCATGATGTCGTTTGGAGTAGGTATTCTATATGTTCGACATAATATCCTCTATTTCGACATGATCAATTTTTACTCCCACTCAAAGGTATCATCGGCCACTTCGCGAAGCATGGTATCGAAGAACCAGGTGACACCTGTCCACCAATTGGGGTCCTCGGCATATGTTTCGTTAAGCCACTTAATCGGATGCATCTCAGCAGGGCGACGGCTGCTCACATTCGCCACCGTCTTCGCTGCAATCTTGGATGATTCATCGATGGTCGTGTTGTAACGCTCCCAGCTGCCATACACATTAAACGGATTATTAACGATCGCGCTCGCGGTCTTGTGGCTTCTAGGGACGAGGGATTGCTCCTGTCCAGTTATTGCGAATAAGAGCAGGGGATGCACATCGAATTCCTCACCTGCTCGAATAATCGCGTTCATATAGGTCTCTTCCGATAGGATGGAATTTTTACGGTGCAGATAGTCCCGCAGCCGCTCTGTGTCTACCGACGTATATCGGAGCTGCTCAGGCATGCCATCTGCTGGAGCCGGAGCGGGAGGGGCAGGGGTAAGCGCTATAACAGGATCATGCGCATCTGCCATTGGTGCTGGCGGAAGCACCTGTGTGTCGGTTGATCGATTCATAAAGACAAGCATTGTAAATAGAAGCACAGCCGTAAGCGCCATGGCGGCCAGGATGTACTTGCGTTGAAGTGGGGGCGTACGTTGTGCTTGCTTGACTTCCAGTTCTATTGCTTGAAGACGTATGACGGAACTCGACTGTCGATAGGCGCGAACGATCGAGTCGCGTACCTGCTCCTCGGGGAGAGGGTCCTCGGATTGCTTGCTCACCCATGAAACTAGGGGCAATAGAAGTTCCTCCTTGTTCAGATCAAGAGATAGGCAATGCTGCAAGACATCATCGACTTGAATGGTCAACGAATCGCTATGAGTCAGCAGCAGCTCACTGCGAATCTGCCTCTTCACCTCAGGAGGGAAGTCAGGCAGACGAGATTCGACAATGCGATGCACGGCATTGGCAAGTATAGATGCGCGCTTCCGGGATGTCGGCTGCTGATACTTCAGCTCAATATAGTGTCTGAGCTTTATGATTTCCGTATTGGTCAAGACATATGCATCCATAATCGCTGCCGCCTCTCTGTCAGGAACAAGTTCTAGCTTGCGCTATGAATTCCTGCTTGGAATTGACATTGAAAAATAGGTTGTGTTTAATAGAGATATTAGCGCTCTGTGCTGATGAGTGCTAAATCAGATATCGGAAGGGAGTTTCATTCAAAGATGGCGAAGAAACAGTTCAAGGCAGAATCCAAGCGACTCTTGGAGATGATGATCAATTCGATCTACACCCAGAAGGAGATCTTCCTAAGAGAGCTCATATCGAATGCGAGCGATGCAATTGATAAGATGTATTATAAGGCTCTGACAGATGATCAAATTGTGTTCAATAAAGAGGATTACTTCGTTAAGATTACCGCAGATAAAGAGAATCGCACACTGACGATCTCTGATACCGGAATCGGGATGTCCAAGGAAGATCTGGAGAGCAATCTGGGCATTATCGCGAAGAGCGGTTCTCTGGCATTCAAGAATGAGAATGAGGCTCAGGATGGACATACGATTATTGGTCAATTCGGGGTTGGCTTCTATTCGGCATTCATGGTTGCGGATACGGTAACCGTCATTAGCCGGGCGATCGGCAGCGACGAGGCTTATGTATGGAAGTCCGCCGGAGCTGATGGCTATTCGATTACGGCCGGTGAGAAGGAAACGGTTGGTACGGATATCATCCTGAAGATTAAGGAGAACACCGAGGATGAGCAGTACGATGAGTATCTGCAGGAATACCGACTGAAGGCGATTGTTAAGAAGTACTCCGACTTCATTCGCTACCCGATCAAGATGGATGTGCAGGGTCAGCGTCCGAAGGAAGGCGGCGAAGAGGGCGAGCTGGAGGAATACAAAGAGGAGCAAGTTATCAATAGCATGGTCCCAATCTGGCGCAAGAATAAGAATGAGCTCACAGATGAGGATTATGTGAATTTCTATGAGGAGAAGCGGTATGGCTTCGACAAGCCGCTCAAGCATCTGCATATTAGCGCAGATGGCGCTGTCGTGTATCGCGCGATTCTATATATTCCCGAGAAGACTCCGTTCGATTATTATTCGAAGGAGTATGAGAAGGGATTGGAGCTATACTCCAATGGTGTACTGATTATGGACAAGTGCGCAGACCTCTTGCCGGACTACTTCAGCTTCGTGAAGGGGATGGTCGATTCCGAGGATCTGTCGCTGAATATCTCTCGCGAATTGCTGCAGCATGATCGTCAGTTGAAGCTGATCGCGAAGAACATTAATAGCAAGATTAAGAGCCAGCTTCAGAGCATGCTGAAGGATGAGCGCGAGCAGTACGAGAAGTTCTATGAAGCGTTCGGCAGGCAGTTGAAGTTCGGCGTATACAGCGATTACGGTATGAACAAGGACACGCTGCAGGATCTCTTGCTGTTCACCTCGTCCCGTGAGAAGAAGCAGGTCACGCTGGATGAGTATGTGACGGCTATGCCTGAGGATCAGAAGTACATCTATTACGCGGCTGGGGAATCGGTGGATCGGCTAGAGAAGCTGCCGCAGTCGGAGCTCGTACTCGATAAGGGCTATGAAATTCTCTACTTAACGGATGATATTGATGAATTCGCGCTGCAGATGATTCGCAGTTATAAGGATAAGGAGTTCAAGTCCGTGTCCAGCGGGGATCTGGGCATCGAGGCGGACGAGAAGGATAAGCCGTCAGAGGCTGAGGAGAGCGAGAACAAGGAGCTATTCGAAGCGATGAAGACCATTCTCGGCGACAAGGTCAAGGCGGTCAAGGCTTCCAAGCGGCTGAGATCCCATCCGGTCTGCTTAACAGCCGAGGGTGAATTATCCATCGAGATGGAGAAGATCTTGAAGGCTATGCCTGGCAGCCAGGACGTGAAGGCGGACAAGGTGCTGGAGATCAATGTTGGGCATGATGTGTTCAAGTCGCTGAAGGCTGCTCAAGGCACTGATCAGGAGAAGCTCGCGCTGTATACGGAGCTCTTGTATAATCAAGCGCTGTTGATCGAGGGATTGCCCGTTCAGGATCCGGTTTCGTTCACGAACAGTATCTGCAAGATCATGGTGTAATTGAAGAGAATAGGACTGTCATTCTTACGATGAGTAAGAGTGGCAGTCCTATTTATTTACCAACATATACCATACATTCATGCGGAAGTAAAACGTTGGATCCATATTGTATCGGGATGATCGGGGAGTAAAAGGGGGTTATCTTCAGGTCATCTCTACTGAGCATATGTGAGCCCGGCTCTGACCTTCTAAGCGCTGATTACACACAATGACTGAGGCGGGAGTGTCTGGTAGCATGAAGAAGTGCCTTTTTTTGGTGTGGCAGGCGCAGGAGGAATTCGTAATAAGGAGGGATGTCTTATATTCAGGAAGCCTCATCCAGAGGATGGCGCGAAGGTGTGGACGCTTATCCAACAGGCGGGCTCGCTGGATGTCAACTCTGCCTATTGCTATGTATTGTTGTGTGATTATTTCCGCGATACTTGTGTGGTGGCCGAGATAGAAGGCAGCCTGGTGGGATTCGTCTCCGCCTTTGTCCACCCGTCGAAGCCTGGTACCTTATTCATCTGGCAGATCGCGGTGGCTGAAGATGTTCGCGGACAACGAATTGGGCTCAGAATGCTCGAAGCGCTGGTCGATCCATTAATCCATAATCCCATCCAGTACATCGAAGTGACCATTAGTCCCAATAATCATCCATCGCGCGCCCTATTCACTAGATTGGCTGAGCAATATCATGCGGATATGCAAGAGAATCAAGGCTATCCGCAGGGGTGGTTTCCTCTTCAACATGCGCATGAGGAGGAGAGATTGTTCCGAATCGGGCCGCTTGGCATTACAAAAAAATAATAGGAGGTTCATGTATTTATGAAGGCAGAGATAGCTGAGAAATCTGATCTGAGGACATTCGAGAAATTAGAATCTGATGTCCGAAGCTATTGTCGAAGCTTCCCTACGGTATTCGATAAAGCGAAGAACGAGATGCTGTGGGATGTACGGGGGAAGTCGTATATTGATTTCTTCGCTGGAGCGGGGGCTCTAAATTATGGTCATAACAACCCCAAGCTTAAACAACCGATTATAGATTACCTGATGCTTGATGGTGTAACGCACAGCTTGGATATGGCGACATTCGCCAAGGAACAATTTCTTGAGAGATTCACGTCGGTTATCTTAAAGCCTCGCGGATTGGATTACAAGATGATGTTCCCAGGGCCGACCGGGACCAATGCAGTGGAGAGCGCGTTGAAGCTCGCTCGGAAGGTGACAGGCAGAACCTCGATCTTCTGCTTCACCGGGGCTTTCCACGGAATGACGACGGGTTCCCTGGCGGTGACTGGCAATCGAATGAAGAGACAGGGAGCTGGCATAAGCCTGTCCAACACGGTATTCCTCCCGTACGATGGCTATCTCGGCGAAGCGTGGAGCTCGGCAAATTATATGGAGCGGGTGTTGGCGGATTCTGGATCTGGTATCGATGTGCCGGCTGCAGTCATTCTGGAGACCGTTCAGGGTGAGGGCGGCTTGAAATCTGCCAGCGCAGACTGGCTGAAGCGAATAGAAGCGATATGTCGGCAGTACGGTATACTGCTGATCGTTGATGATATCCAGATGGGCTGCGGACGAACGGGACCCTTCTTCAGCTTCGAGCACGCTGACATTAAACCGGATATCGTCTGCTTATCCAAGTCTATTGGCGGATTCGGCCTGCCGCTGGCGTTGACCCTGTTTAAGCCTGAACTGGATGTATGGTCGCCGGGCGAGCATAATGGCACGTTCCGGGGCAATAATCTAGGCTTCATTGCAGCTGCCGAGGCGCTGCAATACTGGACAGACAACAAGCTGGAGTCAGAGATCGACCGCAAGGCGGTCCGAATTGAGCTCTTCCTGAAAGGACTGCTGCGCGATTATCCTGAAGCGAAGGGGGAGTGGCGCGGTCGCGGTCTTATACAGGGAATCGCATGTGAAGAGCGGGGATTTGCAGAGAAGGTCTGTTCACTCGCCTTCGAAGAAGGGGTCATTATGGAGACGTCAGGTCCTGAGAGCGAAGTGATGAAGCTGATGCCGCCGCTGACGATTCGAGATGAGAAGTTAAGCGAGGGCTTCGCGATTGTGGAGCGCGCGTATCGCATGGCATTGGAGGATAATCATGATCGTTAGGCAATTGTCAGACATCATTGGAACAGAGAATGATATTCAAGCGGATAATTGGAACAGCCGCAGGCTGCTGCTGCGGAAGGATGGTGCGGGCTTCTCCATGCACGACACGATTATTCGACCGAATACGGAAACATTGATTTGGTATAAGCATCATGTTGAGGCCGTCTATTGTCTGGAAGGAGAAGGCGAGATTGAACCGGAAGGCGATCAGGTCTATCCGCTGCGCCCCGGTACCTTATATGTCTTGAATGGGCATGAGAAGCATATGCTCCGAGCAAGAACACAGCTGCGAATGGTATGCGTGTTTAATCCGCCTCTAACCGGTACCGAAGTGCATGATGAAGATGGCGTGTATCCGATCATGAAAGATTGAGCGTTCGGTGTCTATTTTGAAGGCTCAGTTCAGCATAGTTGTTGCTTAGGCACACCGTACTAAATGAGTTAGATTGGTGCGCGGCGCGCGAATAGTCCGGTTCTACCGTACTAAATGAGCTGGCTTGGTGCGTGGCGCGCGAATAGTCCGGTTCTACCGTACTAAATGAGTTGGGATGGTGCGCGTCGCGCGAATAGTCCGGTTCTATCGTACTAAATGAGCTGGGATGGTGCGCGGCGCGCGAATAGTCCGGTTCTATCGAACTAAATTAGCTGGATTGGTGCGTGGCGCGCGAATAGTCGTACCGTACTAATTGCTTCGATGCGACTCGTCCAACTCTTTAAGGGCTGCGTGGCCTGATCACTTGTTTGGACAGCCGATGAAAACAATAGGCATGGCTTTGGCGGGCTATTGCAAGCGTGACATTCAGAAAGGGTCATCTAAGCAACAATCACCCAGAACTCAGCCATTTTTAAAATAAAGAAGGGTTGTGACGATATGAAAACTGTATCAACTCAGGATGTGTATCCATCTAGGGTTCATCATGAACCGCAGTGGCTGGAACGCCAGGATCCAGTTGTGCATACAGATGGGGGCAATGCATCGGGATTAACGGACCAGCAGATTCGTGATTATGATGAGAAGGGGTACTTATTCATTGAAGACTTCTTCTCGGCAGAGGAATTAACGCAGTATCGCGCGGAGATGAACCGGCTGTGGCGTAATAGTCAGAGTGCTGAGCGAGATGAAGTGATTCGTGAGCCATCCAGTCAAGAGGTGCGCTCGATATTCGCGGTGCATCGGGATAGTCCGGTGTTCGGAGACTTGTCGAAGCATCCTAAGCTAAGACAGGCGGTCGAGCATATTCTAGGCGGCAGCGTGTACGTCCATCAATCACGTATCAATTTCAAGCCGGGCTTTACGGGGAAGGAATTTTATTGGCACTCCGATTTCGAGACCTGGCATGTTGAGGATGGGATGCCGAGAATGCGCGCGCTCAGCTGCTCCATTGCCCTGGAGGATAACTACCACTATAACGGTCCGCTGATGGTCGTCCCCGGCTCTCATAAGCAGTATGTCACATGTGTCGGCCGCACACCGGATGACCATTTCAAGCAGTCGCTGCGTCGCCAGGAATATGGTGTTCCGGATCCTGCCAGCATCACTAAGCTAGTCGAAGAAGGCGGGATTGATACGCCTGTCGGCAGAGCGGGCTCCATCGTGTTCTTCGATTGCAATATCATGCACGGCTCCAATAGCAATATTACACCGAAGCCGCGCAGCAATGTATTCCTAGTATTCAACAGCGTGGAGAATAAATTGGTTGAACCGTTCTCTGGGCAGAAGCCGCGCCCAGCCTATATCGCCGAGCGCGGATAATAAACGGAACGTTGTCTGAGAGAATGCTAGGCTGCTGATTAGGGCTGGGGCTGTTCTGCGCTCACATTCGGCCTGCCCGCATCGACCAACGTCTTGCTGCCGATCAGGAGGAAGGCTTGGAGGAACATGAGCGTGCCGGTTGCGATAAGCATCCATTCGATTTCGATGAAATCCGCTATCGGACCGAATAGGAGCATGCCCAGCGGCATCATCGAGCTGGATATCATCCCGAAGACGCCGAATATGCGACCGAGGTATTCCCCCTCTACCTTCTCTTGGAGCATAACCATCGATGGTGTGTTGAACAGTGGCATGGAGAGCCCCGTGATCCCCATGACACCCAGATAGATCCAGAAGCTAGGAACGATGCCCAGCGCGAGTGTGCATATACCGAAGAAGAGGCAGCCGAGCGTCATCGTGTGGACCCGATTGCGGAATCCGCCCCATGAGGCGATGAGCGCTCCTCCGAGCATCATCCCGATTGAGAAGGCGATCTCAATCGCTGTCAGCCGCCACACATCATTACCGAAGCTGCGCGTTACCTGCAGCGGCGTCAGGAACGCTGCAGGAGCGGCCAGCAGCATGAACAGCGCGCAGAATGCGAAGAAGCGCTTCAGGAATGGATGCTCTCGGATATAGAGGATGCCCTTGCGGAAGTCTTCCAGATAACCTGCTGTGAGGCCCTCGGGCGATCTAGGATGCGCGGCGATAGGCAGCAACACCAGCAAGATATAGATCGCGATTGCGGCTGTAACCACATCGATGAAGAAGATCGCTTCAATTGTAGAGACTGACAATAGCGCGGCGCTGACCATTGGCGAAATCAGCATAATACAGGCCTGGATACTGCCGTTGATCCCGTTCACCTTCGTCAGATGCTCCTCGGGCACGATCTGTGGAAGAATGGCACCGATCGCTGGCGTCTGTATCCCCGATCCAATGGCGCGTATTGCTGAGATGACGAACAGCAGCCAGAGCTCGTTATAGCCTAGCATGAAGAGGATGGCCAGAATTAAGGTCGAGATTGCGATGAAGCTGTCGGACAAGATGATCAGCAGCTTACGATTGTAACGATCCGCCCACACGCCAGCAAAAGGGGATAGGAAGAAGGTTGGCACGAAGCCGCATAAGATAGAGATTGTCATCATTAAGCCAGACTGTGTGGTCATCGTGATATGCCACATTATGGCGTACTGTACGAGCATCGTGCCGAACATGGTGATCGTCTGGCTCGACATGAATAGAATGATGTTCCTCTTCCAATTGGTATGCATGGTGAGATCGACTCCTAACGGGTGTGTGAATACTGGTAGTATACCAGTGTGAGTATTCATCTTGTTGGTAAAAATCATTATACCTATTTTTTCGGATTATGCGCGTGCCTTGGTGCGGATAAGATAAAATTTTTTAGTATAATGCATGCCGCGATTCAATTCTCGACTGTAGCCAGCGCGATCTATGTTATGCACATGCGACCCGAAGTCCTGGATCTCGAACACAATTCGGATGAATCCGACGATCCACATGAAGTCCGCATAGAACGGCTGCCCCCTCCAATCCAGCACCTCGTATTCAGGATGAAGTCCCTCGAAGTGTCCCAGCAGCTTCCACCAGATCTCCTTAAGGAATAGTTGATTCCCATAACCATGCCCTCTCTTCAGCGCCTCTAATCGCCTACCTGTCCTCTTAGACTGATGCCCCTGCAACCATTTAGTATGCTCGACTTCATAACTCGTGACCTACCTCCACTCCTCCCGACAAAATAAAACACGCCCCCGCAATCCGCAATCGGACTCAGAGGCGTGCTTCGCCATTCCTGTATTTCATTGAACTAATATTACCATATAGAACTGACATTTCAATACAATTCACGACTTGATAAATCCGAGTGCATCGGTTAGGATTATGCTGTACTAGATTTGCAGCAAGCAATAACTGAATATTGGGAATAGGTGCTCATCTGCGGACAAGTCTGCGGATCAGCTTAATAGGGAAGCACGGTGTAAATCCGTCGCGGTCCCGCCACTGTAAAATGGAGAGTTTTCAGCTTAACGCCACTGGGTGCGATTGCCCCCGGGAAGGCAGCTGGAGATGATGATCCATGAGCCAGGAGACCTGCCTGTTCCGACAGCACTGCAAGTACCTACGGGAGATAGGGAGGTGTTAGACGATTAGCCATCGCTTGATGACGAATAGCGCGTCTTTCCCTGTACATTCTTTGAGGGGAGGTCGCGCTTTTTTTTTGCTGATCCAAGCGGGAAGAGCAAGGATATAAATGAGAATGAGGAGATGAGAGAGCATGCTAGACAAAATTAGAACAGGCAATCTAGGTTATCCAAGAATTGGAGAAGAGCGGCAATGGAAGAAGACGCTCGAGGCGTTCTGGGCAGGCCGAATCGACGAGGAGACATTCAAGCTTGAGATGGATCGGATTCAATTGGAGCATCTGCGGGTACAGAAGTCAAAGCAACTGGATATTATTCCAGTGGGCGACTTCACGTACTATGACCATATGCTCGATATGGCGGTTATGCTGGGCGTCATCCCTGCGCGGTATCAACATGGCGGCGGTACGGTGCCGTTGAAGACTTATTTTGCCATGGCTCGGGGGAATGATCAGGCGATCGCTTGCGAGATGACCAAGTGGTTCAATACGAACTATCATTATATCGTCCCTGAGATTGGAGAGGGTCCTTATGCCTTAACAGGCAACAAACCGCTGGAGGCTTACCGGTTCGCCAAGCAGCGTGCGGGGATCGAGGGCAGACCGGTCATCGTAGGGCTATTCACCTTCCTGAATCTGTCCAAGGGATTCGCCGCTTCAGAGTTGGCCGGCAAGGTTGAGCAATTCCTGCCTGCCTATGTGGAGCTGCTAAGTCAGCTGGAGCAAGAGGGCGTGGCATGGGTGCAGGTTGACGAGCCTGCGCTGGCGACGGATGTCGCTCCGGAAGAGCTAGCAATTGTAGAATCGATCTATCAAGCCATTGCCGAGCGGGTCCCGAAGCTGAAGATCATGCTGCAAACCTTCTTCGAAGCGGTAGAGAGCTATGAACGTATCGCCAAGCTGCCTGTGCAGGGGATCGGCCTGGACTTCGTACATGATCAAGGCGCCAATCTCGCAGCTGTCTCGCAGTATGGATGGCCTGCCGACAAGGTGCTCGGCGCCGGTGTGATCGATGGACGCAATATATGGCGCTCGGATCTGGATGAGAAGCTGGCCCTGGTTGGCGAGCTGCTGAAGCAAGCGTCTGCCGAACGATTGATTCTGCAGCCGTCGTGCAGCTTGCTGCATGTTCCTGTCTCATTGGAGCGCGAACAGGCAATGAATCCGGTTATAAAGGGAGCGCTCGCCTATGCGAATGAGAAGCTGGACGAACTGGGCCAGCTTGCCCAGCTCCTCGCCAGCCCGGATAGCGATGTCGCTGAGGAGAGCCGCCGCGCATTGGCAGCGTTCCGTTCGCTACCGGAGCGCAGTCGCGGTAATGACACAGATGCGGGCTCCGCAATCAACGCTGTGAGCGACACGCGAACCTCCCCGTTCCAGCACCGCTTCGAGCTGCAACGTGAACGATTCCAGCTGCCGTTGCTGTCGACGACTACCATTGGCAGCTTCCCGCAGACGGCTGAGGTTCGCCAGGCGAGGCTGAAGTGGCGCAGAGGAGAATGGGATCATGCACAGTATGAAGCGTTCGTACGTGAGCAGATTGAGTCTTGTGTGCGACTGCAGGAGGAGATCGGAATCGACGTGCTCGTACACGGCGAATTCGAGCGAACGGATATGGTGGAGTTCTTCGGTGAGAAGCTGGCGGGCTTCCTGTTCACGCAGAACGGCTGGGTACAATCCTATGGCTCGCGCTGTGTCAAGCCGCCGGTCATCTATGGAGACGTGGCGTTCTTGGAGCCGATGACCGTCGAAGAGACCGCCTATGCGCAATCGCTAACATCACATCCGGTTAAGGGAATGCTGACCGGTCCGATCACGATTCTGAACTGGTCGTTCGTGCGCGATGATCGCAGCCGCGAGCAGGTTGCTTATCAGATCGCGCTCGCGCTGCGCGAAGAGGTTGAGCATCTGGAGCAGGCGGGGATCGCCATGATTCAGGTGGACGAACCGGCGCTCCGTGAGGGATTGCCGCTGAAGCATCGCGATCATGCCCATTATCTGGATTGGGCGGTCCGGTCATTCCGCATCTCGACAGCTAGTGTGAAGGATACGACTCAAATTCACACTCATATGTGCTATTGCGAATTCCACGACATGATCGATTCCATCCAGGCACTGGATGCGGATGTGATCTCGATCGAGACTTCGCGCAGCCACGGCGAACTGATCTCCAGCTTCGAGCTTCAGGGGTACGATCACGGAATAGGGCTTGGCGTGTATGATATCCACAGCCCACGCGTGCCTTCCGTGCAGGAGATGTCCGAGATGATCGATCGCGCGCTTCGGGTGCTCGATCCGGCCTTGTTCTGGATTAATCCGGATTGCGGGTTGAAGACGCGCGGCTGGGAAGAGACCGAGCAGTCCCTTAGGAATATGATCGATGCGGCGAGAGACGCTAGAGGCAAGCTGATTGTCTCTTGAGGCAAGATCAGCTATACTACTAGATAGAGATTTAGCTTGATCAATTGAACTTGAAGCCGATAGGTGCCTTGTCTAGCTAACAAGGTTAAAAGGGAAGCCGGTGCGATGCCGGCGCGGTCCCGCCACTGTGAATCGGGGAGATCCTCGCAATACCACTGTTCTGCGCGCGGAATGGGAAGGAGAGGAGCTCGGCAACCCGTAAGCCAGGAAACCTGCCTATAAGCGCTCGCCAACGAAATCCTTCGCGGAAAAGGACACGGCAGCAGTCAGATTATATTCTGATTTGCTAACCTTGCATCCGATATGGGTACAAGGTTTTCTTTTCGTTAATGGCTAATCAAGCCCGTCATCAAGCAATTCTCGATATTATTGTACAGAGATGAAGGGACGAGTGAGGAATGAGAAAGCTACTAAGTTTATTGTTAGTCGTCATGATGGTGGCGCTGGCAGGCTGCGGAGCTGGGAACAGCGAGAACAATCAAGGCGGTGCGGCACCTGACAGCGCCATTAGTGCTCCGAATGAAGCGCACGCTGAAGGGACAAGCGCAGGCGGCGAGGAAGTGCCTGCCGATGAACCTGAGGAACCTGCAGCATCTAATGAGACAGCTTATCCGATTACCGTAACGGATGCCAGCGGCGAGGAAATCACCTTCGAAGCGGCACCAGAGCGCATTGTATCTACATCGCCGTCGGAGACCGAAATTCTCTTCGCGCTGGGATTAGGCGACAAGATTGTGGGTGTGTCGGATTATGATAATTATCCGGAGGAAGCGCTCAGCAAGCCCAAGGTCGGCGGCGTATTCAATCCGAATGTCGAGGCGATTATCGCAGCTGATTCCGATCTGTTAATCGGGGGTATCTCCTTGCCTGACGATGCGGCCGTAAAGTTCCGTGAACTCGGTATTAAGATCTATAAGACTGACCCTAAGACAGTAGAGGATGTACTGGATAATATCCTGCGTCTCGGCGTTGTGACGAATACGCAGGTGCAAGCCGAAGAACTCGTTGAGAAGCTTAGAGCCGATATCACCAAGGTGACAGATGCGGTCGCAACGATTCAGGAATCGGATAAGAAGAAGGTTTATCTAGAGTTTGCGCCGGGCTGGACCGTAGGAAGCGGCGAGTTTCTAGATGAGTTACTTGTAATGGCAGGTGGCATCAATATCGCAGGTGATCAGCCAGGCTGGAACCAGGTCAATGAAGAGAAGGTCATCCAAGACGACCCGGATGTGATCCTATATGCGGCTAATCTCGTAGACTACGATTCTGGCAAATCACTTGAGGAGCTGATTAAGAATAGAAGCGGCTGGGAACAGATCCAGGCGATTCAGAACAGCCAATTGATTGCAATCGATAATGATATCCTGGCAAGACCAGGACCTCGCATTACGGAAGGGCTGCTGCTCATGTTCGAAGGTATCTATCCAGGATTGATTGGGCAATGACACATAAGATTGTCATATGGGGAGGAGCAGCCTTAGGGCTGCTTCTCCTCTCAGCCGTTATAAGCCTGTCAATTGGTACAGCACGAATGCCGCTCAGCGACGTATGGGGCATCCTGCTGCACCAGCTGCCAGTGATTGGCAGCTGGGTGGAGCCGACCTGGGCAGGCTCGTCAGAGCAGATCATCTTGAAGGTGCGTCTGCCGCGTGTGGTGCTGGCCATTCTGGTAGGCGCTTGTCTGTCTCTGGCTGGTGCAGGCTTCCAGGGTGTGCTTCGCAATCCGCTGGCAGACCCCTATACGCTAGGCGTGGCATCAGGCTCAGCGGTAGGCGCTGCCTTCATGATCCTGATGGGCTTTCATACGATGCTTATCGGCAAGTGGGCTATTCCGCTCGTTGCCTTCATAACCGGATTAATGAGCTTATTCCTCGTAATCCGATTAGCGAATGTACATGGCAAGTATCGCTTGGAGACCTTAATTCTGTCGGGTGTTGTGGTATCGGCCTTCCTGGGCTCATTCGTATCCTTCATGGTCTCGATGTCCGACTCCGTTATCAACGAGATCGTATTCTGGACAATGGGCAGTCTATCGCTGCGCGGATGGTCGTTCACCATTGTGCTGATCCCCTATCTAGCTGTAGGTCTGATTATTCTTCTAGCTTATAGTCGAATCCTGAACCTGTTCGCACTGGGTGAGCGACAAGCGGCTCATCTAGGTGTGAATGTGCAGCGGACACGCATGACCGTGCTCATCGTATCCACCTTGATTACCGCAGCGGCTGTGTCGATTGTGGGCACCATCGGATTCGTCGGACTCGTCGTGCCGCATCTGGTCCGGCTCATTGTCGGTCCGGATTATCGCATCCTAATGCCGATTACAGGCATACTAGGTGGTGTGTATGTGCTCTGGGCCGATACACTCGCGCGTACGCTGCTCAGTCCGACCGAGATCCCGCTCGGTGTCGTCACGGCCTTCCTGGGAGCGCCGTTCTTCGCCTACCTGCTGCGCAAGAACAAACAACTGTCAAGGGGATGAATCCGGATGATTGAAGTGAGCCATATACGCAAAATGTACCAAACTGACATCATCCTCCAGGATGTCAGCTTCAACGTCGCGCGAGGCGAATGTCTCGGCATAATTGGACCTAACGGCAGTGGGAAGTCCACACTGCTGAAGCTGTTGTCCGGTGTGGAACGGGCGGATGGGGGCACTATTTTGCTGGATGGGATAGAGATTGGACGGCATGCCCGCAAGGACCTGGCACGCTGGCTTGCTGTTCTGCAGCAGGAGACGCTCCCGCCGGTGAGCTTCACGGTTCGCGAGGTGGTGGAGATGGGGCGGTTTCCGCATCAGAATTGGCTGGGCGAAGAGGCGCGCGATGTCGACGCGTTCATCGACCAGGTGCTGGAGAAGCTGAGTCTGACCGACTTGCAGGATCGCAGCCTGGAGCATCTTAGCGGCGGCGAGCGGCAGCGCGTTGCACTAGGCAAGACGATGGCGCAGGAGCCGAGGCTGCTTATGCTCGATGAACCGACGACGTATCTGGATATCGGTCATCAGGTGATGCTGATGGAGCAGATCAAGCGTTGGCGGCGAGAGTCGGAGATGACGGTTATCGCGGTGCTGCATGATCTGAACCTGGCGGCCTTGCATTGTGATCGGATTCTGATGCTGCATGCTGGCTCGGTTATTGATATTGGCACGCCGGAGCAGATCATGCGCAGCGAGTTGATCCGCGAGGTGTATGGCATTCTGCCGCTTATCGTCGGGCATCCCGATAACGGGCTGCCGCAGGTCATACTGCCGGGATAATGGTGAGGAATATTCAGGAGGTGTTGGGCATGCTGCCCGTAATCGAAGGGGATCTGATCACGGTTGATACGCTGCGTGCGGATTTCCAATCGCTTGGTGTTCATGCGGGGATGACGCTGCTGCTGCATTCCTCCATGAAGTCGCTCGGCGGATGGGTGTGCGGAGGACCAGTGGCCGTCATACATGCGCTGGAATCGCTGCTTGAGACCAGCGGCACACTGGTTATGCCGACGCACAGCGGTGATCTGTCGGACCCAGCGGGCTGGCAGTATCCGCCTGTACAAGCATCCTGGTGGGATACCATCAGAGCGACCATGCCAGCTTACGAGCCTGATCTGACACCGACCAGCGGGATGGGCAGCATCCCCGAGTGCTTCCGCAAGCAGCAGGGCGTAAGGCGAAGCAGTCACCCTCAGGTGTCCTTCGCAGCCTGGGGCGCTCATCGTGACACGATTATCGGGGATCATAGTCTGGCCTACGGATTAGGTGAGGCCTCCCCATTAGCACGCGTATATGATCAGAACGGCTGGATTCTGCTGCTGGGCGTGGGCAATCGCAACAACACCTCGCTCCATCTGGCAGAGTATCGAGCGGCCTATGCCGGTAAGCGTGGGCGAGTGAATGCTGCGCCGATCTTTCAGGACGGTCAGCGGGTGTGGGTGGAATTCGAGGATATTGATTATGATTCCGATGACTTCGAGCTGCTGGGCGAGGATTTCTTGATGGAGACGTCGGATGTACGGATTGGTTATGTCGCGAAGGCGCGCGCGATGATGATTCCACAGCGCGCGATCGTGGATTATGCCGTGGAATGGATGATGCGTAACCGCAAGGCGAGCGTGTAAGTGGAGGTTGTAGGGCGAGCTTGTCTATCGGAGAATGATGGGCTTGTGTAAATAGCAAGTACAAGAAATGAGCCGATTGATTGAGAGAGTAAGATAAGCAAAGCTTCATTAGGTAGAGGTAATAAGGCGGAGCAAACGTTCGATGCATGAGTTCGGTGCATAAATTCGATGCATTGCGCGAGTACATATCAGAAGGGTGAGTAAGAGATATGGCGATAGGGGATCGGCTTAAAGCGATATTGGAGAACATTGAGGCATTGGATCAGAACGCGATGCAGGCTGCGCAGTCCCATTCGGATCGGCTGACGAAGCCGCCCGGCAGTCTGGGGCAATTGGAGGGGCTGGCGGCTCAATTGGCTGGCATCGCTCGCGAATTCCCGTTACAGATTCGGAAGAAAGCGATCATTGTGATGGCGGGAGATCATGGCGTATGCGAGGAGGGCGTAAGCGCATTCCCGCAGGAGGTGACGCCGCAGATGGTCTTGAACTTCCTGAATGGCGGAGCGGCTGTCAATGTGCTGGGCCGTCACGCAGGTGCTGAGGTCATATGTGTCGATATCGGCGTCAAGAGCGACATCGACCATCCAGATCTGCTCAGACGCAAGGTGCGCTATGGAACAGCGAATATTGCGCGTGGACCGGCGATGACGCGTGAAGAAGCAGTTGCGGCAATTGAAGTTGGGATCGCGGTGGTGGATGAGTTGATGCAGCGCGGCTATCAGATGTTCGCGACAGGCGAGATGGGCATCGGCAATACAACGCCTAGCGCGGCCATGCTGCAAGTGCTCGGCGGTGTGTCTTCCGAGCAGGCTGTCGGGCGAGGAACTGGCGTGGACGATGCAGGGCTGCAACGTAAGCGCGCTGTGATTAATCTCGCGATTGCTGTGAATGCGCCGGATGCGAATGATCCGCTCGATGTACTGAGCAAGCTGGGCGGGCTCGAAATCGCGGGGATGACTGGCGTTATATTAGGTGCGGCGGCTAACCGCTGTCCGGTCGTGATCGATGGATTCATTGCAACGCTGGCGGCGCTTGTGGCTTATCGGCTTGCCCCGCTGACGCGCGACTATATGATCGCATCCCATCTGTCGGATGAGAAAGGTCATGGCGCGGTGCTGGAGCAGCTCGGCCTGAAGCCGATGATTACGCTGGGCATGCGGGTCGGAGAAGGCACTGGCGCGGCAATCGGCATGACTATCCTCGATGCCGCGGTTAAGCTCATGCAAGAGATGGCCACCTTCGAGAGCGCAGGCATCTCGGAGGGCTGATGCGGGTCGCAGCAGCGCCGGTAAGTGAAGCTGGATGATGCGATACGAGGTAACTGGTGCGCGCAGCGCTGGAAAGTGAAGCTGGATGATGCGATACGAGGTAACTGGTACGCGTAACGCTGTAAAGTGAAGCTGGATGGGTTCAGAGTCGATGTTGACGAGAGGAATGGGGGCAACGTGATGGCGGTGTTAGTGACAGGCGGAGCAAGGAGCGGGAAGAGTCGATTCGCGGAGCAATATGCAAGGAGACAGGGTGCGGGCGGGATGTATATCGCGACGTCGCAGGTGCTCGATGAGGAGATGCGGGAGCGTGTGGAGCATCATCAGAAGCGGCGCGCCGAGATGACCGAATCCTCATTCGCGCATAAGCAAGCCCAGTCAGATGCCGCTCCCTTCACCTGGCGTACCATCGAAGAGCCGTTCGAGCTTGTTGACGCGATCAGACAATACCCGGATGAGATCGTGCTTGTTGACTGCCTGACCCTGTGGCTGACGAACTGGCTACTGCGCTATGAGGCTGAGCCCGATTGCGAGACTAAGGTGATGGATAAGGTTGAGCAGCTTGCGCAGCTGATAGTGGAGCGGGACCGGCGTGTCATCCTCGTGACGAATGAGGTCGGAGACAGCGTTGTGCCTGAATACCGATTAGGACGCCAATTCCGCGATCTGGCCGGCTGGATGAATCAGCGCATCGCCGCAGCTTGCGAGGAGGTATTCCTCGTAACGGCGGGCATACCGGTTGAACTGAAGCGAATCGCATATCAATGGGCGGATGGAGCTGAGCGCGGGAAGTGATTTTCTATTCATGGCCCGAAATAATAAGCATAATCGCAGCCGCGATTATCATCGATTGGATCATAGGCGATCCGCGCTGGCTGCCTCATCCTGTCATTCTGATTGGACGAGGGATCAGCGGGCTGGAGCGCCTATGGTTGAAGCTGCCCGGTACAGCGATCACCGATCGGCCTGTGGATGGGGCTATTGGCGATCGGGACAACCCCGGCCTTGAAGAGCATGCGAGGAAGCAACGCATACGAGGTGTGTGGTTGACAGTCGTTATAACTGGCGCTAGCTTCATCATCGTCTGGGGATGCTGCGCGGCACTGGCATCGCTGCACCCTTGGCTGGGCTACGCGGCGCATATCTGGCTGATCTCCACAACGATCGCGGTCAAGGGCTTGAAGGATGCGGCGATGCTGGTGTATGAGCCGCTAGCCAGAGGAGACCTGTCAGAAGCGCGCAGATATGTAGGATACATAGTCGGTCGAGATACCGCTGAACTGAATGAAGCGGAGGTCTCTCGTGCCGCTGTGGAGACAGTAGCCGAGAACACGATAGACGCATTCGTCTCCCCAATTGTGTTCGCGCTGCTGGGCGGTGCGCCGCTGGCCATGTTCTACCGCGCTACGAATACACTGGACTCCATGGTTGGCTATAAGAATGAGAAGTATCGCCATTTCGGCTGGGCATCGGCCCGGTGGGATGATGTCATGAACTACATTCCTGCGCGCATAGGCGGTCTGCTGCTGGTGCTGGCGAGCTTGTTGCGTGGCGGAATGTCAGCTGCGAGGGCGTGGCGCGCAATGAAGAAGTTCGCTGGGCTGCATCCTAGTCCGAACAGCGGCATACCAGAATCTGTGGTGGCAGGCGCGCTGGGTATTGAGCTTGGCGGCCTGAATCGATATGGGGATCGGATCAGCGAACGAGCCAGAATGGGCTGGCCGCTGCGCCTGCTGAATCGAGAGGATATACGGGGTGCAGTGAAGCTGTTGTACAGCGTCAGCTACACGATAGTGGGGGGTTGCTTATGCGCATTGCTGTTCAGTCTGTTGTAAGCTTGCTGAGTCCGTTAATTGCCGCGCTGCAATTTCTAACTAGATTACCAATCCCGATCGATGTGTATGGAACGGCAGCCCCGGTAGAAGAGGGAGCCAAATCTGCAGATCAGCATCATACGGCCAGCGATAATGAGAAGTCAGTGAGCGCTGAGCAGGTGAGACAAGCCAGAATCGATAAGATGTTCGGGCGGAGTGTCGTGTACTTCCCTGCGGCTGGTCTCGCAATAGGCGGAATTGTAGCAGCACTCGCATGGGTACTGGAGCTGCTGTTGCCCTCCTATGTGAATGCGGTGCTCCTGCTTGCGGTGTGGGTGATGCTCTCCGGCGGCTTGCATCTGGATGGATTGATGGATACGGCGGACGGATTGCTCAGCCATCGATCCCGTGAACGCATGCTGGAAATTATGAAGGACAGCCGTGTCGGCGCGATGGGTGTAATCGTGTGCGCATTGTATCTGATGCTGAAGACGGTGTTGATTGTAGCCTTATTGCAAGGCATTCAGGACCGATCTGCGCAGCTGCTCAATGCCATATGGCTGTTAGCCGTCATTCCCATATGGAGTCGAGCATTTATGGGAACGGCCATGATCGGCTGGCGCTATGCGCGTCCCGGACAGGGGATGGGCCAGTTATTCCACACGGTCCATCGCAGACATGCGATTGGTGCCTGGATGATGGCTATGGGACTGACTGCTCTTATCCTCATATGGACTTCGCTGAGTGGGGCGGAGGTGCTCGTATGGTGCTGTGGCTTCTTGGCAGTGACTTTTCTAAGCGGTGTAACCCTGGCTTCACTAATCGCGCGGAAGCTGGGCGGCTTGACGGGCGATATCTATGGCGCATTGAATGAGCTGATTGAACTCATATTGTTGCTGGGCGTTGTTCTAGCGGTCACTATGATGACGTAGAGACCGCAGCAGAAGTCTTAGACGGAGGGTGTATATGAAGAAGCTTGAACGTTATGGACATGGCGGGGATCTGAGAACGGCTGAGGAAGCGTATGGAATCGCAGCGGACCAGTGGCTGGACTTCAGCTCCAATATGAATCCATGGGGACCGCCTGAGGTGGTAGGCGAGATCATGCGCGAACGCTGGCGGGAGATTGTGCGTTATCCCGATCCGGCAGTTCGCGGGCTGCGCAAGAAGCTGTCAGAGGTATACGATATTCCAGCAGAGAGTATTCTGGTCGGCAACGGGGCGGCTGAATTGATCGAGCTGGTGATTCGCGTGCAGAAGCCTGCTGAGACCGTGCTGGCCCGTCCTTCCTTCTCCGAGTATGAGGAGGCGGTACACAAGGCGGGCGGCACAGTGTTAGAGCTTCCGCTGTCCGCGGAGAATGAGTTCGTCTTGCCGGCATCGCTGCAGGAATGGACATTATCCGCGGCTGAGCAGGGTCGAACACTCTTCCTCGGCCACCCGAACAATCCGACCGGTCGTCTGATTCCGGACGAGACATTGCGCGCGCTCACAGCGTCTGGCGCGCCGCTGATCGTGGACGAAGCCTTCATGGACTTCGTCCCGGATGAGGGCCGCCATTCGCTGCTGCGGGAGGCGGCCAGCTCACGGCATGTCATCGTGATCCGCTCGATGACGAAATTCTTCGCCGTGCCGGGCATCCGACTCGGCTTCCTGGTCGCGCATCCGGATACGGTGCGCGATATGGCTGCGCTCCAGACGCAGTGGAGCGTTAACTTCCTGGCCCAGCTGATCGGCGAAGCCGTGCTGGGCGATGACGCCTATGCCAATCGCACGCGCAATTGGCTGCAGGAGGAGCGGCCTTGGCTGACAGGCCGCCTGAAGCAGCTCGGGCTGCGCGTTACGCCGAGCGATGTGAACTTCTTGCTGGTGCAGCTGTCGCCCGAACACGCGATGGACGTCAATCAGCTGCAGCAAGCGATGGCCAGGCGCGGAATTATGATTCGAGATGCCTCGCTGTTCGCAGGTCTGGGCAGCTCCTACTTCCGCGTGGCTATTCGTCTGCGCCATGAGAACGAGCGGCTCGTCCAGCAGCTCGAAGAGGTACTCAGTCGATGAGCAGCCAGCGTTCCAGCCAGTCTAACACGCGCAGCTCCGTAAACCCTACTCCTATCCGCGGCACCACGATCATGTTCCAGGGCACTTCATCCGATGTCGGGAAGAGTCTGCTCACGACCGCGTTATGCCGCATTCTGACCCAGGACGGCCGCCGTGTTGCACCGTTCAAGTCGCAGAATATGTCACTTAATGCGTATGTAACGCCTGACGGCAAGGAGATTGGACGCGCACAGGGGATGCAGGCCGATGCTTGCGGAATTGCCGCAACCACTGATATGAATCCGATCCTGCTGAAGCCGAGCCGTGAGATGGCCTCGCAGGTGATCGTCCATGGCAAGCCTTATAAGGAACTGGATGCTAGAGCCTACAGAGAGCATTATCTGCCTCTGGCGGAGGGGATTGTGAAGGATGCGCTGGAGCGATTACGATCCGAGTATGAGATTGTGGTGATCGAAGGCGCGGGCAGCCCGGCGGAGATCAACCTGAAGGATCGAGACATCGTCAACATGCGACTCGCGGCATGGGCAGACGCGCCAGTGATCCTGATTGCCGATATCGACCGAGGCGGTGTATTCGCGTCCATCGTAGGCACGCTGGACATTCTGGAGCCGCATGAACGTGATCGTGTAAAGGGGATCATTATCAATAAATTCCGCGGTGATGTCTCGTTGCTGCAACCGGGTCTGGACTGGCTGGAAGCCAGAATCAACAAGCCGGTATTAGGTGTTCTGCCCTATCTGCCGAACCTAGCGCTGGAGGACGAGGACTCCGCATCGCTGGATGCCAGGATCCAGTCTTCAGTCGCGATGACGATAGATCGGCGAGGCATCGCGAATCAGCAAGCGACAGCTAATCAGCCAATAAACGCAGATCAACAAATAAACACGGATCAGCTCGATATTGCGGTAATCCGCCTGCCGCGCATCTCGAATTTCTCTGATTTCGATCCATTAATAGTCGAGCCAGATGTGCGTGTCCGTTATGTCACCACGCCTGTGGAGCTAGGAGTACCGGATGTGATTATTGTGCCTGGCAGTAAGAATACCGCGCTTGATCTGCAATTTCTCAGGGCCTCCGGTCTTGCAGATCGCATTCAGCGGCATGTAGTGGATGGTGGGCAATTGGTGGGGATCTGCGGCGGCTATCAGATGTTGGGTGAGCGGTTGCTCGATCCTGACGGTGTGGAGTCCAGTCATCGTGAGCTGCCAGGACTCGGCTTGCTCCCGATAGAGACGACCTTCACGGCTGACAAGCGAACGGTGCGAGTGAGCGGCAGCACAGCGGACGGCTTCATCCTGAACGAAGCGCAAGCGACATCAGCCCCATCTCAATCAACGCTAGATGGTGCGCCCGCAGCTGGCAAGCTGCCTGTGCAAGGCTATGAAATTCACATGGGTGTCACGACCTTCTCCGGCCACGCTGTCCATCCGTTCCGTATAAAGCTGCAGACCGCAGAGGACACTGCTGCCAATTATTATGCTGAAGGCGCGAGCACGCCAGATGGCAGCGTCTGGGGCACCTATGTGCATGGCATTCTGCATAATGATGAGCTGCGATTGGCTTGGCTGAACCGGCTGCGAGCGCGGCGCGGTCTACCGCAGCAAGCGGCTCCTATTGCGTTCGGCGCGCTGCGGGAGGCGTCCTTCGATCGTCTGGCTGATCACTTCAGGTCCCATATCGATATGGAGCGGATCTATCAAATTATTCACGAAGGGGCGACAACCCATGAGCAGTCCAAGTAAAGAGCGCGGATTAACGCTCGTATATACCGGCAATGGTAAGGGCAAGACAACTGCAGCGATGGGGCTTGCGGCGCGAGCCTCCGGCCGAGGCTTTAAGGTGCTCATCATACAATTCATCAAATCGCCCGAACGCACTTACGGAGAGAAGCTTAGCTTCGATAAGCTGGGGATCGAGATGGTGCAGATGGGAATCGGCTTCACCTGGCTTAAGACGCCGGAGGAGCATCGCGTAGCGCTGAGGGACGCCTGGGCCTTCGCGAAGTCGCGCATCATGGCAGGCGAGCATCAGCTCGTCATTCTGGATGAGATCAACAACGCACTGGCGATCGACCGATTCCCGATTGATGACGTGCTGCCGCTTGATGAGGTGCTAGCTGTCATAGCGGATCGCCCATTCGGCATGCATCTGGTCCTGACAGGCAGAGACGCTGATCCGCGCATTATTGAAGCGGCTGATCTGGTCTCTGAAGTGAATGTGATCAAGCACTACTACGAAGAGGGCGTTCCTGCCGTCCTGGGGATCGAATTTTGAGGTGGATATGGCTGCGGCACGGGGAGACGGAAGCGAACACGCAGGGACGCTATCTTGGCCATTCTGATTCACCATTGACGCCTCGCGGGCAAGCCCAAATCGATCAGGCTGCCGAACAGCTACTCAAGACTCTGACTCATACAACAGGTGAGCTGACTAACCCTATTAAGCTGTACACTAGCGATTTAGGCAGATGCGTACAGACAGCCACTCGTATTGGCGCTCGTCTGAATGTGGTTCCTGTGCAGGTGGAGGCGCTGCGGGAGCTTTATTTTGGCCGGTGGGAGGGGCTTACATATGAGGGAATTATGCGGGTAGATCGTGAGCATGCCATGGATTGGTATGACAATGCGTGGGAGGTCGCGCCGCCAGGCGGAGAGACGCTTCGCGAGCTTGGATCGCGGATTGACAGTTGGGTGGACAGCGTGCTGCTGACAGCCGATCCTGCGGATACGATCATCGTAATCTCGCATGGCGGGCCGATCCGGTGGTTCCTCAGCCAATATATACGCGGAGATGCTAGCGCCTACTGGGAGGCCTCGGCACCGCAGCCAGGCAGCTGCATTCAGGCGGAGTATGACGGACAGTCGTGGCGTCTGATTGAGGGAATCTAGCATCGGAATGCTAACTGAGAGAATGAAGCATCGCAGCGTTGATCAATCAGGGGATGCCGCGTCAAGGTGCAGGTGCATAGATAAGAGTAGCAGAAGGCAGAACGTGGAAGTTTATAGTTATACCGGCTCATAGAGAGAATCTAGTATCTCAGCGCTGAACAACCAGAGAGAATCTAGCATTACAGCGTCGAGTGGGAGTATCTAATGTTCTTTCGTGCAATTAGTTTGTTGAAATTGTAGCTTTACCCCTGTCTAAGTGCCAAACCTGCAATTAGATTAGGATAAATACGAGATAATGCCGACTTTGGATGAAACTAATGATACGTTATGCAATTAGATGCACGAGACACGGAAGAGGCACTCTAAACTAACGGCATGAATTGCAGTTAGCTCCACGAATGTCAGTTAGCTCCCCCCGCACGAATGTCGGTTAGCTCCACGAATGTCAGTTATCTCCCCCGCATCCATTCCTGTTGACATCGCGCGTGATCGAGCTTGATCCACCTGGCAAATAAAAAAGTGCCGATCATTGATCGACACCGACTCCGAGCTCCTTCACATAATCGTCTATCACATTGACCTCGATCATCTGACCGCTCTTCATAAATTTGAACACACCGTTGTTGAAGTCAGTTCCGATCTCCTTATAGAAGATCCCCTCCGCAACATCGTCATGCGTGTGATTGAAGCATAGCTTATACCCCTCATCGTCCTTCTGCAAGTAAGCGCGAATGCCCTTCTCATAGAAGCCGTCCTGGCTCTTCAGCTCCCGAGACACCGAAATGATATGCAGATCAACGAATGGAATTTCGCTTAGCAGCACGTTCGTGAAGGAGCGCTTAGTGATTTCCTCCCAGCGGCTCTGCGCTGTCTGCCCAATGATCAATTGGGTGATGCTCTTCTCCTTGGCGACTTCGCCGATGACCTTGGCTACCTGGCGCTTCTCGTTGTACTTAATGATGAACTCTCTGGCGCCATGCTCCTCTGCGAGCGTCTTCCAGCGTTCTACATAGTGAATCTTCTCAATGTCCCACTCGTCTTCGGGCTGAGGATCAACGGTTAGTATATATAAAGGACATTCCAGCAGGTTCGCAAGCTTCCCGCCTCTTGTGATGAGCCGTTCTCCATTCGGACCGTAGTAGACGCAGACGAGTATGGCTTCATCCATCTTAGTGTTCTTCAATGTGAACATTCACCTCAATAAATAATGTGATCTGAACCTCGATAACATTGATTGCAAGATCACATATAGGGTACAATTTAACTTGGGTACTGTCAATGTCATTCCACACCCAGATATTCGCATTAGGAGGTAGTCATTTGTCCGTATTGCATCTTGCTGTACTTGCACCGTTCCTATTCGCAATATTCGTTCCATTCCTCTATAAATATTTCCGCAGGATACATACAGGCTGGTTCGTATTGCTCGTTCCGCTGCTGTTATTCCTATACTTAATTAGTTATTATCCAATTATTCATCCAGAGGATGCGATTGTCCACAGTGTCCCATGGATTTCCACGCTCGATATCCACTTTGTTGTCTATCTCGACAGTCTGGCTTTGCTGTTCGCGCTAATCATAACCGGGATCGGCGCGCTTGTTGTGTTCTATTCGATCTTCTACATGTCGAAGGAACGCGAAGCGCTGCATAATTTTTATATTTATCTGCTGTGCTTCATGGGCGCGATGCTCGGGATTGTGCTGTCTGATAATTTATTGGTGCTATATACATTCTGGGAGATCACCAGCTTCTCCTCCTTCCTGTTAATTGCTTATTGGTATCAGCGTAAGAGATCGCGCTATGGCGCAATCAAGGCACTGCTGATCACTGTGTCGGGCGGCTTCGCCATGCTGCTCGGTTTCATCCTGCTCAGTCGGGCTGCAGGCACCTACAGTATTCGGGGGATCATTGAGCAGCTGCCTGTTGTCACTGATCATGCACTGTTCCTTCCAGCGATGCTGCTAGTGCTGCTGGGCGCATTCACGAAGTCAGCCCAGTTCCCCTTCCATATCTGGCTTCCTGATGCCATGGAGGCGCCAACGCCAATCAGCGCCTATCTGCACTCCGCGACGATGGTTAAGGCTGGTGTGTATGTGGTGCTGCGCATGACGCCGATATTCGGCGGCCATCTGGAGTGGTTCTGGACGGTCACCATTGTGGGCATCGTGACGTTATTCTGGGGCTCATTCATGGCGATTCGACAGGTGGATCTGAAGGCAATGCTTGCTTACTCCACAATCAGCCAACTAGGCATTATGATGTGCCTGCTAGGGATCGGCTCTATGGCATTGAATCCGAATGTCGGACAGGAGCAGGCTCTGCTGTACGCAGGCGCGATTCTCGCTGCGATCTTCCACCTTGTGAACCATTCGATCTTCAAGGGAAGTCTGTTCATGGTCGTCGGCATACTGGACCATGAGCTCGGAACGCGTGATATCCGTAAGCTGGGCGGTCTAATGAGCTTCATGCCGGTGTCCTTCACGCTGACGATCGTAGGCGCCTTCTCGATGGCGGGACTGCCGCCGTTCAGCGGCTTTCTCAGTAAGGAGATGTTCCTAACTGGCGTGTTAACGGTATATGGAGAGACTGGCAATTGGGCGGTGCTCCTGCCGATTATCGCATGGGTGGCCAGTGTATTCACCTTTATCTATTGCATGATTCTCGTATTCAAGACGTTCACTGGAACGTTCGATCCAGCCGCGCTGGATAAGACACCGCATGAAGCGCCGGTCGGCATGCTGATTCCGCCGATTATTCTGGCTGCTGCTGTAATCTTGTTCTTCTTCATACCCAATTGGCTGTCATCGACCATATTGGAGCCTTCTATGCGCGCGGTTATTCCTGGACTGCTGTTATCAGGAGAGCGATTTGATGCGCATATCTCCGCATGGCACGGCTGGAAGAGCGTGGAGCTGTACATGACGATCGGCATCGTGATTGTCGGCAGCCTGCTGTTCGTGCGATTGTCGCGTGTGCTTGGTGTCTATGAATTGCTGCCGCGGCGGTTTACGCTGAACCGCGTGTTCGATGAGCTGCTTTATGGCATGGAGAGCTTGTCCTTAGCGGTAACTAACCGATATATGACAGGCATCGTGCGCCATTACCTGATGTATATCTTCGGCTTCCTGATCATTGTGCTTGGCGGCGGCATGCTGCTGCTGCAGGCATTCACGCTGGACTTCTCCCACAACGCATCCATACACTTGTATGAGTATGCATTAGGGTTCTCGATTATAGCTGCGACAATCAGCATTCTATTCAGCAAGTCGCGCTTGACTTCGATCATAGCGCTCAGCGCTATCGGTTTCCTAGTCGCACTGATGTATGTCAATTTCCGCGCGCCGGATTTGGCATTGACGCAGCTAGTGGTTGAGACGATATCCACATCGCTGTTCCTGCTCTGCTTCTACTTCTTGCCGAAGCTGCGCAAGGATATATCGACCCTCCCATTCCGACTGTCTAATATGATCGTGGCGATCGGTGTCGGCGCGACGTTAACGCTAATCGGATTGGCTACCCAGGGGCATCGAATATTCGAGCCGATCGCGTCCTTCTATGAGAGGTCGTATGAGCTTGCCGGAGGCAAGAATATCGTGAACACGATTCTCGTGGACTTCCGCGGATTCGATACGATGCTGGAGATCGTCGTGTTGTTCAGCGCGGGCATCGGTGTCTATACGTTAATTAAACTGCGTCAGACAAGGAGGGATGAGGCATGAGGTTTACGGATGTCATTCTGCAGACGGCCACTAAGGTGCTCGTGTTCATCATCCTGACCTTCTCCATCTATGTCCTGTTCGCGGGTCACCATTATCCTGGCGGCGGATTTGTAGGCGGATTAGCCACCGCGTCCGCATTCGTACTACTCTACATCGCCTTCGATGCGGAGACGGTTAGTCAGATTATTCCGATCGACTATAAGCTGCTGGGTGCTCTGGGCATATTGATGGCGGTTCTCACAGGCACAGCCTCCCTGCTGTTCGATCTTCCCTTCCTGACGCATGGCGCGATCGAGATGCGCCTGCCGTTGTTGGGCGATACGAAGGTAGCCTCGGCGCTGGCGTTCGATATTGGCGTTTACTTCGCCGTCATTGGCACCACGATGACCATTATAACAAGCATAAGCGAGGATGAATGACTATGGAGACGTTCACAATTCTAATCGCAGGCATTCTATTCACAATTGGCACTTACCTCATCCTCTCTAAGAATCTGCTTAGAATCATATTAGGACTCGGCTTATTCACGCATGGCGCGCATCTTATGCTCATGGCGATCAGCGGCCTGAAGCAGGGAGCCGCGCCAATTCTAGGAGATGGAGCGGAGAGCTTCACGGACCCTGTTCCGCAAGCGCTCATTCTTACCTCGATCGTCATCAGCTTCGCGCTGACGGCCTATATGCTCGTGCTTGGCTATCGAACGTATGTGGAGTATGGGTTTGAAGATGCGTTGCCTGAAAGGAAATCATCATGACTAATTTAATTGTATATCCGATCATCCTGCCGCTGCTAACCGGCATGCTCCTGATTTTCTTACGGCGCTATCCGCTCACACAGCGGGCCATCAGCTTCGTCAGTGTATCGATCACATTGGTACTTGCAGGAGCCCTGATTACGAGAGTCAAGGACAGCGGCATCCAGACGCTGAATGTCGGCGGCTGGGATGCGCCCTTCGGCATTACGCTGGCAGCTGATATGATGGCGGCCATCCTCGTATTCACGACACTGGTCATTAGTCTTGTGGGCCTGATATTCACCTATAGGTCCATTGGTCATGCTCATGAGCGGCATTATGTGTATCCGATGATTCTTGTGTTGATCTGTGGAGTGAATGGTTCGTTCCTGACAGGTGATATCTTTAATTTATTCGTCTTCTTCGAGGTTATGCTGATCTCGTCATACGTCTTGTTGAACTTGGGCGGCAAGAAGGCGCAGCTACGGGAATCGATTAAGTATGTACTGATAAACATTGTGTCTTCCACGTTGTTCGTTGTGGCGATCGCTTATCTCTACTCGATCGTAGGAACCTTGAACATGGCGCATCTGTCTGAACGCGTCGCTGCCGCGGGGCAGGACGGGCTGATGACAACTGTCAGTCTGCTGTTCCTGATTGTATTCTCGGTGAAGGCCGGATTGTTCCTGTTCTTCTGGCTGCCTGGCTCATACAGCGCGCCTCCTGTAGCCATATCCGCGATCTTCGCAGCGCTGCTGACCAAGGTAGGCATCTATGCGATTATGCGGATGTTCACGCTCATCTTCTATCATCAGCCGCAGGTTACCCATACACTGATGATGGTGATGGGGGCCCTGACGATGATACTCGGTGCATTCGGCGCTATCGGTTACTCTGGGATTCGCAAGATATTAGCTTATAATGTCATCGTATCCGTAGGCTTTATTCTGTTCGGTGTCGGAGTGGCCAGCGCGGCCAGTCTAAGCGGCGCGATGTATTATCTGGTTCATGATATGCTAGCCAAGGCGTTAATCTTCATTCTAGGCGGGGCGATTATCCGCATCGCGGGCACGGATCAACTCGCGGACATTAACGGCTTGATTAAGTATCGTCCATGGCTTGGCTGGCTATTCCTGCTATCGGCGCTGGCGCTGGCTGGGGTACCGCCGCTAAGCGGCTTCGTCGGCAAGGTGATGATCCTGCAGGGCGGTGTTGAGCGTGGGTACTATTTGATGGCGATCATCGGTTTACTGTCCAGTCTGCTTGTTCTCTATTCCGTACTAAAGGTTTTCGTGCAGAGCTTCTGGGGCGAGACGTTGCTGAGTGAGGGCGAGGAGCATGCTACTGGCAAGAGCGCGCTAGTCCCCGGCGTGATCCTGTCGCTGTTAATCGTTGGACTGGGACTTGGCGCAGAGTGGGCACTCGACTATATCGAGGTGGCGGTTCATACGATGCTGAATCCAGGCGTCTATATCGATGCTGTGCTGAATGTGAAGTGAATTCGGAGGGAGTGATTCGAGCATGACTTTACAAATATTACTGAACCTGTTGATCGGGCTGGTCTGGATGCTGCTGCATGACAGTTGGAATCCACTGACCTTCATAATCGGCTTTATCATTGGATTAGGACTCATCTATACCATGCGCCGATTCTTCCCGACTCCATTCTACGGGAAGACGTGCTGGGCGATCGTGAAGCTGTTCATCAGATTTAATATAGAGCTATGGCTCTCGACCGTCACGGTGATCCGTCAAGTATCGAGGCCGAAGCTGGATATTGAGCCTGGTATCTTCCGGGTGAAGACGATTCTGAAGAATGATTGGGAAATTACCCTGCTAAGCATGCTCATCACCCTGACACCTGGCTCGGTTGTGATGGAGGTTGCGCCTGATGATGGAATCCTGTACATTCATGCGATGGATGCGTCGGAATTCAATACGAGTATTGTGAAGACGATGCGTAAATTCGAGAAGGTGATTCTGGAGGTGACCAACTGATGTTCAAATCTGTCCTGCTAATCGCGTTGTTCCTGCTTGTCATCTCGATTGTCATCGCGTTGGTTCGTATTTTCAATCGCTCCTCCTCACTCTCGGATAGGGTTCTGCTAATCGATTCGATTAGCTACACGATCATCTCGATGGTCGCGATTCTATCTATATTGCTTGATTCGATCGCGTATCTGGTCATTATTCTACTGATTGGCATACTGGCTTTCATGAGCACAATCGCGCTGTGCAGATTTATAGAAAGAGGTGTCGTGATTGAACGCAAACGCCGTGATTGAAGGCATTGTCAGTGTGCTAATTCTGGTGGGTGTTGTGATTACCTTGTTCAGCTCGCTCGGTGTTATCCGCTTGCCTGATGCGTATACACGGGCGCACGCTACCACCAAGAGCGCGACACTCGGTGTCTTGTTCATACTGCTGGGCGCATTCGTCTACTTTCTCTTGGTCCATCATCATGTCAGTATTCGCATATTGCTGGGTATTGTATTCGTCTATCTGACCGCGCCGGTTGCCGGGCATCTGATCATCCGTTCTGCGCATCGATCCGGTGTTCCACTTGCAGAGATAAGTGTAGAGGACGCTCTGCAAGAGGATCTGGACAAGCTGAAGAAGGAGCAGGAACAACAGCAGAAGCAACAAGAGCAACAGCAGGCGCAGATGCAAGAGCAAGCTGTTAACACGCCCACGCCTGATCAAAGCCAATAAAGAGAGGAGCTGATACACATACTGTATCCAGCTCCTCACTTGCATTATCCTGCGAATATATGATTACCGATCCTGACATTCTGATTCAAAGTCCAGATCCACTTGCTGGTGGCTGTCACCGGATTGAAGTAATAGAGCGATCCCCCGGTTGGGTCCCAGCCTCGGACAGCTTCCTCTGCTGCGCGGTAAGCGGAAGCATTCGGAGTCAGCCAGTACTGGCCATCATCGATTGCGGTGAAGGCGCCAGGCTGGAATACAACATCACGGATCGTATCCGGGAACTGGCTGGATGCAATCCGATTCATCACTACGGCACCTACCGCAACTTGACCGATATACGGTTCTCCACGCGCTTCGCTGTAGATGACCCTAGCCATTATATCAAGCTCAGCCTTATTCAGCGAATAGGTCTTGGCTGCTCTCCATGTTGCAGAACCCGCTATACCATCGGGCGATAATCCATAATGTCGCTGGAAATTCTTAACCGCATTGACTGTTCCAGTACCGTAAACCCCGTCCATCTTCATATTATAAAAGCCCAGCAGCTTCAGGCGGAATTGAAGGTCCCATACGTCACCGCTCGCGCTGCCCGGCTTCAGAATTGGCGCCGCGCTTACAGGTGTCGGCATCACAGCTGCATGGCTGATGGTCACAATGGCCAAGAGTGCGAGCAAGTGCAATGCTGTACGTTTCATGTTCAATCTCTCCTCGTATTAGATTTCGCCCCTCATTATAGCGATTTATTCAAAATTCCCTCAACCCACATAAATTACCACCCCGCAATTGATGCGGCTTGCCAATTTGTACTTCTTGACAGCAGGCAAAGTCATTTCTAGTTAAAGTTATCGGTAACTCTACTTCATTATTGTGCTATAATAATGACGCTTAGATATGGGAAAGGATGGATGTTGGGATGGCTGGAGAGAATCGCAATATTCGCTTATGGTACAGGAAGGAAGCCAAGGAATGGACAGAAGCTCTGCCACTTGGGAATGGACGCATTGGCGCAATGGTGTTCGGGCATCCTGATGAAGAGCTGATCCAATTGAATGAAGATACATTATGGTCGTATCAACCGCGCGACACGGTTAATCCAGAGGCGCTCCGTTATCTGAACGAGGCGCGTGACCTGATTCGCAACGAGAAGTATGCGGATGCTCAGCGATTGATCGAAGCTCATATGCAAGGATCTGATACGGAATCGTACCAGCCGCTGGGCGATCTGAAGCTGACGATGCTGCACACGGGCGAGCTAGAGCACTACGAGCGAGAGCTCAGTCTCGAGCATGCCGTCACGCGTGTCCGCTATAGCAAGGGCGGAATCTCCTATTATCGAGAGGCCTTCGTATCCGCTGTGGATCAGGTCCTAGCTATCATCTTAAGCGCCGATCAGCCGGGCAGTATAAGTTTGACAGCATCATTAACGAGTCCGCATCCATATGTGCTGTCTGGTACGGGTGCTCCTGATACAGTCGCAATGAGTGGGAATGGTCCGACCCATCCCTCCCCCCCTAATCCGTCTACCTTCGATACATTTACCTATGAGGAGGGAGCCGGTGTAGCCTTCGAGGTGCAGCTGCGCGCTGTTGTAACGGGCGGTATATACGCGGTCAGCCAGCAAGGCGCGATTCATATCGAAGGGGCTGACCGCGTCGTCTTCTACCTAAGCGCCGCGACCAGCTTTAATGGATTCGATAAGCATCCGCAGCTGCAAGGCAAGAATCAGTCAGCTCTCGCTGCAGCTCATCTTGCAGCCGCCGGTGCGTTGTCATATGAGCGGCTTAGGGAGCGGCATATGGTCGATTATCGGACCTTATTCGCGCGAATGGCAATCCGCTTAGGGGAGTCGGATACAGCTTCATTGCCTACGGATGAGCGGTTACAACGTGTTCAGGCAGGCGAGGACGACGCCGCGCTGGCTGCGCTTTATTTTCAATATGGACGATATCTGTTGATCAGTTGCTCGCGCCCGGGTACGCAGGCGGCTAATCTGCAGGGCATATGGAATAAGGAAATTCATCCGCCATGGAGAAGTAACTATACGGTGAATATCAATACGGAGATGAACTATTGGCTGGCTGAGGTGTGTAATCTCGCGGAGTGTCATGAACCCTTGTTCGATATGCTCGAAGAGCTCGCGATCACCGGTCAGCGCACTGCGCAGGCCCATTATGGCAGCCGGGGCTGGACCGCGCACCATAATGTGGACCTATGGCGAATGTCGACGCCGGTGACTGGTTCAGCAAGCTGGGCATTCTGGCCGCTGGGCGGGATCTGGCTGAGCAGGCAGCTGTGGGAGCGATACCTCTATAGCGGAGATTTGAAATTCTTGCGCGATAAGGCTTATCCTATCCTGCGAGGAGCGGCTCTGTTCGGCCTGGACTGGCTGGTGGAGGATGGGCGTGGCAATCTGGTGACCTCGCCGTCTACATCCCCCGAGAATCTGTTCTTAGATGACAATGGGCAGCCGTGCGCTGTGAGTATGGGCTCTACGATGGATATGGCGCTGCTGCGCGAGCTATTGGCGATCTGCGCGGAAGCAAGCCGTCTCCTCGGAGTCGATACGGACCTCCGCGCGCAATGGGAGCAGGCGCGAGCGAGACTGCTGCCTTATCAGATTGGACGGCACGGACAGCTGCAGGAATGGTATCGCGATTTCGAGGAGCATGAGCCGGGGCACCGGCATGTCTCGCATCTGTACGGTCTATATCCCGGAGATGAGATTGATCTTCACCGAGATCCGGAGCTGGCAGAAGCTGTGAGGACATCACTCCAGCGAAGATTGAGTTATGGCGGCGGTCATACAGGCTGGAGCTGTGCTTGGATTATCAATGTATGGGCAAGGTTGGAGGATGCAGAGCAGGCCTATAAGTACGTCACGACCTTGCTGAGCAAGTCCTCTTATCCGAATCTGTTCGATGCGCATCCGCCATTCCAGATCGATGGTAACTTCGGCGGAACAGCGGGAATCGCCGAGATGCTGCTGGGGAGCCATACGACAGCTGATCCGACGGAGGGCAGGAAATTCTCGCTGAGGCTGCTGCCTGCATTGCCGCGTCAGTGGGCGGACGGGTATATTCGAGGACTTCGAGCTCGCGGCGGGTTCGAGGTGGACATGGCGTGGAATAACGGGAAGCTCGACAACGCGGTTCTGAAGGCATTGCAGGACGGCATCTGTCAGGTGCGGACGAATCATCCGATCAACTTGCGAAGAGGAATAGGCGCTGCAAGCCTTCCTTACGAAACGCACTACTCCGAACACACGGGTCTATATGACACCACATTCTCGGTGGTGCGCGGCGGGATGTATCAGATCACATCAGCATAGAATAGAAGATGGAACGGAGTGAGCAATAATGGCGGAACTAACGAATGACAGTCAGAACACAGGCAAGAATGAAGACTTCTATCATAACCTGCGTGAACGTATGCGTGTATGGCTGACTTCGGATGAGGGGAAGCAACATAAGTTTGCAGAATGGTTGATGCTCGGGCCGGATTTCTTCCATCTGCTATTCAGAATGACGCTGGACAGCCGTACGCCGCTGCGGGAGAAGGCCAAGCTTACCGCGGCGATCGCCTACTTCATCGCGCCAGCTGACTTCCTGCCAGAGCTGCTGACTGGTCCGGTTGGCTATCTGGACGATATCGGTGTTGCAGCATTGGTGCTTAATAGTATCGTGAATCGGAGCGATCCGGCAATCCTGCGCAAGCATTGGGCAGGTGAAGGCGATGTACTGGAGATGGTGCAGCGGGTTATTCAATCCGCGGATCGCACGCTCGGCGGAGGAGTGTGGGGGAAGATCCAGCGGCGCTTTGGCAGACGTGTTCGCAAATAAATGCAGGTCATGCAAGAATGTGCTATCCGGATGCCGAAACCTGATGGAATCGGCATCCGGCGGCTGCAAAAAAGTGTACAACGCTATGGTTTGACCACTGATTTTTCATCATCCGCCACTGATTTTTTGTTTGTCATGGCGGGTGATCTTCTTTTATACTAGTATAGATACAGATCGTAACTGATTCTGACTTGAAAGCGCTTCAACTGCAAGGGGGATAGAGCATGAATGTAAATCATTGGCGCGCAAGCCTGCGTAAGGGGCTGACTCATGGCATTAGGAAGCAGGGCGCATTCTACCGCAAGAGTCTGATCTGGCTGCTGCTTGCAGCGAGTATACCCGGATTCATCACAGGCGTATGCATATATCTATTCGGGGTGGATCGAGTAGAGCAAGATCTTAGCGATCTCCACCGGAATCAGATGGAGGAGCGCGTCAGGAACATCGATGATCAGCTCTCCTACCTGGAGATGAATCTGTCCCATTGGGCATTCAGCCCACGCTTTGGTTACATGATGAAGGATCTGGATTTCGTCTATTACTTCAAGGATACGAGAGATATTAGTACATCGCTGATTGTGATGCAGGGATCGCACCCCCTTATTCAGGATGTCGAGTTGTACGTAGATCGAGCGGAGCCTGTCATCTTCCGAACGGGCTACTTCAAGCTGTCGAATGATGACGAGATTGAACGCTACAGGCAGCCGCTTGCTGATAAGCGGAGCGTCTATTGGCAGGAGGACCCGATGCGGCTGGTGCATAAGATTCCTGGTGACAGTACAGACCCATTCGGCTATCTGACCGTCACGATGAATCGAGATAAGCTGGTCAATCTGCTTAGGACGATGACCCCTTATAATAAGGGGCTGACCTTCCTGATGCGCGCGGATCAGGAGGTCCTGTTTGCTGATAGCAAGGATGCTGAGCAGACGACGGCGCTCAGAACGGTGATTGCCGATAGATTCGAAGAGCGTTCTGGCAGCTTCCTGTGGGACTGGGAGGGTATGAAGTACTCAGTGACATTCGGCAAGCTGCAGCGTATTGAGACCGAATGGACGTATGTGTCCGCGGTGCCGATGTCTGTCATCACCTCTCCAGTTGCTGTACTATCCAAGATTATTCTAGTAGTCAGCACAGCAGCGCTGCTGCTGGCGCTCTTGTTGTCTTGGTTGGCGTCCATCGGCATGTATTCGCCAGTTGAACGCTTGCTGCGTCGGCTCGACGACCAGATGCCGGGGCTTCGCACCAGCTTCCTGCTTCAGCTGCTCCAGGGTCATCTGCATTCCTACTCGGAGGAGGACCTGCGTCGACGAATGCAGAGCTACGGGTGGGAGACAGCGGATCGTCTCTACTACGTGCTGCGCTTTCAATTGACTGGATACGGCGCGCGCTCGGAGCGATTCCCTCCCGGCAATGAGGGACTGCTCACCTTCGCAGCATCGAATATCATAGAGGAATTAGCAACGGAGCACTTTGAGCAGATGGGTATCATTAATTTCCATGACCTCACCATCGGCCTCGTGCTGATGACGAATGAACCTGCAGACAAGAAGGAGCTTCTGCTGCAGCTTGGAGAGGAGATTACGCAGAAGATCAACCGCATCCTGGGCTTGCGGGTGACGATGACGATCAGTCAGCCGACGGAAAGCGTGAAGCGTATCGCGGGGACCTTCATGGAGGTGGAACGGGCTACAGGCTTCCGCACATTCGAGGATCGCAATCAGATTCTCGACATGGCTGAGCTCTCTACGTTAGAGAGTGATGAGATGAATTATCCATTCGAGCTGGAGATGGAGATTATGCAGGCGCTGCGGGGCGGCAAGCAATCAGAGGCGGAAGGGCTGATCTCGCAATTCCTGCAGGAGGTATTCACCTGGCATGGGACAGAGATTCGTGTACAGCAGAGTATGCTGCAGCTGCTGGGCAGTATTCAGCATATGATACTGCAATCGGGTGTAAGCACGCATCGCTTGTTCGGCGGTGTGAATTTATTCGATCAGCTGTCTCAGATTCGCGAGCCTGACAAGATGCTGCAGTTCCTTAAGGAACGCGTAGTCAGCCCCTATATGCTGGAGCGCGATGCGCGGGCGGATGGCGAGCTTAAGCGAATCATTGAGCAGACGATCGCCTATATGCAAGAGAATTATACGAGAGACATCTCGCTCGAGAGCTGCGCGGATCGCGTGCATATGAACTCCTACACGCTGAGCAAGCTGTTCAAGCAATTGACTGGTGTGAATTTTATTGATTACTTAACGGAGCTGCGTATCGGGAAGGCGAAGCAGCTGCTGCGGGCGACGGATAAGCGGATTAATGATATCGCGGAGGAGGTCGGATACCAGCAGCGTTACTTCAATCGTATCTTCAAGAAGCAGGTTGGCGTTACGCCGGGTCAATTTCGTCAATTGTCCTAGGCGCGCAAGAATGTACACTGTGCTCAAAAAAAGGATATCCCCCACTTTAAGCCTTGCTCCGCAAGGCTTTTTCTGTGCGCAAAAAAGTGAAATTGAACCGAGCGGGCGAACCATGGATACTCAGAGGTGAGCCCAGCGAATTGGAGCTTTACAACGAGAGAGGGGAGAACCCATGGACAATACGATACCAGCGACGAACCCAGCGTTAAAAAAAACATCCAACCGCGCGGACTGGCGGGGCAGACTGAAGCGCGACAAGTGGATGTACATGCTGCTATTGCCAGGCCTTATCTATTTCCTAATCTTCAAGTACTTGCCGATGTGGGGGGTATTAATCTCCTTCCAGAACTATCAGCCCTTCCTGGGCTTCTGGAGCAGTGAGTGGGTTGGCTTCGAGCACTTCCGAATCTTCTTCTCCAATCCGGATTTCGCTAGACTGCTTCGGAATACGTTCATATTGGCTGTCTACGATATGGTGTTCTTCTTCCCAGCGCCGATCATTGCCGCGCTGCTGCTGAACGAGATTCGCGTTGCCGTGTTCAAGCGGACGATTCAGACGATGATCTATATCCCTCACTTCATCTCGATGGTTATCGTAGCCAGTATGACCTATGTATTCTTAACGACGAATGGCGGCATTGTGAACGAATTCGTGTTCAGGTTGACTGGTGAAAAGATAAACTTCCTGGCTGATCCGGACTGGTTCAGACCGCTGATTATTCTACAGATTATGTGGAAGGAGACAGGCTGGGGCACAATTATCTTCTTGGCTGCTCTCGCATCGGTCGATGTGGAGCAATACGAAGCGGCGGTTGTGGATGGGGCAAGCCGCTGGCAGCGATTGTGGAACATAACACTGCCGGCCATCAGCAGCACCATTGTGATTCTGCTCATCCTGCGACTGGGCAATTTTCTGGATAACGGATTCGAACAGATCTTCCTGATGACGAATTCGCTTAACCGCTCGGTGGCTGATGTGTTCGACACCTATGTTTATTTTGTCGGGATTACGCAAGGAGCCTTCAGTTACAGCACAGCCATTGGACTATTCAAGTCGGTTGTTGGTGTGATACTCGTGTACGGCAGCAACTGGCTCGCCAAGAAGGCTGGTCATGAGGGGATCTTATAATGTCGCAGAGAGGAGAGAGAGCAGATGGTCAATAAGCATGATTCATTAGGGGAGAAGCTGTTCGATGGCTTCAACTACTTGTTCCTCGCGCTGTTCGCGCTCATCACACTGTTGCCGTTCCTCTATATTGTCTCAGCTTCTCTGGCGACAGAGGCGGAAATTACAGAACGCGGCGTGTTCCTGATCCCTAGACAGCTGTCGTATGGGGCTTATCAATACATTATGTCATCTTCTACGATCTTCCGCAGCATGGGGGTGTCGATGTTCATCACCGTGGTCGGTACGATCACTAATCTGGCCTTCACCCTTACGATGGCGTATGCGCTGTCCCGCAGGTCGCTGTATGGCAGGAATGTGGTGATGAATCTAGTTATCTTCACGATCCTGTTCAGCGGCGGGTTAATACCAAGCTATCTGGTCGTCAAGGAGCTGGGATTAATCAACAGCTATGCTGCAGTTATACTGCCGGGAGCGATCAGCGCATTCAATCTCATCATAATTAAGAACTTCTTCCAGGAGCTGCCCCCGGGGCTGGAGGAATCCGCGCGCATAGACGGCTGTAATGATCTCGGGGTACTGTGGCGGATTGTCCTGCCGCTGTCCAAGCCGGTTATCGCCACATTCGGACTATTCTATGCGGTGGGGCATTGGAATAACTTCTTCACGGCAATGTTGTATCTGAATGATCATACCAAGTGGCCTCTGCAGGTTATGCTCAGAGAGATCGTTATGCTCTCACAGCTGTCTGTCGGCGATATGAATAATCTCGATCAGAACTTCGTTAAGCCGCCGGAGCAATCCGTGAAGATGGCGGTTATCGTATTCGGAACATTGCCGATCATGCTCGTCTATCCGTTCCTGCAGAAGCACTTCGCTAAGGGGGTGCTGCTCGGCTCGATTAAGGGTTGATCGAATGGCTTGAATATCATGGTATGATAAGAAAAGGGAGGATCACAAGATGACAATGGTTCGTAGAAAATGGAACAAGCATCTGATGATGTTGACGGCAATCCTAATCACGCTAAGCATGCTCGCTGCATGCTCCAGCAACAATGGCGGCAATACCTCATCGAGTACTACGAATAATACTAATCAGTCGAACGAAGCTGTGACTACGCCTGCTAATCAAGAGAAGGTGGAAGACACAGAACCGGCCAAGCTTGATCCGCTGAAGCTGTCCATTATGGTTCCTTCCTTCAGCACCGATCTGCCGAAGGATGACAGCCCGGTTATCCAGGCATTGGAGGCCTATACGAACACGGATGTCGAGATGCAATTCGTACCGAACAGCTCGTATCCGGATAAGATGAATATTACGCTCGCCTCAGGCAATCTGCCTACGATTATGGTGGTGGATCGCAATTCCGCCTCCTATATCAATGCGGCGCGCAGCGGCGCATTCTGGGAATTAGGGCCGTATCTGCAGGATTATCCGAATCTTAGTCAAGCCAATGAGATTGTCCTGAATAACTCCTCTGTCGATGGTAAGACCTATGGGGTGTATCGTGGTCGGGTGCTGGGCAGAATGGGCGTCTCAATCAATAAGGATTGGCTCGCGAATGTAGGAATGACTGAGCCGAAGACGATTGACCAATTCTATGATATGCTGAAGGCGTTCAAGGAGCAGGATCCGGATCGTAACAACAAGGATGACACCTACGGCATTGTCATTACGAAGTATGCAGGTCCATGGGACATCATGCAGATCTGGTTCGGCGCGCCGAATAAGTGGGGCGATGATGGTTCAGGCCAGCTCGTGCCTACTCACCTGACGCCAGAGTACCGGGAAGCGCTGCAATTCTTCCGCAAGCTGTATGTAGAGGGTCTGGTAAATGAAGACTTCGCTGTCATGGATCCTGCAGTATGGAATGATCCAATCATTAACGGTCAAGCGGGCGTTATGGTGGACGTAGCGGACGCAGGCCGACGCATTGACGGCAAGATGCAGGAGAAGGCCGATCGCGGACAAGATAATCCGTATATCGGTGTCTACCAAGCACCGGTTGGTCCTAAGGGACATCGGGATATGCCAACCTCTGGATACTCCCATGTGCTGGCCGTATCCAAGAGCGCGGTGAAGACAGAGGAAGAGCTCAGACGCGTTCTAACATTCATGGATCAGCTTAATGATGAAGAGATGCAGATGCTTCTTGGTTACGGGATTGAAGGCAGACACTATGAGATGGTGGATGGCTACATCAAGCCGCTCACAACACCAGAGGATGTCGCCTTGAACAGCGAGAAGCAAGATATGAATCAATTCCTGATGTTCATTGGACCGACAACACCGACGCTGGAGATGACGCCTATTAATAAGCAAGTGGCGGATGTCCAGGCAGCCAATGAACAGATTGTGGTAGGCAACCCTGCGGAGCCGTTCGTCTCTGAGGTGTATGCGCAGAAGGGTCAACAGCTGGATAACATTATCGCAGATGCGCGGATTCAATATATTGTCGGGCAGATCGATGATAAGGGGCTGGACGATGCGATCGCGCTATGGCGCAAGAACGGCGGCGACGATTATATAGCGGAGATCAATCAGCTGTATGCCGCTGCTAGGTAATCGGAATAACGCAATGAATAACGTACAAGAGACAGTGCCGATTTAGGCACTGTCTCTTGTTGGGTTACGCCCGGCATGGACCTTTATAGGACTGTTATTAATCATCACCATTCTTGTCTTGTAAAACCAGAGGCAGCTTTATATTAATAATCGTACCTGTCGCTGGCTGATCTGCGACGGAGATTCCATAATCAGAGCCGAAATGCAGTTTAATTCTTTCATGGACGTTGATTAATCCAATGTGATTTAATGAATCATCAGCCTTCTTGCTTGTCAATTGCGTAAGATCAGTTGACGGCAAGCCATGACCGTTATCCGTGACGGATATCGTTATACTGGAATGGTGAATCGTTGATTGGATAACAATTAGCCCCTCATTCATCTTGGCGAAACCATGGAAGATACAGTTTTCAATCAAAGGTTGCAGGATTAGCTTAGGCAGCATGAATTTGAAATGCTCAGGCGACACTTGAATAAAGCAATCAATATGTTTGTCATTTCGTACCTCGAGAATCTGGACATATGCCCGCAGACACGTCAGCTCTTCTTCAATTGTGATCATGTCGTCTTTTTTATCAATGCTGAACATGAGCAGCTTAACTAAAGACCGGATGGTATGATCGATATCTTCATATCTTTTACTCCGCGCCAGACTCCGGATGCTGTTTAAGGTGTTATATAGAAAATGGGGTCTGATTTGACTCATAAGCATTTTAAATTCAATTTGTTGTTTACGCCGCTCTAACAGCTTGACATCTTCGATTAGCGTTCGAATGCGTTGCAGCAGGGCGTGGAAACTCTTGGATAATGCGCCAAGCTCATCATTTCTATGCAAGGGAACAGTGGTGGATAATAATAGTTTTTCCCCTTGAATTCGGTCCATCTGGGCGGCTAGAATGCGTATCGGTCTGGAGAATTGTCTACTGATCAGATAGGATGCAAGAAATAGCAGGACAAGGAATAGAAGACCGACATTGATTAATTTTTGTGAAAGTTCTTGTACACTTTCGGTGAAAGTACTTTCGTCAATTAACATAATGAGCTGCCAGCCTAATTGCGTATCTGTATGTTTAACGGACATCAATTGGTGGGTGTCGGTTCGGATCTGATGAACATGCTTGTCGACATTTCTGAGCTGATTCAGAAAGTTCGGTTCTATCGTTCTTGGCAACGTATTCGTAATGAAGGGAAGAAGAGATCGATTGGAATTAACTGTTATGACCTGTCCTTGTGGAGACAGGATGACAATCGATTGATCGCGGCCTCGGCTGAATGTATTCATCTGTCCATTGAGCCAATTCAGATCCAGTTCAGCAATGATGACTCCCTCCAACATTCCGTTCTCGTTCTTCATCGGGAGCGATACTGCGATTGTCTGCATAGTCAGCATTGGGGAATAGTAGGGTTCACTCCACTTTATTAAGTCCATGTTGAGTAATGCCTGATCGTAAAGGTTCATCAGTTCGGGTTGTCCCACGATATCAAAAATGAGTGGATTATGGGCATTTACTTCTCTCTGCCGATTGATAAAATATAGATTCCCAATCATAGCACTATTGATCGTATGGTGATTCCTGAGGATGTCACTTCTTTGTTCTGAATCACTTGTTAGAAAGCCTTCACTGTTTTTTATACTGTAGAGAATTGTGGCAATGTTCTGTTGATAAATATCCAAGAATTTACTGATGAACTCTACGAGTAGAACGGTATCATTAGATTTTTGCTCAATTAAGCTATTTCTGGATGTCTCCTGACTGATAAGAAGTAGGGATGCGAAGATACAAAGACTGATAATTAATAGAGTTGCGAACATTTTGCTAAAGAAGCTGATGAATTTCTTGTTCGTACTCCCATTGCGCTTATTCATTCGCCATTCCTCGATATTCCTTCGGTGTTTTCCCATATGCAAGGTTGAATATTTCACAGAAGTACCGATAGTTTGGAATGCCCACTTGTAAGGCAATCTCATATATTTTTAAATTGCTTTCTGTTAATAATTCCGTCGCCTTCTGTAAGCGCATTCTTTTTAAGTAATCACGGAAGCTTTCCCCTGTATATTTCTTGAATTGAAGGCCTAAGTATTTCGGACTAAGACCGACCTGATTGGATATGTCATACAACGTGATTGGCTCATGCAATCGCTCGCATATGAGTTGAATGGTCTTATTCACTTCAAAACGAGTGCTCATCGCTGGAGTGAGGACTTCTTGGAATGCGTTTGACACATACGTAATCATGTCTTGGATGTCTGCAGCATGAATGAGTAACTCCTTATCAACAATTGGCTGATCTATCTTTAAGATTCGTTCTAGATCTGTGATCCATTGGACAAGCAATAGCTTCACATCCATTGGATCTACTGCCATATTTGACATCATATCTGTAAAGTCGTTCATTAGGAATTCGATGAATGGCTCTGGGTTGTACATCAAGCTTTTCATACGTGCGTTCAAATCCAGAATATGTTCAAAGCCAAGCTGTTTTATAGGTGGAAGTTCGTTGGTGAGGAGTATTGTAGAACGCTTGTGATAAAAGTGATGTTTAATGAAGCTGCAGTTGCTAATGTAACGCTCCTTCAGCTCATTGTGATCGTGTGCGAACTCACCTACAGCCATGAAGCATGAATATTGTCCATCTGATTCCAATGCTGTCAGATCGATGGACGATAGGATTGATGATGCGGGCAGGGTGATGAAAAACTCTTTATCCGTTACCTGAACGATACAGGAGGGACGAAGCGGTTTTAGTACTCTAGCGATGAGGGAAGAGAACACAATAGAGGGATTACCTTCTTCTGACCTTCCATTTGTTCGGAATAATAGAGATAGAGGAATACAAGGGTACGATACCTCAGCGTGTTGAGGATTGTCTGTCTGGTTGCTGGTAAGCCAATTTAACATGTGAGAATTAGCAATTGGTGAGGCTAATAACTCACGATGATGTTCATCGTTTGTAGTCACTTCTGTTTTCTTTTTATGAAGGTGTTCCGTTATCCGCTCAAGTGTCGTTTTTAAATCTTCGGTTGTATAGACCCCTTTAAGCAAGTAATCCTTGACCCCGTATTGCATAGCTTTCCTCAAGTAAGTGTAATCACTGTAACAGGTCAGCATCACGATCTCAGTATTTGGTTTTGATTCCTTGATGCATCTGGTCAACTCCAGTCCGTCCATGACAGGCATCATGATATCTGTGATTACAACTTCCGGTTCGACATCATTGAAAATTCGAAGCGCTTCCTCGCCGTCAGCAGCGTCAGCAATCAGTTGCATACCGCTCTCTTCCCAAGGGAATAAGGATAATTCCTCCCTGATTAATTTCTCGTCCTCGACGATAAGAACCTTGAATGTCCCCATGATGTCCCTCCATTAGCTGAATTATGAATCATTATAGCATCGGTGCTATGGCCCTTCAATATGACACCGAGTTCAGATTGTTATCAAACTTTAGCTGACACATTCATTCCTTTTATGTATTTTTATCAATCGTGTAAGCGAATACACTGGATGTAACATCATAACCAGAAAACAAGAGGGTGATAGACATCTCAGCTGCATCTCATTTATTAGTTCGTCGTATCTGGTCGTTCAGGGCATTATATCTAATGCTTCTGCCAGGAATCATTTTCTTCATTGTTTATCGTTACGGCCCAATCTATGGATCCATTATTGCGTTTAAGGATTATTATATCAACCACGGTATTATTAATAGTCCATGGGCCGACCCGTGGTATAAACACTTTTTGAAATTCTATGAATCACCCTACTTTTCACAAGTTATTGGTAACACGATACTGATCAGTGTTTATAAACTTGTGTGGGGTATGCCTCCTGGCATCATACTTGCACTTATCTTGAACGAAGTGCGCAATGGTCCGTTGAAACGATGGGTGCAAACAATCAGTTACATGCCGCATTTTCTATCTTGGGTTATCGTATATGGGATTATGCTGGCATTCTTCTCCGAATCAAGCGGTTTGGTTAATAACTGGCTGAATCAATGGTTCGGAGCGAAAATCCCATTCATGACCTCGCCTGATATATTCCGCTCTATGCTAGTAGGTTCTGAGATTTGGAAGGACTTAGGGTGGAGTGCGATCATTTACTTGGCTGCAATTGCCGGGATCGATCCGACTCTGTATGAGGCCGCGCGAGTGGATGGCGCTTCACGATTGAAGATCATCTGGCATGTGACCTTGCCTGGGATTAGTAATGTGATTATCTTCCTGCTCATCATCAGACTTGGGCACATGTTGGATGCAGGATTCGATCAAATCTATATCCTCTATAATGTTCAGGTCTACCCTGTCGCCGACATCATTGACACTTGGGTATTCCGGACCGGCTTAGAACAATTTAATTTCAGTCTAGGTGCTGCGGTAGGACTATTCAAATCCGTGATTGGTATGGCGATGGTCATTACTGCCAATCAAGTTGCTAAAAGGTGGGGCCAAAGCATATGGTAAGAAGTCTATCAGATAAGATGTTCGAGTCCGTGATTTCTATCATCCTAATCGGATTAGCAGTGGTAACGCTATTCCCGCTTCTCTATGTTTTTGCAGTATCGATCACGCCATATAGTGAAGTGCTTAAGCATGGCGGGTTTCTAATCATACCGCGAAGTATTACATTCGAGGCGTATCAATCCTTTCTTTCTCAACCATTAATACCGAAGTCATATCAAGTTACGATTTTCATAACCGTTGTTGGAACGTTAGTTAATCTGGTGCTAAGTGTCTTAATGGCATATCCCTTATGCCGCAAGGAATTGCCGGGGCGGAACGCCATACTGTTCCTCGTAGTCGTTACGATGTTGTTCTCAGGTGGTATTATTCCTACCTATCTGATTGTGAAAGCGACCGGATTAATTAATTCTGTATGGGCAATGATTCTTCCTAACGCAATTTCTGCTTTCTATATGTTGTTGATCAAAACATTCATAGAAGGTTTACCAAGTGAATTTAGCGAATCGGCAAAAATTGATGGTGCTGGAGAAACCCGAATATTATTGGTCATTATTCTCCCGTTGTCTAAACCCGTCCTAGCAACGATCGGTTTATTCTATGCAGTTAGTCATTGGAATGAGTTCTTCCAGGCCATTATCTATATCAACGACTCAAGCAAGCATCCCTTGCAAGTGGTCTTGCGGAATATTCTAAGCGCTTCAACATCGAATGAAATTATACATGCTGAAGTCTATATGCCCACAGAGACGATGCAAATGGCAGCAGTGGTCTTAACAACAGTACCTATATTGGTAGTTTATCCTTTCATACAGAAGCACTTTACTAAAGGAATGCTTCTGGGTGGTATTAAAGGTTAACTATAAAAAATTCAAGTTCGAGAGGGGTAATCAAGTCATGAGAGCAAGAGTAATAGGTTTAACAATCATTGCAATGTTCCTTGTAGTGCTAGCTGCTTGCGGCAATTCAAACGCGGAAACACAATCTAAGGACAATGCAACAGGAACGAAATCAGAGACTTCAAATGCCAAAGGCTCCGGCACAGCTCCAGATTCAGCCAACTCCAAACCGGTAAAGGTGTCTGTCTTTGTCGAAGGAGATGTATATCCGCCTGAAGGCGGCGATGTGATTCTGGAGCAATTCAATGAATTGTTGAATATGGACCTGGACTTCCAGGTGGGCGGTACGGACTATGGCACTATGTTGAATGTTCGGATTGCCGGCGGAACACCGCCTGACATATTCACAACTACAAAGAGCCGATTAAATGAATTTGCTAAACAGGATGCGCTATTGGATCTCGAGCCATATTTGGATAAGTTGCCAAACGCGATGAAACAAATCAATGCGCTGGCAAATATTGATGAAGGCAGAGTCAATGGCAAGCTGGTTGGGCTGCCAAAAGCCAACTACTTGCCGTCGCACATGATGTTTATTCGTCAGGATTGGCTAGATGAATTAGGACTTGAAGTACCCACTACCCTGGAAGAGTTAAGAACGGTAGCGCTCGCTTTCACGAATGACGATCCGGACGGCAATAATCAGAAGGACACCTATGGGATTACTGGTCTCGAGAATTTCTCTTCGTTTGATCCGATCTTCAGTGCCTTTGGGATAGGCAGAATGGGACTCTTTAGCATTACAGATAATAATCTAGTATATTCATCAACCCACCCATTCATGAAAGATGCATTGGCTTATCTGAAAGACTTGCAGGATAATGGCGCCTTGGATTCCGAATTTACAGTGAACAAGGGAACCAAGCATCAAGAGAACGCATTCAAGGGCCAAGCGGGTATCGTGTATATGCACTGGGCACAAATGTCGAATAACAAACAACAAATCTTAGATATCAATCCGGATGCAAGATGGACGTATATCGAGACCTTAACAGGTCCAGGCGGAACATATAACGGAGCATATGGGCAAGGAACCTCTCACTTTGTATCGTTGTCAAAGTCGCTCGAGAAGGATCCTGAGCGACTGGAAAAGGCATTGGAATATCTGGACTTTATCACCCATGGCGAAGGACAATTGATCTCGTACTTCGGCAAGGAAGGTGAGAACTTCACCTTGAATGGCGATCAAGTTGAACTGTTGCCTGAAGGAAGACAAACAGCTTATGCATTCATGCATCAGCTGCTTGGCAGAGATGATCGCGCATACTTACCGATTAAGTTTCCTAATGATGTAGAAGTGATCAATAGTGCGATTAATGTTCCGCGAGTTGCTTTGTATAATTCCCTGATTCCTATTCCGGAAGAAGTGACAGTGTCAGATATCCAGAGATATGAGCTAGAGGAAGCTATAGCTTTCATATACGGTAGAAAGTCATTGGATGAATTCGAACAGTTCGTAGATACACTGAATAACACGTATAAACTGCCGCTCTATATACAATCTGGGGAAGCTGCATTAAAGGATCTTGGAATTCTAAAATAAGGAATAAGTAAAGGCTCCTCCTCTATGACGGGTATTGGAATGTATGCTATTCCCTTCCCTGATATAGAGGAGGACGCTCTTATAGAGGAGAGTGGAGTGACAATGGACAAACTGCTGGAACCCGCACAATACTTGCCAATTATTCATGATGCAGATCTCTGTGTGCTTGGTGGCAGCTGTACAGGCGTATTCGCTGCTGTTCGAGCCGCAAGACTCGGTCTTCGCGTAGTGATTGTAGAGGGGCATAATTGCTTCGGTGGAGTTGCGACTAATGCCTTAGTCAATATATGGCATACGCTGCATAACACGGAGGGGAATCAACAAATTATTGCAGGCTTGACTGAAGAAATGATCGAACGATTGAAGAGAAGGAATGCTGTACAGGTTAAGGACCAATATAATCCCATGCATTTCGTTCTCAATACGGAGCAGCTAAAGATTGAACTGGACGAATTGGTCATAGAGGAAGGGATTAAGCCCTATCTGCACACCCTGTTCGTTGCTCCATATGTACAAGATGAGAAGCTGATTGGCGTGATTGTTGAGAATAAGAGCGGCAGAGGAGTAATTCGAGCTAAAGCTTTCGTGGATGCTACTGGTGATGGGGACTTGGCTTACAGACTTGGACTGGAGACATACAACCCCAAACACCCCCAGCCGAGCACGACATGCGCCAAAATTGGCGGATGGAGCCAGCTTAAGAAGAACGGTATCGATTTTGATCTGTTATTCCGCACGAATCGCGAGGAATATGGATTGCCCGAAGGTTTCGTATGGTCGAGTGCTCAGCCTGGACAATTGGATTTGCATATGTTGGCTGGAACACGTGTGCATGCCACATTATCCGATGCAGATGCATGGACAGGAGCAGAAATTGAAGGAAGACGTCAAGTAAGGGCGATCCTAGATATGATTGCGCATCACCATCCTGAATATCAAATGGATTTAGCCATGCTTCCTGCTAGAATTGGCGTAAGGGAGACACGGCATGTGAAGTGCTTACACCAATTAAGCGGAGACGAGCTGCTCAACGGCACTCGGTTTGAGGATGCGATTGTCAATGGATCCTATCCTTCTGATTTGCACCTCCAGGGCGAGGTAGGAATTATTTTCAGATATATGAACGGGGTAGAGAAGTTGGTTAGACCAGGCTTTCCAGATGAATTATCCAGATGGAGAGAAGCTGTTGCTGTTGATCCCACATTCTATCAATTGCCATTCCGTGCAATGGTCCCGCAGAACAGTTCCTTTACTAATGTCATTGTTGCTGGGAGAATGATTGACTCGGATATGATTGCACATGCTGCCATTCGGGTAATGGTGAATATGAATCAGTCTGGAGAAGCGGCTGGTGTGGCGGCATACTTGGCCATTAACGGCTCGATCGGGTTCAATGAAGTTGATAGCCAGAAGCTGAGGAGCACGTTGAGCGCAGGAGGATCATGTATTATCTAACAATGATAATGCATGGGGAGCGAATGCTATGATCAATGGAATTCAAATTCGTGCGGATCATTGTGGAGGCAACATTCGGCTAGTGCACGAGGAAGAGGGTCGGGTGTATGTCACACAGGATCTCAGACAGTCGGGGAAATGGTGGTTTTATTGGAATTTCCACGTTCATGCCCTAGAGGATAAGGAAGTAGAGTTTGTGTTCACTGACGGCGATGTCATCGGACCATGGGGCCCGGCTGTTAGTCGCGACGGTATCGAATGGCATTGGCTGAACGCGACTGAAGGGTCTACTAGACATACATTCCGCTATCAGTTTCAACAGGGAGACCGCATGTTCTTCAGCTTCTCGTTTCCTTATCAAGTCCACCATTTTGAACGCTTCTATACACGTATTCATACTATGCATTCACGATATGTTCGACGAGAGGTTCTGGCATTATCCGAACAGATGCGCGCTATTCCTGTTGTACTAGTCGGCAACCCAGATGCAGATAAGCATATTGTATTTACAGCTAGGCACCATGCTTGCGAGTCTACCGTCAGCTATTTGCTGGAAGGTCTGCTCGATGATTGGTTACAGCGGCAATCCGCCCTATTAGACGAGTATGTCATTCACTATATCCCCTTCATCGATATGGATGGTGTTGAGAACGGCGACCAAGGGAAGTTCAGGCTGCCGCATGACCATAACCGTGATTACATCTCGCAGCCGCTATATCGAGTGACACAAGCCTTCATACCTTACATTAAGAAAATAAAACCGATAGTCGGAGTGGATTTTCACGGACCATTCAAGTGGGGGGGCCGCAATGATCATCCATTCATCCTTCAGGTACCGCCCCCTCACGACAAGCATGTGGAACACTTCTCAGACTGCCTGCGACGTGTGAATGAGGCGGGGACATGTCCAATCGAATATGATCCTAACAATAACATCCAGTGGGGAGTAGACTGGAATCAGTCCTGGGGCAGTACATGCAGTGAATTCTGGGTGAATCAGGGCGTAGAATTAGCCTTCACATTTGAATTTCCATATTGCGGCTCATCAAGCGCAGCCTTCACGCCAGAGCATTGCCGTTCCTTCGGATCGGACTTCGGTAGAGCGTTAGGCATGTATGTCGCCCCAAAGGGAGGCCAACTCAAGCCTTATTGACTACAACGTGCAATCTTGAGCCGGGAGAGACTAAGCTTCCGCTTAGAACGTCTTCTTCTGTAAACACAGCCATCAAGATCTCTTTGTCGTCATACCGCTCATGATCGTACACCACATAGATCATGCCGTTCTCTGCCTGCACGCCATCCGGATAAGAAACTTCGGCGCGGCTGTCAAGCACAAGCATGCCGTGCCAGGTCTGTCCTTCATCATCGGAGAGCTTCGCGGTCAAATTGATACGGTCCTTGAATTCGTAAGACTCTTTCTCCGGGAAATCGTCATAGTTCACAAGCAGCAATCGGCCCGACTGCAAGCGTCGAATGAAGAAGCGGGAGTTCGGCCCCTTGATCCCAGCATGCCCGGCGTTGATCCATGTCTGGCCCCGATCATACGAGAAGCTTTGTCCGAGACCGTTATCTAACCGAACAAGCATCCATAGACTGCCGTCTTTACGCTCGATAATCATATGCTCATCGAAGGTTCGATTCGGAACATCCGCACTGCCGAGAAGGGAGAACGATTGGCCTTCATCTGTGGATATGAACACATTCGAATAGCGCTCCGATTCAACATGATTAAGTTCGGATTCTCTGCTGGCCCATACCGCTATCGGCAACAGCCATTCGCCAGTCGATAAAACCGTGGGCTTGTTCATCATGATGCCATTGGAGATTCTGCGCGGCGCAGACCAGTTCGGTGCAACACTGTCTGGATTATCACACACGGTTACCCAAACTCCGCACCGGCCGTCATACCACTCGTAGCTCTGTGCCCAGAACAGCCATAAGCGCCCGCTGGGATCATGCCACAGGCAGGAATCGTAGGCGCGAATCTTGTCTAGAGGATCGATGGCCAGGATCGGGTCGGACCAGGTTGCGCCGTCATCATCGCTCTTGATCAACAGTACGTAATTATCGGGGCCTTCATCCTTGCCTCCACTGTAGAAGGTGACCCATAACCTGCCGCCGGGAGATCGTTCGATTCCGGGAATGCCTTGCCAGCGCCTGTTCATGTATGCTTCTCCTGGCGACAAATCTAAGGGAACAACCTCAAGCGCCTTGTCCTTCCGGCTTTCTATGCTATTGCTCATGTGAACCTCACCTTTTTTTATTAGTTTCGCTTAATCCCACGTCATTCGTTCGAATTGGTCTGTTTCAGCGGATCGTTTCGCTTTCAGACACATTAATGCGCTCAATAGACCATCTTCCAATGGGCTGATTGATATTGCCTTTCCCTTCATCAGCTGAACGAAGTTCTCTGCAAGCGGCGTATCTCCGCCATAATGATGCCTTCTCACGCCAAGATCGTATGTTTCCACACGATCCGTATGATGCATGATGACCTTTACTTTACTGCCGTCGAAATCGAGCTCAAGTGTTCCGAGGTGACCCATGATACGAGCTCCGCGGAAGCCGGCTTGGTTGCGAACAAAGAAATTTTGTGAGTAGGACACATGCATCCCGTTCTCATAGCGGATTAACGCACTGCCGGAATCTTCATTGCCTGTGTCTACGGCGAAGCAGCAATAGGGCCTTATTTTAGATTGCTCAGTGAATGCGGTGCTTTCTAAGCAAGTGCGGTTCTCGTCGCAGTCCACACATTTTAATCCTGCAGGCTTACTCCCTTTGAAGATTTGCTTGGAGGTCATTGCGCAGATGCTGGTCGGCTGCATGCCGAGTATGTAATTAATAAAGTCAAAGTCATGCGTCGCCTTCTGAAGGAATAACCCGCCTGTTTCATTCTCGTCTCTGTACCAATCCTGGAAGTATACATTGGCATAGGCCACATTGTTTAAGGCTTGGATATGCTCGATGGAACCGAGCTTGCCGGAATCGACAATCTCCTTCACGAATCGACTGATCGGCGTACTGCGCAACGGGAAGGAGACGAGAACCTCCGGCTTGTATTGCTCGTATCCTGCTTTAAGTCGATACAGGTCTTCGAACGTTGTCGCTACTGGCTTCTCCAGGAATAGCGGGATGCGGCTTGGAAACACCTTCAGCGCCATCTCGGTGTGAAGGGAGCAACGCGTGCCAATCATGATCCCGTCCGGCTTGGCCTGGGCGATCATCTCCTCAACGGTGTCATAGAACGGCGGCATCTGACCATCGCGCAGCGCATCCGGGATATCTGCACGAACATCGACGATTCCGACTACGTGACAATCTGGATCTGCTAATTCAACTTCTCTCACCATGGTAGCAATTCGTGTGCCGTAACCGATAATGCCAAGCTTCATGCTGAACGCTCCTTATAGAATGTGATTGAATTTATAGTATAGCTAGTAGTTAAATGTTGTAAAGCCATTAACTTTTTACTTTCTATTGTTTTCATTACCTAAAAACTTAAAGAATAAGATAACACATTGACATCGTGTCTGGACAGTCAGTAGAATTGAGCTAAAATATTGCTACAGCGAAAAGGATGCATAGCCATGGAAATAAAAGTGATGTCATTCAATCTCCGATTGCATGTTGACTCTGATGGGGAGAATGCTTGGCCTAACCGAGTTCAAGCAGCAGCAACCTTGATTAAGAAGTATGATCCGCTTATCATAGGTACGCAAGAGGGCTTCTATGCCATGCTGGAAGATCTAATGGCTAGCACATCCGGCTATGCATGGATTGGGGAAGGACGATATGGCGCAAACCAGGATGAACATAATGCCATATTATATAAGCAGGACGAGTTGCTTGTTATAGAGCAAGGCCAGTTCTGGCTATCTGAGCATCCCGAGACGCCGGCCAGCATGGGGTGGGACGCTAGTCATCCCAGGATTTGTACATGGGCGCAGTTTCAGCATATGCTGCAGCCAGAATTGAAATTTAATGTGTATAATACGCATCTCGATCATAGTGGCGAGATTGCAAGAATCAATGGCGCAACGATGATCCTCGAGCATATTCAACATCGATATCGACGTGATCGCCTGCCATTCCTGCTAATGGGAGATTTCAATTCTGAGCCTGACAGCCCTGTCATCACCTACTTGCGAGCGCAGCAAGGGCTGCTTACGGATTGTTACTCTGTGATCGACAATTATGCAGGAGGCACCTTCCACCAGTTTCAAGGCGGGGCGGACTGTCCGCGCATTGATTACATATTCGTGTCTTCGGCCATCTCGGCAAGACGAATGGATGTAATCACTGGACAGGTGGACAGAAGATATCCATCGGATCACTATCCGGTGCTGGCTGAAATTGAATTGGAGCTTGACGAGAACGTGCTATGAAGAGAATTTCCGAGCTTTCTATACTGGCGAAAACAATCCTAACCTTCCTGTTGGTTATCACACCGCTGTATGTGGTTAGTCTGGTCATGAATATGGAGGGGACGAAGAGTGTTCAGGATGAAATTGAGAAGTCCGTAACGGCTTCCATTGAATTCTATCTCAATGCGCTCGAGACTGAAATCACCAGGACGAACGTTTTACAGCAGGAATTGCTGGTGAACAAAGATTTGATCAGACTTAGTGCATTAGGCGATCAAATGAGCGATTATGTCCGAGGGCAGGCGATCCTTCGGATTCTCGAGCAGATGAATACCGTGCAGCGAACAGGTCAATATATTAAAAGCATTGATATCTATATTCCACTTCTCGATCGAAAGATCACAACGGGAATTCCGATCGAGCCGCTTAAAGAAGACGATTTTGTAACCCTTTACACACTGTCGAAGGAATCTCTTTCGCCTGTTGTGAAGTGGAATGAGGATCTATTATCAAGCGTAGTCACTCCATCTTCAACCGTATCAGGAAAATCAATGCCTACATTTCTGATCAGTGTAAATTATTCCATCAATCAAATTGAGCAATCCTTGCAATATTTTAAAAATTATCAGACAGGCGGAGCGTTGATCATTCATCGAGATTGGATGATTTATAACTTAAAGCAGCTGCCAAGCCAAGAGTTTATAGCACTGTCCAAGCTTGTTTCCCACGAGAATGGAATCAGCTCGTTAAAGTGGGAGAACGAGACATTTATATCGGTTACACAATATTCGAAGCTATTAAATGCGCAGATGGCCGTGCTCGTGCCGGAGAAGGAAATCTATGGCCCTATAGTCCGATATAGAGAATGGTTTTGGCTATTATGCGGTCTTTCAGTGATCATTATCTTCTTCTTCTCCTATCGAATCTATTCTATGATTCATCGACCATTAATTCGATTGGTGCGCTCTTTTCGCCAGGTCGAAAAAGGGGACTTGGATATTACCATCGATGTCAGCCGCAAGGATGAATTCCAATACTTGTATCAGCGGTTTAATGCGATGGTCTACCAGATGAAGGTCTCTCTGCGGGAGGTCTATGAGCAACGGCTGCTGACACAACGGGCCAAGCTGAAGCTGATGCAGTCCCAGATCAATCCCCATTTCTTGAACAATAGCTTTTTCATTATGAACGAGATGGTGCGCAAATATGAGGATGAACAGCTGGATAATTTCACATCGCAGCTGGGCAAGTATTTTCAATATATTACGAAAAGTGCAGCTGATCATGTTCCATTAGCGTCAGAGGTTGAGCATGTAATGGCTTACGCTTCTATTCAAGCAACGAGATTTGCAGAGAGGGTGCATGTCCAGTTCGAGCCGTTGCCTCAGGAGTATGCGCACATGTATGTACCGCGCATGATTCTGCAGCCCATTGTAGAGAATGCATTTCAACACAGCTTAGACCAAAAAGTAGATGACGGGCTGATCAAGATGTGGTATCAGTCTGGAGAAAACGCGCTAATCATCGTTATAGAAGATAACGGCGATGCGTTGACTGACGAGCGGTTGCATGAGCTGCAGCAACAGCTTATCAATGTGGATGAGAGAATGGAGACGACCGGGATATTTAATGTTCATCGTCGTCTGCAGCTTGTATCGGGGTTTAAATCGGGCATCGAGCTGGCAAGAAGTCCATATGGAGGGCTGCTTGCTGTACGTTTCACTATCGCGACAGGGGGATTTGAACATGTACAAGATTATGGTGATTGACGATGAGCCTATAATTTTGAATGGCGTCTGCGATTATTTAAAAAGTGCCGGCAGTCATCTCGATTTGGATATATACAAATCCAAAAATGCGTTCGAAGCCATTCGAATGATGCAGAAATATAAGATGGACATCGTGCTGACTGATATTCGCATGCCTGGGATGAGTGGACTTGAGCTGCAGCAGAAGGTGCTGGAGTACTGGCCACGCGTTAAAGTTATTTTCTTAACCGGCTATGATGATTTTAATTATGTGCACGATGCCCTTCGCAACGGCGCTCTGGATTATATCATGAAGACGGAAGGCTACGAGAAAATACTTGAGGTGATCGAAAAGACGATTCGTGGCATTCAGGATGAAATGCAGAGCAAGCACTACCTGGAGGGGGCCAAGAGAGAGCTTAAACAATCGCTCTGGCAAGAATTTGTTCGTGAAATATTGTTTCGGGAGGATAGCTCTCGGGAGGCGATAAACCAACAACTGAGGAAATTGGATTTCCCGCTTCATCAGGCTCGCCCATTCTTATTAGTGATTGGCCAGATTGACGGATGGAATGAATTGTACAGCTTCTCTGACCGGTCATTAATGCTGTATGCGGTTAAGAATATTGCCGAGGAATATCTGGACCATACAGCCCAAAGTGTGTGCATCGTTTACAATGATTCGCGGCTTGCGTGGATGATTCAACCTAATGATGTTAACTGCGATATCGGGGTCATTCACCAATTCATCGAGAGCATTCAACATGCCTGCAAGCAAACACTGACCATGACATTATCATTTATAATGGCCAGTGAGTATGTCAGTTGGGAAGGCATCAGTGCAAAGTTTAAGAAGCTGAACCAGCTTTCAGCCTATCGTTTTGGCTCAGGCGAGGAGGCCCTGCTTAATGAACGCTCGTTTAGTCTATACGACATGAAGCCGCGTGAATGGAAGCCGGGTGAGCAGATCAAGAAAATGAGCCTGCTGTCCAGTTATCTGGAGCAAGGGAAGGAACAGCCATTCTATAAGCTGCTGAATGAATTATTGACGTGGATGTGCGAGCCTGAACAGCCATTAAGCATTCGCCTGGAGATTTTCCATTCCATTGGCCTCGTGTTCATTTCTTTTCTTAACCATCGGAATATGATGGGTGGGGGCAGTATCACATTTGAGCTGGAAAAAATGACAAGGCTGGACAGCTATGCAAGCCATCAGGAGATTTCCACGTATTTCCGAAGGATTGCCGAGCAGCTGTTCACGGACAAGAAAGAGGAACAGCTTGATCGGACAGGCAATCTTATTGCGCGAATTCAGCACTATATTCAAGACCATATTGCTGAGGATTTGACCCTGATCACTCTTGCCGAGGTAGTTTACTTGAATCCCTCCTATCTCTCGAGGCTCTACAAGCAGATGACGGGGATGACCATCTCGGACTATATCACAGGGGTTAGAATTGACAAAGCAAAGTCCATGCTGAAATCGCCCAAATATAAGATACAAGATATATCAGTTGCTCTTGGCTTTGATTCCGCCTCCTATTTCACTCAGTTTTTCAAAAAGAATACGGGCTACACGCCGCTTGATTACAGAGCCCTGCCGTCTTAGTCAAAATTACTTATAAGTGAGCTTTATTTGTCATGCCTATTTACGAAAGCGTTCTCAACAAAACGGTAGATTGTCAAACAGGATGTAAAGATATTAATACATACACAGATATGACGGTTTTCTATACTGATAAGAGGAGCAAATAGACAACTTGAGAATTAGGGGGAAGAAGAGTGAGACAATCGGCGAGAACGTCGTTAGCTATGCTGTGCATTGCGGCGCTATTGATCGTCATGCTTCCTTCAGACGGGAAGGCTGGCGTGCCGCTAAAGGAAAAATACAGCTCGCAAAATAATTGGACGGGTGAAGAGTATTCTACATTCACGAAATATCCCTACTATGCAGAAATCGCTGCCGGATATGAAGCGGACGGAGTCACTTCAGCGGACGCTTCACCTGTGGCGGCCCCAGCAGATCAGCTTCGGATTGCTGGCGATCAGCAGCCTCGGCTGGAGAGGCAGATCGGGGGCCGCGCTGAGCTGTCCTTCGTCTGGGAGGAAATGATCGATTGGGCGGAATGGGACTTCGACATTACTGTTCCAGGCTTGTACGCCGTTGAGGTGGACTACTATATGCTTCCAGGCTCGGGCAACCCGGCAACACGTTCATTAATGGTGGATGGCGAGGTTCCGTTCCTGGAGGCGCTGAGCATTGTGTTCCCGCGCAAGTGGAGGGATAAGGGCGAGCCTGTAGTGAACAGCCTCGGAGATGAAACACGCCCGGGGCAGGAGGAAATCCCGCAATGGAGCACGATCCGTCTTACCGATGACGCGGGCATGTATGCGCGTCCGTTCGAGCTTTATCTGGATGCCGGTCAACATACGCTGCGGCTGCAATATGTAGATCAGGCGATGGCGATCGCACAGGTGAGTCTTGTGCCGCTGGAACCGATTCCGTCCTACACGGAAAGGCTGGATGAATATCGCTCCGCTGGCTATACAGAAGCGGGTCAGACGTTGAAATTCGAAGCTGAGCTGCAGGCTGTCGAGAAGAGCCAGCCGACGATTCGGCGGGAAAGCCATGGGGACCCCTTAGTCAGTCCGCCGTCGCTGAAGAACCGTGTCCTGAACGTCATTGGCGGCTGGCCTTGGCGGAAGGGCAATCAGGCGGTTACATGGGAGTTCGAGGCGCCGGAGGACGGGCTGTATAAGATCGGTGTCCGCGCGCTTCAGACATGGAATGACGGATTGCCCTCCTATCGGCAAATTGCGATAGACGGCGTTGTCCCCTTCCAAGAGTTCGAGACGTATAAGTTCGACTACAGTACGAAGTGGGATCTGCATACGCTGCAAGCGGACAGCGGAGAGCCGTTCCACATTTACTTGACCAAGGGGAAGCATCGATTGACGATGACTGTGAAGCTGGGTGAGCTGGCGCCGATCCTGCGTTCGATGAATGAGGATAATTTACTGCTGTCTCAGATCATCAGAGACATCACGAAGATTGCCGGCAATGAGCCTGATCCGAATTATGATTATGATTTCTTCACCGCAATCCCAACCTTGCGAGGCAATATGGAGCATCTGATCGCCAGTCTGCAGGCTAAGTATGATCGGATCAAGGGCTTGGCAGATAAGCTGCCAGCGATGGCGAATAATCTGTTAACGATTCAAGACCAGCTTAATCATATGATCGAGGACCCGTTCATTATAGCAGGCAGGATGAAGGATCTGAACAATGCGCAGAACAGTCTGGGCACCTGGTATACGAATATGCAGAGCCAGCCGCTGATGATCGATTATATGCAAGCGGGCCCTCCGTCGGACCAATGGGCGAATCCCCGCTCGAGCTTCTGGCAGCGTTTGCGTGCGAGCATTTCTAACTTCTTCTTATCCTTCCAGAAGGATTATGACAGCATAGGGCATGTTCTGGGTGAGGGGACAGAAATCACGACAACGATAGATGTGTGGATTGCCCGTGGTGTGGAATGGGCGGAGATTATTAAAGAAATGGCTGATGAACAATTCACCCCGCAGACCGGGATCGCGATCAACATGAATGTGCTTCCGGCTAATCAGCTGGAGGCGGGCAGCATCAATGCCCTGATGCTGGCGATTGCCTCAGGCAATGCGCCTGATGTCGGGCTTGGCGTCGATGCCGCCTCGCCGGTTGAATTCGCGATTCGCGATACCGTTTACGACCTGTCACAATTCCCGGATTTCGAGCAGGTCAGCGAGCGGTTTATTCCGAATATCATGATTCCATTCCGTTATCGCGGCGGCGTATACGGTCTTCCGGAGACGATGAACTTCTCCGTCATGTATTATCGCAAGGATATTGTGGAAGAGCTCGGGGTGCGGCTGCCGGATACACGCGACGATTTATATCATCACACACTGCCCGTGCTGTATCAGAATGGGTTGCAATTCTACTATCCTCAGGACTTCACTCCGTTTCTGTTCCAGCATGGCGGGGATTTCTACACAGAGGACAGCACGCGCTCGGCGCTCGATACACCGATGGCGTTCCGCGCGTTCCAGGAATATACGGAGCTGTTCACCAATTACGGCGTTCCGGTTGTAGCGGATTTCTATAATCGGCTGCGTACTGGGGAGATGCCAATGGGAATCGGCGACTTCGGAACTTACTTGCAATTATCTGTCGCTGCTCCGGAAATTGCCGGACGCTGGGGGATCGCACCGATCCCTGGGAGAATGCAGGACGATGGCGTTGTGGATCGGGCAACAGGTCTGCTGGCCGGACAGAGCGCCGTCATTATGAAGCAGAGCGAGCACTCGGAGCAGTCATGGGAGTTCCTAAAGTGGTGGATGAGCGAGGATGTGCAGACGAGCTTCGCCCGCGAGCTGGAGGCGCTGATCGGGGTTGAAGCGCGCTGGAATACAGCGAATGTGGAAGCCTTCTCGAACTTATCATGGCGTAAGGAAGATCTGGATGTGATTCGAGAGATGTGGAAATTCGCTGAAGAGACTCCTGTCGTGCTCGGCGGTTACTATACGCTGCGCTATATCAACAATGCATGGAACTCAGTCGTGCTCGATAACGAGAATGTTCGTGAGACATTGGAGAAGGGCATTAAGGAAATCAATCGCGAATTGCGCATGAAGCAGGAAGAATACGGGTTTGTTACCGACCAAGAGTAGGAGACGGGAGTATGACGAATCAAGTTAGACTTTTTTTTCGAAGACATGGAACCGGTTATTTGTTTCTGTTGCCGTTCTTATTCTTATTCACCTTGTTCATCATCATCCCTGTCCTCGTTGCATTCGGGATCAGCTTCACGAATTACAACATGCTGCAGCCCCCACAATGGGTCGGGATTACGAATTACAAGCTGCTGTTTATGGATGATCGCATCTTCCTCAAGGCGTTGCAGATCACCATGGTATTCGCCTTCATCACAGGTCCAATCGGATACATCATGTCCTTCGTCGCGGCATGGGTCATCAACCTATTGAAGATGAGGAACGTATTTGCCCTTGCCTTCTACGCGCCCTCCATTACTTCTGGTGTGGCGATGGGAGCTGTGTGGCTCATTTTCTTCTCGTCTGACCGTTACGGCTATGTCAATCACCTGCTGATCAAGCTGGGCGTGATCGGCGGTCCGATCAATTGGAATGTGGACCCTGACTATATCCTCTGGGTCATTATGCTGATTGCGGTATGGATGAGTATGGGGACAGGATTCCTGGTGTTCTTGGCCGGCTTGCAAAATATTAATCGTGACTATTATGAAGCCGGTTCACTCGATGGGATTCGCAATAAGTTTCAGGAGCTCATCTATCTGACACTGCCTATGATGAAGCCGCAGCTGCTGTTCGGTGCGGTGACTTCCATTGTTTCCTCATTCGGCGTGTTCGAGGTGGCTGTCGCCTTCGCCGGGTTGCCCAGTCCGAACTATGCCGGGCACACGATCGTTTCGCACTTATATGACTATGCGTTCATTCGCTTCCAGATGGGCTATGCATCAGCGGTTGCCATGGTCCTATTCATCTTAACATTCTTCCTCGGAAGAGTTGTATTCCGCCTGCTGGGATCTAATGACTCCTAAAATAACGACTTAGAAGAAGGGGGAAGAGCCTTGAGAATTAGTGCTGCCAATCGCCGATCCCGCAGGCTGAAGTTCCATTTCAGCTTCAGCTGGACGCTGCTCTATTTATTCATGATCGCTTTAGTTGTGTTCTGCGCGCTGCCGCTTATATTCGTAGTCAGTACAGCGTTCAAGCCGCTGGATGAATTGTTCTTATTCCCGCCCAGGTATTGGGTGGTTCGTCCAACCTTCGATAATTTTACCAATCTGGTCATCTCGCTGGGCAGCTCCACGATCCCGTTCGCGCGGTATGTGTTCAATAGCGTCTTCGTAACCGTTATGACTGTGCTGGGTACAGTTATCGTCAGCTCCTTGGGCGCATATGGGCTGGTGAAGCATAAGCCTCCAGGACATACGGTCATCTTCAGTCTGATCATCGCGGCCTTAATGTTCTCGCCTCATGTGACCCAAATATCGCGATATATGGTTGTCAATGGGCTCGGATTAATCAATACGTACTGGGCGCTTATTATCCCGAATATTGCGGTTGCGTACAGCTTCTTCTTAATGAAGCAATTCATGGAGCAAATTCCGAATGAACTGATTGAGTCAGGCCGGATGGATGGGGCGCGTGAATGGCATATTTTCTGGTCGATCATCATGCCTGCGTTGACGCCTGCCTGGGCCACCTTAACGGTATTAACCTTTGTTGCCAATTGGAATGACTATTTCTCTGCCTTGATCTTCACGACGAGCCAGACGATGAAGACGGTGCCTCTGGCCTTACAGACCATTGCCGGCGGACCGGCGACGGTCAATATTGGGCGTGCAGGAGCGGTTGCGGCCGCAACCTTCGTCATGATTATTCCGACGATCGTTATATTTATGACCATGCAGGCTAGAGTTATGGAGACGATGACCCACTCTGGCATCAAGGGATAAGGAGACAGAGTTAGATGGTAAAAAAATGTAATCTTATCTTCATAGCGCTGCTGATGATTCAGCTGATCATGATCGATCCGACTGCAGCCAGCAGTCCGGATTATACGCTGGAGGACGGCAGGCGTGTTCCGATTCCCCAAAGCTATATTCATGTGGATACGTTGTATAACGGCGGAGCAGCAGCTGAGGGAATCGTGTACTTCGAACAGCCGCAGGATATGTTCATCAGCGGAGATGCCCTCTATGTTGCTGATACCGGGAATAATCGAGTTGTGAAGCTGTCGATCTCAGGCGAGCTGCTGGGCGTGTATGCTGGACCAGCGGATGACCCGCTCCGAGGGCCTTCAGGCATCTATGTCGATCAGGATGGAGACATGTATGTCGCCGATACGAGCAATAACCGTATCGTCCATCTTGCAGCGGACGGCGAGTTCGTGGAGCAGTCTGTCACGCCCGAATCCGAGCTGCTGAGAGACTCGTTCGCCTTGGCGCCATCCAAGCTGCTGATCAGCTCGACAGGCTACATCTATACGGTGAAGGGTCAGAACATTATGGCCATGGACGCGCATAATCGATTCCGTGGATTCCTGGGTCAAAGCGAGATTGGCTTCAGCATCATAGATGTCTTCATTCGTATGTTCGCGTCAGAGGAGCAGCAAAGAAAGATCGCTAGCCGCAATGCTCCCTATTATATCAATCTCACCATGGATGAGAAGGGCTTTGTGTATGCAACGAGCCTCGACCCGGAAGGTGAAATTAAAAAGCTGAATTCGCTTGGTCTGGATATGTATAAATATCGGAGCAATCTGGAACCTCTGGGTGAACGAGTCGATCAGCTCACAGGCAAAGCCATTACTCCTCAATTTGTCGATATAGCCGTAAGCAAGCAAGGGATCATTACCGTAATTGAAGTGACTAGCGGCAAGCTGTACCAATACGATCAAGAGGGCAATCTATTAACGGTATTCGGTGGTAAAGGAGAGCAGCAAGGGAGATTTACGATGCCCTCTGCCATTGAAATAGACGATAACGGGCGGATTTACGTTCTAGACAGCGTGCTAGGCAGCATTCAGATCTTCGAGCCAACGTATTTCATCGAACAGGTACATGAAGCGATTGTCTACTATGGAAATGCAGAATATTCGCTAGCCTATGAGAACTGGAAGCAAGTGCTGGCGATTGATGAAAACTATCAGCTTGCCCACATCGGATTAGCTAATTCGCTGTACAAACAAGAACAATGGAGCCAGGCCATGCACAACTATGAGCTGGCCGGCCACAAGGAGAACTATTCCAAGGCTTTCGCTGAATATCGATACCAATTGTTCCGCGAGTATTTTTTTGTAGTTGTCCTGCTGGGTGTCCTGGCCATCGTACTGCTTGTGTATACGATCAAGTGGCTAAGACGCATAGCGTTCAAAACGATTCACGAGGTGGAGAACAGCACAGAACAGGTGCCGTTCGTCTCTGGTGTGCTGCTGTCGCTCGGCGTGCTGTTTCAGCCCAGTCGCACCTACGAGCTAATTATAAGCACACGGGGAAGATTGAATTATTTATCAGCCGCACTGGTGCTGCTGGCGGCATTCATAGTACACATTCTTTACTTGTCGGTTGTTCATTTTCCATTAGCATCCCTTCATTTAGTGGAATCGAATCTATTGCTGGAGGCGGTAATCTTGCTTGTGCCTCCCGTCACGTGGGTGCTGGCCAACTTCTTCGTCAGCGCTATTATGGACGGGGAATCACGCATTGGCGAAATCTTCGTCGCGGCTAGCTATAGTATGGTCGTTTACGCTTTGTTCAACATTCCGTTGATGCTTCTGTCCAACGTCTTGTCTGGTCAGGAGGCCAGCTTCTATAACGTGCTTTATGCGGGGATGTGGATTTGGTTATTCCTCTTATTCTTCCTCAGCAATAAAGTGATGAATGATTATACAATGCTGAAGTCCAGCGTTACTTACGTGTTGTCAGGGTTCACGATTGTGCTCATGTGGGCAGTAGCCATTCTCGGGTATGTCATGACGGGACGTCTATATGTATTCATTACCGGCATCATTCAAGAAATTCGAATAGCGTTTTTCTAGAAATAGAGCAGGAAGGAGGCATCATGACATATGATCATCAACAAGTGGGGCAAATCAGGATATAAAGTTGTTATTCTGGCATTGCTCGTAACGGTATTTGTGATACAGCCCTGGCAGATTGCGGTATCGGCAAGCTTCGCTTCCGATTCCTACGAGCAGGTCGCCGCTTCCGGTCAATTGGTGCTTTATGCCAACGTGACAACCGGCGCAATTGCGGTGGAGGATCGGCGAACAGGCCATGTGTGGCGATCAGTATTAGAGGATGATATGTATGACCTCAGCGGGGAAAACCGTACGTGGCGCAGCAACATGTCGTCATTAATCACGATTGTCTACACCAATTTGAACGCAACAAGAGAGCAGGTTCTCACCAAAGCCTATTCAACAGCAGATACGACGCAAACCAATGTTGCCCAAATAGCAAACGGTATAGCTGTGACCTATGACTTTACGAAGGCAGGCATCCAATTAACGCTTGAAATGGAATTGCTGGACGATTCGATCATCGTTCGCATCCCAGCCGATCAGATTGTACATAGGGGGAACAATGGGCTAGTCAGCGTTGAACTGATGCCGTTTTTTGGAGCGAGCGGCGAAGGGGTAGGCCAGATGGACGGATACATGATGTATCCGGATGGGAGCGGAGCTCTGACGCACTTCGACATGAAGTCAGAGCGTCCAAGAGATGTCAGAGGATTTAAGCTGCCTGTGTATAGCGCGAGTGCCATTAACATCAATGAGCAGGAAGTGGATTCAGATGTCAAATATCAAGCCATGCTTCCGGTTTTTGGCATGAAGGTTGGGAATAATGCCTTCCTGGCAGCAGGAATGAGAGGCGAAGAGGATAGCACGATCTCCGTTAACCCGGATGGTTTCATGGTGCCGTTAAATCGTATCTGGTTTGAACTCAATTACCGTCATATGTACAATGTGACGCTCTCGAATATAACGGTTCGGGGAACGCAGGGCGCCGTCGCAACAGCGCTTAAGGCAGATAAAGCCATGATTGCTAGTGACAGAGAAATTCGAATATGGTTCCTTGTCGATGATGAGGCTCATTACAGCGGGATGGCGAATCGATATCGGCAGCACTTGTTGGACCAAGGCCTGCTGCAACGTATCATTCATGAGGGGGATCAGATTCCTCTCGGCTTGGATCTATTCATGGGCATTGTCGAGGAACGAATGCTGTGGGATAAGTATATTCCGATGACAACCTATAAAGCAGCTGAACAGATTGTGGAACAAATTAAGCAAGCAGGTGTAGGGCAAATTGAATTGATCTTGAAGGGCTGGATGAAAGGGGGCTATGGCAAATATCCGTTAGGCCAAGTGAAAACGGAGAGAAAGCTTGGCGGGGAAAAGAGCTTGAAGCAGCTGGCCGAATTTACCTCAGAGCAAAACATCAAGCTGTACCTGGCTAACGATTACTTGCTGGTAGACAGCAAGGCACGTGGGCTCAATAGCAAGAAGCACGTAGCCAAGGAGGGAAGCAACCTGTCCGTAGCTACGATAGATAAGTCTCGCCTGCTGGTTAATCCAATTACAGCGATGTCTCGCGCTGCCTCCATGCAAACCATGCTCGATCAAGCAGGCGGCGGAGCGCTGGCCGTGGATCAAATCGGTCAGATGATCTACCACGATTACAACAAGGTGAATCCGATGAGCAGGACGGACACCAAGCACAGATGGCGTGATCTGCTAGAGGCTGCTGTTCAGAGCAATCAGCGCGTTGCCGTGGATGGCGGTAACCAATATGTGCTCAGCTATGCCTCAAGATTGTACAATATACCGCTGCAATCATCGAAGAACAGAGGAAGTGATGAGGATATCCCGTTCTTCCAGATGGTCGTTCATGGAAGCATCCCATACTCCTCAATGCCAGGCAATCTTTCTTATGATTTACAGCTGCAGAAGCTGAAATGGGTAGAGTTTGGCAGCATGCCGCACTTTGAATTGACAGGCGAGCCTTCCGTATTATTGAAGAAAACAGCCTACAATAAACTCTTCTCTTCCTATTATATAGACTGGGTCCAGCGGATTAATGAGATCATGGATGAGTTTAACGAACGACTATCGTCCACTTGGAACCAGGCGATGGTCTCGCATGAACGGTTGAATAGCGAGCTTGTCAAGGTGACCTATCAGAATGGAGATGTCGTGTATATCAACTATGGCGAAACCAGCCAAATCGTCGGTGATCATCATGTGCAGTCGATGGATTATACAGTAGTGGAGGCTGGCGACCATGAATAAATTCAGGCTGAATATGGAGAGAAGACATATCCTTGAAGGCTATGTCTTCGTGCTCCCCTTCATTATTGGTTTTGCTATTTTCTTTGCATTCCCCTTATTTATATCGATCAAGCTGAGCTTAGGCAAGCTGACCAAGATCGTTGGCTTTGAGATTGCTTGGACGGGTTTTGAGAACTTTAAACGCGCATTCCTGGTAGACGTTGCTTTCATACCAATGTTTTTGCAAGTCGTTATGCAGACGCTATTGCAAGCGCCACTGATCATCATTTTCTCCTTGATGCTTGCCATTCTGATTAATAAGAGCTTTCGCTTCCGCGGATTTTTCAGAACGGTGTTCTTTATCCCATTTCTACTCGGGTCCGGAGATGTCATGCGCCAATTATTGTATCAGGGTGTAGACAAATCATTAATCTCTATTGCCGATGGAGGCTTGATTTCGCGAGAGTTGCTTCTGTACTTGGGCAATACAGCGGTTACGGGAGTGGACGCTTTCTTCGGCATTATCGTGGTGGTCCTATGGAGCTCGGGTGTGCAGATTCTATTGCTGTTATCCGGTCTGCAGAATATTCAGTCATCCTTGTATGAATCGGCCAGGATCGATGGCGCTACAGAGTGGGAGATGTTCTGGAAGATTACGCTGCCGATGATGACTCCTATACTGGTGCTCGTTATTATTTATACCTTTGTAGATTCCTTTACAGGGGTAGTGAATCCAATTCTGGAGTACATCAGGCTGCTCGCTTTTGACAACATGGATTTCACTTATGCAGCTGCGATCGGTTGGATCTACTTTATCTTTATCTTCCTTGTCGTCATGACTGTATTTAGCTTGTTTAAGAAGAGTATGAAACCTTGATGCGCAATTAGAAAGGGTGAGAATGGTGATTGCAAATGTTATGTCCACGTTTGAGAGAATCCGGATCCGTGGGAAGCTGAAGGAAAGACTGACCAAGCTGATTTTATACATCGTGCTTTTTGATTTGGCTTTTGTCTTCCTGTTTCCGTTCCTATATATCATTATCACCTCTCTCAAAACACCTGCCGATCTGAATGATTTCCTAGTCAATTGGGTGCCGCGAAGCATTAAATTGCGCAACTATCTCTTAGCTTACCAGGAGCTAGATTTCTTCTATTATTTGAAAAATTCCATGCTGCTGACAACAGTGGGAACGTTGGGCCATCTAATCTCTTGCTCCTTCATCGGCTACGGATTTGCCCGTTACAACTTCCCCTTCAAGAACGTCCTGTTTGCGCTGGTCATCTTAGCCTTTATTATTCCGATCCAGACGATCATTGTTCCGACCTACATGGTGTTTGCCAACCTGGATTGGCTGAACAGTTACTTGCCTATTCTGGTGCCTACGTTTTTCGGATTGGGGCTAAAGGGGGCATTGTTCGTCTTCATCTTTCGCCAATTTTATTTGGGTATTCCCAGGGAGCTGGAGAATGCTGCGAAGGTGGACGGCTGCGGCTTCCTGCGCACCTACTGGCTCATTGTATTTCCAATGGCAAGGTCCGTATTCCTAGTCGTGCTGGTGCTATCCCTCGTATGGCATTGGAACGATTTCTATGAGCCCGCAATTTATGCCTCGCTGCCAGACATGAGCCTATTGCCGGCTAGAATCAATCTGATTGTGGCCAAGATCAATCAGCCAATTACTGCTATGGAGCAGATACTGGCCCTGGACAGCACGGATATGGAGGATCATCCTAACAACGCTGTTCTGATGGCAGCGACATTCATGGTCATCCTGCCGATACTTGTTTGTTTCGCCTTCTTGCAACGCAAGTTCATGGAAGGTATTGAGCGGACAGGTATAACGGGTGAATAAATAAAGAAGCAACAGGGAGGAAAGATTGATGAGTTTGCAAGAGGTGGAGCATGTTGATGTTTATCATGAGGAGGGGAATTTTGCCGGTTGGCCAGCTAACCATGGTATATGGAGCTGGGGGGATGAGGTTGTCGTAGGATTCTTGCAAGGGACGCTGGAGCCAAAGGATGTACCAGGACATAAGATTGCTTACAATTTACCAAGTTATTGTGTGCAGAGCCGCAGTTTGGACGGGGGACGGACATGGAGCTTTGAGAAGCCGCCGGAAATCGCCTCCCCCTTTACTGAGGAAGCTGCTGTTTTTGAAGGTGGTCTCGATTTTACAGATCCTGAGCTTGCCATTCGTATGGTGCCTAACGGCTCGCATGCCGGAGCAACAACCCGCTTCTACTTTTCCACGGACCGCTGCCATAGCTGGAATGGGCCTTATCTCGTGCCCGATATGGGATTAACCGGCGTAACAGCGAGAACCGAAATGATGGTGTTGAATCAGGATGAAGCGCTTCTTTTCTTTTCTTGCCCCAAATCTGATGGCTATGAAGGGCGCGCTTGCTGTGCCTTGATTCGCGGGGGAGGCGCCAGCTTCGAATTCCTCTCCTATATTGGGGAAGAGCCGCCAGGATTTACGATCATGCCTGCTGCTCACATGCGCGAGGATGGCAGTATTGTTGTGATCCTGCGCGAGGAGGACCGCTTCGACAATCCGAACCTGAGGCGCCGCCTATCCCAATATGTGAGCCATGATCGGGGCAAGACATGGACATATGACCTAATGATTGACGAGGCGCCAGCCCTGAATCCGCCTGCACTAAAGCAGATGAAGGACGGCAGGCTATGCGTAGTATACGGCTATCGCGTCGAGCCTTATGGCATGCGCTGCTGCATATCGGAGGATGAGGGACGCAGCTGGGGAGAGCCGATCATTCTGCGCTCAGATGGGGGCTGCGATGACCTCGGCTATCCGCGTATGGTTGTTCTGCCTGATGGCGATTTATTGACAGCATATTATTACAATACCGATGCGAAGCGTGAGCGTTTTATCGCGGCTACACGATTTTCGGTTGCACGTTAATCAGAACATACAGGATGGAGAGTGCGAAGGATGCTGCAACAAGTGGAGCATGTTGATGTGTGTTATGAGATGGGCAGATTTGCCGGCTGGCCGGCGAATCATGGGATGTGGAGCTGGGGGGATGAAGTCGTAGTTGGCTTTACACACGGAACACTCGAACCCAAAGTCGTCCCCGGGCACAAGATCGCCGAGGATAAGCCGAGCTATGCGCGGCAATGCCGCAGTCTTGATGGCGGCAGGACCTGGGTATTCGAAGCCCCTCCGGAGCTGGCTGAACAGAAGGCAGAAGCAAAGGAGTTCAAGGGAGGGCTTGATTTTACCGACCCGGAGCTGGCTCTTCGCATGGAGCATGTCGGCTTGCATGCTGGTGCCAAATCCTACTTCTACTATTCAACAGATCGATGCCGTACCTGGAATGGTCCGTATCTGATTCCTGATATGGGATTAAGCGGAATCAGTGCGCGAACGGATCTGGTTGTGCTCAGTAAGGATGAAGCGATCCTATTCATGGCTTGTCCGAAGTCTGACGGCTATGAAGGACGTGCCTGCTGTGCCATGATTCGTGATGGTGGCGGCAGCTTCGAATTTCTATCTTATATTGGCGATGAACCTCCCGGCTTTACGATTATGCCAGCCAGCTACAGGCGCGAGGATGGCAGCATCATCGCGATCCTAAGAGAAGAGGATCGATTCGACAACCCGAATAAAAAGAGCAGACTGTCTCAATTTGTAAGCTATGATACAGGCAAGACCTGGGTGTACGATCAGATGGTTACCGAGTCCATCAAGCCGAACCCCCCTGCGCTGAAGCAAATGAAGGATGGGCGGCTCTGCCTTGTATATGGTCATCGCGATCAGCCCTTCGGCATTCGCGGCCGAATTTCAGCAGACGAAGGAAGAAGTTGGAGTGATGAATTCATACTGCGAACAGATGGCGGTAACTTCGATATTGGATATCCGCGTTTGGTTGTGCTTCCTGACGGCGATCTGCTTACCGCTTATTATTACAATACGGAGGCACAGGGCGAGCGGTTTATTTCCTCAACAAGGTTCACTATTCAATAGGAGGGTCATCCGATGAGAAACGGTTTTCCTGTATTCAAGGGGCAAATGCCCATTCTCCCAACCACAATAAATGACCGTGGAGAGATCGATGTCGAAAGTCAAAAAAGACTGGTGGATTACTGCTTGGCCAATGATGTGGCTGCGATTGGTCATCTTGGCGGGGCATCCGAATATTATAAGGTTTCGGCGAGTGATCGCGAGCTGTTAATCCGAACTGTGGTTGAACGTGTAAATGGCAGGGTGCCTGTCTTCATTGGCACGACCGCGGTTTCGCTGCGCGACTCGATAGAGAATGCCAAGATAGCGCATCGTCTAGGCGCTGATCAGCTGATGGTATGTTCACCGATCGTTGGTGTGATGCGTCCAGATGATCTGCTGGCTTATTATAAGGAGGTAGGCCTGACGACACCTCTGCCAATCATTGTGCAGGACACGGGCGCTTCGGCAGGCGTATATACAGCCAGCTTTATTGAGCGGATATGCGATGAAGTGCCGACAGCGGGTTATGCCAAGGCGGAAGGCAGCACATTCCTGACCAAGACGCGAGAGCTGATCGACCGGGTTGGCGATCGTATGCAGATTATCGGCGGTGCTGGCGGCTTCCACATGATCCAATTACTGCGTCAAGGGGTAACCGCATTTATGACAGGCACAGAGGCGGCAGAGATTCACAGCAAAGTCATTCATCTTTATCTCGCTGGTGAAGTGGACGAGGCGATTCACGAATATTACACAAGGCTGCTCCCGTACTTGCAAATCTATGGCATGAACTCCCTATATCTGCTTAAGTACATGCTGCATAAACGAGGTATTATTGACAATACGAAGATTCTGTTCCCCGACGAGTCACCGGTATCTGATGCGTTAATCTTGCAGGAGCTGGATTATATTTGGGAATATACAGTGAATAAACAGTAAACATTCCAATCATTAAGAAAAAGAGGCTGTCCGTTTGGACAGCCTCTTCCTCAATGCTTCTTCTTCATGATTACTTAGCCTTATACCAGGCATTAACCTCAGCCGTAATCTGATCGCCGCCAAGCTTCTTCCATTGCTCTACAAATTGATCAAACTCATCGATATGGGATTCTCCCATAATGATCTTAGTGAAATATTCATAGGACAGATCATCTAAGATTTGATTGTTCGATATCATCGTCGGTGTTGGAGGGCCGGTGAAGCGTTCCTTCATAACGGAATCATTCTTGTCATACTGGGATACAACGGAGAAGCTGCTGTTATCGCCATAGGTTCTCATTGGCAGCCATCCAGTAAGATCATCCGGATAAGCTTGTATGGATGCGACGATGTCTCTGTTGAAATCGTTGATCTTGCTCGGATCCTTCAGTGCACTCATAATATCATCCGCTTCGTCAATGACAGCGTTTGGATTGAATATTTTGATTAAAGCATAATTATGGGTTGTAATGGTCTTCTCTTCAGACAGCTTGTGATTTAGCAATGGATTCAAGTTGTCCTTGGTGCTTGGGTACTCATAGTGTTGTTCAACAAAAGCGTTTGCCATCTTGATGATGACTTCCGGGTTGGCATATCCACTTCTAATCCCATAATAGGTGTTGGAAACATTACGGCCGTTTACTTTGGCTGGTGTGCTGTCAATAGACATGGCCGGGAATACCTTCCAGTCGATATTCGGCGTTTCTTCTGTAATGGTTTGCGCTACACGTCTAGGAGAATTTCTATTGCCGAATACAATACCAACCTTGCCGTTTCTGGCTGCATCCCACTCGGATTCTACCGTGTTCACATTAAGATCAGGACTAAGCACTTTTTTGTTGAATAAGTTTTGCAAGGATTGCAGTGCAGTCTTCATCTCTGGTTGAATGCTTCCATATTTCAGCCCGCCGTTGCCGTCATCAAGCCACATTCTTGGATACGCATGATAGCCGTTGAAGAATACGGATAAGTCCCCGAATTCTGCGAATTGAAAGGAACGGGCTACAGAAATTCCATACGTGTCGTCTTGCCCATTGTTATCTGGATCCTGAAGAGCGAATGCTTCAGCAATTTTAATGACATCTTGCAGCGATTGCGGATCTGGCAAATTCAACTCTTCCATCCAGTCGGATCTGATCATCATCATTAATCCATTGGCAGCCAGAGATGCATTGGTTTGCGGCAATCCATACAGCTTGCCGTCACGTGTAAGCAAACCCATGGCTTCCTTGCCAGTCTCAGTCTCAGTGAGGATTTTCTTAAGTAAATCAGAGGCATACTCATCGAAAGCCTCGGTTAGATCAGCAAGCTCATCGTTCTCATACAGCGTTTGGAAGGAAATCGAATCCAGTGTGATGATGTCTGGAATATCCCCCGTTGCGATTGAAGATGTCAGCTTAGGGGGGTACTCAACTCCAGTCGTTATGAATGAAAACTCGAGATCGACTCCAAGTGTATCGCGATAATGATCTAACCAGCGGTTATTCGTCCAGTCCTCACCCTGAGGAAATTCAGAGCCATTATCAAACATCGCGCCAGTTAGTTTGATTGGCGGATCGTATTTGGCCATTGGATCAACGACTTCTGCAGGCTCAGTTGCTGCCGTGTCAGCCGGTGCAGGTGTATTGACCGGAGCAGGTGTCGGTTCGGCTGTGTTGTCCTTCGCCTGGCAAGCCGACATAAAAACAAGAATTATGATAAGCATAATGGCGATGATAGAACTTCGTTTGCGAGTGGCCATTTGAACTCCCCTTACTAAATGAATTATTGGATAGGCGCCATATCCTACTCTAAGTATAGAAAGAAAGCGAATTCTTGTAAGCATTAAAATCTTTACATCCTATTAGAAATTCGACTAACTCCATTTAGCTGCACCTTATTGGCTTATTGTTCAGGAGGCGCTGATCGAGCCTAATCCAGGCAGATCCTCAAGAAGCATATGGGCATCTCGGACTCGGAATATCAGAAGATAGGATACGAGAGAAGGGATTGACAAGATTCGATATTCCCTCATACAATCTTAACATGAATTATTTTAATCAATAATATATATAGGTTGGAGGGTTAGGTATGACCAACAGAATTCGTGGAAGAGCAGACAAGCGGCTATCCTTCCGTAATAATGGCACGTTCACGATTGTACAATTCACGGATCTTCATATGCACCATGAGGAACCGCTCAATGAGGAGACGGTTCAACTCATGAGCCGTATTCTAGACGCCGAGAAGCCAGACCTGGTTGTCTACACCGGCGATATGGTGGGCGGGCCGCGATGTCCGGATCGAGCGCCGCTGCTGCGACAAGCATTGGAGCCTGTTCTAAGCAGACAGATCCCCTGGGCTGCGATATTCGGCAATCATGATGCAGAACAGGATACGACTAAGGAAGCGCTGTTGGCTGTTCAACTGGAGAGTTCGTGGTGTCTGACTGAGCCAGGCCCTGCAGAGATTAATGGGCTAGGGAATTATGTGTTGCGCATTCATGATGCCAAAGAAGAACGTCTGGCTGCTGCTTTATATCTATTCGATACCGGTGATAAGGCACCATCTGACATTGGCGGAGAAGCCTGGGTGCAATCCGACCAAATTCAATGGTATACGCAGCAATCGAAGCTTCTTGAGGCAGAGCGCGGAGCGCGAGTGCCGGCGTTATCCTTCATTCACATCCCGTTGCCCGAGTATGAGCAAGCTTGGGACGCGCCTGGGCGGATCGGACATAAGGGAGAGAAGGTATGCTGCCCGGATGTCAATTCTGGTTTCCTGGCTGCTATGGTAGAACGAGGAGATGTTCAGGCTGTATTCTGCGGCCATGATCATTCCAATGATTATTGCGGCAAGGTTCATGGCATCTATCTATGCTATGGTCATGTCACCGGCTGCGAAACCCGAAACCCTCCTGAAGGCATGCACGGCGCCCGTGTAATTCGCTTGAATCAAGGCGGTAAATCGTTCAACACATGGGTGCGGCTCGCGGATGGTTCAGTATCTGAACATCGGCTCTGAGGGCATAGACAGACATCTGAAACTTTGATATACTTTTATTAATTTAATCATTAAGATTAAATGATCATTATTTCGGGAGGTAACCTGACTTGAGTACGTTAAATCCAATGCTGCTAACGATTGCCAAGCTCGAAAGAAGAGTAAATGAATTAGAGAAGTATCGACATAAGCAACTTGTGAAGATTCCGGAATATGAATTCTGGATTGATGAGGAAGCGGAGATTGGCGCAATGCCGCCAGCGGATGCGCAGTGGGGAACGATCACACTCGGTGAGCGTTGGAAGGGCCGGGACGTTACAGCTTGGATGCGTGCAGAGGTTACTGTGCCTGCGGAGTGGGCAGGTCAGCGCGTGCTCGGCTTGTTCGACTTCGGCAAGACAGGCGATGGACATAACTGGGGATTCGAATCCTTATTGTATGTGAACGGAGAGCCGTACCAGGGAGTGGGAACGAACCATATGGAAGTGTTCCTGACGGAAGAGATGATCGGACAGCGTATTCAGCTTCTGTTCAAGGTATGGTCGGGCCTCAATGGCGATACCGGAATTCGATTCGATTGGGAGCATGAGATCAGGCAGTCCGCTCTAGCGATACTGGATGTGGATGCAGATGACTTCTATTATACGTCGTACGCGGTACGCGAGACGCTGAAGGTATTGCATGAGAACTCCTATGAATATAATCGACTGCTTCAGGCATTGGATCGCGCATACTTGCTTGTTGATTGGCGTCAAGCAGGCAGCGAGGCGTTCTATCGCAGCATCAGCGCGGCTAACGAACAGCTGAAGGCGGATATCGACGCTTTCCCGAAGTCCTCGGATGTGACGGTTCGTTGTATCGGGCACACCCATATAGACGTTGCTTGGCTATGGCGTCTGAAGCATACCAGAGAGAAGGCTGCGCGCTCGTTCTCCACAGTGCTGCGTCTAATGGAGCAATTCCCGGAATATACCTTCCTCCAGACGCAGCCTCAGCTTTATGATGATCTGCAGCGGGATTATCCGCAAATTTATGAGAAGATTGAAGAGCGTGTACAGGATGGCCGCTGGGAAGCGGGCGGAGCGATGTGGCTGGAGTCGGATTGCAATATCCCATCCGGTGAATCCTTGGTCAGACAGCTTGTGTACGGTCAGCGCTTCTACGAGCAGCGCTTCGGTGCCAAGTGTGAGTATCTATGGCTGCCAGACGTATTCGGCTATAGCTGGGCGCTGCCGCAAATTCTGAAGAAGGCCGGCTTGCGCTATTTTATGACAACCAAGATCAGCTGGAGTGTATATAATCGGTTCCCGCATGATACATTCAAGTGGATTGGAATCGATGGCACAGAAATTCTAACGCATTACATCACGACGCCAGATCCGGGTCGGAGTCCGGACAGTGTAGCGAAGTATTATACGTATAACGGCCAGGTGCTGCCGCAGACAGTTGCAGGAATCTGGAACGACTATCGTGATAAGGAAATTAATAATGAACTGCTACTGTCATTCGGTTATGGCGACGGCGGTGGCGGACCAACGAGAACGATGCTCGAGATGAGAAGACGCCTGGCGCATATGCCTGGCCTGCCGAAGGTGACGATCGGCCGCGCGGATGAATTCTTCAACAAGCTGGAGGAGAATGTAGAGTCAACAGATCGTTATGTTCATCGTTGGGATGGAGAGCTGTATCTGGAGCTGCACAGAGGCACCTATACTTCTCAAGCCTATGTGAAGAAGATGAATCGCTATATGGAGAACCTGCTGCGTGATGCAGAGCTGGTGTCGTCATTCTACAGCGCGGCTGCCGGCTTCGAGTATTATGCACAGGAAGCGATCTATGAGAGCTGGAAAATCGTGCTCCGTAATCAATTCCATGATATCTTGCCGGGTTCCTCTATCGCTGAAGTGTATGAGGACTGTCACGTCGAATATGCAGAAGCCGAGCAGCTTGCAGCCGCTCCCTTGCACAATAGTCTTCAAGGTCTGGCGCAATTGGTGGATACACAGGGTCAGTCCGGATATCTGATCTTTAACTCGCTGGGCTGGGCTAGAGAAGAACTGATTGAGCTTGATCATAAGACAGTTAAGGTTGCAGTTCCAGCTATGGGCTATACGTTCGTTAGCGCTGCTGAAATCGCCGGTTCGGGGGCTCATACAGCGACAGCACCAATTACCATTACAGCTAACGGTGCAGATACGCCATTCTATGCATTGGAGTGGAACGCGCACGGTCAGATTAGCCGACTCTATGATAAGCATAATGATCGTGAGGTATTGCTGGCAGGTGAAGTCGCCAACCGCTTCGACGTTCATGAAGATAAGCCGACTGCTCATGACGCTTGGGAAATTGATATCTATTACTATGAGAAGAAGCATGTGGTGACGGATTTAACCTCTGTAGCGGTTATACACAATGATGAACACCGAGCGGTTATTCGCTTCGAATGGCAGTATGAACGGTCGGTTATCTCACAGGATATGATCGTATATGCAGATAATCCGCGCATTGATTTCAAGACGCATGTATCCTGGCATGAGCCTGATCAGCTGCTGAAGGTTGCATTCCCAGTTAATATTCGTTCCACTTCAGCAACCTATGAAATCCAATATGGCAATGTGCAGCGTCCTACACACTGGAACACGAGCTGGGATTATGCCAGATTCGAAACCTGCGCGCAGCGCTGGATCGATCTATCGGAGCGTGATTACGGTGTCAGCTTACTGAATGACTGCAAGTATGGTCATGATGTGAGGGAGCAGACGATGCGTCTGACGCTCATTAAGGCGGCGACTAAACCAGATGCTACGGCAGATATCGGCGAGCATGACTTCACATACTCCCTATTGCCGCATAGCGGGGATTGGTTCACCGGCGGCACACAGCAACAGGCACAGCGGCTCAATACGCCATTGCTGCCGGTAGCGATTGACGAAGCGGATCGGCCTGAGCTGGCTCCTGGATCACTGCTGCCAGCAGAAATGAGCTTCTTCACATGCGACAGCAATCATGTGGTGGTTGATACGATTAAGAAGGCAGAGGATTCCGATGACATCATCGTTCGTTGCTATGAGTTTGCCGGCAAGCGAGGCGCAGCGAGCTTCGGCAGTCATGCTCGCATTGAAGCGGTTGAAGAAGTGAATCTCATGGAGCGGGAAGAAGCAGCATTGCCTAGCGAGGCTCATCGCTTCTCCACCTACTTCAAGCCGTATGAACTGAAGACCTTCCGAATACGTGTAGCTAAGGAGTAGGTCCTATGAATGGACAGTTGGATGATCGACATGCTCATGTTGTTCAAGTAGACCTGCGGGGAATATACAACCGGAATATTCATGCGTTATCCGAAGCTGATTGCTCGGAGCAGGTGCTGGCTAACAAGCAGCACCTGCTCGTCGGCGCGCAGGAGCTGTGGGGAATCCCCTTCCAGCTCGGACCCGAAGGTCAGGAGCCGAATGTTGTGCTGCTTAAGGACGAGGAGATTACACTGCCATTGCCTGAATCGCTGCACGCTGCTCAGCTCGTGTTCGTTCATGCTGCGGATTTCAAGGCAAGCAGCACAGAGGCAGACGGCATCTATAAACCGATGATGGGGACGCCTCGATTAGGCGAGACGGTATCCGTCTATACCTTGCATTATGAAGATGGAACCAGCTTCGAGGTTTCGATCAAGCGTCGCTATCAGATTAGTGAGTTCAAGACAAATTGGGGCGAGAACAGCTTCGAATCGGTGAAGCACCTGAAGCCGGCAGCTATACCGGAGAAGTCCGATGAAGGCCCGGGGCATGTCGTATTCCCATGGGGCAAAACTCAGATTCGAACGACCTTCCAAGGGGAGAATGCGGCTATGCACCACTGGCTGTATGCCCTGAATAATCCTACCCCGGAGAAGGCTATTCAATCCATCACGCTGCGACCTGAGGATGGAACCGTCTTCCTGTTCGGACTGACGGCGATGAATGCGTCCGCTCATCCCCTGCGATGGGACGCCAGACAAACGGTAGTGATCCGAAGTGAATTCCCGCTCGATCCCTACGGCGATCAGGCGAACATACGAATCGATATGGGAGCTGTTATTGCTGTATCGCCCGTGTTGCAGTATGACGATCAGAATTGGGAGACGACTTCACCCTACTTCGGACATGTAGTAAACCCGACTCCCTCCAGTCGGGAGTGGCTCGTGGATTTCACTGCGCATCCGGACGCTTGCCTCTACATCAATCATCCCTTAACTGGACAGATAAGCAGCATCCCAATCTCGGAGCTGTCCAAGCATGAACGGACGACATTGTTGGAACGGCATACAAGGCCGGTAAAGCTTCGAGTGATCGATAGTCGTACCAAGCAGCCAGTAGCAGCCAAGGTTCATCTCCATGGTGCATTCGGACAGTATTATGCGCCTGTTAACGGACACCGGATTCCCAATGCCAATTGGTTCGAGGATTATGGGGTAGAGCATGTCAATCATGTTCATTATTCGGTCTATATGAATGGGGAAGCGGAGTATAAGCTGCCTAAGGGCGAGCTGTTCATCGAGGTCACGAAGGGCTTGGAAATTCGCCCGGTGCGTAAGCGGGTAATCGTTGATTCAGACACAACTGACATTACAATCGAGCTAGAGCATGTTCTGCCATGGAGGCAGAAGGGATGGGTAACGGCGGATACCCATGTGCACTTCTTGTCGCCGCAGACGGCACTGCTCGAAGGCGAGGCCGAAGGTGTCAATGTCGTGAATCTATTAACGAGTCAATGGGGCGAGATGTTCAGCAACCTAGGGGATTTCGATGGGAAGACAACCATTGGCAGTATAGAGAACGGTGGGTCCGGTGAGTACCTCGTCCGTGTAGGAACAGAGAATCGCCAGCATATCCTGGGCCATATCTCATTGCTAGGCTATGAAGGCAGTATGATCCTGCCACTGTGCACAGGCGGGCCGGATGAATCCGGCTTGGGCGACCCGCTGGAAGCGACGCTTACGCAATGGGCAAGGCAATGCCGCGAGCAATTCGGTCTAGCGGTACTGCCGCATCTGCCGAACCCGCGCGCAGAGGGTGCAGCGGCTATCGTATTAGGTGAGATCGATGCGGTGGAGATGTGTTCCTTCGGTGAGCGTGGGATCAATCCTTATTCCTTATCCGATTGGTACAGATACCTCAATTGCGGCTATGAAGTGCCGGCCGTTGCAGGCACGGATAAAATGTCGCAGGAAACACCGGTAGGCAAGATTCGAACCTATGCGCTGATCAAGGATGAGCCATTCACGTATCAGAGCTGGATGGAGGCAGTGAGGAAGCGTCTGACGTTCGTATCCTACGGCCCGATGATCGATTTCCTCGTTCATGGTTATGAGATGGGCAGCCGGTTCGAGATGCCCGCAACCGGCGGTTCCGTAGATATTCAATGGCAAGTAGAGACGGTGACGATCCCAATAACGCGGATTGAACTGGTCGTCAATGGCGAGCTCAAGGAATGCGTAACCGTCGATCCGAGTACGGGGAAGTATGCCGGTCATTGGACGCTCAAGGTGCAGGAGAGCTGCTGGGTAGCGCTTCGAATAAGAGGACGATATGAGGGGCAGGCCGAGATGATAACCGCACATACGAGTGCGGTGTTCATCCTGGTGAAGGGTCAGCGATGCTTCCAGGCTGCGGATGCGATGACGATCCTGGAGCAGATTGAAGGCTCGACCGCCTACGTGAAGACATTGGCCACGCGCGCAGAGGAGCAAGTGTTCAAGCAGCTGCTTACGAGTCTGCATGCCGCGCATCGCGCGCTTCATCATCGCATGCACCATCACCAAGTGTACCATGAGCATAAGGGAATTGATCACCATCATCACCATTGATTGACAATTCATGTGTACATTTGATCAAAGTTATCTTATTGTATAAAGTATTAGAACTGAATCAATTTCATTGTGAAATTGATTCTAACTACAATATAGATAGAAACTAGGTGCAGGTTATGATCCAATCCGCAGGGTATCTGCGTCAGGTGAAACAAACGAATTTATCCGGGCTTCTAAAGCAGATCTGGAAGCTAGAACCGATCTCTCGTATTGAACTAGTAGAGGCTGCGCAACTGACGTCCGGTACGATTACAAATCTAACACAGGATTTATTACAGGTTGGTCTGCTCAAGGAAAGCGGACTGTCTACAGGGACTGTCGGGCGTAAGCGAATGATGCTCAAGCTGAATACAGAGCGATTCGCACTCGTTGGTATAGATATTGGCCGTGAGTCGCTTGAAGTCGTCGCGACGGATCTGTCGGGTAAGATTCTCGCGAGTACAGAGGCGAGCACGTTAGGAATTAGTGGTCCACAGCAGGTGCTAGAGCAAGTGTCCAGCATTGTCCAATCGATGATCGCAAGGGTGGAGTCCGAAGCGCAGCAAGTGCTTGGCATCGGGCTTGGCATACCGGGTCCGATGAATATGCAGGACGGTACGCTGCTCATGCCGCCGAACTTCCCGAATTGGGAGCACTTCCCGGTTAAAGCGGAGTTAGAGCGTCTGCTGGGCCGTAAGGTGCTCATGCATGATGATGCGCGCACCTCGGCGCTGGCTGAGCGCTGGTTCGGCTATGGACGCGAGCACACGAATTTCGTCTATGTGACGATGGGCCACGGGATTGGCGGCGGCGTCGTCTCTGGCGGCGATGTTATTCTCGGATCCAATGGTCTATATGGACAGATCGGTCATATTACAATCATTCCGGACGGTGAGCTATGTGCCTGCGGCAATCGCGGCTGTTGGGAGACAGTAGGCTCTATACCAGCCATATTGCGTCGCTGGGGGCACGGGAATGTTACCGATGTGACGATTGGCGGGTTCTTCGAAGCTGTTGATGCGGGCGATCCGGGTGCGATGCGTGTGTTGGAATCTACGCTGCAGGTGTTGGAATCGACCTTAACTACGCTATTCAATGTGTATGATCCAGACCTGATAATTCTTGGTGGAAAATTATACGCTTATATAGACAACTATCTACCGCGGTTACGAAATCATGTGCAATCCAGTGTATACCGATTTGCGCAGAGTAAGGTCGCGATCCAATCCGCGTCCTTCGGCACCTCGCAGAGCGCGGTCGGCGCCGCTGCATTAGTTTTCGGTGAGCTGATGAATTACCCGCTTGATGTGTTAGAGCAGGTGACACAGCCGACTGCGTAATCATAAGAGAACAGCGGCTTTCGTAAATTGCTGTTTCTCTGTTCATTTAACTTAATGAATAAGTCAATAATGAGGAGATTGATTGATGATGAAGCTTACAACGGTATTGTTTGATTTTGATGGAACGTTATCTACGCTGCGAGCGGGCTGGGAAGAGGTTATGATTCCCTTCATGAAGGAAAGTATTGTCGGACAGGCGACGCTGTCACCCGAAGAGGAAGCAGCCTTGGAACGGGAGATCGATGCTTATGTTGATGAGTCAACGGGGATTCAGACGGTGTATCAGATGCGCTGGTTGGCGGAGACGGTACGCAGCAAGGGTTGGAATACGACGGTACTAGACGAATGGGAATACAAAGCGGAATATAATCGCAGACTGCTGCTCCAAGTCAAGGAGCGCGTGTTGAAGCTGGAGCAAGGGGAGCTGCGAGCAGAAGACTACTTGATGAAGGGCTCTGTTGCGATGCTGGATCGCTTGCAGCGCGCGGGTGTTGAGATGTACGTCGCCAGCGGAACCGACCATCCGGATGTTGTACGTGAAGCCCAGGTGCTGGGCGTTGCTCACTATTTTAAGGAAATTGTAGGCGCCCCTGTGGGACTTGCTGAATGCTCGAAGGAGAAGGTGCTGGAGGACCTGTTGGTGACTAATCAACTAGAGGGTCAGCAATTGGCAGTTATCGGCGATGGCAAGGTCGAGATTGGTCTGGCGAAGCAGCGCGGGGCGCTGGCGATCGGATTGGCCAGTGATGAGCTGCTAAGAGAAGGCATTAACCCGCTCAAGCAAGCACGCTTGGAGAAGGCGGGGGCGGATTGGATTATCGGAGACTTCCAGGACATGCAGCAATGGTCGGCGCGTCTGGGCTTGTCGGAAGAGTAGGAAGAAGAGGAGGAGCCTATGCACCGCAACTATGGTTGTCGATTAACGCAAGATCTTGTCTATCAGCAATACCGCGCAATCATGCTGGAGAATGAGAAGCTTCAGATCATCCTCCTGCTGGACAGAGGAGGCGAGCCGATTCGCTTCTTGCATAAGGCTAGCGATACTGACTTCATCTGGATGACGCGGTTAGGATTACTCCCACCTCATGGGCTATATCCAGATTATCAGATGACCTATCCAGGCGGCTGGCAGGAGATGATGCCTGAGGTGAGTTATACACATACCTATCGCGGCGTTGTTGTGCATCGCGGGGAGACGGCAGTCACGCCGTGGAGCTGTGAGGTGCTGCGGGATGATCCGGATGAGATCCATATTCGTCTGACGAACCGGGTACGCTCCCTGCCGCTGCGTGTCGAGAAGCACTTCGTACTTAGACGAGGTGAAGCCAAGCTGCGGATTGAGGAGCAGGTGACGAATGAAGCGCCGGTTCAGATGGAGACGAATTGGGGGCATCATCTGGCCTATGGCGCCCCGTTCCTGGATAGCTCCTCCGTTATATCCTTCAAGGCTGGGGCCAAGGTGCTGGATCCGATCAGTGGTCGACGGACGAATTGGCCTCACTATCAGTCCGCACATACCGATGAGGAGATTGATCTGTCCGTCATGCCGCCAGCAGGCACGCCGCGCGAGCTTCTGGCTGTGGAGACAGTAGATGGTCGATACGGCATCTATAGTCCGGAGAGGAAGCTGGGCCTCGAGGTATCCTGGGATCAACAGATATGGCCGTATATCTGGTACTGGCAGAACTTCGGAGCAGACGGGGATGCGCCGTTCTTCGCTTGTGAATATAACATTGGTCTTGAGATGTTCAATGTGCCGCCTAAGCTGACTTTGGCCGAAGCGGTGCAGAGCGGGCACGCGATTGTGCTGCCCCCGCATGGCTCCAGAAGCGCTTGGCTGGAATTTGAAGTAAAGGAGCAGACCGAATGATGAACAATCATCCACGACTGCCATTCGATGCGATCAAGACCAATTCGGTCTATAGCCGAACGAATCTTGTGACCATTAAGAATATGGCTCAACCTTATGATGATAGCCCTGAACAATGGCCAACTAACGAGCATGGGGAACGGGCATTCGAGGAGCTGGTTGAACTTATTGTCCAGACACGCGCAGCCGGTAAGCCTGTTGTATGGTCCATGGGCGCTCACGTCATTAAGAATGGCATGTCCCGCTATATTATCGAGCTGGTTAGACATGGTGTATTGACGCATGTGTCGGGTAATGGCGCGACGAGCATTCATGATTTCGAGCTGGCCTTCCTGGGAGAGACGTCAGAGGATGTGGCGACTGCGATTGAGGATGGCTCATTCGGGATGTGGGAAGAAACCGGGCGATATATGAATGAGGCGATTCAACAGGGCGCAGCAGAGGGGCTGGGCTATGGGGAGAGCTTATATCGCTATCTCGAACGCAATCCGTCGCTGTTCCCTCACTATGAGGATTGTGTATTCGTGCAATGTCAGCTGTCGGGTGTACCTTATACCTGTCATATCTCGATCGGCACGGACATTATTCATCAGCATCCGATTGTTGACTTCGAGGCGCTCGGATTGGCCAGCGGAAGAGACTTCGATAAGATATGTCAATCGATCGCGGGAATGGATGCTGGCGGTATCTTCCTGAATTTCGGTTCGGCCATCTCTGGACCGGAGATATTCGTGAAGGCGCTCAGTCTTGGCCGCAATGCCGGGCTGGCTATGCAGCCCATTACTGCGGCTAATTTCGATATTGTGCCGATACGGGAAGAGGGCATACCGTCTGAACGGGAATCCGAGTATTATTATCGCCCGCGCCGCAATATGCTGGACCGATTGCAGTCGATTGGCGGCAGAGGAATGCTGTTCCAAGGCTTGCATCAGCACACCATTCCACAATTATTCCATCGTGTACTGCAGCGCAAGCGCGAGCTGGGATTAACATTCGAGCCGCTTGATTATGTGAATAAACTGGAGCATGCAAGCCGCAAGCTGTATCCGGTCTCGCAGCGACGGAGCAAGCTGCTTGCCGCAGGTGTCCGCAAGCTGGACACCCTGCATGAGGGCTCTTGGAGCCAGTCGGCCGATCCGCAATTTATAGCATGTATCGCTGCGATACACCAATCACGCCAAGCAGGACACCACATTCTGGTCAATCTCGGAGGCAATGTGATCGGCAGCGGGATGAACCGGATGCTGATCGACTTGATCGAACGCGGTTATATTACGCATCTCGCATTGAATGGCGCCAGCAGCTTCCAGGATTACGAGCTGGCCGCCTTCGGACAGACAGAAGAATTGGATGAGAATTCCCTTGCCAGCGGCCGATTCGGTATGTGGCGAGAGCCGGGTGAACGCTATCATGCTGCGCTGGCTTCGGGCTACGCGCGAGGCCTGGGCTTCGGGGAGAGCATCATGCAGGAGATGGAGGCTGCGCCGGAGCGGTTCCCCTATCGCGATTTAAGCGTCATGTATGCGTGCTCGCGCGCCGGTATTCCATGCACCGTTCATGTAACGATTGGAACCGATCAAATTCAGCAGCATCCTGATGTCGACTTCGCCATACAGGGTGGGGCCAGTGGACATGATTTCCATTCCTATGCGCATACGGTCGCTCACCTGAACGGCGGCGCATTCCTTAACTTCGGCTCTACGGTAACGGGACCAGAGGTGTTCCTGAAGGCGCTGTCGATTGCTAGAAATCTAGGTCATCAGGTTACTGATATCGTGACGGCTAACTTCGATATTGTGAAGCTGGGCGACTACCACAGCAAGGTTGGCTATGAGGACTGGGATTATTATTACAGGCCGCGCAAGAATATTATACACCGACCAACCAGTTTGGGGGGCAAGGGGTATCATTTCGAAGGCATGCATGAAGAGACGATCGCCGCGATTTGGCATTCATTGATGGTCATGCAGGGAAAGGATGAGGCAAGGAATGATTGACCAATTGGGCGAGGACCCAAACGGGATAAGTAGAGCTTCAATTGAGCAGCTGCTCGATCAGATCACAACCGTGAGGGCCGGTGTTATTGGCGACGTCTGCTTGGATATGTATTGGCAGATCGACATGATGCGCAGTGAGCTATCTAGAGAGACACCGCATCATACATTGCCAGTTGTGGAGGAGCGCTACTCACCGGGCGCAGCAGGCAATGTCGCGGCGAATTTACGAGCAATTGGATGTTCGGAGGTGTACGTGTGCTCCGTCATTGGTGAAGATTGGCGGGGGGAGTTGCTGAAGCGTACACTTCAGGAGCGAGGCATTCATCTATCCTATCTAATAGCCAGCCCGTCCTGGACTACCCCATCTTATTGCAAGCCAATTCGCAACGGCCTGCAGCAGGTTAGACAAGAGGATGCTCGTCTTGATTTTCAGAATTATGTACCGCTGTCGAAGGCGCTTACCGACAGTTTAATCGAGAGATTGGACCAGATGGCGGAGCAGGTAGACGTGATCGCTGTAACGGATCAGTTAACCTATGGTGTTATTGGCGATGCCGTCAGAGAGAGATTGAGCGATTGGAGCAAGCAGGGCAAGATTGTGCTGGTCGATAGCCGAGAACGAATAAGCTTGTATCGCGATGTGATTGTAAAGCCGAATGAGGTTGAAGCGAATAACAGCTACCCGCAATATATCGAACCTTCAAGCGCTACCTCAGCCGATTGGGCAGACTTGGCTGTGCGAATATCTCGACATACGCATGCGCCTTGCGTGATTACGCTTGGCGGTAATGGCTCAATCTGGGCTGAGCAAGGGGAATACTGCTATGTTCCGTCATTACCGGTTGCCCCGCCGATTGATATCGTAGGAGCGGGCGATTGCTTCGCGTCCGCCATGATCAGCGCGCTAGGAGCCGGCTCCAGCGGCGAAGAGGCGATGAGGCTGGCCCATTATGCATCTGCGGTTAGTATTAAGAAGCTGGAAACGACCGGCACCGCTTCGCCCGAGGAAATCTTGCTTGCTTATGATTATTATGCTGGGGGAATGTGAAGTGAATGAAGTGAGTGATGAGCGGAAGCAAGCGGTGCTGATTAGATTAGTGAATAAGTATCCTGAATTGCAGGTATGCGTGGATGATATTCGAGAAGCGGCGGCGCTGATCGCGAATAGCTATCGTCAAGGCGGGAAGCTGCTCGTCTGCGGGAATGGGGGCAGCTCCTCCGACTCTGACCATATCGTTGGAGAGCTCATGAAGGGCTTCATGTCGAAGCGCCCATTACCTGAGACGATGAAGCAAGCTTTCCATCAGCAGTTTCCGACAGACGGCGCTTATCTTGCAGATCACCTGCAAGGCGCGCTGCCCGCTATCTCGCTGACCAGCGCCACAGCACTGATTAGCGCTTATGCCAACGATGTGGCTGCAGATATGGTCTATGCGCAGCAGGTATTCGGCTATGGCAATCCAGGTGACGTATGTCTAGGGATTAGCACCTCCGGTAATTCGGTCAATGTGATTCGCGCGCTTCAAACCGCTAAGGTAAGAGGACTTGTAACTATAGGGTTAACAGGTCAGAGCGGCGGCAAGATGGATGCGCTATGCGATATCACGATCAAGGTGCCCTATGATTGTACCCCCGACATTCAGGAGCGGCATCTGCCAATCTACCATGCGATCTGCATACTATTAGAGCTTGAGTTCTTCCATTCATGAATAGGGAGGTGAGTAAGGTTGGAGTTATACATAGTGCGGCATGGCGAATCCATCGGTAATTTAATCGTTGAGGATATGCCTGACGGGGAGCTAACCGAGCTGGGCAGACAGCAAGCGATGCAAGTCCGCGAAGGATTGAAGGGCCTGAAGCTAGACCATATCGTATGCAGTCCGTTAATGCGAGCGATCGAAACGGCGAGTCCGCTTGCAATCGAGCAAGGGCTGCCTATAGAGATCTGGAAAAACACCTATGAGGTCCGCAACAAGGGACCGTATCGTGGACCCAGCTCAGAGAAGCTGCGCAGCATGTATCCTGATGTGCCATTGATCGATGATATCGAGCTTGAGGGCTGGTATTGCAGCGGTGATGAGACGGAGGCCATGGCCACCGCTCGAGCTCAGGAGGTCTACGCGGAGCTGCGCAGGCGGTACGAAGGCAAGCGAGTCGTCATATTCGCGCACAGCGGTTTTAATCGACACTTATTGTACGCGGCTTTAGGGATATCGTGGGAGAGCAACACCTACTTCCACCAGAGCAACGGCAGCATCTACTGGCTGACAGTGACGCAGGATCGTACGACCGTGAATTATATCGGCGAGACGAAGGCGATGCAGCAGGATTGACATGCGCATAGAGAAGGACCTTACCCGTCGAGCCGCGGTAAGGTCCTAATTCCTGTTTATCGTAAGTTTGCGATTAGCCCTTCATGCCATACCCTTAGCGCATGGGCATGAGCTGTGCTTAGAACAGCGCCTGTTCGAGTTGTCGTAGAGAACGGGATGCCGTGCAAGGCGACTAGATGCTTCGCTGACGCGGTGAATTCTCTGGATATCAAGCTGTCTATGATGACCAGCTCCCTGTGCAGACGCTTCGCTTCCGTCAGATCGGCGGGGTTCTTGCTAATCGCCTTATGCCAGAACTGCACATTCAAGCTTGCGGCTGCTGCTGAAGTAATCGCCATAATTCCTCTAACGCCTGCCTGGATCGACTCTAACAGGAAGGCGATATTCGCTTGAATAATCATGCTGTCAGGCGCCGCCTGGATCTTGGCGGTAATCCCCTCCATCGTGCAGGTGGTGTCCTTAATCGCGCTAACCCCGTGCGAATGCACGAGTTGGCCATAGACGTCCGCAGGAATTGAGTGGGGCTTAACGCCCGGGAATTCATACAGAATGACAGGGACAGAAGACAGATCGGCAAGCTCCGCAAAATAATGCTGCAATCGCTCAGGATCGTTGCCATAGCCATTTGGAGGGATGAGGACAACGGCTTGTACGCCGGTGTCTATCATACGCATCAGGTCTTCCTTATGCGTTGCTGGATCTCCGTTCGCATTGGCTGTTGCAACTACGGGTGTATCCCCAGCATGCTTGATCGCTAGACGGGTGAGGGATAGTCTCTCCTCTGTTGTTAGCGTGAGCAGCTCGCTGGTGCCGCAAGAAGCAAACAATGCTTGCGGACGATGTGATAATTGCCAACTAACATATGCTTCGTACGCGGGATAGTCAATCTCGCCCGATTCCAAAAATGGGGTCAGCAGAAGCGCATAAACACCTTCTACTAATGCTTCATATGATTTTGTCATCGCAACAGAGCCTCCATGAAATATCGAATATATTCCTATCATACATTATATTTAATGAATAAGTAAACTTTTTGTGTTAGGAGACTATTTTCTCGTATCATCAAATAAAGACCTAGAAATTAGGGGGTTGAATTCCGAATAGCAATCATGTACAATCTATTTAACTTAATCGTTAAAATAATTGAATGAGCGATTCTGAGTATTCGAACTTCGAGCAAAAGGTTGTGTCTACATGGCAAAACGCATCACCAAGAATTGGCAGCTGTATTTCTTTCTACTTCCTGCATGCGCTTACTATTTGATTTTCCATTACATGCCCATGTATGGTGTGCAGATCGCTTTTAAGAACTATACAGTAGTCAAGGGAATTTGGGGCAGTGACTGGATTGGCTTCGACCACTTCCTCAGATTCTTCAACTCTTATTACTTCAAGGATCTCATTCTGAATACGCTCGGTATCAGCTTCTATATGCTGGCTGTGGCGTTCCCGATTCCAATTGTATTGGCGCTGGGCTTCAATGAACTTAAGAATGGCGCATTTAAGAAGCTTGTACAGACCGTCACATACGCCCCTCACTTTATCTCAATGGTTGTTATGACAGGGATCATACTCACCTTCCTGCATCCGCAGACAGGGATGGTGAATCAGATTATAACCTGGCTCGGAATGGATTCGATCTCGTTCATATCCAGGCCGGAATGGTTCAAGACCATCTACGTATTCTCTGACGTATGGCAGAATGCGGGATGGGGCACGATCATCTATCTGGCAGCGCTCTCCGGTGTTGATCCCCAGCTGCATGAAGCAGCTGTCATGGATGGGGCAACCCGCTTGCAGCGTCTCAGACATATTAATGTGCCGGCTATCCTGCCAGCCATGATCATTCTGTTAATTATGAATGTCGGCAATATGATGGCGATCGGCTTCGAGAAAATTTACTTGTTACAGAACCCGCTGAATATGAGCGCATCTGACGTGATATCCACTTACGTGTATCGAAGCGGATTGCAGCAGGCGCAATACAGCTTCTCGTCAGCAGTGGGATTGTTCAATGCGGTCATTAACTGCATCCTGCTCATCATTGTTAATTTCATAGCCAAGCGTACTAGTGAAACAAGTTTATGGTAAGGGGATGTAATCATGAGAGAGTCATTAGGAGATCGAATATTCGGCGGATGCGTCACAGCGATGATGGCAGTGGTTTTATTGGTTGTAATGTACCCCCTGTTCTTCGTTGTGATCGCATCGCTGAGCGACCCGAATTTGGTGAACACCGGGCAAGTATGGCTATGGCCCAAGGGCTTTACGCTTGACGGTTATACAAGAGTTCTTCATACGTCTGATATATGGCTCGGCTATCGTAATACGATCTTCTACACGATATTCGGGACAATGATCAACTTGTTGATTACACTTCCATGTGCCTATGCATTGTCACGTAAGGATCTGGTCGGTCGAAATGTGTTCATGGGGTTGCTGGTCGTCACGATGTTCTTCAGCGGCGGGATTATTCCAACGTTCTTGATTGTGAAGGATTTGGGATTGTTGAATACCGTATGGGCAGTCTTGCTGCCGAGCGCGGCGTCCGTTTTTAATATCATCATCGCTAGGACGTTCTTCATTTCGAATATTCCGCGCGAGCTGGAGGATGCGGCCAATATCGATGGATGTGATAATGCGATGCTGTTCGTCCGTATCGTGCTGCCGCTCTCAGCGCCGATCATTGCTGTTATGGCGTTGTTCTATGGCGTAGCGCACTGGAACAATTACTTCAATGCGATGATCTACTTGAAGGATCGGAATATCTATCCCTTGCAATTATTCCTTCGTGAAATTCTGATTATCAATCAAATGACGGAATCTGCGTCAGGGTCTACGGAAGCGCAGGCTGCGCAGGTTCGCATCTCTGAGATTGTGAAGTACGCTGTCATCATTGTGTCCACGTTGCCGGTTATTGTGCTGTATCCATTCCTGCAACGATACTTCGTTCAGGGGGTGATGGTCGGCTCGATCAAGGGGTAAACCTAACCTGCAATTTATTACACCTATAAGGGGAGACGTATCCACATGTTGATCAAAGGATGGAAAGTGAAAGTTGTAAGTCTTCTAATCGTTACGGTATTGGTACTCACAGCATGCAGTAATAATGGCAATCAAGGCTCCAACACTTCAACATCTAATTCTAGCTCGGGCTCCAAATCAAATACGGAAGCAGCTGCAAGCAGCAACTTCAATGAGACAGGCTATCCGATTGTGAATGAACCGATAACGATGTCCATGATGGGTTATAAACACGTTATTCAAGGTCCGTGGGAGGATATGCACTTCTTCCATGAGATGGAGAAGATGACGAATATTAAATTCACCTACGATACGCCGGCAGCTGATGCATATACCGAAGCGAAGAATCTTACTTTCACTAGCGGGAATTTACCAGATGTGTTCTTCGGCGGCAACCTGTCCACAACAGATGAGATGAAGTATGGCGCGCAAGGATTGCTAATTCCACTGGAGGATCTAATCGAGAAGTATGCGCCTAACCTGACGAAGATCTTCGAAGAGAGACCGAATATTAAGAGCTCGATTACAAGCACCGATGGACATATCTATGCGCTTCCTGCCGTCCAGACTGCAGAGAGCTCCAATCACTCGCCGCTCTGGATTAACGGGGAATGGCTGGAGAAGCTTAATCTGAAGGTGCCGGAGACGACAGAAGAATTCTATCAAATGTTGAAGGCCTTCAAGACCCAAGATCCGAATCAGAATGGACAGCCGGATGAAATTCCGCTTACTTCCGATAAGCCAGGCGGAGCGAAGACTGTTGCCGTATTTGATATGCTCTTGAATGGATACGGGCTATTGGGTCGGGATATTCAAGCACAAGACGGCAAGGTATTCTATGGCGTTATGCATCCGAACTACAAAGAATGGTTAGTGTACATGGACAAGCTGTATAGCGAGGGACTGATTGATCCGGATATCTATACACAATCCGGAGCGGATGTAACAGCTAAGGGGATGGAAGGCAAGATTGGCGTTACGCTGAAGGCTCGACCTGACTTGGCTTGGGACATTCCCAATCAAGAAGACATCTATAAGTACCCGATGACACCAGTCCTGACTTCCGAGTTCAACTCCAAGAAGATGTATAACAAGCGGACCGGAATAGAGCGCGGCACATTCGCTATTACGAATAAGAATCCGAATCCCGCGGCAATGATACGCTGGATCGATTATCTGTATTCGGAGGAAGGCAGTATCTTCGTCCACTACGGGCCGGAAGGCATGCTCTGGGAATACGCGGATAAGGCAACAGGCATTAAGCGGTACAAGCAGCCTGAGGGCTTAAGTGTAGAAGAGTATCGCGGTTCGATTACACCGAACGTAGGTACTGGTGTGCCTAAGCTGGTGCGCCCTGAGACCGAATACAATTGGGATGATGCTTCTGCCAGACACCGTGTTACTGAGGCAACTGAAAAGCTGATTCCTCATGGTGTAGTTCCTTATCCAGACGTTTACTTTACAGAGGAAGAGCAAGCTCGCCTTGATGTGCTTGTAACCGACATCCAAACGTATATTACACAGAGTGAAGCGCAATTCGTGACTGGTCAATTGAAGGTGGCCAATGATTATGACAAGTTCATCCAGACATTGGAGAAGATGAATATCGCTGAGGTTGAAAGCATCCATCAAGCCGCTTATGATCGTTGGGCTGCGGCCAAGTAATTTTCTCGCCATTTTATTTAATGAATAAAACAAGAATCGCAGTGGACGGCGCGCATTCCATTAATTGGAATGCGCGACCGTCTTATTTCACTAATAAGCGCGGAGAGTGATGAAGGGTGACGAGAACGATCAATTGGGGGATTCTGGCAACCGGTGGGATTACGCATACATTCGTCAGAGATCTTGCACATGTCAAGGATGCGCGACTAGTAGCGGTAGGTTCGCGAACACAGGAGAAGGCGGATGAATTCGCAGCAAGACACGGTATACCTCGCGCATATGGTACTTATGAGGAACTGGCGAATGCCCCTGAGGTTGATATTGTCTATGTCGCAACGCCGCACCCGATGCATAAGGAGAATGTCATGGCCTGCCTGCAAGCAGGAAAAGCGGTGCTATGCGAGAAATCATTCGTTATGAATGCGCAGGAGCTTGAAGTGTTGATGGCCGCGGCTCGTGAACACCGTCTGTTCCTGATGGAAGCGATGTGGACGAGATTTCTGCCTGCGATCAGGAAGGTGAGGGAATGGCTATCCGCAGGGGTGATCGGTGATGTTCGCATGGTGGATGTTCGATTCGGTAACCGCGCGACATGGAATCCAGAGAGCCGACTGTTCAAGCCGGAATTAGGCGGAGGAGCGTTGCTGGATGTAGGCATTTATTGTGTCTCCTTTATCTCGATGGTTCTTGGGCAATCGCCAACTAGTACTCAGAGCTTGGTGAATGAAGGGGAGACCGGTGTAGATGAAGTATTCACCGCGTTGCTGGGCTATCCGGATGGACGGATGGCGAGTGTGATGGCTGGTCTCCGATTGAAGTCTAGACATGAGGCGGTTATTCTGGGAACAGAAGGCGAAATCCGAGTGGCTGACTTCTGGAAGGCGAAGTCAGCAGTCCTGACTGTATACAATCAATATGAAGAGCGATTCGAGGATAAAGGTGAACCGATCGGCTATGCGTATGAAGCGGCAGAGGCGGTTCGTTGTATGCAAGCTGGGCAACTTGAGAGCAGTGTGATGCCGCTGGATGAGTCGCTCGCGATTATGAAGACGATGGATCGACTGCGTGCAGGATGGGGATTGACGTATCCCGGAGAATGAAGTCCGCCGCCGCGCGATTGCTAGTTGATCATGTAGTTGCTGGTAGGGAATAGTTGAAATCATTTAAGTTTTACTCAAATTAGGTGTATTCGGAAATGGGAGGCAGGGTCCACATGAAGGATAAAACGTTACACATGATTGGCAAGGGACATATTGATCCTGTGTGGTTATGGCCGTGGCAGGAGGGGTTTCAAGAGGTGAAGGCGACATTCCGTTCGGCGCTTGATCGCATTGCGGAATATGATCAGTTCATATTCACATGCAGCTCGGCAGCAATGTATGAATGGGTAGAGCTTAATGATCACGCGATGTTCGCTGAGATTAAGCAGCGTGTGCAAGAGGGCAGATGGGTCATTGTCGGGGGCTGGTGGGTGCAGCCCGACTGCAATCTGCCTGCTGGAGAGTCGTTCGTCAGACAAGCTGTGCTCGGTCAGAAGTACTTCCAGGAGAAGTTCGGGGTGATCGCGAAGGTTGGCTTCAACGTCGACAGCTTCGGTCATCACGGCATGCTCCCGCAGATTCTGCGCAAGAGCGGGATGGACAGCTATGTCTTCATGAGACCGATGCCGCATGAGAAGACATTGCCAGGTCCAATCTTCTGGTGGGAATCCGATGACGGCTCGCGTGTGCTGACGTATCGAATCATTCAGCAATATGAAACCTGGGGCGATAAGCTCGAGGTGCGTACGAAGCGCACGGCGGAGCATCTAATTGCGCCGTTGGACGAGCTGATGATGTTCTATGGAGTAGGCAATCATGGCGGGGGACCGACTAAGCACAATATTGAGAGTATCGGTCGATTCAATGAACAGGCCGATATGCCGAAGCTGATCTTCAGCTCGCCTGATCAATACTTCGATCGGCTACGGGAGAAGGGGCAGCAATGGCCGGTCGTTCATGATGATCTGCAGCACCATGCAAGCGGCTGCTATTCGGTTCATTCCGGCGTGAAGGAATGGAATCGCAGAGCCGAGAACCGCTTGCTGACAGCCGAGCTCTTCTCTAGTCATGCTGAGTGGATCATGAAGCAGCCGTATCCACAAGATTATGAGCGCGCGTGGAAGAATGTGCTGTTCAACCAATTCCATGACATCCTGGCGGGAACAAGCCTGTGGGAGGCGTATGAGGATGCTCGCAATGAATACGGCGAAGCGCTGGCGATTGCTGACCGCGGACTCAACTATGCGCTGCAAGCGATATCCTGGAACATCAATATCCCTCAGGAGGCGGATATGATGCCAGTGGTTGTGTTCAATCCGCATTCCTGGCCTGCTCCGATGGCGATTAAGGTTGAGCTGGGAACGATGGGCATCGATCCGTGCCTGCTAGATGAACATGGCCGCTCTATCCCGGTTCAGACCTCAGCAGCCAGCTCGACAACGGCCGACAACAATGGCAGGTTCACTTATACATTCGTGGATGAGTTGCCAGCTATGGGCTATCGCACCTACCGATTCTATCGCGGTCAAGCCAATCCGCCGATACAGCAACAGATTGAATTCCGAGGCGAGCTGTCCGCTGGTCCGAATTGGATGGAGAACAGCCGACTGCGGATTGAAATTGATCCCGAAACCGGAACGATCAGCCAGCTGTACGACAAGGAAGCGAAGGCTTCTGTATTCCTGGATGCTGCTGCACAGCCAGCCGTTATCGAAGACAAGTCAGATACGTGGTCGCATGGCGTGCGGCGCTTCGATCAGGTGATCGGCGCCTTCAAGGCTGTTCGTGTCAAGTTAATTGAGTTTGGACCGGTTCGGTCGATCATCCGAGTTGTGAGCGAGTATGGCGATTCCAGATTGGTTCAGAGCTTCATCCTGTATCGTGAGCTGGATCATATTGAAGTCCAGGTTAAGCTGGATTGGCGGGAGAAGCATAAAGCCTTGAAGCTGCTCTTCCCAACGAGCCTGCGGGGATATCGCCCAACCTATGAGATTCCGTACGGTCATATCGTGCGCGAGGCGGACGGAGAGGAAGAGCCGGGTCAAACCTGGATTGATTATTCGGGCTTCCTACCGGATGGCAACCGCGATGGGGACAGCTATGGACTCAGCATTCTGAATGACAGCAAATCGAGCTATAGCATGAATAATCATGTGATGGCGATTACGGTGCTGCGCAGCCCCATCTACGCTCATCATGATCCGGCCGTTCCTGATCCGGAGGAGGAGTATGAATACATCGATCAAGGCATACAGCGCTTCAAATATACCCTCTTGCCGCATCGCGGCGGCTGGGAGAGCGCCGGCACCGTGCAGCGTGCCCGTGAATTAAATCAGCCTCCAATTCCAGTAGTGGAGTCTTATCACCCTGGAGTATTGCCGCAGAACGATACCTTCATCCAGATCGATCAATCGAATGTGATTGCGTCCGCGCTCAAGAAGGCGGAATGCGGGGAGGGCTATATCCTGCGGCTGTATGAAACGATCAAGCAGACCACGCAGGCGACGATTCAGCTTCCGAAGTGGGGCCGAACCATTCAAGTTGAATTTGGACCTTGTGAGATTAAATCCTTCTTCATCCCGATGGAGGCCGGCAAGCCGATAGTCGAGACGGATCTCATTGAGAGGGAAATCCAATGACGGTGTTGGCTGGGATCGATATTGGCGGGACGAAGTGCGCGGTAAGTATAGGCAGACTGCAGGAGGATCGAATTGAACTGCTCGGGAAGCGTCGATTCCCAACACCCCCTGATCCAGCTCTCACGATCAGCCAGCTGTTAGTCGAGCTTGACCTGCTGGCGGACGAAGTCGGTGTTGACCGCATATCGGCAATCGGAATTAGCTGCGGCGGCCCATTAGACAGCCGAACAGGACGTATTCTGTCTCCTCCCAATTTGCCGAATTGGGACGCAGTGAACATAGTCGCCCCGTTCAAAGAGCGCTTTGGCGTTCCGGTGGGCTTACAGAATGACGCGAATGCCGGCGCATTAGCAGAATGGCAGTGGGGAGCGGGCAGGGGGCTGGAGCATATCGTCTTCTTAACGTTCGGCACGGGAATGGGCGCCGGCATGATCCTGAATGGCCGGCTCTACAGCGGGACGAATGATATGGCAGGTGAAGTCGGGCATATACGTCTCGATCAGCATGGGCCTATCGGCTACGGCAAGCTTGGTTCATTCGAAGGGTACTGCAGTGGCGGTGGAATCGCTCAGCTCGCTCGTACGTACGCGGAGAATGCGATCAGCAGCGGTGTCATTCCCCGCTATTGCCCTGTGCCTGATCAGCTGTCCGGGATTACGGCTGAGCAGGTTGGAATAGCCGCTCAGGCAGGCGATGCTACAGCGATTGCCGTATTCACAGAGGTTGGCCGCCGGCTGGGACAGGGGCTGGCGATTCTCATCGATATGCTGAATCCACAGCGAATTATTATCGGCAGCATCTTCGGCAGACAGGAGGCGTTGCTGCGTCCGTTCGTCATGCAGGTGCTCCAGGAGGAGGCACTCTCGCACAGTCTGTCTGTATGTGAGATTGTACCAGCAGGCTTAGGCGAGCAGATCGGGGATTACGCCAGTCTCTCTGTGGCATTGCATACGCTCAAAACTTGACTTCATCACCCAATCCTGCATAATGAAAGCACATAAACTCCATTATGCAAATGAGGTGTTCGTGATGAGAGCGATGATCGTAATTGACTATACGGTGGACTTCGTTGTCGGGAAGCTGCCCTGCGGAGATCCTGGAATTGCGATTGAGGGACGGATTGCAGAGCTGACAGAGGCTTATCTTGCAGCGGGCGACTATGTCGTAATGGCTGTAGATCTCCATGATGAGGAGGATAAGCTGCATCCGGAGCATCGGCTGTTCCCGCCGCATAACATACGCGGAACAGAGGGCCGCCAGTTATACGGCAAGCTGAATGATGTCTATCAAGCGAATCAAGATCGCATCTATTGGATGGATAAGACCAGATACAGCGCCTTCTGCGGCACGGATCTGGAGCTGCAGCTGCGCGCGCGCGGCGTACAGGAGATCCATCTTGCAGGAGTGTGCACGGATATCTGCATCCTGCATACCGCGATTGATGCCTATAATAAGGGATTTCAGGTTGTTGTTCATGCCGATGGCGTAGCCAGCTTCAATCCACAGGGTCATGAATGGGCGCTTAGTCACTTCGAGCAGACATTAGGCGGGAAGGTGATCAGGTGAATTATGCAAACCTGACACTGCATACGGATAAGTATCAGATCAATATGATGTACGCGCATTGGGCACAAGGCTCGCTGAACAAGCGGGCCGTGTTCGAGGTGTACTTCCGCAGAATGCCCTTCGGCAACGGGTATGCGGTATTCGCGGGACTGGAGCGCATCGTGTCGTATATCCAGAATCTTCGCTTCAGCGAGGAGGATATCGCCTACTTGCGTAAGCAGGAGGAGAATTACCAGGAAGCGTTCCTGGAGGAGCTTCGGCAGTTCAAATTTACGGGAAATATTCATGCCATGCCTGAAGGTACGCTGGTATTTGCTAATGTGCCCCTGATACGTGTAGAGGCTCGGCTGTTCGAAGCGCATCTGATCGAGACGGCGATCTTGAATTTCGCCAATTATCAGACGCTGATCGCGACCAAGGCGTCAAGAATCAAGCAGGTTGCAGGCGATGATATTCTGCTGGAATTCGGCACGAGAAGAGCCCAAGAGGCAGATGCCGCCGTATGGGGCGCGCGCGCAAGCTATATCGCAGGCTTTCATGCGACCTCTAATGTTCGAGCGGGACAGTTGTTCGGTATTCCGACCAAGGGGACGCATGCCCATGCTTGGATCCAGGCGCATGATTCTGAACTGGAGGCGTTTGAGAAGTTCGTTGACGTGCTGCCAGAGCAGGCATCCTTGTTGGTGGATACGTACGATACCTTGAAGAGCGGTGTTCCGAACGCGATACGGGCAGCCAAGCAGATGCAGCAGCGCGGCAAGCAGCTGCAATCGATCCGAATTGACAGCGGGGACCTGGCGTATACCTCGAAGCGCGCTAGAGAGATGCTGGATCAGGCAGGACTCCCGGACGTACAGATTATCGCATCGAATGATCTGGATGAGAATATCATTCTTAACCTCAAAGCCCAGGGAGCTAAGGTGGATGTATGGGGCATCGGAACGCAGTTGATTACAGCCGCGGATCAGCCCTCACTCGGCGGTGTGTATAAATTAGTGGCGAGAGAGCAGGACGGCGAGTATGAGCCGGTTATTAAGGTTTCGGGCAATCCTGAGAAGATAACGAATCCCGGTATTAAGGAAGTGTATCGCATCATTAATCGCGAGACAGGCAAGGCTGAGGCCGATTATATTGCGCTGCAGGATGAGCAGGAAGTGCAGAGCGGCGAACCGATCCAGCTGCACGATCCGATTCATCCTTATCGGAATCGGACTGTGCGTAACTATGAGGGGATTCGTCTGCTACGCCCGATATTCCGTAACGGAGAGCTGGTGTACAGCCTGCCGGCATTGGAGGGGATTCGCCGGTATCATGAAGGGGAGCTGTCACTGTTCTGGCCGGAGTATCTGCGTAAGCTGAATCCCGAGATGTATCGAGTTAATCTCAGTAAGGCGGCTTGGGAGCTGAAGATGTCGCTGATTAATCATTATCAGAACAACTAAATTTGGGCCTTACCTATTGATAGAATATCCTGAAGCGTATACACTTATATGAATTTCAAAATTAGTCGTCATGTCGAGTTGGATGCGCATGTCGACTGATGAAAATAATTATTAAGAATATGTAAAGGAGAGAAACGGGAATGAATATGGAAGGACTTACATTCTTAGACGGGCTGCCTGCGCAATATCTGGGTCAATATGAGCTGCTGCTTCGCATTCTAGTCAGTGCGATTATCGGTTTCCTGATTGGACTGGATCGGACGCATAAGCATAAGCCTGCCGGCGTCAAGACGTATACGTATGTGACCGCCGCATCGACGCTGATTACGATCGTCTCGATCAATAGCGCTGGATTGTACAGCACGATGTTCGATAAGACGATGATGGATCCGATGCGTCTAGCTGCGCAGATTGTAACCGGTCTAGGATTTATTGGCGCAGGTATTATTCTGAAGGACGGAGCCAAGGTGATTGGGTTGACGTCTGCAGCGATGATCTTCTTCGCGGGCGGGGTAGGAATCGGTATCGGTGCCGGGTTCTACACGATCATTATATTTACGGTAATTGTTGCATTCTCCTTCGTGCAGATTGGTGAGTGGATTGAGCGCCGCAAGCATAAGCAGTCGATGTTGCCAGCGCCGTCAATTGCCACAGATGATGTGCAGGAGATTGATCACACTTGATTGGGCCAGGGTATGATCCCAGGCTCAATTATGTAGTGGATATTGATTTTTATTCGTGATTTGGTATACACTTGGCGTGGATCACATTCGGAATGAATGTCATTTTTTTGCCCGAAGAACCAAGGCAAACCACAATTATTATTCGTTATCTCATGTTTGACAAAGAAAAACCATTGCAAAACAAATGGAATGCACAAGTGGATGGAGGGATTCTGGATGCAAGCTAGACCTAAGGTAGATTTTCACTTTCACCTCGAAGAGGGGCCGTATTCGACGAACTGGCTGGAGCGAACAGCTCGCGCCATCGTGAATATGGATGCTTATCGTATGGAGCATGGCGGTAAGTCTGAATGGACGGCAGAGCGGCATACGATGGCATGGGCCGCGCAGCTCAGTGACCGACTGCAACGAAGAATCCATAGAGGCTTCTTTGACCTAGAGTGGCTGAAGCTTTATTTTGAACGGGGACGTCAGAGAGGGGTTCAGCACTTCGGTATCGTCGATCATCTGTATCGCTTCGATGAATTCCGGCCTTATTATGAGCGTCATATTCGATTGGATGATACGAAGCTTGGGCGTCTGCAGCGCTATTGGCTGGACCGTGTGGCAATCGGCTCTATTGAGCCGTTCGTGAAGGTGGTGCGAGAAGCGCAGGGTGCTGGGTATCCAGTGTCGCTAGGCGCGGAGGCGGATTACTTCCCAGGCGGTATGGATGAGCTCGGGGAGTTGCTGAACCGGTATGATTTTGACTATGTGATTGGGTCCAATCACTTCGTTGAAGGCTGGGGCTTCGATAATCCGGAGGTGCAGGAACGGTTTCAGGAGCAGGACTTGGTCGAGCTGTATCAGAAGGGCTTCGACTATGTGAAGGATGCGGCGAATAGCGGATTATTCGATATCATTGCACATCTGGATAATCTGAAGGTGTTCAACTATCGGCCGGATGAGTCTCTCCTGCTGCCGATGTATGAGGAGGTCGCCAAGACGCTGAAGCAGGCGGATGTGGCGACTGAAGTGAACACAGGACTGGCCTATCGCTACCCGGTGAAGGAGGCATGCCCGAGTCCAAGCTTCCTGAAGGTGCTGCATAAGCATGGTGTACCGCTGACATTGAGTTCTGATTCTCATTTCCCGGATGATTTGGGCACGCTGTTAGATGAGGCGATTGAGCTGTTAATGGAGATTGGCTATAAGGAAGTTGTGTACTTTAAGGAGCGTAAACGACTTAGCTTTGATTTGAACCAAGGATAATAGTCTAGCGTCATGACCAGGCGTGGTTTCGGATTGAGAACCTGGTTTATTGTGAGTCTACGTAAATAGGAGGTGGAGCAGAGCGATTACGCTGCTCCACCTCTTATTTTAACCACAATAAGTATATAGCTGATTTTCATTAAGAAACTTTCATATAAAACGGATTTTTTTTAAAATAACTGTTGATTCCTGTATATCATTTGGTATAGAATACAAATAGGGTAATCGTTTACCCTATTTTCTCTAGTGGAAATGCAAGCGATTACAAACTGAGCAACCTCTTTTTTTTATACTTACAACCAATTAAAACCACATAAAGTTCCATAGAAGCAATTAATTCCATACAAAGAACAATGCAATATAACTAGATTGATAGTTAGAGATGTGAATGAATGTCGTTAATTAAGTAGGGGGGGTGGCAGACTAACTGATATGAGAAGTTATTGTGAAGAAGTGTAGAACGAATCGTTGAAAACTTATCCTAACTATAGGGGGAAACTCAAATGCGTAAACATGTAATGGTGCTCATCTCTATCTTGTTGGTACTGACAGTAGTCCTATCAGCTTGTGGAAGCAACAGCAATAACAAAGAAAGCAGCAGTAACAAATCAGGCGGTGCAAGCGATGGCGAGAAGAAAACGATCTCCATCAGCATTGGTGAGGATGATTACGGAGCGAGAATGTCGAACTATTATGCGGCAATTGATGCGTTGAACGCAGAGCTTGCCAGCCAGGGCAAGAATGTTGAAGTCGTCGCAGAAATTCTGCCGAAGGTTGGAGATGACGAGCTGATCCTGCAAGCTCAGGCTGGTCAACGCCGCGATATCTCCATGAACTCCAGTATTGATATTGGCTGGGAGCTGGATGCCGGACTCATTCAATCGATTGACTGGCTGAAGGATTCAGAAGTATTCAGCACACTGCCTCAAAACTTATGGGATGTTATGACTTACCAAGGTCATGTGTATGGTGCGATTCAAGATATGGATGCTTCGCCACTATATATAAATAAGAAGGCATTACAAGCACTCGGCTGGTCCGAAGGAGATATCAATGGCCTGGCAGATCGTGTATTAAAGGGCGATTTCATTATGGATGATGTGCTGACGATTGCAGCAGAAGCCGTACAGAAGAAGATTACCAAGTACGGTCTCACTTGCGATGGACTAGACAATGTCTGTATCCAGGTGATCAACAATCAAATCATGGGGCATGAACCTTATGACATTGATAAAAACAAAACGATCGTGAATGAACAGGGTTTAAAAGCAACGTTTGACTTCTGGAAGAAGGGGATTGAAAGCGGTGCCATCATTAAAGATTACACGGCTTATGAAGATGTGATCTTCGATTACTTTTATAAGGGTGAAGCCATGTTCTACATTGGTGGAACGGGAAGCTATTCGAAGTTCAGGGGTGCTTCCGGCTTGTCGGATGAGGAGTTTGAGAAGTGGTTTTATGATAATGTAACATTCACGCTCGTTCCTGCCGGTACGAAGGGTGGAAAACCAGGCTCGTTAGCTAATCCGAGATTGTACTATGTCAGCGTACAAGTTGATGATGAGAAAATGCCGTATGTTCAGCGCATTATTGAGCTTGCGATGGCGCCAAATCTACAAATCGACCATACTACTCTAACCGGTAAGCTTCCTGTGACCAAGGATGCGCAAGAGGATGAAAGATTCAAAAAGATGAAATTCCATAATGATGTGGCCTATATGCTTGATTATACGGGTGTGCGTCCTCCTCATCTGGGATACCCGAACTACAGAGATATGTACAAGACGAGTATCGAAACCATTCTTGTTAAGGGAAGCTCCAGTAAGGAAGCTTACGATATGTTCATTAACAACTACAAATCTTCGGTAGAAGATAGTGAGGTTATTTATCAATAAGTCATAATGCAGTTCTCTGAACCTTAAAACTTACACAAGGAGCGGTGAATGCGATGTCAATCGATCACCGCTTCGTTATGACAATTGCGGAAGGAAGGGGCTCATGAATTACTCCAAAGTAAAAAAGAAGATATATCCGTATATTTTCTTAGCGCCATTCGGCATTTTAACGCTTCTATTCTTCGTGATACCCGCTTTTGCGACGATATGGATGTCCATGACAAATTTAGATCGGAAGATGAAGCCGGAATTCATTGGGTTTGAGAATTTCAAGAGAATTCTTCAGGATGCGAATTTGTTGCCAATTATTAATGTGACCTTGATTTATGTGGTGTTGTCATTGGTTCTGACTATCGCTTTAAGTCTGCTGTTGGCGATTAGCACACAGTATTTGGTGAAGAACAAGAAGCTGGGCGCTTTGTACCGTGTCATTTGGCTAATCCCCAGCACCATGCCATCACTAGTATATGTGGTCTTCTGGAAGTATCTGTTCAATCCTACCAGCGATGGAATAGCCAATAAAGTGCTGATCATGCTCGGAATCAGTGACGCGGTTTCGTGGTTCAATGAATTGGGTCTTCTCATTGTCATTCTTGCCGGTGTCGTCTCTGGAGCATCTGGCGGGATGATCCTGCTGGCGGCATCGATCAATTCCATCGGGGAGGATGTCTATAAGGCTGCAAGAATTGATGGTGCTAAGGAACGAGCCATTATCGTGGACATTATCCTGCCCGCGTTGAAGTGGCCGATCATGTACTCCACTGTAACGTCAGCAATCGGTCTGTTCTCGAGCTATAACTTTATTTACTTAGCTACCAAGGGGGGGCCGGTATATGACACGACAACGCTTGCATTCTATGGTTTTAGGCAAGCATTCATGCAGCTGAAGTATGGTTATGGTGCTGCCATTTCCATGTTTGTTGTTATCATATCACTCTTACTTACCCTGCTGTTATTCAAGCTGTTTGATTTCAATAAACTGATTCGTCCTCCAAGAATTGAAGACTAACTAAGAGATGAGGAAACTGAAATGAGCATTTGGAAGCGATATAAGCAAATCAGAGTTCATGCGTTCATGATGCTGCTCATACTCCCTGTTCTCTTCATGGTAGCGTGGCTTACAATATCCTCCGTATATAATGTTAATTCGGGCACGATTTCATGGGATAACTGGAGATTTCTAACTGGGGAAATGATTATTGAAGGAGTCAAGTTTTCGATCATATGGCCCATTGTCTATAATACATTGAAGTTCTGTCTGCTTGTTACCGTTGTTGATATATTGATTGCCGTACCAGCAGCCTATGCATTCTCTAGGTTGAACTTCGCAGGTAAGAGCTTTTCATTGAAGTTCCTATTTATAATGGGCTCGTTTCCAGGCATAACGCTATTGATTACGAGCTTCTTCATTATGAGTTATCTTGGACTTCTGAATACGATGACAGCAGTTGTCATTATGTCAGCTTCCGGCATGGTACCTTGGCATGTTTATATATTGAAGGGATTTTTCGATGATGTATCCTGGGATATGGAATTCTCAGCGATGATGGACGGCTGCACGCGCTTTCAGAGTCTGATCCAAGTCGTCCTGCCGAACATGCTGTCAGGAATATCAGCTATTGCCATCTTCGCCTTCATGGGCGCGTATGGGGAATGGTTATTAATTAAGCTGTTCATCTTCGATAATACGAATCTGACACTTGCAGGCTACATGGCCAAGATGATTCTGGATGATACGTCGAAAATAAGTAATTATGGCTTGATCACTGCTGTCGGGGTTTTCTACACCGTACCGATTGCAATCTTCTATCTATTCACACAAAGCACGCTGATGAAGGTAAACATAGGGGGTTCAAAGGGCGTATGAGTATGATCAAATTGGAAGGTGTATCCAAGAAATTCGGAAATTCCGTAGCGCTGGATGATGTTAATTTGGAAATAGATCGTGGTGAATTCGTAGCCTTACTCGGCCCTTCCGGCTGTGGTAAATCGACTACACTTATGATCTTGGCTGGATTGCTCAGGCCGACCACTGGTGAGATTGAATTCAATGGCAAGATTGTGAATGAGGTCGAGCCCAAGGATAGAGATATTGGCATGGTATTCCAAAGTTATGCCTTATATCCACATATGTCCGTCAAGGATAATATTGCATTCCCCCTGAAGCAACGCGGTGTTAAGAAATCTCTCCGCTATGAGAAGGCTGCTGAAATTGCGAAGATGCTGCAGATTGATCAATTGCTCGATCGGCAGCCAAGTCAGCTCTCAGGCGGGCAGCAGCAGCGTGTAGCAATGGCGCGTGCATTATCGAAGGATCCCTTGTTCCTCCTGTTGGATGAACCGATGTCCAATCTCGATGCGAGGCTCAAGGTTGACGTACGTGATGAAATTCGCCGGCTTCAGCAGCGTCTGGGCATCACAACGATTATCGTTACGCATGATCAGGAAGAGGCTATGGCTGTAGCGGATAAAATTGCGATACTGGAGAAGGGGAAAATTCAGCAGTTCGGAACGCCGGAAGAATTATTCAACCAGCCAGCTAATTTGTTCGTAGCTCACTTCATGGGAAATCCTCCAATGAATATTATGGAGTGTAACTTCATGCGCAGCAACGAAGGCATCATTCTAAGGCATGATGCGTTTACGTATAAGATGCAACCTGGCAAGCAGGTAGATAGCGAATTCAATGGAGCTAAGGTTAAGCTGGGTGTTCGACCGCATCACTTCCAAATCTCCAAGCTTCCACAAGATAACGCGATCAAGGCGAAAGTCGTTCTTATAGAGCTATTAGGTCGAGAGAAGCTGATTAAGGTTCTGATTGGCGATGATGAGAATGATGTCAATTTTATTCGAGTCCTGGCGCCAGTTGATTTCGATGCCAGTTATAATGATACGGTGTACTTGATGATAGATCCAGAATCGTTACATCTTTTTGACGCGGAAGCGGGCATTAATTTAACTAGATAGCTAACATGGAGATGGAAATGTGCTGCAAATTGCGTTCTTACTCGTTGTATGTTCTGGTTTATTGAATGCAACATGGAATTTATTCACGAAGCGAAGTATAAATAAAGCTGTATTCCTCTGGTTAATTCATGCCATTGCAGCTGTTCTGTACATGCCGTATTTCCTTCATGAGTTGATGACGGCGCATATTAGCGCAGCTGGATACGGTATGATCGCTGTCTCGCTCTTGTTCCAAAGCTGTTATATCTGGCTGCTCGCCAAGGCATATACAGTTGGAGACCTGTCACAGGTATATCCGATCATGCGCGGAACCGGAGCGCTGCTAGTTCCAGTAGTCGGTGTTATGTTCATTGGAGAAAGCATGGCATGGCTCGGTTGGATAGGGTTATGCATCCTGCTGCTCGGCATATTCAGTCAGAGTAGCAGGAAGCGCGAGGTCGATTCAGCTGGCGGAGCCTCATCGACACATGCCGTTCTATTGGCACTGGCGATTGGCTTATGTACAACGGGATATACGTTGACTGATAAAATCACATTGCAGCATATATCACCGCTCGCATTAATACAAGTATCTCATATCGGCTATATGCTCTCACTAACCTGGGGGGTACTCCGTTCAGGTCAGATTAAGCAGGAATGGATGACGAATTGGAAGACCATATTGCTAGGTGCTTTAATTGCGCCAGGCAGCTACTTATTATTCCTGTATGCGATGGATCTTGGTGATGTGTCCAAGCTTGCGCCCATTCGGGAGATTGGCATTGTTTTCGGAACGATATTCGGTATTCTTATCCTCAAGGAGAAGCAGGCTTCGAGGCGAATAATTGGTTCTATTCTAATTGTGGCAGGCGTTATTCTCATCCAAGGCTTCGGATAATCTAACACAGGCTGTAACCATTTACAATAGGAATGCGAGGAGATCATAATATGAGAGATAGGGTATACGTAGACCGCAATAAAAAGCGATATAAAGGTAACTTGCATCTGCATACAACTGCTTCAGATGGCTCGCGCCCCGCTGCTGAGGTCGTAGAGGCTTTCAAAGAGAAGGGGTATGACTTTATTGCAATAACGGATCATGATGTGTTCATTAGAACAGAAGAATTCAACACTGCTGACTTCATTACCATTCCGGGTATGGAGAGAGGCGGATTAAACCCGGTCCCTAAGAAGGACCCCGGTTATCACTTTGGTGTGCTCGATGATCCGACCATAGAGCCGGAACGGGAGCGGTTTGGACATATGCAAGCCTTTCCTAAACCGATTCCATGGGCAGGGGATCATGCCCCCCAGGCGCTTATCGATGAGATGCGCGCGCATGGCAATCTCGTAATCTTCAATCATCCGGAATGGCATATGACTCGCTTCGAGGATATGGTCAAGTATGATCATTTCTTCGCGATTGAAATTTATAATCATGCTACCGAATGGTCGCCGGTTAGCTCTTATGGTACGGCCTATTGGGATCATGCGCTGCAGAATGGAAAGCGTGTGTTCGCAGTTGCGGCAGATGACTCTCATGGACATCACCCAGGCTGGAGCATTCCGGAATATGGCGGCGGCTGGGTGCAGGTTGAGGCTCAGGCTTTAACACATCGAGACCTCATCGTCAGTCTGAAGGAGGGCGCATACTACTCCAGCACAGGTCCTGAAATTCATGATATGCGTGTCGAGGATGGCCAGCTGCTGGTTGAATGCTCACCATGCAAATTGATTATGTTCAAGGCGTTTCCGCTGCGCGGCCCGTTCGTTGGGAACTTCGAGACAGGTGAGCCAATGACCGAAGCATCCATGAGCATAGAGAAGGAGATGACCTACATTCGGGTTGAATGTATCGACTTCGATGGCAATGTCGCATGGTCGAATCCGGTATTCGTAGCGGACTTATTGGAGGAGGGCGAGTAACATGAAGTCGGTCATCTACTTAAATAAGGATAGACGTAAGTATAAAGGAAATATTCATACACACTCTATTAGAAGTGATGGTCAGTACGAACCTGAAGTCGTGATGAAGGCTTATAAAGATAGAGGCTATGATTTCATGTGCCTTAGCGATCATGAGATTTACTTTAAATCGGATGCGTATGATGATGATCAATTCATCATGATCGATGGATATGAAATGGCTTGTGAAACGGATTTTCGCAAGCTCGGGAAGTATTTTCACATACATGGACTGTTGGACAGATCGCTTGGCTCCGATCAAGAGTTCGAGCATGATGAGGAGCATGCGAAGCCGGATTACGAAAGCCTAGAGACGATCCAGCGCCTCATTGACGAGATGCGCGCCAAGGGAAATTTGATCATCATGAATCATCCCGAGTGGTCGAAGAATACGCCGGAGGATCTGCTGGCACTGCAAGGCTATGCGGCAATTGAAATCTACAATCATCAATCGGATCTGGACGAAGCATCGGGCTCCGGGGTTTACCACTGGGATTATGTGCTGAGGCACGGTCGCAAAGTGTTCGCTGTTGCGGCGGACGACGCGCATAGAGGTGCCATGGATACGGCGATTTCTGAGTTCTTCGGCGGCTGGATTCAGGTTGAAGCGGATAAGCTGGAGCAGCAATCCATCATTGATAAGATGAAGGAAGGCCAGTATTATTCCTCGACAGGTCCGGAGATCTATGATCTTCGCGTGGAGGACGGCTTCATCCATATCCAATGCTCGCCTGTAAAGTTTATTAAGTTTATTACGAATCCCGGACACGGGTATAAGCAGTATAACAAGCAGGATGCATCTCCGATTACCGAAGGACGATACCAGATAAGGGGCAATGAGCAGTATATCCGTATCGAATGTATTGATTTCGAAGGGAATATCGCGTGGTCCAATCCCATCTTCCCTGCTGATCTTGAGGATTAGGCATGACTACCATTAAGACAGTTCATGTTGTATTCAAGACTCACCTGGATATCGGATTTACGGACCTGGCTGCTCATGTCATTGATCGTTATGAGAAGGAATTTATCCCGAAAGCGATCTCCTTAGCCGAGCAGCTCGATGCCGAAGGCGGACAAGAGGGCTTTATCTGGACAACGGGATCATGGCTGATTGATCGGTATCTGAAGCATGCCTCTCAGGAGGAACGAGAACGGATGGAGGCAGCCATTGCCAAAGGCTATATTCGGTGGCATGGCCTGCCCTTTACGACCCATACCGAGCTGATGGATGAGTCCTTGTTCCGGTATGCGTTGTCAATCAGTCAGAAGCTGGACAGACGATATGGCAAGCGGACGATCGCATCGAAGATGACCGATGTGCCAGGCCATACTGTGGCAATGGTTCCATTGATGAAGGAGGCAGGTATTGGATATCTGCATATCGGCGTGAATCGTGCATCCAAGCGTCCGGCAGTGCCTGATGTATTCCGCTGGCAGTCGCCGTGCGGCGCAGAGATCATCGTCAACTATGCGGATAATTATGGTCAGACACTGGAGATCGATGGTCTGGAGGATGCGCTCGTATTCGCTCATACTGGCGATAATTGCGGTCCGCCGTCCATCGAGGACATTCGATCGGAGTTTGCTTCGATTGCCGCAGCCTATCCGGACGCCGTCGTTAAGGCTTCGACACTTGATGCATTCGCTGAGAAGCTGATTAGTGTGAAGGATCGATTGCCCGTAGTGAGAGAAGAGATCGGCGATACCTGGATCCATGGCTCAGCCACAGATCCGTTAAAGCTAGCCAGATATCGGGAATGTGTTCGGCTTCGGAATGAGTGGCTGAAGAATGGACAATTGCAGGAGGACAGCGAGGAATATGCTGACTTCAGCGAGGCGCTCGCCTTGGTTGCCGAGCATACCTGGGGGCTGGATCTGAAGAAGTGGCTGCCTGATTTCTTCCATTATGCGAAAGCGGACTTTCAAGCAGCGAGGGAGCGTGATGAAGTAGATCCTAGTCATGTTCCTGATAAATATCAATATATTGGCGCCTTCGCTCTGCATGAAGCAGATGCCTATTCGAAGATGCTATTCGATACCGTAGATATGCGCAGATCGTATTCCTTCATGGAGCAGTCATGGACAGAGCAGAGGAATTATATCGATCAGGCTGTGGAGGCGCTTAGCTCGGATAAGCGACAACAAGCTTTGGAGGCCCTTGCAAGATTGAAGCCTGAGCTGCCGATCGCATCCGGAGGATATCAGCGGAAGGCGCATGAGCGATTCCGGGCAGGCGCTTATGAAGTGGCGTATGCCTCGGACGGCTCGCTCATTCAGCTTAAGGATGCCCGCGGAAAGTGCTGGGTCAAGGAGGAGCGTCCATTCGGTCAATATGTGTATGAGACCTTCGGACCCGAGAATTATGATCGATGGTTCAATGAATATATGCAGAATCAGCAAGAGACGCACATGTGGGCGGATGCCGACTATAATAAGCCAGGATTCGAGTTCACCAACCCCAGGCCAAGGCATCAGGAATTTCGTCCGATTCTAGATGAATTGATCGTCACCAGCGGCGAGCAGGCGGATCAGGTTGTGCTGCTCTTACATATGCCGGATGAAGCGACTGAGCAGTCCGGTGCCCCTAGACAGCTGAGCATCGTCTATCAGTTCTATCATGATGGCCGTTCGATCGAAGTGACACTGCAGTGGTTCAACAAGGATGCGAGTCGCCTGCCTGAGGCAAGCTGGTTCGCGTGCGGGCTTGAGGTGGACAATCCGAATTTATGGATGCTGGATAAGATGAATGCAGGGATATCCCCTCTGCATGTAGTGAAGGATGGGAATCGCAATCTGCATACCATCTGGAGAGGCGTGTCGTACCAAGGGGCTGACGGGGCAATTGCACTTGATTCGCTCGATGCGGCGCTAGTTTCACCAGGAGAGCGCCGGCTCTTGCAATTCACGAATACCTCTCCGGCATTAGAACGAGGTATGCACTTCAATCTTCATAATAATAAGTGGGGAACGAATTTCCCTATGTGGTATGAAGATGATGCGAAGTTTCGCTTTGTGCTTCGATTTGATAGATAGCAGCTTGCACAAGAGAAGTGGAGCAAGGCAATTACGCTGTTCCACTTCTTGGTATGCAAGTCAGACCTTTAGGAGTAACACCTGTTGATTCCATTGTAACGTTTGGGATAGTATTACATTAAGATAATAATGAAAACCACATTTATTATCGTAAAAACAATAACAATCAATACCATATAAAGGGGAAGTTGAAGACCGGATCGTTCAAATGAGGAGGTAACATGATGTCGTTAAAAGGTGAGGAGAGAAAGGAGAAAATCCTAGAGATACTTGATCTGCGAGAGAAGGTTACTGTGAATGAACTGTCAAGAAAGCTTGGGGTATCCACTGAGACGATCCGAAGATATCTAGAACAATTGGAGCGCGCGCATAAAGTAAGAAAAGTATACGGTGGAGCTATCCGGGTGTCTGATCAAGAGCCTGCTTTAATGAGCCGGGAAGTGAAATATCTAGAGGAGAAAAAGCGCATTGGGAAGAAAGCTGCAGAGCATGTATTGGACAATGATGTTATCGCCATAGACGAGGGAAGCACACCGTTGCATATGATTCCTTATTTGTCCGACAAGAAGAATATTACAGTGATCACTAACTCATTCCCCGCTGCGTATCTTCTGATAGAGAAGAAGAACAACCAACTATTCGACGGCGAGATTATTTTCCTGGGCGGTGTTGTCCATGCAGAACATCAACGTATTTCTGGCAGCTATGCGCTATCGATGATGGAACATTTCTATGTGAATAAAGCTTTTATTACTGTGGATGGGATCTCCAAGCAGGATGGCGTGACCTGCTACGATAATGAAAAGGGAATGCTCTCCAAAAAGATGATGTCGCAAGCCGAGCAAAGTATTGTGGTAGTCGATCATTCCAAATTTGATGTGAGAAGCATGCATAAGCTTGCTGCTTTGAATGACATACACACGATCATTAGCGATCAAGAAATGCCGCGGCAATGGATAAGCAAACATCTTAAATTTACTGCGAATTGGGTGGTGGCCGACTAACTATGACAACGGGGTCGTAGCTGATTAATTATTATCTGAGAGGAAGAGAAGAATATTCTGCTCCTCCTCATAATTACTGAATCGACTACTAGAACTGCAGCACGACCATCTGATGATTGCAAAGCTCAGGCACAACGTAGCGGACACTTCCGTCTTGCTGCTCGAAGGCCAGCCCTTCACCTGTTGGCGCTAATGTAACGGATTTAACAGTCTGGGGCACACGAATCTCAACCTCAATGTTGAATAGTGGCACAATATCTTCAATAATCTCTGTGCTCTTCCCTCGTCGAACGGGGGATGCATATAACAGATGATTGATCCAGCGGTGCTGCTTCTCCTGCTTCTGCAAGGTGACAACACCCTGTGCAGGAAGATTGGTTCGCAGCATAGGCGATGGCAGCAGTCGATTTAAGGCATAGCAGACCGCTTCGCGTAGTACCAGAGAGCCTTTCTCTCCATATTCTTCGAACACATTCCAGGCGAAGTAGATGCCATGCTCGCCCTCTGTCATTGCCGGACTTGATTCTGTTAAGGTATATGGCGTATGAACATGAGAGCTGAAGGAGAATAGGTCACGGTTAAAATAAGGATCTCGCCGCTCTCCATGAGATAGCGCATCATTCATTAATGCAATTTTCTGTCCAGGCGAATACATCACATAAGCGGCCTCGGGCAGACCTGCAATTGGGAATCGAGGATGGAAATAGCTCGGTTGATAGGGGTCCTCACTGATCCATTGCGCTCCGAGATTGAAGGCAAAGCGATTCTCCTCCTGAAGTAAGCCGGATTGACCAGTCGCCAGCAGCTTGCCTCCTGCTCGCGTGAATTGCTCCAGCTTCGATCGTAGCTCTGGATTTAGTACAATACGATCAGGAAGGATGATGACTTTATAGGCTTGGAAGTCCGATTCAAAATCAAGGACATGGAATAAGAATTTCCCTTCAAGAAGCATTCTAACAGCACCTGAATCGGTTTCCCCTACCCGGTTATCGCCATCAACACCAGTATTTAATAAGGCTTCCATACTGAGTAGTCCGATGTCTGCTATCGCTTGGGCGCCGACTACCCACGGCTCCTTGGCTTCTACTTCTTGATAAGCCGCTCCAATCAGTGTGTAAGTAGCTTCATCCATAAACCCGGCCGGATGAAGCTGATCGCCAACTGAGCATCGCGCGCCATTGGCCAGACTTAGAGCAGTCTCATATCGAAGAGCATTCGGGTGCTTATAGCCTCCAAACTCACCCCAGCTCAGGTGGAATTTCCCGGTCATGCCTAGGAAATCCATGCCAAGCGGCTGCGCATACCGAGCGGATAAGGGGAAGTGGTCGTAGCCCCATCCGCCAGTTGGCAGAGATTCCAGTTCAAGATGTGTATTTAAATTGGCCAAATCTCTTCTACCTTTTTCGATGTGGCCGCCATTGTGGAATACCGGCAAATTTGGTTTGTGCTTATGCACAGCATCATTAGTCCGCTTCGCGTAGTTGAGATAAGTCTGCTCCCACATGGCACGCATAGCTCGCAGGTCTTGTGGGTGTGCACCTGCCTCGCGGATAGCGGTAACACAATTTTGACAGTAGCATTCTCTGATACCGACAATATCAAGGAAGATCCCATCCGCATCATATCGCTGAACGACCTCTTCAATTTGTGCGACCAATATGTCCAGATAAGGGGTATTCATACAGAACTCATGGTAGCCCGGACGCATGAAGTCCGAAGTCCATTTAATGCTCTCATCTTGATTGCGCGTCAGCCACTGCGGGTAACGTCTTGCCAGCTTCTCATCCAGGCCGGCAGAGATATATACGGGTGTTCTAACATCGATTTCATGAGCAGCCTCGATCATGGCTCCGAGCAGGTCGAAGTCAAGCTGAGGGTGCATTTCACTGGCTTCAGTAGGATGATAGGACCACCCGTGGTGGCACTTCGAGAAGACCGTGATCGAGTTCACATGTCCAAGCTTCAGCATGCGCTGAAATTGTTCCTTGGAGAACTCGCTTCCAATGCCCGGAATATGCTCGGATGTGTGGAAGTCTAGATGAACCTGGCGAAATCTCATGGCAATCAAACTCCTCTGATGTGGGATCTCTTCTAAATGTAAGTGATTTGAAGGGAAAGGTATAGGAGGGATAACGACATTATTAAGCACAATATCTACTATTTCTGTTAAGGAAATCGTTAGTATAGTTAGAGTAGGGTATAAAATCATTCACAATCTCGATGGGGGTATGGTCACATGGAATGTATAGAGCTCTGCATTCCACCGCTGCCCCAGCTTGTCACGGCAGGGCACAGTGTATGGACCGCAGGAATGCAACACTTTCGACGGAGCTTTCAAGTGTTCGATTTGATATATGTTGCCGCCGGTACCTTCTATATAACAGAAGATGATCATGCCTACGAGTTGGGGCCAGGCGGATTACTGCTCCTTGAACCTGGGAGAACACATTGGGGGCATCGTCCTGTAGAGACGAATACAGATATTTATTGGCTGCACTTCGTCCATCCCCATTCAGCACCGCATACTCGTGTTGATTCGGAACAGATCGCATGGTCCAGCTGGCTCAAGAGTGGATCGGATCAGGATTTGGCACCGATTGAACAGAGAATGTATGTACCTAAGCATGGATACTTCGAGCCTTCGATGATTACGCCATTGTTCGATAAGCTCGTTGAGATTCACAATTCACTTACGGTGCGAGATGTTGCGACACTCCACGCCATGACGCTTCAGTTGCTTGCCAAGCTGCAATCCATGATGGAAGTGAGGCATCCATCGAAGACGTACCTGCATAGTGAACGGGTAATCAACTATCTGCAGAATCATATGCATCTGCCATTCAGCGCTAGCCATATGGAGGAGCAGCTGCATTATCATTTTGATTATCTGTCGCGCTGCTTAAAGCAATATACTGGTATGAGTCCCCTGCAATACCTTCACAGAATTCAGATGGAGCGGGCGCGCGTATTGCTGGAGCACCCTGATCTGACGATTCAGCAGATTGCTGAGCAGGTTGGACAGCCCAATGGTAACTACTTCATACGACTATTCCGTAAGCATTATGGCTTGCCGCCTGGTAAGTATCGTGAACAGAAGCAAGAATTGCTCTAGTGTGAAGATCATTGTATGATAGGAATGAAAGATGTGGAACATATTGGGAATAAGGATAGGATGTGTAATTATAGTGAAGCCCACGATCTATGATATTGCGAGATTAGCAGGCGTATCCACAGCTACGGTATCCAAGGTATTCAATAACACCGGACGGATCAGTGAGCAGACTAAGAAGAAGATTATGGAAATCAGCGATCGACTAAACTATCAGCCGAATATGATGGCCTCCGCACTTACCGGCAAGAAGACGTATACAATAGGATTGCTCATTCCAGATCTAGTCAATCCCTTCTTCGCAGAGTTATCCCGAAGCATCGAGGATCATGCGCATGAGTTTGGCTACAATATGATTATATGCAATACGGATAACGATCTGACGAAGGAACTCAAGTACATACGTGTTCTTCAGCAGAAGCAGGTAGATGGTATTATTGTTGCGACGGGCGTTCGCAATGATGCGATATTGAAGGAATTGGTGAGCAAGCGTATCCCGATCACATTGGTTGCTCGGGAGACCTCCGTACTTTCAGCTAATACCGTGCTAGTAGATGATTTTACGGGTGCCTATAATGCGATTACTTACCTGATCAGTATTGGACATCGGCGCATCGGAGTCATAGCGGAGAGTATGGAGGTGTCCAGCAGTCGCGAGCGTGTTCGAGGCTACAGACAGGCGCTGGAGGATGCGGGAATTCCGTATGACGACAGCCTGGTTAGAGTAGGAGATTCCTCTATTGAGGGCGGTAAATCAGCTGCGAGCGAGTTGCTTCAGGAGGTTAAGCCCCCGTCAGCGATCTTCGCTCTCAATGAACTGTTAGCGATCGGATCTATGCAGAGGGCAGGGGAGCTTAGCATAGAAATCCCACAACAGCTGTCGATTATCGCCTTCGACAACACCATTCTTGCCACCGTTACGGATCCGCCGCTCACCACAGTTGCGCAACCGATTCGAGCGATGGGCGAGCAGGTCGTGAAGCTGATTACACAGGATCTGAATGATCAAGTCGAGCCTGGGCATGCAGCAGAGCGGATCGTACTGCTCCCTGAACTAATCGTGCGTGGTTCGACCAGCGCGTATAAGTTGTAAATTTGTATATTAGTAAATTTTAATCATGCAAAACAACTCAGACCCTCTTCCTGTAGAAGGGAGTTTATGATATTCTGTACTTAGCAAGTTAACCGGTTACCCTAAATAAACAAACAAATCATATAATGGGGGATTTCATTGGAACAGGTAGTTGTAGGCATCATTGGAGCAGGCAGAATCGGCAAGATTCACGCGACGAATCTAGCAAGCTATCCAAGTGTGAAGGTGAAGGCGATCTGTGACATACAGGTTGAGTCAGTTCGAGAATGGGCCAATCAGCTTGGGATTGAGCGGGTAACAACGAATAGCCAGGAGGTGCTGCAGGATCCGGAGATTCACGCCATCCTCATCTGCTCATCTACTGACACGCACGCGTTATATATCGAGCAAGCAGCCAGAGCAGGTAAGCATATCTTCTGTGAGAAGCCGATCAGCATGGATGTCAGTCAGACACGCATCGCGCTTAAGGCCGTACAGGAAGCAGGCGTTATCCTTCAGACGGGATTCAATCGCAGATTCGATGTGAATTTCAAGAAGATCAGAGATGCAGTACGCGCTGGTGACGTTGGCGAACCACAGATTATTAAGATCACCTCCCGTGACCCAGCGTTGCCGCCATACAGCTATATTACAACCTCCGGCGGGATGTTCATGGATATGAGCATCCATGATTTCGATATGGCTAGATATGTGAGCGGCAGCGAAATTGAAGAGGTGTATGTGCAGGGAGCTGCGCTTGTCGATCCAGAGGTAGGGCGATTAGGGGATGTCGATACAGCGATCATTACACTTCGATTTAAGAGTGGAGCGCTCGGAGTAATCGATAATAGCCGCCAAGCCGTATATGGCTATGATCAGCGCGTCGAGGTATTCGGTTCAGCAGGCAGCATCTCGGCGAATAACGAATATCCGAATGCCGTGCAGTGGAGCACGAAGGACGGTCAATTCAGAGATAATCCGCTTTACTTCTTCCTTGAACGCTATCAGGAGTCTTATCGCACCGAGGTTCATGGTTTTATAGATTGCGTGCGGTCAGGAGCGGCGCCGCTTGTTGATGGCCATGACGCGGTTATGGCGGAGTTGATTGCGAAGGCAGCGCTTCGATCGCATCTCGAGAAGAGACCTGTCAAGCTGGAAGAGGTACAAAATTAATTAATTGAATTGGGGGATGTAAGTATGAATCATGACACACCGGTTAAACTGAGTGAACGGGATTTTCAACTAGCTAAGCAGTATGCGCCAATTATTTATTTTGATGAACACGAGCCCTTCTATCCCGTCCGCATTGGCGTATCTGTACTCGAGAATCCGACGGAGTCGCCTTCCTTCACTAGACAATTTCATTGTTCGGATGAAGAGCTGCAGTACGTGATCGAGTATGCGATCTATTGGGACTATGATATCGAGCATCTCTATGATCTCGAGCATATCTGGGTGTATGTGGCCAAGGATGGCCGTGTGCTTGATTGTGAAGCGAGCTTCCATGGCGAGTATCTGAAGGGTATGTTCAAGTCTCGTGATAATATCGAAGGCACGCATGTGAAGCTATACAGTCAGCCCGGCAAGCATGCCTTCCTGCCGGATGCGAGAATGTTCGAGCTCATCCCGGATTATGATACCTGCACAGACGAGACTGCAGGATCGGCGGGACTGATTGTAACCAGGGCATTCAAGGGTTTGTTCGAGACCAACGATGCTATTAATCAAGCGGTTGAAGCTTATCTGCAGAAGTTCCGGTTTAAGCCAGCTGGCCAGTATGTACGCTGCGAATTAACTGAGGAATTATTCGTAAGCTGGCCCGAGCTGCGGCGTGAAGTGCCAGAGCGCATTCAAGCTGAGCTTGCAAGAATCGAGAGGGAACTCTCCCTCTAACTGATGAATGAGGCAAGGACAAGGGACGTCAGTGAGCCATCTAGCAGATGGACGCGGGCGTTTCTTGTTAATTGAAGGTGCCGCGTCGTGCATGGCTGCTGGTGGCCGCTAATGGCATTCCATGCACTTAGTGGGCAGTAGTGGTCTGCAGAAGGTTGGTGGCGCTACGTCGTGCAAGTCTGCAGGTGGCGTCTAGTGGCATTTCATGCAATTAGTTGGCAGTAGTGGTCTGCAGAAGGTTAGTGGCGATACGTCGTGCAAGTCTACTGGTGGCGTCTAGTGGCATTTCATGCAATTAGTTGGCTCTAGTTAGCTTCAGCAGGTTTGTGGCGCTACGTTGTGCAAGTCTGCAAGTGGCGTCTAATGGCATTTCATGCAATTAGTTACGCTGATTTTCCTCTAACGGGCACATCTAGTTGTAATCTGTGCTCTTAGTTTGAGCAATATGAAAGGAACTGCCCCAATCGGGCGAATCTAATTGCATGTTATGCAATTAGTCTATCATGGCCGAAATCAAACATCGAACTAAGAGCAGAAATGCATTTAGTGAACAAGACTAGGCAGACAAACTCCGCAATCGTAACTCATCCCCCCACAGCCAAACAAACTCCACAACCATAGCACATTCCCCCGCAGCCCAGACTAACCCAGCATCTTAACTCATCCCACCACAGCCAAACAAACTCCACAACCATAGCACATTCCACCGCAACCCAAACAAACTCCGCAACCGTACCTCATCCCCCACAGCCAGACAAACTCCGCACTTTAACTCACCCTCATCTCATCCCACCAAACAACCAACGTCACAACATAGCTGAACTGCCTTGACGGAATACCGCAGGTGTCAGCTCATAATACAGAACTCGTATACCTTGACCGCGATGAACAGGAGTTAGCCACCCTTTGTCGCATAGTTGGTGGAGCAGCTTGACAGCCGTGCGAAAATTCAAGCGCAGCTGCTGCACCACATCGATTGGCTTAATCGGACGAGCAAGCTGGATCGCGTATCGGATGACCTCCTTCTCGGCGAGCTGCGCGGGCTGCAGCTGAAGTCCATGGGGTTCGAGCTGAGTTAGCAGCATACGAAGCAGATGGATACACAGCTCTGGACGATAAGCGACATCATCATACGCGAACGAGATGACACGGAAACCCATCGCCTCCAAGTACAGCTCACGGTTCAATTCCCGGCAATACTTATCACGATCCATGCTGGTGACATGCGCATCGAAGCCCTTGATCTCGATTAGGATTCTCCATAGCAACGGTGAGAACGCAAAGTCCGCATAGTAAGACTTGCCCCTCCAATCGAGCACCTCATATTCGGGGTGAAGATCGTCGAAGCTGCCTCTGAGCGGCCACCATACTTGGCGCGCGAATAACACTTCGGCATGCGCATGCCCCCTCTCCAGTCTGCCTCTGCGCTCACCGGACCGCCGTTTCAGATGACTCTCGATGAATGCCGCGTGCGCCTCCTCGAACTTCATAACCATCCAACCATCTCCCTATCCCAAAATAAACAAAAAACGCCCCAACCCATCACATGATGGATCAGGACGTTCTTCGTCACTTGCTTACAAGCATACATCAGCTTGCGACCCAACGCAATTGCTGAGCTGTTCTTAGAATGCCCAGTTGCCTTGACGGAAGATGGGCTCACGGGAGCCGTCGGCCAGAATACCGTCAATGTCCATCTCGGCGGAGCCGATCATGAAATCGACATGCGTATAGCTGTCATTTAGTCCCGCCTCTGCTTGCTGCTCCTTGTTCATCGACTTGCCGCCTTCGATGCAGAACGCATACGCTTGACCGATGGCGAGGTGGTTGGATGCATTCTCGTCGAATAAGGTGTTGTAGAAGATAATGTTCGTATCTGAGATCGGCGATTGATGCGGCACGAGCGCCACCTCTCCGAGATAATGCGAGCCCTCATCGGTCTCGACCAGCTTCTTGAGCGCGTCATACCCCTGCTCGGCGGAGAAGTCAACGATTCGTCCGTCCTTGAAGGTGAAGGAGAAGTTGTCAATGAGATTGCCGGCATAGCTGAGCGGCTTCGTGCTTGCCACTGTGCCATTCACACCGGTCTTCTCAACTGCTGTGAACACTTCCTCAGTTGGCATATTGGCGATGAATAAGGTATTCTTCGCATTATAGCTTCCCGCGCTTACCCAGATATGCCCCTTCGGCAACTCCAACGTAAGATCGGTGCCAGGTGCGGTGTAGTGCAGTGCCTTATACTTGCGCTGGTTCAGACGCTCCGCCTTGGCATCAAGAGTTGCGGTATGTGTCCGCCAGGCTGTTACAGGATCAGCTTGATCCACCCGCGTGGATTGGAAGATCGCCCCCCACAAGGCGGCTACTTGATCTTCCGCTGTTGTATCCGGGAACACCTTGGCTGCCCATTCCTTGGAGGGCACTGCGATTACGCACCAGCTCACCTTATCCGACATCTGATAGCTGCGGAAGGTTGCAAGCGCGGCGCTCGCCGCTTTATTATTGTTCTGGATACGACTCGGATCAATACCTGCCAGCATGTCTGGGTCTTGACCGGTGATGGCTAGGAACGCCGCGTTATTCTCTGCGAATTCCTCCCAGCCCTTCGCTCGGAAGGGTATCGGATAGACGGAGAACGAATCTTCAGGCGCTAACTGATAACGTGTGCGCGTAATCTCTTCATCGTTCCACTCAATATGTACATAAGGGGAACCAAGCTCGTATGCGCGCTTCGTTACCTTGCGGACGAATTCGGCGGCGAATAGAGGAGCTGTGATGACGAGCGTCTGACCAGGTTGAATATTCACGCCAACCTCTACTGCGAGTGCGGCATACTTCGTTAAGTTCTCATCGAAAGTGGACATGTGGGGAAACCTCCTACAAGTTTTGTGAAGCATCGCTTCCTGAGTAATCGTCGCAGCAAAACTGCTTCGGAAGCATACGCTCAAGTTTTGTATAGTTAAAGTATATCGTATCTACCTGCAAAAAGAAAAAATAACCATCACAGTAAGGCACAGAGTGGGAGTGGAAAGTGTGAAGAAGGATGACAGCTTCAAGCAAGGCGTGATTGCATGCTTGCCGACCTTGCTGGGCTACCTGAGCATCGGATTTGCAGCAGGCATAGTCGAGAAGACAGCAGGCCTCAGCTTGCTCGAGATCGCGCTGCTCTGTCTGCTGCTATATGCGGGATCTGGACAATTTATACTAGCTGGTATGGTGTTGAATGGCTTCGCTCTGATTCCAGCAGTGGCTACGATCTTCTTCGTGAATCTAAGACATCTGCTGTTCAGCGCGGCATTATCGCCGTATTTTCGAGGCTTACCGCCGCTGCGGAGCTTTGCGATAGGCTCCTTGCTGACAGACGAGACGTTCGGAGTGGCCACTAATCATATCAGCACGCATAAACTGCAGGCGCTGAACGAGAAGTGGATGCATGGCTTGAATCTGACGGCCTATCTCGGGTGGTTCGCGGCCAATATGGCCGGCGCCTTCCTCGGACAGTGGATCACCGATCCAACTGTGTGGGGGATGGATTTTGCATTGCCGGGGATGTTCATTGGTCTGCTTGTCCTGCAGATGAGCAGTCGCCGAGAGCTGCTGATCGATCTTGTGGTAGCAGTCAGCGCGATTGCAGCGGTTATTGCGGCTAGTCTAGTATTATCCAGCAGCGCCGGTATTATCATTGCAACGGTGATTGGCGCTACTGTGGGGATGGTGATGGAACGATGGAAATCCGCATCGACATCCTCGTCTTAATCGTATTGTGTGGTCTAGTGACTTTATTGCCGCGCGTGCTGCCGTTGGCGGTATTCAGTCGAATGGTCTTGCCGGAATGGGCGGTTCGCTGGCTTCGGCATGTCCCGGTGGCAGTCATGGCGGCGCTAATCGGGCAGAGTGTGCTCATGCCTGGCGGCAAGCTGGCGCTCAGCTTCACTGTTGAAATTGCGGCTACCCTACTTGCCTTCGCCGTCGCCATTCGTACACGAAGCCTGCTCGGCACGGTCGTCGCCGGCGTCGCATGCGCGATGGTGCTGCGGTTTATGTTCTAACTGTCGGGTCTGGTCGGACTAAATAAGCTGAGTTGGTGCGCAGGGCGGCGGTTAGTGAGGCTGTCTAGACTAATCGACTGCCCTGCCACATTCAGCTTCACCTGATCAATATGTGCCGAATCGATCCATCTGTCTCTGCCTACACCTTGAAGAGGCTGAGCAGTGGCATAATCGCCTGGAGCATATTCATCCCTATGCGTATCGTAGACATCATGCTGCCCAGTCCGCCCAGCCCGGAGCTGCCGGCGCTTCCCCCAGCGGATTGCTCACCAGTGCCGTCCATATTGCCTGCGCCGCCCGCGCCACCAAAGCCTCCAGCCCCTCCTCCTAGTAAGGAATCTAGAAAACCTGATACTTGCGCACGATTCGCTTGCTCGGAACGAGGGTGCCAATGCCCCTTTCCTCTAATGCCGCTGAGAATAAGCTCACCGTTCTCGATGCCCTCAATGCGGCCGATGAAGTAACGACCATCCTTCAGGACAGCGCATACGGGCTGACCTTCACGCGGGTGGCGGTTCGTAGTCGGTCGCGCATGCTTCCTCAATCTTCTTCTCTTCAATTGGCATACCTCCGATCAGCGATATATCATATGCTTACGCGAACGATAGGGATTTGCTTGTGCGATCACCGCTAGACGAGCATCATTAGTTGCTCGGTTTCTATCTGGCGATTGTCTTCCCCATTACATCCAGATAGAAGTATAATTGTGCTAAGCAGTCCGCTTGGGATGCGGGATAGTTGTATTGTACGGCAGACAGGCATGGCAGGATAAGATCGTTAAGGGATGGTGACAGGACGCATGATCTGGGGAATGATGACCGCTGCGATTGTGATTATCGTCTACACCGTGTATCGCGTGCTGCAGAGGTCGAGCGGCAAGCGAGCAGCTAGTAATGTGATTAAGCTGTCGAAGCATCGGGGCCATAAGCGAGCTAGGAATGAACAGAAGTGCAGCATCTGTCATAAGAGATCTGCGCGTCTTCGCTTCTATGCGGATGAACAGGGCAAGCCGATCGGCGTCTGTGACAAGTGCAAGCCGATCGCGGAGCGGCGCGCGCTGCTCCGATTATAGAATCAATCAGAAGCAGGTGACGGTATGTCGAGGGAAGTACATATTCTCGTTGTCGAAGATGATGGGGATATCAATCGTTTACTGTGCGATATTCTTATGCAGAATAATTATATACCGCAGCCCGCTTTCTCGGGAACAGAAGCACTGCTCTATCTGGAGCGACAGAGCTGGGCGCTTGTGCTGCTAGATCTCATGCTCCCAGGACTCGAAGGAGAGATGCTCCTGGAACGAATCAGAGCGCATAGCGACGCGCCTGTTATTATTATCTCGGCGAAGCTGGAACAGCAGACGAAGGTTGCGGCGCTGCAAGCAGGCGCGGATGATTATATTACCAAGCCGTTCGACATAGAGGAAGTATCAGCGAGAATCCATGCCCAACTGCGGCGTTATTTGCGGATGCATGATGCGCCTGCTGGCAAGCTGTTATCGTTTAAGGATATCCGTGTGGATATCGGGGCGAAGAAGATCCATGCTGCAGGCACTGAGCTCAATCTGACCGCGCGTGAATACGCCATACTCGTGCTGCTGATATCCAATCCGGCTAAGGTATTTACCAAGGCGAATGTGTTCGAGAGCGTCTGGAGAGAGACCTATTATGGCGATGACAATACGATTAATGTGCATATGAGCAACCTGAGGAGCAAGCTGGCCAGGGCCAATCCGGCTGAAGAATACATAGAGACGGTGTGGGGTATGGGCTATCGCCTGAAATCTTAAGCTCAATAATTAAGGAATTCTTAAGAGTTGCCTTAAGTTATTCTTATGGATTGCTTTCTATACTGAGACCAGCATGTAAGGAGGGATTGGTATGGAAGAGTATGTGCTGCGTACCCACCAATTAACGAAGAGGTACAAGCATCAGCTGGCACTGGATAAGGTGGATGCGGCCATTAAGAAGGGATCCATCTATGGCTTCATAGGACAGAATGGCGCTGGCAAATCAACCTTGATTAAGCTTGTAATGGGGCTCTCATTCCCAACGGAAGGGTCGGTCGAGTTGTTCGGTCATACCCAACAGCGAGCGCAGATTGAAGCAAGAAGGCGGATAGGCGCTATGATCGAGGGTCCAGCGCTATATCCGCAGATGACGGCCGCGGATAATCTCGAGGCGCATCGACTGCTGAAGGGCATTCCAGGACGGGATTGCGTGGAGCGAGTGCTTCGCATAGTCGGACTTCAGGATACTGGGAAGAAGAAGGCCTTAAACTTCTCGCTGGGGATGAAGCAGCGGCTCGGATTAGCGATAGCGCTTCTGGGCGATCCAGAGTTCCTCATTCTGGATGAGCCCATTAATGGCCTGGATCCGATGGGTGTTGTAGAGATCAGGGAGCTGCTGCAGCGTCTCAATCGTGAGTATGGGATTACGATCCTGATCTCGAGTCATATTCTGAGCGAGCTCTATCTGCTAGCCACACATTATGGAATTATTCATAAGGGCCGCTTGTTGGAGCAGCTGACGGTGCAGGAGCTCAGTGACAAGTGCCAGCAATATATTCATGTGAAGGTGGATGATCCGAATCGAGCGACCACGGTCATCGAGACTGAACTGTCCACGATGGACTATGAAGTAATGCCCAGCGGGGTCATTAAGCTGTACGCGTATCTGGATAATCCCGGTCAGGTATCATCCGTGCTTGCCGGCCAAGGGCTCGTCATTGAACAATTCATGCCGATGGGTCAAGATCTTGAGGCCTACTTCATGAATCGGATCGGGGGTGCCTAGGCATGGGGAATTTGCTTAGATCAGAATGGTTCAAGCTGTGGAAGGACCGCTCCTATTGGACGCTGCTCATGGCATTATCAGGCGCGGCGGTGTTCTATACCGGGCTGGTAGGCTTCGATGAGGATGGTGTGAGCAGCGCGATGTCCGTATCCGACTTGTATACGCAAGCTGCGCTGGGCGGCAACGGGTATATGATAAGACTCGTTCCTGTTATTCTCGCAGGCTTCTTCATCTCTAGCGAGTACGCCAACGGGACGATGAAGAGTATGATCGCGTCAGGCAACAGCCGGCTGCGCATCTACAGCGCTAAGCTTATCGCGTTCATGGCAGGCGCAGCGATACTGGCCGCAATGTTCCCCTTATGGCTCACGATCACGGCTGCGCTTGGCTCCGGCTTCTATGATATGCCTGCATGGGACTATTGGGTTCGGACCTTGCTTCTACACATGCTGTATGCCGCCGGCTTCGCTTCGATTATGGCACTGGCTGCGATCCAGTTTACGGACAGCGGGAAGACGATCGGATTCTTGCTCCTCTTCTTCTTACTAATCGACAGTATTCTGTTCTTCATCAGTCAGAAGGTGGACTGGTTCAGGCCAATCTTCGACTATTCGATCTTCCATATGTTCAACAAGGTTGGACATTCAAGCTTGACGGCAGGTGATTGGATACCGATTGTAGCGAGCCCAGTGCTTTCAGGTGTGGCTATGTGGCTGCTCGGATACCTGGTCTTCGAGCGGAAGGAAATCAAATAAGCAGGGCATTCAAATCGGAGGTGAGCAAGTGATGGTCTATATCGCGGCGATTTCTGTTATAATTGCTATAATCATCCTTGCCCGTTTCTATCGCCTGAAGAGAGAGCTGCGACGAATAGCAGGGCAGCTGAATGAGCTTAATGATCGACGAACTGAGAAGAAGCTGGATCTGGGATGGTATGACGCAGATCTGGAGCTGCTGGCGGCAGAGGTGAACAGACAGATCGATCTGACCAAGCAGGCTGTCGCGGATAAGCGGAGAACGGAGCATGAATTGAAGCAGGCAATCTCTCATATCTCCCATGATATTCGTACGCCGATGACCGCAATCTTGGGCTATACCCAGTTGCTGGAGTCGGAGGATCTAGGAGCAGCGAAGCGAGCGGAGTATGTTGGCGTTGTAAAGAACGGCGCGCTGCGACTCAAAGTGCTGCTAGAGGAATTCTTCGAGCTGTCGATTATAGAATCCGCTGATTATCCCATGAAATTTGCGTCTATTAGACTCAGCCAAGCGATACTCGACGTGCTTGCTGGATTCTATGAAGCGTTCCGCAAGAAGGGGATTGATCCCATTATCCAATTTCCTGCAGACGAGGTCCGTATTCGAGCGGATCAATCTGCAGTGCAGCGCGTGCTGGAGAACCTATTGATCAATGCGATCCGACATTCAAGCGGGAATGTCAGCGTCGAGCTGATGGTTACACCTACCACCGCAGAGCTGTTGATCAGCAATCCGGCACCGCAGCTTCGTGAAGAGGACCTGACCAATCTCTTCAACCGATTCTATAAGGCGGATAAGATGAGATCGAGCATTGGATCGGGCTTAGGCTTATCGATTGCCAAGGGACTCATGGACAAGATGGGCGGGTCGCTCTCGGCACAGCTGATGAACGGTCATTTGCAGATGCGGTGCAGCTGGCGCTTGATGCCTGATCCAAATGAATGATGATTAGTTATGAACAAGGGGGAAATGGAATTGAGTGAACAACAGCACAACATCCAACAGGAGGGCATACTCGATCGTATTTGGCGGTACAAGCTGCACTATGTGATTGTGCTGCCAGCGTTATTCCTGATCTTCCTATTCAAGATCATTCCCTTCCTCTGGGGACTGTACTTGCCTTTCGTAGATTATAAGGTGTTCCTGGGGTTATTCAGGAGCGAGTTCGTAGGCCTGGATAATCTATCTCGATTGTTCAATCAGCCCGCATTCCTGCGAGTGATCATCAATACAGTGGCCATCAACTTCGGCTATATCCTCGCAGCTTCAGCGATCTCACTCCTCCTTGCGCTTGCGCTGAGTGTCATTCGCTCTCACAGGCTCCGCGCGCTGTTATCGACCTTATTCCTGATGCCCTTCTTCATCCCTACCATTGTAATCGCTTATATCGTGATGCTGCTCCTCTCGCTCAATCATTCACCATTTGCCTTCGAGAAGCTCATTTTGGCAGATCCGGCCTTATTCCAACCGATTATTATTGGGGTTGAGGTGCTGAGAACGTGCGGCATTCCGATTCTGATCGCGCTGGCGGCTATTCATGCTAAGCACGCTGCACAGGGTGCGAGTGAGCATCGCGGCGGCTTCGTAACGATGAATCTCATCCCAGCGCTGAGAGCAATTATTGCGTTCATGCTGATTCAATTGTCAGCTGTGCTCACGACGAACTTCGAGCTGATGCATATGCTGGTGAATCCCTTGGTATATGAGACGGGAGATACGCTGGCTACCTATCAATTTCGCACCGGTCTTCTAATGGCAGATATGAGCATGGCCGGGGCAGTGGGGCTTATCCAATATGTCGTACAGTTGATCTGCGCGATATTGGTCTATTTACTAATCAGGGGCTTCTTCGTTAAGGATTTATTCCATAGCACGGGGCAAAATAAAACCGCATCGATTCAGGCCAAGGATCCTGCAGCATCGATCATCGGGACAATGGTATCCGTCTTGTATGGCGCAGTGATCGTGTTCTTGCTCTATCAATTGTTCATTCAGCCGTTGTTCTTGAAGAGTGACTCCGGCTACCGGCTGCTCGACGAGCTGCCGATTAGCAATTTGATTGCGTATCCGTTACTTACACTGTTCGCAGTCTTCGTGCATCTCCTTCTTACCCTTACACTCGCATACCCGCTGACGGTGAAGGACTTGCCCGGCCGCAATGTCTACAAGGCATTCTTGTTGATGATTCTAGTAGTCGGTTCAGGCAGTATGTCGGAATATCTGTTCTATCACAAGCTGGGCATGATTGATACGGTATTCCCGTATGTGACGATCGGCTTCTTCTCGATCATCAGCGTCTTCGTCCTGAAGAGTATATTCAACAGCAAGTACAGCAAGCTGAAGGAAGAGGCTGTCCTCCAGGGGCGCGGCGAGCTGCACAGCTTCTTCTACCTATTCATTCCGAAGATCTGGAAGCCGCTGATCGGCTTAGGCGTTCTGCACTATGTGATGCTTATAAACGCATATACGACATCCCTTACCTACACCGCCGGACCCGATCGGTATTCTCCGACTCTGCTGTTCAGGAATCTGGCGACCGGCAATAGCGTGACACCAGGAGATCCTATCGTGATGCAATATGCTGCGCTGATCAGCTTGCCGGGTGTCTTGCTGCTGCTGATCTTCAGGAGGCTGCTGACGTCTGAGGTGATGATCAGTCAGACAATCAAGTTGTAGCGCCGCAACAGAGATCCTTAAGAAATCCTTAAGAACTTCATAAGCTTTGTGAGATTTTCCGCCTGGATCAGACATCGGGCGGATTTTCTTGTATATTGGGAAGAGTAGAATGTGCATCGCATATACACAAGGAGTTGAACGATAGATGGAGCGACGCATCTTAATCGTAGAGGATGATCCAGAGATTGCCGGTCTGGTGGAGATTTATTTGAAGAATGAAGGGTTTATGACTGCCACAGCTAACAATGGTCTGGAGGCGCTCGAGCTGCTAGGCAGAGAGAGCTTTCACCTCGTCGTGATGGACATCATGATGCCGGAGATGGATGGGCTTGAGCTGTGCAGGAGACTCAGGGAGGATCATCCCGACCACGCCGTGCCGATCTTGATGCTCAGCGCGAAGGCAGAGGACATGGATAAGATCTTGGGCCTGATGACAGGTGCTGACGATTATATGATCAAGCCATTCAATCCGCTGGAGCTTGTTGTGCGTGTCAAGTCACTGCTGAGGCGCTCCTTTCATTACCGCATGACAGAGGCAGGCGGCTTGAGCCAGGAGCCGGGCATTCGGATTGGCGAGCTCCTGATTGATAAGCGAACACACAGCGCTGAGGTCGATGGCCGTCCGCTCCGCTTGACATCTAGAGAGTTTGGCATCCTGCACTTGTTAGCTGAACAGCCGGGCCGGGTATTCAGCGCAGAAGAGATCTTCCAGCATGTGTGGAAGGAGAAGTATTTTGAATCGAATAATACCGTTATGGTGCATATCAGCAATCTGCGCGACAAGCTGGAGAAGGAGCTGGGGGACAAGATGATCGTCACCGTATGGGGGGTTGGCTACAAGCTTGAGGACTAGAACGATGACGGGTATGGTGGCCCGATTGGTCGGACAGATCGTACTGGCGGTTGTGCTAGTCTTCCCCAGCTTATCGCTGCTGCGGTATCTGGCTATGGATATGAGCAGGAATGTTCCGCGGATTCGAACTGTTCTAATTGATATGTACTACCTCATCGGAGAGCAGACGCTTACCGTCGCAGCAGGCTTCCTCCTCTTCCTCCTGTATATGATTGCGCTGAATTGGCGAAGATTTCGCTATTATGCTCGAGTGAACGAGGCGATTCGTCATATTGCGGACGGTCACTTCGATGCGCAGGTGCCGGTGAGGCAGAGGAATGAGCTGAGCGATATCGCCCGCAGCATCAATCTGCTGGTGAGGCAGCTGAAAATGTCGATTGAGGAGGAGCGCAAGGCGGAGCAGACCAAGAATGAGCTGATTACGAACGTGTCGCATGATCTACGAACGCCGCTTACCTCAATTGTCGGTTATCTAGGGTTGGTGGATCAAGATCGGTACCGCGATGAGGTGGAGTTGCGCCGATACGTCCAGATTGCTTATGAGAAGTCCCTGCACCTGAATGTGTTAGTGAGTGACTTATTCGAGTACACGAGGATGCGCCATGAGGATATTCCGCTCAGGAAGGTTGCCTTCAGCCTTGGGGAGATGCTCGGGCAATTGCTGGCTGAGCAGCGCCTTGTGCTGGAGCAAGCGGGTATGGTCGGCGAGATTCATTATGAGGATGACGCAGTGCGGGTGTATGGGGATCCGGATAAGCTGGTTCGGGTATTCGAGAATCTGCTGTCCAATGCGATCGCTTATGGCGGCAGTGGCAAGCGGCTGGTTATTTATCTGCGTAAGGATGCAGGGGAGGCCGCTGTGGAATTCGTCAATTATGGTGAGGCGATTGCAAGCTCGGAGCTGCCTTATCTGTTCGATCGCTTCTATCGGGTCGATAAATCCCGTACCGCGCAAGCAGGCGGATCAGGGCTGGGACTGGCCATTGTGAAGTCCATTGTTGAGCTGCACGGCGGCAGCGTCGGGGTCGTCAGTGACACCTCGAGAACTAGCTTCACAGTCAGGCTCCCCTTGCGGATTGTTGGCGCGCTGGAGGAGGAGCATCTTAAGAAATCTTAAGAATTACTTTCTAATGTCTTAAACCTGTTCCCGTACAATGATTGCACTGGGCTGCATGAATAACGGAAATGGGAGTGGTAACGGTTATGAAGCGTGTTCTATTACTAGGTGTCGTTATCGCGTTATTATTTGGGATTTATCCGCACTTGAAGCTGAATGATTGGATGGCGGCACAATCGCTTGATTTGGAGGCGGAGGCTGCGATTCTAATGGATGCGACGACTGGAGCGATCTTATTCGCATATAATGCGGATGAGCCATTGCCGCCGGCCAGCGTCTCCAAGCTGATGACGGAGCTGCTCGTGCTCGAGGCAGTGCGCGAAGGCAAGGTGCAATGGGAGGATGAGCTGTCATTCAGCCGCTATGCGGCAGGTGTGCCCGGCGTGCGCCTCGGTGTTGCGGATGGGGAGACCATCTCACTGCGTGAGGCGTTCGAGGCAACGGCCATCTATTCAGCGAACGATGCGGCAATTGCGCTGGCGGAGCATATTGCTGGCACGGAGGCGCTATTCGTCGATCGTATGAATGCGAAGGCGCAGGAGATCGGACTGTCGCATAATACACGGTTTGCGAACGCGAGCGGACTGTCCTCGAGTGACCTGACACAGCGACCCGATGCGGGGAAGTATAATCAAGCAGAGACGCGCATGACAGCGAAGGATATCGCGAAGCTGGCCTCGTACCTTGTTAAGGAATATCCTGAGATTCTGGATGTAACCAGCAGGACACAGGTTGAGCTGTCCGATCGGGAGGCGCTGCCCGCTACGAATTGGATGCTGCCTGGCGAGCGATACGCTTATGCGGGCAATGATGGATTGAAGACAGGTTATACAGAAGCGGCGGGCTATTGCTTCGTCGGCACGGCGCAGCGGGCAGGTCAGCGGCTCGTGAGCGTCGTCATGAATACGTCAACGAAGGATGCGCGCTTCACAGAGACCGCTAAATTATTCGAATATGGATTTGATAGGTGATGATCATGATGTCAGATGAGAGGCTTCATGCGCTCAAGAGGCTGGAGCAAGAGTGTTACAGTGTGTGCTTATACCTGCTGGAGGACGCGAATGCCGCAGTAGCTGCCGCCAAGTCTACGCTGCTGGAGTTGTATCACGATGAACAATTCTGGACAGCTTGTGAGACGATGACAAGCGCCATTATGCGCCGGCGAGCTTCCTTCCATTGCTTGCGGCAGTTCACATGCAGGGTGTAGAAGTGGTACACTGCTAAGCAGAGACGTTGTTTAATATAGAAGGAGCTGTAATGAATGAAATCTCTTGTCTTGGCTGAGAAACCGAGTGTGGCGAAGGAGCTTGCCCGCGTACTGGGCGCGACCGGGAAGCAGAAGAGCTGGTATGAAGGACCGAAGTACGTGGTGACCTGGGCGCTCGGACATTTGGTAGAACTAGCAGAGCCGGAGGATTATGATCAGAAATATAAAACATGGAATCTAGAGGATCTGCCGATCATTCCAACGAAGATGAACCTGAAGGTGATTCGGGAAACCTCGCATCAATATAAGGCGATCGCTGGTCTGGCCAAGCGTAATGATATCAGTGAGCTCATCATTGCCACGGATGCCGGGCGCGAGGGCGAACTAGTTGCGCGCTGGATCATGGAGCTCGTCCATTGGCGCAAACCATTCAAGCGGCTGTGGATCTCGTCGCAGACGGATAAGGCGATTCGTGATGGCTTCAGCAGCTTGAAGCCGGGCAAGGACTATGATCGGCTGTACGCTTCAGCCGTGTGCCGCGCTGAAGCCGATTGGCTGATCGGGCTGAATGTGACGCGCGCGCTGACGAGCAAGTACAATGCGCAGCTTGCGGCAGGACGGGTGCAGACGCCGACGCTGGCGATTCTGATGGACCGCGAGCGGGAGATCGCCGAGTTCAGGCCTGTGCCTTATTGGACAGTGTCGGCGGATTGCGGCGCATTCACGGCGATCTGGCGTAAGGATGACAAGCATGATGGACGCTTGTATGACAAGGCTGAGGCCGAGGCGCTCGCCGCGCGGGTTGCAGGTAAGCCAGCTGTGGTGGACAGCGTGCGCAAGACGGAGAAGAGTGAGCCGCAGCCGCTTGCCTATGACTTGACGGAGTTGCAGCGGGACGCGAACAAGAAGCTGGGCTTCTCCGCCAAGCAGACCTCGAATGTGCTGCAGCAGCTGTACGAGCGGCATAAGCTTGTGACCTATCCGCGTACGGATTCGCGGTATCTGACTTCTGATATGGTGTCTACCTTCAAGAGTCGATTAGACAGCATAGCAGTCGGTCCTTACGCGCCGCTGGCTAAGCCGCTATTGCGCAAGCCGCTGCAGGTGACCAAGCGGATCGTCGATGACAGCAAGGTGACGGATCACCATGCGATTATACCGACTGAGCAGAGTGTGCAGCTTGGGGCGCTCAGTCCGGAGGAGCGACGATTGTATGATCTGATCGTAAGACGATTCATTGCGTTGTTCTATGGCCCGAGCCGATATGATGAGACGAGTCTGGTGCTGCGCATCGGAGATCAGCGCTTCTATGCGAAGGGGTATGTGCCCAAGGACGCTGGCTGGAAGGACGTATACGGCGGAGCGGGACAATCGGGCGCTTCGGAAGATGACGACGATGACGATGATCTGGCAGATGCGAATACGGATGTTGCGATCCGCAAGCGAACAGAGGCCCATATGCGCAATCAAGCATTGCCAGAGCTGAAGCCGGGGCAATCGCTGAAGACGCGTAATGGCAATGCCCGCAGCATCGCGCATGAGACGAAGCCGCCGGCGAAGTATACGGAGGCTTCATTGCTGAGCAAGATGGAGAAGCATGGGCTCGGTACGCCGGCGACTAGAGCAGATATCATCGAGAAGCTGCTGAAGACGGATACAATTGAGCGTCAGCAGCAGCGTCTAGTGCCGACAGGTAAGGGCAAGCAGCTGATCGAGCTTGTTGTTGATGATCTTCGCGAGCCAGAGCTGACTGCCAAGTGGGAGCAGGAGCTCGAGCGCATCTCCAAGGGCAAGGGCGACCCGAAGGCGTTCATTACCGGGATACGGGCCCAGACGGCCAAGTTCGTCTCGCAGGTGATCGCTAGCGATAAGGTGTACAAACCGCATAACCTGACACATAGTAAATGCCCGGATTGCGGCAAGAATATGATGGAAGTGAAGGGCAAGCGCGGCAAGATGCTCGTCTGTTCGGACCGTGAGTGCGGCTTCCGCAAGGCGGCTGAGCCGATGCTGTCGAACAAGCGCTGCGCAGTATGCCGCAAGAAGATGGAGCTGCATGACGGCAAGGCGGGCAAGTACTTCCAATGCCGCGGCTGCAACATTGTGGAGAAGCTCGACCCGGATGCTCCGCGCGGCGGTAAGGTCGGGCGGCAGCAGCAGGCGAAGCTGGCGAAGCAGTTCAGCGATAATGTGTCGATCGGCTCCAGCTTGGGCGATGCGCTGAAGGCCGCGATGGAGAAGAGTAAGGATTAGCAGTATTGCCGATTAGGCAGGGAATATTGGGGCTATTCGACCATTCTCGTGTTCACATATCCGATCAGCAGCACATAGCCAACGACGAGTATGATGAACATCGGCTCAGGTGAAATCAAATCTACGAACGAAGCGACGATGAAGATCGCCCCCATGGCGAAGTTGTACGAGCCGACGAGCTTGGACAGCTTCGCCTTGTTGCTTACACGCTTCTCGTTGAAGCCCGACAGCAGCCACGTCTGTTTCATCACCCCGATTATAAATCCTAATGCGAGCAAGATCAGTCCAGGATAGAATAATGATGTTATCATGAGGAACCTCCTACAAGTTTTGTGAAGCTATGCTTCCAGTCCATCCCCGCAACAAAACTGCTTCGGAAGCATATGCTCAAGTTTTGTGAAGCTATGCTTCCAGTCATCTTCTACGCGCGATCGCAGGCGCGATATAGAATGCAACGGCTAAGGTGAGGCTGGTATAGACGATTAAGTATTTTGACTCGATAGATGGTAGTTTCGGCATTTGGTCTGCGATTATTAGATACACCAACAGGAATAGCGCTGAGTAAGCAAACGTGTGAAGCGACGCATCTCTGATATTCTGATTCACGCGCTCATCATATTCGACTTCATCATTCTCGTCTCGCTTCTTCACACGCAGCCACTTCAATCCACCTACTGCGACTACAAGCGCAGGGATGATCCCCCATGTCCATACACCGCTAATAAGTCCAACAATTGCCCATATGAGTACCGAGGCAACGATAACGGATAATACATTAACTTTCATCTCATCATACTCCCTTCACTCTTCATTCTTCGATCCAGAACAGTACATCCACTGGTGTCTCTAGATATTTACTGATCAGAAGACATACCCGAATTGTGGGATTGTACTTCTGTGCTTCAATCAGATTGATCGTCTGCCGAGTAACGCCAATCAGCTTAGCGAGGTCGCCTTGGTTGTAACGACCATGCTCGATACGCGCAATCTTGACCTTGTTCCGAACTGCAAGCTCAATCAATGAGGCTCACCTCGATCTCTCGTTCTTTAAGCAGATTGTAACATATACATTAAAAATGTCAATTATATATTACACATTCTAGTGGAAGCGGTTTATGGTCCAGAAGTAGAGCGGAATGGTCGGACTAAATGCGCTGTGATGATGCGTGGAATAGAAAATAGTACATATTGGTGTAGAAGTGCTTCCGGCGGATGTTTGCGATATAATAATGTAAACCATTCATGACAACACAAAGGTTGTGACAGCATGTTCGTTCGCAGAGAGAGCTTCAAGCAATATCTGATGTATTACCCGATCACCGCAGGGCTGATCGCGATCAACATCATCATGGTCATCGTGATGGAGATCTATGGGTCATCCTCGAATATCTTTACGCTGCTGCAATTCGGCGCGATCTATAAATTAACGGGTGTCTTCGATCCGGAGTGGTGGCGGTTTGTCACTCCTATTTTCCTGCATGGGGGATTGGCGCATCTATTCTTCAACACCTTCGCGCTTATCGTGTTCGCTCCGCCGCTGGAGCGGATGTTGGGTAAACCGCGCTATATCGCGTGCTATCTATTCAGCGGTGTTGTAGGGAACATTGTCAGCTACTTCTTGCATCAGGATGACTATGTGGGAGTCGGCGCGTCTGGCGCCATATACGGGATCTACGCCGCTTACATTTATCTCGCGCTGTTCCGTAAGGACATCATGGATTATTCCTCGCGGAAGACGATCCAGACGATCGTCATTATCGGGGTGGTGTATTCCATTGTACCGATGAATAACATCGATCTCTGGGCGCATCTCGGTGGATTCCTGGGCGGATTTGCCTTCATGGCGATGGTGATCTGGTCGATCAAGCGGCGGTACGAGCGCAATCAGCGCGTACAAGAGGTAAGAGACACAGACGGCGTTTAATAGTTCAATCAGCCAACACCGTCAGTGTCGTGAATCGCCTCGATTTAGAACAACTTGCCCTGCATATACAGATTCGCAGACAGCTTGCGCACCGCATGATTATAGCAGGTCTGCCTGAGCGGCTTGCAAGATCCAAGATAGTAGGGATACACGGAATCGAGCGTCGTTTTCATTTTGAGCTGCAGCTGGTTATAGACTTCTTCCTCCGTATAATAGCGGGTATCCCTGCCCTGCAGCCATTCGAAGTAAGAGACAATCACACCGCCGGCATTCGCCAGAATATCCGGGATGATCACCGTACCTTGCGCATTCAGGACCTGATCAGCCTCGCCGCTAATTGGCGCGTTCGCGCCTTCAACGAGCAGTCCTGCCTTCACACGCGACACATTGTCCGCCCGAATCTGATCCTCCAACGCAGCGAGCGCGAGCACATCAACATCCAGATACAGGATCGCCTCGCGATCCAATAGATCGGCTTGCACGCCTGCCACTTGCAGCTGATCTGCCGAGCTTGGCAGCTCGCCGGCGTTCTGCTTCGCGTACGCGGACAGCCTCGGAATATCCAGACCGTCCTCGTGATACAAGGTGACATTGCGGTCACTCACCGCAACAACTCGATTGCGCAGATACGGACAGTGATAGGCTTCCGTCGCTAATACAGAGCCCACATTACCGAACCCCTGCACGGCCACCGTAATCGACCTGTTCCAATACGTAACCGCGGATACCGCATATGGACACGCCGACTGCTCCAGCTGCTCCCGATGCGAACCGAGATAATCATAGAGCAAGTACCGCAGTGTAAAATACACCCCCTTGCCAGTAGCCTCCTGTCTGCCCAGAGACCCGCCGTTCAGCACACTCTTGCCTGTGAAGCTGCCCAGATAAGGCTCGCCGTAATGCAAGGTCTTGTACTCGCTCATCATCCAGTCCATCTCCCTGGCACTTGTGCCGACGTCCGGGGCGGGGATATCCTTATCCGGCCCGATCACATCGGTGAAGTTCTGTACATACTTCGCGCAGATCTTATGTAGCTCTCGGAGCGAATATTCGCGTGGATTGATGGCGATTCCGCCCTTGCCGCCGCCGAAGGGTACTTCATGAAGCGCATTCTTCAACGTCATGAGCGCAGCCAGATTAATGACCTCTTCCTCATTCACAGACTCGTGGAAGCGGATGCCCCCTTTATAAGGGCCCAAAGTGTCATTATGCTGCATGCGGAAGGCTGGGATACGCACAACCTCGCCGTTATCGCGCGCAATTCTCAGGTATGTCTTATGAATGCGATTCGGCGTAGAGAGTATTGCCGTTAGTGAACGGAACGCCTTGGTCCTGGCTTCTCCTGATAATTCCGGAATGAAGGTGGGTTCATCGAGGAGCGCTTGGAGAGAGCTTTCGATTATGGCTGTCGTTTGGTTGGACATGATTGATCACCTCGTAGATAGAATTCCCAATATGTATTTATTCTACCATGCGGTATCACATTCCAGCCATTCGCTTTACCGTCACCTGCAGAAACTGCATCTCATGACTCATGATTCACATTATACCGACTTGCGACCTGCAGAAAATACATCTTAATCGTCAAATTTAGCTCGAAAACTCCAAGTATGGCCCCTCAACCTGCACTTTCTGCAGGTCAGAGCAGCATTACTGTAAGAAAACCTTCATCCACCTGCACTTACTACATCTCACGATATTTCGTTCATGTGTCCGCTGTTCTCACTTGATCGCCACACTCAGGAATCGGACTATTGGATCGTGGCAGGTGAGTTTCGTACATGAAGTACGATGGCACAGGCCTATCGGGGAGCAGCTGGACGAGTGCGAACAAATGTTTGCATATCTATCTATTTTAGGATATACTATAATTAAGATCAAACCCGACGGGCATTAGTCAGCACAACCGAATCTGGGAGTGATGAGATGGAAGAGATCAAGGAATTACTGCAACAGGTGATGGGACGCCTCGATGGTCTGGAAGGACGTTTCGATGGTCTGGAAGGACGCTTCGATGGTCTGGAAGCAAGAATGGATAAGCAATTCGATGACATCAAGCAGCAGCTCGATCGAATGGAACAAAGTCAGAATGACGATGTCATTGCGATCTTGGAACGTATTGAGACGAAGGCGATTAAGAGACTGGACCAACATGATAGTATGATTGAGCTGTTGAATGAGCGGCTTATTCATGTCGAGGCTGATGTTCGGTCACTTACGAAGTAACGGCAGACGCATATAGCATGAAGACATAGAAGCACCCTCTCGCAGTTGATGCTCGAGGGTGCTTCTGGCTTGCTTAACACAACCGGGGGGAATTCAGCATGAAGGCACGACAGATGAAGCTATCACTATTAGTCATAATTGCGTTGATCGGGTTAACGGGAATCGGCCGCTATAATGCAGACCTATTGGATGCAATCGGCAGAACGCTCTGCTCGGACAACGCATTGGATATTAGCTTGTGCGACAACTATACCAGTAAGGAAGCTTCCAGTACGCCTGCAGATCAGGCTGATTCACCTCCCCAAGCAACTAAACCATGGGAGCCAAGCTGGCCGGAACGTGTCGACTCTGGTCTACGCGTATATTTCCTGGATGTCGGTCAGGGTGACGCCACGTTAATCCAGACCCCTGCCGGCGAGAACATCTTGATCGATGCTGGCAATAATGATAAGGGGGATGAAGTGGTTGCGTACCTGGAGCATCTTGGGGTTAAGCAGATCGATGTCATGATCGCCACGCATCCCGACGCTGACCATATCGGCGGGCTCGACACGGTGCTCGAGGCGTTAGAAGTGAAGGCTGTGTACGCTCCTAAGGTCAGTCATACGACGAATACATATAGGGACTTCTTGACCGCAGTGAAGAATGAGAAGCTGCAGATCAAGACAGCGAAGGCAGGTGTTGCGCTGAAGCTGGAGGATGTGAAGGCACACTTCGTGGCGCCGGTTGGCGAATACAACGATCTCAACGAGTGGAGCGCGGTGCTGCGCCTCGTCTACAAGGATACGGTGTTCCTGTTCACAGGAGACGCGGAGACGGGCAGCGAGAGGGATATGCTTGCCAGCGGTGCAGCCCTCGATGCCGATGTGTTGAAGGTCGGGCATCATGGCGCTAGCAAATCCTCCAGCGCGCCATTCTTAGTCGAGGTGAAGCCGACCTATGCCGTGATCTCATCCGCTTATGGCAACTCTTACGGGCATCCAACGCAAGAGACGCTGGATCGATTAAGTCAGGTCGGGGCAACGATCTACCGTACAGATTTGCAAGGCACGATCACAGCAGTCAGTGATGGGAAGAGGATCGAATTCAGGCAGGCGAAGTGAGTAGGATTTATTTTGATATATAAGACTTTATAAGTTTTCACCTTAAAGGTGCTTATATATCGACGATAAAACGGAAACGCCCTGCGAAGCAGGACGGCAGAGCCGTTTATCTGGGATAAGGGCGGTGTGAATTATGAAGCATGGAATTGTCGATCGATTCGAGGGAGAGCTTGCCGTTATAGAAGTAGATGGCGATTCGATTACGGTTGCTAGAGCACAATTGCCGGACGGGATTCGGCCAGGGGATGCGGTTAGATTCGAGGCGGACGGGATCAGCCTTGACGAGCGCGAGACATCGCGCAGGAAGCAAGAGATAGAAGCGCTTATGGATGAGCTGTGGGAGGATTGACTCGGCTTGTCTGCAAGTAAGCATATTCTACATGATTTCGTGTGACACTAACCCCAAACCTAAGAATGGGGGCAAGTCATAGGATGGACACCTATCAGCCGGGGCAAGTCGTGTATGTCATTATTCGTAACCCGCATGTTCAGGGGGTAGCCAATATTCAGGAGGCTGCTGTTGTAAGAGATCCGGAATCACCAGGGAAGGTTGCGCTATTCGTGTACGAGACGTATTATCCATTCCATGATGAATTCGCTGTGTATCCAACAGCAACTGAGGCTGAAGCAGCATACAGAGAAGCATTCGGAACCGGGGTTGAAGAGAGCTATGGTTAAGCCATTCGTGCCTCAACTCGTGTATGTGGAGCCTAAAGCGCTGGAATATCCCCTTGGAAGGGAATTAGTAACCAAATTCGAGAAACTGGGTATTGAAATTAGGGAGACAACGTCGCATAACCAGATCAGAAATTTGCCTGGAGATAATGATTTTCAGAAATATAGGATTGCAAAGTCCACCTTAGTCGTAGGGGTTAGGAAAACGTTGAAATTCGATACGTCAAAGCCCTCAGCAGAGTATGCCATTCCGTTCGCCACGGGGTGCATGGGACATTGTCATTATTGCTACCTGCAGACTACGATGGGCAGTAAGCCGTATATTCGCACGTACGTCAATCTTGACGATATCTTCGAAGCAGCCGATCAATATATGAAGGAGAGAGCTCCAGAGACAACAAGATTCGAAGCATCCTGCACGTCAGACATCGTAGGGATCGATCACTTAACCCACACGCTTAAGAAGGCGATTGCGTATTTTGGCAAATCTGAATTGGGACAATTACGCTTCGTAACGAAGTTTGAGCATATCGATCACTTGCTGGATGCCAAGCATAATGGCCGGACTCGATTCCGCTTCAGTATGAATAACGATTATATTATTCAGAACTTCGAGCCGGGTACATCCAGGCAGACAGAGCGGATGGAAGCAGCCAGGAAGGTAGGAGAGGCCGGATACCCGCTTGGTTTTATTATTGCTCCGATCTATCTGCATGAAGGCTGGAAGGAGGGCTATAAGGTCATGTTTGAACGATTAGAATCAGCCCTGCCTAATGCCTCGAAGACAGATTTGACGTTTGAATTGATTCAACATCGGTTTACAAAACCAGCAAAGAACGTCATAGAGAAAAACTATCCGATGACGAAGTTAGAGCTTGATGAGACCAAGAGAAAGTGGAAGTGGGGTCGGTATGGGATTGGAAAGTATGTGTATACCGATCTAGAGCAAGAGGATATAAAAGACACGCTTGGCCGATACATCAGCACTTATTTCCCACAGGCTAAGATTGAATACTTCACATAACGACCGCAATCTTCCCTCGAACCTTCTGGGTTTCACTCTGTGCATGTGCCTTTGCGATTTCCTCAATGGAATAGGTATTCGCAATATACGGCTTTAGTGCGCCTTGATCTGCTAACCGCGCAAGGCTGTTCAAGTCCGCTGTATTCGAATTAGCCCAGAAGTGGCACGCTTGATGCGCTCGGAATGCAGCAGGCAGGAGTGGCATGAGCACGGTGCGTAGAGACGGGATCGTGGATACGTAAGCGCCGTTCCTCTTCAAGGTATGTCTACAGATGGCATAGCTATACTTGGCAACCGCATCGAGGACAAGATCGAAGCGCTGATCAATGTCCTTCCAGGAAGTCTTGTCATATGGCAGCACATCGTCACAGCCGAACTGATAAGCGAGCTCCTCATTCTGCGAATGGCAAATCCCCGTAACACGGCAATTCGAAGCCTTAGCAATCTGGACCGCATAATGTCCTACTCCGCCCGTGGCGCCGGTAATACACACATGCATACCGGATGTCATCCCGCCTTCCTGGAACAACCCTTGATACGCAGTCGACGCCGCTAGCGGCAGCACACCTGCTTCTAGTAAGGTTAGGCTCGCAGGTATCTTCGCAATCTTAGACGTCTTGCAGCATAGAAATTGCGCATAGGCGCCACCTTCAGTGACGGCATTGGTAAATCCGAACACCTCGTCACCCAGCGCGAAATCCGTGACCCCAGCGCCGCATTCCGTGATCACCCCGGAGAAATCAGAGCCTAATACCTTTGGAAATTTGAATCCTGACAGGAAGAAAATATGACCTAATCTCGTCTTGAAATCCACCGGATTGACAGAGCTTGCATGTACGCGAACCTTCACTTCATTCGTCTTAGGATATACGTCAGGTACATCGGCAATCTGGAATACGTCCGGCTTGCCGTATTTCGTAATAACGGCTGCTCTCATTGGCGGGTTCACCCTTTCGGCGAGTTCTGCCTTCATTCTACCACAGTCAAGAATCCTGCTTGCGATTATTGCTCGGGGAGTTGGAAATAATAACCCGAAGCGTATGAGTGAGGATAGGGGCGTGCTGGGATGACAGGGAAACTAAGTGCATACAACCAAAAAAGGAACTTCGATAAAACCATGGAGCCGGAGGGCCATACGGAAGCTTCAGAAGCGGGCTTGCGATTTGTCGTCCAGCACCATATGGCCAGAAGAGAACATTATGATTTACGCCTGGAATGGGGCGGCGTTCTGCTGAGTTGGGCGGTGCCCAAGGGACCCTCTTATGATACCCATGACAAGCGGCTATCCGTGAAGGTGGAGGACCACCCATTGGCCTACCGAAACTTTGAAGGGACGATTCCTAAGGGTGAATATGGCGGTGGCGTCGTTATGCTGTGGGATGAAGGCTTCTGGGAGCCGCTAGGTCGTGTGGAGGATGGACTCCACAAGGGCGAGCTGAAGTTTAGACTGAGCGGAAGACGGCTTAAGGGGAAGTGGGTGCTGGTCCGGTTGAAGGCGAAGGCCGATGAAGATAAGGAAAACTGGCTGCTCATTAAGGAACGAGACGAGTATGTCCAGACGAGTGATGGAGTGTCAGCATTCAACACCAGTATCAGGACCGGACGCACAATGGCGGAGATCGAACGAGGAGAAGAAGAGAAAACCACGAAGAACCCCTTCAGCAGGATCGAGGTGCAGCTTGCTAAATTCGTAAATCAGATTCCTAAGGATGAGCATTGGCTCTACGAGCTAAAATACGACGGCTACCGCATCCTGGCGTTTGTAGAGGGTAACACAATCCGGCTCATGACGAAGAACGGTCAGGATTATACGAAGCGATTTCATCCGATCGCCTCCTCCCTCATTGACTTTGCTGCCGGCAGGGCGATGGTCTTGGACGGCGAGATTGCAATTACGGACGCAGCGGGTAAGACGGACTTTCAAGCCCTGCAGAGCTATATGAGGAATCCCAAGGCACAGAATCTGACCTATATCATCTTCGATCTCCTTGCGCTGGATGGCGTCGATCTTCGGGGGCGTCCATTGACTAACCGAAAAGACATCTTAGAGACGCTGATGAAAGATGCCCCAAATGATCTCTACTACAGTCGTTCTATTAGAGGTAACGGACAAGAGAGCTTTACTGCAGCTTGTGAGGCAGGTATGGAGGGGATAATAGGGAAGAAGGCCGATTCCACCTACAGCGGGTCAAGAAATGGCGATTGGATTAAACTGAAATGCGATAGAAGGCAGGAATTCATTGTTGGTGGATATTCGCTCACTGACAAGAAGACGAGTGGGATAAGCTCCCTTCTCCTAGGTATCTATGAAGGCGATGATCTCATCTATGTCGGACGCGCCGGCACTGGCATGAGCGGGGAGGACATCAAGGCGCTTGAGGGGTTATTTGAGCACAACAAGAGACCGGATCCGCCCTTCCAGTACGCGCCAAAACCAAGACCGAAGGAGCAGTATACATGGCTTGAACCTGAATTGGTAGTGGAAATCAAATTTGCGGAGTGGACGAATGAAGGACGATTAAGGCAAGCAAGCTTCAAGGGCGTGAGGACAGATAAGGATCCCAGAGCGATTAGAAGGGAGAGAGCAGAGGGCAGCATGCAAACTGTCATTGAGGGTATCAAAATAACCAACCCGAACAAGCTGGTGTTCGACACGCCTGAAATCACCAAGGAAGATGTGATTCGGTATTATGAACAAGTCTCAGAGCGGATGCTGCCTTATGTGAGTCGCAGAATTCTCACAGCTGTACGCTGCCCCAAGGGCGTATCACAAGCCTGCTTCTATAAGAAGCATCCCGGTCCAGACAGCAAGGAAATTGTGATCATACCCATTACGACAAGCAGCGGGAAGACGGAGGACTACTTCTGTGTGGAGCATGTATCCGGCCTTATATACGAAGCACAGATGGGTACACTGGAATTTCATACATGGGGAAGCCGCGTCGATGAGCTTGAGAAGCCGGATATGATGGTATTCGATCTGGATCCGGATGAAGGAATGGATATCAGCCAGGTGCGTCTAGGCGCGAAGGATATGAGAACTATACTAGCCGAGCTATCGCTGGTCTCCTATATCAAGACTAGCGGCGGCAAGGGATACCATGTGGTTGTCCCATTTCAACCGGTGATGACGTGGGATACGTTTCATGACTTTGCCAAGCGCGTTGCCCAGGTGATGGAGCAGAAGTGGCCTGATCGCTACACGAGTAATATCAGGAAGGATAAGCGTGCCGGCAAGATATTCATCGATTGGATACGGAATGCTAGAGGGGCTACAAGTATCGCCCCCTATTCCCTGAGAGCGAGAAGAGGCGCTAGTGTGTCCATGCCCATCGCCTGGGATGAGCTTGACTTCATTGTTCCCGACGGCATCAAGCTATCAGATGCGCTCCTAAGGATCGGCGGCACCGACCCTTGGGAGGGCTTTTTCCAGACTAAGCTTTCGGATAACGACCAGCAGCCCACTTAGAGCTGTTCACAATCCAACGGCCGAATTCCTCCTGTTGGAAGGAAGGCAGATGATGCCCTGGGGCTAAGAAAGCCACGCGCCCCAATCCATATGGTCTGGTCCATGCAGCCGGCCAATCTTGATCCTCATGTCGATAGGTAAGGAGAATCTCAATTCCGGCGAATGGGTCCAAGTCGAAGCGATACGGCTCTTCATCCATGTAGAACCCCTGCAGGCCATCCATCAGCGGGTGCTCGTTAGCCGTCTTCTCAAACTGTAGCTTTGTATAGGCGGGATGCCCTGTAAACTTGGCCCCGATTAATTGACATAGCTCCGGACTAGCTTGCATGGAGATGCCATTATGAATGACTAGCAAGCCGCCCCCGTTAGCCACAAATTGCAGTACACCGGCTATCTCATCCGCAGCAAGAGGCTGATTCCAGTTATCCCTGTATGAGATGAGCAGGTCATACTGGTTAATTGCTGCCTGCTTTAATTCCGTTGTATCCGTCGTGGCATTCACCTGCGCGGTATCCCCAAGAATCTTAATCAGCTGTTCCTGAATGGCGCTCAGTGGGTGGTAAGGTGCGTCTTCGTTATTCCCTATAAGCAGCGCATGAATGGTCATCGTCATTAGACCTCCCCTATTCTACCAAGGCAACGTGTTGCCTGTATATTCGATGAGCTCCAGCTTATTGCTGGAATAATCCGGACGTAGCCGATGTTCCATAATACCGAGAATATGTGCTGCTGATTCATCAGGGGTCAGAGTCGCCTCGGTATTCAGACTCCCTTGCATGTAGCTCTGCACATAGCCAGGATGAATGACCAGGACCTTGCCTCCCTGTCCAGCAATCTGATTATGGATCAGCTGAGCTTGCATATTTAGGGCTGATTTGGACATACAGTACGCGAACCAACTCGTGCGCTGACAGCTTCCGATGCTGCCTGCTTCGGAGGATATATTCACAATCAGCTTACTGTCACTGCGCAGGATAGATGCGATTAATCCGTTGGACATGCGTAATGCGCCAAGCGTATTCACTCGGAACACCTGCTCCATCTCTTCGAAATTCAGTTGATCCTCAATAGTTGCCTGCGTATCACCCAGAATGGCAGCGTTGTTAATGAGAATATCCAGCTGGTCCGTAACGTTATGCACTGCTGCTATTGCGGCGCCTACACTAGCTTCATCGCTGATATCTAATGGGAGCAGGCGTAGACGATCTCCGCTCACCGCGCTAAGCTGCTCCAGATCGCTGTTACTTGGCATGAACTGTCCAGCGAATACATGGTAGTCCCGCGCTAGCAGCGCCTTGACCAACCCAAGCCCCAAGCCCCGGTCCGCGCCGGTTACGAATGCCCATCTTATCTTCAATGCGATCGCCTCCTCTTATGAGTCCTAATGCATACTTACACATTCCCGCGATTACCAGGCATAGGCTTCAGGCGCCGCTCCTCCTGGACCCGGGAAGATGCGATCCAGCTCCTCGAGAACGGACTGATCCAGCGCAATCTCAACAGCCCGCAGCGTATCATGAAGCTGCTCCACCGTCCGCGGCCCGATAATAGGGGCGGTAATGGCAGGGTTCGCCAGCATCCAAGCCAGCGCTACATTGGCTTGTGATTCGCCCAGCTCCTCGCAGAGTGATGCGAAGGCTTCCAGCTTCGAGCGATGTCGTTCGATCTGCTCTGCCATCTTGCTTGTTCTTGCGCCTCTGTCGGCTTGCAGGGCTCGTCCGCCAAGCAGGCCGCCGGCCAGCGGGCTCCATACCACTACGCCTAATCCTAAGTCCTGAGCTGCCGGCAGAACCTCGAGCTCCGCATTGCGATTCAACAGGTTATAGATGTGTTGCTCACTTACAAGTCCGAGGAATCGCCGCTCCTTGGCCGCTGCCTGAGCCTTCACCAGATGCCATCCGGCGAAATTGCTGGAACCAATATAGTCCACCTTGCCTTGATTGACTACGGCCTCGAATGCTCCCCACAGCTCCTCCCAAGGTGTGCGACGATCGATATGATGCATCTGATATAGCTCGATATGATCGGTCTGGAGCCTTCGGAGGGAGTTCTCTAGGTGGCGGCGAATCTTATAGAGGGATAGTCCGGGATCATCATTGGGGCCGTCAATCGGATTATGCAGCTTCTCATAGACCTTCGTTGCCAGCACAACCCGTTCCCGCCGATTCCCGCCCTGTGCGAACCAATTGCCGATAATCGTCTCCGTTGCGCCGGAATTCTCACCCCATCCGTAGATGTCCGCAGTATCGAAGAAGGTAATTCCCGCGTCCAAGGCCGCATCCATAATCTTGAAGGCTTCCGCTTGATTCGTATCCACACCGAAATTCATCGTACCCAGACATAGTCTGCTCACCTTAAGTCCTGATCGTCCAAGAAACGTATACTTCATCGTTCATACCACCTTCTATTCAGATTAGGTCACAAGTCTACTATGCTTCTAATTATATCGCTTTAAGCGGCCCTCTTACATAGCTGCATAGCATGAGTGCATGGTATAATGTCACCTATTATGAACAAACTTACGAATGGAACAGGAGAAACGACATGACCATCCATCAATATGAATTTCAGACATTTCCTAATAGTACGAATATGGATGTTAAGCTTTATTATTGCGGTACAGAGCAATGTGTCCCCGGACATACAGTTGGTCCGTTGATCCGTGAATATTATAAAATTCACTATATTCATAGCGGCAGAGGGATATTGTCTACAGGAGGGAAGAGCCATAGTTTGAGCAGCGGCCAGGGTTTCTTAGTATGTCCTGATCTGCTGACCTATTATCGGGCGGATGAGGAAGATCCATGGACGTATTCGTGGGTGGCCTTCAATGGCTTGCAGGTGGAGTATTATCTCAAGCGATCCCATCTGTCTCAGGAGCGGCCTGTATTCGAGACCGAGCAGGATGCATTCATTCAGAGCTGCTTCATGGACATGTTCAAGGCTACAGAGCAGGGGTTGAATAATGAGCTAAGACTGCTCGGCGCCTTCTATTCCTTCTTGTCTGTCATCCTGAATGCAGAACCCGCACTACAATCGGAAGAGAATGTTCGAGGGAAATATGTGGAGCAGGCCATGGCCATCCTCGAGCAGAATTATGCCAACAATCTATCGATCGAACAAGTAGCAAGTCAGCTTAAGCTGAGTCGTAAGTATCTATCCAGGATATTCAAAGACACCGTAGGTGTCACGCCACAGCAATATTCCCTGCAATATCGCATGAATAGGGCCTGTGAGCTGCTCGGGAATCCGCTGCTGTCCATAAGTGAGGTATCCTCGAGCATCGGCTACAAGGACCCTTTCTTGTTCTCGAGGATGTTCAAGCGAATCATAGGCGTATCTCCGAGTCAATATCGGGAGCAGTTGAAGGAACAATAAAGTGGAAACCCCCTCCATCTCACAAGCTTTCATGAGAGATGAGGGGGTGGTTCATTAGCTGGAAGGCTTAATGGGCAAGCCTTGCAGAAGTCGGTCATTCAACTGCTCGGCTAACTGTATAAGCTCCATAGGCTGCTCGATGATGAAGTCGGGTTTCTCAAGAGCATCTGCATGCGTCTTGGGATATCGGGGCGTCCAGCTCAAGAATACGCTAGTAATGCCGAGCTCGTTCGCTCCCTTGACATCTCTGCTCAAGTTATTCCCTACCATAATGATTCGCTTACGATCCTCATCATTGAGCTCCAGTGAACCCATAGCGGCCTTAAACATGCGCGGACTTGGCTTGGTTGCTCGGATTTGCTCCGAGTAAGTCAAAGTTTCAAAGCAATCATAGACCCCGTTTTGAGTAAGTATATTTTTGAAGGATTGGGCAAGACCGTCTGCTACGATCGCAAGAGTATATCCTTGCTGCTGCAAGGTTTTCACCATGGTATCCGCACCAGGTATAACATTAGCCGAGATAACGACTCCATTGTCATCACGGATTTCGGTTCCCTCATCGATAATTGTGTCGCCGCAATCTAAGAAAATAATAAGTTCCTTAGTCATGTCTAACACCGCCTAGTTATATTTTAGGGTAAACGCTTACCCTGGATCTCATAGTATAGTAAAATGATGAGGAAGACAATATACAAAAACATAAAATACTGTTGATTTTTTGGTTTAACGTGGTATAAATGGGGGAGGGTAAACGATTACCCTAGTATAACAGCTTTCGGTTAAGCATAAATCTAGGTGCACAGAGAGGAAGAGTTGTCGATGTCCGAACAAATTGTGGGTAACAATGAGCGTACACGCTGGTTTACAGAGGATCGCTTCGGTATGTTCATTCATTGGGGAATTTATGCAATCCCGGCAAGAGGAGAATGGGTGCGCAATCAAGAGCGAATGACGGTCGAGGCGTATCAAACCTATGTCGATGAATTTGATCCGACCCATTATAATCCGCGAGAATGGGCGAAGGCAGCCAAGCATGCAGGCATGAAGTATGCCATCATGACGGCGAAGCACCATGACGGCTTTTGCTTATTCGATAGCAAGCTGACCGATTACAAGTCGACGAAGACAAAGGCAGGCCGCGATCTAGTCGCCGAGTTTCTGGATGCGTTCCGAGCAGAGGGGCTGAAGGTCGGATTATATTATTCGCTTATCGATTGGCATCATGAGGATTACCCTGCATATGGAGATGAGCACCATCCCATGCGGGATAATGAAGCATATAAGCGAGATCCGGCGCGTTTCAGCCATTACCTGGACTACATGCATGGGCAAGTGAAGGAGCTGCTCACGGAGTATGGGAAGCTGGATATTATGTGGTTCGACTTCTCCTACGCAGATATGGAAGGCGAGAAGTGGGGCGCTTCAAAGCTAATGAAACTGATCCGTTCAATTCAGCCCCATCTGATCATTAATAATCGTCTGGAAATCAACGGGACCGGGGGCGGCAGCATCTACTTGCAAACTCCTGGACCCTATGCCGGCGATTTCGCTTCACCGGAGCAGCTCATTCCAGCAACAGGCGAAGTGAATGAGGCGGGTGAACCGATTCCATGGGAATCATGCATAACCCTGAATGATAATTGGGGTTATGCGGCATCCGACCAGAAATGGAAATCCAGCAAGTTGATTATTCGCACGCTTGTGGAATGTGTGAGCAAGAACGGCAATCTGTTGCTGAATGTGGGACCAGACGCGCGTGGACGTATTCCGGAAGCGTCACTCCGTATACTAAGCGAGGTTGGCGACTGGATGCAGCGCAATGGCGAAAGCATATATGGCTGCGGCCAGTCCGTATATGATAAGCCAGATTGGGGCAGGCTTACACAATCCGGTAACACTGTATATGCACATGTGATGGAGCAACGGGTAGGCGCATACACGTTGCCGGGCCTCGCCGGTCGAGTGCGTAAGGCACGAATAGTCGCAGACGGCACTGAGCTGTTTACCAAGCTTCCTTGGAATGCAGGACAATACAAAGATGATTTGTTCTTCAATTTCGCCCATCCTGAATCCAATACATATCCATTGCCTGATGAGAGGGACACCGTGATCGCGTTTGAGCTTGATTCAACCACTTAAGTTATTACCTACCCGTCTAATCTGTGATTGGGAAGTATGTGTATTCAGAAGCGTCAAAAGCGGGCTTGAGATTTGTCGTCCAGCACCATAAGGCCAAAAGAGAACATTATGATCTACGTCTGGAATGGGGTGGCTCGGTAGGAGTCACGATAGTAACTAAATCTTTTTTGCTGCAACAAGCGAGAAGAAAATATGCTCCAAGATCGTATGTAAATCTTGATGATGATAGTTCGGGTAACGTGTAATGTTGGTCATCTTGGCATCGTCGGGAGGATGAACGTGGAAGGGCTCGGTCGTCGTCTGATAACGTGGATCCTGGTCATGTGGTTCACTATGGAAAGAGAGGATTGTGTTCCCGCTTTGATCCACCCAGTTGTAATAGGAGACATCTATGATGTCACCGATCAATTCTTCGGTAACTAGCAAACGCGACCCATCGACGAAGACGATCGTACGTCGCGTAAATTTACGGGACGACATTAATCCAGAGCCATCTCCATCTCGGATATCCATTATGATGTGGGCATAATCCCGTTCTAATTGCGTTATATTTGACGGTGGTCTCACTGCTCGTTGTGATTTGGTCAAGCGCCTGATCCCCGCCTTTCGATCGATCGTAGCAAGCCCCCCCACTGCTGAGCGTCCCGAGTCTCGTCAGGTGTAAGTTCATTCTTTATACCAAGGGTTTTTTCATAGGTGCCACCATACTTTTTCTCAAAATGAACAACCGCATTCACCAGTTCAGCGAGTTCTTCAGCATCTGACATCGGATTATCCCGGTTCAGGATAGATTGTTCGACCACATACCCTTCGGCCGCATCTGCTATCTTCGTTTGCACGCCTGTTGGAGCGTGATAGATGGCATTCTCGGGAATGCGAACCTGCTTAAACCTATCACCTTTCTCAACACCGAGAAAGCGCCCTTGGTTAATCCAATTATTGATCGTCGCGACACTTACTCCAAAAAAACGGGCTACTTCTCCAGTCGTGTACATACGCATGTTTAACGCGTCTTCTGACGTACCGACGTTAACCATATGCACAAGCAACCGCTGCAGCGCGCGATGCGTATTTTGCTCGTTTAGACAGCTTTGAACTTCCTGCAGCATAACATCTGGATTATGGATTGACGTTTTTTCAATATAGTTTGCTAGAGCTTTGATAAAGAGAGATATCTTTGTACTATCAAGCTCCGGAAGACCTTTGACCAACTCAGAGATCGTGACCGCTTCGTTAATTGCGATTTCCTTATCAGCTAGATCAAACATATACATCACCTCACCGCCTATTCTATCATAATCGTCTTAAAACTTAAAGGGAACTTAAAGTAATTATAAAACCAACTTATAATTTATTATTAACTCGAATCAATCAAATTATTCCAAAGTTCATTTAAATTATCGCAAATAAAAGACCATCCAGCGATGTGGATAGCCTTAAGCAGGGTCTGGGATTTATTGAAGTCATAAAACTTATAACGAATTACTGCGACTGATATATGATTCCAACTCATTTTTTTTACTAGCTATTATTTCTATATAATCATTTACTATCTCCTCAAATTGCAGATGTGCTTCTTTTGCTCTTGAATTTTGCAGCTTGGAAATAATGTTTTGTACATCATTGATTACATCGATGCTCGCATTTATTTTACTTCTCCCCTTATATATTCCATATCCTTCACCAAGCTCAGCTAGTGCATCGGATAGTTTTTTTGTTGGTTGTATTAAAAACTCTTTGATGTTTTCATAGTTAGCTACGCGTATAAAGGAGTCACTTTTTAAATCTAAAATAGTTACCAGTTGTTTCTCGATTTTTGATAACATTGTTTTACGTATTAAATCTAACGTCAAATCATTCACTATTTCAGGTTTTAATCGAGTCAGGCTTTCTAACCAGCCTATTAGGTAATGTAATACAGAAATAGAGTAGACACCATTTATCAATTTCTCTTCGATTTCATTATGAGGAAAGTATCTGAAAATTTTAACCCTTGTTGCAACAAAGCCGCTGCTTTTATTTATCTTTTGGGCCAATTCTCTAAAAGAGCATTCCTTCCAATATATCCACATTTCATATGTGTATTTAGCCCATTCATACACGCTCCAGTCGGTTTTTCCACCTTGTACGGATCCAAGCCGCTCTAATTCTTCTTCTGGCGATGACGGAGCCTTGACTAAGAATACGGGAATTTGTTTCTGCGATAATTTTTTAGCTGCATACCATCGTCGATGGCCCGAAAGTATGATATACTTCGAGTCTTTTTGATAACAGGTTATCGGTGATTCCCACCCCTTATCTTTTATGATGCGTTGCATTTCTTCAGTCTTCATAGAACTGTCTTCGCGTGGGTTTAGTGGATTGGGAAAAATTTCTTTAATATTTACAAATACTATCTTGGAGATATGCTGTTCCATGTTCAAACGCCTCCCGCAAGTTCAATGATTTTTTTGGTTAAGTCAGACGCCAATTTATCTAATTCATCGATTAATCGCTGGGCTTCTTTATCATTACTCCATACCATATTTCTTAATGCGATTTGGGAATCCTTTATCACGGAACTAGCTTCAGAAGATGCAATGTTTTGGTTCGAGCGGTTTAGGATGAGTTCAACTTGGCATTGTTTAAGTGTTTTATTCGCATCGCATAAAAAATGATATAGTTCTTCTTTGGTAGCGTTTGTTACAAAGGTCTTGTCGTTAATCAGGTGACTGTTAAAACATTTGTTCTCATATTTTGTCAACATAAGATGACGTATATGCTCCTCTGATAGATCATTGACTAGTTCCGGTTGATAGTGAGAGAGGCGCTTAATCCAATGTGCAATATAGTCCAACATGGAGATCGAATACATACCATTCGCTAATTTATCTGCTATTTCTTCCTTGGGATAGTACTTAAAAACATGTATTTTTGCAGCTACTCTATTTTTAGTAATGCCTAATTTTTTTCCTAACTCGTAATAAGATATCCCTCCGGAGTACAGCCACCTATCGTATGTATTTTTGGCGCTTTCATAAGGAGTCCACTCCACTTGTCCACTTTGTAATGAGCCTAGGCGATCTAATTCATCAGCTTGATCCTTTGGTTTGACTACAACAAATACGGGCAGTTCTTTTTCCCCTAGTTCCTTGGCTGCGCTCCATCTTCGATGACCAGATAGAACGAAGTAATACGGACCGCGTTTGTAGCAAGTAATTGGCTCCTCCCATCCTTTGGTTGATATTATCTCTTTCATTTGTTGTGAATTGGCAGAGAGGTTTTTCCTTGGGTTTTTTGGGCTCGCACTGATTTTATTTATATCGACCCATTCGAAGTATTGTTGTGTTACTTCTTGTAGATGTGTTGTTTGTTCCTCTATAGAGGAGATTTTCATTAAACGTTCCTCATTTCTATTTAAAATTGTTTTGGGATCATTTCCATATTTCATTATGATCTTATCAATCATCACTTTTAGTTCAATTGCTTGAATATTGGTGTGCTCTAAGATGTTTTCTCTACTGTATCCATTCAATAACAACCGAATGACTTTATTTTCTAAATCACTGGGCTCATTATTATTTTCAACAAAGGATAATTCATCCTGTTCGTCATGAATTTCTATGAGGTCAATGTATTCTTTATCTCGCAAATTCTCATTGTTTCGGATTGGTTCGTACAAATAAATAGGTCGTCGTATAACAAGTAAATGTAATGCATCTACTGCAATCCTTTGGGAGCAACCACATAAATCAGCGATGACCTCTGGAGTTTCTCCCCTTAATTTCTTATTGAGAATTTGCAACATTATTGCATTAACTTGTTTGGTTGGTCTTAAGTAGTTGAAATACTGTGCTATAAAATCAATCATCCTACCCCTTACAGATTTCCGTGCGTAGCCCCAGAAGTGTCCGAAGATTTTATTAGAATCGTATCTTTCATAAGCTTCAAGTAAGCCAACAAATCCTTGTTGAATTAAATCTTCGTGCAACCATCTGTCGTACAGTTTCAAATTAGTCAGTTGTCGAGCTAATCTTTGCACGCTTTTGGAATACGTCAACACAACCTCTTCCTTAGTGCCAATTGTGGATTGTTCAATCACTTCACGCTCCCCCTTTGTTATCTAAGATTTCTATAGATTTATATAAATTCCTGTATGAAATATAGGCTTCGACAAAGGTTCCTATTCTATAATGGAAATAGACAAAATATTTATAGTTCATCAAAAAACTTTACTGTTACATGTTCCCATATGAAAATTTCAAGATATAGAGGAATATACAGATATATGTCGAAAGGATCTTGGAAATCACTTGTATGGCAGGTGCGTTAATTAGCAGAAGAACTATCTCGCAGGGAAGTATGTGATAATTGTTTTGGTAGGTTGTTTTCAAATGCTCCAGTTGGGAAAGATGACATGTGGCCATGCGAGGCTGTTCGGGAAGCAATGGAACAAATGGCTAAATCTTATCGGTGCGACGCGATGATGGAGGATTCCGAGGCTGAGGAAAAAAGGCGGTTGCTCAATTAAAATAAACTCAGAAGTAAGATCTGCTGATGTCAATAGAAAGAGCATCACTGAATTATTCGCCTTGAACCGTATCATCTGGCGTTAAAGAAAAGTCGAATTAATGTTTAAAATAGGAAGGAGGTAATAGTAGGTATTGGGAACCAATAGAGAGCGTTTTCTTAAGCATGTAATGAATTTGATGGTGCCGATCGAAGGCGGGACTGTTGATTTGCGCGATTATATTAACATGAATAAATGGCTTAGTTCAGATTACACGCTATCAGACCCTGGAAGAGGATCAGATAGGAAGGTGATGACATGGACTGAGACGATTGAACCATTCTATGTCATGAAGTATCCGGTGACCCAGTATTGGTATCAAGTTGTCATGCATGATGAAGTCCCTGAGTCGAATGTAAGCAACCTACCCATAACGGATGTTTCATGGCTAGATGCGCTCATCTTCTGTAACAAATTGTCCAGAATGCTTCATAGGAGTGAATGCTACACAATCGCAGATGAAAGTGAGCATACGATATATAACAAAGAAGCTAACGGATTCCGATTACTAACAGATGCTGAATGGCAGTATGCGTGTAAGGCAGGAACTAAGGGATATCGTTACGATTCAATAGATAAGATTGCATGGTACCAGGACAACTCCAATGGATCTGCCCAGCAAGTTGGGGAGCTGCTGCCTAATCCATGGGGGCTTTACGATATGGTGGGCAATGTGTGGGAATGGTGCTGGGATCTCTATGATACGCAGCGGTATGGCAACTATAGAGTCTTCCGAGGCGGCAGCTGGGCCGAAGTTGAGAACAACTGTGGCTCTACAGTTAGAAGGAAAAGCATGCCTGATTTCAAGATAGATGATCTAGGTTTTAGAATAGCATGCGGCAAGCTTTAGCTGCAACGTGCAGCGCATATCGAGATGATTAGAAAGAGCGATGAGCCAATGGACAATATCAAACAATCCTTGCAACAAACCTACAATAATCACGCTGAAGAGCGAGAGTCGAAGACGGAGCTTGAAACGTGGAAGGCTGAGGAACGTGAAGCATTCTTGCAGATTCTGCTGAACGATGGCAAGCGTAGTTTACTTGAAATTGGCGCAGGACCTGGGCGGGATAGTCGGTATTTTGCGGAAAATGGTCTGGAGGTTACTTGCACGGATCTCTCTCCTGAGATGGTTCGTATATGCAGCCAGCATGGGCTCGATGCGCACCAGCTGGACTTCTACGATTTGCGCTTCCCAGGCAATGCATTCGATGCTGTGTATGCCCTCAATTGCTTGCTGCATGTACCTAAGGCGGACCTGCCGGATGTACTAATCGAGATCGGGCGGGTACTTCGGCCTCAGGGGCTGCTCTATATTGGTGTTTATGGGGGAAAAGATTCTGAGGGAATCTGGAAGGACGATTCTTATGAGCCAAAGCGATTCTTCTCCTTCTATACAGATGAGCAACTGCTTAAGGTTGTCCAGCGTCACTTCAAGATTGAAGCATTTAAGGTCGTTAATTATCAGTCTGAGGGGCTGCACTTTCAGTCTTTGGTATTGAGGAAGGAATAATAGCTATCATGCGTTAGATAGTGCTCCTGCAAATAGGGATGGTCACATCCTTACTTGTGGGAGCTTTTTGTTGCAAGATATAGAGGAATATACAGAAATATGTCGAAAGTACTGGTAATCATTTATTTCACCAGGAAAATTGTACTACTGTTCGCATCTAGAATGAGGTGATATGGAATGCCAGAGATCAGACTAATCACAGAGCGACTATATGACGAACTGATCTCGGGGATCCGGAACGCTTCGGGTATCTACATCATGACTTCATTTGTCATGCGGTCAGGGGCAATGCTCTTAGCACCTCACTTGAAGGAAGCCGCTGAGCGAGGCGCGGAGATTCATATTCTTGCGGGAGACTACCTGTTTGTTACGCAGCCGGAAGGACTCGTAATTCTGAGCAGCCTACATCACGATATCGATGTGAGACTATGGCAAAGCCGCGGGCTGTCGTTCCATCCGAAATCTTACCTATTCGATTACGAGAATGGCGAAGGCGTTCTCATTGTCGGTTCCTCCAACATGTCGAGGAGTGCCTACCATCTGGGGATGGAGTGGAATCTAGCGATGAATGCGGGGGTTGAGCCCTCTACCTTCCAGGAAGCGCTGAATAAATTCGAGCGGCTCTTCAATCATGAACATACGATTCCGCTTAACGAGATCACACTGACCGAGTATACGGCGGAATATGAGGAACACCATCGCAGATATCCGGAGCTTGCAAGAGACATTACCGAGCAGGAAGAGCAAGAGCTCATGCTGCCTATCGGTCCATCTGATCATGAGACGTCTACGGCGGTTGGACCTTCTACAGATGGAGAGATCACACCTCGGAGGGCACAGCTGCTCGCAATAGAGAAGCTGGAGGACACGCTGGAAGAGGGATATAACCGTGCAATGGTTGTGATGGCGACTGGACTTGGCAAGACCTATCTCGCCGCATTCTTCGCGAAGAAGTTCAAGCGAGTGCTGTTCATCGCGCATCGCGAGGAAATTCTGTTCCAAGCCAAGCGGACCTTCGAGCATGTGATGCCAGACCGCTCAAACGGGCTCTACTATGGCAAGGAGAAGGAGGAAGACGCCAGCCATGTCTTCGCCTCGATCTTCACACTCGGAAGGAAGAAGCATCGAGAGGCCTTCCCTCCAGACGCATTCGACCTGATCGTCGTGGACGAATTTCATCATGCTGCAGCCCGGTCGTATATGGCGGTATTGGAGCATTTTGCCCCGAAGTTTCTGCTTGGCCTCACTGCAACGCCTGATCGGATGGATGGCAAGGATGTGTATGCACTATGCGATGGCAATGTGGCGTACCAGATTGGGTTTATTGAAGCGATTGGGCATGGTTGGCTCAGTCCCTTCCATTATTACGGTGTGTATGACGATACCGACTATTCGCAGATCACCTGGCTCGGGACGCGGTACGATGAAGAGCAGCTGCTCACGGCACAGCTCAAGGAGGATACTGCAAGCAAGATCCACAACGCCTGGTTGCAAAATAAACAAACCCGCACGCTCGCCTTCTGCTCCTCGATTAAACAAGCGGACTTCCTAGCCAGGTTCTTCGCTAGCATTGGGGTGAGCACGGTCAGCTTGCATTCCCGAACGAGTGTGATGAGCCGCGAGGAAGCGATTACTAGGCTGGAAGATGGACGGTTAGACGTAATCTTCACCGTGGATCTATTTAATGAAGGTGTCGATATCCCATCTGTAGATACACTGTTGTTCGTTCGGCCAACGGAGTCGCTAACGGTATTCACACAGCAGGTCGGTCGGGGGCTGCGCCTCCATCCGGGCAAGGAAGTGTGTGTGATTATCGACCTGATCGGTAACTACCGGAATGCGGATACGAAGCTGCGGCTGTTCAGCAGGGCTGATGGAGAGGGGGCGGGCGAGCGTGAACGGTTCGTCGCTGAGGCCCCGGCTGGTTGCTTGATTGAGCTTGAGCAAGGTGTGATCAACCTGTTCGAGATGCTGGCAGCGAGGCGGCAGCCGCGCAAGGAGCAGCTGCGCAGCAGCTATCTGGAGCTGAAGCGAGAGCTAGGCAGGCGGCCAACTTATCTGGAGTTGCATCTGTATGGCAAGGTCGACAGCAGAGGGTATAGGCAGGAGTTTAAGTCCTATGCGGGATTCCTCTACTGGGCTGGAGAACTTGGTGGGCATGAGCAAGCGGTGTTCATGGCCTATGAGTCGTGGCTCCGTGAGGTAGAAGGAACTGCGATGGCGAAGAGCTACAAGATGGTGTTGCTGCTTGCCATGCTCCAGCGAGGACCAAGTGAGTGGATGAAGTCGATCACTCCCCAGGAGGTCGCGCCTTTCTTCCATCGCTACTATATGGAGAAGGAATATCGGAAGCGAATCGACTTCTCCGACAGCGGCACGAAGCGATTGTGGGAGTATGACGAGGCCAGGGTTGCGTCACTGATCGCGCGAATGCCGATGACCATGTGGAGCGGGAGCTCGAAGGGGCTAGTCCGATACGAGGACGGGCGGTTATGGATCGATCTGAATGTGGGGGCGAAGCAGGAAGAGCTCTTGCATAGATGGACAATGGAGGTTTGTGAGTATCGGCTGCATGGGTATTTTGCGCGGAGGGAGGGTTGATGGATGGGAATTATTATTCTGGTCATCATCATGCTAGTTTTGGGTTATATCTTAAAGAGTCCGAAGTTTCTCGGATGGATCGGCGAGCAAGGTGTCTCAAGCCGACTTGATCAATTGGATCAGACCGTTTATAAGATCATCCATGATATTACAATTCCCTCGGCATCGAATCGAACGACTCAAATCGATCACATCATTATTTATGCTAAGGAGCCACTCAAGTACAATGAGAAGTACACGGTGACTGTCAGCTACAAAGGAACAATTGCTGAATTGGAGAACAAAGACTATTCAGTCACACATTGTCTTTCACCACGAAGGAAGATCCGGTGGAAGTATGGGAGAGAGAGCGGGAGAAAGAGCTAGAATCAAAACCCAATAGACCGAAGCCTAGCAATAGCATCCCTGCGGATCTTAATCAGAAACTAGTTCAGTCGAAGTACAATAAAGATAACGTCGGCGTCAAGTTGGACGGCGAATACGTTACGCTGAACCCAGTAGCCAAGGTGATAAATGGCAGCATGTTTATCCCATTGCGCGGCGTTTTCGAGAAGATGGGCGCGGAGATGAAATGGGCCCAGAAAGAATAAGGGTATTACTATCATTAAGGGAAAGACAACGATCAAGTTGACCCTGAATGGAAAGACAGCTTACATCAATGGCAAGGATCAAACTCTAGCGACTGCGCCGTTTACGATCAATGGCTCAACTATGTTCCATTACGGTTTGCCGGAAGCATTAGTTGTGAAAGTTGGTTGGGACGGAACAAATTATACCTCTTACTTATTGATAGTAATAGGCGACCAGTATATCGGGGTAACAGAACAAAAGGTATTTGATGATGTGACCGATAAATACAATGAACAAGACTTCCCTCGAAGGAGGAGTGACATTGAGGATTCTCAACAATATTAACTCGAGCCACTTTGACGAATTGAAGGCTCTAGTAATGGATGTCGATGAATTGCTAATCGTAAGTCCTTTTCTAATGGAGTCAGTCGATGATTTCTATGACGAGATCATTGTCCCATCTGGAGTCAAACGTATTGTGCTTGTCACAACCTTAAAAGACAATGACCCTGACCTATTCAAAAAGGCGAGCACCCTGCATTCGGTAATCTTTAATTGCATAGCCCATAGTATCGATTACCGTATACACATCGATAATAAACTTCACGGAAAGATCTATGTAGCTACCAAAGGCGGTAATCCTTTCAGCGGAATTGTAACCTCAGCGAACTTTACTGATCGAGGGTTAAAGCATAACCATGAATGGGGCGTGCTAATTGACGATTCCGATCAATTAATGAAGATCGTAAATGATATTTTCAGTGTAAGTAGCCATGCTCTGACACATGAGGAGCTTCTTGATATCATCACAAAGATTGACAACTATTCTAAGCAAGCAGGAATACCGAAGACTCCGCAGATCAAACTTGAAATAAACAACCTAATAAAGAAACGGGCGTTCAAGCCAGGCTTGAGATTTTTCATAAAGCCGGTTGGGTATTCAGACAAACCTTTCGAGACGTCAAGAATATTAGCTAGTGATACTGAAAAGATGCACTTTGCTAAAAGACCTAATTCGGTTAGAGTCGGGGATATCCTAATCTGCTATGCCGTTGGAACAACAAAGCTGCTTGGATATTTTGAAGTCACCAGTGATCCTTACATTTGGGACAGTTCTAGCAGATGGTCATGGGAAGTAACTGCAAAGAACCTTTGTCCAGATTACAGTGAGTCGTGGAACAAATTCGATAATACAATTTCGAGTATTCAGGCATCTTTTGAACCAGATGCACCTATAACAGAAAACTACAAAGGCAAGACTCTTGGAGCGTTGCAACGTGGTGTAGACAAGATAAGGCTAACAGAAGCCTTTGCCTATCATGTAATCGGCATTATCGAAGGAAGCGTAGAAAGTTAGCTCATCAACACTTGGGGTATTAGAAGGTGAGGTTGTGTGTTGAAATCGAAATGGTATCTATCAACATGGTTTATTGCAGTACTATTTGCTTTTTGGTTTCTTGTGATCCCATTATTTGTTGGGATACGTTTATTATCTTTGCAAACCAGAGAGCGAGTAGCTAATAATAAACATATGAGGAATAGAGATGCCAGGGAGTTGCGATCGCATTCATTTGAGTCAGAAAGATTACAAGAAGAGTTAAAACAAGCCAAGGTAAGAAATGATAAAGAGTTATCCGAATTAGAGGAGGCTCATCGTCTAAAATTATCGTCTGTTTTAAAGACAAGGGAATTGGAGTTATCAAGTAGGGAAATTGAGATAGAGAGAATTGAGAAACAGATTGATTACCAATTAAATTCTAAACGGAGAAAGTTGGTTGGAATAGAAATAGCTCAGTTACTTAGGTCGGTCTCAATGAGAAAGACTAGAGAACTGGAAACGGTGCAATGGGAAATCAATAAAGCTTCAAAGATTAATGAATTAGAAAACACTTTGCAAGAAAAGCGACTCCTTCTTGAGAAGATGGAAAAAGAACACAAAAGGAAATTAGAATTGCTTACTTCTGCCAGGGAAAATGAACTAAAGAGAAGGGAAGTCTTATTAGAATCAAGGGAAGAGGAACTAGAGACCAGATCATTGGCGAAGCAACAAGAATTAGAGAGGCTAGAAAAAGAACATATGCGTAAACTGGATTTATTAACAGAAGATAAAGAAAAAGAGTTGAAATCGAAAGAAGACAGCTTGAAAGCAAAAGAGATTGAATTAATAGAGATAGAGAGATCCCATCTGCAAAAGCTAGAATTATTTGCACAAGAGAAGGAGAATGAATTAGTATCAAGGGAAAATGTAGTGACTGCAAAAGAGCAGGAAATGGAACATATTCGCGCAGGAAAACGGAAAGAATTGGAGAGTCTAGAAGTTGCACATCAAGAGAGATTGATTCGATTGACGAATGCCCGTGAAGAAGATTTGTTTACTAGAGAAAAATCGTTAAGTATGTTGGAGGAATTAGCAACCGAAAGGGAAGAAGAAGCAAAGCGACTAGAACAAGAGATTATTACATCTAGGCAGAGTATCGCTATTCTTAAGTCGCAAATTATAAGTCTGGATGATGAATTGCTATATCAATCATTTGGGTTTTACGAGACGAGATATGATTTAGAAAGTTCTGATGAGTATAAACTAGCCCTAGAGAAAGTACGAAGTGAGCAGAAGAAATTAGTGAAAGAAAAAAGGGCGGCTAGTACGTTTTATAAAGTTCCGATGGATGCTAATAGGCGTGAGAGTATCCAGTTGGCAATACGTTCTTTTAATAATGAGTGTGACACTATAATAAGTAAGGTGAGGTTCAACAATATCGAAGCATCCGAGAAAAGAATACGATCATCTTATCACCTTATAAACGACCTAAATAAGAAAAATCATATTGAACTGTCTGAGGAGTTTCTTTCATTGAAACTAGAAGAGATGTTCTTAGCGTATGAGTATAGTAACAAGAAGCAAGAAGAAAGGGAAGAACAACGACGAATCAATGAGTTAATGAGGGAGGAACGGAGAGCGCAAGAAGAATTAGAGGCACAGTTAAGTATTCTAGAGAAGGAAGAGCAACATTTAGAGAATGCTTTGAAACGATCATCACAGTTTAGTGAGGAAATGATAAGAGACTTAAAATCGAGATTAGAACAAATACTGCGTCAAAAAGAAGACGTCGATTACAGGATAAAGAACACCAAGGCAGGGTATGTATATGTAATTTCAAATCTCGGATCTTTCGGTGAGAATGTCTATAAGATTGGTATGACAAGACGATTAGATCCAATGGATAGAGTTAGGGAACTTGGCGGGGCATCAGTACCATTTCGCTACGATGTCCATACAGTTATTTTTTCAGATAATGCACCGGAGCTAGAAGCGGCACTTCACAGAACATTTAGTCACCGGAGGGTAAACAAAATAAATGAACGAAAAGAATTTTTTAGAGTCACACTTGGGGAAATAAAGCACTTTGTTCAACAAAATCATAATGCAGTTATTGAATTTACTATGTTAGCTGAGGCACAGGAATATAGAGAAACAAAACTGATAGAGAAACAACTTGATCCCGACCAGCAAGTTCTGATCTGATCGGACATGCGAATTCTGCCCACTTGTATAGGAGCATTTGTTCGGATATGGTCAAAAGACCAAACAAACGTTCTATATGGTGGTGTCGTAATGAGTAATTTACTCGAGGGTAACGGTCTTTTGGAATCAAGTCGAATGATGCTTCCTGAGCATAAGGAAAGCATTATTCGCCATAGGGTCGGGATCAACAGAAAGACTCGTCCGACCTTAGACGAACAGCGGATTGAAGAGCTTGTCAGAACTATCTCGGTCAGCATCTTTACCGATAAGGAAGTCCGTATCAAGTTGTTCGAAGAGTATAACGACAAGGAAATCGTTGGTAAGATTGAAAAGATCACGACCGAGTCGAGGCAATTGAAAATCGGGTTTAAGGATACGTTCGAGTGGATTAGGCTCGAAGATATTCTCGAGATGGAATTAGTATTGTAGGTCAAAGTTATAGATCAGAATACGGATATTGTCACGGCTGTGCGGGGGTATCCAAAGCTGATATCTGTGATATCGAGTGAGTGCTTCTGGAGTTTCAAGAACGTACCTGCCCCACTATCCGCTAGATGTTTCCTAAATGCCATTTTCTCCGAATGTCTCTCTGAAAGGCTCTACAATCGATTATATCGTATCGCTGGTCGTGAACTTCAAACAAAACCGTTTACAAGCCCTTCTCCCAAATAGTTGCCGATCCGAAACCTTCTCATTCATTACAATAGAAGGAACTCGTTTCAGGCGTTTGCTTGGAATAGGCATTATCCATACCCGTCTAAAAAATGCAGCATAGAACTCGGGCACCGAGTTTTATATTGCGCTTATTTTGTTATGCTGAAAATTCCTTTTCAAAAAGTGGAGTAGCTAAGATAAATGTGCATCAGTTTTTACATTAACTGTATATAAGCGTGGATACGGGTTGCTTCTTTGGATTCGTTGTTCTAATTCTCCCATTAGATCAGCATTTCTCCTTCTCGCTTCTATACAAGAAGAAGCAATCCGTATCCATTTAGCATGTTGTTTTATAATCCTTCAGGGGATGCTTAAAAGAACAAAGTTCCTTCAAAGGCGTTCCTTCCATGTTTGTGGGGTCATATCTCTTGAGTTTTGGTCGGCTCAATCTGGTCAGATTTTTGGACGGTGGAATGCGGGTTCAATCGGTGTTATAACTCGGTGTCATAAATGTTCATAAAATCTTTTGGGGTGGTGAATATTATATTCCTAAATATGGTTACGCCAGAGTAAGTACTGTGGCACAGTCAAAATCCGGGAACAGTTTGGAACAGCAGGTCAATCAACTACTTCAGGAGGGGGGTGATCGGAGATTAATATTTACCGATTCGTTCACGGGGACGAGGATGCAACGACCTGAATTTAGTCGATTACGTAGTTTATTAAAACGGGTGACACACTGGTTGTTACCAAGTTGGATCGATTCGCACGTTCCGTAATGGATGGTATGGATATTATTGATGAGTTATTAAAGAGGGGTGTTCGGATACACATTCTGAATATGGGGATTTTAGATAATTCGCCTACTAGCGAGTTGATTCGAATAATATTTCTCGCTTTTGCGAAGTTTGAACGAGATCTGATTATGGAACGAACTGCTGAAGGGAAAGCGATAGCAAAGCAGAAAGCCAGTTTCAGAGAAGGGCGACCACGGAAGTTTACTCCGATGCAATTGGATTATGCGATCAACCTGTTACAGACGCATCCCATGAATGATGTTGTCAACATAACCTGAATAAGTGAAAGCACGATAAAGCGGGAGCTTCGCCGCAGGAGAGGCTTCTATATAAAGCGCTTAGTTGACATCATAAGGTTATCAAAAGGGATTAATGAATATTTTGTCGAATAGTCTACCTCAGAAGAATTCCATTTGAGGTGATTGAGTACATGCCACATGATAAAGTAGGCGTATTGGTTCGCAGATTTACGTTTCCTGACGTTACATTAGGGGTCGCAGTGGATCAGGCTATTAAACAATATAACTGGTCAATTGAAGAGTTTGAAATTGTCGAACCTACCGAATATCCGAAGGATCAGCTTTTTGCGAAGGTTCTATCGAGTCAGGAAATCTACATGATGCTTCGGGATTTTGCGGATCAAGTCCTCCGTCCTGAACTAATGGAAATGAACGCTGATAAACCATTGTCACATTTCTGGAGTTGCGCTAATCCGGCAATTTATATTAATGTTGATATGGTGTTGCCGGTAATGACGCAGGGCGAGGAGCCTTCAATCAGTATTGGTTCATTGGCAAAACTAAAAGAGGGTTTGGAGTTTATGCTCAGCAGAGCACTTGATGAAAATTATCCAGTCGAGCCAGTATTCTTTCTAAAGGACTACATTAATGCTATCGACATGGCAATTCAGAACGGTGCGTACCTTGCATTCGGCACCACGGAGCATCCGATATTCAGACAAGCATTTACAAATATTTTAACAGCTTCAGGCGACACATCGTTTAACGAAAGTAATTACTGATGAACCGATCATACAATGCTGGATGTATCGGTTGATTCGATGAGATTCATAATGGCTTAGAAGATGGGAGGACTGACAGAATGGATTTGACGGTTGAGAATAAAAAGAAAATAGACGACATCATTACAAAAATTAAGCATGGAGAGACAATACAATTTGGGGATATTGGACAGTTGGTATGGGGCAAGCGTAATTGCGGAGCAGTCGTAGGCAAGTACTTATATACCCAACGGGGAAGAGAGAACTATCCGTGGTGGCGCGTACTCAATTCTGAAAACCATCCAGTTGCTGATCGTTTCGCAATAACGCAGCTTGAACATGAGGGACATAAGATTCGGAACGGTAAAATTATTTAGCAGACATTAAAGTTTTACATAAATATGTGATGCCTGATTAAACCGAAATATCTATGTGTAAGATGCCATAAAAACGGCATCTTTTTTGTTTACGGCGATGGTTTAATGGTTTCATTACTGTTTATCGTTAATTTTGTTCAGGTATTTCTAACGCATCATGTCGTTCGGATATAAAAACAATTTTAGCAATCAGCCGAAGAGCTTAAACATAATTACAGGGAGGACTCCGATGACATACGATAACCGTTCAGAGTTGGAACGACAAGAACGGTCAGATCAAGTCAACCCGACAGTTCGAGCAACTGGGTTGTATGAATCCATTGATTGAATTCTCCTGTCTGAGCCACCTGCACCACCTGCACCACCTGCACCACATTCCCACCGACCCAATCTCGACAGGAGACCAACCCGCCATGCACTTACTCGCCACAATAATTAGAGACCGATTGTTTCTCCGCGCCCTCGCCGCGCAGCACGGAGTCAAGACCTTGCTGTTGTATGGATCAGTCTTAGCCAGGAGGGAAACGGAGAAGAGCGACATCAACTTCATAGCGCTATTCGATGGGAAGGAGCCATCCGACTTAACCACCCTTTTTTCTCTAATGAAGGACTTGGAAGTTCACTTCGGCAGAAAGGTTAAAGTTCTTATATCAGGAAGGGGAAGTCCTAACTTTCTCCCAACATACCTTAACGATCCAGTCGACATCATGGAACTAGATCCAAACACCACCTACACCATCACACCAAAGACCAGCGACTACTATTACAAGAAGTTGCACGCAGAATTTGTGAAGCATCGTGAGACGATGAAGAACATCTCTAAGAACGATGAAATCCTATTACAATACCTCTACTCCGATCTCGCCCTATGGGTCGGGTCTTGGCTCAAGCATTTGCTCCGTATAGACGACAACGATCTCCGAACCTACGAGGACTTCGATTACAAAGAAGTCCAGTGGCTCTGTAAGAAGCACTCCGAACACTACTTATTGTGGGATTCATATAAAGATTTTCCATGGTTGGTAGAGCAGTTGGAGAAGGTCGAGGAATACGTCAACCGTAAGGTCGACGCAGCTGGCTCCGCCGCGCGTATTGGGGTATCAGGGGCATCAAGGGCTTCAGAATTACAAAAATAATTTGTGCGACATTGTGCTATTTGGTGGGACAATGTGTCCAATGATCCACCCAGTCTACCCGATCAATCCGTTAATGTTCCGGTAACATAGAGTTCGAGTTAATAAACACAGCTACATCTGTTCTGGGGCTATATTTTATTATTGCTCAAATTTGGGGTATCGACTTTTGGCATCAATTTTCCAATCGGCAGGTATTTATAGGGAATATGTCGAATCCTTAGGCATTGAATTATTTGAAAACCGATGATTTTTGGTTATTAGAAGACCTTGTTAATCTAGATTTGATGAGAGTTCTCGGTATAGAAATCTGATGGTTTGGAGGGAAGGGAATGATAATTAAGAAATTAAAAATTGAGAACTTTAAATGTTTTAACGGGGAGTTTGTTCTAGAACTAAGCAAAGGCTTAAATGTATTAGTTGGAAATAATGAAGCGGGTAAAAGTACGATTTTGGAGGCGGTTCATCTAGCATTAACCGGATTACTAAATGGGAAGTTTATAAGGAACGAGCTGACCCAGTATTTGTTTAACAATGAAGTAGTTAATAAATACATAGATGACTTAGATCAAGGAAGAAAACCTGAGCTACCGTATGTATTGATTGAAATTTACATTGAAGGCAATGATCTGGCGTTTCTTTATGGTAATGGGAACAGCGAAAAGATAAACGGGTATGGTATCTCTTTTAGGATTGCCTTTGATGATAAGTATCAAGCTGAGTATGAACAACTAATAAGAAAAGAAAAAGTAAAAACACTTCCTATTGAGTATTATGATATCTTCTGGGCTACATTCGCACGGGAACAAATAACAGCCCGAAGTATCCCATTAAAGTCTGCAATGATAGACTCAACAAGCAACAGATACCAAAATGGGTCTGATATTTATATTTCACGTATTATTAAGGATAATTTAGAGCCTGATGACGTTGTAGAAGTTTCCCAGGCTCATAGAAATATGCGTGAGAGTTTTATGGCATCTCCAGCAATTAAAACCATCAATACAAGGTTGCAACAAACCACAAACTTATCTGGAAAGAAGGTAGAACTGTCTGTCGAGCTACTAAGCAAAAATGCTTGGGAAAACAGCTTAATGACTTACCTTGATGAGGTGCCATTTCACCAGATTGGAAAAGGCGAACAATGTGTTGTAAAAACAGAATTGGCATTGGGGCATAAAAAGACAAAAGAAGCAACTGTAATACTAATAGAAGAGCCAGAAAATCATTTATCATATTCTAAATTAAATCAGTTACTACACAAGATTCAAATTAGCAATGAAGAGAAACAAATCCTGATTTCTACACATAGTAGTTTTGTTGCTAACAAATTAGGACTAGACAAATTGATATTATTGAACGAAGGTCGCTCTTTACGACTTGCCGATTTAAAGACCGATACGAAGAACTTCTTTCAAAAAGTTGCTGGTTATGATTCACTGCGACTTATTCTATGTAAGAAGGCGATCCTTGTAGAAGGTGATTCAGACGAGCTTATTGTACAGAAAGCATATCTAAATGAGAATGGTAGGCTTCCAATTGAAGATGGGGTTGATGTGATTTCTGTTGGAACATCCTTTTTAAGATTTCTGGAGATCGCGGCAATATTAAATAAAGCCGTTTCAGTTGTAACTGATAATGATGGGGATGTCGATGCTGTCAAAAAGAAATATATCGAATATCTTGGTGACAAGGCGAAGCCGGGAATTAAAATATGTTTTGACGAAGTAGTAGATAACGGAGAAAGTGCTATTGATCTAGGAGGGAGACCATTTAACTATAACACTCTAGAACCCAAGTTATTAAAAGCTAACACGCTTGAAAAGCTGAACAAGATATTCGGGACAAAGCAAACATCGATTGATGATATGCATAAATTTATGAAAGCCAATAAAACCGAGTGTGCATTAAAGATATTTGACTATAATGAATCTATCAACTTTCCAGAGTATATCTTGGAAGCACTAAGGTGACTGGAATGAAAACGAATAGATTAATTATTGCCGCGGCAGGGTCAGGCAAGACAACGTATTTAATAGAGTCAGCCTTGAAACAAAAACATGAAAGAGTACTTATTACTACGTACACCCAAGCAAATGAAGAGGAAATTCGGAGAAGTTTCATAAAGATAAATGGTTGTGTTCCCCCAAATGTGTACATACAAACTTGGTTCTCTACCCTTCTTCAACATGGGGTCAGACCTTTTCAAGGTGGGGTTTATGATAGAAAGATCAGGGGGATGGTTTTAGTAAATGAACAGTCGGGGGTTAAATTCGAAGACAAAAGCACCGGTAAGAAATACTATTATGGCGAATCAGACATACAGAATTATTATTTTACAAAAAGTTCTATAATTTACTCAGACAAAATCTCGAAATTTGTTTTGAAGTGCAACGAGAATTCTAATGGTGCGGTGATTGATAGGCTTAGCCGGATTTTCCCCCATATCTATTTTGATGAAGTGCAGGACTTGGCAGGATACGATTTGGAGATTTTAAAGTTGCTTATGTTGAGTCAGTCAAACATTCTATTTGTCGGTGATCCTCGGCAAGTAACATACCATACACATCATTCAGTCAAGTATAAAAAGTATAGGGACGGACGGATAAAAGAGTTTATACAAGAAGAATGCAGAAAAATAGACTGCCAAATCGATGAAGCTTCTTTAATTCGTTCACATAGGAACAATCAGTCGATCTGCAATTATTCTTCAAGATTGTATCCGGAATATCAACCCAGTATATCGGGACAAACCGAAATAACAGGGCACGATGGTGTTTTCCTAGTGAGAAAAAATGATGTGGAACGTTATTTAGCAATATATAAGCCAGTCCAATTGCGGGATAAGGTAACTGTTAAAGTCGACTCGAATTTTCAGAGTGTCAATTTTGGCGAGTCAAAGGGGCAGTCTTATAATAGGGTTTTGATTTATCCCACCAAAACTTTTATTGATTGGATTAAAGATAACAATTGTAGGATACCATTTACAAGTCGATCAAAGCTTTATGTTGCGTTGACAAGGGCAAGGTATAGCGTGGCTATTGTATATGACTATGACGAATGTACAAAGCTAGAAGGGATTCAAAAGTATGTAGAATAAGTCTGATTTCTATGGTCGAATAGAGACCATTAAACCTATATTTTTATGGATTCATTATAAAACCGCTTCTCATATGGATATATAGTATGAAGAGAGAATCGACGGTCAGCCAATCGCGGCAGATCGGTCGGTTCTTTTTTATTTCCAATATGGAGGGATCAGCTATGCAAACAATATTGAGACGGTTTTACCAACCAAGTTACACCACGTTCGAGGTCTTAGATCTCTGCTCCCTGATCAGGGCTATCGATTACGAGGTCGTTTCCGACTCGATCTTCGACTTCGATGGCAACGAGTACATGACTGTGGACGAAGTGCCAAAATCGGTCAAGAAAGAGGGCAGCTTCGTCATTGAACCAGACCTGCTCATCGAGGTCGACACCGCGTTCGCCATTGACCGCCCGATCGATTTCATTAAGGCGAAGAAATGTATGCTCGGAGTCATCGAGTTGTTGCGAGGCAGGTACAAAGGGAAGCAGTTTCTCTATCCGGTCTACGACATGGACGTTGAAGTTCAACTGATGGGTTATGAGGTATTAACGACCGGCAAGGTATTGCACCCGTTCGTTAATTTATTCCAGATTCCAGACCACGTGAAGTACTTCCAGCTTGTGCTCGGGGTAACGACTTTCGAGGAAATCTCGCATCTATTAAATCTTGAATCCACTATTATAGGAGGCTAAACACATGAAACCGAAAATTAAGTACATCAAACTCGAGCCAGGTCATTATGACATCATGAAGGATGGCAAGATCATTGGAACGGTTGACCGAATCGCGCCAAGCAGGTGGATCGTAAATAGCGGCGGATTCAGATTTGATGCTGAGTGGTCACGCCGAAAAGGCAGTCGATTGGACCGATTAATCAAGAAAGCAACGCTAAAGTTTCCCTATGCCTGTGAGGAAGATATTGAGTATCATGCAGACCGCCGCTTGGATCAGACTGAGCTATTACGACTATCCACTTGTAATTACATTCATGAGAAGCACAACGTGATCATTATGGGCGCATCAGGCGCAGGTAAAACGTTTCTAGGATGCGCCTTGGGAATTGCCTCCTGCTGCAACCTATACACGACCAAATATATTCGACTTCCGGAGTTGTTAACCGACCTGGCCATCGCTCGAGGAGATGGGACGTACAAGAAAGTGATCGCCCAATACAAGAAGGTCAGCTTGTTAATCTTTGATGAATGGTTATTAGTACCACTGACGTTGACAGAGTCGAGGGATTTACTAGAGATTATCGAGGGCCGTCACCAACATGCGTCTACAATTTTCATTTCTCAATTTGCCCCGGCTGGATGGCATGAGAAGATTCACGAACTTACCATTGCAGATGCGATCCTAGATCGGATCGTCCACAGCTCATACGAGATACTGATCGATGGCGAGGACTCTATGCGCAAGAGGAAAGGTCTCATAAAGTAAACCTAATCAGATTAATACTGAGCCATCCATAGAGGGTGGCTCTCCTTTATTAACTCGGTGGCTCTGAAATTGTAACATCGTGGCTCTCATATATTATCTCAATGGCTCTCTGACACCGAAATATTCATTTACCTGATTTCACTAATTGATTTACCTTCTTTGTGTATCTGGCGAATGTTGTCCGATTTGCTTGGAAGATTAGTGGACATTAATTTCCCCCTCCTAAGTTCACTTAATCCAATTTACAGCAGGTGAGAAATTTCTATAAGTTGTTGTAGAAAGGAGAAGGATGATGGGGGAATATGGGTATTTTATAAGAGTTGATTCAAGTCTATTCTTCATGTGGGAACTTTTCTGGACAAAGGAATAGTTTCTTCTGCTGTGGTGTCAGCAGAAGGGGCTAAGCTAATGGTTTGAAAATGAGCCATGTTGATTCTCCTTTGGTTATTCGATTAGTTTAGCGAAAGAAAACTACGGGTAGGAAAATATGCCCAAACATAGTAATATGGATAGAGAACAACTAGAGCGAGGTATCTTATGAAGGAAATTATATTGTTTCTTCTTGCAGTTGTAGTGCTAGGTGTTATCGCAGGCTTATTACAGCCCCAGAAGAAGAAAACGAGTAGAACCAAGCGCCCTGTGAATGCGAGTAAGAGACGACCGGAATCGTCACAGCGGAAAGTTAATCGGAGCTCGAAATCCTGTCGACCAGATGAGGTGATTCTGTCCACGGCACTTGATGATTTGAACGGGGTTGAATTCGAACGGTTGCTTGCCCTGTATTTTCGAGATTTGGGCTTTATTGTTCACGAAGTAGGAATCGGAGGAAATGACGGTGGTGTGGATTTGGTAATTGTGGACGAGCGGGGCGAGAGAACGGCAGTCCAAGCAAAATGCTTCGCAAATCACAACTTGGTTCCTGTGCAGACTGTTCGAGAGTTAGTCGCGGCTAAACGGAATCACAACTGCATGCTTACGCTCCTAGTCACCACATCAGACCTGACAGGGCCTGCAAAGAAGGAAGCGGAGCAGTTTCGGGTTGAGTTTTGGCACGGTGGAGTAGTTGAACATAAGTTGCAGAGATGGGAGAAGTGGTCTTCAGTCAAAAAAAGAAAGGTTTAGAATGGAAGTGAGGGGAAGCTATGACTTTTAGCAGCTTTGACGCAGTATATTATACCTTTGCTTTCCTAGTGCCAGGGTATTTGATGTTTTGGGTCTTTAGTATACTTGTACCTTCAAGAGAAAGCCAATTTCAAACAGCCATTTTGCGTTACTTGTTTTTTAGTTGTCTAAATTATGCTCTTTGGTCTCCCCTTTTCTATTACTTGGCCATGAGTGATTATTCAACGCACCATACTCTGAGATGGTATGCCCTTATGGCTAGTGTGGTATTGATAAGTCCAGTTTTATTGGGGATATTTTTTGCCTGGACAGTACAGCAAAATTGGTTGCGAAACTTGATGTTTAAGGTGAGTAAAAGTACAATTCATCCAATACCAACAGCCTGGGATTTCAAGATGAGTAATCTTTCAAGTTCCTGGGCGATGGTTACTCTAAATGATGGATCGCAGATACTCGGTTGGTATGGGTCGCAATCATTTTCATCATCTATCACGGGGGAACGAGATTTGTTTCTTGAATCAGTTTTTCAGATGGATAAAGATGGCGCTTGGAATAAGCGTAGAAACACAGAAGGCATCTGGGTTCCAGCAAGCCAAATTAAGTGGATTGAATTTTTTTCGGATGATGAGGAGGTGAGTAACGATGAGTAAGGAAAAAAACTCTACCCCATCCCAGAGGCCCAAAGGAAACTTAGGCTATCAGCCGGTTCAAGAGCAGAAGGGCTATCAGCCTCCACGAAGTTCAGTAGGCGGGGGTGGAAAAAAGCCACCTACTGGAGGATCAAGTGCAGTTCCACCTAAAAAGTAACCCGGCACAAATATAAGAACTTGGAGGGAATATTAAATGGCAAAAACGTATAATCTATTTATTAGTCATTCCTGGGCATATTCTGATGCGTACGATGGGCTGGTCAAGCGTATAGAGTCTAAAGATTTTTCCTATAAGAATTATTCGGTTCCTAAAGACGACCCTATTCACAATGCAATTTCAGACAAGAAGTTATATGACGCAATTAAGGCTCAAATGAGTTCCGCTAGTGTAGTAATAATTCTGGCTGGGGTTTATTCGACTTATAGCAAATGGATAAACAAGGAGATTGATATTGCTAAGAATGGATTTGCGAAAGTAAAGCCCATTATAGCAATCGAGCCGTGGGCATCTGAAAGAACCTCCAAAGTTGTAAAGGATAATGCAGATAAGATTGTAAAGTGGAATTCTAACTCGATAATCAGTGCGATCAAGGAGTTGGGGTAAAATAAATGAGAAGAGCACTCATAGTCGGGATAAATAACTATCCGACTACCCCTCTCAAGGGCTGTATCAATGACGCGATTGAGATAGCTACTGTGCTGGAACGAGATGCTGATGGTGCGCCCAACTTCAGTGTAAGGGTATTGACTGATGCGTCTGATACAATAACTCGAGGGATGTTACGTCAACAAATTGAAGAACTATTCGCAGGACCCAGTGACATTGCATTGTTCTATTTCTCTGGTCATGGTATGGTGAATTCTTCAGGCGGTTTGATTGTCACTCCCGACCATAGCCCAGGAGATGAAGGAATCTCCATGGATCAAATCTTGAATTGGGCAAATAAGTCTCGAGCAAGAGAAAAGGTTGTGATCCTTGACTGTTGCCATTCTGGTCAGTTTGCTTCTCCATCATTGGAAGGTGGAGAGGTAGCCAAGTTAGGAGAAGGTTTAACGGTTTTAACCGCTTCTAGAGGAACCGAATATGCTTTCGAGAGGGATGGTTCGGGGGTATTTACTTCGTTGATTATTGATGCACTTCAAGGAGGAGCAGCGGATCTACGAGGATATGTAACACCGGGAGGAATTTACTCGTATTTGGACAGCGCACTAGGTGCATGGGAACAGAGGCCAGTATTCAAAACAAATGTTTCTCGGTTCACTCATTTAAGAAGAGTCATCCCTGCAATAGCGGTTGAAGTAGTTCGAAAGATAACGGACTATTTTCCAGCTCCTGAACATGAATTTCAACTAGACCCTACGTTTGAAGATACTGAAGCAGGTCATGACCCCGTTAATGTGACGGTCTTTAAGAATTTACAAAAGATGTTTTCGGTCGGGCTGGTCAGACCAGTAGGTGAGGAGTTTATGTATTTTGCAGCGATTAACTCGAAATCTTGTAGATTAACAGCTCTCGGATATCAATACTGGCGCATGGTGGATGAGAAAAAGTTGTGATTTCAAAACTATTTGAATTGTGTTATAGCTGCGAAAAGCACCCGGCTGGATGCCTTTCGATCTCGCCCTATAGATGATACGCTGAACCGTATCACAACTAAGAATGTTTGTCAGTTAACAGTAATTAATAATGTGTGTTAGCTAAGTAAACCACTTTTTTATAGTAAAATCATACAAAAACCCACAAATCATCGGATATCCACATGAACCCACCAAGAGGTGTATTCGAAGAACTCATTCATAAAAACAAGAATTACCCTGACAACCAACATATACGCGTTATTCCCACAACAGTAATGCGAGACTTTAGCCATACAATTCAGCAATATATCGAGCAAGGACAGTACGGGAAGATTCTCGGGTTCGTACAACAGCTAAACAAGATCACTCAAACCGAGCATCAAGAGTACCAGCTGCCGATCAAGGCCATCCATTACCGACATGATGATGGCCTATTGCCACGTAATTCAAAGCTTTGCCTAAGTCAGCTCAACCTACTAATCAACACAGATGCCGAGCAATGGAACTTGTTCAAGGCGCTCAAATATGAATTCCAGACCGCTGATCAAGCAGATTTCATGGTCAGCTTCGTACGTTGGTCTGGTCTGCAGCTGCTCATTCGAGAAATCGATGAGTTTCGAAAAGCCGATGACGGCCGAATGCTGCGCATCTTAACCTCGATCTAACTCAAGATTACAGAGGCCATATTATTGCGGAGTTTGCTCGAGATTCCGCATGTCGAGGCAAAGGTATTTGATTCAGGCAAAGTGTCCTTCCATACGAAGGCCCATCTGATCGAGAGAGAATCCGGTCTTAATACAGCTATTATCGGATCATCGAATCTGTCTTACTCTGCATTAAAGACTTGCTATGAGTGGAATGCGAAACAGCGCGATGCGGAGCAGTATTCGATCTATTGGAAGGCGAAGAAGGCGTTCGAACACTGCTGGAATGACGAACGTGCCATCCCTATTGACGAAGCTTTCATTAAGCAATACGAGGAGCAATACGCCAATAAACAAATCATGCTCGTGAATCCTTACAGCTCAAGCGGAAATATGAGTTTTCCATTCTGCACCAGAATTATACGAGAATGATCTAATCTGTCTGTTCGAGTCGCCTGCTCAAGAGGGTTCGTGGCGGGAAGGGGTCAGTCGAGTTGGGGAGCACTACTTACTGTTCATCAACCTGACAAGGAAGACATTGCATCTGCATCAGCCCGTACCAGAGGGAATTTTACTGCGATATGATTCGTTAAGCTAGATTAATTTCTTCAATTCCTGTAATGTTGGCAGGTCTGCTGGTGCCCATTCCAACGTATCCAGCTGATCGAGCGGCAGCCAGATGAGCCTCTCATGTTCTGCCAGACTTTGTTGTGGCGTCTCTCCCGGTTCAATCTTGCCTCCAGGAAATTCCCATAGACCGGGAAGAGACATCTGCTGAGAGCGAAGCGCGCACAGGATCTCACTCTTCTCATTGAATATAACTGCGCCTACGACGTCGACTTTTTTCATGGTGATTCTCCTTTTCTAGCAATGCTCTATCCATAATAGCATAGAGTGATTATTTTTTCCGCTCTTGTCCACACAGTGTAAAGTTCATTTAAAACATTCACTAACTATATCCCATTTCCCTCCAATGATATCCTTATCCTGGATCAGATGCGCACCTGATGAATCAAAATTTGAGATGGAAAAGGTGATGAAGTGATGGGTAAGGACAATATCATAAAGTCGATGCTCTCTGACAAGGTGAATATGACACCGCATGGATTTATTGCAGATCAATTAAACCCAGAACAGTTCTTGGATTGCCACGAGTTATTTTTCGACAATCTATTTGACATTCAATCTTCCGATATAACTGGTTTAGCGGGTTATGGCGAGTTTAACGAGGAATGTGTGACGGAATATGCGACATGTGAGGAATTTCTGGCCGGTACATTCGCAGAAGATAGGGAAGGGTATTGGTATAATTGGAAGGAGATGTTCGAAACAACGGTTCTTGATCGCGAATTCTTCGAAAAATACTTATACGAAATGAAGCTCAGAATTCCTTATTGTGAAGGTAAACGTTATTTAGTATACAACAACACGTTTTTTGTTAATATGATCACAGACGGCAAGACGACGGTCGGGTTTCCTGACTGGAGCAGAGCCGGGATCAGTGATTTCCTTCTCGATTATGCCATTATGGACTTGAATAAGCCGTACTTGCGCATCCCTGAGTTGCTCGTCGAGTATTGCAATAAGAGGGGCATCGCTATACAAGATTTTAAGGAAAGATTCTTATGTATGGCTTACTATAAAGGCATTGATACCTTACGTTGGCATGCGTCAATTGACGACACGGTGTCCTGCGCATCCATCATGAGATCCATTAGCGAACTGCAAGATCGAATCTACGCCTTATAGATGGTGAAATCATGAAGTATGAAAATGCGAGTGAATTATTACCTGAAGAACTGCTGAAAGAAATCCAAAAATACGCAGCAGGGAAACTTCTTTACATTCCCTCCGGGGAGAAGAAAAGGGCCTGGGGCGAAGCCTCAGGCTACCGTGGTCTGCTGCAGAAGCGCAATCGAATGATTCGCAATAAGTACGCCCATGGGCTCACGGTTTCGGAGCTAGCGGACGAGTACTTCTTATCGCTCGATTCCATTAAGAAGATCATTTATTCCAAAAGTAATGATGAGGATTTAATTTATGCTCCTACATTAGAATCGGCTGTACATTATGCGAATGCCGGGATGATCGAAGAGTGGATTCAATGCTATTTGCTGATTACTCGAAAAGCTTCACCCAGTGTATATGATCTAATGGGTGAAGACTTTCTGTATTTGGGAATCGTTCAGTTTCCATTGCGCCTCATCCAGCTCGAAGAGGTTGTGATCGGTGAGAACCATGCAGAAAAAATGGAAGATCATGTATCCGCCTCCCCGCCGCTTCTTGTTGAATATCAGGAAGGAAAGTTCTATTGCACTGCACAACAGGAGTTGTTGGTCTCCTTGAAACAAGGTAAACGAAATGCATACCCCACAATCATCATGTTGAAGGGCACTACCGAGTATAAGAGATTCATGAAATACTACGGAAAGATATTTAGATATGTGGATAAAGTATGAGCTGAGTACGATACTGATAATTTCGTGCAGGAAATGCACGGCAAGTCATTTTTATATGCGATAGTATTTAACTCGAAGGGAGGGAGAACGATGGATTGGTTGGAGAGGATGAAAAGCGCCATGGATTATATCGAAGCAAATTTGACGGACAATATCTCGTATGATGAATTAGCGAAGATCGCCTGCTGCTCCACGTATCATTTTCAACGAATGTTTCCGTTCATCACCGGAATCACGTTATCTGAATACATTCGACGTCGACGATTGACATTGGCGGCTTTTGAACTGCAGACAACAGATGCTAGGGTGATCGATGTAGCCATGAAATATGGATACCAGTCGCCGGAAGCGTTCGCACGGGCGTTCAAGAATCTCCATGGGATCATGCCGATATCTGCGCGCGATAAAGGCGTTTCCTTAAAAGCCTATCCTCGAATGTCCTTCCATATCTCAATAAGAGGAGATGTCGAGATGAATTATCGGATTGAACAAAGAGGGGCTTTTGACATGTTCGGTGTTTATGGTCTTGTTAGTCAGGATATGCAAAAGGCATTTGCTGATGTACATCTGTTCCGTAAGCAATGTGATGAAGATGGCAGTGTGGATCTGATGAACGAATTGCTAGGGCGGTTCGGCAATTGTATGTTGCACGCTGCCTTATTTGACCATACGGGAGAATCAGTCAAGTACATGGTATGCTATCATTTACCGAAGGGGCTTGAAATTCCGGAGAGATTTACAAAGCTCTCTGTCCCAGCTTTAACATGGGCTGTCTTCCCGGAGCCGCAATGTGATCTGCAACCGCTATGGGAACGATTATATACCGAGTGGTTCCCGATATCTGGATACGAACAGGTTGAGGGTCCTCAATTCGAAATGTATTATGGAATGCCAGGGCATGCACAGGGTGAGATCTGGATACCAGTAAAGAAAAAGTAACACAAGGGAGGGCCCTTCTTCACGCATGAATAAGATGCGCTTCGGGAACCTTAAGACAAAACCCGAAGGATGTGATTCGCAGGTGCCACGAAGAAGACGCAGCTATGCCGTACCAGGCGTTGAACAGCAGATGCAGGACTTCAAAGCGGATGTGATGAAGAATGAAGGCTACACCGTCGATCCCAATCGTCCAGATGATGTGAAGTATGAAGTGGCGAAGGAACTGAATGTACCGCTGCAGCCCGGTTATAATGGCGAGCTGAGCACAGAATCAGTTGGTCATGTAGGAGGGAAGATCGGGGGCGCCATGGTGAAGGAGATGATCCGACGCGCGCAAGAACAACTCTCGGGCAGCGATCCGAAATGAGTAGCTGCGGCGAGAGCATAGCAATAACTACGAAGTAAAGTGCCAGCTATCTGGCACTTTTTTAGTTGACTTGCGTGCCCAGCTAAGCACGCATCTTCTAGCCGGTGGAAGTCCGGTCACAGGAGGGGCCAAGCCCCTGTGTAGCTAGGATACCTGCGCATGGCGAAATCTGTGCGTAGAAGCGTATCGACGAAA
>JAEZQY010000035.1 GCA_023441055.1 Bacillota bacterium | reverse complement strand
ATTTGCCTCCGGCTTCCTTCAGATTCCGCCTCGCGACGGACACCCTTGCCCTTGGCTAACGGTAGGCGTTCGCCAGCCCCCGTTCGGGACTTTCACCCTAGAGATGACGCCCATGCTGGGCGTACATAGAAAATCACCACCAGTTCTCGCGAACCAATGGTGATTGATCTCTAGTCCAGGGCGCCGGCTATCCGCGGGTGATGCCGCTGCTGATACACCAGCGCGATCAGATGCGAGCGATCAGTAACGCCCAGCTTACTGAATATATTCGTGATATGATTCTTAACCGTGTGCTCACTGATGAACAATGCCTCCGCAATCGCCTTATTATTACTGCCCTCGGCGATCAGCTTGAGCACATCCATCTCTCTCGGTGACAAGGCTGCGAATGCCAGCTCTTCGCTATCCCGCGCGGCTCCTACTGCCGAGCTGTCCTCCCGAAGGCCGCTGGCAGCCAGCTCTCTGCTCATCATCTCCCTATATATCAGGAAGGCTTGGAACTGCTTGTCAATGTCTGACGATGATTGAGTGTCGCTTGAGGCTGTCTTCCCACGATCGACGTGACAGCAGGCGACACGGAGAACCTGCGACTCCAGCGGATAGGACTGCGCTCCTGTCTGTTCCTTATCCAGTGCCCGAGAGCCTTCCAATATGCGGATGAGCTCCTCCCGGATGGGCACTGCCTCCAGGAACTCAAGCTCGTAGGCCAATAACGCTGCGGCCTCATCAATATTATGCAGCTGCTGTGGACTGAGCTGCAGATAGACCCCGAATTGCCCGGCCATCTCACGGTAAGTCGATACGATTGCTGATCTCGCTGGATCGAGCTGCAGCATACTATCATACAGCAGCGTAACGACTGACTTATCGGATTTGATCTCGCCTTGTGATCGATTGATCGCAATTGCGGACAGCGTAGTCAAGCTGTCTAGGAGCAATTCAGAATCGGCGGTCAGCTCACCTTCCGATAGGTCTACACCGAGCACACCGAGTACCTGATCCTGATAGCGAATAACCCGAGTGTGCACGGTTCGGATTTCCAGCGACTCTGATCCTAGTCCAGTCATCGAGGCTGCGCCAGCTTGCAGATACTTATTCGTGAGTGCCTGCGCATACCGCTCGGCACGATCCTCGGCCAAGCCTCGTGATACCATCTTGATCTTGCCGGTATCCGGATTCTTAATCAGACATATCGCGGCTTGCGCATCACAAATCAAGGTCAATGTGATATCGATTACCAGATACATCGCCCGGATTAACTCATTGGCATTCGATAGGAGGCTGACTGCTTCCATCAGCGTACGCATCCGGGTGACCTGTATCTCCAGATCAGCCTGAAGCATTCTACGCGTCATGCCTTCACTGAGCAATGAAGTAATCAGATTGCACCAGTGAATGTGCAGGTCCGATCTAGGGTGTGGCGAGCCATGCTCCAGCCCATAGAATAGCAAGCCCACTACGGATCGATCCCGCTTGACTGGATAGGCGAATAATAGCTCCGGTTGAATCTGAAGCTCATTGAAGATTCGCAGACGGGGATCTCTTGCCGCGCAATGCCACCAATTGGACTGCCCGGAGATGACGAGCTGCCCCAGATAGCCCTCTCCCGCGAAGAAGCTTGCTCCCTCCAATTTATCCCCAAGCTTACCATCGGTCTGTGTCACCTTGAACTGGAAGTCCTCTGAACGGCTGGCATAGCCTAGGAAATCATACTCAACACCCGCCCGTCGCAGGAATTCCTGCACTTCGCTTACCTCAATTCCGCCTTGCTGCATCCGACCGGCGAGCAGCTCCATCGCTTGTCCTCGCACCTTATCTCTGGCGTCATTGTTCGCATGATTGAAGTATTCTGTCATCAGCTGCGCGAATTGCGCCGCGCGTCGAATCAGATCCGTCTTGTCCGCTTCGACCCGAATGGGCCCGACACAGATGTAATAGAACTGACGAAGATGATTCCGAATGACCGAGGTCACGATCTGATGCTCCGAATCCCCCATATCCATTAACACTGGACCGTCAGCAAGTCCATATCGAAGCAGCGATGATGTCATCGGTTTAATCGTATGTCCAACTTTCTCGTAGTTGACCCGATCCGTGTCTGATGCGAATACAGGTGATGCGATCAGTTTGCCGGACTGATCCATGATCCATATGGAGTGCCCTGATGATTCAGCGAATAATTGCTGCAGGCGTTCGGCTACTGCGATACGGTTATCCATCGCTACCCACATCCCTTCTAATCCTCAACAGGTCGTATGCGCATATAAGAACAAAAGCTTCCCTGAGGGCGACCATCGCCATCAAGGAAGCATAATGAAAGACAATCTTCCTATTTCGGCAACCCGGCGGCCATAGAGCGATTCTCCTTAGGTCCGTGGCTTTGCGTCCTTGCCTTTCAGCAAGTTTGCTATTATCGTGAGCATTGTCGCACTAGGAAAAATTATGAATATAACTACCATTAGTATAGTAGATTTCACCGAAAACCGTCAAGAACTTACAGGAACCCTCTCGATATCAGTTCTCGTAAAATCGCACTGTCATGGCTCTATGTCTACTTACTTACGCAACAAATTCAGTATCGCTTGCATCGATTCTGCGCGTGTCAGCTGCCCCTGTGGGACGAACAGATTATTCCCGCGTCCGTTCACTAATCCAAGGCCTTGAGCCGCTTGTACCGCATCGCGCGCCCAGCCGCTGAAGCTGCTCTGATCCGCGAAGCCCGATCCGACAGCCGCAGCTGCTTGCTCGCCATTCTGATACGCATAGGCATTCAGCAGCATCATCGCCATCTGCTCTCTCGTTATCGTATCCTCAGGCGAGAAGGTAGTCCTGCTCGTACCGTTAATGATGCCCGCCTGGAACGCTGCTTGTACGGCATTCGCATACCACTTGCCAGCATCCACGTCAGCGAATTGTCCAGCTTCGTCAGCGCCAGCCGCAAGATTGAAGGCCCGTGCAAGGAATGAGACGAATTCCGCTCTCGTTACATCACGCTGTGGAGCGAACTCGCTCGCATTCACACCCTGCGCGATCAACATAGCCGCCATCTTCTTAATCGTCTTGTTAGCCCAGTGTTGATCTGTAACGTCCTCGAATTGCTTATTAAACTCGAGCACCACATAATTGCCCGCTTCTGTGATATCAACCGTAATCTGGTTATCGGCAATTGTACCGCCCACATAGGTCAGAGCACCATCTTCATCAATCCTGTAGATTCCTATGAGCTCCTCATTCACTTCTCCGTTCACCGCAAGCGAAATGGCAATTGGCTTATCGAATTGGTCAATGCTCGACTGTTCACCATTCTTGTCTATAACAGACAGGTTGAACCGATACACTTCACTTGCCGCTTGAATGTCCGCATTGTAATCGTCAGCAACCGCACGTACCGCATCTTGCTTAGTCTCCTCTTCAGCAGGCTCGAAGCTAAGCTCGATCTGAGCACCCTCTAAGCCCTCGTCAGTTGCAAGCTCCTGCAGTTGATTCAGAACCTCAGCAGGTACTTCAACGGTATAAGCGTCACTGCTGATGATAATCGGTTGTTCACCAACAGTTGCACCCGCATGGATTGGCAATCGCGCGGTGTTCTGTCCTGCTTCGAGCTCAACCACGATAGCGCCATTCTCATTCGGTTGCAGATCCTGTTCATTCACGACTTGCGTGGTTGGATCTGCCAAATCCTTAGGCTCCTCGTCCGGCGATGTCGGAGATGGTTTAGGCACTTCACCGCCGCCGGTCTCGCCCCCCTCTATCCAATTGATTGTATACACCAGCTTGGACTTACCATCCGTACCGGTCACTCCAACCAATGTCTGCTTAGCTGCTTCATCGACTTGTATCGCTACTGTTGCATCTGCTTGAGTAGCTGCGGCCGTAATGACAGAGTCTGCGGACAACGCCAGCTCATACTTCGTTACACCTGGGCTGAATCCAGCAATCGTCTCACCATCTACAGTAAGATCAGACAATGTCGCATCCGTCTCCGGCACAGCAATTCTCGACAGCTTCGTCCCTGCATCCGGGGCATAATAGATACTGCCGTCTATCCCAATCGTCATATCATTTACGAAGATGTCGTCCAACACCTTATACTGCAGCGTCTCAGGATCAATGACCATGAGCTTGCGCGACAGGGTTGTGTACAGCATGCCATCCGGACTCCAACTGATCTGATACGGCTTCCACTTACTAGAGTTATATACGCTCGGACGGATCATCTTGCTCTTCACGACCTCTCGCGTCTCCACATCAAGCGCGAAGATCGTGCCATCCACAGCGCCCCACAGCAAGCCATCTGGACCGAAGGAGAGATCACCGATCATCTTGGGCGATTCATCAATCCCTGGAATATCAGGCGTGAATTCAGCGATCTTCGCCTCTGCCGCTACATCCCATACGAAGATCTTCGCTTGCGCCTGCGTAGGAACAGAGCCTAGTCCACCCCATACCGTTGTGCCGCCATACAGCAAGCCATCCTTATACGCCAATCCGATAATCGCTTGGTCCTCCACGACATCGTCGAATTGCTTCCATTCATCCTTCTCTTCATTGTAGATGGCCAGTGTACCACCTAGAATCCCATAATCGGCGACGTTGCCGACATACAGCCTGCCGCCACCCGATTCAATCGCGAATGGCCGGTCTTGATGGTTCGTAATATCGTATACGAATTGCGGATTCACATTCAGGGCAGCTTCCTGCCTCGGATCAAACTTATACATGATCGAACCCACATACGTCCCGTAGTACACATAATCATTCAAGAAGCCAATACCTTCAGGCTGAGCGAACGAGGAGATGTTCAGATCGATCCTATCCTCGAATGGATTATAAATACTCATTCCCCGTTGATAGCCTCCGAGATAGAGGCGGCCGTCCATCGGTCCTGTCTTCAATGCCTGTACGCGAACAGGCTGCGGGTCAATCGCCAGCGTAACAGCTTCCATCGCACCATCGGCTGGATCATACAGGAAGTACTCCCCATATTGCGTAACCATCGCAAGGACCGTCTCGCCTGCCTTCTCACCACCAGTCAACGTGATCCAGGACATATCCTTCACACGCGTCGTATCCGGCAGCGGGAACGGCAATTCAATTGGAGTAACCTTATTTGTACTCATGTCATATTTGAAGAAATCCATCAGATACTTAAAATAAATCTCATTCGGATTAGCCGGATTCGGCTCCGAAATCATATTGCTGTACTGGAATTGATTCAGCACCTCCTCCGTATTCAGATCGAGCACTACCATATTCACTGTACTAACTGACGCGAACAGCTTGTCGCCGAATACCCATGCGTCTGCCATTGTGTTGACAGTACCTGTATAGCCCGGGATGTTAATCTCCGTCTTCACCCCAGTCTCGCGATGAATCTTATACAGGTGTACATTCGTGCCTAACGCGGCATAAATGTAGTCACCATGGACACCGATTCCTCTAACGTAATCCTGCCCAGCCTTCACAACGCCATAATCCCTGAATTGACCCGTGGCGATGTCATATTCGAACACCTTGCCGCCGGCCTTATCCTTGTAGGTACCGCCGTAGAGCTTACCGTCTGCGGTCGCCTCCAGGTCCCATACCCAATTATCAGACGGGTTCACACCGACCGTCTCCACTCGCTTCTCAGCAGGCAGATAGCGATAGATCACACCATTCATCGTACTGGCGAAGTACACATTCTGATCCGGGCCGATCGTGATCGCCCATGTCGCCTCCGTGTTCGGAATCTCCTGCGAGAACTTCAGCGCGCCAGTCTCCGCGTCCAATACCGAGAGCGTACCCGGCAGACCATTCGATACAAAATAAACCTCATTCTCGCCAAGCGAATTCGTCTGGATCGCGCCCGCCTGGCCCAGGCTGACGCTAACCATGTCTCCGAGATTCACCGCAGCACCGTATTCGCGGTCCAGCGGCTGTTCCTTCGGAATAATGTCGAGTGCCACATCGTCGAAGTAAGCTTCTGTATTGCTGATTCCGCCTGAGAAGAAAGCGGCCTTCGCATACACAGCATCGGCTGGCGCATCGGTGAACATGCGCATCTGTGTCCAGACATTAGTCCCTAGCGCTAGTGTTCCGAACAATTCTTGCTTGAATCCTACCTGCGCGCCGGCTGCGTCATAATAGTAGATTTCATATACAATATTGTGCGATTGATTAACCACATTCACATAAACACTAGCGATGTAGGACTCCCCGCCAATGACCTGGAATCCGTCGCTGATCACGCGAGTTCCAAGAACCGTATCATTATCCACCAAGTGCAGGCTCTTCGTGCCGCTGTTCACGCGATCCGTGCTAAGCGTGAGTGCTCCAGCTGTGCCCGCCCCGAGTGTCCAGTTCGGAATATGACCGCCCACAAGTTCAGCTTCGAAGCCAGCGTTCTGGATATGCTCCGGCATTGGTGGTGCTGCAAGTTCTGGCAAGACAAGAGAGACATCATCAATATAGACCACGGTCGATGTAGCCGCCTTGCCCGAATTGAAACGCAATTCAACCTGTGTAGCATCGGCCGGCACTGTGAATTCCACTTCGATTTCTGTCCACTCATTCAACGGGATTGTGCCCTTGGCAAAATTCTTGAATGTTGACGCGGTAGAAGCTTTAGTATCACTCGCAGTCCAATAATGGAACTCATAACCGAGGCTATGGGTTTGTTCGATGACATAGACCCAGGCCTTCGCAATATAATTCTCCCCTGGCGTTACAGCGATCTTATCACTCTTAATCTGTAGCTGCTCTGTGTTCGTTGGATTATTAAAGAATAAGCTATGCTCCCCGCTATGCGCTTGATAGGTGCTCTGCGTTACTGTACTAATTGTATTCGTAGTAACCATGCTCCAACCAGGAATAGCATCTCCCACTAATGCAGACTCGAATCCAGGGTTTACAACGACGGGAGCAAGCGGCTCCACTGGAGCTACTGGTTCTGGCAAGACAAGAGAGACGTCATCAATATAGACGACGGTCGATGTGGCCGCCATGCCCGAATTGAAACGCAATTCAACTTGTGTTGCGTCATCAGGCACTGTGATTTGATATTGAATTTCAGTCCATTGATTCAGCGGGATTGTACCCTTGCCGAACAGATTCATGTCTGTTGGTTTAGAAGCTTTCGTGTTGTCCGCAGTCCAATAATGGAACTCATAACCGAGGCTATGGGTTTGTTGGATGACATAAACCCAAGCCTTCGCAATATAAGTCTCCCCTGGCATTACAGCGATCTTATCACTCTTAATCTGTAGCTGCTCTGTATTCGTTGGATTATTAAAGAATAAGCTATGCTCCCCGCTATGCGCTTGATAGGTGCTCTGCGTTACTGTACTAATTGTATTCGTAGTAACCATGCTCCAACCAGGAATAGCATCTCCCACTAATGCGGACTCAAATCCTGAATTCACAACAACTGGATCACCAGGCCTCCCAGAATCTGCAAGCGCATACATGGGGAACATCGATAAAACCATTGCACATGCTAATACAATTGAGAGTAAGCGTTGCATTGTTGACATCTTCATCAGGTTCACCTCTGTCAAATTAGTATGTAGCTGATCTATTATGCAAAATGAACATTCGAAGCGTAGCGCCCCCTTCCACCTCCTCGTGCTAATTTCGCTCTGCTTCGAATGGTTCATGAATTACCCGTTGTCACTGCTCGGCGACTGCTAATCCTAGCTCCGCATTCCCTTCGACAAGCTTCGCCTGCAGCTCGCGTATCGGAACCTCGCCCACGGCGCAGCTATGCTGAACAGCAAGCGCAGCCGCTGTGCCTGCTGCCTGACCAATCGCCATACAGCTAGGCGTAAGCCTAGTTGTTGCTTGCGCCTCATGCGTGGTGGAGATGCAGCGGCCAGCCAGTAATAGGTTCGTAATCTCTAATGGCACGATGCTGCGATACGGAATGTCGTACGCCCCGCCCTCACGAATGAAGTTAGCGGTGATTCCTTTGCCTTCAGGGTTATGAATGTCGATCGGATAGCCGCTGCGCGCGATAACATCATCGAATCGTCTAGCATCGAGCACATCCACACCAGTCAGCACATACTGTCCAATGACACGTCTAGTCTCTCTTACACCAATTTGTGTGCCGACCGCAGATACCGATGCCTTCTCGAAGCCGGGAATGTTAATCTGCAGGAATGATTCGAGCAGCAGTACCTGCTTGCGCCCCTCCTGCTCGGCCTTGGTCAGATCCTCACTCTTCGTCGGATCAAGTCCAGATACACGCGAGACATTAATCAGCACTTCATCCTCATTGGGTCCAGTGAAGAATAATAGCCCGTCACGCGGAATAGGCAGATTGCCTTCCTTCCACTTGCTGAAGAAGCCGCTCACACCGGTTAATGGCAGATGATCCAATTCATCAATAAGTGATTTCTCATAGAACTCTGCAGGATTGTCCTGCATGTATCGCTTCACCTTATTCAGATCAACGCCGCGCATCCGAAACTTCATCGTCATCGGCTGTACCTTGCCGTTCTCATTCCCCGTCTCACAAGGCGCTCCAGCCAGATAAGCGACATCCGCATCTCCGGTTGCGTCTACGAATACGTCAGCCTTCAGCTCTGTGATTCCGCTCTTGCTATATAGGGTAACGCGTTCAATGCGACTATCTTCCGCATGGACATTAATGACTGAGGTGTGCAGCAATAGATCCACACCCGCCTCCTCCAGCATCTCTGCAGCCAGCACCTTGAATACTTCAGGATGATAGGGAGTCAGAGAATAGGTGAACCCAACTGTATCTCGGAGATGGCCCGGTGATGCGCCGCGTGCCATCAGCCGATCTATGATCTCTTGCGCCAGCCCTCTAATAACTTGCTCACCAACGGAAGAGTGGAAGGTCATCCATGGATAGACCAACGCAGCAGTTGACATCCCTCCAAGGAATCCATAACGCTCGATCAGGATCGTCTTAGCGCCAGTTCGAGCGGCGCTAATCGCAGCTGTAATCCCAGCTGGTCCTCCTCCTAGTACGGCTACCTCATAATGCTTCATTGTAATCGCTCCTATCTGTGTGTTTTGGAGCGCTCCCATTCTTGGAGTTGGAGCGCTCCCATATTATCGTGCGTATGGGTTGTCATAGTGGCAATTCATCGTAATCCAATCTCGCTCAACATGCTTCCGATCCTATTCACTTCCAGTTACACGCCTGAATGTTGCAATAATCCATCAATATTCTGGATTGAATCGCATATTGCCATGAATTATTGCAGGAATCCAACATTCCAACCCGTCCTACACCCTATTTTGCTCATTCACCCATAAAATAATGGATATATGCAACATTCAGAACATAATCAAGGGGTTCCATTATCAAATTGTTGGATATTGGTAACAATCAGCTTACATATCAACAATCATGCTCTCCCCGGACAGTCATACGGTCCCGCGAACAATCAATTCACTATCAATAATCGAATCCTTGGCTGAATCCCAAGCTAACTCACCCCGAAGCATATCGAGCAGGAGCTTCGCTGCTTCTTCACCAAGTCCTCTCTTGTTCTGCCGAACCGTTGTTAAGGCTGGAGAGGAATAGGATGCTGCCTGAACATCATCATAACCAATGACCGCGATATCATCTGGAACCATATATCGGGATGCCTGCAGCGCCTCAATCGCGCCGAACGCCATAAGATCATTCGCAGCGAATACAGCGTCGAACGGTGTCTGCTGTTGGATGAGCTGCTTCATCTGTTGATGCGCAACCTCCTGATCAGCCCCGCCCACAATGACGAGGTCAGGATTCACCGCTATGCCCGATTCCTGTAGCGCTTGACTATAGCCGGCATAGCGCTCATTCTCGTGATACGTATCCGTAAGTCCTTGTATATAGACAATCTGACGTCTCCCCTGCTGGAGCAGATGCTCAGTCGCCTTATACGCCCCGCTGCGATAATCAGTCGTAACGCATACCAGCGGCAGCTGGTCGAATACGCGCTTGCCGATTAGCACATAGGGAATGCCCTGCTCTCGATAATAGCGTAAGTGCTCTTGCTTGATGAACTCCCCCATGATGATAAGCCCATCCACCTTACGCATCGCAGCGATCGTCTTCCAGTGCTCCTGATCCTTGTCACTCTGGGTAGAGAGCAAGAGCAGATCATACGAGCTCGCGGCCGAGACCGCCTGAATCCCCTGAAGCGCTTCATAGAAGATATGGTGAGTCAGAATATCGGATTTGGAACCGAATACAATAACACCAATATTGCCTGTTCTACCTCCTGCCAAGCTTCTCGCTTGCGGATGAGGAATATAGCCAGTCTGCGCAATAATCTCGAGTACCTTCTCTCGAACTTGCGGCTTCACACCCGGCTGATTGTTAATGACTCGGGATACCGTCCCTCTCGACACACCTGCTAAACCTGCTATAGATTCTAATGTATGCTTCATGCGACCACCTCGATATGGGAGCGCTCCAATACACGGATGCTTCCATTATTGCGCAACCCTTAATCATTGTCAATACTTAACGAGTAAGCGTTATCATCATTTATGCTTATGCATGCACATTTGAATGGCAGTGAACAAGGCTGCCCCTGTCGGAGGTCATCACAGACCCACCGCAGAGGCAGATTATCTTAATATATAAGACTATATAAGTTTTTAACTTAAAGGTGCTTATATATCGACGCTAAACGGAAACGCCCTTGCTTACGAAGTAGTTTGCTACGCAAACTTGGAGGACGGCAGAGCCGTTTATCTGGTACAAGCCTCATTCCGCCAGACTTCGTCGTTCATTAATAATCCGTTCAATACGTTCACATACCTCATGCGGACGCTCAATATTCATCCACATTAATTGCATCTCATCACGCATAAGCGTAAACTCGCTATTCGTCATGTTCAGTTCAAGCAGCGTTCTAGCATAGGGCATGATATCCTTGAACACATTGTAATTTTCAGGATGGATAGCCGGATTTAATAACGAATCATCTTCAGCGACTCGCTTCAACGCCGGGATCGTACACCCTAATTGCTTAATTAGCGATTGCGCTTCATCACTTACCATATAGTCGACTAGACTCTTGGTGAGCTTGCTCTTCTGACTCTTCTTATTAATGCCAAGTCCGCCGCCCAGCAGCAATGTGCCCTCCGTCTTCTGCTTCGGAACAGAGCAGACATTCCATCGAAGGGAGCTTCCTCGAAATTCATTCATGAAGTAATAGGTGCTCAGAATCATAGCGACTCGTTCCTTCATGAACAAGGATTCCGCCATGAACTCACTACCATGTGAATAGATAGGAGCAACCTGTTCCTTATACATTAAATTCAAGCAGAATTGCAGCGCATCAATCGTATTCTTATTATTGATTGTGCATTGTTGATTATCATCAATTAACACACCTTCATTCTGAAGCATGAATACAGGCCATCTATGTGGTGACGAGGAGAAACAGAATCCGAAATGATCAATATGATCATCACCATCCATATCCATCGTACAGCGCTTAGCCATGTCCAATAATGCATCCCAGTCTGATATCGCCACTTGCTCCTGAATGCCCGCTTGCTCCAATAAGCCTTCGTTGTAGCAGATCACAACCGGCGAGAACAGGAATGGCGTAACCATCTGCTGGCCAGCGTGTTCGAATAGCTCGAACACCTTAGGATAGCTGTCAGTGTCCGGATTCATACGATCTGATACGTATGGAAGAATCAGGTCAGTCTTGTTCATATCGATCATCTGCCTGAATTGGCTGTCCGACACCATGAACAGATCCGGACCATCCCCGTTCTCCATGTACTGAACAATATTCTCCATATAACTGGATTCCGGGATGATCATGAGCTCGACTTCCGCATAAGGTTGAGAAGCTTTGTAGCGCTCAATGACTTTACGTACAATATCCAATTCATAAGAGGTTGAAAACCAAGCGAGCTTGATCTTCTCTCTTACTGGCAATCCACCCTCTGGCACTGTGACACGATTACCCTTGCCAGTAATCTTCTCTATCAACCCTTCATCTACAAGTTCTGCGAGAACTTTACGTACAGATACCCGGCTTAGATTATATTGTTGACTTAGCGTATTCTCAGGCAGTATGTACTCATTAGGTTTGATATGACCGCTCAATATCTCTCCACGGAGGTCATCCATCAACGCTTGATAACGCTTCGCGAAATCATCTCTTCTACGCAGCACCCTACACCCGCCCCTATTATTTGTAACTATTTCCTATATTATAATCCATCTTCCCTCATAATCCAACGATCTAAATATTGATAGCTCATCTCGCTGATAGATGCAGGGAAGTCATGCCCGTCATTTCCTAGTAATGAGAGGTAATATTCCTTATAGCCCAACAACCGATATAGAGCGTCAATATCCTTGGATGCATAAGCTGCTGCTTGCCAATTCGGGAAGATCGCATCATTCTGTGTAAACCAATTGAACAATGGTCTCGGCGCTACGAGCGCCATAATCTCATGAAACTCGAACGGAACACGATCCTCCAAAATCTCCGCTGTCAGCTTCGGGATATGTGAGAACCAATCGCGCTGTCCCCAGCGATTCGGGTTTACGTCTCCTGTGAATGGGCATAAACCGCAGCTTGAGACAACAGCCTTAACCCGCGCGTCCATAGCTGCCAAGAAATAGGCATTGTATGCACCAAGTGAATGCCCGATTGCGCCAATCCGATCGGAATCAACGTAGGGAAGGGACAACAGAAGCTCGATCCCTTGCTGATGATCATGAATCATCTTGCCAACTGCTGTCGACTCCGGAAACTGTGTATAGAACGGCGCGGTTTGGAACGCCTCAGCGCCTTCATAGATCCGCTCACCGGCAGTGATCGTATCCGGTGCGAGTACAACATACCCGCGAGAGACCAGATCGAGCGCATAGCGGCGATTCTCGCGCCCTTCACTAGTAGCAACATCCGACTTCCCCTTGGGATCCGTAGGGTGGAGAGCCAGCATCGCAGGCCTTCGCTCATCAGCAATCCCGTCAGGAATAAGCAGGAATGCAGACACAAGATCCCCAAAACCACTCTCATAAGAGAGATGTACACGAGTATGGTCGGATTCGCGGTTCTCTGAGTGAATCGTATAGACGACAGGAACAGGCTCTGGCATCCACCCGATCCACTGCTCCCATGTGCGCAGAATCCGCGCTCTCTTCTCTTCCCAGTCATTTATATTAAGTACGTCGTCTAATAGATGCGGAAATTGGGCTAACGATAACTCCGATAGTCTGTAGCTCATGCATTCACCACTTCCCTCTTCTATATCGAATACTGCCATAGATGTGTCGAGCTTCCAAAGTATATTGCATTGTTCAACATAGCGAAACCGGCGGTAATTTCACCAGGAGGAACGGCAATACGCTCAGGCTGCAGACTGTCTAGCGGAATCCGGAAGATGGCCTCGCCCATCACGCCATATATACACGCTTCTTCATCGCACAAGACCCAGCCAGCCCTGACAACCTTACCCCACGCCGATAAATCAACCTCATGTACAAGTGCCTCTTGAACGGAATCCCACACCAAATACCTACAGCAAGCGGTCATGGTGTGTATCCGGCCTGCAGCATCCTGCAGCAGCAATGAATATTCACGAATGTCATCATGAATCATCCAGCTCTTCCGCACGATACCTTCCTTCCAGTCCCATTCATAGAGACAGGCATGATGCGCCTTCGGCATTGCTCCTCCGGGCGTCTCTATGCTGGTTCCGCCAATTAACACGCCATCTGCAGCTTCAATTAGCGACACGGTGCTCTGTTCCGGAATTAGTGCGGTATGCGGGATCAGTCGATGTGTTCCAGTCGGCAGATGATAGACGCATAGACCGCCGCCAACCATGCCATAGTCTGGGAACCCCCCATACACGACATGCTCCTGATCACGCAATGCAACAGCGCATCTGGGACGATGAATCTCAACATTGGATGCCACACAGATTGGATTCCTTGTTATTCCCCCTGCAGCCAGCTCTCCGACTTGCTTCACAGCCTCCAGCGGCTCCAGCTGTATAGGCTTGCTCACATCATATACATGCAGCCGACCGCCAGGATAAGCAGCGCCCAGCAGCCTGCTCCCCTGTACGGCATAAGCCGCGATATTCCCGCCGGCACCATGCTCAATGACAGTGGGACCATAATTCATAGCCTTCCCTATACCATGCGCGGGATCACCATCATTAGTATGCTGCGGATCAAAGCGATAAAAGTGCAGCGGATGCATGGAGGTGCCATAGATTTGCTTGTCCGGTCCAACTACTAGAGTAGACAGCGTAGCGCCGACCGACTGGTACGTCAGTTTAATTACCTTCTCTACAGCAGACTGTGTATGCCTGAGAACAAGCTCATAACGAGACAGACTATGTCTTACAACCCGCCATTCACCATCCAACTGTCGATAAAACTTATCGAAGCTCTCGCCTGTATACAGGGAAGCAGGGAGCTGGTCATCCTCTACTTGCTCGATAGCCATCCCCTGTTCAACTCGCGCCCATCCTTCATTCACCTGAATATATGCCTGATGATCAGCTGCCTGTCTGACCTTGCCATGCCCAATTGTCCTGAGCGGATCACCTAGCATGGCGTGACGTTGCCCGCTCGCAGGGTGATATGCAACAATATTCCTTCTGGTCGTACCTAATCCAATATATACCCAGCCATAGGCGTCAGCTGCCATACTGGAAGGATACTTCTGATCCGGATCCATACTCCCATACTCTGTCAAGTCTCGCTCTTGTGGGCGGTATCGATATAGACGGCTGTCTGGATAAGAGGCCACATAGATATGACCTTCCCCATTCTCCGCATAGCTGAACCCTAACAGTTCATCTCGTTCACTGATTTGTATCGTGTCCACATAACGGAGCTCGAACGGATCAACCGCATAGAACATAACACCTGCTCCCACATAGAACATGCCGTTACTACTGCTGAAACAGTCATACGGATATTCCGTATGACCATCCGGGAAATCAAGCTGCACACACTGCTCTGTCATAGGATTGACTATAACTAAGAAGCCCTTAGCGGCAATCACAACACGACTCTGTCCATCCGCACGTATACAGATCGCAGCCGTTCTAGATTCCACAGCATCGATCGGTATACCTAGATCCGTAAAGCTCACCTTGGGCTCCTCCCTTTATAAACACTAGCGTGAATAACCGAAGCTATCCGGCATAGTATAATGCTACCTTGCGAATAGCCGCTATCGTCTCCTGAATATCCTGATCTGTGAAGAATTCATTGATCGGAACCTGAATGGCTGTCCGCAGAATCTCTTCAGATACTGGACAATCTCCTGGCCTGTAGTCGATCTGAGTAAGATCAAACGGGAAATGGCTGTCGAGATAAGCCGTCTTGTTCTGGAACATCGGCTGCAAGTATACAACTGACGGAATGTATCCAAGACGATTCTCTATACCTTCGGCAGCAAGCGCCGCGCCGAATTCGTCACGCGTACAGGTCAATCGACCTTCCACTAAGCGGAACATATAGAACCAATAAGTGCAACGGCTATCCGGCTCGATCTTCATCGTCGTAAGCTGCGGCAGATCCTTCAATGCTTCGTTCAGCATCGTGCCGAGTTCATTCCGTCTGGCGCACAGCCAGTCCAGCTTCTTCAATTGTCCAATGCCGACAGCACCCTGCAATTCCGTCATCCGATAATTCGGAGCCAGACTGCTCGGCGTGCGATCCAGACTCTTGCCAATCCGCTTATAATTCTTATCGGCGAATGCATGCGTACGATGATAATCCTCTTCATCACCAGAATTGATCGTCACCATCCCGCCGTCACCCGTCGAGATATGCTTGAAGTCATTCGTACTGAAGCAGCCATAATCGCCGATCGTACCAACCAGCTTGCCTTTATAAGTAGTTAAGTATGCCTGTGCGCAATCCTCAATCACCTTCAGCTTATGCTTCTTCGCAATCGCCATAATCGGGTCCATATCGCAAGCATTGCCAGCCAAGTGAACAACAAGGATCGCCTTGGTCCTCGGCGTAATGCTCGCTTCTATCGAAGCCGGATCCATATTGTAGGAGTGCGGGTCCAGATCCGCGAACACCGGAATCGCATTCTGATATAAGATCCCGATCACCGTTCCTTGATCAGTGATCGGGCTTGTGATAACCTCATCACCTACCGTAACACCAGCAGCGCCTAACGCGACATGGATAGCCGCAGTCCCAGAGGATGTAGCTACGCTATAAGGCACATTATACATCTTGTTGAAATCTGCTAGAAACTGCTTTACCTTATTGCCGAAGTGGTAGAATAACGTATTCTGCTCCAAGGCCTCTAGTAATTCCCGCGCCTCTTCCAGACCGAATCGCTTCCCAGTACCGAACGGTGTTGTCTTCGTGATCTCCCCGCCATGAATGGCCAGCTTATTAGTGTTTCCCATCTGCATGCACCTCACTGAAGGTAGTCAACTTATGCTTCCTACAAGGGATTCCATACTTCACTTGAACCTCTTCCTGATCGACTTGCTCGCCGCTCAGCACCGGTGACCACGCAACCGCATCGGTGACCTGTGCTGGATTTATATGAATGATCTGGCCATCTGTATCCATACCTACAATTTCAATCTGTCTTCTCGCTCTAACCCAAGCATTAATCTTCTCACCTGTCCAGAACACGAAGCCTGCTTTCTTCGCTTCTGTCATCACTTCCCGAATCGCATCGCGCACCGGGGGTTGCTGCAGAATATGCACTTGATGGAATAAGAAGTGAGCCACACCGCGAACCATCTTAACGCCATTCAGGAACGGACGAATCACACTGCTGTCTGCCAAGGTGCTATGATTCAGATCCTGCGTTAAGAAACCGATCTCCACAACATCATACACGCGATTCTTCTGATCCACCCATGCAATAGGGAAGTACGGATGACAAGTGCCGAAGGTGAAGCCGATATTGCCCTTCTTACTAGGGCCCCTCGTCTGATCGGTCGCGATATGCTGCTCCTCGCACCAATCGAACAACTCTCCCCAACCCTCGTACCGGGTATAGTGATTCTTATTGGAGATGGCATGAGAGAAACCAGATACTGATTTAAACCAGTCATGTTGTCTTCTAAATTCATTGTGATCCCAGAAACCCTTATCAAGCGGCAATGCATTATAATGAAGAGCTAGCTCATGGCCATTCTTCTTAATCTCCTCATAGATATGCGAGGAATAACCAGGCTCGATCATGCACCAGGTACTCTGAACATCTTGTTCCTTCAATACTTGCAGTGTAATCTCAGCCGATTCATCAATATTATGATCGCTGTCATGAGAGATCATCGCAATCTGCTCAATACCCTCAGGCCAATAATCTACGAACGGCAAGATCAATCCTTGCTCAGCCGTCACCTGCAACAGATGCCCGGCGAATGCCTCTTTCCACAGATCAGCGTATGGGTAGGCAAAATAATGCATACCGGTCTTGGTCGTTAACCGATCATACACCCAATCCTGCTGCAGATCATCGTCAGCCTTCAAAATCCACTCATCCACAGCGCCAGTACCATCTGGAGCCGGCAAGCCGTCCGTCACAACCGGAGCTTGGCCTTGCTGCAATCGAACGATTGTAGTCGGAATATCCAGTGCCCAGCGCTCCAATCGTCCTGCTCCAATACGGAAGCTCTGTAGGATCTCACCAAATACTGCACCGTCCGGCTTAGCCTCATGAATCAGACCGTACCGGCCGCCGCTCACATGCTCGTCCACCGGTTCAGCCTGCGCCCAAGGGCGTAGATTAAATCCGCGAAGCTTTACAGCCTGCGTCCAGGAAGCGGTCAGTTCGACATAGCCGATCGGCACCTCTCTCATCGGTGTATAACCCAGCTTAGCCGCTTGCGCGGTAAGGCCCGCGAATGAGATCACAATGCCGCCTTGATCCATATAAGTCCATAGCGCATCCATGTCTGCCTGCTTCTCGCTTGCCAGGGCAATGATGACAACATCCACAGAATCGCGATTAATCTGATTAGCCTGATTGAGCGTTGTATACGTAAAACCCGAATGGGCCATCATTTCATGTATATAGCTTTGGAACACATTCATCCCATAGCGGTGTCTTGTCTCTATGGCCTCTCCATCCAGCCATACTCCTATTCGAGCCATCGTCATCCATTTCACAACCTTCATTAGATGATGAGAATATGCCGAGCTTACCATTCGCTCAGCATATTCTCTACACAGTTGTTCTACACGTTATTTCCAGACTGGTTGGGTATAGCCTCGTGCTTTAATCTCTGCATTGTATTCTTCAATAATCTTCGCACCGCCGCGCTTCAGGTACTCTTGAACCATCGCATCCCATGTATCAATCGAGATATTGCCTGTAATCATCTTCGTCTGTTCATTCATCAGATAAGTCGACAATTCTGCTCCAAACTCCGTTTCCGCTGCTGAGATGATCCCAACATGAGGCGGGTAGTATAATTTATACTTCTTGTTGATATCGACCAGCTGCTGTGTCGCTTCTGCCAGCTTCGGCTCCGTATAAGCAAGTGGGAATTCCGCGTCATCATCAGCCGATACCCATGCTGTGCTATCGATAAAGTACAGGAATGGCTCTGTGCCGCTACCAGCCTCTGTCAAAGGCACTCGAACATTATTCTCGTCCAGCTTATAGCCCACACCTTCGTTACCATAGAACCAGTCGAAGTCTTCGTTAGCGGAAGTTACCGTGGAAGCTTGATAGTATTGACGGGAGAAGCCATGAATTTCTAGCATCTTACGAACCTTATCCGGTGAATCAGCAAGCTTAGCGTTCAAGGACAGGAATCTAGCATATCCTGGACCAGCAGCGAAGCCTTGAGAGCCATCCGGTGCCGCGAACGGCTCCAGCACGACGAATTCTGCACCTGGATTAATGTTGAGCAGCGCAGCCATATAGTCTTGCGACATCCCGCGGACAGCAATCAGGAATACGCCTGCCTTACCCGAGTAGAACTCATTGTTCGTATCTGCCCAGTTCACGACTGCGAAATCACTTGTAAGTGCCTTCTCCGTATACAAATCAGCGAAGAATTGAATTAATTCCTTGCGTCCCTCAGAGATCAATCCTGGAATGAAGTTACCGTCAGCATCCTTGTGATACCAGGTATCATGCTGCCAGTATGGTCCCATCGAGAAGGTCGGGTTAATGTTCTGACCAATTGCAAGACCGTAAGTATCATTCTTATTGTTGCCATCCGGGTCATTCTTCGTGAAGGCAATCGCTACTTCCTTAAGCTCCTCATAGCTTGTTGGCACAGGCAAGCCTAAGTTGTCGAGCCAATCCTTACGCACCATGAAGGATTGTGATTCTACCGGGGACCAGGTTGGAATCCCGTAGATCTTGCCGTCAACCGTGAACGGAAGCCATAGCTCCTCGGGAATCTCCTTCAGATAATCGAACTCCTGGATGTAATCATTGAGCGGTAAGAATGCGGATTGCTTCGCCCAACGATTGAACAATTCGATATTAGCGGACCGGAAGCTGATCTGATCCGGCATATTGCCGCCTGCAACCATCGCGGTTAGCTTCTCAATGAAGCTCTCATTCGGAATTTTCTCTGCAAAATAGTCCACGTTGAACTTCTCATTCAACATCTGTTGACCACGGCCGTCTGCTGGCGGAGGGTTACCGAATATATAAGTGGCGCCTGTAATCTTATACGTCTCTTCCTTCACTGGTTCTGGTGTCGCCGGCGTTTCGGATTGTGCAGGCGTGTTCGTATCCGTGTTGTTGCCTGTGTTAGCCGTGTTGTTGTTCCCGTTATTAGATGAACATGCTGCCAGGAACACTAATAGCAGTACAACCACTAACATAATCGTTTTATTGAACTTCATAGCTGTAATCCCCTCCGTTTTTGGTATAACACTCCAACTTGCATGAATCTATACGAATTGCTTAAGTCCTGATGGTCAGCCCTTTACCGAACCAATCATCACCCCCTTAGCGAAGTGCTTCTGCAGGAATGGGTACAAGACAAGAATCGGTAAAGTTGCTACCAGTATTGCAGCCATCTGTATCGTCTCTGGAGGCGGTTGGCTCTCCAACTGGAGCATCACATCTGCGCCAATCGTAGAAGTTGTCTCATTCATAATAACCATCTGTCGCAGAACGACTTGAATGGGCCATTTCGCCGCATCATTCAGATACAAGATTCCTTCGAAATACTTGTTCCAATGGCCAACAGCGTAGAACAAGGAGAATGTAGCCAGCGCCGGCTTGGACAGCGGCAGAATGATCGACCAGAACGTTCTGACTTCATTCGCGCCGTCAATTAATGCCGCCTCGCTAAGCTCACTCGGGATATTGAGGAAGAATTGCCGAATGACGATCAAATTAAAGGAACTGATCGCGCTTGGAATAATGAGCGCCCACAATGTATTCATAATGCCGGTCGCCTTCACGACCAAGTACACTGGGATCATACCTGCATTGAAGAGAATCGTGAAGATGACTCCCAACAGAATGATACGTTGTCCGAGGATGTTGCGCGTTAAAGCATAGGCCATCGATGCCGTCAGGACCAGACTGATGATCGTCCCCACAACCGTAATATAAATCGTAACGCCTATGGAATTAATAAATTGATTCGAGGCGAAGATCGCTCTGTATGCATCCATCGACCAATTAGTCGGCCATAGAATGAACTCCTTCGTCAAGACATCCTCCAGTGAGGAGAACGATACGGAGAAGATATGGATGAACGGAAGCAGCATCACAGAACCGATACCTGCCAACACAATAACATTGAAGTAGTCTGCCAATCTCTCCGTTAATGATCGATTATTCATAAGTAAACTCGCCTTCTTCCTAATTCAGAAATCTGTCAGCTGCTAATATAAGCCGTCTTCGCCAAGCCGCTTCGCTAATTTGTCGGCACCGACTACAAGAATCAAGCCGATTACACCCTTAAACATGCCGACTGATGTCGCAAAGCTGATATTCCCTTGCTGAATGCCCTTATAATAAACGAAGGTATCAAGAACATTACCAGTATCCATATTGAATGGGTTCAGCATCAGGAAGATCTGCTCGAAGCCGGAGTCCAGCACACTGCCTAATCGCAGAATGAACAAGATCACGATAACGCCGCGAATGGCCGGCAGCGTCACATGCCAGAGCTGTCTCCAGCGCGAGGCGCCGTCTATAACTGCCGCTTCATACAAGGACGGGTTAACGCCCGCTAGAGCAGCTAGGAAGATAATCGTGCCCCAACCCGCTTCCTTCCAGATCGTCTGAAGAACAATGATCGGTTTGAAGAGTGCAGGCTCGGTTAAGAATGGAATTGGCGATAGGCCAAGATCAGTTAACACAGCGTTAATCAACCCTTCGCCGCGCATGAAGACGACGAATATTCCGACAACGACGACCCAGGACAAGAAGTGAGGCAGATAGACCATCGATTGAATCAGCTTCTTGTACATCTCATTGCGCAATCCATTGAGCATCAGCGCCAGTATGATCGATACCGGGAAGGCCACGAAGATCTGCAGCATAGAGATTTGCAAGGTGTTGATCAATACCTGGATCACTTCTCCGCTCTCGAACATGCGGGCGAAGTGCTTGAATCCAACCCAATCGCTCTTGAGCAAGCCGGTGAATGGATTATAATCCTGGAAGGCGATAATCAGGCCGCCCATTGGCAGATACCGATAGATCACGAAGTACACCAGCCCGGGCAGTAACAGCAGATAAATAAAGCGCTCTCTTTTTATGCGATTTAATAATTTATGCAATACTACTCTCTCCTCGGGAACCTGTATATTACCTGTATTCAAATTAAACTAATCCGTTCTCCTTGTCAATGTTCTTTCCAATACTTTTCTCGAAATTCCTGGAATAGCCACGGATTTAAATAATTCGTCAGGTTGAGATTTATGTCACTTGACTATCCAAACACTCAGATGTATACATGTATTATACACGTATGTAATGAATAATTATGAGGTGATCCCGATTATGGCCAAGCAAACAACACACATTATTGCGCGCTCCCTGCAGCTCCTCATGGAAGAACCCTCCTTCCTCCCTGAGCTTCAAGACGAAGCCAGGATGAAAGCCTTTCATTCGCTGATCGCAATCTTATCGACACCGAACCACATTCACAAGTCCTATCTCAGAATTGCCAGGGATAACGGCACGGTCGTTCGAATCCCAGCCTTCCGGATGCAGCACAATGACACACTGGGACCTTATAAGGGCGGCATACGCTTCCACGAGTCCGTCAACGAGGAAGAAGTCGTTAACCTTTCCGCGCTTATGACATTGAAGAACGCCTTGCATGATGTCCCGTTCGGCGGCGGCAAAGGCGGCGTCGCGATCAATCCGCGCGACTATTCCACGCGCGAATTAAATCTCATCTGCGCGAAGTATGTGCAATACTTCACCGACATTCTCGGACCGGACAAGGATATACCGGCTCCGGACGTAGGCACGAGCGCTAGAGAGATGGACTGGATGATGGCCGAGTACAAGAGCATCCATTACGGCAAGCCATACCTCGGCAGCTTCACAGGCAAGAGCGTGCTGAATGGCGGATCCCTCGGCCGAAAGGAAGCAACCGGCAAGGGCGTTTATTTTACACTGCGTTACTTGCTCCATGATTATCTGAATGCGAATGAACAGCGATTAGCCGATTCCGAGTGCTCCTATGCGAAGGCTGCGCTGCGCTTGCGGCGGCAACCGATCACCATGGCCGTGCAGGGCTTCGGCAATGTAGGAGCTGTGCTGGCGTCGGAGGCGTATCGCTGTGATCATCTGAACAACACGATAGTCGCAGTCAGCGACCGCAACGTCACATTGTATAACGCGGACGGACTTGATATACCGGCGCTCGCGCGCTATACCGCCGCCAACCTGGGCGACCTCCCTATGGATCCCCTGCAGATTGAGGAGGCAGGCCTGCAGGCAGAGATTATGGATCGGGAAGACATTCTCTATCTGGATGTGGATGTGCTGGCATTGGCTGCCCTGGAGGATCAGATTCACCAGGCGAACGCCAACCGTATCCAGGCTCACATCCTGGTCGAGGGGGCGAATGCGCCCATAACGGGCGAAGCCGATGCTATTCTGTCCGCGAAGGGGATCCTGATTCTCCCGGATATACTAGCTAACGCAGGCGGGGTAATCGTCTCCTACTTCGAGTGGCTGCAGGGCCGCGAGACACAATATTACACAGAAGCTGAAGTGTTCGAGCAATTGTTCAAGAAGATGCAGCGGACGATGGACGCGCTCTATCCCGCCTGCTTGGGCACCGGCAAGTCGCTCAGACAAATTTGCTACAATCATGCTGTCGAGCGACTGTCCACCAAGCTATATACACAGGGTAAGCTGTTCTAAACTACGCAAAGCCAATCATAAGCACAATAAATTTTGGAGAGCCATTGTCCTATAAAACAATGGCTCCTTTGACCTATACACCCATATAAATTAGTTCTTGACGATATGGATAATTGTATGTATACATGTAATATACACGTATACACATTTGTGAATATCTGATGCGTGACATTAATGGGGGGTATGATCATTGTTCGCACACATTCAGAAGAAAACCCTGCTAGTATTACTATGCTGCATGCTGATAGCGCTTACGTTCCCGGCTATGCCGGCGGGACGAGCACTAGCCGAGGCACCTCAAGCAACCGTTGTGCCTATTACCAATGGCGGCTTCGAAGATGCCGTTATTGATGGAGTTATACCAGGCTGGACGCAGTTGTTCGGCCAAGGTAAGGTCGGAGATATCTCCGTGCAGACCGATGAAGTGAAGACTGGCGATTCCAGTCTGAGGATCAACGATAATGACACAACTTCATTATTCGGGGTTGATAGCGAGAAATTCGCAGTTGTGCCTGGAACTGCATATACCGTCACATCCGCCGTATATATCGGCACTGGCGCGCGTGTACAGCTGCAGCTACGCTATTATACGGAGGGCAATGTCATTATCTCTCCAACCATTACACATAATGATAATTTCCAACAGTCGCCGAACAACGTATGGGAGACTGCCACTGTATCGAAGATAGCTCCTGAGACGGCTGCTTACGCTTCGATCGTGCTCGTTACTTCAAAGTCTCAGAAGGGCATAACCTATTGGGATGATGTAAGCGTCACTAGTCAGACGCCTGAGCCTGAACCTGAGCCTACCGTATCTCACATCGTCAATTCCAGCTTCGAAGACGAGGTTGCAGAGGGTCAGATTCCGGGCTGGACAATCAAGTCCGGACAATTATCTGTCAGCGCTGAGCAGAGCTTCATTGGCGAGAAGAGTCTCAAGGCGAATCTGATTAAAGATCAAGATCCTGCCATCAATATTGAATCAGCGTTAATCGATGTTCAGGAGAATGCGACCTATCTGTTGTCATCACGCGTATATCTGGAGACTGGAACCCTGCAAGGATTCTACGTCTACGTGTATGATGCAGACAATAAGATCGTTAAGAGTGAAACCGGCAGCGACTTTCACGTCTATATGAATGTCACAACCGATCCGGAGAAGTGGCAATACAAGGAGCAAGCCTTCACCGTACAGCCTGGTGGAGTAAAGCTTAAGGTTACTGTGATCACGGGTGCTAGGTACAACTTAACCTTCTATCTGGATGATGTAAGCGTGACCCAGCAGATCCGTAACGGAGATATGGAACAGCCCGCCGTTGGCGGTGTTATTCCGGGCTGGAGCAAGACCAAGCCTGTAGATGCAGACTCCTTCGCGATCTCCACAGCACGCAAGAATAGCGGCGAGAGCAGTCTGCATATAACAAGTACACCAGGCGCTTTCATGAATGTTATCAGTGACTTAGTGCCCATCGAGGCAGGCGCGGCCTATACAGTTGCGGCCCGCACATGGATCGAGAATGGATCCGCCGATATGTACATCCGCTTCTTCGATGCCAATGGTTCCTATATGAGCAAGCAAGCATGGACGATCACTTCAACGCCGAATGATGTCTGGTTTGATCACTACATCCCTGCTATCGCTCCAGAAGGCGCAGTGTACGCGGCGATACTGTTCGCAGGAAGTCCATCGAAGAACTATTCCTACTTCGTAGATGATATCAAGCTGCTCCGAGGTGATCATGCCGTGCCAGAAGTTCCCTTGCCAGAGAACGCCATTACACATGTCGGAGAAGACCTAGGCCCGCAAATCCGTAAGGCTACTCTAATGCGCGGCGCCATTGGGCTAGACAGTAACAATCGCCAAGTCATCTACACGGTAGTGGCTGGCGCGCCATCGATCTTCACAATTATCGATCTCGAAACGGAACAAGTCGTGAAGAGTCTGCCCATGCCTGAAACCTCTGGCGCATGGTCGGTTACAACAGCCAGCGATGGATCAGTCTATCTGGGTGCTTATAACTTGGGCTTGCTATTCCGCTACATCCCGTCAACAGATGAATTAGTCAACTTAGGTCACCCTTTCGCGACCAAGGATGCTGTTCTCTACCCGATGGCGGCAGGCAAGGACGGGATCATGTATGGCAGCACCTACCCGACTGCCAATCTGTATGCCTATGACCCGGCTACGAATGCATTCACCGATTACGGGACGATGTCCACCAAGACGAGCGGCGAGCGATGGACTCGCGTAACGGTCTATGACGAAGAATCGCATAAGATCTATGCCGGTGTCGGCAACGTGCCGCGCCTGCTGGAATATGATCTGGCAACAGGCGCCAAGCGCGATCTGCTTCCATCAGGCTTCGAGGATATCGTATCTGTCTATGATCTGAACATTGCCGATGGTCGACTGTTCGCTCGCAAGGAAGCCAACAATGCGAATGAGACGTTCGTGATCGACATCGAGAGCGGTAATTTAGTTGAAGTCACCAATAGTGATACCGGTCAGACATCCACTACGTTCATCAACTTCTCTCGTGGTGTATCGCCTGTGTCGCCGATCGCGAATAAGCTCTATTTTGCCGCTACGGGTGGTGAATTGTTCGAATACGATCTGGATACCAACAGCTATCGCACGACTGGCGCTTCTATTGAGGGTGCGGCGATCGCTTATGAATTCGTAGAATTGAATGAACCCGGATTCCCAGGCTACAGCTTAGTTGGACTATCGGGCAATAACGGCAAGATGTTCAAGTATAACCTAGAGACTGGCGCGGTGAAGCTCAAGGATGTTCAGGTCCCGGCGGAGCCCGTCAACATTCATGAAATTACGAAGGGGCCAGATGGCAAGATCTATACAGCCGGTTATCTGCAAGGCAACCTCGGCGTGTACACCCCTTCGACCGGCGCGAGCATGTATTACGAGGGAATCGGGCAAGGCGAGGGCATGACAACCATTCATAATAAGCTGTATCTGGGTCTGTATCCCGGCGCTACGATATCCGAGTATGACTTATCCAAGCCTTGGAATCGCACCAACGTTGATCTGCTCAATCCAAGACGATTATTCACACTAGGCGATATCAATCAAGACCGACCGTTCGGCATGGCGGGCTCGGAGGAGCTGAACAAGCTGTTCATCGGCACCGTTCCTAAGAATGGCATGTTAGGAGGCGCATTGACGGTCTATGACATCGATGCTGGCGGAGAGCCTGACGTGTATGCGAATTTGATTCCGGATCAGAGTATCCTCTCGTTAGCTTATAAGGATGGATTATTGTATGGCGGCACGTCGATTCATGGCGGGCAAGGCATTACACCTACAGCTACTGAGGCGAAGCTGTTCATCTGGGATGTAGAGAACAAGGAGAAGGTGTTCGAGGTTGTTCCCGTAGCCGGCAAGCAAGCGATTACTGCGATCCACATCGGACCGGACGGACATGTATGGGGACTTGCGAATGGCGCGTTGTTCATCTTCGATAGAGCGACCCGTGAAGTGATCCATATGGAGAATGCTTTCCCTGAATCAGTCGGCCGCTGGATTGACGGCTCTATGGAGAATGGTACAGATGGTAATGTGTATGCAACCGTTGCGGGCAAGTTCTTCAAGGTTGATGCGGTGACCAAGGAAGTAACCGTGTTAGCATCAGGCGTGCGTAAACTTACCCAAGATGACTTCGGAAGCTTCTACATGTTCACGGATCCCGAGACACCTAATTTGTATAAGTATTCCATTCCTGAGTTGTTAGTGAAGCTAACAGGTGTAGAGGCGACGTTGGAGAGCGCGCAAATTCATGTAGGCGACCAGACTGCTGTGGCGCTTACCGGCCTGCTCGAATTAGGGCGCACGACTCGCGACCTGGATGGCGCAGTGAAGAGTTATGTCAGCAGCGATCCTGCTGTCGCTGAGGTGGACAGCCTCGGTGTCATTACAGCTAAGAACGCAGGCCATACCATGATCAGCGCTACAGTTACAATGGATGGCGTAACGGTAGTATCGGAGTCGATTGGGCTGCAGGTGATTGGACAAGATACAGGCACACCAGATCCAGGTACGGAGCCAGGTTCAGATCCAGGTTCAGATCCAGGTACGGAGCCAGGTACGGAGCCAGGTACGGAGCCAGGTACGGACCCAGGTACAGAACCGACTGCTGATCCTGAGAAGCCTGACGCTCCAGCAGACAAGGATCAGCCAGAACCTCCTGTAGCACCTGTGGTGGATTTGAAGGATATTGCGCAGCACACTGCTTATCAGCAGATTGCTACAGCAATCGCTCGCGGTTATATTAGCGGCTATACGGATGGCACATTCCGTCCTGAGAATAAGGTAACCCGCGCAGAATTCGCAGTCATGCTAAGTCGCGCGTTGAAGCTCGAAGCCAAGAGCCAGACAGCCTCATTCGCTGACAGCAATACCGTGCCCGTCTGGGCAAGGCCATACGTGGCCGTCCTAGCGGAGCAATCCTTAATAAGCGGGTATGAGGATAACACCTTCCGCCCTAACAGGCAGATGAATCAAGTCGAGATTGTCGTCATGCTGGTTCGCAGCCTCAAGCTGCCGCTCCAACCCGTTGCAGAGCTTACATTCGATGATGCGTCGGATATCCCGGCATGGGCGCGCCCATCCATCGCAGCAGCTGTAACAGCTGGAATCATCGATAACGCTGAAGATGGCAGTAAGCGATTCGACCCTAAGCGAGCTGTTACGAGGGCAGAGCTGGTTGTACTCGTGAACAGAATGATGGACTATCTGGACACCTTAGAGCAAGAGACAGCGGAATAAGCACCATTCTTGCCTCACCGCACTGTCAACTAATTACAGTACCATCCGCCTCTTATAGGGTAGATGGTACTGTTCGTTTACGATACGCGCAACACTCCTTCTCTGCCTTTCCCACTAATTGCATGGTCATTAAAGTACGCTATATTATAATAGCGTTAATAGTGTAATCCATTTCATAATGCTGCGTAGCCACAAAGGTGGAAGCTATTAGCGACAGCAGCATGCCCTATTATGAAATGGATTCAGTGTATACATCTTATCGTTAAGGAGCTGAAAGCTGTGCAAGACACCTCTAATCCATCCGCATCCCCTTATGAGTACCCGTATAATCAGCAACCGCAAGTACCCATGGCACCGATAATGACAATGAAGGACTGGATCATTACATTACTAATCATGATGATCCCGCTCATCAACATTATCATGATGTTCGTCTGGGCATTCGGTGAAGGCAATCCCAATCGCAAGAACTACTTCAAGGCGACTCTGTTGATCGCCGTCATTATCCTAGGCCTCTATCTAGTGTTCGGTGTAATAATCGTAGGTCTGATCATGTCTAACCTGTAGGTGTTATCGGGGAATTCGAGTCAATCGCTCGCAGAATAGGCCGCCCTTATCGAAGGTCCTCTTAAGACTTTTGATAAGGGCGGCCTGTCTAGTTCACTTGTCCACTATAAGTAAATCGCTGTATTCCGGCATGCCATCCAGCTTCTCTGTCACGAGCGTGCCTAGTTCATGGAATACCCATCGGCCATCGACCAGCTTCATCTCGGCATCCAAATGAGCCGCCAGCCCAATCGCATACCATAGATTCAACGTATAAGTGACTTGAATCGTGTCCGGTCCAATGAATTTCGCGCCAATGGGCTCCCATGCGAACGCTCGGGATGGATTGCCAGCTGCCTTATGCGCTGCGAAGCTGTTCCTGAGGAACTGGAAGCCGGGATTATGCCAAGCCTCATCCGTGAACAGCGCCCGCAGCTCCTCCTCTTCCATTCTCCCCTCTGGCAGCGCAATGTCCTCGAGTCCCAGCGCTTGCTCCAGTCGATTCGCATAACGGCTGACGATCTGCTGCAGCTGATTATATTCCACTGTCCGGTCCCGCAGGTCCACAACAGTTAGCGTCTGTGCATTGAGATTCGGCTCCAAGCTCAGCTCGAACCGGCCATCCCCGATCATCGATTGAACGATCAAGCGACCCTCGCGCTGCTCGACAGCTGCATGATCATGAATGGTGATGAACGGCTCGGTATGCAGCTTCGAACCGGACGCATAGCGGAAGTCCAGAGGGAACGCCTCGCCGCCCTCCGTCACCGCATAAGCCAGTATCCGCTTCACACCGCCGTCAAAGCTCTTGCTGAAGCGATAATGATTCGGTTGCAGCACCACAATATCAAACCCGTCATACGAATAGCGCGACATCGAGCCTATCGGCTCCTCCTGGAACAACGCCAGCTCTATCCCAGTCTGTATCGTCATCGCACGTCCCTGTTTATCCGTATATACGACCTGGTAGTGACCATGGTATTGATAAGCCGATCCATACCGCAGCAGCTGCTCGGCGGTCTCAGACTGCAGCTGCAGCTTGCCGTACCGACTCACGCCTTCCCTGCGCTTCGCACCAGCATCGAGCTCTTCTATCCCAGCAATCTGCTGATCCTGCCACCATTCTCCGTTCATGCGAGCTTTCGCGAACTCCCCGTTCAACACGGGAAGCCCATCCCCATTCCGAGCAATGGCCGGTGCCATATCGTAATAATCGATACGCTTCTCTTGATAACGGAAGTAGCTGAGCCAGCGATCATGATGAGCATGAGGAGCGGTATAATAGTGATGCTCGCCGCTGTATGCGCCAGCTTCCGAGAGCTTCCATTCCCATACTTGCTCTTGCTCATTATACGAGAAGATATGCCCTGCTTCCTCGGACTTCATCTGAATATACAGTCGGTCATTCTCGTAAATTGCATTAACCCCGAGCGGCGGTTCCCAGATCAATTGATTGTCCATATCTACAAGTAGGAAGGGAGTTGAGCCATAGAGGAATCTAGTATGGCTTCTGACCACTACAGGGGATCTGAGCCGATCAAGCTCCTCTGTTACCGCATAACTAACGAGCCGCTCCGTATGAGGATCATATAGCTTGTATGCGACATCCCCCTTCGTCCAGATGGCATCACTAGAGCCCTGCGGATCATAGAACTCGATCCACACCTTGTCATCGTCCGACCAGCCGTACACATTCATACGCTGAGCGGATGAGCTCGGGAGCTTTAATACGCTCATCAAGGTACCATCACGATGATAGAAGTGAATCCCTTGCGCGAATACATAATAGGCATTATCGAAGCTGCCTCCGATAACCGGCTCACTGACAGCATACTCCAGGAAGAACATCTCACTATCGGGAAGCCATACTATGCCCGGGCTCATCAGGTGGTGGGGCACGCGCCACTCTGCATGGGTATCCCCTGTATCTGGGTCAACCACCTGAAAGTCGTTGCTAATCGCAATCCCTCCCCCCACCTGATAGACGAAGCTGCTCAGATCCGGCGAGGGGAAGACCAGTTCACGCGGCGGTGCGCTGCCCAGATCGCCGTAAGCGGGATACAGGCGTCTCTCCTCATGCTTCACTGATCCATCTGCAAGATCAATCTTCCATACCTGCCCCTTGAAGCTGGTCAGCAGCAGCTTGCCAGTACCCGGATCGTCCCCGGGCGCATAATGATTGCTCAGGAGGAAGTCATCCGGCTGACCATAGCTATCCAGATCCACCACCCAGATCTGCGGCGCAATAACGGTAACAGCACCCGTTTCGAGGTTTATTTTGACCAAGTCGTGCTTCAATTGATTATCCACCAGCTTATTCTGCACGTACATCACATGCTGATCATCAATCAGCGTAAACAACGAGCTCGTATTCAGATACCCGAGCTCCACTTCGAACATGGGGAGTACCTTCACAAGGCGCTGATCCGGCTCAACGATGAGCGCATCGAGTCGTGACCCCTCGCTGTCATATCGCGCAATCCCATGCACAATGCGAGTTGACGTCGTTACCGTGCCGTTAACATGCGGATATTGTTCTGGATTGAATTGCAGCTGGAATCCGTCATTCACGGCAACTAGTGTTACATCCAGCGGCGGGAATAAATCCGAGTCATTCTCAGCTGCTATCTCCAGATCTTTGACTGGCGCTTGCACCGGGACAACAGGACTCGGCAATTCTGCAGGCTGCTCCGCGCTTTCCCTGGAGCTAATGCCATACACAAGGAGTCCCAGAATAATTAATACAGCAATGCTACTATATAACCAGACCCGCTTCTGCACGATGCCGCTTTCACCCCATCCAAATTCTTCAATAACCTTTAGACGTATGACACAGGGAAAAGTTACAAGTAAGTCATCCTCCCACTGGCTGAATTCTGACCTGATACGCAGACTGTCCTCGTTTCAGTTGAAGCTCCAGCGTACCCTTCATTCGCTCCTGGACGTGCACCTCTGTCTCGTTGCAGGTAACGCGGTAATCTCCGGGACGCATACAGACCAGGATGGTGAACACATCCGCCTCATCAGCTCCGCTGGCGCCCGTATGTAGGAACGCCAGCTTCAATTCATCCTTATCCGCAGAGAACTCAGCCTGACTGATCCATACATCGAAGCCGGCATTAATGATCCCCGGCCGATAATACGCCGCATACCAGTTCAGAACAGGAGAGGACAATCCGCCGAATTGATGCCAGCCCGCGCCCCTGCCTGTCTCCACGAGGAAATGCTCGAAGCAATGATAGGTCAATGCTGTCTCCCGCCTCCACAGCTCCAGCGCCGTGTGCGCGATCTGCCAGGCGAAGTCAGCTTGTCCATAATCGAGCATCGTCTTCCAGAAGAACCATTGATGCGGCATCCAGACTGCGCCATTCCAATAGCCCTCGCGGGAAAAGTAAGGCGCGCTCTGATCTACGGTGGATAGGCCAATCGGGCTCCAGATATGCCGCGGATCGGTCAGCTGCCGCATAATCCGCGGGAATCGATCGCTGGGCAGCACACCCGCGACTAGCGGATACAGGCCATCAAGTCCTCGATTATAATTCTCTCCGCTCTCATGTCTAAGCAGACCGACAGCTTCTCCCCGCTCATCATGCACGACATAGCCGTAATAGCCGGATGCTTCATCCCATGCCTGCTCCAAGGCATGACTGAACCGCGCAATGTCAGCGTCATAGCCGCGGATATCCTCCTCCAGGCCCCCTATCCCCGCCGCTGCCATCCTCAGAATCTTGGCGATCCGGATCGCCTGACTCGTCGTGATCACAGGGGCTATCTGCTCCTGCAGCTGATGGCGGTGCACATGCACCTGAGGCGGATAATCATCCCAGCCGCCCGAGTTATAGAAGTAATCCCAGGTCTTCAATAACTGTGAGCGCAGCTTCCCCGTTGTTGAGCCCTCTGCATGTCCAGCGAAGAAGAGATAGTACTGCCTGAGTCTAGGGTAGAAATAATGCAGCTGCTCCTCCGATTGGGATCGATTCCACAGCTCCAGGAACAGATAATGCTGGACCGGCACCATACTGCCATGATGAATGAAGGCGGCGTGCTCGTCGCCAGGTTCTGTCATATAGGCATTCAGACAGTCGACCGCGCGATTAGCATCCAGCTCCAGCAGCCCTAACCCGATGAATCCGGAATCCCAGGTATACAGCGAATCCCACCAGCGGCCTGGCGTGTAATGCCTGATATAGCTGCGCTTGGTATAGACCGGGTATACAACATTCGTCAAGAGCGTAGCCGCTAACAATTGCTGACCCAGCTGATAATCCGCTCCTGCAGGATGATCATCATCACGCGCGGGACTCAGCCCACCAGAGGCCGAATCAGGATCAGGCAGGTATGCAAGCAGCATGGATTCGATCTCATGCAGAGCGCCTGCGCACACCATCCCTGTAATCGTTACCTGCGATTGCGGCGATAATAGAATCGGACGCAGGAATACATTCGTATAATGCCCCTCGCCGTCCCCATGCAGGTCATTCTTCACATGATCATGCACATAATGCCGCATGAATCGATCTAATTCCGATGTGTGGAACGCCCGAATTTCGTACTGTTCATACTCCCAGCGCAAGCCATAATAATGCTCGCAAGCGTCATATTTCAGAATCATACTGCCCGGGACAGGCCCTTCTATCCATTGCGGAGCAATCGCATTCGCTATCGGCTCGAAGCGGACTTGCTGCAGCATGTCTTGCTCGACTAGGACAAACCCATCCAGCTCGATCTCAGATCCGCCCGCTGCTTGGATTGCGAAGCTGAAGCGATCCGCTCCGATCCCTCCGATGCTAATCGTCATCTCATGCAGCTCGCCCGTTCCTACGAAGCTAGCCATCTCATCAAAGGCATCTCCTGTAAATCGCAGCTTAGTTGTCGCGGCCTTATCCATTCGATAGCGAATCACCAACCGGGCAGCCTCATAGACGCGATCGAGCGCGATTGTATACGTCGCATGATCACCGGCTTGCGCACCGAACCCCCGGCCAAGTCCTGAACCTCCTACATAATGCTGACCTCTGATCTCCCCGCGATGCCAGCCATCATACACGAGATGATCACTAGGACGCGGCTGCGAGAACTGCAGATCATCATAGTCCAATGCATCCTTCCATACCGCTCCATCTGGCAGCTTCGGCGCGCAGACCTCCAGCGTAGCACCATGTCCAGCTACCTGTGGATAATGCAGAGAAGACATCATGTGGAGAACCAGATTCTGAGGCTCGGCCGTGTGATTAACCAGCTCACAGCGGATGCCCCTTGCCATCTCTGAGATCGTAGAATACGTAATATCCGCATACACCTGGTCCTGCCATTCCAGCTCATGACGGAAGGTATAGCTGGACAAGTCTGGCGCAGCCTTCCATGGATGATAGCCCGATTCCCATGTGACGCTGGGGACATCCACCTTCCTCCTGTATAAGCCCGGGAACACACTCAGATCATAGCGCAGTCCGCGCTCGCGATCCGCAATATGAGAAATTCCGATGTACTTCTTGGTATACGGCCCCCAGTCAGGAAGCCGAAGATCATGCGTATGCTCGAGCTCCTTCATTCACTAACACCTCATCATTGTCATTAGAGCTGATTTACTTATAACAATGTGCGTCCCTGGGCAGGGACGCACATGCATCAGCCATTTGTATTTTGTTGTTACTTCAAGAGATCAAGCCGTATCTGAGTTTATGTTCGGTCAATCCGCAAATTTTGTCAAGCACTTTCGACGTCAGCGCGCGGCATTCGCGAACTTATGAAATAGCTTGAAAAATAAGTGCTAATGACTATAATCAACTGTATATCTAAGAGGATCGCTTGCACTGCTAATCGATCAACATAGTCAACTACACAATATCAAAACGAGGTGTAAGCCATGCTGCTAAATGTAATGAGCTTTAATCTGCGAACAGACACAACCCAGGACAAGGACAACGCGTGGCCGTATAGGAAGGAAGCATTGGTTCACACCATTCGACAAGCCAAACCCGGCATCCTGGGTACACAGGAAGGCTTAAGCCATATGGTAGAGCAATTACAGGACCTGCTCCCTGATTACGCCTGGGTAGGACAGCCTCGACACTCTTCTCGATCGAATGAGCACTGCGCGCTGTTCCATTCGACAGCTGATATAAAGCTGCTCGAGCATGGCACCTTCTGGCTGTCTGAATCGCCGAATGAGCCAGGCAGCATCGGATGGGGAGCGAGCTACCCGCGAATTTGCACATGGGCTCAATATGCCAGCGCAGCAGACGATAAGAGGCAATGGCGCGTGTACAATCTGCACCTCGACCATAAAAGCGAACAAGCCAGACTTGAGGGTATCAAGCTGGCTTGGCGCACAATCGTTCGTCATCATGAGCAGGACGGACTGCCATTCATCATTATGGGAGATTTCAATACAGAGCCGAATACAGCACCGCTTGACTACTTATCAAGCGTCAGCTTGAGCAATGGTTCCATTCATCTGATCAGTGCATATGATCATATCGCGAACAACTCACAGCCGATTGGCCGAACCTTCCACGAATTCGAAGGCGGCATCGAGGGTGATCCGATCGATTACCTATTCGTAAGCAGTGACATCTCCATCGTCTCTGCAGCAATCATACGTGACCGCGTAGAAGGTCGATACCCATCGGATCATTATCCGATCAGCTGTACCTTGCAGCTATAGACCTGCTCGAATCACCCTAGCAATTGTCGTTCTAACCAAGGATAGGCGCGCTCGCCCCAAACCTCGTGAACACCCGGGAAGATATGATAATCCAGATTGTCCGGGACGTCGGCCGCAGCGTACACGTCATGCAGGACGTCGATCGCCTGCTCGGTCGCGTAGGCAGGGAAGAGCGGGTCGTTACTCCCCGCTTCTATGAATAGAGGCCTCGGGGCGATGAGTCCAATCAGATCAGGCATCTCGGCATAGCGCAATATGCCTGGAATGTAGTTATCAATACAATGTCTGCTGCTAAGAATGCTGGCACGGAACGTATTCGTATAGCAGCAGACGACAGTAGCCTGTATACGTTCATCTAGCGCAGAGGTGAATGAGGCGACTAGACCGCCTCCGGATAAGCCCATGATCCCGATCCGTTGCGGGTCGATCTCCTCGCGAGTGCTGACGTAATCAATCGCCTTCATCGTCTCTTGTATACGCATGCCCGCCATCGTCTTGCCCAATGTCAGCAGGAAGACGCCAATGGAGAAGCAGGAATTCGTATGGCTGTTCACAATCACTTCATCCTTCAGCTTGCGCTGTCCAAAGCCGAGCAGCTCCGGGACCAGTACAGCAAACCCCCGCTTGACTAATGAGATCGCAAATTTCCTATGATCGCTGAACGCATCGCCGATCTCTTGTCCATCAGGCAGCAGACCTAGCGCCGCATTATACCCATAGCCATGTCCGTGGCAGCCGATAACAACCGGAACCTTTCCCTGCCTGCCTCGCGGGAGGAGCAGATACATGGGCATGCAGAGCGATTCCGCAGTCGTGATTTCAATCTGCTCCAGCGAATAATCCGCATACTCCGTTCTACTAAGTATGCGCGGCTGCGGCGTATCGCTCATATCGTTCAGTCCGCCAAGCGATACCTTGAATTGCTCCTTCAGCTCGCTTCTCCACGACTTCCAATCACCCGCTCCAATCTTATGGAAGGCCAATGCCTGTGTAGCATCCCCATCCGCATAGAGTCGATTGATGAACGCATCTGGATTGTACATCCCCATTCTCCACTCCTCCAGTTTCCACTTAATGATTAATTACTTGGCAAATGCAGCGTTGTATTCTGCCGTTACTTGATCGCCGCCTTGCTTTCTCCACTTCTCAACTTCCTGTTGGAATCCATTCTCATCAATCTGACCTAATATAAACTTAACCGTGGCATCATCGATAATTTTCCTCAGCTCATTCCCTCTCTCGCTGAATGTCGCTGATTCCAATGCTTCAACCGGGCTCGGAACAATAAAGTTGACATTGTCTTCATTCAACTTTATATTTTTCTCGCGCAGCGGATCATTGGCCGGCTTCAACGCCTCTGGCAACAAGGCTTGCAGCGAGGCTAGAGGACGTACATCAACATCACGAACGGTGTCAGCCTCAGCAATCAGCTCGAAGAATTGCCCATCGATTACTTTATAGTGTACATCCTCAATACCCAGATGGGTGAACCGGAAAACGTCGGGTTCAGCCAGCTTGTCGAAGAAGGCCAGGATGCGTCTTAATTCCTCTTCCGTCTTCACTTCAGATTTCGGGATAACATACACGCCATTATGACCCGCTTGCGACCAGACATGCGGCTTGCCGTCAGGCCCGTTAATGCGATTAATCAAATCAATCTTCGCATTCGGCTCTATTTTCAATAAGGCATTATTCAAGTTCGCGGAGTCATCCATATTACCGATGTATACACCGGACTGACCCGTTGTGAAGAAGTCCCATTGCTGCTGCTTGCTCGTCACTGCGAAGTCATCATTCATTAATTTCTCGTCATACAGCCGCTTCACATACTTCATCGTATCGATATACTCGTCGAACATAAACTCAGGCACCAATTGGCCGTCCTTGACACCCCAATCGTTCGGGGTACCGTGGTAAGACGCGATCGTTTTGAATAAGCCATACTTCAAGTCACTTCGATCAGAGATGCCGAAGGTGTCATGCTTCTGGTTCTGATCCGGGTCATTCTCCTTGAACGCTTTAAGAACCTGATACAGCTCATCGAGTGTTGTCGGCTGGTTAAGTCCTACATTCTCCAACCAATCCTGGCGAATAATGATCCCTTGCCTGGACAATGGATTCTGACGCGGCACACCATAATTCTTACCATCAATTGCCGTGTTCTGCGCGATCGTTTCATTCATCTTGCTAAGATTAGGGAACTCCTGGAAGTACGGCCCGAGCTCCCAGAACATGCCTGCTCTAGCCGCGTTCAGATAGGCGGAGTTCTTAATATCTTGGATGGTGACAATCTTAGTAAGCGTGTTCGAAGCTAGTGCCATATTGATCTTATCTTCCTTCACTGCGTCAGGCACCCAAGTAATATCGAGCTTCGTATTCGTTGCTTCCTCAATCTTGCTCAGCACGACATCCGAAGGTGGTGAAGGCGCATATAAGATGGCCATCCACGTTAACTCGAGCGGCGGCTGCTCCACGTCAGGAACGGGTTGCGCAGCAGGCTGTGTCGTCTTCTCCGGAGTGGAGGAAGCAGCAGGTACCGGCTCTTCCACCTTCGAGCTCGAGCACCCGACTGTGAGAATGACAATCAGGCTTAGAAGCATCATGAGGACGATTGTCTTGCGAGAGAACTTCATGTTCATGTTTAAGACCCTCCATTTTTTTGATTATATCAAAGATTGAGACAGCTGATGATACCAGCTCTCACTATCCTTTGACCGAACCTAATAGAACACCCTTGGCGAAGTACTTCTGAATAAACGGATAGACGAACAATATAGGTACCGTGGCCACAACGATAACGGCCATCTTGATGGTCTGTTCCGGCGGTCGGACAAGATCTGCATCTACATCGTTGCCTCCCTGCAATCCGCTGGAGATGAGTATGATCTGTCTGAGCAGCACCTGGATCGGCCACTTATCGGAATCATTGATATAGATAAGCGCCTGATAGAATAAATTCCAATAGGATACGCCATAGAATAATGAGATTGTAGCAATGGCAGGCATCGATAGCGGGATAATGATTCGGAATAGAATGCCGAAATCCGACGCGCCATCCATCTTGGCTGATTCCTCAATCCCCTCTGGGACGTTCTGGAAGAAGTTCTTCAGGATGATGAGATTGAATGCGCTAATGGCGGACGGTATCAGCATGGCCCAGTAAGTGTCCAGCATATGCAAGGAGCGAACGACCAGGAAGGTAGGGATTAAGCCGCCGCTGAACATCAAGGTGAATACAACCATGAACATGATCATCCTGCGTCCAACCAGGTCCTTCTTGGAGACACCATAAGCCATAAGAATGGATAACAGCATGCTGATCGCTGTGCCCGCTACCGTAATGAATAGCGAATTGAACAGACTTCGGAATATAACATTCGTAGAGAAGATGACGCGATAAGCGCTCAGCGACCAATCTGTCGGGAACAGAATAAACCGTTTCTGGACATACTCTTCAATCGAAGTGAATGATCCTGCGAACACATGGATGAACGGAAGCAGTGTACATAGTGCGAATAATAGCAGTATGGCATGATTAAACTGATCGAATATTCGACTGCCGAAGCCTTGCTTCATGGTCTAACCTCCTCTCTAATAGATGCCTTCTTCGCCCACTTTTCTCACTAACCAATTGGCAGTCATCACCAATACGAGACCGACTGCCGCTCGGAAGAATCCAATCGCTGTGCTGTAACTAAATTGGGCTTGTCTGACCCCAGCGGTATAGACATACGTATCGAAGATCTCGGCTACCTCACGATTCAATCCATTGAGAAGCAAGAAGACATGGTCGAAGCCGAGCTCCAGAACGTCACCGAGCTTGAGCAGCATGAGAATGACAATCACACTGCGAATGGAAGGGAGTGTCACATGCCACATCTGTCTCCAGCGGCTTGCCCCATCCATCCTGGCGGCCTCATATAGCTGTGGGTCAATCGCTGATATAGCTGCCAGATACACGATTGTGCCCCAGCCCGCTTCCCGCCAGATCACTTGAATAATGTAGACAGGCCTGAACCAGTTCGGGTCTGTTAGGAAGCTAATCTTCTCCATCCCGAGCATCAAGAGGCCTTCATTCACCAAGCCGTCTTGAGTGGTCAATAGAATATAAGACAGGGAGACGATGATCACCCAGGACATGAAGTACGGTAGATAGATAATCGTCTGAATCGTCTTCTTGAACCATTCCCTCCCAACCTCGTTCAGCATCAACGATAGAATGATGGGAATGGGGAAGTAGATCACCATATTCAATAGGAATAGGATGATTGTATTTTTAAATAGCATGAAGAAGGTTGGTTCACTGAATAAGCGCTCGAAGTGCTTAAAGCCTACCCAGTTGCTCCCGCTTATCCCTAAGAAGGGCTGGTAGTCTTGGAAGGATATGACCACCCCCCACATTGGAACATACTTAAAAATCACGAAATAAAGGAAGCCTGGAAAAATCATGAGGTACAAATACTTGTGCTTAATGATCTGTCGCGTCATAGCCGATTCGGTCTCCTCCCTATGCAATCACCGCTTGTAAGCTTCACATTAGGGCCTGCACCAGGGTACGTCTATAATCACTAGAAGGGATATCGTCTTGTATAAAGAAATGATTATTGTGTTTCAACATGCACCAGTTATACTGAACATACACGGCTCTTATACACATGTGCATATATAAATGAAGGGAGAGTTATTGAACATGTATCCGAATAAATACTTCTACAAAATCCTGCTATTCGGAATCATCATCAGTTCACTCCCGATCTTCTTAGTAGGCTTCTTCACGTATTCGAAGTCCTCCGAAACCATTCAGAAGAAATCCAATCATGCTGTGCAAGACCATCTAGTGCGCATACAGAATAGTGTCGAGCAGGTTCTGCGAACGACCGATCATTCACTTACTCACTTTTCGAATTCTACCTTCCTGCTTCAATCGTTATCTGAGCCTCTATATGTAGAGCAGTTTCAACTATTGCGTCAGATCCAGCAGGAGTTGAACCATCTCCAAACGTTCGATACCGGCATATCCGATATCATTCTGCTTAGTAAGGAGAAGCAGTGGTATATCAATAACATTGGTCTGCATCGGCTGAAATCGCATGAAGAAGCGGAACAGCTGCTGCAACATTTCGAGCTGCCCATCGATTCGATTTGGGAGGTGGGTGAGCAGGAAGGGCATTCTGCCTACATTCAATTGATAAAGAAGCTTCCGATCAATGCGGCAACGAAGAAGGGGCTTGCTATTGCTCAAATTCCGGTCCGCTATCTGGAGCACTTGATTTCCTATGACCATGATAATGAGTCGGTCATGATGATTGATCGAAATCAGCAGACATTCTTCCATGCGAATGCTGAAGTTCTGCAAGGTATGGACATACATACAGACGTACTAAGCCATATTTCACAGCAATCTCAGCCTACAGGGCAATTCCAGACGGGCAATCATCAATCCAAATTCACCGTCACGTATAGAAAGTCCGATTACAATAGCTGGACCTATATCTCCTTGATATCTATTAATGAGTTAACGCAGGAATCCCGCTCTATCGGTTGGTACACGTCAATCGTCTGCCTCTCGTTGCTGTTGCTTACGCTAATCATGGCCTGGTTCGTGTCTCAGAACATCTACAACCCGATCAGGAAGCTGTTCCGCTTCTCAGAGACGGTGTTCCTTCCAGAATCGAATGACCAGCCCAAGGATGGCTTTGAATATTTGACAGAGCAGATTCGGCACGTCGTAGATACCAATACCCTCTTACACAGCCGGCTGCAATCCCAAGTCGAACAGCTTAAAATCCTGTTCATCGTTAAGCTGCTCGGTGACCAATTAAGCTCGAATGAAATTTCTGAAAAGCTGCATTCACTCGGCTTCAATCCATCGTGGACCATGCTGTCCGTACTAACGCTTCAGATTGATACGCTAGAGGGTACGAAGTATCAGCATAATGATCTCGATCTATTACTGTTCGCGATTAATAATATTGTGGAAGAATTAATTACTGCTGATCGCCGCTTAAGTCCCATCGTTATCGATCAGTCGCAGGTTACCATTCTATTAAGTAATCACAGCAGTCCTACAGAGCTGAAGGCAGAGATTTATCAATTAACCCAGAACATCCAGCAACAGATTGATCACTACCTGCAGCTTCGTGTTAGTGTAGGAATCAGCTTGCCCTATGAGCAGCTCTCGAAGACCTATCAGGCCTATCAAGAAAGCCTGGATGCCTTGAAGAATCGACTGCGCCTTGGCGGTAACTCCATTATCTATTATCAAGAGCTGCCGCAAGGCGGTTACCCGACACATGCATTCTTCCCAACGCATCTCCAGAATGACCTGTCGGATGCCATTAAGCTGGCGGATCGCGAGCAAGTTGACCAATTGCTTACGGCATTCTTCAACGATCTTGTACACAAAAAAGCAGGCCCCTTGGAATATGAAATGGGGACTGCCCGGTTAGTGATTGAGCTTATTCAATTAACGCATTCACTTGGTATTCATTATGTGTCGCTTACCGACAATCAATCGATATTCGAGCAGATGTTTAAATTGCGTTCAGTGAAGGAGTATCAGGATTGGCTGCGATTCATTATTATAGAGCCCATTATCCTGACGGTCGAGGAGCGATTACACGCCCAATACAAGGGCATATCCGAGAAAATAATCGCGATCATCCATGAAGATTATGAGCAGGACCTATCGCTGGATACACTCGCTGCCAGACTGCATTATAATCCCAGCTATATCAGCAGCGTATTCCGCAAGGAGACCGGTATCCCCTTCAGTGATTATCTAGCCCGATATCGTCACGGAAAAGCGATCGCATACTTAGTGAAAACCGATATCCCGATTCGAGAAATCTCGATGAAGCTTCAATATACGAATCCGCAAAACTTCATACGATCATTCCGCAGGACGGAAGGGGTTACGCCTGGACAATATAGAGAGAAGAACCGCTCTCATTAAGAGGTGCCGTTCACCTAAGGCGCATAGTCCCCATTGTAGCTGACGAGGGCGACATCCTTAACTCCATCAAGCTGAGCCAGATCCCTGACAATCGCCGTGTTGTCATCCTTGAGTCTAACTTCAACTGTCATCTCGGTCATATCCCTGCGAACGGTCTTCGACTTCAGGGTATAGCCATGCTTACGCAAGCGGGTAACGACAGGCTCTGTCGCCTCGTCCGAGAACTGCATAACAAGAATATAGGCGTTCTCTCGCCCCTTATATCTAGACAGCCAGTATATAATGAAGCTGACGAAGATCGAGCCCGCAATCGCGATGGTATAGATTTGGGCACCGGTGGCGATACCTGCCGAGATTGCCCAGAACATATAGACGATATCCATCGGATCCTTAACCGCTGTCCGGAACCGCACAATGCTCAGCGCGCCAACCATCCCTAACGAGAGCACAATATTGGTGCTGATCGTCATGATAATCATCGTTGTAATCACAGTCATCAGCACGAAGGACACATTGTAATTATAGCTGTACACCACACCGCGGAACGTCTTCTTGTACACATAGAAGATTAACAAACCAATTACGAACGAGATCAGTAGACCCAGCAGCGTGTTGGAGATCGATACATTGGCGAATGCATCCATCTCCAGCACGCTTTTTTTGAAGAAATCCTCGAAACTCATAGCACTCTCACCCTTCTTAACATCCGCATTAATCCGCAAATCCTTTCCTAATAACTCGGCATAACACATACTTCGATATCGCTGATCGGTTATGCGAGTCTAGCTGCAATAGATTGTGAACGACAGTTGGCAGGAATTCATTGAATTTCACCTCAAGGATCAACTGCGGCTCCGGCACCACGGAAGCGGTAACCAGTTGCTTATCGAACAGATCCAGCGAGTTCACACTGCCACGCAGCTGCTTATCGAACGTGATGCGCACATCCGACACCGGGAATACATACGCCTCGCGCATATAATCGACAATCACACTCGGCTTCAGCCTTGACGTAACCGAATCGATATAGAATTTACGCAGAAGTTCATGCTCCGAGTGCTGCATGAACGCATAATCGCCAGCTGCAATCCATTCATACTGCTCCCGCGTCAGCGGGGCGCTTACCTTGTTGATATACTCACCGAGGCGGCTCTTGCGCTCCATCCGAATCACATCATCCTCCACATTATAGATGCGGATCCGATACTTCTTGCGGTCGAAGATGCCGTCCACCTTATCATGCAGCGCTGTCTCATACCAATTATCAAAATAAAGACTGCGAATATGATAGCCCGCTTCGCTAACTGAGTACTTGTCCGGTGTCAGCAATGGACGTATTCGTTCCCTGAGCCCCAGATACTCATGGTGATTAATATAGAATTTCAGCTCATGTCGAAGCTTGAGATTACCGAACCTCATAGTTGCACACCTCCGTTACTCTTATGGTGTCACCTCGAACTGTTTCATCCCCTTGTAAGTGTTGCCGTTAACAGGGTCAATATAGTAATCAAACGGCTCCATCATATTCCCATGAACATCGCGGACCATGACTCTCCAATAATATGTGCCCGGCGGCAATACATCCATCGTCAAACTGGATACCTGTAGGTTGTCCTCATGCTTAATGATCGTATCGAATGTGTAATCCTCTGCAATGAATAACTCGTAAGTAAGAGGGTCGCCCTGGAAGTCATAGGAATGGTCCCACTGAAACTGCAATTGAGCATTCGATTGGACTACCTCTCCAAGGAAGATAGGGAGCGGCCGCTCCAGATATTCATAATACTCCTGCAGCTGTCGCTGCGGCTCCAACGGGAGATGCTCCATCCAACTTTTATATTCCTCTACAGTTCCCGGCAAATACGCAATATCCGGTTCACTAAGAATAATCGGATCAATCACCTCGCGATAGCTGTCTATGAATGCTCTCGTCTGTCCTTCCGTTACGATCGTCATGATCGAATCGATCTTCTCATTTAGCAGCTCAATTGCGCCAGGTATCTTAAAGAATCTTCGATGAATAACCATTCCCCAATAGTTGCTCAGACCTCGTTGCCACATCGGTCCCCGCTCTGTCTCGAAATCATCGAGGAGCGTACCTCCCCAGCCCTTGTCATAATCCCATGGCAGGAAGAACCACTTGTTAGAATTGAGCGGCGAATATAAGTAGTAGTTCTGTGTTGTTGTATCGGCATTATCGAATATGATATTAAGCGCGGTCCAAGTCAGAAAGTTATCCCTATCAAAATACGTATCGAAAACAGCTTGGAAGTCCTTCGTCAGATCATTCACATCATCCAGCATCGTAAGTAGCTTCGTATGATTATCATCACCCTCGATCTGCAGGTGACTCTCGAACAGCGCTTCATCATACAGCGGATCCGTCTTCAATCTGAGATTATCTTCATAACGGAAAAACTCAAAATAATTCGCCTTATACAAGTGGCCATAAGGATCAAATCCATGCGAACGAAGATATAACTTGTTCACCTGCTCCAGCTGCGTGAATAGTCCATAATCAACAAACTCAGCATTCACTTGTCCAGACGATAAGTCCTTCACGAATACATGGGTGAACCTGGTGCGGACACTTGCAAAATCTGGCATCAATTGGAAGTAATCGAAGCTCAGTTTATGTCGAATACGCGTTAAATCATAGGGACTCTTAGATAGGTTAATCACCTTCTGATTATTCCAGTATCCTGCATTGTCATAGAGACGAACCTTATAGGATTTCTGAGGAGCGCGTCTTGATGAGCGCCCGCGAATGGTAATCGTCGCATTAGCAGTAGTCTCTCCCCAGCCGAACTCACCTGCGGCAGGTCCATCCGCATCACCTTGCTGGAACACAATATTCAGCCTTGGTGTATCGGTGGCATTCCAGGTATAATCCTTCTCGTTCAGATCGCCCCAAGTTGTATGGTCCTTAGCGCCTGGTTTAACCGGCAGTATCGTCAGATAGAGATAATCAACCTGATTAATACGATCCTTCTCGTATACTCGACTATCATCAACAAGGTCTGGCGAATATGTAACCTCAAACTCATCTGTCCATTCCGGAGCAGATTGATTCTGGTTAGTATGTTCACTCTTCGGTTCATCCGCGTCTGCGGCGAATCCCATAATAATTATAGCAATCACTACGAGCAGGAATAGGGGCAGCCCCCATCTATTCTTCAATTCTCTTCACCTCTAATCGTCATTGACGTTCTCTTCTGCTTGCGCCGAAGTAACCTCTTCATGCTGTCAAGTGTAAGGGGGCGCGGCTTCTCTACATATATCGGCTGCGCGCTGAATGTGTAGTAATTAATATTACGAAGTATATAGATCAGTCGCGCCAACGAGCCGATGACCATCAAGAATGACGCGATGAAGAAGGCAAGCCCGTGATTATTAACAGGTAGCAGCCAGATGTTGAGCACCGTGTTCAGAAGCACGAACGCTCCGACCAGCATCAGCACACCCTTGCGATCGTCGAAGTACAACAACATAAGCTGCAGAAGAGTACCCACGATATACACGAAGAATCCACATACCAGGATATTGTAGGTTTCCAGCTGCTCTGCTGTAAATCCGATGCGAGGCAGAAACTTGATACCTGCTGCGATACCGATGACCGAGAAGATCAATTGCACACCCATTAGAAAGCCAACCTCTTGCAGCATGACCGCGATCATCTCTTTCCTAGCTCTCAGAATATCATTAATCGATCCACCAGTGAGTATCGTCTGATAGTATTCCTTGAACTTTGCATAGAATTGGGTCTCCATAGAGACTACGAAGATGACCATAGATGGGATAATGGTGATGAAAGCGTAGAACACAGCCGTATCATAGAAGGGTGCGATACGAAATGTTCCCTCGACCGTAATTCCGTACGGCGAAGCGAACCAATAGATGAATTGATGGATATATAGTCCGAATGAAGTGAAGAGGCCGATCCAGAACAAGGATGGAAATTTCCTTACATAAGATAGGAATGCGAAGACTGAAGCCCGCTTCTCCACCCAGAACGTTCGTTCAAGCTGCACCATCAATAAGCTGCCCGTCGCGAAGAAGCCCACATCCAGTGCAATAAGCATGCTTACAGCCAACCGGATCTCCATTACCTCAATGAGGAAGTACGCGAGCAACAAGCAGACTACGGCACCGATAGTAAATGCCTTGACAATCTTCATATATTCCTGAAGTGCCGAGATGAATAAGCTTTGCGACCAGATGATGATTAATTCCATATAGAGCAGGTACGCCGTCAGCTTCACCGACCATGCTACCGGAGAGACGTAGAGAAATACCGCGCCGATAAGCCCCCCTGCTGAGAGACAGACAATCATGGCCCCATACCAAGCTGAGAGGATATAGGTATACTGCTTTAAGTAGAGCTTGTCGGAGACGAATCGGGTCAGCATGAGCAGGATGCCATTCGTGAGCAGGATAGAGAACACGAATGCATAGACAACTGCGCCGAGGAATAACTCGCGCTCTGCGTAGGAGACACCGAATCGCTCCAGCAATTGCTGCAGTCCAATAATCATCACCATACAACAGATCATTGGGCCTACGGTAACAATCGATGAATACGCATAAGCCTGCAGGCTGCTGAACAGACCGCTCTCTCTATACAATTTTCGAAGCTCGAATCCGATTCCAGCCATGCCTACACCTCTAGAGCGCTATAAATTTGCTTATAGGCTTTAATAAATTGATCATGCCGATACTTGCTAGTCACTCTACGTCGGCCGGCGATCCCCATCGCTTCACGCTTGGTACGGTCTCTGCACAACGTAATAATCGCCTTTCCAATCCGTTCATAGTGCATCACCGGGGCTACGAAACCTGCCTCGCCGAACTCATCCTCATCTCCTAATAGCAATTCCTTACAGCTGCCTACATCAGTTGTAACGAATGGCTTGCCCGCCGCCATTCCCTCCAGCAACACCAGCGGCTGTCCCTCGCTGATACTGGATAACAGCAGGATATCCATTCTTCCAATATACTCACGCACTTGAACCTCACCTGTGAAGATCACATCCTCGAGCATCAGGATATCGACTAATTGCCTGCATTCCTCATAATAATCAGGGTCCTCTTCAGTAGGCCCCATAATGTATAACTTGGCATCCGGAATAGACTCCTTGACGATTGCGTAACTATGCAGCATCGTCTTAATATCCTTAATCGGCACAATTCGAGCAATTGCACCAATATGAATGGCCGTTTCTGCATTAGACTTGCCGGGCAGATCGGCGAATTGCTCCACCTTCACACCATTCGGAATAATGTCAATCTTGTCTCCATCACAGCCAACCTCAATCTGGATCTCCTTGTTGCGTTGGAAGAGCGTGACCACCTTATCCGCGTATTGATACGTGCAGCGAGAGAGCGCGTAGAAGTAGTGAATCCAGACATCCTTGAAGTAGCCCTTCACCCAATCAGCCTTGATGATCTCTTCCTCGCGCTCACGTGAATAGATCCCATGCTCGGTCAGAATCAATGGCTTATTGTAGAGATGCTTGCCCAAGCTTCCGATCACGCCCGAATAGCCTGTCGCTGTGCAATGATAAATATCTGCCTCAGGGATCTGGTGCCGTATGATCTCGAACAGCGGGAGCAGCATCGATCGAATCGTCCAGAACATCTCCGTAAATGGGACATGCGGGTAATAACGCAGACATAGATCTTGCACGTAATTGAAGTAATCTCTGCTCATCAAGAAGTTAATCGCAGAGTTAATCTTGCCTCCATGCAGCAGATCGAATAGTTCCGCCCATTCGACTTCTCCTTCGCCAGCCAACAGACTGATCAAGGATTCTCGTTGCGCAGTACTCAGTCTGTAGTTCTTCCCCCACTTCCCACGTTCACGGGTATAGGCATCTAGGAAAACCTCCTGTATGCCAACAACATTCGGTGGAAGGCTGTACTTGTACTTGCCTCTCATTCTCTCCTCTGCACCGATCGTATACAGCACAAATTCGTGTTCAGGCATACTCGTTATCAGCGCTTGCACCCAGCTCGACACACCACCACTTACGTAAGGGTAAGCTCCCTCTATGATCAAACAAATTCTCATAATAATCTTCCTAACTCTATCCGAAAATTCGCATCTGTTACATGAACAAGATAGACCCCATCATGTATTTTCTTGATTTCACAGTTGTCCAAGGAAGCGATCTTCCTTGTCGTATGCAACATAAAATATTGATCACCTGCGAACTGATTGATGTACCCCTCTATTCGGTTATCGCTATGTACAATATACGGCTCGGACATTGCCCACTTCCTAAGCTCCGTGCTAGCGTCTCTCGCCGTCATCTGTCTAAGCCAGCCGTATTGGTCATCGATCCAAGCAACATAACGCTCAAAATCCTTACTCAGCTGCTCCCAATTTAAACCACCGAAGCTTCGTTCCTCATTTAAGATGTCATCTGGATGTACAAAGTGCGAGAATACGCCTAGGTAGTTAATTACATTAGACGCATACCATCGCATCATGCCTGAATCCTGATAGCCCGATGTGATACGCGGCATCTCTACTATGCCGTCATCCGCAACCTCGAACTCTTGAACATAGGAATAGGCAGGATCCCCATCGAACACTGAACCGATATTGTCCAGTTCCGGCCATGCGGCAGCTAGCGCATTCCGTCCCTCTATGCTCAACGCATTCGACGGAGGTACATAAGTTACAGGCTTGTACCATGGGAAGCTGGTATTGAAATAGTCTAATACTGTAGCGATAGATTCCTCCATATACGACTGCTTAGGCCATGCAGTGTATTCGTATATATCCATCACGTTCTGATCCATAAGTAGAGCTTGGTGATTATAACCATGAATCCCCAACTCACCTTTATTCTTAAGCACCTCTCTGCCATACATCACAAGCAGATCCCTGCTCGCGTCTTGCGGATCGGCGAATGGTGGCTCCACTCGATCTTGATAGGATTGAATAATTACAGCGGTATAGACCAAATCATGCTTAGACGCGATCTTGATCATATCCGGCCACCAGATATCGCGATAGAAGGACGGTGTCTCCCGCTTATATTCATCATAGATCACACTATGCTTGCCATTGGGTATAGGAGCCGGAAAATCGTCAATATACATCAGCTTCGCATTCAGAATAGGATAGATGAAGTCATCGGTCAATCGGGTTATGCCGCCAACAAGCAAGCCTCTGGCCGTCTTATCCAGTAACATATAACCATTGAATACGACTACTCGGCCTTCTCCAATCCTCCGCTCCCACATCATCGGATTATTCATAGAGTCGGTTAGTAATACTTCGCTCTCCTGATCCACTGTCAGCTTTCGAATGAAATCGGCGACATATTCGCCATGATACTCATCACCTTCAGCCTGATTAAGAATAGTAGACACAATTTTGACACTGTCACTCCTATAATAATTACCGATTTCATTAATTCCAAGTTGTCGATAAATACGATAGAAGCTATCTGTCACATCAGGGACATTCAAGAAGAAAACAGAGCCCCCAAGTTGAATATACGCAATGATATCTTCAACCCTATTAAAGCCATCTAGATTATATACAGAAATTAATACCGCATTATTGCCCGCCTTCGGAAAAACAAATTCCTTCACATCCGTTTCGGTAAATTGCTGCTTCATCTGCCTCAATACGATTGAGGCATTACTACTAAGCCCTGCACTGTCTTCATCCTCTTCGTCATATACCAAATACCAGTGCAATCGATCAAGAGCTGCCGCTTGTTCCAGATCAATTGCATTGATCAGATTTAATGGCTGTAATCCATCCTCGGTCAGTCCTTCGTTCGAAACTCTTAGAATAAACTCGCTTCTAGTCAGCTCGAGCGCTGTGGCCAGGAGTAGAACAATAACGAGAATCACATATATTTTATGATTGAGTAAGAATCTCATCGTCCTACTCCTTTAGACCAGAAACGAATATAATTCAATGTAGTATTCGACACTTGAACCGGAGACTTCTTCAAAGCATCCAGCGCCTGTCGAAAGGATATAGGAGATTTCATGGTGTAGGCCAACTTCATTCTTAATACATAGGAGATTTCCTTGTCCGGATGAACCTTCATGATTTGTGTACAGGTTAGGTCCGCTTGATCATACCAATTGAGTTCTAAATCGCAATTCACCTTCTCCTCGAAGGCTGTGAGGTCGGATTGATCGATATCCAGCAGTTCACCCAATACTTGACTATACTGACCGCGGTACTTACGAAGCGTTCGCTCATCGAGAAATCCACTTGCCATGAATCGTTTAAGCACGTCTGCATAGCTTCGCAATACGTGAGCATCGTCCTTGTGGCGTTCATATTGAACAGACCAATGCTGTAACTCGATCATCACTTTTCGCTTGATTTCTAGTATACCGGTGACCGCATAATGAGCAGTCTCGGTATCTTCATTACCCGCTGCTTGATAGAGCAACGATGAATACTGCTGTGCATCCTCCTTCAACAGATCGAGAATCATCCTGCGACGTATTGATCTGCTGTTCACTAGCAACGCCTCTTCAATCGGAACAATATTCGTCTCCTTCTCGATATTAACGCCATGGTAGAGGTTACGATCGAGTGTTGCCTTCTTTTCGTCTATTGTCAATTGCAGGAGATGCGTGTTCTTCACCTCCGTATAATTACGCAGTGACAACTTGGAAACAAGCATATATAGAGCACCTATGAACGGCAACGTCAGCAGGACGATGATTGTATAAGCATCCATCGATCGATCCTTACCGCGTAGGAAGCCCCGAACCAAAATATACAGAACAATGATTGTGTAATAGTAAAAGGTTACCGTCTTAAGCATGTACATCTCCTGCAACTATAGTAGTATGAACACCTGTCTGCGACAGACGATCAATCACATACCTCGCTTCGCCCAAGCTGGTATTAGATAGTAATAGGTGTAATTCTGTCCCGGCCCTGTCCAGACCGACATAATCAGAATCCCGCAATGCGCCGACAATCACCTCAGATAACGTATGCAGCGATTGATTCTCGATAGATACAGATAGCAAAGTATACTCGGAGCCCAGTTTCTCCAGCGCTTCCTGCTTGGTCTCCAGGATTTCTCGGAAGAACTCTGGTTTCAGGATCATGCTACCCTCTATGTAGCGCTGATCTGCTGTAGCCGCAACATATTGAAAGGCCCGCGAAACAGAGCTAGAGATCAAATCGACACAGATATGGAATAAATTCTCGTAATACAGTGTCATTCGATCGAAGTCAACTTTGTGGATGCAGACCAGCGCAACGACATCTCCGCTATTCAGGATTGGCGCAACCATCATCGGCATATCCGGTTTCAAGTCACGATTAACATACAGTTGCTTCGTCTCAATCGTACGCAGGAGCTCTGGATAATCCGCTAGTTTAAGAGACTTCTGCTGGCTGAGCTCCACATGATTAGACTTGACTAGTAACCTAATGTAACTCAGTGCATGTGGCTTCACTGAGTAGATCGATATCGAGCTTGATCTCATGATCTTCTCTAATACAGTAACTGTAGACTGGATAACCTTCTCGGGCTCTAAGCTCTCCAGTTCTTTAATAATACTATATATCTTGCCGAGGCTGTCGCCATTATTTATAATCTGTTCCTGCAGATCCCGCTTTACACTTAATGTATCTTGGAAAACCTCATTAAGAAAGTCGAGCTTCTCCTTCTGTGCAGCAATCTGATAATCCCGTGACTGTATAATTTGCTGCTTGCGGTCTGTCGCATAGCCTACCGCTAATCCAAAGAATAGATAAAGTGCAAACTGAAAGAGGATACTAGGATCATATAACAAGGAGATGAAGTCTCTTCCGTTCTGCAATTCCAGATAGATGAGCAGACCAGCAGAATACACGACTGAGAAGATCGATTGCTTAGAGCCATACAAGATGCCGAATAACATGATATACACCAATCTATAATCGAAGCTGCCAGTATGCATAATATCATACTTCATACTTAGATAGGCGAGCAGCAAGAATACCACGATATTCTCCATGAATGGGAGAATTCGCTTTAACCATCCAGGTAGTGAGAAGGAACGACTGCCTCTTGTCTTAACCGCCAATCCCGCAGCTTGCTCACGCATAGCAAACCATTCATTCGTCCGCGCGATCCCTTCCTCTAATGGATAGAGCGGAAACCAGTCTAGTTCACGCTTCAATTTCGCATTATTGATACCCGTTGGTTGCGGTGCGTCCGCCTCTTGAGCGGGAGCAGATAGATTATAGATACCCGTAATCACACTGTTAGAAGCGCGATAAATCGCATCTGCCACATCTGTGACGAAGATAAAACCCATCGTTGTCCTCTTATTCATATACGAGTCCAACGGCACATGCTGACGCGGCCCGTATACATCCGTCAAGCGCAAGCTGAGTGTATCCAGTTGATAGAATGACATCCATCTCTCACAATACATCTCACCTAATCGTTTATTCATCGCATAGATGGTAGCAGGATCGCTGGGGTGCTCCTCATCCACCAGCCCGTCAAGTTCATTGCCATATACCGCTGCAGATGAGGCATAGATCAATTTCTTCACCTTATACTTCGCTGACAGGTGCAGTATATTCACTAACCCCAGTAAATTGGTCTGCGTGTTGACAACTGGCTGTTCCATAGAGGCATGGGCGTCATCCTCACCAGCCAGATGAACGACCACGTCGAATGAACCGCTGCGGAATACTTCCTCGCACTTGCGGTCTGATATATCGATCTGGAATGATTTATGTTTAAATGTTATATAGCTGGCGTCTCCCGTCGAGAGGTTATCTAAAATATAAACATCATGTCCTTCTTTGTGAAATCGTTCACTGACATGAGTACCGATAAACCCGTAGCCGCCTGTTATTAGTACTCGCATCATCAAGTACTCCTTCTACCACTAGTTCTATTTTCCTATTATATAGTAAATCACTGAACAAAATCTAAACAGATCTTAACGTTGCAGATGTAGCCCACCACGTCCTATAATCAAGACATCCACGAAAAGGCAGGAAACGAGATGCTTATACGGTCCCTGATTAGTACAATTGGAATACTCCTACTCCTATTATACATCGGAAATACGGTTATGGTTGATTCGTCAAAACAGATGATCAACTTCTTCCCTGAGCGTTCGGACGAAGTTCTACTGAATCCGTATATGGGACTTTCGGCATATGCGCAGGATTTCAATGCTGCACAACCAGTATCATTAGTTCATGTCAATATGTATTGGCGCGAATTAGAACCAGAGAAGGGGGTTTATACGTTCGAGCAGTTGGAACAGGATGCCCACTTCACGGAGTGGAAGTCGATAGGAGCTAAATTTGTGATCCGACTGATCCTTGACACGCCAAGGCCAGAGGAACGATTAGACATTCCAGACTGGTTATATGAGGAGATCGACCAAGACGGGTCCTGGTACGACATTCGATATGGCAAGGGGTTCAGTCCGAATTATAACAATCCCGTACTGATTGAGAATCATCAGAAGCTGATACAGGCCATAGCCGCTCATTATAATGATGATCCAGCGATCGCCTTTATTCAACTGGGAAGTATAGGGCATTGGGGAGAGTGGCATACCTTCGATGGTGATGAAGGCAGGATTCCCTTCCCTATGCAAGCGATCACCGATCAATACGCAGAGCATTACATAGCAGCGTTCACGAATAAACCGCTATTGATGCGCCGCCCTCATCAGATCGCTCTGGATCATCAGATGGGCTTATTCAACGATTCCTTCGGTGATTATAAATCCACAGTTGAGGAATTCATGGACTGGGTGAATAATGGGTATACGTCATGGCTGACTAAGGAAGACATGCCCGCAATGCCTGATTTTTGGATGTATGCGCCCAGCGGCGGTGAATTCTCACCAGTCAACCGGGAGCATGCTTATTACAATGACGATGAGATCGAGGCGACCCTCGATATGATTAGGATGACACATATGAGCTGGATCGGCCCATATGCGCCAACCGACTATCCGTTGAACGGACCTCATCAAGCGAACATCAATGCGATCATGAAGACATTAGGCTATCGCCTGTCTGTGGCTGCCGTTCGTCATGAGGAAAACCTCCAAGCAGGAGAGACGCTTCATGTCAAGATCGGTTGGCGCAATGATGGCGTTGCCCCGTTCTATTTTGACTGGCCTGTAGAATTGCATATCACGAACAGCGATAACCGCATCGTGTTAACTGAGTTGTTAGAGACGGACATACGCGACTGGCTGCCCGGCGAGCACATCGAGCGCTATTCGATCACATTGCCTGCTGGCCTGACTCCCGGTGAGCATACCATTAGCATCGCTATTTTGGATCCAAGTACGGATACACCCGGGATCCTCCTAGCCATGGAAGGCCGTGGATCAGACGGGAGCTATGAGATCAGTCAGTTCAACATCCATCAATAAGCAAGGCAGTAACGTATCTACTGGTATGTTTCACAGTAAAATAAGCAGCCCACCTGCATGGCGGGCTGCTTATTGGTCATGTTGCTATTCGTTGCTTAGAAACTGTTCGCCGCTCTCATCAACCTTGTACATATAGGAATGGTTGAGCGAAGCTTCTTCGATGTGTCCGTATGCCCAATGGTCAGGCTTGACGTCAGGCCAGGTTGGAGCTGGTACATCTAGCAATGGTCCTCTGTTTAAGGCCGAGTTGATGATCGCCACTGCTTCAGCGCGGGTCAAGTAGGCGTTAGGCCTGAATTGATTGCCTTCATACCCGATCATGATCTTCGCAGCATGTACTGCCGCAATCGCCCCGCTGGCCCAGTGATTACTTGCGACATCGCTGAATGTCGATTGCCGCTGTGCTGCGGTCATATCCAGCTCCAGCCACTTCGCTACGACGATTGCCATCTCCGCCCTTCTGATTCGATCATTCGGACGGAAGCTGCCTTGATCGTCTCCGACGAACCACTTCAGCTCCTCGAGGCGCTCGATCTCACCGACTGCCCAGTGCGATTGGGGAACGTCCGGATACACCTGTCTATATGCACCCGATTTCGTAAGCTGATTCACGCGGACCAGCATCGCTGCCATCTCCGAACGCTTCACCGCTTGATTCGGCTTGAAGGTACCATCGGCATACCCGTGTATATACGCGGTATGATGCGCTTCATTCGGAATTTCAACAGCCTCCATCGTCTGCAACTTATCGCGCTTCTCTGAGCTGTAGGCGACCGTTAACGGATAGCCTTTCCGAACAGGCTGTTTCAGCCTGATGATGATCATCTGTCCATCAATCACGACTTCCTCAATCTCCACATCAGCCTCACCAAGCTTAACCGTGAAGCCTTCTATGTCGATCAGATTGGGATCCATCTCCGTATGAAGGGTGATGCTGGACCGCTCAACGTCCACCTCAGCTGTCAAGATATCGAGCGGCTGTTCAGCTGTCAGCGCAGCATCATCCGAGTCGGTGCTTGGTCTGGCTTTAAGCTGGATGATCGAGAACGTACTGAATTTGTCGATTTCAATTTCCAGTCCAATCGGAACGCCAGCCTCATAGACGACAGTTCCAGGCGTGACTTCCTTATCGCCGTCACTATGTTCAATGTAAATCCGCAGCGCGTTCAAGAAAGCATCTGTATTCCGCGCAGGAACTTCAATTCCATTCTTAGCGAACGGAATGAACAGCGCGGTGCTGTAATCGCTGTAGTTCGTTTCAATCTCCAGCGATGAGCCGATAACCTCGGCGATTCGGTTCCCTGCGGCAGAGCGAACTTCCGGCTCATTCGGGATTTGCTCATTCAATCGCGCTTGCTTATCCGGATTCTTCACAGGCACGAATCGGAAGAACAGATCCAGGTAGCTGTCGTTCATCCGCGTGAGCTCCGCTGGGTCAATGATGATTCGTCCGTAATCCGTGTGAATTTCCAATGTATTGCCGTTGGCGGTCAATAACGCCACCGACTGTCTAGGGACTTCGATCGCGAATTCATCGGCTTCGTCCCCTTCCAGCTCGTCGACTATAATTTTAGCAGCACTGTTCAACGTTCTTGGATCGCGGACGAAGTTATCTGCACTGGAGGCATCGAAGATGGTCTTGTCAATTTTGGAGCCGTCAGACATCGTAATCCGATGGATATCCACTTGCTCTGTCACATCTTGGTCAGCGCCGCCGTTCACATCAACCTGACGGTTAACCTGCGTCGATATCTTGCTTAGCCTTGTTGACTTCACAATTAACAGGAACGTACGACTCTTGGATATCCCATTCTTGGAAACCGTCGCAGTCAAGATCACACTCTCATCGTTCTCCTGACGATCTACATACGCTTCAATCGTGCCGTCTACCGGATCCGAAACCGTGATCACCAGCGGCTTGCTCGATGACCAATCCACATCAGTTTCATGCGCTCCAACGGTAAGCAGGAACACAGACTGAGTAACACTCTCCCACGTGTCAAGCGCTTGGAAGCCCACCGTCAGCCTGCGCAGCGCATCATCAATCTGCTCTGCCGTTGTAAGCAGCAGATCAACAGCCAGCGGCTCACTCTCCAGCTTGCCGGCTTCCACAATGGTAATCGTAACAACTGAAGTCGTAATCGGCCCGGTCACGGTAACCTCAGCTGTGCCGCCGGAATCATTCGTCGCTCTGCCAATTTCGTTGCCATTGGCATCATACACAATAATCGTTGCGCCTGCCGGCACACCTTGGACTACGATCTGATCGTTCTCCAAATCAATGTCTGCGATATTCGGCGTGGACAACGGCGGAGACTGATCGAGAGCCGTTACAACTGTATAGGCACTTTCTGTCCTGCCTGTCTCAGTCAGTGTAACTCTATACGAAGTACCTGCAGCAAATCCTGGAATCATGAGAAGATCCAACTTACTTGCCGACGATGTCGTGTTCTTGCGAGACACCAGCAGATTACCTGATAGATCGTATATCTTAACAGTCGCTCCTGCAGGGACATCCTCAACTGATATACGGTCATTACTCGCATTCGCTGTTAGATGATCCAATAATGGAGCCACGGTTCGTTCCATGGCGCTGACCTTGGAAACCGACGCACTCTCCAGCTTACCTACTTCCTTCAAGTTGACATATACCAAATCACCATGAGCCAGTCCAGGAGCGCTTATCAGAATGATGACTTCTGCCAGCTCATCATTACCATTTATAGCCGAACCAATCCATTCTCCCACAGCATTGTATACCCGAATCTCTGCGCCAGCTGGAACCTCTGATACCGTCACAGTATCGGTGGTAGCGTTAGCGCTGATCTGCTCGACATCCAGCTCTGCACTTAGATGCTTAGCTATGCTCGGCACTGCTGGGCTCTCGTCTCTGCCCGGCAGGGTGATCGACACCTCGACCTCATCACCATCGGCGATGTCGATATTCAGCTGCACCGTAACCTCGCCGATCGTCTCACCGGTATTCGTTGCCGTACCAAGCTCGTTGCCTTCTCCATCGTAGACCGTAACTGTCGCGCCAGGAGGCACATCCTTCACCGTTACGGTATCTTCCGTAGCATTCGTAGTGATTGCCTCTGCTGGCAATCCATCGCTCGGCGCAT
>JAEZQY010000029.1 GCA_023441055.1 Bacillota bacterium | reverse complement strand
CTTAACCTCGTACCTCTTAATTCGCATCTAGCATAATCAGAAGTGTGTCGATCCGCTCCGACCGTTTCTTGCTCTCGGTGGGGCGAAGACTAATTTATCATAGTTCGACAAGACAAGTCAAGTGCATTGCGCACAACAAAAAATTCCCTTACTTCCAAGCATCAAATTACTATGCATCCAGGCGCATTTTTTAAGTATATCTCCGAATATCTCCGTATCTATCGTATGTTTTACTGCAATATCCTGTATTTCATACCGTTAATTTGCCCGCATTCGCATAATTCAATTATCTATCCTGCAAAATGTACAGGTAAAATCATCAGATTCACTATACATAACGATTCCGCGGCAATTTACCTGTACTAAATACAGGATAACCAACGCATACGCATGTTCAGCAGCAATTTACTGTACAAAATGCAGGGTAGTCGCACCGCACTGCATTGTAACGTATACCTCACTGCACCTCACCAATAACCAAGACAAAAAAAAGCAAGGTCAGCGCTCAACCGCGCAGCCTTGCTTCAACTCTACTCAATTACATCTAGTATATAGAGATTGCGTTGTGTCGTTAAATTGATAATTGTACCGTTCACATTCACCCAGGGACGCGTCGGATGCTCGCGCTGTGTGAATACGATCTCGCCGATACGATTATCGCTGAGCTTCACCAATCTGCCGACATGGAATTGCGTGACCTTGTCGACAAAGTTACGCACAATAACGGGGTCGAGCTTGCCGAAGGAGTATTGCAGCAGCTCTTCCAGCACGAGATAAGGCGATACAGCATCTCGATAAACGCGATTCATACTCATAGCATGATAGATATCCGCAATTGCGATAATCTTGGAATACGGATGCAGCTTGTCCCCGGACATCCCAATCGGATAACCGCTGCCATCCTCCCGTTCGTGATGCTGCAATGCGACTAGCTTGGTCCCCTCGTTGAAAGCAGCGACCTTCTTCAGAATTTCGTACCCGTAAATCGTATGGGATCGGACCTCATTAAATTCATCAGCAGTCAACGGTCCCGTCTTGGACAATAACTGCTGATCTAGCTTCGCATTGCCGATGTCGTGCATAACACCAGCCAGCATGATCGGAATTAAATCCTTCTGCTGATACCCCTGCCACTTAGCGAGCACATAGCTCGTCATCCCTACAAGTACGCTGTGATGATAGATATAATCCCGAGTGAAGTACTTCGCAGGCTTGAAGAACAATAGATTGTAAGTGTCTATATGACGTAATAACAACTCTACTTGATTTCGAATATCCAGAACAGGCAGCTCGCCGCCTGATTGAGCCAGCCTAAAGACGCGCTTCAGCAATACCAGCAGTTCATCATAAGCCTTATATAACGAAAGCTGAGAGTCACTTACATTCGCTAAGTTAATCTCGGATTCTACCTCTTGTTGCTTGGCTTCGCCATCCTGGGAGACGATGTCCACCTTATTAATCAGGAAAGCATACATGATATCAAGCTCGCGCTGAGAGATCGTCGTACCTCTGGCGAACAAGATATTACTGCGCTCTGTTAACAAATCCGATGATAGACGATCTCCGACCCTGACTTGACTGATATTAACAAGAGCCATGTTCTACGACCTCCTCAACTTATACCTTGACGTCAATGAACCATCCTGGATTTTGAAAACCGGTATCCACCTGGATCAGATACCGGTTCCCCAATTCATTATTGTTCTTCGTTACCTTCTACTAGCTCATCATCTAGCTCATCTTCGCCTTCGTCCTTCTCACACTTCGCCACAGTGCCAACCAGATCATCCTCACGGATATTAATCAGCTTCACGCCTTGTGTATTGCGACCCATCGTGGAGATGCCCTCGATGCTCGTCCGAATTAATGTACCAGACGAGGTGATGATCATGAGATCTTCTTCGTTGTTCACGATCTTCAGACCGACGATATGCCCGTTCTTATCGGTCACATGCAGCGTCTTGATCCCCTTGCCGCCGCGAGTCTGTACCCGATACTCGTCAATCGGTGTACGCTTGCCGTAGCCCTTGGCTGTAACAATCAGGACATCATAATCGGATTGTACAACGTCCATATCGATAACAATATCTTGCCGCGTCAGTTGAATACCCTTGACTCCTGTCGCGCTGCGGCTCATGGAGCGGACATCGCTCTCTGGGAATCGAATCGACATGCCATCTCTGGTTCCCATAATGATATCTCGAGTGCCATCCGTAAGCTTCACGCCGACGAGTTCATCATCCTCACGGAGGTTAATCGCAATTAATCCGCCCTTGCGAATATTCGAGTAATCCTGCAGCGGTGTCTTCTTCACCACACCCGTTCGCGTCGCGAAGAACAGATACTGATCGCTGCCGAATTCCTCTATTGGAATCACAGCACTGACAACCTCGCCCTGCTCAATCTGCAACAGATTAATGATCGGCGTGCCTCGCGCTGTCCGGCTGAGATCGGGTATCTCATAAGCCTTCAACCGGTACACCTTGCCCTTGTTCGTGAAGAACAGGAGGGTATGATGGGAATTCGTCGAGAACAGATGCTCAACGAAATCATCATTCTTGGTGCCCATGCCGATTACACCCTTACCGCCGCGACGTTGACTGCGATACGTATTCACAGGGAGACGCTTGATGTATCCAGTATGAGTGATGGATACGACAACCTCTTCTCGAGGAATCAGATCTTCATCCTCGATGTTGTCCATATCAATCGTGATCTCCGAGCGTCGATCGTCGCCGAAGCGCTCCTTGATCTCTGTCAGCTCCTCAGAGATGATGTTCAGCACAAGCTGTTCATCCGCCAGAATCGCCTTATATTCAGCTATCTTCACCATCAGCTCATTGTATTCATTCTCAATCTTCTCACGCTCTAACCCAGTCAGGCGCTGCAGGCGCATATCTAGAATAGCTTGCGCTTGCTCCAATGACAGCTTGAAGGTCGTGATCAATCCTTCTCTTGCGATATCCGTTGTTCTCGAACCGCGGATTAAGGCAATTACCTCATCCAGATGGTCCAGCGCGATACGAAGTCCTTCCAGAATATGTGCGCGAGCCTCCGCCTTCTTCAGTTCAAATTCGGTTCTACGGCGAATAACTTCGATCTGGTGTTGTATATAATAATACAAGACATCGCGGATATTCAGAATTCTCGGCTGACTGTTCACCAGCGCCAATATGTTGACACCGAAATTGGATTGCATCGGCGTATGCTTGAACAGATTATTCAGCACAACAGTCGGTATGACATCCTTGCGCAGTTCAATAACAACACGCATACCATTACGATCCGATTCATCGCGCAGATCCGTAATGCCGTCGATGACCTTATCCCGGACGAGCTCTGCAATCTTCTCTACGAGTCTGGCCTTATTCACTTGGTAAGGCAGCTCGTGAATCAGGATGCGTGTTCTACCGTTATTCTCTTCGATAGTCGTCTTGGCCCGCATCGTAACAGACCCGCGGCCTGTTGTATACGCCTGTCGAATACCTTGACGACCTAGTATATAAGCGCCTGTCGGGAAATCCGGACCCTTAATATACTCCATCAATTCAATCGGAGTCAGGTCGGGGTCCCGAATCAGTGCCAATGTCCCATCGATTACTTCGCTTAGATTATGAGGCGGAATATTCGTCGCCATACCAACTGCTATACCGGATACCCCGTTGACCAACAGGTTGGGGAATCGGGCCGGCAGTACCGCAGGCTCATGCTCTTCGCCATCATAGTTCGGAACGAAGTCTACCGTTTCCTTATTCAGATCACGGAGCAGCTCCATGGCAATCTTAGACAGTCTAGATTCTGTATAACGCATCGCAGCAGCGCCATCGCCGTCGATGGATCCGAAGTTGCCGTGTCCGTCAACGAGCGGATAGCGCAGATTGAAATCCTGCGCCATACGAACCATTGTTTCGTATACGGCGGAATCGCCGTGCGGGTGATACTTACCAATCACATCGCCGACGATACGCGCGGACTTCTTGTAAGGCTTGTCCGGTGTAATCCCAAGTTCGAACATGGAATACAACACTCTGCGGTGAACAGGCTTCAGTCCGTCTCTTACATCTGGCAGCGCGCGGCTGACTATAACGCTCATCGCGTAATCGATGAACGAGCTTCGCATCTCTACGCCAATATCACGATCCAACAATGAGACGCGTTTTTCCTCTTCCATGCTATTCTTGCACCTCCTGAGTAATTACCGTAAGCCTACACATCCAGATTCTTCACAAACTTCGCATGTTGCTGGATGAATTCCTTGCGCGGTTCTACCGCGTCACCCATCAAGGTTTCGAAGATGAAGTCAGCATCCATCGCATCCTCGATCTTCACCTGCAGCATGGTCCGGCTCTCCGGATCCATCGTTGTCTCCCACAGCTGACCGGGATTCATCTCACCTAGACCCTTATACCGCTGCACATTAGCTCTCGCCCCGCTGTCCCCGAACTCCGCTAGAATGTCATCGCGTTCCTGTTCATTGTAGGCGTAACGTACGACCTTATTCTTCTCCACCTTGTATAGAGGCGGCTGCGCGATATAGATATAACCGCTCTCTACAATCTTGCGCATATACCTGTAGAAGAAGGTCAGCAGCAGCGTGCGAATATGCGCGCCGTCGACATCGGCATCCGTCATAATAATAATCTTATGATAACGAGCCTTCTCAATATCGAAATCCTCACTGATACCGGTTCCTAACGCGGTAATAATCGCCCTGATCTCAGCATTGCTGAGAATGCGATCCAGTCGGGCCTTCTCCACATTCAGAATCTTACCTCTAAGCGGAAGGATCGCCTGGAAGTGCCGGTCTCGCCCCTGCTTAGCGGAACCACCGGCCGAATCCCCTTCCACGATATACAGCTCGCTGATCGATGCGTCCTTGGATGAACAATCCGCCAGCTTCCCTGGCAGCGAGCTGACTTCCAGCGCGCTCTTGCGTCGGGTTAGTTCACGCGCCTTGCGCGCAGCTTCCCTCGCTCTAGCCGCCTGCAGAGATTTATCCATCACGCGCTTGGCTGTACTCGGGTTCTCATTCAGAAATTCCGTCAGCTTCTCTGCGAACAGGGATTCGACGATTCCTCTTACCTCGCTATTGCCGAGCTTCGTCTTCGTCTGACCTTCGAATTGCGGCTCAGGTATCTTCACAGAGATAATCGCAGTCAATCCTTCTCTGACATCATCTCCAGTCAGATTCGGATCACTGTCCTTAATGGAATTGCTGCGCCGCGCATAATCATTCATAACGCGCGTCAGCGCGCTCTTAAACCCGGATTCATGCGTGCCGCCTTCATGTGTATTAATATTATTGGCATATGAATATATATTCTCGGTATAGCCGTCATTATATTGCAGAGCAATCTCGACGATAATCTGATCCTTAATCCCCTCGACATAGATCGGCTGCTCATTAATCGGCTCTCGATTACGATTCAGATATTCGACGAATGAGATAATACCGCCCTCGTAATAGAACGTATTCGATATATCCGAACGTTCATCAATCAGATTAAGCTCAATTCCCTTATTCAGAAAAGCCATCTCGCGAATGCGGCCCTGCAGCACATCATAATCGAATTCCGTTGTTTCTGTGAATATGGTTTCATCCGGCCAGAAGGTAATCTTCGTACCGGTTTCTTCACAGTCGTCAACAATTTGGATATCCGTTTGTGCGACACCTGTATGATACTCTTGTCTGTAGAGATGGCCGTCTCTCTTGACCTCCGCAATTAAGCGCTTGGACAACGCATTAACAACGGATACACCTACCCCGTGCAATCCGCCTGATACCTTATAGCCTTCGCCGCCGAACTTGCCACCTGCATGCAGGACAGTCAACACAACCTCCAGCGTAGACTTCTTAAGCTTTGTATTCTCTCCTACCGGTATGCCCCGTCCATTATCAATGACGGTAATACTATTATCCGTATTCACGATAACGTCAATTCTGGTACAGTAGCCGGCTAACGCCTCGTCAATACTGTTATCCACTACTTCCCAGACTAGATGATGGAGACCTTTGGCACTGGTAGATCCGATATACATCCCTGGACGCTTACGAACCGCTTCAAGTCCTTCCAGCACCTGAATCTGATTCTCATCATAGGTATTCTGATTGACTGACATCTAATTTTCACCCACTCCATGATTTTCTGCACATCTACTAAACTTCAATGCGATTATGCGTATCTTCGATTCTCAGCCGCTAAATTGCTTGGATCGCTTCTTCAGCGTTGAGGAAGAGATCGGTGAATAATACAGCTTGCTGTCTGTAACCACCAATGACTTGGGTTCTTCATCGCCTATTCGTTCAACCGTCAGTGTCTGCTCGCTATTCAGCAAGTAGGTTCTCGGCTCCTTCGACGGCTTCTCGCTCCCAATATCGAATATAGCAATCAGTTCTCTGGATCGAATAACCTTCTCTCCGCCTAGATGAATATACATGCACGGATTACCTTCCTTCATTCCGAAGTGACTTGACCGTTATTCACATGGAACAGCTTCGCATGTTCGATACTCGTAGCCTCGATGCTCTCAATACCTGTAGTCGTAATGAAGGTCTGCACCTTCCCTTGGAAAGTCCGAATCAATTGCGTCTGCCTGTTCTGATCAAGCTCGGACAATACATCATCCAGCAGCAGAATCGGATATTCCCCAACTTCCTCCTTCATCAGCTCGAGCTCAGCCAGCTTAAGCGATAACGCGGCGGTCCGCTGCTGTCCTTGCGAGCCATATGCATGTACTTCCTTGTCATTAATATAAAATAATAAATCATCACGATGCGGTCCCAGCAGACAGGTAGCTCGTCTTAGCTCCTGCTGTTTGACCTGTGATAACTTTATCATAAACTGGTTAAATGCAACAGATTCATCTTGGAAATCCTCGCATTCAAACGATGGTTTATAGGCAATTCGGAGCTTCTCCCTACCGCTCGTTATGCCGTCATGAATCGCTTCCGCCCATATCTGCAGCTTTGTTATAAAGTTTTGACGATTTTTCATGATTTTAACACCGTTAGCCGCAAGTTGCTCATTCCATACATCAAGCATGAGGGAATCTGACGCAGACAACTCGGCTGTACTCTTCCTGAATTGATTATTCTTCTGCGCCACGATCTTCTGATATTGCGAGAGATGGTGCAGATAGGAAGGATGCACTTGGCCAATCTCCATATCCATGAAGCGTCTTCTTATCGTTGGCGAGCCCTTTACGATCTCTAGATCCTCGGGCGCGAACATCACGACATTCAATGTACCTATGAAATTGCTCAGCTTGCGCTGTTCCAGACCATTAATCTTCGCCTTCTTGCCCTGTGAAGACAACCGCATGTCAAGCTCAATCTCACCGTACTTGCGATCAATACTCGCCGCTATTCTAGCGCTGTCATGATCCCAATTAATCAATTCTTTGTCCTTATGCGTGCGATGAGACTTCGTAAGCGCTAGCACGAGAATGGATTCTACGATATTCGTCTTCCCCTGCGCATTCGGACCCATGATAATATTCACATGCTCATCCGCTTGAAGCGACACATGCTGAATATTGCGATAATGATCAAGCTCTAGACGCTTCACATACAAGGAATAGGTCCTCCCCTAACGCCACTTGATCTCCATTATACAGCTTTCTGCCTCTGCGTGCCTCAGGTTCACCATTGACCGTCACTTTATTTTCCTGCAGCAACACCTTCGCCTCGCCTCCAGTGGAGACGCAGCCCGCCAATTTAAGGAATTGGCCCAGTTGGATATATTCCGTTCGAATCGCTACTTGTTTCATAGCATGTGGTCTCCTTAATTCGTAGTTCGATAAGGAAGAATGAGATGAAGCATGTTCTGTTCATCCTCTGGTCTGATAATAATCGGACTCATCACTCCTGTGAAGCCAATATGGATATATTCGCTGTCAATCACCTTCAGCGCATCCAACATATACTTCGAGTTGAAGGAGATTTTCAATTCATCGCCTTGCAGCATCTTCGTATCCAGCTGCTCAGTCACTTTCCCCAGTTCGCTCGAGCTCGATGATACTTCAATCCGTCCATCGTCGATTGTGATTAATTTCACTATATTGGTCTTCTCTTCTCTAGATAACAAGTAGGCCCGATCAATCGCGTCAGTTAAGCTCTTCGTTCTAACGACCAGCTCTGTCTTGTAGTTCGTGGATATGATCTTCGATGTATCCGGATACGTACCATCCAGAATGCGCGAATAGAATAAGATAGAATCCATCTTGAACAGCATTTGATTATCAGTCGCGACAATATCTACTAGCGCACCATCCGGCAGCACCTTGCTCAGCTCGTTCAGTGTCTTACCAGCAATCACAATATGCTCCAATCGCAGATCCGGATTGGAATCTAGAGGGAGCTCTGTACTGGCCAGTCGATGCCGATCCGTCGCCACAAACTTCAATACACCGTCAATCAGATTCCATAACACACCAGTCAATACTGGCGTGGATTCATTCAGGGATACAGCAAATACAGATTGACGAATCATATTCTTCAGAGCTGACCCGTTCATGGTGAATATCTTGCTCTCATCAAGCTTGGGCAGGATCGGATATTCCTCTGGATCGAGCCCAACAATCTCTATTTCTGCTGATCCCGATCTTATAGTCGTTCTGAATAGATCATATACCTCTAATTCAACATCATCCGATGGAAGCTTTCTTACAATTTCAGAGAAGAACTTAGCAGGCAATACAACACTGCCTGGTCTCTGTAATTGGATATTGACTTCATCTTCTGATTCTAAAGGAATAAAGCATTGAATAGAGATATCAGTATCACTAGCTGTTAAGGTAACACCATCATGACCTGCTTCAATCTTAATACCGCTGAGTATGGGAATCGCGGTTCGTGAAGAGATGGCTTTGGATACATGTCCAATGGATTCATTCAATGCATCCTTGCGAATCGTTAATTTCATTTGGTCACCTCGAGAGTCATTATAGGATTATTTATATTATATATTTATAGAAGTAGTAGTAGGGCCGGTGGATATGTGGATAAGTGTGTCGGTTCTTGGCGGACAAGTCTATCCACATGTGCATAACCGCGTGTATAGTTTGTTCATATATAAGACTTATAAAGTTCTAACTTGGATTCTTAATGGCCTTGATGATCTCATTGACGATCCGATACAGCTCTTGATCGACCTTCAGCTGCTCTTGGATCTTATCATGCGCATGAATGACCGTCGTATGGTCACGTCCGCCGAATGCCTCGCCGATCTTAGGAAGCGAGAAGTCTGTCAGCTCTCTGGAGATATACATGGCGATCTGTCTAGGGAATGCGATGGCCTTGGTCCGCTTGCGCGCGCGGAAGTCCTCCAGCTTCACATTATAGTATTCACCAACCTTCATCTGAATATCTTGGATGGTGATGACCTTCGGCCTAGTGGCTGGAATGATATCCTTAAGCGCCTCTACAGCCAGCTGCGTGGTGATATCTTGATTAATCAGAGAGGAATAGGCGACGACTCGGATCAGCGCGCCTTCGAGCTCTCGAATATTCGTGTCAATCTGATTGGCGATATACATCATAGCTTCATTGGGAACATCCAGATTCTCAGCCTTAGCCTTCTTGCGAAGAATGGCAATTCTGGTCTCCAGGTCAGGCGGCTGGATATCCGTTATTAGTCCCCATTCGAATCGGGAACGCAGTCGATCTTCCAATGTTGGGATCTCCTTCGGAGGTCTATCACTAGAGATAATAATCTGCTTATGCTCCTCATGCAGGGCATTGAATGTATGGAAGAACTCCTCTTGTGTGGATTCCTTGCCAGCTAGAAATTGAATATCGTCAATTAACAGCACATCAACGCTCCTATACTTATTGCGGAACGCTTCGCTTCGATTATTCATAATGGAATTAATAAATTCATTCGTGAATTTCTCTGATGAGATATAGACGACCTTCATAGTTGGATTAGTCTGAATGATATAATGGCCGATTGCATGCATTAAGTGTGTCTTGCCTAGTCCTACGCCACCGTATAGGAACAGCGGATTATAGGAATTGGCTGGAGCTTCCGCGACAGCTAATGAAGCAGCGTGAGCGAAGCGATTGCCCGCGCCAATGACGAATGTGTCGAAGGTATACTTGGCATTCAGCATCGGTGAGAAGGAATCTTCATGAAAATCTCTTGCTGGCGCTTGTACGGTTGGAGCTGGCGGTTTAACGGGTTGGGGGGTTTCGTTGCCGACAACAAAGCTTACATCTACATGCTTGTCAAATAATTCATAGATTGTCGTGGAGATCATTCTTACGTATCGACCTTCCAGCCATTCTTTGGCAAAGACGGTTGGCGCTGAGATGACGATATTGTCATCAGTAAAACTAATGGCTTGGGTCGATTTCAGCCAGGTATCGTAGCTGGGCTTGCTGATTTTCTTCTGAACAGCGGAGAGGACCTGCTGCCAGTGGTGATTCGTGTGGCCTTCCACAAACTTCACTCCTTCATTAGGGGGAAAAAAAAGCGAATATTGTCGATAAGATATCCACAACACTCACATCGTTATTAGTTGACTATTAAGCTATTGAGGGTATTGTTAACATACTTATCCACAGTTTGTGGATAAGTAATCTATGAACGATGAGTTATTAACAACAAAACCACCATTATGATATCAAATTGAGCGCCTTATTTCAATGTATCCCAATTATTTATCCACAAATTCAAGGTGTTGTTAATATTACTTATCACCAACACTAGATATTGTGGATAGATTGTTGATTTTGGATGCCAAGCTGATGAAATCTTAAAAATATTGTCCACAGGACGAGTTTTATCTCGAAAAATATTTCTTGTACCCGCATCGGAACGTACCGTACGTAATGTTGACTTTTTGAAATGCGCGTGGTTTAATGTAAAAAGGATTTTTGTCTGTTGAAAGGAGTGTTAGCAATGGGACCGACCTTTAAACCCAATACGAGAAAGCGCGCGAAAAATCACGGTTTCCGTAAGAGAATGAGCACGAAAAGCGGCCGCAAAGTTTTGGCAGCTCGTCGTCAAAAGGGAAGAAAAGTGATCAGCGCATAATGATGAAGGAGAAGGGTCACAGCAGTGACCTTTTTTTTCATATATATGACTTGATATAAGCAGGATGGTGCATCGAAGGAATGCAAAGGCAATATCGATTGGCGAAGCGGCAGGACTTCAGTCGCGTGTATCGATTGGGACGATCCGCCGCAAATCGGCAATTCGTCATCTATGCGATGCCGAATAAACGCAATGAGAAAATCAGAGTAGGGATATCCGCCAGCAAGAAGCTGGGCGGGGCTGTGGTACGCAATCGATTAAGACGTGTGGTGAAGGAAATCGTCCGTCTGCATATCGATGATATCCCGAGCGGATATGACCTCATTGTGATTGTGCGTAACCCTGCTCTTCAGATGAATTATCAGGAGATGGAGAAGTCGCTGCTGCATGCGATCAGAAGAGTGGAATTGGGCAAACCGGTCAAGAGTACGGGCCGAAGACCGCGATAGAATGGATTCAAGAATACATTTCATGCCCTATTATGAAATTGATTTATTGCAGCTGTTCATTGTATTGTGAGAGAGAGTTATAAATTGATCTGCCGCTGTTGTTTTCTTGCTGGACAAACTATGGTATAGTTTAACTTGGAAAAGTGAACCCGCTTACTTCTCGCGCAGGTGTGACACTATAGGAGGAAATCGTGTTGTCTCGAAAAAAGAAGATCTTACTTGTCATTGCGTTAGTCCTGGCGATGGCAATGCTCGCAGGGTGCTCACCTGCAATGGACACAACGTCTACAGCTGATTTGAAGGAGGGCAACTTCTTCAAGCGTTATCTGGTCTACCCGTTATCGCTATCGCTTGACACTATTGCTGACACCTTATGGGGACAATATGGTCTATCTATTCTGGTTGTTACGATCGTTATTCGATTCTTGGTATTGCCGCTCAATCTCAAGCAGTATCGAAGTACGAAAGCGATGCAGAAGCTGCAGCCTGAGATAGAAAAGCTTAAGAAGAAGTACAAGGACGATGCGAAGAAGCAGCAGGAGGAGACGATGAAGCTATTCCAGCTTCATAATGTGAATCCCCTGGCTGGTTGTTTCCCATTAATTATTCAGATGCCGATTCTATTCGCTCTCTATTATGCGATTGTTGGCAATCCGGAAATTCGTGAGCATAGCTTCCTATGGTTGCAGCTCGGTTCGAAGGACCCCTATTATATTCTACCGGTGTTGGCTGCGCTGACCACTTACATTCAACAGAAGGTGATGAGCAAGTATCAGCCGCCGAATCCACAGATGAATGCGATTATGATGATATTCCCGGTCATGATCTTCGTCATGTCGATGAGTTTCCCGGCCGCAATGCCACTGTACTGGGTATATGGTAATATTTTCACGATCGTACAAACGTACTTTATATATGGAAGAGGATCTCGCGAAGGAGGCACTTCTAAATGAAAGTCATTACGGTCAACGGCAAAACAGTGAATGACGCTATACAAGCAGGACTCAGACAATTAGGTGTTGATGAGAGCCGCGTCAAAGTGAACATACTGGAGCAGCCTACCAAAGGACTGTTCGGTTTAATAGGTTCCAAAGATGCGCAAGTCGAGCTAACCGTAATTCCTGATCCGATTGAAGAAGCGTTGCAGTTCTTGCAAGAAGTGACCGTAGCGATGGATTTAAGTGCTGTGTTTACCCGTGAGCAGGATGAGGAGAGTATACTCATCAGTATTAGCGGTGATGATATGGGGATGGTGATCGGACGCAGAGGTCAGACACTGGATGCGCTCCAGTATCTCACTAATATTGTCGCGAATCGAATGACCAAGGATCGAATCCGAATTGTGCTCGATGCAGAGCAGTTCCGGGAGAGGCGGCGCAAGACGCTGGAGGAGCTGGCTGGCCGCTTAGCGGCACGCGTGATAAGAAGCCGTAAGGAAATTGTACTCGAGCCGATGACCCCATTGGAGCGTAAGATTATCCATTCTTATCTGCAGGATCATCCGAAGGTCAAGACCTTCAGTAAGGGTGAGGAACCGAATCGCAGAGTCGTCATCGCATTAAAATGATCGAACAGACAATGACTTGAGGTGGTTGCGGAGTCATTGTCTTTTTCTTCTTAGCAGGAGGACATTATGATTATGCATCATGAATCAGATACAATCGCGGCGATCTCCACTCCTATAGGGGAGGGCGGCATTGCTGTTATTCGCATTAGCGGGCCAGAAGCGATTGCGCGGGCGGCTGGCATCTTCTCTTCGTCCACGAATATGCAGGAGGCTGCTTCGCATACTGTGCATTATGGGTATATTGTTGATCCGAGCTCGCAGGAGCGTATTGAAGAGGCGCTTATTACGATTATGCGGGGGCCGCGCTCCTATACACGGGAGGATATTGTAGAGATTGGCTGCCATGGCGGACTGATCTCCGTGAAGAAGGTATTGGAGCTGTTATTAGGCAATGGTGGAATAAGGCTAGCTGATCCTGGTGAATTTACGAAACGCGCGTTCTTGAATGGTCGTATAGATCTGTCACAAGCAGAGGCCGTTATTGATCTGATTCGATCCAAATCGGATCGCGCTTATTCACTCGCGTTGAAGCAGGTTGAAGGGTTGCTGTCTAAGCGGGTGAAGGCGCTCAGACATAAGCTGATTGAATTGATGGCGCATATCGAGGTCAATATCGATTATCCCGAGCATGATGTAGAGGAGCTTACGAATGCCTATATTCGTGAGAAATGTCAGGAAGCTTTAGCAGAAATTGAGCTATTGCTTAAGACAGCCGCGCAAGGCAAGATATTAAGAGAAGGGCTGACGACTGCGATCGTCGGCAAGCCGAATGTAGGAAAGTCATCTCTGCTCAACACATTGGCGCAGGAGAATCGTGCGATCGTAACCGAGATTCCGGGTACGACGAGAGATGTGATTGAAGAGTATGTGACGGTTGGGGGAATTCCCCTGCGCTTATTGGATACAGCGGGCATTCGTGAGACGACTGATTTAGTGGAGCAGATTGGTGTTGAACGATCGAGGTCAGCGCTGACGGATGCCGATTTATTGCTGCTCGTCTTGAATGGGAATGAAGTACTCCATGAGGACGAGCTAGCATTAATCGAGCAACTGAAGGATCGTCAGACGATCGTTATCATTAATAAGACGGATCTGCCGATCCTGCTGGATGTCAGCTTGATTGAGCAGTCCTTCCCTAAGGATGTCATTGTCTATACGTCCTTGATCGATCACCGCGGAGTAGAGCAGCTGGAGAAGACGATTCACACCTTGTTCTTCAGCGGTGGAATTGAATCCGGTGATCTCACTTATGTTAGTAATGTCCGTCATATTCACTTGCTCCAACAAGCGAAGAGCGCTCTACTCGAAGCATTGAGCGGTGCTGAGCAGATGATTCCGATTGATATGCTGCAGATTGATATACGCAACAGCTGGGAACAGCTTGGTGAAATTATAGGAGACGCTGTCAGCGAATCCTTGATTGACCAGATATTCGCACAATTCTGTCTAGGGAAGTGATGCAAGATGAGCTTTACAGCAGGACAATATGAAGTGATTGTAATTGGAGCCGGTCACGCAGGCTGTGAGGCGGCTCTTGCGTCTGCGCGCATGGGGGCGGAGACGCTGCTGCTGACCATTAATCTGGATATGGTGGCATTCATGCCATGCAATCCCTCGATAGGTGGACCAGCCAAGGGTCATGTCGTCCGAGAGGTCGATGCACTCGGCGGTGAGATGGGGCGTAATATCGATAAAACCTATATTCAGCTTAGAATGTTGAATACCGGCAAGGGACCTGCTGTTCACGCGCTGCGTGCTCAAGCGGATAAAGTGCTGTACCAGCAGGCGATGAAGGAGACCATCGAACGGACCGAGCATCTGACGATGCGGCAAGGGATGGTTGAACGCCTGCTTATCGAGGACGGCACATGTGTCGGTGTAGAGACGAAAACCGGCGCGCAGTATCGGGCGAAGGCAGTCGTGCTAACAACAGGAACGTATCTAAGAGGGAAAGTGATTATCGGTGAGCTGAAGTATGAGAGCGGACCGAATAATCAACAGCCCTCTGTTAAGCTGTCTGAGCATCTGCAGGAGCTCGGATTGGAGCTTGTTCGCTTCAAGACGGGAACACCGCCGCGTGTTCACGGGCAGACGATCGATTTCAGCAAGACGGTTATCCAGCCAGGTGATGATGATCCGCAATTCTTCTCCTATGAGACTAAGGAGGGAACGGGCGAACAGCTGCCCTGTTGGTTGACCTATACGTCAGCTGAGACGCATGAGATCATTACGGAGAACCTGCATCGCGCTCCGATGTTCTCGGGGATGATTGAAGGAGTGGGGACGAAGTATTGTCCATCGATTGAGGACAAGATCGTTCGATTCAGCGATAAGCCTAAGCATCAGATCTTCCTCGAGCCTGAGGGGCGGAACACGTCTGAATATTATGTGCAGGGACTATCCACGAGCATGCCCGAGGAAGTCCAGCTTCGCATGGTCAGATCGGTTCCTGGACTAGAGCAGGCAGAGATGATGCGGACTGGTTACGCGATCGAATATGATTCAATCGTACCCACACAGCTATGGCCGACGCTCGAGACGAAGCAAATTCCCGGCTTGTTCACTGCCGGTCAAATTAATGGAACCTCAGGCTATGAAGAGGCAGCAGCACAGGGTGTTATGGCCGGTATTAATGCATGCCGTAAGGTACAGGGCAAGGAGCCGGTCATTCTGGATCGCTCCGAAGCGTATATCGGTGTGTTGATTGATGACCTAGTGACTAAGGGGACGTCCGACCCGTATCGTCTGTTAACCTCCAGAGCGGAGTATCGCTTGCTGCTGCGTCATGATAATGCTGATCTGAGATTAACACCTATCGGTCATGAGATTGGACTAATCAGCGATGATCGATTCGAGAGGTTTACGGATAAGAAGATGAAGATCGAGGAAGAGCTGGAACGATTGAAGAACACCAAGGTACGTCCAACAGCTGAGGCGCAAGCACTGTTGGCTGAGCTGAATTCAGCGCCACTGGACAACAGTATTCCCGCTATTATGCTGCTGCGTCGTCCAGAGGTGACTTACAGCCATATTGAAGCCTTATTGCCTCCGCCTGCACCTCTTACGGATGATGTGAAGGAACAAGTTGAGGTTCAGGTGAAGTATGCAGGATATATTGAGAAGCAATTGATTCAGGTGAATCGCTTGAAGAAGATGGAGAAGAAGGCGATACCTGCTGACATTGATTATCATCAGGTGCATGGGCTAGCGAATGAAGCGAAGGATAACCTGGCGAGAATTAGACCGCTCAATATTGGTCAAGCTTCGAGAATCGGCGGGGTAACGCCAGCGGATATCTCTATTCTGATCGTGTATGTTGAGCATTACAATAAAGCAGTAGCGCGAGGATAATATGATGGATAATTTTGAACAGCAGTTCTCGACTCTGCTAGGCCAGCATCAGCTTACGATTACGACAGAGCAGCTGGCACAATTCGACATCTACTATCGATTACTGGTAGAGTGGAATGAGAAGATGAATTTAACGGGGATCACAGAACGTGAGCAGGTTTATGTGAAACACTTCTATGACTCCATCTCACTCTCCTTCTATGTTCCTATTCCTGCTGTAAGCAGCATGATCGATATTGGCAGCGGAGCCGGGTTCCCGAGTATACCGCTGAAGATCATGTTCCCGCATCTTAGGCTTACGATTATCGATTCGTTGAACAAGCGAATTCAGTTCTTACGTCATCTAAGCATCGAATTGGGATTGGCAGAGGCTGAATTTATTCATAGCCGCGCAGAGGATGCTGCTAGACTGCCTGCTTATCGTGATCAATTCGACTTGGTAACTGCGCGCGCTGTTGCAAGATTGAATGTGTTGAATGAGCTGTGCCTGCCATTCGTACGCAATGGCGGGCAGTTCGCGGCAATGAAGGGCGCAGATATAACGGATGAGCTGAATGAGGCGAAGACTAGTCTCAAGCAGTTAAATGCGAAGCTTGTAGAGAAGCATCATTTCAAGTTGCCATTAGAGGATGCAATGCGTCATCTTGTTATCATTGAGAAGATCGGAGCTACGCCAAAAAAATTCCCGCGCAAGGCTGGATTGCCGCTAAAGCAGCCTCTAATCTAATTGTTCCACGTGAAACACAGAAGTTTCATAGAGAAAAGCAGGATATTCCTATGGTTATGCAGAATTTGTTGTAAGATTATCTATAAGCATTGTAACTTGGGTGGAGTGAGACATGAAGGAACAGATGAGCAAGCTATTCGGCTTCAGTGAACGTAATGCGAATGAAGAGGTAAAATCAATCTCCATTCATGAGATTACACCTAGCCCGTATCAGCCGAGAACGATATTCGATGATGAACGGCTCGATGAACTCTGTCAGACCATTAAGACTCATGGTGTGATTCAACCAATTGTAGTTCGCGTACGCAATGGAAAGTTTGAAATCATTGCCGGCGAACGTCGCTATCGTGCAGTTGAACGTCTTGGTATGCCAACTATTCCAGCTATTGTCCGTGAATTCAATGACTCGCAAGCCGCATCGATCGCCTTGATCGAGAATCTTCAACGCGAGGGCTTAACGGCAATTGAAGAGGCTGTCGCTTATCAGAAGTTAATGGAGCTTCATGAACTCACACAAGAGAGCCTCGCACAGCGTATCGGCAAGAGTCAATCTACCATAGCGAATAAAATTCGTCTGCTGCAGCTTAGTGAACCAGTAAAACTAGCTATGATGGAACGTCAGATCACGGAACGTCATGCAAGAGCCCTGTTAGCACTTGATTCCGAGGAGGAGCAGGTGAAGCTGCTTGCTGATATTATAGATAAGGATCTGACCGTGAAGCAGACGGAGGCTAGAATCGCATTTCTAAAGCAGTCTAAGGAAGTGAAGAAGGTCAGACGAGTGTCCTTCTCCAAGGATATCCGACTTGCTGTGAATACGATTCGTCAATCTGTTGATATGGTTACGAGCTCTGGTCTCAAAATTGAGACGGACGAGCAGATGCACGAGCATTATTTTGAATTTGTCATTCGTATTCCGAAGAATCAAACCGGTCAGTGAAGACGGTACTCCCGTTGATAAGGAAACCCGAGGTGAAAAGGTTGTCTAAAATAATTGCAATAACGAATCAAAAGGGTGGTGTCGGTAAGACGACTACATCTGTAAATTTGGGAGCTTCGCTCGCTGCACTTGGTAAACGGGTGCTGCTTGTCGATATTGACCCGCAGGGCAACACAACAAGCGGTATTGGCATCAATAAAGCTGATGTTCAGTATTGTATCTATGACGTATTGATTAATGAAATCTCTGCTAAGGATGCCATTGTCGATACAGCAGTTGATAATCTGAAGATTATTCCTGCAACGATTCAATTAGCTGGTGCAGAAATTGAGCTGGTGCCGACGATCTCTAGAGAGGTGCGTCTTAAGCGCTCCTTACAACAAGTCAAGCATCTATTCGATTATATCTTGATTGATTGTCCACCATCTCTAGGAATGCTTACTGTTAATTCACTAACAGCTTCTGATTCTGTCATTATTCCTATACAATGTGAGTATTATGCGCTGGAAGGCTTAAGCCAGCTGCTTAATTCCGTTCGCCTCGTTCAGAAGCATCTGAATACATCCTTACAAATTGAAGGCGTCTTATTGACCATGTTCGATGCCAGAACGAATTTGGGCATCCAAGTCATCGAGGAAGTAAAGAAGTATTTTCAAACAAAGGTGTATCAGACGGTTATTCCAAGAAATGTTCGACTCAGCGAAGCTCCGAGCCATGGTCAATCGATCGTAACGTATGATCCGAAGTCGAAGGGTGCGGAAGTGTACCTGGAACTTGCTAGAGAGGTGATCAGTCATGAGTAAGCGATTAGGTAAAGGACTCGATGCGTTAATACCGTCTCTTCACATTAATGATGATGATAAGATTGTGGAAATTCCTCTTGCGCAGCTGCGCGCCAATCCCTATCAGCCTCGCAAGACGTTCGACGACAAGGGGATTGCTGAATTATCCGCTTCTATTAATGAACATGGTGTCATAACACCCATTATTGTACGCGAAGTGCTCAAGGGCTATGAAATTATAGCTGGTGAACGCAGGTGGCGCGCCTCGCAATTAAGCGGAAAGGCGACTATTCCGGCAGTAGTCAGGAAGCTGTCCGATCAACAGGTGATGGAAATTGCTCTGATTGAGAACCTACAGCGGGAGGATCTCAATGCGATGGAAGTGGCGATTGCATATCAGAGTCTAATTGATTCATTCGCACTGACACAAGAGGAACTGTCTGTAAAGGTAGGGAAGTCGCGTTCTCATATTGCGAATTTCCTGCGATTGCTTCAGTTGCCGGAGGAAGTAAAGCAGCTTGTTTCACGTGGAACATTATCGATGGGACATGCTCGAGCTATCGTAGGGCTGAAGGAAACAGCTGTGATCATGGAAGTAGCCAAGCTGACGATCAAGAATGAATGGAGCGTCAGAGAGCTAGAGGAGTACATTCAGAAGCTGGAGCAGCCAGCTAAGGATCATAAGAAGCCTAAGGTCGTTAAGGGCGATCCCTACATCAGGCAGCTGGAAGAGAGTCTGCGGGACACCTATAAGACCAAGGTGAATATCAGACATAGCAAGAATAAAGGCCGGATTGAATTGCTATACTATTCGAATGATGATCTGGAACGACTGCTGGAGCTGCTGCAATTAAAACATGCGTAAATTAAATTCATAGCAGCTTTAGCAGCTGGAATGGAACTATATGTTGATATGAATTCGAGCAAGGAAGCATGAGGGCATACTATAACGTCACTGTGGCGCTGTAGTATGCCTTCCTTGAAGGTTGGAGGGGATAAGCTATGCAGGTAGAGAACCAGGTGCTATACTTCGATCATGCGGCATCCTCGTGGCCGAAGCCGCCAGAGGTGTCCGAGGCGATGCTGCGCTGTCTGAATGAATATGCCGCCAACCCAGGCCGCGGCGGGCATCGACAGGCTGTGCAGGCAAGCCGAGTGCTGTTCGAGACGAGACAGCAGCTAGCACTATTGTTCAATATTCGTAATGCGAATGATATTGCCTTCACTTCTAATGCGTCCGCTGCGATCAATCTTGCGCTGAAGGGATATCTGCAGCCAGGTCAGCATGTGATCAGTACAACGATCGAGCATAATTCCGTGCGGAGACCGCTGGAATATCTAACGAAGACGATTGGACTGCAGGTTACCTATGTACAGGCCAATCAGGCGGGACATATTGATGTGAGGGACGTAGAAGCAGCGTTACAGCCGAATACGGCGATGATTGCATGCAGTCACGCTTCGAACCTGCTGGGAAGTGTACTGCCCATCGCGGAATTAGGTGAACTAGCGCGTAATGCTGAAGTCTTGTTGGTGGTAGATGCAGCGCAGACGGCTGGCACTTACCCGATTGATGTAGAGGCAATGGGGATTCACCTGTTAGCCTTCCCGGGACATAAAGGGTTATTAGGGCCGCAGGGGACGGGAGGTCTGTATATTCATCCGGAGATTGAGCTGGAGCCGCTCATCCATGGCGGAACGGGCAGTCGGTCTGAGGATAAGGATATGCCGCTTGTACGGCCGGATCGTTATGAAGGCGGGACACCTAATACAGTTGGGGTTGCTGGTCTGGGTGCTGGCGTTAAGGTCATCCATAGGGAGACGATTGAACGGATCAGAGCGAAGGAGTGGGCATTATCACAGTCGCTGATGGAAGGATTGTTAGCGATCAATGGGATTCATGTGCTGGGACCAAGCCTGGGAGTGGAACGGGCAGGCATTGTATCCTTCGTCATGGATACTGTAGATAGTGCTGAGGTTGCTTATCTATTGGATAAGCAGTATGGGATCGCGGTCCGTTCTGGCTATCATTGCACACCGCTAGGGCATGAGACAGCTGGTACGCTGGATATCGGGGCCGTTCGGGCGAGTATAGGCTATTCGACTACGATCGAGGATGTGGATGCCTTGCTAAGCGCAGTGAACGCGATTAAGCAGCAGCATCACGAATAGAGAAGCGTGTAGGGGGAACATAGATGGATTCATTGTTATCTATAGAGGGTTTGCTAGCTGGTATCGCGCTAGTGATTAGCTTGATCTTGTTCGTGCTTGTCCTAAACTTGTGGAGCAAGTTCAGAGGGATTCGCAACAGGTATGAACGCATGATGAGTCAGACAGGAGTAACCAATTTACAGGAGATCATTATCGATATACAGAATCGATTAGAGCTATTGAACAATAATGGACAACAGAATAGTCAGAGCATCCAGGCCATTCAAGAACGGATTGCAGCTATGAAGGGCAATGTGTCCATGCTCCGCTATAATGCCTTCAATGAGAAGGGACAGGGCAGCGATCTTAGCTTCTCAATGGCAATCGTGGATGATGCGAAGAATGGTGCGGTGCTTACGGGGATATTCGGCAGGGATGAGAGCTATATGTATGGTAAACCATTGGAGCTGGGCGAGTCGAAGTATCCGCTCACGCCGGAGGAGAAGGAAGTCATTAAACAATCAACGGCTAATCTAACTATCAATAAGAAGAAGGGCATCGAGTAGGCGCCCTCCTTCAATTTCTCGGATTATCCGACTTCGTCGCTCACCTCGGAACGCCAGTAATGGTCAGCGGCAGCCGTCTTGCGAGTAAGGATCGAATAAGTCCGTCAGCAATCACTTCGGCCATGCGCATGACAATGCTGAGCCTAGTGTTCTGCAGCACCAGATATTCCATAAAGCCGCCGACGTTCACGATTCCGGTAATATGCATATGTCCGACTGGAGGCAGATCCTTGTTCACACCGGCGCCTGGCTTCATCGGACCGTCGGCGACCTGGATCGTGCCGATGCTGGTGTGCTGACCTAGACAAGCATCGATGGCGATGATGAATGGATGGGTAAACCGCTCGTTAATCTCATTCAAGGTGTCGCTTAGATTGAGCGCATGAACGGGTTGATTCAGGGTGCCGTAGATGGTGATCCCGTCCAGCCTTCTCTTCGTTAGCATTGTGCCTACGAGAGGCCCTAGCGAATCACCGGTTGAACGATCTGTGCCGATGCAGACGATAACGATTGGCCGCGACGGGCTGATCTGGCTGTAATAAGACTTCATGCGGCTAGATAACCAATGCGTGAAGCCAGGATCCTGATAATCCGCCTTGGCAGTAGAGGTAGACCGTTTCATTACATTCCTCCATAATAAGAGCATGATTGAAGTAATAAGTATTAACAGTATATGGACAACGTAGAAGGAATATACGTCATTTCCAGGGAGGCTGCAGAACATGTTGGAACAGCCGCTGCTCATTGCATTCGATTCCACGCAACAGGCGCTCCGAGCAGAGATGCTGTTGGAATATGCGGATGTAGATATTGATATACGACCAACGCCCAAGGAGATTACTGCCGGATGTGCGCTATCGATTGAATTTCCGAAGGAGCAGCTGAATGCAGCGCTCGAGGTCATCCGCACCGAGCATGTCGAGATAAGAGGGTTGTATTGTATGGAGAATGGCGTGTATGTTACCATTCTTGCAGGGGGGTGAATCGCATGACCGCGCAGGCATTCATAGATCTGTGGGCGGATTTAGTCGCCTACTTCACTGATTCGGAACGATGGCTGGACTGGGCCTTATCCGGATTGAAGATATTGCTGATCTACATCGTGGCTAAGCTGATCACACGCATGCTGGGGAAGGCGATCACTCATCTGGCGGAGGAACGCGATCGATTCAGGATTAATCCTCGCCGATCCAGCACCATCTTCGCGCTGGTGGGCAATGTGGCGAAGTATGCGGTTAACTTCATGATGATTCTGCTTATCCTGAATGAGATCGGCCTGCCATTAGGGCCATTGCTGACTGGTGCAGGTGTTGTTGGTCTGGCAATCGGATTCGGCGCACAGAGTCTGGTCCGGGATGTGATCACGGGATTCTTCATTATCTTCGAGGATCAATTCGCGGTTGGTGATATCGTGAAGGTGGGCGCCTTTGAAGGGACAGTTATCATGATCGGGCTGCGCGTTACCAAGCTGAAGAGTGTGACAGGAGAAGTACATATTATTCCGAATGGCGCCATACAACAGGTAACGAATTATTCTATGAACAGCTCCCTTGCGGTTATTGATGTAACGATATCCGCACAGCAGGACTTCGATCATGCGTTGCAGATGATCGAGGAGCGAGCCAAGCTGCTCCAGCAGGGCAACAGCTCGATCGTCAGCGCGCAGCCGACCGTACTCGGCATTCAATCGCTGACGAATACGGATGCGGTCATTCGGATCACGATTGCTTGTAAGCCTGGAACGAGAGAGGCAGTAGCGCGGTTGATGAATGCGGAGCTGATGAAGAGTGGGGAGCTTCCTATTCTGAAGTCGCAAATTCTTGTATAGCCTAAGCCAGAGAAGTCAGGGGTGGGATATAGATGGAAGCCAAGCAATTTCAATTGGGCGATGTCGTGCAGATGAAGAAGCCGCATCCTTGCGGCGCGAATGAGATGCAGATTATCCGTATGGGCATGGATATTCGAATCAAGTGCTTGAAGTGTATGCATAGTGTGATGATTCCCCGCATAAAATTCGAGCGCAAGCTGAAGAAGGTGCTTCGGTCAGAGGCTATTGCGCCAGAGCTGGAGTTGGACTAGCATGGATACCTACAAAGGGTCGTCTCACAGTCATTTATCAACGGACTGTGGGACGACCCTTATGTTTGATTAAACGAAGCTTAACCCTTCACTCCGCCAACGACCATCCCCTTGACAAAGTACTTCTGCAGGAATGGATACACCATAATAATCGGCAAGCTTGCAATGATTGTCATCGTAGCGCGAACCGAGGTTGGGGTAACCGTTGCCTTATTGCCCAGCGCATTAGCGTATTGATCAGCTGCTGAGGCGCCCAGGCTTGTTGTGTTAGAAGTGGATAATATCTTCACTAATTCATACTGCAATGTGCTTAGATTGGATCTCGAGGAATTGTATAGGAATACATCGAACCAGGAGTTCCATTGATAGACTGCCACGAACAGAGAAACTGTGGCCAGAGCGGGTGTGGTCAGTGGAAGCACGACAAGGATGAATGTGGTAAGGTCTCCAGCGCCATCGATTTTCGCTGATTCGAGAATACCATCCGGCAAGCCTTCTATGAAGGAACGAATGACAATCACATTGAACACGCCTATGATGCCTGGGATGATGTAGACCCAGAAGCTGTTCAGCATGCCGAGCTCTTTAATAAGCAGATAGGTTGGTATTAAACCACCGCTGAAGTACATCGTGAAAATAAAGGTTATCGAAACGAATTTTCTTAATTTATACTCAGGACGGCTGATGGCATAGGCTAACATCGCTGTGCAAAATACAGATGTGATTGTCCCGATTATCGTTCGTGCTGCTGAAATGAAGGTGGCAAAAAACACATTGGATTCACTTAAAACGTATTCATAATTACGTAATGTCCAGATGCGCGGCCAGAGATAGATATGACCGCGAATAGAGTCATTAGCATCATTAAACGATAAGGCGAACATATTGATAAATGGGTATAGAGTAAACATGATCAAAATGATCATAAAGATATAATTACACACATCGAAAAGCTTATCGATAATCGAAGAATACCGAGCAGATCTCGTTTTCAGCATAGAATCACCGCCTTTCATCTAGTACAATCTGCTTTCGCCAAGACGTCTGGCGATAGTGTTGGCAGCGATAAGGAAGATGAAGCTGACTACGGTTTTAAACATACCAGCTGCAGTCGCCAAGCCAAAATTACTCAGTTGTATACCGTACTTCAACACGAATATATCAAGGTTTTCCGAATATTCTATATTCATGCCATTGCCAAGTAAGTACTGCGGCTCGAATCCGGACTCCAGAATATGTCCCAAATTCATGATGAGGAGAATGACAATGACAGGCTTCATGCCTGGAAGTGTAATATGCCACATCCGTCGCAAGCGTGAAGCGCCATCGATCTCGGCTGCTTCGTACTGAGTCGGGTCGATCATCGTGATGGCAGCCAGATATATAATTGTGTTCCAGCCGACGCTCTTCCATACTTCAGTTACACCTAGAATGGCCCAAAAGTATTCGCCAACGCCCAGCCATAGGATGGGTTTATCGAGCAAGTTAAATTTGGTAAGCAATACATTGAAAATTCCTTCAGGAGAAAGAAACGTTTGTACAATATTAGCTGCAACTACCCACGAAATGAAGTGGGGCAAATAACTGATCGTCTGGACAGTCCGCTTGAAGTAAATGTTGCGAAGTTCATTTAATAGAAGTGCTAATATAATAGCAGTTGAAAATCCAAGAATGAGATTAATCGAGCTCATGACAAGCGTATTTCGCAAGACGAGGTAGAACTGTTGTTCCTGGAATAGAAATCTGAAGTTGTCTAAGCCAACCCAGGCCTGATCGAATAAGTCTCTTCCGAGCCTGTACTTTTGGAAGGCAATCATCCAACCCCAGAGCGGTAAATACTTAAATATGATTACCCATACAAGAAAAGGCAATGACATCAGCATCAGCATTTTTTGACTGGATAATGATTTGAGAAATAAGACAAGGCGCGAATCGTTAGAAATCGTTTCTCTCAGCTGCACGGTATGCTTCTCCACCCGATCCATCTCCCTTCTGCATAATCGTGTATGTCTCTCTATCACATTCAGATCGGGAGAAGTGAATGGGCTTCACTCTTCCCGATCTGTGACTAGTATTCAGATGCTACAGTCTACCACTTTCCTGCTACGCGATCCTTAACCTTAGCCGTAATGAATGCCTCGAAGCCTGCAGCATCCAGCTTATTGAACTCTTCTATATACTCGTTCCATGCAGAATCGAATTGTCCTGCAGAGGAGAGTACCATCTTAGGGAAGTACTTCTGTTGAAGATCTCCAGCCTTCTGATTGAAGAGCTGCTCAGGGGAGCCTTGCGGCTTCTCGATACTCCAAGCCGGATACCAAGGTCTCTCCACAGGCTTAGCGAAGAACCCGGAGAATGTATTGATACCGTAAGCATTAAGCAAAGCACGATCGCCATCTGTATAATTAAAGTCTGCTACCTCAGGCTGGAAGAGAGGTCTATGCGCATTCCCGTCCTCGTACACGGAGTTATCACCATATCGAGGCCACTCATAATCGAAGTATGCCCAACCGTATTGACGTCTGTACTCGTTATCATTGCGATTAGCCAATTGCTCTTGACTCATCACGAAACGACCGTCTTGATTCACAGAATACGTAACACCTTCCTCGCCCCATTGCACAAGCTTCTGGTTCTCTTCCTTCAGCAGATTATCCCAATACTTAATGATGCGTTCTGGGTCCTTGGCGCTCACACTAATCCCGAGACCGCGGTTGTTGACAAAGGAGGGAGGATCCATATAGGCATCAGTAATGCTCTCATCGAACACAATCGGAAGCGATACATAACGAAGATCGTCATTGCCGGCTGTCTTCAGGTTGTTCATGGCATCACCCATCTGCCAGATGTAACCTACGAATCCGAGTACACGACCAGAGGTCAGCTTAGCTGCGAATTGATCGCCATTAGCGGTAAAGCTCTCCGGATCAACCAAGCCCTTCACGTACATGTCATTCAGCTTTCCGAGCCATCTCTTCTCGTCATTGGTAGCCATATAAAGCTTAGCTTCATGCGTATCCAGGTCAACGAGCACATTGCCGTCATTCGGATAGCCAGATAGATGCATAGTTGCATTCGTTATCGTATAGAACTGACCAGGCTCACCTGCGAATGTGAAGAACCCAATATTGTCCTTGCCATCCGTCGATGGATACTTGGCATGATACTTCTCGATTAAATCAAAGTATTGATCAAGTGTTTTTACTTCAGGGTAGCCGAATTCTTTAAGCACTCTACGCTGAATGAAGAAGTTGCTGCCTGCATCCGGATCCATCAGGTAGCCGCCGATGTTGGCTGTGAATGGCAGGATGTAGATGTTCCCATCTTCATGCGTGATCTTGTCCATATATGGGCCATATACTCGTTTAATGTTAGGACCATGCTTCTCAATCAGATCGTTAAGCGGAATGTACGCTTCCGCATCCAGGAGCTTGGCGAGCTCAGCTACGGGAGAGATAACGTCGGGATACTCGCCGCCGGCGATCATAACGCCAGCCTTGGTAGCCGGATCCCCAACAACAAACTCAAATTTCCAGTCAACGCCTGTTTGTTCCTGTAGTATTTTGCCGATTCTCGTTTCACTTGCCAGTACATCATTATTCGTACCGAATGCGAAGTAAGTGAAGGTGACGGGGTCTAACTTTTCCTCACTATTCGTAGACTCGGTTGAGCTCTTACTCGTGTTCGAGCCCGTGTTTGCTGCTTTACTATCATTGCCATTGTTGCCATTATTGCTTGACGAACAGCCGGCAATGAAGACTGCTACAGCCATTAATACGGCCAGGGTGGTGATCAACCACTTTTTCTTAAGCATTGTAAATCCCCTTTCAATTCCAAAATGTGTTGTAAGCACTTTCAGTATAGGAGATGGATTTAACAATTAATATATAGTAAACCTTAGATTGGTCTTTGAATAGTTGAGGACTTTTTTTGAGGCAGGACACTCTTTTGTATAATTGGTAGACGCAGTTTGATGCGAACACCATTGCCATTCTCACTAGCAATTGCGAAGTGGAAGGACTCACCATAATAGATTTTGAGACGAGTAATGACGTTCTTCATGCCAATAGAATCGCCCATAGGCGAGTCCTCCTGGAAATAGTCATGAAGCTCATCGATTTTTTCTTGGGCCATGCCAACTCCGTTGTCCGAAATGATGAACACGATGTAATCCTGCTCATATGCGATCTGAATGGTGATATAACCGATACCGGGAATGTTCTCGATACCGTGAATACTAGCATTCTCAACGAACGGCAAGAAGGCCATCTTCGGAATCTCAATATCCATTACGGATTGATCAACCTCGATATGATATTCGAGCTTATCGTCGAAACGATACTTCTGAATTTCTAGGAAGCACTCGATCAGCTCCAATTCCTCGCGTATCGTTACGAAGCTTCTCTTCCATACGATGGATTTTCGGAATATTTTGGCCATATTCTGAATCGTTCTGGCTGTTTGTGATTCGCCTTTCATCAAACTCCGCATTCGAATGGATTCAAGGGCATTGAATAAAAAATGTGGATTGATCTGACTATGAAGCGCGAATAATTGAGCTTGACGCTGCCTCAGCTCCAGATCCTTCTTCTGGATCTCGGCCACGTATACATCGTTAATCAGATTTTCAATACGCGCGCTCATCCGATTGAATTCCACTGCGAGTTCGCCAACCTCATCCCGTTCACGATTGTATGGAATCCGCTCGAAATTTTTACCTTTTACCGATTTCATGTGCTTTAGAAGCTCCTGAATGCGCATATGGATGGAGCGGGAGAAGATTAAGATCACAATTGTAGGTACGAGGAAGTTGATCGCTGCAAACCATAGGATAAACTGACCGGATTGTCTGACATCATACAAGATTCGCTCTTCGTCAAGGACCCCGTAAATCTGCCAGCCTCCTAAATGACGATTCGTTTGATATTGTTTGCTGATGATGATTGCTTTATCCGGTTTGGGGATTTCATGGAGGCTGGGCGTTCGATCTGCGGTGATCAGCTCGCTTGGCTGACCGCTGGCCAGACGGCCATAACGCGCATGATTGGATGGGTCTAATAAGTAAATGTCACCCTCAAAGCTGGACAAATCAAGCATTTGCTTGATATAGCCTTTATTTATATCAATCTTTACCACATTCTCATAAGCCCCGTATCGGTCATTCGATAGCTTCTGAATCACGCTTATGCTCTCAACTGTGACATAGAGATGCGGATAGGTATGATTAATCGTATGGAGTAATTGGTACCAATCGGAGCTTCGCACCTCGTCTTCAAGCTTGATAATATGACCAGAGGTTAAGATTGTCGGATTGTCACTCATAATCGTAACCGAGCTAATAGTTTTGTACTCCTTATCAGCGCGATTGAACAAATTCGACACATCACTTAGCGATTCAACATAACGATCATAGGATGGATGGTCGGTGTTCAGATGCTGGTTGAGCTGACTATCAATCGAATATAAATATGAAATGCCCGCTGCATCATCAATAAGCGCGCCAAACTCAGATTGCAGCAAGGAGATGGCTTGCTCTGCATCTGCTGTCTTCTGGTTTCTGATATTAATCGTTGTCACTTGATAGAACATGACATTCGTCAAGACAATCGGTATGAACACACAAATGACATAGATGAAGATCAGTTTACTGCGAAGCTTCAAATGGTGCAGTCGAAAGTTAAGCACGTCAAGCCTCCTTATTGGTGTTCGATCATCTGATTGCGATAATCAGTCGGTGTCATATTCTCAAGCTTCTCAAATTGTGCGGCAAAGTAGTCCGCGTTCTGGAAGCCGACCTGTTCAGAGATTTCATACATGCGTTTCTTGGTCTGCCGCAGCAGTCGCTTGGCTTCCTCGATGCGAAGCGACAGCACATATTCATTGAAATACACACCATAATTTTTGCGAAACAGCTGACCAAGATAAATGGGGTTCATATGGAATTCGGCAGCTATGCCCTTTAGATAGATATTCTCTCTGAAGTGCCCATCGATATATTTCTTTACTTTTTCGATTGTACCTTCGCCTTTTACTCCCCGGATACTCGCAATATAGTCAGCGGCTTCTTCTATGAAATTCAAAAAAACATGCTGCAGTTGATTTAAGTTGCGGCATTTGGCCTGCCAGTGGAGCATCTCGTCCAGCCATGTTAAGCTTTTCTCATCACCGTCTAGTTGTCGAATAATATTAATAATTGCGATCATACATCGTCTAACCGTATTCGCTACCGCGCCAGGGGCAAAGTAACGCTTCTCAAACGCAACGAAGATTGCCTCAGCAGCGTTCCTATAGCCTTCCTTCCGATTGGCTTCAACCTCATACATCAGCTTACTATGTAGCTCCTCATCTATATCAAAGTAATATAAGGGCAGCTCTAGCAGCTCGGATGCCATGAAAATACGGTCAAAGCCAGATGCAAAACGATAATTCAGGCATTCATCAGCGCTGACACGAGAATGTACAATTTCCCTCAGATGATCAACCGGATGTCCAATAAACAAGGCCATAGGCGTCGAGAGATGGTTCTCCATGCTTTGGAGCAGTCTAGTATAGCTTAACCGTTCAGTAACCGCAGGTGTGTTAAGCCACAACGAGGGTACGATAAAGCCATATTGATTGTTATCGCGTTCATGGAGAAGTAGAGGCTGCCCATCAAGATTGAAGTAGCGTTGCAGCAGCGATTGTAATGGGGGCATAACTTCTAGCTCTCTATGGGGCTGCATATCTTGGACTTCAGCAATGATGTATGTATAGGAGGAGGTCAGTGGAAGATCGAGAGTGTGTGTGATTTGTGTCATAACCTGCTCGTTGGGCTCGGCTTGTGTCAGGCTTTCAATGATCACCTCGACTAGTGGTTTCTCTCTTGTCATGGCTAGGAGCTGCTTCTGATTCAGAGTAACCGCAATTCGTTTCAAAGTAGCTGTGAGCTCATTCTCATCAACAGGCTTCAGAATATAATCGGACACGTTGTAACGGAAGGCTTGTTGTGCATACGAGAAATCAGGATAGCCGCTTAAAATAATGAACGATGGCTGATGCTCACCATGCTCGTACACCTGTCGGATTAGCTCCAGACCGTCCATCACAGGCATTCGTATATCAACGATGACTAGATCTGGGGTTAGCTGTTTGATAAGCGCTAATGCTTGTGATCCATTCTCGGCTTCGCCGCAGATCTCGAACTGCAGGGATGACCACGTTAATAAATTGAATAATCCTCTGCGCACAAAAACTTCATCGTCGACGATCAGCACCTTATACATGAACCTACCTCCATGTTGGTATACTCCAGAACTTGAAGTAAGTATAACCAGTAAATTGTATACACGTAAAGATATTGATTTTCATACCATTATTGCGAGAAGGTAGTCATTGCAAATAACTTCAGAAATGTGGTACAATCAATCCTGTCGCCATGGAAAGGTACCCAAGAGGCCCAAGGGGGCTGACTCGAAATCAGCTAGGCGGTGTATGCCGTGCGTGGGTTCGAATCCCACCCTTTCCGCCATAAATCTTTAAAGCTTCCCTTACGCAGAATGATTTGCGTAAGGGTTTTTTGTGTTCAGATGATCAAAAAATAACAACGTCTTCTCGAAATTGTTGACTTATGACAGTGGGATCAAGAGAAGTAGTATAAGAGTGAGGAAGTTATTGAGTCTCGCCTGTGCAAGATGCTGCTGCTCCTAGTTGATTCGTAAGAAAACAAAGGGGGAAGATGCACAATGATGAATAGCGAATTCAATCGGTTGCTGTTTTACAGTCCAGCTAGAGCATGGTCAGAAGGATTTCCAATCGGGAACGGAAGACTTGGCGCTGTTGTGTATGGGCATCCGGGGAATGAGCGGATTCAGCTCAATGAGGATTCGCTCTGGTATGGCGGGCCCAGAGACCGCCATAATCCGGATGCCAGGACCCATTTGCCTGAAATACGAAGACTGTTATTCGAGGGCAAGATAAAGGAAGCCGAAAAACTAGCCGTTCTTGCACTGTCAGGGTTGCCGGAATCCCAACGGCATTATGTGCCCTTGGGACATATTCTAATTCAGTTCTCTAACCCAGAGGGAGAGATTGAAGCGTACAGCCGCGAATTGGATATGAGTACGGGCATAGTGACGATTCAATTCAAGTGCAAGGATACTGTCTATACACGTGAAATATTCGCGAGCTTCCCTGATCAAGCCATTGTAGTCCGATTGACTGCGGATCAACCGGGTGCAATTAGCTTTACTACTCGCATGGAAAGAGGAAATTGGCGTTATGCGGGTCATTCGGGGCGGGTAGGGGAAGACGCGGTCTTCCTGGCGGGAAACAGCGGTGGAGAGGACGGCATCGATTACGCAGCTGTGTTAAAGGCATCTTCCGTGGGTGGATCGACTAAGGTAATTGGTGAGCATATCGTTGTGGAACAGGCAGATACGGTGACCTTGTATCTAACCGCAGCCACAAGCTTTAGGGTGATGCCCCCCTTGGAGGATGCCGCGGAGCGAATGGCCGTAATCGCAAACCAGTCCTATAAGGAACTGTTCAACAGACATGTACGCGATCACGGGGCATTGTTCCGAAGCGTTTCCTTAGCGATAGGTTCTGATGAGCCCGAGCTTGATCACATGTCCTTGGACAAGCGCATTGAACGACTAATCGAGGGGGAGCAGGATCCGCGGCTGATCGCCCTTTACTTTCAATATGGCCGCTATCTGTTGATTGCATCTAGCCGGCCTGGTTCACTGCCCGCGAACCTGCAGGGGATCTGGAATGAGCTTTTCATTCCACCTTGGGACAGCAAATTCACGATTAATATCAATACGCAGATGAACTACTGGCCTGCGGAGAATTGCGGTCTCTCTGAATGTCATGAACCGCTGTTCGATCTGTTGGAGCGTCTGCATAAGACCGGGAGCACAACAGCGCAGGTAACCTATGGATGCAGGGGCTTCATGGCTCATCACAATACGGATATATGGGCAGATACCGCACCACAGGATACGTATATTCCAGCAACCTATTGGCCGATGGGTGCCGCTTGGCTATGCCTGCATCTATGGGAGCGCTATCTATATACGATGGACATCGCATTTCTGAAACGCGCGTACCCTGTAATGCGCGACGCAGCTTTGTTCTTACTGGACTTCCTGGTGGAAAGCCCGAGTGGTGAACTTGTGACGAGCCCATCCTTATCGCCAGAGAACACTTATTTATTGCCTAATGGAGAACAGGGAACGCTCTGTGCTGGACCCGCTATGGACACTCAAATTACTAGAGAGTTGTTCATGGCCGTGTCCGAAAGTGAGCAGTTGCTGGGCATTGCTGGAGACGGAGCGCTTGCGTCGGATATTGAGATAGCACTAGGGAAGCTGCCAAAACCCAAAATCGGTCGACATGGACAGCTGCAGGAATGGCTAGAGGATTACGAGGAGGCCGAGCCAGGTCATCGGCATATCTCGCACTTGTTCGCTCTTCATCCAGGCAGTCAAATAACACTTCATAAGGAGCCTGAGCTTGCTGAGGCGGCTCGAAAATCGCTGGAACGCAGATTGGCGCATGGCGGTGCTCAGGGAGGGTGGAGCCGCGCATGGGCGATGAATGGCTTGGCCAGACTCCGAGAAGCGGAGAAGGCGATGGCGCTAATGCCGAAGCTGCTGGCGAGAAACATGCTGCCTAACCACCCCAATAATTCCCCGGTCTATCAAATCGACGGGATCTTCGGCGGCACTGCGGCCATTGCTGAAATGCTGCTCCAAAGTCATGCAGGTGAAATTCATCTTCTTCCGGCGCTGCCGCAATTGCTGCATACTGGAGAAGTCAACGGACTCCGAGCTCGTGGAGGTTATGTGGTTCGTATAGCATGGGCCGAGCGGAGGTTGATCGCGGCAAGCATCCGGTCCTCGGTAGCCGGCGAATGCGTTCTCCGTACACCAATTCCGGTGAAGCTAGTAAGCTGTGATGAGACGATTGGAGTCGAACGTGAAGAAGAGTGTGTTCTCCGATTCACGGTGATGCCCAATTCCGAATATGAGCTGCTTCCCTTGTAGTAGGAGTGACTTCTAAATCGATAGAAAGGATGATGGCATGAAGACACGCAGCGCATTTCTGAAATCCCCTTGGCAAACCGAAATTCGGGAGGTGGAATTGTCTGATACACTAGCGGATCAGTATGTCCTCATTCGAGTTGAAGCTTGCTCCATATGCGGAAGTGATCTGAATGAAGCCGTCGATCAAGTAGAAGAGTGGCGTCCATTCGGACACGAAATCGCTGGGGAGATTGTAAAGGTCGGTGATCATTGCGGAACACTTAAGCCGGGGGACAAGGTAGTTATTGAGACGTCCAGATATTGCGGCACATGTGATACTTGCCGGAATGGGAGAGTGGACTTATGTAATAAGGCGCCCAGCTTCTGGCATGCAGGTCCAACCTTAGGATTCAGTGATTACATGCTCGCACCAAGCTGCTGTGTAGTTCCTTATGAAGGACTGACACCTGATATTGCTTGTCTAGCTGAACCAGCAGGCGTCGCGATTGATCTGGTGAAGACTGCTGATATTCAGCTTGGGGACCGCGTCTGTCTTGTAGGCCCCGGCCCAATCGGATTGATGGCTATCCCACTGGCCCTGCGTAGTGGTGCCGAGAAGGTAGTCTGTATAGGTAAATCAAGCAACACCAAGCGTCTTGAGGTGGCTCGGCAGCTTGGAGCGGAGACCATCGCGATCGATTCGTTACTTACCGACTATAAGGAGCTGCATAAACAATTCGACCGAGTATTGATGACTGCGCCGGTTCAGCTGTTGCCTGATACGCTATCGCTGCTTGCCTATGGCGGTATTGTCGCTTATATCGGTTTTGGTAATGGGTTAATCCAATTTGACGCCAATGATTTCCACTTCCGCAAGCTTCAGCTTCGCGCCAGCTTTGCCAGTCCTGGACTCTATCTCCCGCTCGCGCTCAAGCTGCTTCGCAATGGAACCATTCCTGGTGATCTGCTGATCTCTCACCGGATGAAGCTTGCCGACATCGGAGCAGCAATGGATCTATGCAGATCGAACAAGGGGACGACGGTCAAGGTGGTTATCCATCCATAGATCAAAAAACAGCAATACAATCTCAAAAATGTCGACTTACTTAAAATGGAATACGGCTATAAACTAGTAGTTAGGGAGGGAGGGAGGCGAATGGATATGAACACCAAGATGATACATCCTACAGTCAAGGATATAAAGAACTCGCATATATGGAAGCGCTTTAAAAGGCAAAAGTCCCTTCATCTGTTTATGTTGCTGGGAATGATTTTCCTGCTTATCTTCTCTTATACACCTATGTTTGGCATTATCATGGCTTTCAAGAATTACAGTATCTCGACGGGGATCAAGGGGATTTTTACAAGTGAGTGGGTCGGATTAAAGTACTTCGACGAGTTCGTTAACGATTATCAGTTCAAGAGAATTGTGCGCAATACGCTGGCCCTAAGCTTTCTTAAAGTCATCTTCACCTTCCCCGCGCCTATCTTGTTCGCGATCTTATTAAATGAAGTTAGACATATGGCGTTCAAACGGATTGTACAGACGGTTAGTTACCTGCCGCATTTCATTTCTTGGGTCATTGTGGTGGGTCTGTCGTTCAGCTTCTTCTCTGCAGATGTCGGCATCATTAACAAGACATTAATGGCGCTAGGTCTGATTGACAAACCGCTGCCGATTCTAACTAATCCAGATTACTTCTGGAGCCTAGCAGTGGGCACCGCGGTCTGGAAGGAGATGGGCTGGTGGACAATCATCTTCCTGGCGGCCATCTCAGGCATCAATCCCGCTCTATACGAAGCTGCTCAGATCGACGGTGCGGGAAGATTGGCGCGGATCTGGCATATCACGCTTCCTGGAATCAAGGGGACAATTATCGTCGTTTTGATTTTGACAATTGGCAGTATTCTCGGCGGCGGTCTAGTTGGCTCTAATTTCGAGCAGGCATTCCTGCTCGGCAACAGCATCAATAACCCAACCTCAGAAATTGTGCAGACGTATGCATTCAAGGTAGGACTCAGAGATGGCCGATTCTCTTATGCAGCGGCTATAGACCTCATTCAGTCCATCATATCGGTTACATTGATATTCTCCAGCAACTATATCTCCAGACGTGCATCTGGCTCGAGCTTATTCTAGCGAAAGGGGTGGCTGCCCTATGTTAAAAATGCAAGGACATAAGGATATGCTGCTGGATACTATTATTTATGCCATCCTGTTCATGATTCTCATCACGATGCTATATCCGTTTTATTATATTCTAATCCTGTCCTTCAACAAGGGATCGGACTCACTCCTAGGCGGGGTCTATCTATGGCCTCGAAACGTAACGCTTGAGAATTACAAGATGTTCCTGAATGATCCCAAATGGTACATTGCCTTCCTCGTCAGCGTTGCTCGGACACTCGCGGGCACCATATTGGGTGTCATGCTTACCGCCTTGGTCGCATACGCGCTTTCGCATCGTGATTTACTGTTCAATAAGACGTATTTCACAGTGATCATATTCGCGATGTATTTCTCCGGCGGCCTTATTCCTTACTACGTCGTGCTGCGCTCACTCGGCTTGCTCAATTCGTTCGGTGTCTATATCATTCCCACGATGCTCAATATATTTTTCTTGCTAATCGCCGTCTCCTTCTTCCGTGAAATCCCAACTGAGCTGAAGGAATCGGCCCATATGGATGGTGCCAATGAGCTTGTGATCTTCGGCCGCATCATTCTTCCGGTCTCAACGCCTCTCCTCGCTACAATGGCACTATTCTTGGGCGTGGGTCAATGGAACTCGTGGCTGGACTCCGCTTACTTTGTACAATCAGAAAACCTGAGGACACTCACTTACCGAATGATCGAAGTGATCAATAAAAGCAATTCACCGATGGATGCGCTCGCGGTTTCCAACGCTTCGTCTACCGGTGTGACGAGCTATTCGCTTCAGGTCACAGCGATGGTTGTCGCTATTATTCCGATCGTGTGTGTATATCCATTCCTACAGAAGTACTTCGTTCAGGGCATCATGCTCGGTTCTGTCAAGGGATGACAGTGTTAGCTCCGGTATTAATGCACGTACGTGCTTTAATATATTATCGAACTCATTTCATAGTCTCTGCTAGGAGGTATAGCGTAGTTATGAAATGGAATCCACTAATTTGAATTGGAGGGGTTATCTTGGTAAGGACAAAAGGTTACAAATCGTTAAACGTAGTAATCATTGTTATGCTCATCCTTACACTTATGGCAGCCTGCAGCGGGAATAACAATGGCGGGAATCAGGCAACGGAAAACAAGAGTGAGACTGTCACGAGTAAACCAGACACTAAGGCTGAACCAGCAAAAACGGATGAAGTCGTGGAGCTGACACTGTTCATCGACGCATTCTGGTACCCGGTAAGAGAGTGGGCAGGTCCTATTGCAGAGAAGCTCACCGAGAAGACAGGGGTGAAGATGAAGGTTACGGTGGCGACAGACGACAATCAACTGCCATTGATGATTGCATCAGGTGATCTGCCGGATCTAATCTTTACCTATAATCAAGTCACTCGGCTCTCCGATCCCAAGCTGTCTTATTCATGGAATGAATTAATCGAGAAGTATGCGCCGGACTTTAATATTGACCCCATACGGATTGCCATCCATACGATGGATGACGGAAACTTCTACACGGTCCGCAACGCATTCGCAACACAGGAGGAATGGGATTCCAATAAATATGCGCTTGGCAATGACGGAAATCCCGGTATAGCCGTACGTGAGGATATCCTCGAAGAGCTGGGTAATCCGCCAATCCAAACCTTGGGTGATTTCGTTAACGTACTCGACATGGTTAAGAATAAGTACCCGGACATGATACCGCTCATCATGGACATGGAATGGATCGAGCAATACTTCCTGTCACAGTTCGGTGTTGAAGGCGGATTTAACAACTGGTTTGAACGGGACGGCAAGGTGGAATCCTTCATCAGACATCCGAACATTACCGAATACTTTAAGTTTATGAACAGCTTGTATCGCAATGGGTACATCATGGCGGAGAACTTTGCCCATGCCAATGATAAGATTGATGATCAATACGTACTCAGCGGCAAGGCATTTGCCCATATGCACACAGTGAGCATTGCCGACAAGAACAATGCTGCATTACAAGCAGAAGGAGTCGATTTTAGATATAAGATGCTGCCATCCGCATTGACTGACGAAGCCATACTCGTTAGCGGTGGAACAGGGTTCGCTGGTACATTCATTACGAAGAATAACAAGCATCCGGATAAATCAATCAAGTTCCTGGAATACCTAGCGACTGACGAGGGTAAGAAGCTGACCATGTTCGGTATCGAAGGGGAGCATTGGACTTGGAATGATGAAGGCTATCCGAATCTGAATTATGACCCAACGGATGCTGCCTTCGTGGAGAGCAATGGGATTAAGTGGTGGTATCTATACAATGATGCAATTACGGAAGGATTATTCGGCTACGTGCCCGGAACCCAGACCACTCAAGCGCTTATGGAAACCAAGGAGATTACGAAGCATAAGCCCGAACTGGGACTGATCCAAGCAGGTCCAGACTCTGAAGAACGAACGATCAAGACTAAGATCGATGAAATGATTAAAAATGAGAAGGTTCGGATTTATCTGGCGGATTCTGAAGAGGAAGCTATGCGCGCCTATGATGAAATGATTAAGAATGCGGAACAGATTGGCCTCCAGGGGCTGGTTGATTGGGCGAATGGGGTCTATCAGAAGAAGAAGGGTTTATTCGGCAAATAAGGAATACCGGTAGAGGCGAATTTTCCTCTACCGGATTTTGCATGTTCATGGTACGTTATTGATGACAATTCCAAGTTTGGGGGCATTTGTCACCGTGAGCATACGTCGTAAGATGATCGTAGGGTATATTGCACTCATTTTCATTCCAGTCATTGTCTTCGGCTACTATTATTACAACCAGGTGTTCGAGAATCTGACCAAGCATTTCATCGAAAGCCGGCAGAAGATTATGGAGCAGGCTTATTCGAATATGAAAGTGGAATTAACTCGCATTCAATCGATCCATCGTTTGTTACAGTACAATCCTTATGTGAGAGACCATCTAGAAGGAGTCCACGAATCGACCTCAGATATTATCTACACCTATACACGATATATCAGCCCGCTATTCACACAATCACTGTACGTCAACCCTGAGATAGAGACGATTATGATTCACACGAATAAGGAAGGGGTATTCAGTATCCCCGATCGGATATTCCCAATGCAGCCCCCGGCAGAGTTGATTTCCCAATCCTTGAGAGCAGGAGAGGGAGCATGGCGAGTGCTCAATCCGGACGCCGCAGAGCCTTCGTTAGTTTACTATCAGAATATATATAATCACAATATAACCGAATTGCTCGGTCTGCTAGAGATTCGGGTTAACCGTGAGTTAATGCGGAGCTTCATTATCGCCGCGGGAGTTGACCATAACTGGGTATCCATGCTGATTGCAGAGCTACCGCCAGCTGATCCAACACAACCTATAGAGGACCTGGACAGCGAATCGCTGAAATGGCTGATGGGCGAAGAGCATAGTCAATCGCTATTCAACCAACAAGTAATCGCCAATCAGCTGTATATTAAGGAGCTAAGTCTTCGTTTAATCATTATCGGTAAGCTTGAACATGTGTTCCGATCGATTAAACAGAGGGAAATCATACTGCTGCTAACCATTGCCGCTTTATTGGCGGCCCTATCCATTATGTATTATATCCTTGCGTCGACCATCACGAAGCGCATTTTCCGTCTCGCTAGACATATGCGGAATCTAGGTGATGATAATCTGAAGCTGATGGACAATCGTCGTGGTAGTCAAGACGAGATTGGATTCCTAATTACCACATACAACAATATGATCAGTCGATTGGATGAGCTAATCAATAATGTGCACCGAGCCGAGCTGCGTCATAAGGAGGCGGCTTACCAAGTGCTTCAGGCGCAGATCAAGCCTCACTTCCTATATAACACACTGGAGACGATCCGGATGCTGGCGGAGGCCAATAATGACAAAGAAGTAGCCGATATTTCATTCTGGTTCGGAAAGCTGATGCGATACAGCCTGTCCCCCCAGGAGGACAGAACAGTACTCGCCAAGGAAGTGGAGACCGTAACCTTCTATCTTAACATCCACAAAATGCGACTTCAGAACAGGCTGACCTATGAGATTACTGTCGCTCTGGATGCGGAAATGATTGAATGTCCACGATTTATGCTTCAGCCACTGGTTGAGAATTCGATCGTGCATGGCGCATCCGCTGTCATTCGACCTGTTCATATTCAGCTTAAGGTGGAGGAGATATCGGATGAAATTCGAATATCCATTATAGATAACGGTCCTGGTATCCAGCAAGATAAGCTGACGGCTCTCCAGAATAAGCTCGCTGGGATTAATGAGTATAGACTGTCGAGTGAGGAAGAGGGCGGCGTAGGACTCTATAATGTTAACGAGCGTATCAAAGCCTTCTACCGAGGAGCATCGCGGTTGGAGTTGCGGAGCGAGCAAGGATACGGAACAAGCTTGACCATTATTATTGATAAAAGGATGGCGAGCGACCGATGAAAGTTCTGATTGTAGACGATGAACCCATCATTCTGAATGGTCTTGTCAAGATCATCGATGAGGTTGCGCCTCTGGGCACGGAGATTCGTGCTGCTAATAATATGGCTGAGGCGATCGCGATCATGAAGATGTACTTGCCGGATGTCACCATTACCGACCTTCATATGCCGGAGAAGAACGGATTTGAGTTAATTGAAGCAGCCAGAGCAGATGGACTATGTGACCATTATATTATATTAACCGGATATGAGAAATTTGATTATGCGCGCAGGGCGCTGCGTGCTAATGTTGTCGATTACCTATTGAAGCCGGTCGATAAGGAAGAGATTGCGGAAGCTTTAGCACGGATCGCTGAGACGCTGCCGTCTGATTCTGGCTCGGATTACACCTTGTATGCGCAACGAATACTGGCCTATATAGAGAAGCATTACATGCATGATATCTCGTTAGAACAACTGGGTGAACGGATGGGTCTACATCCACACTACATCAGCAGATTGTTCAAGAAGGAAACCGGAGATAACCTGGTGAATTATCTAAATGCGCTCCGAATTCGTGAAGCTAAGAAGCTGTTGAAAATGCAGTGTCATCTGCCAGTCAGTATGATTGGACAGCGTGTTGGGTTCGAGAACAGACATTACTTCTCCAAGGTGTTCAAGAAATATACCGGCGTTACACCTGCAGCCTATCGTCAGGGTGAAGAGCAAGATGATTGCTAGCCAAGTGGGGAGAGATGAAGATGACAAGGAACAAGCTATTATTCCTCGAGCCGGCAGCATGCTGGGAGGAAGCATTGCCGATTGGGAATGGCCGACTCGGAGCGATGGTCTACGGGCGTCCGGAGCATGAGCGCTTGCAGCTTAACGAGGATTCGATCTGGTACGGCGGTCCGAGGGATCGCAACAATCCAGATGCACGGACAAACCTGCCAGAAATTCGCCGGCTGATCTTCGAAGGGAAATTAAAAGAAGCAGAGAAGCTGGCCACGGTAGCATTATCAGGTCTGCCTGAATCCCAGCGGCATTACTTGCCGCTGGGCAATCTGTTACTTACCTTCACGCTTCCCGGCGGTGCGATGGAATCGTATGAGCGTGTGCTGGATATGGACAATGGCTGCGTGACCATTGTCTTCAAGCAGGGGGGCGTAACGTTCAAGCGTGAGCTATACGCGAGCTATCCTGAACAAGTCATCGTCATGAGACTTACTGCTGATCAGCCGGGCGCTATCGGCTTTACGGCGCGTCTTGAACGCGGCGGTTATCGGTATGCCGACCGTTCTGGCCGCAGGGGAGACCACTCTATCTGGATGAGCGGAAGCTGCGGGGGTGAAGGCGGCAATCAATATGCAGCGGTGCTGCAGGCGTCAACCGAGGGTGGCATACGCAAGGCGATCGGCGAGCACCTCATGGTGGAGAACGCGAACAGTGCCACACTGATTATGGCAGCCTCCACTACGTTCCGTGTGGAAGACCCAATGGCAGAAGCAGTGAAGAGAGCGGAGGCTGCGATCCGTCTCGATTATAGGAGGCTGCATCAACGTCATAAGGAGGATTATGACCAGCTGTTCAGCCGTGTAACGCTATCGCTTCAGCCGGCAGACAAGGAAATCAATCGATGGAGTCTCGCTAAGCGGATGGAGCGGTTGAAGAACGGCGAGTCGGATCCGGAGCTGTTCGCGCTTTATTTTCAATTTGGCCGATATCTGCTTCTATCCTCGAGTCGACCAGGGTCGCTGCCGGCTAATTTACAGGGAATATGGAATCAGCACTTCCTCCCGCCATGGGATAGTAAATATACGATCAACATTAATGCGCAGATGAATTACTGGCCAGCAGAGTCTTGCGCGCTCTCGGAATGTCATGAGCCGCTGTTCGACTTGATCGAACGAATGCGTGAACCAGGTCGGCATACAGCGGATGTTATGTATGGCTGCAGAGGCTTCACGGCTCACCATAACACGGATATATGGGCGGATACCGCCCCGCAGGACACGTATCTGCCAGCTACCTACTGGCCGATGGGTGCTGCCTGGCTGACCTTGCATCTATGGGAGCATTACCAATTTACAATGGATGAGGAGTTTCTCAGACGCTATTACCCAACTATGCGAGAGGCTGCGTTATTCCTCGTTGATTATGTGATGGAATCGCCAAGCGGTGAGCTGGTCACTAACCCATCGGTATCGCCGGAGAACACGTATATACTTCCGAATGGGGAGTCGGGCGTATTATGCGCTGGCCCTTCCATGGACACGCAGATTATTCGTGAGTTATTCACTGCAGTACTGGAGACAGAGCGAATACTCAGCATCCAGGCAAGTGAGGCTTTGGGTACCGAGCTTCAGCGTGTATTGGTAAAGCTGCCAGAACCGAAGGTGGGGCGATATGGCCAGCTCCAAGAGTGGTATGAAGACTATGAGGAGATGGAGCCGGGTCATCGTCATATCTCCCATCTGTTCGCCTTGCATCCGGGCAGCCAGATCACATGCGCGGGCACACCGGAGCTGGCGGCTGCTGCGCGGCGCACGCTCGAACGTCGACTGGCCAGCGGTGGCGGCCATACCGGTTGGAGCCGGGCATGGATTATCAATTTCTGGGCTAGGCTGGAGGACGCGGAAGCAGCGGTGACTAATTTAACTGACCTGCTGACGCATTCCACACTACCGAACTTCCTGGACAACCATCCCCCCTTTCAGATTGATGGCAATTTCGGAGGCGCCGCTGCAATCGCGGAGATGTTGCTGCAGAGTCATACGGGTGAGCTGCAGTTGCTCCCAGCGCTGCCCGCAGCTTGGTCGGAGGGTTCAGTGGCTGGGTTGCGTGCCAGGGGAGGGTTTACAGTAGAGATTAGATGGAGGAATGGCCAGCTGGTCGAGGCAAGCCTTACATCTGCTAAGGGCGGCCCCTGTACGATCCGCAGCCAAGCGCAGATTGCAGTGACTAAGGATGGCAAGTCAATCGCGATGGAGAGGGTTGCACAGGAGCAGCATCGTTTTCACACAGCAGTCGGCGGGGTTTACACGATTGTTCTTCAGCCTGCTATTCGTAGTTAAGCTAGATATAATTAATTATAGAATTGGGAAGGAATGTGAAGGATTGCGTCGAAACGTATTTTATTAGGGAAAAATAGGGAGAGAATTGAGGTGGTAGAAACAAGTCATGCCAATTATACAAGCTGTGGAACGGGCGCTTCTTATACTAGAGTTGTTCGATGAAGAGACACAGGAATTGAAGCTTACCGAAATCAGCGCGCGTATGGGTTTGCACAAAAGCACGACGCACTCCTTGGTCAGGACGCTTCAGGCGCATGGCTATATGGAACAGGACCCTACAACCGGCAGGTACCGAATGGGACTTCGGCTGCTCGAGAAGGGACAGCAGCTGCTGCAGTCGCTGGATATTCGGCAGATCGTCAGACCGTTCCTGGAGCAGTTCACGGAGAATAGCGGGCAGACCACACATCTAGTCATATTGGACGGTGAAGCAGGCGTATATATTGATAAGGTGGAAGGACGCCTTGCGCCGATCCGCTATTCATGGGTGGGCCGAAGAATTCTGCTGCATACGAGCGCCGTAGGCAAGGTCTTAAGCGCATATCAACCGGGTGGATGGATTGATGATCTACTCTCGGACTATGTGTTCGTCCAACGGACGGAGCGGACGATCATGGATGCTGACGCATTCCGTCGCGAGCTTGAGCTTGTCAGAGTGCGGGGCTATGCAATCGACAACGAGGAGAATGAGGCAGGCGTCAGATGCGCGGCCGTTCCGGTTCTGGATTACCGTGGTCAAGTAGCTGCCGCGATCAGTCTATCAACGGTTGTGGCGCGTGTGGATGATGATTCATTAGAGGGATTGATCTTGGAGTTACAGGAGACAGCGCGTGCAGTCTCGAGGAAGATGGGGTACAGGGCATAACTGCCCATTTTTAATAACTATAATATAGAACAGTGTTTTATATTATAGCACTAAGGAGGAGAATGGTATGCGAATCATTCAATATTTGGATGGAGAGCGGAAGGTGCTTGCAGCGGTAACTGATGATGAGGCGGCGTACGTCCTGCCGGACGAAGACTTCATGGCTCTGCTGCGCCGGGCGCAAGGTCAAGGCATGACACTGGGGGAAGCATTGGCTAAGAGTACGGATGCTGGTCAGCCTATTGACGTCGATTGGCGAGTTCTTCAGCTGCTTGCCCCTGTGCATGCACCTGAGGTGTGGGCGGCGGGTGTTACGTACCAGCGCAGTCGGGAGGCGCGCAACCATGAGACCGGAGGGAAGCCGGATGCAGGCTTAACCTACTATGATCGGGTGTATGAGGCTGAGCGGCCCGAGCTGTTCTTGAAGTCGACCGCGGCTCGCACAGTCGGCCCTGGCCAAGCGGTGAAGCTGCGCGGGGATTCCAACTGGCAGGTGCCGGAGCCTGAGCTTGGCCTCGTTCTAAGTGAAGGCGGTGACATTGTAGGCTACACAATCGGCAATGATATGAGCTGCCGCGATATTGAGGGCGAGAATCCGCTCTACCTGCCGCAAGCGAAGATCTGGAAGCAGTCCTGCTCGATCGGACCTGCGATCCGCATCGCGGAGTCGATGGTCGACCCCTACAACCTGGATATTGCGCTGCGCATCTATCGCGGGGAAGAGGCGGTTGTGTCGATCTCGGCTAACACGAGTCAGTTAAAGCGCAGGCTGGAGGAGCTCGTATCATTCTTGAAGCGGGATAATCTGCTATTCGAAGGTACGGTGCTGCTGACCGGCACCTGCCTGGTGCCTCCAGATTACTTCACATTGCGCCCGAATGATGTCATCGAAATTGATATTGCGGGGATAGGAACATTGATAAATACGGTAGTCGCTTGACGAAGCGGCGCAACGAGGAGGACTGGGTGATATGGAAAGTATTCGAACCTATGGTAATTATATTGGTGGGCAGTGGACGCCAGCTGAGAACGGGGCGACGACGGCGAGCCTAAATCCCGCCAATAGGGATGAGGTTGTCGGTTATGTGCCGCTATCAACCCGTCTGGATCTTAATCGAGCTGTGGAGTCGGCAGAATCGGCTCGTCAAGCGTGGAGCTCGCTGTCGGGCTCGCAGCGCGGCTCATTCCTCTACAAGGCTGCAGATATTCTGGAAAGGCGGCTCGATGAGATCGGACATGCGATGACTCGCGAGATGGGCAAGACGCTAGTCGAAGCGAAGGGGGAGACGGCGCGCGGTGCTGCTATTCTACGCTATTATGCCGGTGAAGGAATGCGAGCAATCGGCGATGTCATTCCTTCGACCGATGCGGATGCATTCATGTTCACAACACGCGTCCCGCTAGGTGTAGTCGGTGCGATCACGCCGTGGAACTTCCCGGTCGCTATACCGATCTGGAAGATGGCACCGGCCTTGATCTACGGCAACACTGTGGTATGGAAGCCGGCTTCAGAGACAGCTGTAACTGCAGCTCTCATTATGGAATGCTTCCATGAAGCGGGTCTGCCAGCAGGGGTTATGAATCTGTTGATTGGCAGCGGCAAGGAGATCGGAGAGGGGCTTGCTGCACATCCGGGTGTGCATGGCATCACCTTCACTGGATCTAACACGATTGGTCGGGCGGTAGGCCATGCTGCGTTCATGCGTGGTGCGAAGTATCAGCTGGAGATGGGCGGCAAGAATCCGATTATTGTCGCAGCTGATGCCGATCTCGATCTGGCTGTGGAGGCGACTATAAGCGGAGGACTTCGGTCCACTGGTCAGAAGTGCACAGCGACAAGCCGTGTCATCGTAGTGAGGGATGTTTATGAAGCGTTCCGGGATAAGCTGGTGAAGAAGGTGGCATCGCTTCGGGTTGGTGATGGATTATCGGGGGATACATGGCTCGGACCGTGCGCGAATCAGAAGCAATATGAGTCGGTGCTGGCCTACATTCGCACCGGTGTTGCGGAAGGAGCTCAGTTGCTGGTTGGCGGTACGATCCCTGAGGAGGAGAGCCTTCGGAACGGGTATTATATAACACCTGCTGTGTTCGATGGCGTTACCTCGCGGATGGCCATTGCACAGGAGGAGATCTTCGGCCCCGTGCTCGCGCTCATCACCGCGAATGATCTGGCTGAAGCCATTGAGCTGGCTAATGATGTGCCATACGGCCTCAGCGCCTCCTTATATACGAAGGACATCGCCAGCGCGCTATCATTCATTCGGAATATGGAAGCGGGTCTGGTTCGTATTAATGCCGAGACGGCTGGCGTTGAGCTGCAGGCGCCATTCGGAGGCATGAAGGATTCGAGCTCCCATTCCCGAGAACAAGGGCGTGCAGCGATTGAATTCTTCACCTCGATCAAGACGGTGTTCATCAAGCCTTAATAATCATGATTCATAAGGAAGGAGGAGCGGAGGATGGAGGAAGAGTGGTTACGCATCGCTGAGCCGAGCGGGGATGAGCTCTATCGCATTACAACCCATGCGGCCGGGCCGTCGGGAGCATTGCCGCTTACAGCGGAGTTGCTGAAGGAGGCCCCGAGCGGTGATCTGTTCGGCTGGTCACAGAATGTTGGGATGGGACTGTCGCCATCTCGACTAGGGTCCAAGGAGATTCTGCTGCTAAGCACCATGGGGGGCATACGGGGCGAGGATGGACGTCCAATCGCGCTAGGATATCACACGGGGCATTGGGAGGTAGGTCTCCTGATGCAGGCCGCCGCAGAAGAGATCAGTCGCGCAAGCGGAGTGCCATTCGCTGGATTCGTGAGCGACCCCTGCGATGGCCGCTCACAAGGCACATCTGGCATGTTCGACTCGCTCCCATACCGCAATGATGCAGCGATCGTGCTGCGCCGATTGATCCGCTCCCTACCGACACGCAAGGCAGTTATCGGTGTCGCGACTTGCGATAAGGGATTGCCTGCTATGCTGCTAGCGTTAGCAGGCACGCCTTCACTGCCAGGCATCATCGTGCCTGGCGGAGTGACGCTGCCTCCGACGATGGGGGAGGATGCTGGCAAGATTCAGACGATTGGAGCGCGCTACGCGAACGGAGAGATTACGCTGGAGGAGGCTGCGGATCTAGGCTGCCGAGCTTGCGCGACCCCAGGCGGCGGCTGTCAGTTCCTCGGAACGGCGGGCACGTCGCAGGTGGTCGCGGAGGCGCTTGGACTAACGGTGCCTCATGCAGCGCTAGCGCCCTCCGGGCAGCCGGTATGGACCGAGCTTGCCCGACAGTCCGCGCGCGCAGCGATGGCTGCAGCGAATAGCGGTCTTACGACGAGCAAAATTCTGACCGATGCGGCGATCCACAATGCGATGGTCATCCATGCGGCATTCGGCGGCTCGACGAATTTGCTGCTGCATATTCCTGCGATTGCTCATGCAGCAGGGCTGCGAGTTCCCGATGTTGGCGACTGGACAGCCGTCAATCGAAGTGTGCCGCGGATCGTCAGCGTATTGCCGAACGGCCCCATTCCGCACACGACTGTTCGCGTGTTCCTGGCAGGCGGCGTGCCTGAAGTTATGCTGCAGCTAAGAGGACTTGGATTGCTGGAGGAATCAGCACTCACAATTTCGGGCAAGACGTGGGGGGAGGTGCTGGATTGGTGGGAAGCCTCTGAGCGGAGGTATCGCATGCGCAAGCTGCTGCTCAGCGCAGAGGGGATTGATCCCGATACGGTTATCTATACGCCCACTAGCGCGCGAGCAGCGGGTATGACCTCGACCGTAACCTTCCCCATTGGCAACATCGCCCCGGAGGGGTCCGTTATTAAGTCTGCCGCAATCGATCCATCGGTCGTAGGGGATGATGGCGTATATAGGCACCTCGGACAATGTAAGGTGTTCACGACTGAGCGCGCCGCGATCAAGGCGATCAAGACAGGAGGCATCTCAGCCGGCGACATCATGGTGCTAATCGGCAGAGGGCCTAGCGGGACGGGAATGGAAGAGACCTATCAGCTTACATCTGCGCTCAAGCATCTCTCCTATGGCAATCAGGTTTCCTTACTTACAGACGCTCGTTTCTCCGGCGTGTCAACGGGCGCGTGCATCGGTCACATCGGACCCGAGGCGTTGTCAGGGGGACCTGTCGCGAAGCTGCGTGACGGGGACTGGATCGAGATTACAGTGGACCGTCTCAAGCTGGAGGGCAGCATCAACTTTGTGGGAGAGCGGGAGGAGCGCTTCGGTCCCGAAGAGGGTGCTCGAAGACTGGCGCTGCGAGATCCGCATCCTTCGCTTGGACCAGATCCAGAATTGCCTGATGATACGCGTCTGTGGGCGGCTCTGCAAGCAGCCAGCGGTGGAACGTGGCGAGGCGGTGTATACGATGTAGAACGAATTGTCGCGGCGCTAGAAGCAGGGCAAGCCGTACTCGGACGGTCGACCTAAACCCGAGCGGAGCATCTGCAGCGCCGGAAAGTGATGCTGCAGGGTGCATGATGAGGTAAGTGGTGCGTGCAGCGCCGGAATGTGATGCTACAGGGTGCGATGAGAGGTAAGTGGTGCGTGCACGCCGGAAAGTGATGCTACAGGGTGCGATGAGAGGTAAGTGAGCTACAAGTGGATCGCCAGTGCTCCTGACGATCCATTGTTTCAAACACAGTCTGCCGAGGTGTCGGCTGTTGTGTTGCGTCTACATTCTGACCCACTTGCGGTTCTTGTTCGTGGTCTTCGGGAACCGCTCTCCCTTCTCAAGCTCGATAATCTGCGGGTCATTAATACCCATAATCCGATCCTTCTCGCCAACCTCGCGATAACGCCCCGCATTCGGCGCGCGATGACCGGGCTCGAATTCGCTCCATTCACCCATGTAATTCACCTCCTGTATCGTCCTTAGATTGCACAGACCGCGGAAAAAAATGTGTTCCAAATGATGCTGACTCCCTCTGGGCATCGATTCTTGCTTGTATTGGACGGTCCGTTCTGATATAGTATTTAGGTGCGAGTTTGCGTATAGACTATGCAGATAGGCTGACCCATGCCCGCGCAACCTGGCTCCTTGCTCCCCGATTGTCTGCAGAGACAGTCTATAACTCATGGGGGGCCGCCAAGACCATAAGGAGGTGAACTATTCATGCGCAAATACGAATTAATGTTTATCATTCGCACGGACATTGAACAAGAAGTTGTCGACGCTACTGTCGAGAAGTTCCTGAACATCGTGAGTAATGGTGGAGAAATCGTGAAGCAAGACGGGCCGAACAAGCGTCGTCTAGCGTATGAGATCGAGAAGCACCGTGACGGATTCTACGTCCTGGTTAACTTTAACGCTCCGGCAGAAGTTGTGTCGGAACTCGATCGCGTTCTTAAGATCTCTGACGAAATCATTCGTCATCTGATCGTTAAAGACGTGGCTTAATCGAATCGACTACAGCAGTCAAGTTAAAGTCCACTTCCAGGAGGGGTAATATTGTTAAATCGTGTCATTCTGATCGGAAGATTAACGAGAGATCCTGAGCTTCGCTATACGCCATCTGGTGTTGCGGTCACCCAGTTCACACTGGCTGTCGATCGTCCATTCACTAGTCAAGGCGGAGAGCGCGAGGCCGATTTCATTAATATCGTAACCTGGAGACAGCTGGCTGAGACCTGCGCGAACTATCTGCGCAAGGGCCGTCTGACCGCGGTCGAGGGACGCATGCAAACGCGCAACTACGACAATAATGAAGGCCGCAAAGTCTATGTCACGGAAGTCGTGGCGGACAATGTACGGTTCCTCGAATCCGCGAATTCCGCTAACCGCGAAGAGGGCGGCGGATCGCAGAGCAGAGCAAGCGGCAGCCAAGGCGGCTATCGCGGCGGCAGCAACAATAACGACCCATTCCAAGATGACGGTAAACCAATCGATATCTCTGATGATGATCTGCCATTCTAAGATGAAAGGAAGGATAAACGATGAGCGAACAACAAACAGCTCCAGCACCAGCTCCACAACAAGCTTCCACAGGCGCTCCAAGACGCCCATACAACCGCGAAGGCGGAGAAGATCGCGGCGAGCGTAGATTCGGAGGCGGTGGACGCAAGGGCGGACGCAACAAGCGCCGTAAGGTATGTTACTTCACTGTGAACAAGATCAAGCACATTGATTATAAAGACATCGAGACGCTGAAGAAGTTCATTAGCGAGCGCGGCAAGATTCTGCCACGTCGTGTGACAGGAACTAGCGCAAAGTACCAACGCATGCTGACGACTGCGATCAAGCGTTCACGTCAAATTGCACTCTTGCCTTACACAACTGAGTAAGAAACCACGGCAGTCTGGTGAATCCAGACTGCCTTTTTATATATCGACGCTAAACGGAAACACCCTAGCTTAAGAAGTAGCTTGCTACACAAACTTGGAGAACGGAAGAGCCTTTTATCTGGTCCGCCGAAGCGGAAAAGCCGCATGAACCAGGGCTGGATATCTACATGCTGTTGCGCTATACTAAACATAGTAAATATAAAAGATTAATAAGTTTCTGAAGGAGCGAATGACGATGAGTGACATCTTGATTGTTGGAGCAGGACCGGCGGGAGCGAGTGCGGCCCTATTCGCCGCTAAGGCGGGGAAATCCACTGTGCTGATTGACAGTGATTCCAGTATGACGAAGAAAGCATGGATCGAGAATCATTACGGGGTCGATGCGATTGCGGGACCAGATCTGATTGAGGTTGGCAAGAAGCAAGCGGCCAAGTTCGGCGCTCAGGTTATATCGGACAAAGTGAGTGGCGTGACCAAGGGCGATAAGGGGTTCACCGTTACGACGGAGAGCGGCGCTAGCTATGAGGCAGCCCATGTCATTATCGCGACTGGCATATCTACAGAGCTGGCTGGCCAGATTGGCCTGAATCTGAAGGATGGCACGGAGCCGCGCATTAAGACGGTTATCGATGCCGATGCTGAGGGCAAGACGAGCGTAGCGGGGATCTGGGCTGCGGGAACGGCTGCTGGTGTGAGCGTGCATACGATCATTACCGCTGGCGATGGCGCTAAGGTAGCTATTAACGTGATTAGCGAATTGAATGGCGCTAGATACGTAGATCACGACATTCTTAAGGCGTAAAATAAACAAGACCCCTTGCGACGCTTCCGTTGCGAGGGGTTATCTCTTACTCCAGCTGCCCGGCTCCGCGAAAAGGTCGAATAGTTGGCAAGCGTTTACACATAACATATGATATAATCCTATTATTGCTTCACTCATAAAATTCTTAACAATCCAAGGAGGTGTAAACCTGTTTCCCGCTAATAGGAGCGGGACAGGGACGATTTGGACGGTGACCCGTTACTTATCGCTTTATATTTATTATGTGTGCTGGTGCTAGTGTTTCTGAACGGCTTCTTCGTTGCGGCGGAATTCGCGTATGTCAAGGCGCGTGTAAGTCGGATTGATGCATGGGCAGCAGAAGGGAATCTGCGGGCGAGATTCGCTCAGAAGATTCTGCAGAACTTGAATGCTTATCTATCCGCGTGTCAGCTGGGCATTACACTGGCTTCGCTGGCGCTGGGCTGGATGGGAGAGCCTGCAGTGGCGGCATTATTGAAGCCGTTGCTTATCAGCATTCTACCTGAATTCGCCATTCATACGATTTCCTTCATTATTGCGTTCTCGATTATAACAACGTTCCATATCACATTGGGCGAGCAGGTGCCCAAGACGTATGCGATCCGGCATGCGGAGACGCTGACGCTGTTGTCAGCCATTCCGATGGTGATCTTCTACAGGATCATGTATCCGTTCATCTGGTGTCTCAACGGTCTATCGAACTGGATCCTGCGCCGTGTCGGCGTGGAGCCGGAGTCTGATCATGAACCGGTGCACACCGATGAGGAGATTCGGGTGATCATGCAAGAGAGCCATAAGAGCGGCTTTCTGGATCAGTCCGAGATGGCCATGATGGACAATATCTTCGAATTCTCGGAGACGAACGCGCGTGAGATTATGATTCCCAGAACTGAGATGATCTGTCTATATGCCAACCAGCCTTATGCGGAGCAGCGGGAGCTCGTGCTAAGCGAGCTGCATACCCGATTCCCAGTATGTGATCCCGACAAGGACAATATTATCGGGTTCGTGCATATCAAGGATATGATGAAGGCAGGCGAGGGCTTAACCGACATTCGGACCATTACGCGTCCGCTAATGACTGTGCCGGAGTCGATTCCGATTAGCATGCTGCTGAAGCAGATGCAGAAGAAGCATACGGCCATGGTGCTGCTGATTGATGAATACGGGGGAACCTCAGGGATTGTAACGGTCGAGGATATCCTGGAGGAGATCGTCGGCGAGATTCAGGATGAGTTCGATGAGGAGCTGCCGGCGATTGTGCAGCATGATGAATGGACGCACTCCGTAGACGGATTATTACTAATAGATGAGTTTAATGTGTATTTTGAAACAACAATTACTACAGAGGACTTCGATACGATCGGCGGCTGGGTATACGCACAAGTGGAGATGCCGCCGCAGCGCAATCAGAGGGTGATCTACGGCCCTTATGAATTGATTGTAGACGAAGTTGATCATATGCGGATATCAAGATTGATTATCAAGCGATCTGAGGGGTTGCAGGAGCAGCATCTGGATATTGTATCCTGATTAAGTCAGCTCTAAGGTGGAGGGTGTTCGATTATTGTCGAGCACCCTTCACTTTTCTTTATTTTCACACGAATCATGATCACTCAGAACGACATACTCGAAAATCCCGTTTGTGGTATAATTAATGTCATACGCTATATTTGGGGTGAACATGTATTGGGATCAACGTTACGACTGCCTCTCATCTGGGGCGGGATCTATGTGGCTATGCTGTTATCGCTATTAACGCCGCTCAGCCTGATTACCTTGCATATTATGATGGTGCCGCTGGTCGTTATGCTGGTCATCGCTGACCGCGTCAAGGCGCTCATCGTTATCGGAGTTATTGTGATAGCCTTAGCGCTGTTCCTGCCCGGACTTGGGACGTTCCTGTCCTTGCTCACGATCTTCTATCTCGTGCCTGCAGGAGCGATGGCGATTTATTATCGCCGGGATCAGAATACGGGACAAGCGATTATAGCAGGGATTGTGGCGTTCATTGCTATTATACTAGGGCTGCTGCTGATCCTGTCGATCTTCCGATTCAATCTCAATACATTCATGGCTGACACGCTGAAGGACAACGAGGCTGTGATGGTCTGGCTGTCTGCGATGGTCAGCGCGGAGAATATAGATAGGGCGATCTATATGATCACGCTGATGGCGCCGTTGATGATTATCATCTATTCGGTGTATACGACGGTATTGGCGCATTGGATTAGCCGCAAGCTGCTGGCCCGATATCAGGTGAATATCCCGAAGCTGAAGCCGATGAAGGAATGGAAGCTGCCCAAGTCTATCATCTATATCTATCTCGTGCTCTTATTGCTGGAGTTCTTCTTCGTCTTCGAGATGGATTCTGTTGTCAATGTGATCTTGCTTAATGCGGTGCCGCTGCTCACTTATGCAATCGCGCTGCAAGGGATCGGATTGCTGTACTTCATTGCGGACCACAAGGGCTGGAACCGAGCGCTGCCGATAGCCGGCATTGTGCTGCTGCCGTTCATCCCGCAGCTGATCTCCTGGATCGGTGTCGCGGATATGGCCTTCCCGGTGCGCAGCAAGCTCACTCAGAAGGATGGTTAATCGTCTGATTGCAGGCGACAGATGGATGAATAGAAGGTGTATGGATGCGACCTGAACAATTAATGAATAGATGGCATGGCTGGCCCATGATCTGGGCGAATAGCCTGTCGCTGCTGCTAGTCATCGTATTAGCCGTATTCGATTGGCGGCTGGGGTTATGCGCGATGCTGCTGCTGGCGGCCAGCATCTACTGGACATTGCGCGCGGAACGGGCATTCCGCAAGGATATGCGGGAGTATGTGAATACGATCTCACATCGCGTGAAGCGGGCGAGCCACGAAGTGATCACGGAAATGCCGATCGGTATCCTCTTATTCAGTGAGGATAAGATCATTGAATGGCATAATGCTTATGTTGCCAAACTGGTGGATCGGGAGTCGCTCGTTGGTGAGAGCATCACGGAGATGTTCCCTGGGCTCAAGCTGTCGAAGGAGAAGGAAGGCCAGGTTGAACTGACCGTCGGCAAGCGTCACTTCCAAGTGCTGGTGAAGGCGGAGGAACGGCTCCTCTACTTTATTGACAACACGGCGTATACGAATCTACATCGCACTCATGAAGAAGAGAAGCCCGTGCTCGGTATCATTATGCTGGATAATCTCGATGAGGCGACTCAGGGGCTGGATGATCACGCGCGGGCTATTATGCTCGGCAAGGTGACATCCGAAATCTCGGAATGGGCCAGCAAGCATCATCTGTATCTGCGCCGAACCGCATCTGATCGGTATCTGTTCATCACGAAGCAATTGGTTCTGAAGCAGCTGGAGCAATCCCGGTTCGAGATTCTGGATGAGACGCGTGAGCATACGCTCGATCACAAGCTGCCAATTACACTAAGTATGGGTATTGCGGCAGGCAGCAACGATCTGATCGAGCTCGGCGCGCTCGCGCAATCAAGCTTAGACATCGCGCTGGGCCGTGGCGGTGATCAGGTCGCGGTGAAGGCTGGCGGTAAGATCAGCTTCTATGGCGGTAAGTCCAACGCGGTTGAGAAGCGAACGAGGGTTAGAGCGCGGGTCATCTCGCACGCGCTGCGTGACCTCATCCGGGAATCGGATAATGTACTTGTCGTTGGCCATCGTATTCCCGATATGGACGCGCTGGGTGCCGCGATCGGTGTGATGAAGGCAGTTAAGATCTCCGGCAAGGAAGGGCATATCGTGCTGGAGGGAATTAACCCCTCTATCCAGCGGCTAATGGAAGAGATAGAGGAGCATGCCGCGCAGGAGAGCTGGTTCATTCATCCCGAGCTGGCGCTTCAGCGGATTCATCCGCGTACGCTGCTGGTCGTGGTGGATACGCATAAGGGCTCGATGATCCCCGAGCCGAAGCTGCTACAGGTATGTCACCGTGTTGTGGTGATTGATCACCATCGCCGCGGCGAGGAGTTCATTAACGATGCGCTGCTCGTCTACATGGAGCCCTATGCATCCTCAACGTGTGAGTTGGTTACCGAGCTGCTGCAGTATTATGATGATCGGATCGCTATGGACCCGATCGAGGCGACAGCGATTATGGCTGGTATTGTAGTCGATACGAAGAGCTTCGCGGTACGAACAGGCGCGAGAACGTTCGAAGCAGCATCGTTCTTGCGACGCAATGGCGCAGACTCGGCCATGATTCAGCGTCTGCTCAAGGAGGATCTCGATGAGTATCTGAAGAAGGCGGATATGATTAAGCACGCGCGCATCCTGTATGAGCATATCGCGATTGCGACCAGCGAGCCTGGACAGAAGCATACACCGCTGATCGTAGCGCAGGCAGCCGATACGCTGCTGAGCATGACCGGAATCGCTGCATCCTTCGTGATCGCGGAACGACCAGATGGGCTAATTGGAATCAGCGCGAGATCGATGGGTGAAATTAATGTACAATTAATTATGGAGCGTCTGGGCGGCGGTGGTCATCTAACGAATGCAGCGGTCCAGATTGAAGGCACATTGGAGCAAGCGGAAGAACAGCTGCTGGCTGTTATTAATGACATGCATAAGGAAGAGGGGTTATTCGAATGAAGGTTATCTTGTTGAAGGATGTTAAGGGACAAGGCAAGAAGGGCGATGTGAAGAACGTATCGGATGGATACGCGACGAACTTCCTGTTCGCGCAAGGATTAGCTAAGCCTGCGACAGATTCGAATATTAAGCAGCTCGAGCAAATCAATGTAGCCGCAGCTAAACAGAAGGAGCAGGAGAAGATCGATGCACAGGGGCTGGCCAAGCAGCTGGAAGCGATCACGCTCGAGCTGAAGACGAAGGCTGGTGAGGGCGGGCGCGTGTTCGGATCGATCACGACTAAGCATATCGCCGATGAATTGAAGAAGCAGGGCTATGATATTGATAAGCGCAAGATCCAATTGGATGATCCGATCAAGACGCTGGGCGTGACGCAGGTCGAGGTTAAGCTGCATCCGGCTGTGAAGGCGACGTTGAAGGTTCAAGTCGCGGAGGAATAAGCAATGAGCATGGATAGAGGCATGTTCGTCGACCGTGTTGCACCGCAGAATCTGGAGGCGGAGCAGGCGGTACTCGGCGCAATCTTGCTCGAGGGCGAGGCGCTGATTGTCGCTAGCGAGCGGCTGGTGCCTGAGGACTTGTACCGAGCAGCGCATCAGCATATCTTCGAAGCGATGCTCGGGCTGGGTGAAGCGGGTGAGCCGGTCGATCTGATCACCCTGTCTACGAAGCTGGCCAATGTCGGCCTACTGGAGGAGGTAGGCGGGATCGGCTATCTGACCGAGCTCGCCAACGCGGTACCGACAGCTGCGAATGTCGGCTACTATGCGCAGATCATCGAGGAGAAGGCGATGCTGCGCAAGCTGATTCGCGCAGCGACGCAGATCGCCAGCGATGGGTACACGAGCACCGACGATGTCGGAGAGCTGATCAGCGACGCTGAGCGTCGCATTCTGGAGCTGTCCGGGCGCCGCGGTGAAGGCTTCATCGCCATCAGGGATGTGCTGATGGAGGTGTTCGAGCGGGTGGAGCATCTGTTCCACCATAAAGGCGGTACGACCGGAATTCCATCGGGGTTCCCGGATCTGGATAAGATGACGTCCGGCTTCCAGCGCTCCGATCTCATTATCGTCGCGGCGCGTCCATCGGTTGGGAAGACCGCATTCGCGCTGAATATCGCGCAGAATGTCGGGGTAAGGGCCAGAGAGACCGTAGCCATCTTCAGTCTGGAGATGTCGGCTGCGCAGCTCGTGCAGCGGATGATCTGCGCAGAGGCGAATGTCGATGCGGGCCGGATGCGGACTGGCTATCTGGAGGGCGATGACTGGGAGAAGCTGACGATGGCCATCGGTTCGCTGTCGGAGGCGAATATCTATATTGACGATTCGCCGGCTCTGACAGTCGCGGACATTCGGGCGAAGTGCCGCCGGCTCAAGAAGGAACGCGGGCTGGGCATGATTCTGATCGATTATCTGCAGCTGATTCACGGCCGTAAGGGCAGTGATAATCGACAGCAAGAGGTGTCGGAGATCTCGCGTACACTGAAGCAGATTGCCAGAGAGCTCGAGGTTCCTGTTATTGCGCTGTCTCAGCTAAGCCGTGGTGTCGAGCAGCGTCAGGATAAGCGGCCGATGATGTCAGACCTCAGAGAGTCGGGTTCGATCGAGCAGGATGCCGATATTGTGGCCTTCCTCTATCGAGACGACTATTATGATAAGGAATCCGAGAAGAAGAATATTATCGAGATTATTATCGCCAAGCAGCGGAATGGTCCGGTGGGCACGGTGGAATTGGCCTTTATGAAGAACTTCAATAAATTCGTCAGCCTGAACCATGGGGGCGCAGAGGCTGGCGTCGGATAGAATGCATTAGAATCCGAACGATCTCAGGAATATTCCAGGGATCGTTCGTTTTTATTGACATTCAAAGGCCTGGTTGCTACACTTATATAGCCGCTTCTACTGAAAGCGGCTAAACTTGTGGTGTAGTCGAGATACACCACGATGGGGGTTATGCGTATGTCAACCGTAGTTGTAGTAGGTACGCAATGGGGAGATGAGGGCAAGGGCAAGATCACGGATTTCCTAGCCGAATCTGCCGATGTGGTGGCTCGCTATCAAGGCGGTAATAATGCTGGGCACACGATCATCATTCATGATAAGAAGTATAAGGTCCATCTCATTCCATCCGGAATTTTCTACGACGACAAGCTATGTGTAATTGGCAATGGCATGGTTATTAATCCGCTAGCCCTGATCAATGAGATTGATTATATTCATGAGAATGGCTTCTCTACAGATAACTTACGAATCAGCGATCGCGCTCATGTAATTATGCCCTATCATCTGCTCTTGGACGCACTCGAGGAGGAGCAGAAGGGCGAGAATAAGATTGGAACGACACTGAAGGGAATCGGCCCTTGCTATATGGATAAGGCGGCTCGTAACGGGATTCGCATCGCGGATCTGCTGGATGCGAAGGTATTCGAGCAGAAGCTTCGCCCGCTGGTCGCCGCTAAGAATAAGATGATTGAACAAATTTACAGCGCGGCATGCCTGGACGCGGATGCCATCCTAGCGGAGTATCTGGCGTACGCGGAGCGTATTCGCAAGTATGTCATTGATACCTCCTTCGTACTGAATAATGCGATCGATGAAGGCAAGAAGGTGTTGTTCGAGGGAGCCCAGGGCGTGATGCTGGATATCGACCATGGAACATATCCATTCGTTACTTCGTCGAACCCGTCAGCAGGTGGAGTCTGCATCGGCTCGGGTGTGGGACCGACGCGGATTAACCAAATTATTGGCGTAGCCAAGGCTTATACGAGCCGTGTCGGCGACGGACCGTTCCCTACAGAGCTGCACGATGAGATTGGCGATCGCATACGCGAGGTGGGCCATGAGTATGGCACGACAACGGGTCGTCCGCGCCGCGTCGGCTGGTTCGACAGCGTGGTTGTCCGTCATGCGCGCAGAGTGAGCGGGATTACGGGGATGTCGCTCAACTCCACGGACGTGCTGTCTGGTCTGGAAACCGTTAAGATCTGTACGGCATACAGGTATAAGGGTGAGCTGATCGACTACTACCCGGCGAGCCTCAGTGTGCTGAACGAATGCGAGGCGGTGTATGAGGAGCTGCCGGGCTGGAGTGAGGACATTACACAGGCGAAGAGTCTGGACGATCTGCCAGTGAATGCGCGCCGCTATATCGAGCGGGTAGCTGAGCTAACCGGCATACCGATCGCGATCTTCTCGGTCGGCCGCAACCGTGAACAGACGAATCAGGTTGTGAAGATCTATTAATGATATGGATTTGCTTGCGTGCATACCACTGTGGGCCCTCCTTCGCTACGTGCGATGGGGGGCTTGATTTATTTTGGCGTGCATGGATCTCCCAAGAAGAAACGAATATGCTGTCATGCTGCATCGAACGGTGTATGAAAGTGCCTCTAACTAGTCAATACTAGGCTAAGGGTTCTGCGCGGGTGTGTGGAACGGACATTACCCTGGGACTAGGGATTGGAAGAGGTGCAGCGTAATGAAACTGCTGGGCTATCTGAGCAAGCTGATGATAACGGCGATTCTGCTGTCTACACTGTCTGTTATGACAACCATATATATCGTAGATCAATATGTAGGGGTTGTACTGGATCGATTCCATCTATCGGATATCGAGCGTCCAACGCTGTCGGTTTCGGATGTGCTATCCTCTGCGCAGCAGGCGCCTCCAATGATAATGGAGCCGAAGGAGACGACGATAGAGCCGCAATCACAGCCACAATCGGAGTCGCAATCTGACCCCCTGACACAGATGCCGTCGAATAGGGATGATGCAGCAGATGATCCGATCCATGATGTCGAGGCGGCGCCCGTGTTCGGTCATGCCATTCAGAGCGGTTCGATTGTGATTACGGCGGATGAATTTAATGAGAAGCGTAAAAATTTAAGCGATGAGGATAAGATGGCGATCTTCGCGATTATGATGAATAAGCTGCCCCAGGCTGAGCTGCAGAGACTGTCAGAATGGCTTGAGGACGGCATTACGGATGAGGAGCTGACGCAGGTTGAAGAGGTAATTAACGCCTATCTGGAGGAGGACGATATTGACAGATTATTGTCGATCTTGAATAGATATTAATGTTAAGTAATATATATCATTGATATAGCCGTCCACACTGTGATAAAGTATTAATTATTCGGCAGCTATCTGAATAGGAAATACATGGCTGCTGCGTTCTTTTTACAACTTCAAAGCGGGAACAAAGGAGACGATTATGTCAGTTTTCAGGAAGAGAGACTGGAGCCGCATCGTGCGGGAAGGTCTTGCCAACTTGACTGCTAAAGTCAAACAACCGCGTGATTACAAAGAGATACTATCGCGGCTAGAACGAGGAGTAGTGGACCATAAGCTGGCCATCTTGAAGACGGCAGGCGCAGTGGCCTTATTGATCGGAATTTCGGCCGGAGGGAACCAATATATAGAGAAGCATACCGTGGAGATCTTCCATGTATATGTGGATGGTCAGGAAATCGGTGTGGTGAGCAACCCAGCAATAATTGAACAAGCTATCACAGAACGCGAGCAAGAGATCGTCATGGAAAATCCAGACATACATATGATCGTGGATGAACCTGAGGTTACTTACAGCAGTGAAAGGGTTTACAAGGGGGTAACGAACGATGAAGCCGCCGTATTCGGGGTGAAGTCGATTGTCACCGCTCAGCCGACTGGCATCAAGCTGTTGGTTGATGGCAAGGAGATCGCTATACTCAAGAATGCGGAAGAGGCGGAGGCTGTACTCGAAGAGTTCAAGAACAAGTATGCCAATGTTGATAACATCAAGGAAGTGTCTAGAGTCGATGTGTTATCCGCGGATGCCGAGGAAGTGCTCGCACCTGTCGGAGATAAGATTCTAGTATCTGTTGATTTCACACAAGAGGTTGAGATGGAGCAGGTTGTCATCGAGTCTGAGTATGAGCTCGAAGAGCCAACCGGCGTGTTAGCTGTGCTCGAATCGATGGGCCAGCCGCCCCAGATCTATGTGGTGGAGCCTGGTGATTGTGTAGGCTGTATTGCCGAGAAGTTCAATACAACATCCGATGAGATTCGAATGCTCAACAATTGGATTGTCGATGATATGATTCGCGTCGGAGACGAGCTGATCGTGAAGGGCTTCGAACCTACGCTTGGCGTCCGCACGGTAGAGATCGCGGTCGATGAAGAGGAAATTTATTATGACACGATCTATGAGACGGATGATACGCTGCGTCTAGGTCGAACTCGGGTCATCAAACCAGGTAAGGAAGGTCTGAAGAAGGTCGTCTATGAGCTGACATCGATTAATGGAAATCTCATAAGCGAGAATCTGCTCAGTGAGGAAGTATTGGTAGAGCCGGTAACCGCAGTGGTCGCGAAGGGCACGCTGCGTCTGCTGGGCGAGGGTACGGGCAAGTTCGCATGGCCAGTATCCGGCGCGAAGCTGACGAGCAGCTTCGGATCACGCTGGGGGACGACCCATAAGGGGATTGACCTGGCATCCTCGAACCGGAATATCAAGGCTTCGGATACAGGCAAGGTGGAGTTTGTCGGCACGAAGAACGGCTATGGCAAGACGATTATTATCGATCACAAGAATGGCTATAAGACCTTATACGGCCATCTGAGCAAGTATTCCGTCTCCGAAGGCGATATCGTGGAGAAGGGCGACAAGATCGGGGTCATGGGCAGCACGGGACGCTCGACAGGGGTGCATCTGCACTTCGAGGTTCTGGTGGATGGCGTAGCGAAGAACCCGACGAAGTATCTGAGCAGCAAATAAACCAAAGATAACCGAATGAACCGGATGGAGGGCATGCGCCTTTCGTCCGGTTTTTATGTTAATATAGAGAGACATGCATGCGGTAATCGACTAGGGATAGGAAGGCGAGGGTCAAGTATGGCGGCGAAGATATTAGTAGTGGATGATGAGCAGCCGATTGCAGATATTCTGAAGTTCAATCTGGAGAAGGAAGGGTATCAGGTGATCTGCGCGCTCGATGGCGAGGAAGCGGTGCAGCTGGCCTTCGCTGAGGAACCGGATTTGATTCTGCTGGACCTGATGCTGCCGCTCAAGGACGGTCTTGATGTGTGTAGGGAAGTACGAAGCAAGCTGGATACACCGATTATTATGCTCACGGCCAAGGACTCGGAGATCGATAAGGTGCTCGGTCTGGAGATGGGCGCGGATGATTATGTGACGAAGCCGTTCAGCACGCGCGAGATTCTGGCGCGGGTGAAGGCGCATCTGCGCAGACAGATTAAGGCATCGGCGCCTTCTGTAGAAGCGAATAGCAGTCAGACGCTGCGTATTCATGAGCTGTCTGTAGACAATGAGATGTATGTGGTCTATAAGAACGGGGTTCCGCTGGACCTGACACATAGGGAGTTCGAGCTGGTCTATTATATGGGTAAGAATTGCGGGAAGGTGATGACGCGGGAGCATCTGCTGCAGGCAGTCTGGGGCTTCGAATATCTCGGCGATATGCGGACGGTGGATGTGACGATCCGGAGACTTCGGGAGAAGCTGGAGGATGATCCGAGTCATCCGGAGTATATTATTACCCGGCGAGGTCTGGGCTACTTGATGCGCAATCCTAGAGCGGGGGGATAATTCGGATGAAAGAAATTCGTTTCTTTCAAACGATCCAAGTACGCTTGGTCATTATATACGTACTTCTGATTCTGGTCGCCGTGCAGGTGATTGGGGTTTATTTTGTACGGACGCTGGAGAGCTCCTTCATGAACAGCGCATCGGATTCGATGCGTAAACAGGTGTTCCTGCTGACGACCTTCGTGGAGCCGTATCTGTCGTCTGTTCAGGCTGGAGATAATGGGGAATCGGAGCGGATGATCGGCGAGCTCGATTCGATGGTGAAGAATCTCAATACGATCAGCCGCGCGGAGATCCAGATTATCGACAGCGGCGGGCGAATTCTCTCTACGACGTCGGTGAAGAATCAATCGATTGTCGGCAAGCGGAATACGGAGATCGAGGTTAGCCGGGCGCTGCAAGGCATTCAATATGATTCAGATACGGTTGTCGATGAGTTCGGGGCGCGTTATAAGATTATCGCGATGCCGGTGACGGGGCAGGATAAGGTGCTCGGCGCGGTCTATATGGTCGCCTCGATGGAGGATATGTATGAGAATATCAAGGATATCAATCAGATTCTGTTCTCGGGGACGCTTATCGCGCTAGCGCTGACGGCGCTGTTGGGGATTGTGCTGGCGCATACGATCACGAGTCCGATTAAGGAGATTACGAAGCAGGCGAACGCGATGGCGAGCGGCGACTTCGATCAGCAGGTGAAGGTGCTCGGCGAGGATGAGATCGGACAGCTGGGCCATACGTTCAATGACATGACGAATCGGCTGAAGGAAGCGTTGGCGCAGAATGAGGAAGAGAAGGAGAAGCTGAGCTCTATATTAATTAATATGAGCGATGGCGTTGTGGCGACTGACGATACCGGCAAGGTGATCGTGATGAATGTGCGCGCGCGTGAGCTGCTGCAGCTGGGCAGTCAGACGATTATGGAGAATCGGGATCTATCGACGGTGCTGGGTATGCCTAGTGAGCTGCTTAATCCGTATCTGAACGGGGAGGAGCAGACGACGATGCTGGAGCTTGCGCATTCGCCGGAATCGGAGCCGATTCGCGTATGGATGAGCTTCACGCCGATTCATCGCAGCGGCAGCATCGGCGGCACGGTAGTCGTGCTGCGCGATGTGACCGAGCAGGAGAAGCTGGAGCAGGCGAGGCGCGAGTTCGTGGCGAACGTCTCGCATGAGCTGCGAACACCGCTGACGACGATCAAGAGCTATATGGAGGCGCTCGATGACGGGGCGCTCGATGACCCGAGTCTGTCGCATAAGTTCATCAGTGTCGTGCGCGGGGAGACCGAACGGATGATTCGTCTGGTCGGGGATCTGCTGCATCTGTCTAAGCTGGATTCGAAGACGTCCAATCTAGCGAAGCAATGGACAGATGTGTATGAGCTGCTAGACGAGGTGGCGGATCGATTCGCCTTCCAGCTGCAGCAGAAGTCGATGAAGATCAGGGTGCATTCGCAGATTGGTCTGGGGCAAGTATTCATTGATGCGGATCAGATTGACCAGGTGCTGGATAATCTGGTGTCGAATGCGATTAAGTATACGGCCGAGGGCGGGTCAATCGAGCTGACCTCGATTCGCAAGCGGACGCAGCATGTCGAAATTATGGTCAAGGACAGCGGGTTCGGTATTCCAAAGAAGGACATTAGCAAGATCTTCGACCGCTTCTACCGAGTCGATAAAGCGCGCTCGCGGAATATGGGCGGCACGGGACTCGGTCTATCCATTGCCCGGGAAATAATCAAGGCCCACGGCGGGATGATCGATATCGAGTCCGAGGTAGGCAAGGGAACGATCGTCCGCTTTACATTGCCTATGGGTGAGAGGAGGGATGCCTGATGCTAGAGAAGGCCAAGTCCATTCTACTCATTATTCTTGTTGGGACCAGCTTGTATCAGAGCTATCAGCTGGCCTATCATTCGACGAATTACGAACCGATCCGAGAGAGTGAGTATGTCGAATCAGAGCTCATCGGAACGCAGGAGAAGGTGGAGAATCTCGTATTCCCTAACCAGATCGTCATTCATGAGAATTCAGAATCGCATGCAGTGCTGTATCCGGATCATCCCTTCTATAAGATCATTATGGAGGACCTGAAGAAGCGAAGCTATGAGGGCATTCGTATCTCTGAGAAGTCAACGCTGCTGCTCAAGCAGCTGATGAACGAGCAGGCCGGTATCGAGATTCGATTCCCAAGTCCGCTGCCCTTGCAGGTGATCCGTCAGGCAATACCCTTGCAAATCGGGCTGCTGAGCGATGAAGAGTGGATACACACGATGTGGCTGACTGTCGGCGAGGAGAGCGGGATCGTGGATATCTTCCTGCTCGGCGAAGACTTCGCTGACGCTTATGAGGTGACCATGAGCGATCTGACCGGAGATAAGGTACGCGAATATATTCGCTTCGGTGAGTTTCAGACACCGAAGTACACGCTTAGTCCGTACGGCTTCCTGTATCCGACGGAGCCGATCTCAATCCAGCGGCTGTCCTATCGCTATACGACGTTCGCCGGCGATCGCATGGGGAATATGCTGTTCCCTGATCCAGGGATTACGCGAAGCCTGCCGACCAGAGACAGCTCGGAAATCTACTCGGACGGTAAGCGCGGTCTAGAGATCAATAATGACCAGCAATGGATGAGTTATACCGATCCGATGGCATCCATTGGCGGCACTTTCAATGCGAGAACAGATCTGCCTACCGCTGCTCAATTCATTAATCGCTATGGCGGTTGGAATGGCCGCTATGGATTGGAGCGGGTAGAGGTAAGCGCTAGGCAGTCTCAGCCGAACTTCGTATTCCGGCAATGGCTGTCGTCGTTCCCTTATTCGTATCCAATTGTAAGCAAGAATGATCAACGGTTCGGCTATATTAGCATCCTGCTTCAGCAGGATGTCATCACGCAGTATGAACGGTCACTGCTGTCGCTTGACCCCATCCGGGTCGAGCGCTCGGAGCAGTTCCTGCAGGGCGGAGAGCCGCTGCTTAACCGAATCTTGCGATTCGGTGTGCTCTCTCAGATTAAACGTATCACACCGGCATATAAACCGCATGTAACGGATGAGACGATCGAATTCATGCCGATCTGGGCAGTTGTGCTGGGAGACGGTACGATGCTGGAGCTGCCATAATGCTGGATTCTGGTGAGAGGAGGAGACGCGGATGGATTGGAGTCGGGCGAAGTCGATACTGATCGGTGTATTCATTCTAGTGAATCTGCTGCTAGGCTATCTGCTATGGTATGATAGAGAAGGCACGTCAGCGGTCACACCTGATGAGATCGTGGCCGAGCAGGCGCTGGAGCAGATTATCGCGCAGAAGAATATCAAGCTGAGCGTGGCGCTGCCGCAAGAGACACCGAAGCTGCGAGAGCTGACCATCATGGTATCTCCAGCGGACGGGAATCCAGGCATTACCGCTCTGACCTCACCATTCGCGGTGGACCTGCTGCGGGAGAAGTCCGCCTTACAGGATATGCTGGCGACACAGGTTCCAGACGGGGAGAGCTATGAGCTCAGTCCGGTCGACTCAGAGAACTATCGCTATGTGCTCTTCCAGATGCTGCAGGGCTATCCGATCTTCGATATGAAGCTCGAGCTCTATACGCGTGATGCCCGCGTGACCTCCTATAAGCAGCTGCACGCTGAGGTGCTTACAGGTGCTCAGCACCAGGAGCAGCGGGTGCTGAGCGCGCTGACAGCGGTGAGTATATTGGCCGACAAGTTCCTCGAAGAGGGTGCGGCGATCGTAGATGTGCGGCTGGGCTATCACGGGCAAGTGTTCAACTCGGAATCCCGTGTCATCGCGCCGTTCTGGCGTGTGCTGACGGCCAGCGGCGAGCAGTATTATGTGCATGCGATTACCGGCGCTGTGGAGTGAGGGATCGTGGTGAGAGAACGTGACGATACAGAAGTATTTTTCATAGAAGCGTATTTTCATAGAAGAGAGTAGGCAGAAGAAGCAGATGCGATTCACGATATTAGCTAGCGGGTCGACAGGTAATGGGACCATTATTGATACACCGGACGTGAAGCTGCTGGTGGATGTCGGCTTCAGCGCGAAGAAGATGGAGCAATTGATGGCTGAGCGGGAATGGAGTCCCAAGCAGCTGGATGGGATTCTGATCACGCATGAGCATTCTGATCATATTAAAGGACTAAGTGTGCTGGCTCGTAAGTACAAGCTGCCGGTGTACGCGAATACGAATACGTGGAAGGCGCTAGAGAAGCATGCAGGCGATATTCCCGACAATCAGCGGCATGTGCTGGAGACCGGGGATGAGTTGCAGCTAGGCAATGTACGGGTCGAATCCTTCCCCATCTCGCATGATGCGGCTGAGCCGGTGGGCTATTGCTTCCAGTGCGGGGGGCAGAAGCTGAGCCTCGCGACGGATCTGGGCTATGTGAGCCAGCGTGTGCGGGAGAAGATTATTGATTCGGATGTGCTGGTGCTAGAAGCGAATCATGATACCGAGATGCTGCGCATTGGCCATTATCCATGGAATGTGAAGCGGCGCATCCTGAGCGACGTCGGCCATCTGTCTAATGAGGCAGCAGGCGAGGCGCTGATCGATGTGCTCGGCGGCGGCAAGGTGCGGCGCGTGTATCTGGCGCATCTGAGCCGGGATCACAATATGATGGATTTAGCCAAGCTGACGGTACATAATGTAGTAGAGGAGCGGGGCTTCAGCCTGTCGGATCGCAGGATTCGCTTGATGGAGACCTACTTCGACAGACCGACATTATGGGATACCGTCGAGATGGACTGATGCGGCTGCTGATCGTATAGATTCAGGCGGTCTAGCAGGGCGGCCTTATCGCGGAGCTCCTGCGCAGAGAGCAGGCCCTTCTCGATGAGCAGCATTGTCATGGCATCGAGCATGAGCTGGAGCCGGTACAGCTCTTCTGTGAGGTCGGCCAGTTTGGCCACAATTCGAACTTCCCGCATGGGGTTGTCATAGGGCATTAAGAACACCTGCTTTCGAAGGGTATAGCTGTAGTGTTGGTGTAAATTGCTATTCTTATACAAGGCGGGATAAGCAGATTGAGCGGCGGAAAGCGGGAGATGCGGCATGAGCTTCTGGGGAGACGATTATCGCAAGCGCGAGCAATCTAAGGGGAATGGGCGATGGACCTCCGCAAGCGGCTATCGCGATGGCGGGTTGCGGAGCTGGGTGAAGCTCGGCTTCATTCTGATGATGATCATCCTCGTCCTGATCCTGTTATTGCTCCCCTTCCGGCTGAATAAGGAGCAGTATCCGCTAGGCGGTTATTCGGCGTCCATCCCGGCTCTCGCAAGTGAACGGGGCGCTGAGCGATTAGAGGAACTAAGCGTGGTGCAGATCGCGGCGCAGGTGAAGCCGGCTGTCGTCAGCATCATTACGTATACGGAGGAGCCGTCTGGACAAGGTGAGGAGCAGCGTCAGGGAGCGGGTACCGGTCTGGGGTCAGGGATTATATTCGCGATTCATCAAAATAAAGCCTTAGTCGTCACCAACCACCACGTCATCGAGGGCGGGGTGTCACATGAGGTCGTCCTCACGAATGGCAACCGCCGCTCAGCTAAGCTGATCGGCTCAGATGTGTTCACCGATCTGGCGGTGATGGAGATCGATGGTAAGGGGATTGAGAAAATCGCGCGGTTCGGCGACTCGGATGGCCTGCAGGAGGGCGAATCGGTTGTTGCGATCGGCAATCCGCTCGGCATCAGCTATTCGCTGACGATTACAGTCGGATTTGTGAGCGGACTGAATACACCGGTCCCGGTCTCGCTGGGACAGAATGGCCAAGTCGACTGGGAGGTCGAGCTGATCCAGACCGATGCGGCCATTAATCGCGGCAATAGTGGCGGAGCGCTCGTAAATCGCTTCGGCCAAGTGATCGGGATCAATAGCATGAAGGTGTCGGATTACGGTGTCGAAGGGCTGGGCTTCGCGATACCGATCAATGATGCCGTGGCGGTCCTGGCAGATCTGCTCGAATATGGGAAGGTGAAGCGCCCGTTCATCGGTGTGGCGACGATGGATCTGTCGATGTTCCTGGCAGGCGTCGAAGTGCTCGCGCTACCGGATGATGTGCAAAGTGGCGTCATCGTGATGTCCGCTGAGGGTCCTGCTGCTGAGGCTGGGCTGCTCATGAGCGATGTGATCGTGGCGCTGGATGATCGCGCGATTGGCAGCACGCTGGCGCTGCGTAAGTACCTGTATGAAGATAAGCAGATTGGTGACAATGTGAAGGTGAGCTTCTACCGAGAGGGCAAGCTGCAATCGGTGAAACTGAAGCTGCAGGAGAGGGAGTAGGCTAGTCATGTTGGTTGTATGTGAAGAGCATCTGGAGATTGCGCTGGATGTCATTGTTGATGATTATGAGAAGGCGCCGGAGCTGTTGACCATGGAGCAGGCGGGCTTGGCTGAGGAGCAGCCTGCGCGAACGTGTGAATATTGTCAGCAGCCCGCGCGCTATACGGTGGAATGAGATGCATATCCAGATTGTGACGATTGGTAAGCTGAAGGAGAAGTACCTCAGCATGGGAATCGACGAGTATCTGAAGCGTCTTGGCCCCTATGCGAAGGTTGTCGTCTCTGAGCTTGCCGACGAGAAGGCGCCTGAGACGATGAGTCCGGCCGAGGAGCTGCAGGTGAAGCGGCGCGAGGGCGAGCGCATCCTGGCGCAGATCAAGCCGGACGCGTATGTGATCGCGCTGGCGCTCGACGGTGCGGCCTGGTCGTCGGAGCAGCTGGCCGCGCGCTTGGACGAGCTGGGCACCTACGGCAGGAGCCAGGTCAGCTTCGTCATCGGCGGCTCGCTGGGCCTGTCGGATGAGGTGCTGCGCCGCGCCGATCAGAAGCTGTCATTCGGCAAGATGACTTATCCGCATCCGCTGATGCGGCTTATTCTGGTTGAGCAGGTGTATCGGGCGTTTAAGATTATGCGGGGGGAACCGTATCACAAGTAACGGCGATTTCTTTGGTGAAAACCACATCCATTTGATGAGAACTAATGAACAAGTAATTACTGAAAGGCGTCTAGAATACAATATTTAAGCTTTTCCTCAAAACAAACAACCAGGCTATTATTCAATTAGTTGGTTGTTTTTTTGTAATGTAAAATATAATGTTTAAATCTTTTTTTATTTGGTTACGTCTTAATGGATGAGGTGATAAAATGCCGGATGACAAACAACTAATTAAAGAGATTTTAGATGGCAGTCAAGCAGCAATGGAGGTTTTGATAAGAAGATATTACAAGTCCATCTATGCGTTTGTCTACCGCAAAGTTGGAGATAAGCCAACGGCATTGGATTTAACTCAAGAAATATTTATTAAAATAGTCCAAAGAATACAATCTTATTCACATAAAGCAGAATTTAAAAGTTGGATTTATACAATTGCTATAAATCATTGTAGAGATTATTGGAGAAGTGCTGATTATAGACACACCTCCCAGCAAATGAATTTGTTAGATTCGATGGAAAGTGAACAGAAGAGCATTCCCTATATTTTTGAACGAAAAGAAACAAGAGAACAAATCAAGGCAGCGATTAACAGTCTCCCGCATTATCAGAAAGAAGCACTTGTTCTGAAATACTATCATCACTTGAAAATAAAGGAGATTGCCGAGGTAACTAACTCAAATGTTCCAACTGTTAAATCGAGATTGAAGCAAGGACTGGGTAAACTAGCGGAAATGCTTGAGGGAGGTGGGAAAAATGAACAAGCAAGTGAAAAAAGACGATAACACAATTTATGACATGTATATGGACGAAGAGCTGAAACAATTTGACCAGTCTTTGAAGGGTAGGTTAGATGAATACGATGTTGAGTATCCGAGTGAAGTGGAATTAATGATGACCATTGATGCCATTAGGCCTTATGTTCCTAACAAAGAAAACAAAAATCGGACACTCTACAGCGGCATCTTTTCTATTATGAACCAAGCCCTCAATGAAGTTTTTTTTATCCGTCCTATATTCTGGATCTTAAATGGAGTATTTCTACTTGCCGGACTGACAGTGTTGTTTTTATCAGAGAAAAACCCATATCTAATGATCATGTTCTTGGCCCCGATTCCGACCATCACCGGATTATTTGAAGTGATAAAAGGCAGAAACACAGCCATGGATGAGCTTGAAATGTCTTTCAAGTTTAACTTACAAGAAATCATTTTATCGAAGATGCTCGTTGTAGGTGGATTTAATTTTCTTATGAATATGATCTATATATTGATGATTACTACACGTTATCAGGAAATTTGGATTTGGGAATTAATGATATACTGGGCAGCGCCATTTACTGTGATCACAGCCTTATCATTAGTTATCGTCAGTCGGTTCCGATCAGTATCTGCGGTGACCATGAGTCTCACAGTTTGGATTTTAATGGGTGGCCTCATGAGTCAGATCAATATTGTCAATAAAATAGAAAGCATATCTCCAGTATTTTATATTTTGATTACATTGTTGGCCTCTATCTTTATTATTGCTCAAATCAAACGAATTTGCCAAAGGGGTGTACATTATGAACTTAACCATTGATCATGTATCCAAAAGCTTCGGAAGTAAAAAGGCTTTAGATGGAATTCATATGGAGTTAACAAGGGGAGTCTACGGTTTCCTTGGGGCTAATGGTTCGGGGAAAACGACGTTGATGCGAATATTGGCAAGTGTGATGAAGCCCAGCACGGGGCAAATATATTTGAATGGAAAAGATATCGTTAAGATGGATCATGAATATCGGGATTTAATCGGATATCTGCCTCAGCATGTTGGACTGTATAAAGACTTCAGCGCTGAAAAATTTCTAAAATATATTGCTGCTCTAAAGGGTCTTGCCAAGGAGAAGACGCAAGACAAAGTCAATGAAGTTTTGGATATCGTCGGATTGTCGGAACACCGAAAAGAAAAGTTGGGGAAATACTCCGGAGGTATGAAGCAGCGCATCGGGATCGCTCAAGCGTTGTTAAATGACCCCATGATACTCATCGTAGACGAACCAACCGCAGGCTTGGATCCAAAAGAAAGAATACGCTTTAGAAACTTATTGTCACATATTTCAACCAATCGTATCGTCTTATTGTCCACCCATATCGTATCGGATATCGAATCTATTGCCAAAGAAGTGCTGATTCTTAAAAAAGGGCAATTGATACGAAAAGAAAAGCCGGAAAAGCTGTTAAGAGGAATGGATGGAAAAGTATGGACAATAGTTATTGACGAGAAGGAAATAGCAAAGTATCAATCCATGTTTAAAGTTGGGAATATCAATCGTATTCAGGATCAATTTCAATTGAGAATGATAAGCGATGTGAAGCCTTGTCTGCACGCAGTACATGCGGCTCCTAATTTAGAGGACTTATATCTCTATTATTTTGATGAGGAGGTGTCCATATAGTGAAATTATTGAAATTTGAACTGAACAAGATATTGACGCAAAAAAGTGTATACATCGTGTTTATTATATTATTTAGTCTTAATTTAATTAAAGATCAAGACTTTCAACATGGACCAATGAATAATATTGATTTTGTTAGTCAACTGATTACAGCGGGAATGATCTTGGTAGCTCTATCGACGATCTTCACGAGAGAATACAGTTCAGGCGTTGAACATTATATCCTTAGTTCAAATAAGGGAAGGAAAACAATAGGCTGGACTAAAATTGGTGCGTCGCTTATTTTTACGGCGGTTGTCGTTTTTACTTGGGAAATACTTATTGTGGCTATTAACCTTTTTTGGTTTGGGAATACGGGGTGGGGTGATCCGATCCAGTCATTACTTACATTCTCAAATTCACAGTATGAGTTAAGTCTGCTTGAATACCACTTGGCTCAAATAGGAATCCACTTATTAGGCGCGTTTTGTCTTGCACTATTGATTGTACTTCTGTCTTCTATAAGTAAAAGTTCCATTGTTGTGTTTTTTACTGCCGCGTTGATTCTTTTAGGACCGATACTTTTAGATGAAATAAATGCGCCTTGGATCTCCGAAGTATTGAAATTTTCCATTTTTCATGTTATGAGTGTCGAGACATTGTTTTTTGAACTCAGATCCGTACAAATCCTAGGCTTCTCCGTTTCATATCCTATTTTGGCAAGTTTGTTGATGATCGTGTTGTCACTCCTATTCATCAAGCTCATTCTGTTGATTGTAAAAAATAAAGAGGTCACAGGATGAAGGGGGACTTGTGACGATTACACGTGAAGAAATGGTCGTCATGCTGTCCCGCATCGTAAACCTTGACGGCTTGGAGAAGGACACCAGTAAAGGTCAGTTCAATGATCTGAACGGCGCTTATGCAGCAGATGAGATCCAAGCGGCAGCGCAGGCAAGTGTCGTTAGCGGTAGGGGGGATGGGAAATTTTCTCCTAAGAGCAATGCCTCACGTGCAGAAGCGTTGCAGATCATCTTGAATGTGCTTGAGCTTAACCCGCAGTTGAAGACATTGCTAGAGTCACTTAAATGGACGCCCGATTGGGGCGTCCTTTATTTCGCGCTATAGATGATAGGGTGATCCGTACCACAAGTGACGGCGAATTAATGTGCAGCAGGGAAACTTTCATAATTCTATCATAGTGCTCTGTTATACTAATCCACAGAAGATAAAGGAAGGTGAGGTACTCTACGTGAAAAGCAAAATGGTTTACGCTGGTTTACTGCTCATTGCTATACTAGTTGCGCTGCCGCAACATGTATTTGCCATGCCGATTTTTATTAAAACACTAACAGGAAAGACGATTACATTAGAAGCAGAATCCAGTGATTCCATACAGCAAGTCAAACAGAAGATCCAAGACAAGGAAGGAATACCGCCTGACCAAATGCGATTAATATTTGCCGGTAAAGAGCTGGAGGACGGCCGTACCCTAGCCGATTATAATATTCAAAAAGAATCTACCTTACATCTGGTTCTTAGATTGTCACCTACCATTACCTCATTTCGTGTTGCTATCACTGAAGGTGAGGTGTACACCTTTTCTGAGGCGATATTCACTCCGCAATACGCAGGCTTCTCTCCTTTAGCTCAAATTAAAATAATCACCTTACCGGAAATGGAATATGGCAAATTACAGTTGAACAAAGCGAGTGTAACAACGGATGTCTATGCTAACCAATCTATAGAAGCTAGCGATTTGTCTGATTTACAATTCACCTCTTATGCTGGTAAGACAGGGACTGTATCTTTTGCGTGGAGCGCAAGCGATCTATATAGCGAGTCAGTGTCCTCAGCTGTATATATTGATATAAACCCCAAAGTTGTGGATACCGTTCCCCAGCATCCATCCAGCGGCGATGTTCAACCAGGACTAACGATTGATCAAGTCGTCAGTATTGAGGTTGAGGATACGCCGGCACTACAACCATTCTATATTGATGAAGTTGATATGGATGCCATTAAGGCAATGGTGGAAAAATCAAACTTAGCACCTGTCGATTTATTTAAGGATGTACCGGTTGATGACCCAAAAGCTAAAGCAATCATCCTAGCGGCTAAGTTTGGTATTATTAAGGGGTATGGGGATCATTCATTCCGCGCGAATGTTGCAATAACCAGGGCAGAATTCGTATCCATGCTAGCAAGAACACTTGGACTAACGTCTGAAAGTGACTCAGCCTTTAAAGACACCAAAGGTCATTGGGCAGCGGATGCTATTGCTACATTTCGAACAACCGGTATTGCTAATGGTTACCTGGATGGAACATTCAGGCCCAATCAGCCCATCACCAAGGCGGAAATAGTAACGATGCTGGCAAGAGTAATGAACAGGCATTATGAGATAAATACGAAGTATGAAGATGTTAGAGGTCATTGGGCAGAGGCGGAGATTGATACATTGTCCGATATGGGGATCGTAAAGGGTATATCAACGGATGGTTTATTCAACCCGAATGCTCATGCAACTAGGTTTGAATCATTACTCATGATCTTACGCATGTTAAATGTCAGTCTTGATCATTCATTAGACATAGAGTAGTTAGCCATAGAAAGAGCCTAGCTTATGACTGATCATCAAGGCTAGGCTCACATCTTAAGGCAAGTTTATTGTGTTTGTTATCTTAATTGCGTACCTTTTACCTGTGACTACTCCTCCACTGTTCGTACCATGCGGAAATCGCTGGAACAAGCTCGTCGTCCATCTCCTTATCGAACAACGATTCGAGTTGCGCGTACCGCTTGTGAATGAGGGAGTGGTAGCCTAGCTTGTCGCAAATACGCAAGTACAACAGATGGGCTTCCTCCTCTTGCGGAAAGCGAGCACACAAGTAGTCGACATGCGCAAACGCTTGCGTGAACTCTTGTTGCCCGTAGAGCCATTGAATCAAATTCAGCTTGAGCCGAATCCAGCACAACTGGTAGCGCTGAACGTCAGATACCGCCCATTTGTAATCGTTCTCCGCCAAATATTCGCCGCGATACAACTTTAGCACCTCCTCGTACCTGGCCACTATGTCCTCATTGAGCGAGTGACCGTCTAGCAGAAAATGCTCAAGCTCGTCTCGATCGAAGCCGATGTTATCGAGTTTCATCATATATCCTTCCGAGATGCTATTGATACGAATTCGCCCACCTAATGGTTCGATTGTTTTGCGAATGTGGTAAATCGTCGTATAAAGCTGCGACATCGCCTTATTCACATCGGTGTTCCACCAGAACATCTCCATCAACTTCAACTTGCTGACGGTTTTCCCATGATTGTGCAGCAGATAAAAGAATAGCTCTTGCGATTTGGTCGTTCGCCAGACCAAGCGCACAAGTTCGTTATCATCTGTATCCGCGATCATAAACTCGCCGAAGGCTTTAATGAATCCGACTGCTTTCGGATCGGGAGCAAGTATCAGCTTGTCCTTAGGCTGACTCGTCCGTTGCAGCGTAAGCTTCAAGCGCTCGGTCTGAACTGGCTTGGTCAAGTAGTCTAGTACGTCGAGCTCGAACGCTTGAATCGCATAGTCATCGTAGGCCGTGACGAATGCGATTTGTAAATCCGGCTGCTGTTCAAGCAGCAGTTCAGCTAACTTCAGACCACTTATCTGACGCATCTCAATATCAACAAATACAAGGTCAACAGGCGACTCTACTATTGCCTGGTTCGCTAGAAATGGGTCGGTATACTTGCCAACAACTTCAACGCCGCCAATCTCTTGCAGCCGGCACTCCAAATATTCTAATGCCAATTCCTCATCATCAACCAGAACAACTCTCATCCGGATTCAAACTCCCCTCGTGTAGGTTACTTTACTTTCCCATTTGGAAGAAACCACATAAAAAAGGGTGTCTCCAAAGTCATTCAAGATGACTTTGGAGACACCTTTCGAGACACCTTTCTTCCACTTTATTATGATACGAAAGTAGGCAATAGTTGTTTGGTTAGGCAGCCTTGATTATTGGTCAATAAGATCAGTCGTTTTGAGCAATCTCGCGATCAACGCAGCTACTTCGGCACGCGTCATATTGGCTTGCGGGCTAAGCAGCGCAGGAGCGTTGCCTTGAACGATTCCCGTTGCGAGCAGCTGAGCGACGTTCGCTTCAGCCCAAGCAGATACCTTCGCCCCGTCTTTATATTGTGCCAACTGGGAATTAATCTGATCAACGCTAAGCGCGGCTTGAGGGTTGATTAGATTGTAAGCACGTGCGATCATTGCCATTCCCTGTTCTCTCGTAATCTGTTGGTCGCCGCGGAAGTTGCCGTCATCATAGCCGGAAACGATATTGAACTCAGTAGCAATCGCTACAGAAACGCGGTACCACGCGTAAGATGGAACGTCAAGGAAATTGTTCTGCGGTGCATCCTGACGCATTAGGCCTAGACCTGTGACAACAATTTCCGAAAACTCGGCACGCGTTACGTTGCGGTTCGGCGAGAACGTATTGTTACCGGTACCCGCCAGATCAAGTCTTGCGGCAATGTTGTTGATATCCGCATGTGCCCAGTGGCCCTTCACATCAGCGAAATCCTGTGGATTCCAGATCACCGAGTAAGTTCCACTGCTATGCAAGTCGTTGATCAAAGCATAGTAGCGGTTATCGATCCTCGTCACGACTGTTGGCACGTGGAACACGCTGCCGTCTGGGTTGACGATAACGCCTGTCGTGATACGGTTCGGATCGATGCCATCCGGTAGCGCGATGTACTTCTTCGCGTAGCCATTAAGTTGCTCCGTGCCTATCGTCTTACCATCGTTAGAGAACGTCAGATTAAGATCGACTGGTGTCACGAGCAATTCATAACCTTCTGCAGTCGCTTGGCTTTTAGCCTTGTTAATCAGAGCGTCCGAAGAATGAACGATGTCAATGTGGACTGTGATGTCGCTAAGATCAGCACTATTCAGTTGCTTGGACACAGCGTTCAAGTCCAATTGTTGGCTTGGAACTGGATAGATGGCAAGCGGATTACTGATAGCCAAAGTCGAATTCGCATCAGATAATTGCTTGACGGCTGCTGCAGTCAATCCGTCTATCTTCATATCGCCGTCATTCGGCGAATGAATCGCAAGATCCTGTCCTTGGCCTTGCGTCAAGATCTCGTCCAGCTTGCCTAGATCAACTTGAACCGAGGTGATATCACGATCTTCCGAAGTTGACGTTGTGTCTACTGCGAATGTGACATCCTTGCCGTTCACGGAAGTTTGGATTCCCGGTGTTGACGGTATACTTGGGACGCCACCGCCACCACCACCGCCGCTACTTCTAACGGCTGCGGTCACGCCAGTACCTGGCATGCTAGGTGGAGTGCCAGACTCGCGTGTTACAACTTTATAAGGCTTGTTCGGATCAAGACCTGGGAAGTTGATCGCAGCACCGTTGCCATCAGTCCATGTGCCGACGAGCTCGCCAGTCGCAGGGTCGTAAATCGCATACTGCTGCCCGCCCTTTGTCGGATTGATCGTAATGCCCGTATTGTCAACACTTCGCACGACATCACTTGGACGTACGTCTACAAAACTAGTACTTGGGGTCATGACTGGTGTGCCTGTACCCTGTAAGCCACTTATGTCAGGGCTCGCTTCGCTAATAGGTACAGCTACAATTTCATATTCTGTATTTGGTAAAAGACCAGTAAACTCGATTGCACCACCTGTACCTTCCTTCCAGCCTCCCGCACCACCAACGACTTCGCCTGTGCCGTCAACTACAGCGTATTTAACCGCTTCGCTCGTCGGATTGACGGTGATTGTTGCACTGCCGTCTTCGATCTTCGCGCTGCTGTTGACGCCAACAACTGGAATCTTTGATTCAGCGATGAGGCTTTCCGTATCTAACGGACTAGGCAACGGTTGGCCTACATGGATTCCTGTTAAGCCATTGTCAACCACGTGGACCTTGTATGTTTCACCGGGATTAAGGTTGCCAAAGGTGATCGCGTCACCGTTCCCAGGCGAAGTGCTGACAACATTACCGACTGAATCGACAAGCACGTATGTCTTACTGTCATCAGTTGGGTCTACGGTTATTTTGCCACTTCCGTTCGTGACATCAATATCAGATATAATCTTCGGCATAATCACGCCCGTACCTGGTACGCTTGATGGTGTTCCAGGTGTGCCAGATGTGCCGGGCTCGCGTGTTAGAACTTTATAAGGCTTGTTCGGATCAAGACCTGGGAAGGTGATCGCTCCACCGTTGCCATCTGTCCATGTGCCGACGATCTCGTCAGTTTCTAGATCGTATATCGCATACTCTTGCCCGTTCTTTGTAGGATCGATCCTAATCTCCTTATTGTCAGAAATACGCACGATATCCTTTGGAAGTACGTCTACAAAACTAGTACTTGGAGTCCTAATTGGTGTACCTGTGTTCTCCAAGCCACTTGTCGCAGGATTATCTATGCTAATAGGTACCCTAACAATTTCATAATCTGTATCTGGACTAAGACCAGTAAACTCGATTGCACCGCCTGTACCTTCCTTCCAGCCACCCGCACCGCCAACGACTTCACCTGTACCGTCAACTACAGCGTATTTAAACGCTTCGCTCGTCGGGTTGATAGTGATGGTTGCAGTAGTGCCTTCGATCTTCGCGCTGACGTTGGTGCCAAGACGCGCATCGTAGGACAACTTAATGATATTGTCCGTATCAAAAATGATACCTGCTTCTGTACTTTTGTCCGAATGGAAGTAAACGGAATCCGTCACCGTCGCTGTGTAACCGCCACTTCCTTCTACGATATTACGTTTCGCTCCCTTGCCGAATGGCATGTTTTGCACATAGACATGAACATTCGCACCAGAGGACATTGCGCCCGTGAGATGGATTAACTGCTCGTCGCCCGCCATCACTCCGAGGAACACATTGGATTGCGCCGCTCCGTTAAAATTATTTTTAACTACAGGAGCCCCGGACATTAAAATGTATGAACCGGATTCACCGTATACTCCCGCAGCGCCTACCGAGGCTCTATTACCGCTGATTTCGCCGCCTCGCATGTCAAATGTGCCGCCTGGGGAGACGTAAACGGCTCCGCCGGCGTTGTCCGTGCCGGTGTAACCGTCGCCATGATAACCAGGATTAGTTCCCGCGATAAAACCTGAAATTTTGCTGCCCGGCAACATGATCACAGTGCCGCCTTTGCGAATGTTAATCGCACGGTTCTCAACGTCACTTCCGTTTAAAATCGCTCCGTCGCCTAGCGTAAGGGTGTTGCCGTCACCGATGAAGAAGTCTCCCCAATTTGGTATGGGTCCGCGATCTGCCCATTCAAAAATAACATTCTCCAATATTAAGTTGATATGGCTGCCACCCGTCAGATGCCACATTGAATTATAGTGGTTAGCTTCGTTAGAAAATGTCCGAAGCGTTCCATTTTCGCTTTTGATCGTTATTGTTTTGTTCTCTCCCACTATTGCTGAAACATTGTAACTATAGTAACTTACGTCACTCAGCAAGATAATTTCGGCAATTTCAATATTATCATTGCCAATTACTTCGAACACATCATGAATAGACTTATACGGGTTACCAGGAGAACCGTCTGGTGTCGAGCCGTTATAATTCTCATCAACATATAACTGTTTTGTTGCAGTCGCTGCGCTTGTCGTAAGCGTGAAAGTTGGAAGCATGGCAACCAACATAGACACCGCTAACAGCAATGATAAAATTCTCATTCTCTTAAACATATCGTACCTCCTCGTGTTTACTTGCTATGATTTGATTTTTCAAGATGATTATTCATCAAACAGGAATATATCAAACCGACCTCTACAAAAGATCTACAAGTACACGAATATATTTACAAAGATACCCTGCATTTCTTTGGCTGAGCATTATTTTATGAGTTTGATTGATGTATTATAGTAATATAAAATGAATATCCTTTTGGAGGTCAACGTTGAAGGCTATATTAATTGACGATGAACAGCTAGCGTTAGATTATTTGGAGCATCAATTATTATCTATTGAAGATTTACAAGTCATAGGGAAGTTTACTGATCCATTTGTTGGGAGGCAGGCGATTATAGAAAGTGATGTAGACATCGTTTTCTTAGATATTCATATACCCGAGTTAAACGGTATTGAGTTAGCCGAGCAGCTTTTGGAGGGGAATCCCAAAGTAGATGTAATCTTTGTAACCTCTTATGATGAATACGCAATAAAGGCATTCGAGTTGAATGCCCTTGATTATTTGTTGAAGCCAGTTAAACAACAGCGTCTAATGAATACGATGCAACGCATTAAGTCTAGCAGAGAAACTTCTTCTTCCGTGATACAAAGCCACGAGAAGATACAGATGAATATGTTTCAACATGTGTCGCTTTCGACTCAGGGACAGATGCTTCCGCTTAGTTGGCGAACAGCTAAGGTAGAGCATTTATTCCTATATTTAATACAGCATAGGGGGCAAGCCGTTTCCAAACAGGAACTCATGGAGTTGCTTTGGCCAGAAGTTGACCAAGACAAAGCATTAAAACAATTGTACACAACCATCTATCATATACGTAAAACGTTGGAGCCATTTGAAAGTTACTTTAGCATCAGCAACACAACAACTGGATACTTACTAACGCTGGAACAAGTTGAGCTGGATGTCGAACAATTCGAACAATTTATACATGCTCAGCTTCCTCTAAATGTTGACACTATTCAGGAATATAAGCATGTTATAAACATGAGTAGTGGCGAATATTTGCTAGGATATGATTATGTGTGGGTAGAAAGTGAGCGCCAAAGACTACAATTACTATGGATAACAATGGCTCTAAAAATGGTGGAGTGGTATTATGCCAACCATATGTTAGAGGAAGCGCTGGTGCTAAGCTTAGATATTAACCGTCGCTACCCTTTTGATGAAGATACCTACTTTTATCTCATGAAGATATTTGCTCGCCTGGGTAAGGATTTATCTGTCCATCAGCAATATAATAAGCTGCAGAAATTATTGTTAGAGGAATTCCAAACGACACCCAACGCCAATGTTATGTCTTGGTATAAGGATTGGATGAAGACGGAATAGGAACTTGAAAGGATATGGTCGTCCCTTGGTCAGGCGAACTCTCGATTAGTAAACCCTGGTTATATAATTGTTTGAGTCGCCTGTTCACATTCCGTAATCCAACTTTACTTCTTTTATTGGAAGAGATCTCTTCATCTAGAAGTTGTTCAAGCTCAAGAGCTGTCATCCCCACACCATCATCTTTAATTGTTACTACGCAATGTTCTTCTATTACCTCGATAGTAATCCAGATTGTACCGCCATATCTCTTATTCATGATGCCATGATTGACTGCATTTTCAACTAGTGGCTGTATAGATAACGGTGGTATGTATAAGGTTTGATCACTAGAAGCAATCTCCCATTTCACATGAATTCTATCGCCAAATCGTTGTTTCTCGATATACAGATAAGAATCTACAAGAGACAGCTCATGCTGAAGAGGAACCACAGGGTTCGAGTTTTTGAAATCAAAACTTAGTCGCAAATAATTACTGAACTCTTCAAGTAGTGCCTGCATCTTGGAGACATCACTGACTCCTAAAGCCGCAATGGAGTTTAAGGTGTTGAATAGAAAATGCGGTTGAATTTGCGATTGCAGCCATGCTCCCTCCATTCGCAATCGTTCTTCCACGGATAATTTCAACTTTGTGAGAGCCTGGACCCGAGCTTTTAATTCCATAGCATCGACGGGCTTTGTTATATAGTCATTCGCTCCAGATTGCAAGCCGGCCATGATGTCCTCGGAACGACTGCGTGCAGTTAGGAGAAGGATAGGTAGTTCAAAGGCAGAAAATCTCTCTCGAATCTTAGATGTTAGAGCGTAACCAGAAATATGAGGCATCATGACATCGGAAATAACGAGATCATATTGACTCTGTTCTAGTCTAGCTAGAGCAAGCTGGGCATTGGTAGCTGTGCTCACTTCATATTGCTCTGCCTCAAGCACGTGTTTGAGAATAGTTACATTCATGTTGTCATCATCAACAGCTAGTATTTTCAGTTTTGAATTTGCGGGATACATCGGCTCTTCGGTACTGATATTATCTACTGTAGCAGCGATCTCGAGAGGCGCATCTATAATAGCTGCGGTACTCATTTCATCACCTTGGGTTGATCCTTCGGACAAAGGCAGTGTAAAGGTAAATACAGAGCCCTCGCCTGGAGTCGACTGAACAGTTAGCATTCCGCCGTGCAGTTCTACTAATTGCTTCGTAATACTTAAGCCTAGCCCAAACCCGCCGCTAGCTCTTTCTGAATTCAGTTCTGCTTGTTTGTAAGGCTCGAGAATGGTTTTCAGAGCTTTCTCCTCAATACCAATTCCCGTATCTTCGACTTGAATATGGGCGATCCCATTAACAGATGCAGCACGAATCAAAATCGTACCTCTATCCGTATATTTAACTGCGTTATGAACGAGATTAAAAATGATTTGAATCAGTCTATTCTTATCGGCCCAAACAGGGGGAAATGTATCGGCTATTTCCACTGTTAACGTGACAGGTTTCTCCTCCAATTGCAGTCTTACTATATCGTAAACCCCAGCTATAATAGAGGACAAGCTAACTTGTTCCCATTTTAATTGAATGGTGTTTTCTCTAAGTCTTGTTATATCGAGCAAATCGTCCAACATAAGGGACAGACGCTTGCTGACATCAATAACAATAGTGAGATTCTTTTTATGTTTGTCATGAATGGGGTGAGCGGTATCTTCTACAATGACTTGTGTCATATTCAGTATGCCATGCAACGGATTTCGCAACTCGTGAGAGGTGTTGACCAAGAACTCGTCCTTCCTCTTATCTTCTATTTGTAACTGTTCTGCTAATTGTTTTGTCTTCATGGTTGCCTGCAAGGATTGTCTAAACCAAAAAGCGGCAAAAGCGAGAACCGCCCCAATTAGATCAAAAGGGTAATGGATGAAACCCAATGACAAACTATGCTTAGCAATCGCCCAGAGAACATTGACACCGAGCAACATGGACGCAAGTAAGAGAAATGTAACGTCTTTCTTGGATCGTACCGCTTTCCATAGGATGTAAGCTGATAGGGCAACCGATAGGAGCAACACACTGAAAAGTATGGCGTTATAAGCTAAGATCGATGGAATAGGTGCGAATAGAACGAATAGAGCATATAGGCTGCAATAGCCAATAAACCAGTGTAAAATCTTCTGCTTGATATAACCAGGAAACAGGCTATGAAACATGAACGGCATGAACGCAACGGCGCCAATATAAATGAGACGGATAATTCGCATTGACCATTCGTAACTAAACTCAAACCAAACAAATAATAAGTGATCATCGGCAACTAAAACGCTCAATAGGCCAAAAACCATAATGAATGAGAAGAAGAGTAAAGCTTTATTTTTCAACCCTAAAAGGTACAGCATTAAAGCATATAAAGCATGTAGGAACAAAACGACGCATAACAACAGTTGCAAGTTGTTCGAGAAAGCAGTCAGATACCCGATTGCCTCAACCGTGCCGAAGCGTATCGGGTAAGTGATGCCCCCTGATTGTGCATGGCTGGACACTTGAATAACCAGCTCTAGTTGCCCATCAACGGGTGTGAGCACAACCGAATAGGGAATGCTCTGCCGTGCTTCGTGCTCAGTTAAGGAAGCTGCAGGTTGTCCATTGGAGGCAACTAATTGTCCATTGGCATAAACCGTCGAGGCGTTTCTAATCTCATTGATTCGTAATCCAAGCGTTTGATCGTTATCCTCATCAAGCAGGATCTTCAGTTTATATGTCCCGTATTGAAAGGTGCGATGTTCATCTTGATCATGATTAAACGTGTGGCTCCAATCATTCGGCACCTGTATGTAACGAGATGGCCCCTCATGTTGGTCAGCTTCAGTAATCAAGGCGGAAGGAAAAAAGGCCCACTCCCCATTCAGTTTGAGTGTCTTCTTATTTGAGAACTCCCAGCCGCGTAAATCAAGCAATCCTTCGACCACTACGGGCTCTTCCTCGTACTCGAGTGATGTTAAATAATGCAGCCAGCTAAGGCGAATCACCGTACTCGCTACTAGACAGACGATGATTATGGTCAACGTTTTTTTCATCATGGTAATAACCGCCTCAACAATCAAAATGTTCGTGTACAACCTATCACTCATATGTTAAAAGCCAGGTGTGAATAAGTAAAGGTGATATAGAATAAAGATGCAAAAAATAGTGTAGAGATTCTGTAGAGGACTATTCCCTATTATTAATGATGAGATGAAAATAGATAATTTATATTAGTGTAAGGAGAGATGGAGGACGATGATGAAAGTAATAAAGCAGAAAAATAGTTGGCGACGCTTAAGGATGGTCATGCTCTCGCTGTTATTACTATTCAGTGGTACTGCTCTGGTAGGAGTAGGAGCGCCGCAGGAGGTGCAGGCAACGGGTCCTGTACCACATACACCAGGTGGTGTTGAGGGAGCCGTACTATGGTTGAACTCAGGAGCGGGTATCCATGTTGCGGATGGTGGTAAGGTAGCAGAGTGGCAGGATCAAAGTGGCGAAGATAATCATGCGAAGCAAACAACTGCAGGATTACAACCCACTTATTCAAATAATGCCCAGAATAATATCAACTTTAACCCGGTGGTGAGGTTTAATGGAAGCAATCACCTTGACCTTGATGTGAATAAGCTGCCTACGGGAAAAGCTGATCGTACAATTGTTGCTGTGGCGGCATCAGACGTCCTTTCAGGAAATCATTATATTCTGTCCTGGGGAACTAGAGCTTCAAGTCAAATGATGGGCATGTTACAACTAGATACTACTGGCTCATTAACTGGTTATACAGGTGAATTTAAAAGTGCCGCTAACTTTTGGCAGCTGAATGTACCCAATGAATTGTTTGGAACATACGACGGTACTGAAGGTGCATTGTATAGTAAAATGTTCCAAATTGGAAAGGCAAATAGAAGTTGGAACACAGGAACTACTAGTGGAGCAAGAATTGGTGCTATTATCGGTGCGAATGATGAGAGTTGGAAAGGGACGATTGGTGATGTCATCGTCTATGACAAGGTACTCAATCAAACCGAACGTCAACAGTTAAGCTCGTACTTATCCATTAAATACGGATATACACTTGAGGGATTTGACTATTTATCTTCAAATGAAACTATCGTATGGAACATTACTGATAATGCTGGGTATAATACGAATATCGCGGGGATTGCCCGTGACGACGGTGGTTCGCTGCTGCAAAAGCAAAGTAATAGTACAAATGCAGGCGCACAAGTGGTCATCCATGTTGGACAGCTCGCTGCAACAAACTTGGCGAATAGTGGGGAGCTGCAGGATGGGCAATACTTCATCTGGGGTGACAATGGTGACGCATTAGATTTCACTCAGCCTGTCACGATTGGCGCAACAGCCAAAAACCATGCTGAGCGCATTTGGAAAGTACAGAATACTGGGAATGTAGGACAAGTACAAGTAGCCATCCCAGCTGCTGCAGTACCAGCAAATGTCACACTGCTTGTAAGCAACAGTGATAGCTTTGCTGCAAGTCAAGAATACGCATTAACGCCAGTTACTGCTAATGGTACGACGTATTATGCGGCGACTGTCACGCTTACAGATGGTCAATACTTCACTTTTGCGGAAGTGAATAAAACAGCCCTACAAGGACTAGTGGATGACGTCAACGGAGCATTAGCGGGTGTATCACTAGAAGAAGAGGATTACACACCAGCTAGCTGGGCGGAGCTGCAGAAACAGCTTGCGAGTGCTCGAGAGATATTAGCTGACGATCAGGCCACACAAGCTCAAGTGGATCAAGCCTTTATCGATCTAGCGCAAGCGCTGGACAAGCTAGCACCTGCACAAGCGCCGAGTGCAGCTGCACCGCAAGTAGTAACGGCTGCTGTTTATGGTTCTCCTCCTAACCAAGTGGTACTAACCTTCGACAAAGGGATTACCTTAACGGATGTTGATGGATTTAGTCTAATTGGCTCTAATGGAATGATTTCCGTAACAGCAGATGTTTACAATGATCTAAGCGCTGATGGCAAAACCCTTACCCTGACTTTGAATCGAGCTGTGAAGCCAGGTGAGACGCTAACTATATCTTATGATGAAGCAGTCGGGAATGTTGAAGCTGCGAATGACGCTACACCACTTGCTAGCTTCTATCAGCTAGTGGAAAATGGAGTCCAAGAAGTAGTTACAGGGGACCCGGGGGAACTGGCTGTTCTAGAATTGAGGGACAGCACAGGCAATGCCATTGCGACTGATCCAGCCTTTACCTCTAACAACGGCGGCATATATACAGCTACAGTGCCCAATAGTACGGAGGAAATTAGCATAAATCCTGTGAAATCCGAAGCAGGAACTAGTCTAAAGGTCTACCTCAATGGCCAGCTAGTAGATGTAAGCGATTGGTCAAAGCTGCCACTTCAGGTAGGTAAGAACGTTATTGAAGTGAAGACTTATAATGATGATGGGGATCTCTTAGAGACCTATACCATGGAAATCACTCGTGAAGGCAGCGGTGGTGGTAGCGGTGGAGGCGGTGGCGGCGGCGGCAGCGGTGCGCCGAGTGCTGAATCAGCAGAAGATGCTCAATCAGCCGGTATCATTACTACCGATAATGGTCAAGACGCCCCCTTTGCTACAGGTGAAACGACCGATGAAGGGACACAAGTGACCATTGACTCAGATCGACTTCAAACGATCTTTGGTGATGGACAAGCCCATCAGCTTGGTATTGAAGTCGATGCAGAAGGAGAGGTGCAAATTGGGGGGTTAACTGCTGAAGATATTCGTGAACTTCGGGAGACAGGCTCTACCTTAGAAATCCGTACACCTCTAGCTCTGTACCCTGTACCGCAAAATCAACTGAACTTAGAAGAACTTGCTAGACAATTTGGCGACACAGCCTTAGAGGATATCGAAGCACAGATCACGATTCGACCTGCTGACGATAACCAGGTTCTGGAAGCACAACAAACAGCAGCTAGTGGAAACTATGACATACTCGTGAACCCTGTTCAACTAGACTTAACCTTTAGCCATAATGGGAAAACCGTTCAGATCGATCACCTGAATGGCTATGCAACGAAATATATTGCGCTGCCGGCAGGCATCGATCGCAACCGAATCACTACAGGGATCATTACGTATCCAGATGGAACCATCTTCCATGTACCTACGGAAGTCGTCAATAGAAGCGGTCAATATTTTGCCAAAATTAATGATCTTATAAGCCATGGCACATACTCAGTCATTTGGAACCCACGAAGCTTCTCTGATGTAGAGAATCATTGGGTGGGGGCAGCAGCGAATAACATGGGTGCTAGACTGATCATTGAAGGAACGGGGAATAATTTGTTTGAACCTGATCGGGAAGTAACTCGTGCGGAATTTGCTACCTTTATCGCTCGAGGATTGGGCTTAATGCACCAGAATGTGGAGCAAACAAAGTTTGAAGATGTGCAGACGGGCACATGGTATCATGATCCTATCATGATTGCGGATCAATTTGGCATCGTGTTAGGGTATGGCGATGGAACATTCCGTGGCAACCAACGCATTACTCGAGAACAAGGCATCGCTATGATTGCTCGTGCGTATCGCTTCATCGAGACGCAACCCGTATTAAGTCAAGGGAAGATAAGCAGCATCCTAGCTAACCATGTGGACCACGCAGATATTTCCAAGTGGGCACAAGAAGAAGTCGCTTTGATGGTTTCTCTTGGCATTGTACATGGAGTCGACGAGCAGCACTTGAATCCTCAAGATAAAATGACTCGTGCGGAAGCAGCGGTTTTGATTGAGCGCATCTTAAAGCAGACAGGTTTAATAGACTAAAAAGAGTAGTGACTCCCAATTTAGAGTTTTAATTATGCACTGGAGGGGCGCAAGCCCCTCTATTTTGTTGCAGATAAATGCATAGAATGCCATCTTGTCTGCTGATTGTTGTATGAAACCCTCTTTCAATGGTACAATTCTCTGTAAGGAGTTGATCATAGTGTCCATCCAATTTACTGTACAACAAACACCGAATCCAAATTCCGTGAAAATAAATGCAAGTGAATCTATTTTCGCAGGACCTGGCAGTACATCTTTGAAGCGCGGAGAACAAACAGACCATCCGTTAGCCCAAGCTTTAATAGAAATTGAAGGTGTGGATAACATCTTTGGGATGAATGACTTTGTAACGGTAAGTAAAGAGCCAGACGCCGATTGGGAAGAAATCATTTCTAAAGTTGAAGCAGTATTGAACGAGTTATAAATCATAGATGACACCTCTACCATCGTAACTTATATAAGTGGATGGGTAGAGGTTTTTTACATTCGTACGAAAAGAGGGATAACCTTGGGTAATGATGGAACAAATAGGAATGATATAAAGCCAGGTATAGAAGTTGATATCGTATTAAAAGAGGATCAACGAACGGGTAAGACTACTCGTGGCATCGTAAAAGATATATTAACTAAATCAATACATCATACACATGGGATTAAAGTTAGGTTGGAAGATGGACAAGTAGGGCGGGTCAAAAGAATTATGACTTGATAGCCCTATGTAAACCAGAAAATCGCCATGATGAAAGTGCAGACCGAGGAGATTTAGTATGGATAAATTGATTCCCGATGGTTGTGAATGACGTAAGTTTTATAATCAAAGAAGCCGCTGTAAGGTAGGATAACTACATCACAGCGGCTCTTGTTCTATTTAGATAGATTCTTTCGCTCTTCCCGCCAGCTTAGCTATCAACTCCCTGTCTTGAACAGTGAGTTGATCGAGGAAATGTTTGCGTATGGCCCTGGAGACGACGGGGCGCGCTTCTCCTAGCGCTAATTCCCCTGTTGAAGTGATCACTACTTGAACTCCTCGTTCGGTATCAAGTGGCTTCCTTGCGACAAGTCCGCGCTTTTCCATCCGCGTTAGATGATGGGACAACCGACTCTTATCCCATTTCATAGAGTCAGCTAATTCCTGTTGACGAAGGCAGCCATTCCCCAGAAGGTCCAGTCGATCTAACACGCCGTAGTCACCTTCGGATAGCCCCGTATGTTCGGTCAACTCGTTAATGACGCGTTCGAAAATCCTCTGATAGGATCCCTTCCACATATACCACAATTGCATGTCTTGTTCACTTAGCTCATAGCTTTTCATAAGCTTATTATAACATGGTTGACACATCAACCACAACCGTGCTACATTAAAACATGTGGTTGACACATCAACCTAGTTTATAAAGGAAAGGAATACGACTATGACAATAAACTTTAGTAAATCTGCGACAACCGTTTCCGTGAAGCCAGTTATTCTAGCGAATCCACAACGTGGTGACGAATTGCAGGTGCGAATAACTGCACCCGCAATAGGGGATGAATTACCTATTATCGTTTTTTCGCACGGCTTTGGCTGGTCCATGAATGCTTATGACCCCCTGGTCGACTATTGGGCATCTCATGGCTTCGTGGTTGTTCAGCCTACGCATCTAGACTCTAGGACTCTTCGGCTTCCGTCTGATGATCCCCGAACACCACACATCTGGCGTACCCGAGTCGAAGACTTGAAACAAATTCTCGATCAGCTCGATCACATTGAGGCCGCTGCGCCTGTACTCAGGGGTCGTCTTGACCGAAATCGTATCGCTGCAGCAGGTCACTCGTGGGGAGGACAGACAGTAAGTATGCTCCTCGGTGCACGAGTTCTTGATGCGAACGGCCAGCCGGGAGAGGATATGTCAGATTTACGTGTAAAGGCGGGGGTGCTATTAGCTACGACGGGCACGGGCGGAGCAGATTTGACCTCATTCGCAGCAGAACGTTTTCCGTTCATGAACGCACACTTCTCTGCGATGAACACACCGACTCTTGTAGTAGCAGGGGATCATGACCAGTCTCTACTGTCTACAAGAGGACCTGATTGGTTTACAGATCCCTATTACCTGAGTCCAGGCAGCAAGAGCCTGCTCACCCTATATGAAGCCGAACATTCGCTTGGTGGAATATCAGGTTACAGTGTCGCAGAGACAACGGATGAGAGTCCTGATCGGGTCGCGCTGATCCAGCAGACCACTTGGAGCTATCTTAGGAGCGAGCTGGGCTTCGATCATTCTAGCTGGGAGGCGGCTTGTGCGGGTTTAGGTAAGAATAAGAATCCTTTAGGACATATTGAACTTAAATAAGAAATAACGGAAATCGTGAAAGCCGAACTTTAGAAATATTTTCGAATTGCTTTCGAGGGACTTTAGACTCCTCCTTTAGACTAAGGTTGTAAGCAAGAGTGAGACCATACAATCTTAAAGGAGCGAGGGAAAATGAAAAAGAAAAACAAATTCATCATGATCTGTGCAGCTGTAGGTGCAATGACGATATTCACGGCGTCGGCTTTCGCGTATAGTCCGAACACGGATGGCTATGATGCGTTCAAGAAGGTGCTGAATGCCAACCATGCCTCCGGGTACGCAATTGAGAGTGCAACGTTCAATGGAAACTTCAGCCTGACGGTTGACGGTCAGACGGTGTTGAAGGCGGAAGGGACGGGGAGGATGGGAGAAGCGGACGGCGATCACAACGTTAGCGGTGACTTCGACTTTACGATCATGGGTGTTGAACGACAAGCGAGCTTGTACAGCAGCGGCGAAGACGAGGTTTATCTCGTAGACCGGACACATGATCTGCATTATCAGGTGATTAACTTGGACGATCAGCATACCGGTGAGCATCGGGATTGGTCGAATGAAGTGGAGGTAAAGGATCGTCCGATGAATAAAGCGGAAGAAGCGCTACTCGATTTCATCGTTGGCGACCTGAAGGATAACTTCAGTGTGGCGAACCAGGCGGACGGTTTGAAGACGATTACGGTCAACATCAGCAAGGAGGACGTTCCACTTCTACCGCGTTTACTGATGAATGCGGCATCCGCCGAGGACAGAATAGGACGCGCGCATATGCCGGAAGCGCATAAAGAGTGGGAGCAGCTGGCGCACCTTCCCTTCTTCCAAGGACTTGAGGCACTTGACCTTGAGGAGCAATTGCCGGAGCTGACAGAAGACGTTGCCATTGAACATGTGCGGCTGTCAATGACGGTCAATGCGAATAACGAGGTGCAGGGCGTGAGAGGAAAGCTTGAAGTGAGCGGCAAAGACAAGGCGGGCACCAGCCACCGCGTGGAGCTGGAAGGCGCAGGCTACATTAGCGGCATCAACGCCACGACACCGGATGTGTATGATCCCGCTGGCAAGTCCGTCGAAATGATCGATGCTGCGAAATTTGACGATCGCCGCTAACAAGGGCTGACCTCGGGAGGACTATACCTATGTTCGAAGTAAATGATCTGACGAAGGTTTACCCCGGCGGTCGCGGCATCCAAGGGCTGAACCTCACCGTGCAAGCCGGTGAGGTTGTCGCCTTGCTGGGGCCCAACGGGGCCGGGAAGACGACGGCGCTGCAGGCAATGGCCGGCTGGGTTGGGACAGATCGCGGGGAGGCGTGTTGGAACGGCGCTTCAGTTGCTGATCGGCCCGAGCTGACGAAGGCGTACATGGGCCTGATGATCGGAGAGCCATCCCCGTACCTCTATCTAACGGGATATGAATATGTGAAGTGCTACCATAAGCTGTACCCAGGTGTCGACGAAGCGCGCATCCGGCAATCACTGGAGCTCGTGGGCATGACTAAGCATGGGAACCTGAAGATTAAGAAGTATTCCACCGGCATGAAGCAGCGGATCGAGCTGGCCAGCGTGCTGCTCCACAGGCCCAAGCTGCTGCTGCTTGATGAGCCATTCTCGGGCATGGACATCGAGGGCAGGCGGGAGATCTCGATGATGCTGCGCGGCTTAGTGGAGGGCACGGGGATGAGCGTCATCGTGTCTTCGCATCAGGTGCATGACATTGAGGATTGGATCACACACACTTGCATCGTTTATGAGGGGCGGCATGTCCATACGGCGGACATCGGGCAGATCCGGGAGTCTTATGCAGGTGTGGAGGACTATTATTTACTTCAACTCGCACAGGTAAGGGGTGAGACCGCCGTATGATCGCACTAATGAATGGTGTCGCTGCGGAGGAGCTGCACAAGCTGTTCCGCGGAGGCAGGCTGAAGGCTCTGCTGCTTCTTTCCTTCATCATTGGCATTCTGTTCGTCTTTATCGGAGACCGTCTAGGATTGAAAGACAATCTGCCGCTGACGGCTATCGAGCTGCTGCTCGCTACCGTGCTTCCTCTCCTGATGGCGGCGCTCGGCAGCGACCTTATGATTGGTGAGTTCAAGGGAACAATCAAGCATGCGCTTAAGCTGCCGATTAGCCGGGAGTTTCTATTCATGGGGAAATTGTTTGCTGGGTTGGGGGCCGGCGCTTTAATCGTTCTGTGTATGTTCGTGCCGACCTTCATTGGAGGCTTCATTCTTAACGGCGTGTCCGCAGCGTCCTCACTTGGCGCAGGTATAGCGGAGCTTGGCGGCGCGATCCTATTCAGCGGCTTATTGCTTGTATTAGCGAACAGTGTATCCCTATGGGTGGGGAGCAGTGCTGTTGGGCTGGTCGTAAGCGTTGCGCTGTGGATGGGGATGGGCGTCGTCGGATTTCTCGAGCCGCAGCTGAATCGGTTCTTCGTCACGAACTATGCGGATTGGCTGCAGCCGCTCCTGTACGGAGGGGATGTCAGTAAGACGGTTTCAACGTTGCTATTTATGACAGCCTACTATATCATTGGCACTATATTGGGCTTGCTGGCCTTCCAAAGAAAAGAGTTATGATGTATGTCGATTCGATTGAAGCTTATTCTAACGTATCTCATGGGCATTATACTGACGGCGATTATCGTTGCGCTGACTGGAATCGGTATTGTCACAGGGGTTCTCTCGTATCTCGTAAGCGGTATCGTGAAGGATCAATCCCCGCATGAAGCATTCTCCCGGGGCATCGACCTGTTCGTGGACCTGCGTTATGCGGAGCGGTACGCTCATGAGGAGCTGACGTCCCCCGAATTCGCGGATTCTATTGGGGAACGGCTGCAGCCGTTCGGGGGCTTCCTTGTCGTCAGGCAAGGCGAGCACTGGGTAAGCTACGGTGAGCTCAGCGAAGGGGAGGCGTTCTTAAGGCAACTGCGGCAGGATGTTGCCGCTGCTGGGCCGGAAGAAGACGGCGTGTTCGTAGTAAGCACGTGGGAAGAACGCGACTTGCTGTCGGTAGCCTACGATTTCCCTGGCATCGACGATCCATTGACGTATTATCTGGTGGCCGACATGACGATGGCAGAGTCCAAGACAAACAAATTCAAGTTGTTCGTGCTGCTTGTCATCGCGATACTCGTCGGTATCATTCTCGGCCCACTGCTCTGGATCACGACAAGGGATATCGTTAGGCCGCTGCGACAGCTCGAACAGGGCTCCCTGCGCATCGCCGAAGGGGACTTGAACTTCCGACTGGAATCCAAGGTGGGCAACGAAGTGGGAAGCGTCATTCGCTCGTATGAGAAGATGCGCAGCGAATTGCAGCGATCGATCGAGGTTCAGCTGGCGTTGGAGGAGAACCGCAAGGAGTTAATCTCGAATATTTCGCATGATTTGAAGACGCCGCTGACCTCGATTAAGGGTTATGTCGAGGGGATTCAGGTAGGCGTTGCAAACGATCCGGAGAAGCTGAAGAAGTATATCGACGTCATCTATACGAAGACGCTTGATATGGACCGGATGATCGACGATCTGTTCTTATTGTCGAAGCTGGATCTCGAGCAGGAACACTTCTACCTGGAGACGGTGTCCCTCGAGTCGTTCTATCGTCAGACGGTGGGCGAGCTCCAGATGGAGTGCGAGCGCGCGGGTGTGCGGCTAACGTGCGAATATGAGGCAGGGCAAGAGGATGTAGTGACGATGGATAGCCAGAAGATGAAGCGTGTTATGCAGAACCTCGTCGGCAATTCGATAAAATTCATGGATAAGCAGGAGCCCCATATCCACGTGCACATCGGGCGGCAGTCGGATAATTGGGTATTCTCGGTTACGGATAACGGACCCGGGATGGAACCGGCCGAACTGGAGAGAATCTTCGATCGTTTTTATCGGGGGGATGCGAACCGGAATCAGGACGTGGCTGGCTCTGGGTTAGGACTTGCTATCGTGAAGCAGATTATTGCTAATCATGGCGGAACGATCCATGCGAGAAGCGAGCTGGGCCAATCCATGACGGTGATGATTAGCATTCCGATGAAACGGGATAGCAAGGAAGCGGGGAGAGCGTGAGATGTCGAAGCGCAAAGTATTAATCGTCGAGGACGATCAAGCGATCGCCGAGCTGGAGCGGGACTTTCTCGAGGTGAATGGTTATGAGGTTACCCTTCGGGCAGACGGTCGTCAGGCGCTTGAGGAGGCGCTTGAGCAAGAATACGATCTGATCATTCTGGACGTTATGCTGCCGGGCATGGACGGCTTTGATCTATTGCGGCGGATCCGAGAGACGACATTTATTCCGGTGCTCATGGTATCTGCCCGGAAGGAGGATATTGACAAGATCCGAGGCCTCGGTCTAGGGGCAGACGATTATGTGACCAAGCCGTTCAGTCCCACGGAGCTCGTGGCGCGTGTGAAGGCTCACCTAGAACGGTATGATCGATTGACCGGTGTCGCGGCAGGCACTGGTTCTTCGCATGCTCGGAAGTCGCGCGAGCTGAACATTCGTGAGCTCACGATCCAGGTCGATGCAAGACGAGTGACGGTGCGCGGGACGGAGGTTACAATGACAACGAAGGAATTCGATCTGCTGCTGTTCCTCGCGGAAAACCCGGATCGGGTATTCTCTAAGGAGGCGCTGCTGGATAGGGTCTGGGGAATCGACAACTATGGCGATACCGCCACAGTCACGGTCCATGTAGGCAAGATCCGGGACAAGATCCAGAAGGAACCGTCGCGGCATCAGTTTATAGAGACCGTATGGGGAGCGGGATATCGCTTCAAGGTGTAAGTGCACAAGTCCAGCCGAAGATGCATTGGAGGGATCGAAGAAAGGGGCGTTTGATATGAGAAAGCGAGTTTATTTAATGATGGACAAAAGTAAAAAGAAGTCTGGGTTATTGATATTTTCTACGCATTCTTTATTGAAGCGAAAGATGGTAAGGTAGCTAGTATTACAGAGAAATTCATATTTACGCAGTGATATCATGGGTAAACCCCTTAACCCGCAGTTGAAGACACCTTATGGGGAATCGTGCCTAGCGATCTTACAAATGTTGAAACAGTCATGTTGTGCTAAGATGAAGGTCAGCACCTCTAGAGGAGACATCTGAATGACTGTGGACAAAAGAGAAAAGCTTATCATACTAGCTGTCGCATTGGGCACGATCCTTAATCCATTAAATACAACGATGATTACCGTGGCGTTACCCTCCATTCAAAATGATTTCCAACTGAGCTCAACAAGTATCTCCTGGCTTATTGCGTCTTATTTTATGATTAGTGCAATTTTTACGCCGTTGATTGGAAAATGGAGTGACGTGTACGGAAGGAAATTGATTTTTTTAGTCGGTCTTTCGCTTGTTGTCGTATCCTCCATTCTAGCTCCATTATCTCCAAACCTACTTGTGTTACTTTCGATGCGTGGCATCCAAGCGATTGGTACGTCAGCGCTTTTTCCCGCAGGTGTTGGGATTATCCGCAATACCATTCAGCAGAATCAAAACCGTGTGATTGGGACATTAGCTGTTTTTGCAACAACATCTGCGGCATTCGGACCGACTATTGGCGGCATGCTCATTGCGTTCGGAGGATGGCCGGTTATTTTTTATGTAAACTTACCGATCTTAGCGATGGGAATTACTTTAGCGAGCCTATTCATTCCGAAAGATAGGAAGGGTACGGAGCAATCCCATAAAATGGACAGGCTTGGCATCCTTTTATTCAGTTCTTTTATCACATCTTGGATGGTCTTTTTACTTGGACTAGAACAAGGTGTTCAATTTTTAACTCTGATTGTTGCATTAATACTAAGCGTCATGTTCTACATGTATGAGAAAAGAAAGGCCGAGCCTTTCATCGATGTGAATTTCTTTCGTAAAAACCCGAATGTAGCCTTGATTTATGGTCAGTATATTTTATCAACGGTCCTCTTTTTTTCAATACTGCTAAGCTTTCCAACATTCATGCAAAGATCGTTAGGCACAAGCCCCCAAACAGCGGGGATTGTGATGTTATGCATTTCGATATTTGCCATGATTACGACGCCTATTGCGACTCGATCAATCGAGCGGTATGGATTTCGAATTCCGTTAATGGTAAGTGCTGTTCTTGGATTAGTCGGGGTGACCTTGTTATTTACGATTAGAGATCATTCTGCTTTAGTTTGGCTTGGTATCATTCTTGCTGTTATGGGGATTAGCAATGGAATCCAGAATATCGGACTGCAAAATTTGTTGTATAAGTATATTCATGTTTCGGAAAGTGGGATTGCGTCTGGACTGCTTATGACATCGAGATTTATTGGGAATATACTTGCATCAAGTATATACGGTGTGGCGTTTGCTACAGGAATGAACGTAGGGAATATGAGCGCGATGACGATTGTGTTGGTGGTCGTTGCTGTGGTGTTGTTTCCTGGCATGCTCTATATCACGATGCACGAGAAGAAAAGGCTTTGAGCAAGTTCTATTATCGATCAACCTATTTTTGGTGTCCATCTTGGTATATACTATCTTAATGATGAGAAGAGGACGTGGTTAAACTTGATAACGATTAGCATTCCAACACCAGAAGTAATCATATACAAGCAAAAGGAACCCGAATTGAGTCACATCTATGGCTTTACAGATTTCCACCTGATCACTAGGGAAAAGGGCGGCATTTTCATGTTCTATAACGGCAAGAATGAATTGCTGTTTGTAGGCAAAGCCCGTAAATTGCGGCAGCGGATTAAGAAGCATTTTGAGGATACAGTATCACCAGTCAAGAATCATCGGGATGAAGTGGCGCGGATAGAGGTGTGCATTGTAGAGGACCCCGTGGATCGTGAAATTTATGAAACCTACATTGCTAACAAGCATGGGGCCAAATACAATACCGATAAATTGCTGTAACAATAAGCGTATCAACAAAAGCATAAACAGGAGCAATACGAATGGCTCCTGCATGTCTTGGAGATATTGAGATGGAATGATTAATAAGGAGATGGTTAGGATGATCGTAGTGACGAACAGAATTAAAGTGAAAAAGGGAATGGGTGCGGTAATGGCCCCAGGTTTTACAGCACCAGGACCGCTGGATACTGCTGAAGGGTTTGTCAAAGTGGAAGTATTGTTGACACAAAACCTGTCTGATTATGATGAGTTAAATGTAAATATGTACTGGGAAACCATCGATTCATTTACAGCCTGGAGGAATAGCGATGCCTTTAAGTCGGCACATCAACGCCCAGAACCGGGCTCAGAGGAGGCTAACAAGGAGTCTCCGATTCTTGGGAGCGAAATTATAACGTATGAAGTAGCAGCTGTAAAATAGTTAAAGCTCCCCAGATTCAGGACCGTCAGGAGACTTCTCCTGATGGTTTCTTCAGGTTGATACCGGTAAAGAGAAAGGAGCAATAAGGATGAAATTGCTGAACATGCACACAGTTGCATGTATTATTCCTTTATTAATAATACTGACAGCTTGTAGTGAAGAGAATAACACATCAATGAATGAAAAAATAACGGTAGAACCGGTGGGACAGGATGGATGAATGATACGACTTTTATTCTATGTAGAATGGTAAGTAGATGCATGTTATAGTATCCTAAGAATATCGTGAACTAATGTTAGGAGAGAGTGCTATGAAACGAAAAAACATAATTATTATTGGCGCAGCGGGAAGAGATTTTCACAATTTCAATACGTATTATAGAAATAACGAAGCTTACAAGGTTGTCGCGTTTACTGCAACGCAAATTCCAGATATTGACGGGCGCAAATATCCAACCGAGCTAGCGGGTGAGCTTTACCCGGAAGGTATCCCCATTTATTCACAGGATCAACTACCCGAGCTGATCAAAGGGCTGGAAGTAAATGAATGCATCTTTGCTTACAGTGATGCCAGTTACGAAGATGTAATGGGAGTAGGCGCAATTGTGAATGCTGCGGGTGCTAATTTCACCTTGCTAGGCCCGAAAAGCACAATGCTAAAGAGCAACAAACCCGTTATTTCTGTGTGCGCTGTGCGAACCGGAACCGGCAAAAGCCAAACGTCAAGGAAAATCATTGAAACGCTGTTGGCGTACAACTTAAAGGTCATTGCCGTCAGACATCCGATGCCTTACGGTGACTTAAATGCGCAGCGCGTTCAGCGATTTGCGACAGTAGAGGATCTAAAAAAACATAATTGCACAATTGAAGAAATGGAAGAATATGAACCGCATGTGGCGCGGGGCAATATTGTGTATGCCGGTGTTGATTATGCGGATATATTGGCGGCGGCTGAGAATGACCCAGACGGTTGTGATGTAATCCTGTGGGATGGGGGAAATAATGATTTCTCTTTCTTCGAGCCTGACTTAGCTGTTACGGTCTTGGATCCACATCGACCAGGCCATGAACTGAAATATTATCCTGGAGAAGTTTGTCTAAGAACAACCGATGTGGCGATCATTAATAAAATAGATAGCGCATCGGAGGAAGCCGTTCGAATTGTAGAAAATAATATAACATTCGCTAATCCAAATAGTACGATCATAAAAGCTGAATCCAAGATTACGGTTGACCAACCGGACAGCGTCATTGGGAAACGCGTATTAGTCGTTGAAGACGGCCCGACGCTGACACATGGAGAGATGAAGCTTGGGGCAGGTACGGTTGCGGCGGAACGTTTAGGCGCGAAGGAAATTATTGACCCGCGTCCATTCGCAGTAGGAACATTAGCCGATACATTCAAAAAATATAAGCATATTGGCAATGTGCTCCCAGCGATGGGGTACGGTGAACAGCAGTTGAGAGATCTTGAGGAAACGATTAACAAGACGGATTGCGATGCAGTGATTATTGGGACACCGATTGATTTATCGCGTGTTATAACCATTAATAAGCCGTATACCCGTGTACACTACGACTTGGACGAAGTCGGAAATCCAAATCTACACGATATATTAAAGGATTTTATTCTAGAACATAAGTTAGTCTAAAAGCTATCTGAATCCGCTTATCACTCGCCTAGCAAGAGATTCGAATCAGATTGACAAACAAGGTTTACTGCGATAAACTCCTCTCTAAGGTCTACTCGAATAAACCTTAGAGAGGAGTTTTTATATGGAAACCTATAAACTATTCGATGCGGAATATAAGGTTATGAGCATCATTTGGCAGCATGAGCCGGTTAATTCTACGGAGCTTGTTCGACTGTGCCTAGAGGAACTTGGATGGAAGAAGTCCACGACTTATACGATGCTGCGCAAACTGGGTGAGAAGGGGATGCTTCGCAATGAAGAAGCTGTTGTAACTTCTATACTCAAGCGCGAGGACACTCAGAAGCTGGAGAGCCGCGCCATCGTCGATAAGGCCTTCGGCGGATCGCTTCCCCAATTTTTAACGGCATTCTTAGGCGGTAAGAAGTTAACGGAACAAGAGGCCAAGGAGCTTCAGAGCATCATAGATGAGGCAACACGATGAGCTCACTATTCACTACTATTTTCAACATGAGTGTAACCGCGACCTATGTTGCGCTTGGTGTGATCGTTATTCGCTTATTTCTGACTGGGCTGCCAAGGATCTTCTCGTACGTACTCTGGGCTGCCGTGTTCATTAGGCTGGTTATTCCCGTTTCCTTCAGCTCATCGTTCAGCTTCCTAAGTTTGTTCAAGTCAAGCGAGCAGGGCGACTCAGCCGCCTTAATCTATCTGCCCTATGACATAGACATGATGAAGAGTCCAATCGTTGATCTTGGTGTGCGCAGTATTAGCCAATCCGTCAGCAGTCTGCTGCCTGCCGCAAAACCGATCATGAGTGTGAATCCGATGCAGATTATGATGTCGGTGATCAGCGCGATGTGGGTAGTGGGTATGGTTGTGCTCATTGTCTACAGTGTATGGTCATACCTCAAGGTGATGCGGAAGGTTAGCACAGCTACAAGGATCCGCGATCATATTTTCGAATCGGACCAGATTGATCAGCCCTTTGTATGCGGCTTCTTCAAGCCTAGAATTTACGTGCCGCTGAACATTCCTGAGGAACAGTTATCTTACATTCTCGCCCATGAACAAACCCATATTCGAAGATGGGACTATGTAATCAAGCCGCTTGCTTTCTTAGTTGTGATCGTCCATTGGTTTAATCCTGTGATGTGGGTATCCTTCGCCTTAATGAGCAAAGACATGGAGATGTCCTGCGACGAGCGTGCGCTGAAGGAGCTGGGCGTTGATCGTAAGGGTGGGTATTCGAACGCTTTGCTTGCCCTAGCCGTTAAGCGGAGCAAGTTGTTAGTTGGAAGCCCGCTCGGCTTTGGTGAGAGCCATATCAAGGCCAGAATTAAGAACATTCTTACCTATAGGAAACCTGCATTCTGGGTGAGTATCCTCGCTATCGCAGTCGTTGCAGCGCTGTTCGTTTTGCTGATAGCAAACCCGCTTAAGGACCAGAACGACCAGAAGCCTCTATCTAGCACAGAACAAAATAACAAGTACAACGTAGATGCGCTAATCAATTATAAGACGCCCTATGTAGGAAATAACAGTAAGGTTGTTACGCTCATTGACATCGTGTCCGATTCGTTAACCATTCAACGTAAGACAGTGGAGCTGCATACTACGGCCCCTCCGTATGGCATTACGATAAATTATGCAGAGCCCGATGAAGCCGGGGACATGGAGGATGCTCTTGCAGAAGCGCACCTCAGAGACGCTCTATTCGCAAGAAGTATCCTGTTATTCAGCTTAATTGATAATGTCGATTCTATTACAAGCACAATTACGAATGAACGGGATGGAGCTCTGTCTGCTTATTCGTATACAAGAGAGATGGCTGAGCAATGGGCAGGAGGGGACGTGCGAAAGTACGCGGAAAATAGCAGCACGCTTATCGATCTTATTGATCGAATAGACGCTTTAGAGTATGTGCATGAGGAGATTGAGCGTATCCTGTCTTCGCCTGGCCATTCCTCCAGTCCATATGATTACACTCAAGCCCATCCTGACGAATACGAGAACATCATGAAGTCGGAGCTCCTTAATAGCAATCTGCTTAAGCATCTCAACGCTAATGGTCATTAGGCTGCATTCTGATTTCTATCTAACAGGAGTAGTTCTCCACCATTTGATATAAGTAATTGCGAAAGTCCTCAACAAAGGTGTTGGGCTCTATAACTTTTATTTGTGTGCCGAAGCTTGCCAAGAATTGAAATCCCGAACGAATCTGAGGGACATACATGGTTGCTAATAAAGATCCAGAACGATGTTCTTCAATACTTCTTCGACCATACCTTTCGATGATTTGATCCTTGATGCTAGGCGATATCCATGCCTTAATCGTGACGAGCTGCGGTTGATAACTTGCAACGCGACCTTGCTCTGCCCAATCGTCTCTTGGATGAAACACGCGTTCATCCATCGTCATCTGATCGATCCGAGATAGCTTGAATGTTCGAGCGTTCTGTCGATGTAAACAGAAACCTTTCAAGTACCAGCTCGCTTCGCTAAAGTGCAGTTCATAGGGCTCGACCATTCTATTCGTTACAGCCCCGTCCTTATCCGTGTAATCAAACGAAACCAGCCTTTTCTTCAAAATAGATTCTTGACATGTCTTTAAGGTATCGAGAATCTCGGACCTGCCTTCCCAATGATGAAACGACAGTTGAATGGAACGATTCAGAGACAATGGACTAACCATTGCCTCTATTTTTTTGATCGTTCTTTCAACTTCTTCAGTTAGGAGGAGTTGTTCCAATCCGCCGAGCGCAGTTAATATATGCTCTAGATCTGAGCTGCTTAAAAGGCGCTTATCGACCTTATATTCCTCCATTATGCCGTAGCCGCCTTTGACCCCAGTGATAGAGTAGATCGGGATGTTCGATAAGCTCAATGTTTCCATATCACGAATAATCGTTCTTTTGGAAACTTGGAATAGTGTTGAGAATTCCGTCGCAGAAACAACCTCTTTTTTCAGCAATATCATGATAATCGAAATGAGTCTCTCCACTTTGTCCATAATTGCCCTCTTTTTTCTAAATGTTTTTCAGAACGGTGACAAATAGGTGTCACCCTTCGTTTATTATACTACATGTATTACAAGAAGGAGGTTTTGATTCTAGTGTTTAATCCAATCGATTTTCCCAAGCCCACCCTGATTTCAGTCAACGGTGTGGTACTCGAAGTTTATGAAGCAGGCAGGCAGAATGCCGGAAAACCCATTGTCCTCTGTCACGGCTGGCCAGAGCATGCCTTTTCTTGGCGTCATCAGATGACCGCCCTTGCCGCAGCCGGCTACCATGTCATCGTCCCGAACCAGCGGGGGTACGGCAACTCATCCCGTCCGACTGAAGTAACAGACTACGACATTGCACACTTGTCGGGTGATCTCATCGCACTTCTTGATCACTATGGATACGAGGATGCCACCTTTGTCGGTCATGATTGGGGGGCGATGGTCGTTTGGGGACTGACCTTGTTGCATCCAAGCCGCGTCAATAAAGTGATCAACCTGAGCTTGCCCTATCAAGAGCGCGGGGAAACCCCCTGGATCGAGTTCTTGGAACAAATACTTGGCGGCGACTATTACTTTGTCCACTTCAATCGACAGCCGGGCGTCGCGGACGCCGTATTGGATAACAATACGTCTCGGTTTCTTCGCAACCTGTACCGCAAGAACGAGCCTCTCAGAGCACCTGAGCCCGGTATGGCTATGATCAATCTTGCCAACGCGGAAGCACCGCTCGGCGAGCCCTTGATGAACGACAGCGAACTGGCCGTATTCGTATCCGCATTCGAAACATCAGGGTTTACCGGAAGCATAAATTGGTACAGGAACCTTGACCGCAACTGGCGTTTATTGGCGGACGTGGATCCTGTCATCCAACAACCCGCTCTCATGATCTACGGCGACCGGGATGCGATCCCGAGGTCTGAAAATCTGATAAAATTCGTCCCTAATGTGGATGTGATCAGCTTCGACTGCGGTCATTGGATCCAGCAAGAAAAGCCGGAAGAAACAAACCAAGCGATATTGAGATGGCTGGAACAGCATTCGTAACGGCATTCTTAGCCTTCTGATTTGGGTTTCCTACGCGATTAGACCGATGAATTTCTTACTTGTATTTCGTCTATATATGTGAGAACTAAAAAATGACGAAAATAACAAGTGAGGTGTCCATTAACATGGAACCGAATCAATCAATAACTGTTAAGCTTACCCCTTATATCACTTTAGAGGGACGCACGAGGGAAGCCATGTCGTTCTATAAAGAAGTATTAGGCGCAGAAGTCCTTTCTATGGCTACTTATGGCGAGATGCCGGATATGCCCAATACTTTTACTGCAGAAATGAAGAACCTTGTGGCACACGCCAAGTTAAAGGTCGGTGATACAGAACTGATGTTATCGGATACGCCAGTCAGTTCGCCATCGCTAGGAATCGGGAAACGGGTAACCATCTGCATCACAACGAACAATGTCGAGCATTCCAGAAAGATCTATGAAGCCCTTGGGCAAGACGGTCAAGTCAATTTTCCGTTTAAAGAAGAACCGTTCAGCCCTGGATTCGGTGATGTCACGGATAAATTCGGTGTAACTTTCCAGGTTTATACGGAGATTGACCAAAAGTAGAACGAAGGGCCATCCCGAGGGATGGCCCTAGCGTTATCCCTGCACACCTTTAATGTTGTTTTTTTCCTACTATTCAGTTTTAAGACCAAACCACCATATAAGTAGTCGCCATTAAAACAAATCTCCCTTCGTGCAGGACGAATAAGAAAATTACGTAAGAATATATACATAAATAAAGGAAAAGACAATATGATGTAGAATTAACCTTCTAATTACAATTTAGATGGGGGTTATGTACATATGGGGAACACAAAATCGGGACTAGCTATTGTTTACGCGCTTGTGGCTGCGATAATTGGTGGCGCGGTGTGGATGATCATTGCGATTCTGACCGATTATGAGCTTGGAATCATTGCGTGGGGGATCGGAGGATTAGCTGGTTATGCAGTCATTCTAGCTACGAAAAGCAAAGTGAAAGTAGAACACCAAGTCATTGCTGTTATTGCCGGATTATTAGGAATCGTGCTTGGTAAATATTTAATTCTCGGCTATTACTACGATGAGAGCATTTCAGGCATATTTAACGCTGATGTATTCTCTATTTTCTTCGAAAACTTCTTTGATTTCTTTGGCGGCATTGACATCATCTTTGTGTTGTTAGCTGTAGCTACAGCCTGGCAGTTACCAACAAAATTAGCCAAAAGAGAGCCAGCAGCGGAAGTAGAAGTAGGAGAAGGTAATCGGATCGACGCTAATCAGTGAATGGAACTGAATGATTTCCGAAAATCCCTCCAAATTAACATGATGGAGGGATTTTTGGCGCGTAATTGTGTATATGAGGGAGGGAAAAAGGTTGAAAGATATTGTCCTCAAATATCTGACGAAGTACACGTCGTTTAGCGAAGAAGAGCAGCGGATAATCGCGAGTGAGATTCGAGTGTATGATTATAAGAAGGGTACGACTCTTCTTCGGCAGGGAGACGTCCCCACGGAATGTTATTTCATCCTGAAAGGTTGTATCCGACAATATGCTGTAGATGAATCTGGACGAGAGGTCACCAGCAATTTCTACACAGAAGAGCAAGCGGTCGTCATCTATAATGAGCATGCGCAAAGCAAGCTGTCCAAGTATACATTGACTTGTCTCGAGGATTGTGTGTTGGCTGTTGGCGATCTTGCAACGATTAATGACACCTACAATAAGTATCCGCAATTAGAATCAATGACGAACCGAATGACCGTGGAGATCTTCGGGCGTGTAACAGAGGACTTTGCTGACTTCATCGCTTCTGCGCCCGAAGAACGGTTCAAATCACTGCTGCATAAACGCCCGGGCCTGATCGACCGTGTACCTCAGCATCAACTGGCAAGCTATCTCGGAGTTACGCCGGAATCACTCAGCAGAATCAAGAAACGGATTTCCCGCCTCTAAGCAACAGCCATAACCCAAAGCCTAACTCACCAACGCTCATCGGCACAGTAAGAATCATAGTAAGAATATCAAGGAACTTATTCTCTCCTGCATATACGAATGGAAATAGATTCGTGAGCATATAGCCGACTGCTGCAATCAACAATAAGATGCTGATCCATCGCGGAATCGGATCAGCTTTGTAAGCGACAAAGCCGATAACCAGCAGATGCGCGCTAAATACGATCAATCCGAACGACCATGCGGATTCGAAGGCTGCTAGTGATAACATAACATGCGCTTGTAGTTGCGGAGTCTCCAATAGGGATTGCACGTTCGCTTGACTCGTGAGAATCATGGTGACTATCAAATGCAGGATAGCCATACCCAGAATCGCCGTATAGATCAAGCGAAACCAAGCGCCGAGCAAGGATAGATGGTGATGGTAGGGCTTTAGGTAGACGTAAAATGCCCAAGCTACAAGGATGTCGCAAATCAAAATAATCAGCCATCCTAGGATCTCTGCCTTGAATAGTAGGTTAGATGATAAGAGACGATTCAACGTGGCATCGGCATCCCCCAAGCTGACAAGCGTGCCATGCGCATAGCCAAATGAGAAAAAAGCGGCTAACGCCATAACAATTAATGATATTCCTCCAATTCGCGCGGCTGTTCGTTGTTGCATAATGGATCCTCCTTGGGTATAAAAGATGATCTCATTCTACCGTGTAAGTGGTATGCGTTCATTGACTTAAGTTAAGTAAAAAGCACTCGTCACGAAGTCTTATCTCGACATTAACTGTCGTTTTTTGTCGAAATATGGATTGTTACTTTTAGACTCCGGTGATACAATGTCAAATGTATGAAAAGACTTATAAGACTTCCGAAAATGGCAATCCTATCGAAAATGGGGACGCCAAACGAAAAACATCTTAGGAGTGCATAATTGTGTCCAGTAAACTCAGAATCAATAATCTATCTATTAAGACCAAATTTCTGATGATTGCCTTATTATTATTGGTTCTCCCAAGCGTCATAATCGGTTTTACAAACTACAACACGGCTAAAAATGCGCTGGATCAAGAAGGGAAAACTCAACTTAAAAATGATGTTCGTATGATCATTGGCATGATCGACATGTTGAACGAACAAGTAGAAGCGGGGAACATTGCGCTCGAAGAGGCTCAAGAACGTGTGAAGGTGTATATGCTAGGGGAAATTGGCGAGAATGGTCAGCGGCCCATTGATATGAATATTACGATGGGGGAACATGGGTACTTCTTCGTGACGGATGAGAATGGTTTGAAATTGGCTCACCCTACCAATGAGGGATTAACGATGTTGGATGCTCAGGATGAAACTGGTTTTTATTTTGAACGGGATATTATTGAAAAAGGAATGAGTGGTGGGGGGTATACGACCTTTACGTTCGGTCTGCCTAACAACCCTGATCGATTAGCACCCAAAATTACATACTCGGAAATGGAGCCACACTGGGGATGGGTCGTATCTGCAGGTACATATATGATGGACTTCAATAAGGGAGCAAATGAGGTTCTTACAAACTTATTCATTACGATCGGGATCGCTTTGGTGGCTGGTTTTATTCTGGTCTATATATCTACTAACCGCATGGTTAATCCCCTTCGTCAATTAACTACTCATGCTCAAAGGATTTCAGAATGGGATCTAACAAGTGAAGCGCTGAATATAAAGACCAATGACGAAGTGGGTCAATTGGCTAGATCCATGAATCTAATGCAAATCAGTTTAATAGACATGATCAAGCGTATCGCAAGTACATCTGAGCATGTAAACAGTCAGAGCGAAGAGCTGACCCAATCTGCCGATGAAGTAAGTGCAGGAGCACAGCAAATTGCATCGACGATGCAAGAATTATCTGCTGGGGCAGAAGAACAAGCAAGCTCGACTAGTGAAATCTCTGCGTTAATTGAGGACTTAAATATGAAAATTATTCATTCCAATCAAGATGGTGAAGCTTTAAAGGAAGTCTCCAAAAATGTATATGAGTTGTCCAATGAAGGAAGGGTTCAAATCAATGAGTCTGTAAAGCAAATGGTAGAGATTACAACCATAGTCACCGAATCCGTTGAGAAGATTAAAGGGTTAAACGACAAATCACAGATGATCTCAACATTGGTTGATGTGATCCAGGAAGTAGCGGAGCAAACCAACTTACTCGCCCTCAACGCGGCGATCGAGGCTGCCCGTGCTGGAGAGTCTGGAAGAGGCTTTGCAGTTGTGGCTGGTGAAGTTAAAAAGCTAGCAGAGCAAGTGAGAAATTCGGTTACTGAAATTACGGATATCGTCGACGGCGTTCAACGGGAGACACAAGTGGTGACACAATCTCTGGAGGTTGGATATGCAGCTGTTGAAAAAGGCAATCAACAAATCCAAACCAGTCGAGCGCAATTCGATTCTATCAATCAAGCTGTGTCCGAGATGCGGGATAGAATTGATAACATTACGACGAACATAGCTAGCATTGCCCAGAATAGTGATCAAGTTAGTAAAGCAGGAGAGAACATTGCAGCAGCTTCTGAGGAGGCGTCAGCGGGAATTGAACAGAGCGCTTCCACCGCGCAGCAACAAAGTGCCTCCACGGAGGAGATATCTGCAAATTCAGAGGTGCTGGCCCAGTTATCCGTACAGTTGAATGATATGATTAGACAAGTGAAAATGTAGATCAATAACCGAACGTAAACCCCACCCGTAAGATGGCGGGGTTTGTTATTGTGCACAGTGCATTATGGGATCAGACTTGACTTACAAAAAGTTATTTGGTATAATTTCTAGTGTAACAAACTCATTTATAGGACTTTAGGAGGATGACAGCATGGCAAAAATAGGAATCGTACTGGGCAGTACTAGAAAAAACTCCTTCTCACAGCAACTGGCACAAAACATAGTAAACCTGTTCCCTAGCGGATATGAGGCTGAGTTTGTTGAAATCGCAAATCTGCCGCTATATAACCAAGATTTTGATGAAAATCCCCCTGCAGTTTATACGTCTTTCCGTGAGACAGTGAAAGCATTGGATGCAGTTATTTTTGTAACACCGGAACATAACCGCTCTATTCCGGCTGCTTTGAAGAATGCATTGGATGTTGCATCACGTCCATACGGATCGAACGTTTGGAATGGCAAGCCTGCTCTGATTGTCAGCCAATCACCAGGTAATCTAGCCGGCTTCGGCGCGAACCATCACTTGCGTCAAGTGCTGACATTCTTGAATATGCCGGTTGTACAACAACCGGAGGTTTATATTGCGAGTGTGCATGAACTGCTAGGTCAAGACGGGGGAATTACGAATCAAGACACGGTTGGTTTCTTGCAATCCGCTGTCGATGCATTTGTGTCATTGGTGAAGAAGTATCAAGTATAATATATGAATGAAGGTCTAGTTCTATAACCGAACATAAACCCCACCGGTGAATGGTGGGGTTTATTATTGTGCCTTGTATGCTGTTTAAAGGTACTCGAAGGTGTTCGCTCCGCTGGGCATGGACGACTCGCTATCACCTGTGAATGCTAGCGATCCGATTCCTGAGCTGCCTCTCGGGCATGTTACGGCCTACGGAACGGCCATACCCATATCAGAGATGGAGCAAATGTTCAGTGGTGCAGGTGGGATCGTTAGTACAGCAACGGACATGGGGAAATGGCTCTCTATGCATACTAATGATGGGGTAAGCGCATCAGGAGTAAGATTGTTGTCCACCTCATTGCTGGAGGAGTCGTATTCCCCGCAGCCTGGAAGTGAACGTTACGGTCTGGGCTGGTCGCTTAGTTCTTCGGGTATCGTGCCGCAACGTATCCAGCATAGTGGGGCATTATCAAGCTATCACGCACAGCATAGCTTCGTTCCGAGCAGCGGATATGCTATAGCTGTACTGCTGAATAGCTTCACTACTACCTTCGAGCATGCATACGAGATAAGCGCAGGAATTATTCAACTGACCGAGGGACAAGCACCGGCAACGGGGGCCCCAGTGCATACTTATATCGATTACTCACTAGGCATTCAAACCTTACTATATGTCGCGCTTGGAGTTAGAGGATGCTTGCGCAGTAAGAAGTGGTCTGATCGACGCCGACACCATTCAGCCTTGCGCTACTATCTGCGGCTCATCCCTCAGTTGATTCCCATTGCAGGGATAGGGTGGCTGCTGTTCATTGTTCCGCAATTACAGGACAATAGCTCAACGAGCCAGGATGTATTTCGGCTATGGCCGGCTTTGGCGATTCTGTTAGCCATCATCTTCGTATTCGCGATATGCCTAACAGGAATGAGGTTGTATTATCGGCTCAATACGCGGTGATCAAGTAGACGAATCTTGATAGTAGGGATCTGACTATAATCGTCTGCCGGGAGTGCCGTGACGAATACGATAAGAATCTCTTATTAGGTGGAGTTTAAAATACAACATGCAGTCATCCATTCAAGCTGGAATGACTGCATGTTAAATCCGTAAGATAAACGCTAATGGGGCTTACCCTAATTCAGGTTGATCTACAAACTGAAGGGATAAGCTTTCCGTGCCGTCGATATCGAATACAATGAATTCATTACGGCCTTGGCGCAAGAGCGGTGCAGGAATGTAGAGTGTCTGTTGAGGGCCCACCTTCCAGTATCTGCCCAGATTGAATCCGTTGACGTAGACGACTCCCTTCGACCATCCCTCCAGCTTCAAGAATGTATCTGCTGGTGTGTTCTCGATGTGTAATTCTGCACGATAGAATGCTGGACCAGTGGTGGTTTCATGCTCGATAGCTGCAAAGGATAAAGGCTTCAAGTTATCAAGCGGCAATGTCCAAACGGTCCAATCATATAGGAATTGGTTACCGTGACGAACACCCTCGGTGATGCCTTTGCGATCAGCCAGATACGGTCCGTAGTTGATGCGTCCCATATTCTCAACCAATATTCTTAAGCGAGCTCCGCCATCAGGAATTTCAACATACACCTTCTTACTGGAATCCCATCTCTCGATAATTCCTTTACACTTATCATTCAAGAACACCAACGCTCGGTCATGGCAGTCTTGAATCATAATTTCCTTCTCTTCGCGTGGTCCCGAAATAAATGTTTCGTATACGATAAACCCGTTGCTCTGTCCGTAGCGCTCCATCGGCTCTGGAACCACAGCCTGGATCGGCTCAGACAATTGATGCAGCTGATCGAACAATACCGCCTTGCTAGTTGCCTGCACAGTGCCGTACGCCTGTTTGGGTAATGCTTGAGGAATTTCCATCTCAGGAAGATCCGTATATTTCGCTATAATGTCTCGTATCGCATAGTACTTCTCTGTGGGATCTCCTGCTTCATTCAGTGGCGCATTATAGTCATAGCTTGTAACCGTAGGCTCATAATGATCGCGCTCCAGGCCATTCGCTCCGCTATTGAAGCCGAAATTGGTGCCGCCATGGAACATATAGAAGTTCACAGAGGCGCCTAGAGCAAGCATATCCTCGAACACCTGCGCAACTTCCCCACCGTCACGAACATGATGCTCCTCACCCCAGTGATCAAACCAGCCATTCCAGTATTCCATACACATAAGCGGGCCTTCCGGTTGATAACGACGAAGCATCTCGAACGCTTCCTCAGCTCTTGAACCGAAGTTTGCGGTTTCTAGAACGTTTGGAACCAAACCTCCTTGTAGCATATGATGCTCTGGTCCATCAGAAGTGAATAATAGGACATCCATGCCACGACGGATCATCGCTTGCTCCAAATATTGCAGATAGGCTGTATCGTTGCCATAGCTGCCATATTCATTCTCGATCTGCATGGCGATAATCGGACCGCCACTGGTGGCAAGCAGAGGCTTTAGTCTAGGCAGTAGCTCATCGTAATAGGCATCTACCTTATCTAGATAGGGCCGGTACATACAGCGAAGCTGCATATCTCGATCGGCAAGCAGCCAGGCCGGTAAGCCTCCAAATTCCCATTCTGCGCAGATGTAAGGGCTAGGACGCACGATGACATGCAAGCCTAGCTCGCCTGCTAATCGAATAAAAGCTTCAATATCAGCCATGCCTTCAAAGTGAAAGGTGCCAGGCGCAGGCTCATGTAAATTCCATGGTACGTAGGTTTCCACCGTGTTAAAGCCGCATGCCTTCAGCTTCAGCAATCGATCCCGCCAATATTCGGGTACGACTCTAAAGTAATGAATCGCTCCGGAAAGCAGACGAATCGGCTTGTTATCCATATAGAAATGATCCTCATGAACAGACAATAGGTTCATCATTAAGCGACCTCCAATGCAATGTAGTGGTTAAGACTTGTGATGCTTCTTATTCTAAACGGAAAGAATAATCAAACAAATGGACAAAGGGACGTTAAATTTGACCTTTTGTTATGAATGGCATTACGCTAGAATACGACTATAGGATTGGGAACCAGGAGGGCTACAGACGATGGATATTCAGTATTCGCTTCCTAATTTAACGAGCACCTTGCAGATTATCGGTTGTCATGTGGGCAATTTCCATCCGAATTGGTCCTTCCCCAGACATCATCATTACCTCTTTGAACTGTTGCATTGCAAGGAGGGGGCAATCAAGCAGACGATAGGGGATCATGACTTCGCGTTTAGCAGCGGAGATTGGCTGTTAATAAAGTCCGGTATATCACATGCTTCTGAGAACGGTCCGGCTGCTGATTATCGTTTCTTTAATTTGCACTTCGATTTGGATGACCCCATTATACGTGAATGGTTATGCAGGACCGATTATATGCTCATTCATGCAGAGGAGGCTGCTCAGCTATCGCTGCCGATGCATGCAAGCGCGATAGAGCATGCGCTCTCTCACAATCATCATATCGATACGGTTGATGATGACAAAGCGTTGAATCGCCTGATTATCCAGACGCATACCTTAGGCATCATTAGTGAATTCATCAAGTACAACGATGACGTACAGCGTAAGACGCCGATGCGTGATGACCAGTTGCAGAATGCCTCAGTCGTTGAGACGGAGCTGGCCCACGCGATTGAAGAGAAATTGCGGAATGGTGATCATGCGAGTATCGCTGAAATTGCAGCTTCATTGGGGATCAGTCGCGGCCGCTGCACGCATGTATTCAACAAGGTGTACGGGCAATCACCGCGACAGTATCGGAGTAAGCTGGTTCTGAATCAGGCGAAGCATCTGCTTGTGCATTCGACTTATTCGATGGAGGAATTAGCAGAACAGCTCGGATTTCAGTCGGCGAGCCATTTCTCTAGGCAATTCCGCCGATGGACAGGCATGCCGCCGAGTGCATTCCGACCGACATACGTTCGCACGTCAACTAGTGAGGATAGCTAGCTTGTTATTGCGGTGTGTTCATCGTGGATTGGATGTCGGCAAACGCCTTCTCCACTTGATTCATCCATTCCTCCGTGGTCATTTGTCCTGTCATAATCGGCGTTATCGCTTTTTTGAACAATTGATTTCGAATATCCTCCTTGAATTGCATAGGGATAATATGCCATTCCTGCGTAATAGCCGTCGCTCCTTCATAAGCGCTGAGCATATCATACACACCAGGGGTGAGATAGTTTCGCGAAAGCTCCTGCGCTCCTTTCAGCGCGAAGGTACCGTTGGACTTCTCTGCGAATAAGATGACGGATTCCTCGGTGTACAGAAACTTCAAGAACTCCTTCGCAAGCTCAGGGTTCTTGGCCTTAAGCGGGATAGAGAATTGCTCATAACTAGAAAGGATATAACGTTCATCCCCTGCATTGAACACAGGCACAGGAATCATCCCGAATTCGAAGCCCTCTTCTCTTGGCGCATCCTTCATTTCATTCTCCATCCATGAACCATTCACGATGAATATGGCTTTGCCAAGCATCATATCGGTTTGGGATTGGGTGTGATTAAGTCCGACTGTCCCCTCCATCAAATACCCACCGTTTCCGATCCTGGCAATCGTGTCCAACACCTTTTTTACAGACGCAGTCTGAAAGGAGCCGGGCTCGAATGCATAAATTCTCTTCAGCTGTGCAAGGCCAGCGGCATTCGCCAGTGATGGATATAGGATTTCCTCCAAGTATTCCGGATATGATTTTGTAAAGGTAATCTGATAGTGAAAGTAGAGAGGAATGAATAGCACGGTATTCGTTATTCCAAAAATCGAGGAGGGTAACAGAATGAAAAAGATGGCAGCCTTAGTACTTGCGGTGATGATGGTAGTTATGCTGGCCGCTTGTGGTTCATCGAATGGCAATTCAGAGCAAAGCAATTCATCAAGCAACCCAGCTAATAGCTCATCGAACGGCTCGTCTAATGGTTCCTCTAATGAGGTTCGCACAATGAAGTTCGCGGCACTGGAGACGGCTTATGGTAAGGCGGTATGGGAAGAAGTAGCCGCTGCATTCGAGAGCAAGGTTCCTGGTGTCAAGGTTGAGATGACCATTGAGAAGAACATCGAGGATGTTATCGGACCAACGATGAAATCCGGTGATTTCCCAGACGCTATCCATTTAGCAGTAGGTCAACCGAAAGGGCTTACAGAAACCTTCGTCAAGGATAACAATATGACGGATCTGACGGATGTACTCGCTATGAAGGTACCTGGTGAGGAGTTCACTGTAAGTGAGAAGATCATTCCTGGATTCACAGACACGACAATTACGAATCCCTATAACGACGGTAAAACGTACTTGATGCCGATGTTCTACAGCCCGACTGGCCTATTCTATAAGTAAACGATTTGGTTAGAAAAAGCATGGAGGGCTCAGTGCAACTTTGAATATATGAATAAGGATGTCGCCAGTTTGTTTTGTGATTGAGAAAACTAAAGTTATAAGAGAGCTGATACTTTATGTTGAAGAGGTTGTTTTTCGTGTTTGCACTATTAAACGTTCTTGATGGAGTCGTGTCGTATTTGGGCTATGTTAGCGGATATATGATTGAAATGAACCCGTTTATGAACTCCTTGTTATTCACGCATCCCCTAAGTTTTCTATTTCTGAAGATATGGATATCAGCTATCATGTTTGGTGTGGGGATGTTTTCCTATAAATTTGAAGAAGTTAAGTTTTTAAGTGTTTTATTCTTATGGCTATTGCGAGTTATCATTTTCGTTTACATCCTCATTATGGTCATTCACGCTAGATGGATTATACAAGTATTTTTCTAGTGAGGGATTAATCAAATTGACGCCTCAAACGCAAATGAAATTATTACTAGGGTTTTGTTGTATGGGATGCGAAAGTGCTACCTAGTTTCCATGAAAACTATTTATTCATACCATTTCATGATGGATAAAATATTTTTAACATTTTCCTGATTAATATCGTTATATAACCTCGAAATGCGCCGTCTTATATTTATGTAAGCACATTTTGAGGAGGGATTTAATTGTCACACAAGTATGTGAAGTTATTCATTGGAATTACGATTGCATTTGCACTAATTGTCCCCACGCAGGCAATTGCCTCGACAACTCAACCGTTGACGGGACCACCACCAAATTATATGCCTTACACTATTTTCGATCCAAGCTATGACTACTTGGAAGATGGATATGGGGGGATGTTCGATTTGGGTGATGGAGAGGTGAGCGTTTATGGACACACGTTTGCTACATTTGATGTGGATGTGGTTGGAGTCCAGGTCACCTTACAAAGATGGACTGGTAGTGTGTGGATCAATGAGGATTTTGGGGCTAACTCTGTTTTTTATAACGATTCCTATTCATTCTCCAGTAGAAAGATAAATGTATTAACTGGTTATTATTACCGAATAAAAACGACTCATTGGGTTGAGTATAATAATGTCCTTGAGGATGGGGTGAGGTATACCTCGTCGCTACTTGTGGTTGACTGATCTTTCCTTTATGATTCCCCGCAGCTTACTGCGGGGAATCAACTATTTGTATAAGTAAATCACCAAAAAGCGGGTACTTATTCTAGGGAATCATCTAAAGGGAACGGAATGCATGTTTCTCTTCAATTAAAAAACTATCAGAACCCCTAGGGGATATCCTCCTTCTCATTGTAATGAAGAAGCAATCTTAATGATTTCTGTTTCTGTTAATGCCCCAGATATACGTATAATTATTTCACCTTCCTCGACCCATTCTATAACGGAGTTCCCTTTGTTCGCTATCAGTAGTATTGCCCGACTATTATTAATAGTGACATCTTTGAAAGTACCCGAATCAACAGCAATTGTAGATTTAATTGGAGTATGCGAATCAGCTTCAACCTTTTGTTGCATTATAGTTATCACTTCTTGGTCTGAATTACTATATTTCATTTGAACATTGCTGATTACTCCGGAACTTTCAAATGCACGCACAACCTCTACCTCATAACCTTTTGGAATGTAAGTAGGCTCCTTTAGTCGAAACGATGTTCTATCCTTTGCATACTCAAAGGAGACATCTTTAATCGAATTATTATCCGCACTTCCATCATTTGAATCATCTGGGGGTACTGTTGTTCTAGCCTTATCGATAGAAGGTTGCTTCGTATCCTTGTGGAAGATTTCCGTGAAATTGTCGTTCATCTTTTTAAATAACTCTGAAATTTGCGAGTGGGCTGTAGGTAACACGGCCATCCATAATAAATTCATCATAAATGCACATATAATAATAACACTACTTAATTGCAACATTCTCATACTTCTTTTAACACGCTTTCTTCTCTTCAAGCGTTTCTCAATTACTTTCCATGACGCTGTACTATCTGGTACTTCAATCTCATCGTAAATTCGCTGTATTACCTCTTTGATTAACTCTTCTCTGTGAGACTTGTTATTACTCACTACCGTTCACCCATTTCCGTTTAAAAATCTTTAACAGCTTCTTTCTTGCACGGAGTAGTTTTTGGCCTACTGCTGGTTCTGATAAATTCAATGTCGTTGCAATCTCTTTATAAGACAGTTCATCAATATAGTGAAGCTTAATTAATAGTTGATAGTCTTGTTTCAATTCAAGTATAGAGTGGCGTAATGCTTCGATTTCAAGGGATTTCTCAACTTCATCCTCGACGAAGAGCGAATCATTGTCAAATAAATAGTCCTCAGTTATAGAGATGTCATTATACTCCTCTGAATAACGCACTTTTTTTACTTTCTTTAAATAATCTATTGTGTGATTCCGAACCACCTGTTTCATCCATGAACTGGGGTTTTTCACCTCATACTTCTGCGATGTTGTTATTACTTTCATAAAAGATTCTTGAATTATATCTTCCGTTAGTGAGTGATCCTTCAGGATATAGTACACATCTTTATAAAACGCATCAAAAAAATACTGGTAAATAGTCTTCTGTATTTCTGAAGGAAGAGTATCTAATTGATGTAGCAGGTAGTACCATTTCATTTCATTAGCACTGTCCCTTCTCTTAATTCTAAATAAGAATATGAATATGAGAGATCAAAATCACACCAATATTTCGAGAATGACCCAATTACATATAATGATATTATAGTTTGGACTTTATAGCTTGATGTTAAATATATAATACAATATTCCTTCGGGTAGTTCCCCTTATGATCTGAGTTTACAATCTTCATATTGCGGCAATGATTCGTTATTCTTCTGTCGGAACGATTGCATGATAGAAACACTATTAGAAGATGGACATTGTTTAGAATAGTAATTAGTTATGAAAACGTTATAAGGGAGACGAACCATAAGTCTATATAAGTAAGGCCGTCATAATTTAGTTTCACACTTTCCAGTCGCCTAATAAATGATAATTGGGGGTCATGCGAATGGATAACAAAGGTTTATAGCTGCCCTTTCATCTGGTTAAGAGCGAAGTTGGGAGTTTTTAAAAAAATGAAGATGGAGGAATTGAAGATGAAAATTCGTCATGCTTTTTCTTTCTTAATGGTACTATTAATGGTTATTTCAGTTTTCCCTTCAGCGGGTTTCGCAGCACACCTATTCATGGAAGCGGATGAAGTATCAGAGTCAGGGTATCCTACAATTAGTTCAGTAACAATTAATGCGAAGAGCGCATTAAGAGTTGGAGACACAGGTACAGGCACCGACGATGATGTAGTTATTACTGCACCATATAGCGAGCCCCGAACATCCGGTCATGCTGGTGTTGATTTACGTTCAAGGAATGCTACAGGAACGGCTGGTAGAGATGCTTTCAGTGTTCTAGGGAACGGGGAGGTCTACCAATTAAGGACTACATTAGGAAGCACATATGGTAGATATGCCCTTGTCCAACACAAAGTAACCTCTGGGGGAACAGATTACTATGTGCAGTCTTTTTATGCACATTTAGCAAGTGTTAACGTTACTAGCGCTACTTCCGTAACAAATACAACGAATATTGGTCAAACAGGTGGATCAGGCACAACGGAGAGCTCTTATCCGATTCACTTGCATTTAGAATTTAGAGGTGCCTCAGCTACTGATACAAATACCATGAAAAGATATGCGCCATCATACTTCTACCAACATAAGGGTGGAAGTTATGCAAATAAGATGTCCTTTATAACAAGAACAGCAGCAAGTTCATCGTCGGTAACGTTTCAAATCCAGTCAATTTATAGTGGTGTCTTAAGAACATCCCCTCCGAGTAAGGTAAAGCTGTTCTATAAAAATGGTAACATGACATCATGGAGTAGTACATCTATGACGGTAGCATCAGATGATATCACATTTACAGGCAACTTAACACCTCTCTATGGGACCTCTGATACCCTCCAATACTACGTCGAGGCAGAGAACAACTCGTATAATGGGACAACATATTATACAGGATATAGACCATACCGGTATGATAATCAGGCCCCTACGGATAGACCATTCTTTGTAAGCACTTCATTGCTAGCGAAGGGTGCTAACTCCGATATCTATACGGAATCTATGTATGCCACTGCAGTAGAACCAGTTAAAGTGGACATCCCTGATACAGTGAACGTCCTGGAGTTCGATTTTATTAACAGCGTGGAACTGGTGAGAAATGTAGGGGAAAATGAATGGGAAGTAATTTCAAATGATGATAGCTATGTCATTAATGTGTTATACCCAGCTCTTGCCCCTGAGCTTTCCGTAGGTAAGGAATACCTTGTGTCTGGAAACTTCCAAGATAAGAATCAAACTAGACTTAATGTAGAAGGAGATTTTATTAGGAATATAGAACACTAGTCCCTAAGAAACGATGAATTTGTGTAAACCAGGAATCATATAGGAGGGGGAATGCCCTCCTATATGATTGTTGTATGAACGAGGAGGGATTATCATTAACTATAAAAGATATATATGGATCTCCATAGCAATTGTTGCTATTTGCACTTTAGTGTTTTATTACCCGAGATTGTCGGAACTTAAGCATAATGAGATAAGCGTAAGCCCACAACAAGACGAGAGAGGGAAGAGCATTGTATCAATAACAATCCCAGGGTTTAAATACGGGCTGTATAACGACAATGATTTTGATAATTCTATAATTAATTATAGTTCCTCCTTGGATCAAAAAATTGAAATAACTTTCGGTCAAGACATTGCGGAGAACTCCGATTATGGGGTTTACTTTTTTCAGGGCGGGAGATATATACCTATTGGAATGGAAAATTCCGAATCAAATCTAAATAATTACTTTTACTCGATAGATAATAACAAAATATCAATAGGATCAATCAATCAAACCTTGCCGCCTGAACTTGTAATACTTTATCTCCCGGATAACTTGACGTTTGTCGATGGGTCGAAATATGAATCCACGAAAGAACTAGTTCTGAGTCCGAATAAATTGACTACACAGATGAAGACAACATGGATTAACGAGGTGGATAGGAGCGAAAAAAGCCTAATCATGCCAAAGTATAAGGGCGAAGATAAAGTATTTTATATCAACGACAACAACATTCCCTTTCTTAAAGATATTAAGGGAACCGAGGAATGGTTTGAGTTAATGAGGGGAGAGAGCGGGATCATCCTGTCCGATGAAGGAACAGAATATTATAAAATACGCATTCATATATTAAACGAAGATGCTACATCTATGATGGAAGATCACGACAGTAGTATGGAGAAAAACCCCTTTATAAATGAATACGAGGGATTTGTTTCAAAGGACTTTATTGAATTTGTCCCCGAACCTTTAAATGACACTACTTTTTATGCCATACACAGGACAAACAGTTTAAGTGAAGAACATGAGTATGAAGCTCACTTAATAATCGCCCCAAAACTTGTGGGACGAAATGAAATATTGATTTCCCAGGATTTAGAGCCGATTCCCACTGATCATTACCATTCACTAGAAAGTGTTTCTTTATGGCGAATCATTAATAATGTAACTGGAAGTAATTACTGGTCCTATTATGTAGATAAAGAGGGAAGACCTATTTCCAAGTTTGATCCACGTTCACATGAACCAGAATATTACTGGGATAAAGACCAGATGGAGAGTTTTAATATTCATTGGAATGAATACAAAAATTATATGTACACAGAAATAGAAGATTTCAATGTGTCAAAAGAATATGAAGAATTCAAAACCATGCTTTTTCCTACCCTGTTTGACAATGCTGTTAAATTGCAAGATAGTTGGATACAATGGGGTTATCAGGCCGGTATCAATAACGAAGAAACATTAGATTCGGTATGGTTTTATCATAAGATATTAGATTTATTTAATTTAGCTGACTCTGAACAATATAACGATTTATTCCTCAACAGTACATTTTCAAAAAATATTGATGAAGACTTCGATATTAAAATAGCTGAATTTTTAGAAAATCAAGTTCGTGGCCAAGAACTTGGTAATATTATCGATAAAACCTTCAATTTGTTCTATAAATAATGAAATGAGGTCCATTATGAAGAATAAAATATTATTAGTTCTTGGGTTAGTAACTATATTTTCTTCATCAATTGTTTACGCTAAAGATTCTATAGAAGCAATTCTTTTCCCAGTTTCATACGAGATAAATAATCACAAAATGAATGTAGAAGAAGGGTATGTAACGATAAATTACAATAATAGGGCGTATGTCCCTGTAAGATTTATTGCTGAGAATCTAGGTGCAAGAGTAAATTATAATGAATCGGATAAAACAATCACCATTAATGATACGAATATATTCTCCGCCAATAATACAAAAAGGGGAAACACAATTGCCGGCATGGAGGTGGAGGAATTAAACATATCTCATTCGGATGATATACCAGTTGGAACTATTCAATTCACTGGCACAACTATTTTAACAGGAAAATTCCTGTATACAGATATTGATGCAACAGGGGAGGGAACGCTACTCTTTACAGTTGATGAAGCCACGTCTAACAACTTGCCGAGATTATCCCACGATTTAAGAGATCCAATCATCGTTTTTTCAAATGATGAAGAGGCTAAAGAAATACTTGGTGTTGATGGGTGGGAGGAAGACTTAAGCGGAAAAGCGGCAGCCATAATCATCGACAATTTCAATATAAACTATCAAGAAAAAAATATTCATAATAAAGCACAACTTAAGCATGCTTACCTCCATTTTGATAGCAGGTAGGAATCATTTGTTTAGGCATTTGGCGATTATGGACAAGTTCTGGACTAGAAAATCTATCAATTTAGGATCGGACTATTGTTTATAATGAAGAGTGAAGGGGTATACAGTGACACCAACATACATTTTAAGAATAGTATAACATCATGGCTATCCACTATTTACGTAGGAATGTTTTTGTAGTGATCCTGTGACACAAACATTCCTATTTTCGCGTCTTGTGACATTAACATATATACACTAGGCGCGGAAAATCAATGCGTAATAGCACACCAACAATGAAGACTGGAGCTATACGGTTATCAAGAGGCTAGGCAGAAGTATCAGGCTTGTAAAGAAGCTATCGCGATTACCTTCTATGAAGAACATTCCGTTATCCGTTGCGATGACATCGTCTTCCATCATGACATCGCATTCATGAACTATGTGGATTTCTCCAAATCCATTCTGTCTTCTTTATATAATGATGATAGTGCTTCTATTCCGCTGATGGTAGAAACCTTTATAGAACAATGCCATCAGCATCGGATTCATCCTTCGGCACTGAAAACCTGCATCAACAAATGCTTGGATTATATCCCGCTAAGCGACAATAAAATTACAGTGATGAATGCTGAGCAATATGAGGCGAATAAAACCAAGGTATGGGAAAGTAAAAGCTCAGAGGCGGTATTAACGAACGCCGTGGAAGCCTTTGATACTCTGAGCTTCTGGACAGATGCTCCTGGAGCTGTTGATTCGACTGTGACTAAGAAAGAAATTGCCGATGTCATTAGCTATATCGGGTTGCATTACCGGGATAAGCTTACATTAGAAATGATCGCGAATCATGTTAATTTCAGCGAGAACTACTTGAGCCGCGTATTCAGGGAGCAAGTAGGGATGAGCTTATTTCAATATATCAATTATATACGGATGAACAAGGCAGCGGAATTAATTATGAAAGGCCAGACCTATATGAAGGAGGTCGCTTCAGCGGTTGGAATCAGTGATCAATTCTACTTCAGCAGAATGTTCAAGAAGCAGTTCGGTGTCTCACCTACGGATTATAAGAGTCATGCCATGCAATCCAGCCAGCCTATGAAGTAAATCGGTCTATGTCTGATTATTGATAGGGATTCACTGATTTTTGAGTTCAATTGCGACACTCCGTATTGATACAATTTGTATCAAGCACTAAATCTATTAAAACGAGGAGTGAAGCGTATGAAAGGAAGGTTTAGGAGGTATACAGCTATACTTCTCTCATTCTCACTGGTGATTATGCTTATGCCTGCATGGGTATCGGGTGCATCACCTGATTTCATCCAAGTGGGCAGCATATTGCAATTTGAGGATGGAGAGTTAGCAGGGACAGTGGTCGGGGCTCCGGAAGCAAGTGGTCCTGGTTCAATTACGGTGGAGAATATGGACTCCAATGTGCTTCGTGTACAGCCTCCATCAAGCGGCGGGGCTAGTTATTGGTGGACGCTGCCCCTTGATAGCGGCGATTATGACCTAACCGGTAACGATCTTGTTGAAGTAACCTTCGACTGGTGGGTGGACATTACCCGACCTAGCGCTAACTCACTGGATGTCCGGCTAAACAGCGGCGATGATCAAGTACTAACGCTCCGAAGCGCCGGAGGTGGTACGAATGCAAACTCGCCGGCGACCTTATCTTATTACACAGGAAACATGGCCGCTAATAATGCTCCAGCGGTTGGAAGCGCCACTACGGCACTAACAGGAGTACCGCGCCTGACGAAGCTTTCGGTAACGATGAATGTTGATCTTCGGTTACAAGAGGCGTCAATCAGTATGACTGATGGCGATGCGAGGACATACACCACGCCGCAGCCAATCGCAATAGGCTCAGATAGTTTGACCAGTATGCAGATAGGCGCGAGCAGGGCAAGCGGACAGAACTGGGCAAGATTTAATGCCGTAGAGGGCATCGAATGGGATGAGAACACCTATGGGATGCGCGTTGATAATATCCAATTCAAGGCTGCTTCGTCCGGCTTAGAGGAACCGATCATAAACCCAAGCGAACTAACGATATCTCCGACCTCCGCGAGTTTGGAATATGGAGAAGGTTCGCTGGCCGATAAGCATTCAGCCTCGTTCAGCGCGGTTGTCATGCCGGTTAATGCAACCGACAGGACGTTCACGTGGTCGATCAGTGACGAAGAAATTGCAGCCATCGTTGTCAATGAGGATAACAGTGTAACGGTTACCGCGATTGGCGAGGGGGATGCGATTCTTACAGCTGTATCCAATATGGATGACGCCATCACGGATAGCGTACCGATCCATGTCCACTATATTCCGTCGACAGCTGAACCTACCCCAGACTTCTCCGCCCTGATAGCGGAAGGGTACACGCTGGAGTTCGGCAGCAACTTCGCTGGAGATGCTGCCAGCCCGCTATGGATATTCGCCGGCGGCACTTACCATACGCTTGCCAGGGAAGATGCGCCTCTAGCCAATTATTACTTCAGATTTGACGCGTCCGGCTCGGGTAACCGCGGCGGTAAAGGGGATTTACCTTATGCCGTCTCCGGCAGTAAGGTATATGCGAATCTTGACTGGAAGGTTCCAGCAGTTGCCACCCCTCAGAATACGTTTAATCTAAGCTTCCAGGATGGGACCAATGTTCTGTTAAGTTTAAGAACAGGCACCTATAATGGCGTAAGGACGATAGGCGCGTTCGCGGGGAATTTACCGGGCCCGACGGGCACGAATCCCGCTAACTTCTGGAGCGGTGAACGGTATCATGCTTTTGATTACACGGAGGTTGATAGCTGGTATACCGTAGGCATTGTGTTTGATTTTGATACGATGATGGCGACGGTTTCCCTTGTTCCGAGAGATGACGTTACGGAGGCTCCATCGGTGGTGTCGCTCCCCTTCGAGGGAAGTCAAATCAGTTCATTCGTGCTTACTGGCGAGCGCGCGGCCACACAGAATATCAATGTTGTGGATAATGGTATAGATAACCTCTATTTCTTCACCAAGCCTCTATCAGAGGATACGATAACAGAAGTGCTGCCCTATGACTTCTTGCCGGAGCGTCCAGGAGCGGCCGACAGCAATTCGTGGCAGAGCTGGTTTAAGACCGTATACATTGGAGACGTAGCCGATGAGTCAGGGCTTAACCTGCCGACAGCTGTTAACGTTAAGGTGGCAGGCGGCAGTACCGAATCGGTAGGCGTAACCTGGGAGCTAACAGAGGTTCCTTGGTCCAAGATACCAGCGGAATTGGTCTATGACCCGGATGAACAGGGTGTGTTCTCCTACGAGGGGACGCTGATCAGTGTCCCGGATGTAGCAGTCGAGAGAATGGGGCTTAAGGCGAAGCTTCACATTGAGAACCGCCATCGGGACAAGATCACTTCCTTGCCATACTCCATGGAATGGCTGGATAGAGGAGTAGTGGCCGTTCCTGAGAACAGCGGGGAAGGCATACTCGTAACTTGGCGTCTGCTCGCTTCGGAATACAACATGGGTGCAACATTCAATGTGTACAGAAATGGCGTTAAGGTCAACGGATCTCCGATTACAACGCTTAATTATATGGATGCAGATGGTCATGCAGGAGACAGCTATGTGGTGGAGACCGTAAACACCGGTGCAATTAGCAAGCCTGCGGAGACATGGGTCCATAATTATATGGACATCCCCTTGCAGCGGCCAGCGGATCGGCCAAACCCAGCGCTTGCTTACGGCGCGACATCCAATGCGGATCCGATTACCTACACGGCTAATGATGTCTCTGTTGCGGATGTTAACGGCGATGGACAGTATGAGATTCTCGTGAAATGGTATCCGTCTCAGGCGCAGGACCCAGGCCTAGCCAACCGACACACCGGCGAGACGATATTCGACTTATATACTCTTGAGGGCAAGCTGCTCTGGAGAATTAACCTAGGTATCAATATCGTGTCCAGTGCGCATCACAGCGCATTTAACTTCTATGATCTGGATCAGGATGGAATAGCTGAGCTGGCGATTAAGACAGCCGACGGTACCCGGGGATATCTGCCTAAAGCGGATGGCACAATTGATGATCGCACGGATACACCAGCATGGGTATTGGGTGATCCGTCGGCGGTATGGGTAGGCGGACTTGCGAACCCGGCAATGGATAATCAGGTCAATAACACGGCACTTGGCAGAGTGGCGTCGGGACCTGAAACATTCACAGTATTCCATGGTGGAACTGGCCAGCCGGTCGATACCGTTGATTACTTCGCACCGTATGCGATCAGTCCCAACTGGGGTGATAACAACAATAACCGCAGCGACCGCTTCAATGGCGCGGTGGCCTATATGCCGAAGAATGGCCTGCCCGGCGCGGAGCCATATCCCACAGTTATTGAGGTGCGCGGGCACTATGGTCCACACTTTGTGGCAGCTTATCAGTTCATCGACGGTGAAATTGTGGAGATTTGGAGCTTTAAGCTAGCGGATTGGAACGCTGGCAATAATCAGGGCAATCATAACCTGCAGGTGGCCGATCTGGATTTTGACGGGTATCAGGAGGTTGTGCTTGGTGGCATCACACTGGACCACGATGGCACGATCGTGTGGAGCACCAATGGAACAAGAGGTACAGTAGCTGGGGGCCACGGCGATGCGCTGCATGTAGCGGCAATGGTGCCTGACAGCAATGAGATCTATGTGTTCCAGCCGCATGAATCGGGGCCTCCGAACAACGTAAGCTTGGTTCGCGGTTCTACAGGGGAGCCTGTGTGGACATATTCGGCAAACCTAGGTGATGTTGGGCGCGGTGTTGCGGCGAATGTAACAGCGATGCCAGGCTTCGAGGTTTGGGCGTCAGGGACACCTATGTATAACATGGCGAGCGGCAAGCTGATTACAACCGAAGTCGGGGACATTGGAGTGGCGAATAAGGCTCCTGTTAACTTCATCCTGTATTGGGACGGTGACCTGCTTAGCGAGTTCTTCGATGGGCCAGATAATCTGAATGCTACACAACCGCCATCCATCACGAAGCTGATCTATGATAACGCAACTGGACATAGCGAGCTGGTGACCCTTCAGGCATTGACCGGAACCTACTCCAACAATGGAACGAAGGCGAATCCAAGTCTGATCGCAGATATTCTCGGAGACTGGCGTGACGAGGTACTTGTTCGTACTAGCGACAATAACGCATTAAGAATCTATACAACCGATATTCCGACGGACCATGTCATCTATACACTGATGCATGATCCGCTATACCGGATGGCGGTGAACGCGCAGAACGCGATGTATAACCAGCCAGCGCACTTGGGCTTCTATCTAGGTGAGGACATCCGTAATGACGTGCAGAATAGGCAGCTACCTGTGCCAAACGCATACTATACAGTAGATGGCGAGCAGGGCGACCTGTCCGTGCTGGAGAATTTGTTGAACGACTATATCCAATCAGGCGATGTGGCGGGTTCGATTGTTAACCGATTGAAGAATGCCCTGAAGCAAGCCAAGCATCATGATGAGAAGGGATCAACGAAGCAAGCGATTCATTTCATTACTAAATTCTTGGGTGAGCTTGACCATCTGACGAAGAAGGATACGCTCTCTCCGTTAGCAAGACAACACTTGTTCTACCAGGCGAGTCTGCTGCTTCAGCAGTGGCAAGCTGAATAAGAGAACCTGCCGTGATCAATCGAAGCCCCGCTCCCGAATAGGAGAGCGGGGCTCTTCGCGGGTAGACAAGAAACCTGGGGATACGGAGATTCATCTGTATATTGCTGCACAAGATAAAGACGATGGATGGATCGTGAATTCAGTTAATACGCGGGGTGGAGTCAGGGTTGGAGTATAAGCTAATTACTTGCCCACTTAGACACTCAATTATTAGTTAAACTAACTGAAAGGTTTGACTTATATGTGGGTGTGTGATAATATGTAGATAGAGGACCTGTTACGAAATGAAGGAGTTGATTGGTATGAAGTACTTGTATAGACGATGATATAGTATAAAAAAAGAAATTTCAGAACACCTTATGTATTGACTACAGATACAGATTGGAAAGTATAAAAACCTCGTAAACCAAAAAAACAACAAAATGAAATAAGTAAACATTACTTACTAAAACAAATTGATGCGAGACCAAAAAACCATAATTGAAAATCAAATACTTTATATGGTACCTCTAAGGTTGGTCGAGCTTAAGGGGACATATTAAAACATGGAAAATTACAAAGTAGAGACTGGAAAGTTGTCGGCTAAGGGAGTTGTTGCGATACCTATTAAACTTAGAAATATACTCGGTATTGGAGAGGGCGATAGGTTAGAGTTTGAATATATTGGTGATGAAGTAATTGTTCGTGGCATTAAAAGAAAATCAATATTAGATGCGTTTGGGATCTGGGATGATCTCGATCAACCGTTGATAGACGTAAGAGAAGTCAGAGATCAATACCGTGAGGAGATGATTGCTGATGACTTGGCCCGTCAGACATAATAGGGGGAGAAATTTTTATGCGAAAGTTCACAGCAGATGCCAACATAGGGTTAAGAATTCTAGTTGGCGATCAAGATATTGCGGCAGCGGTTAGTGATGCGCAAGAGGAAATGATTACAAGTATGGTCACCTATACAAAACAGCTTGTTCGACTTATAAATGAAGGTAAGATCATACTTGTCTTTTCTGATGCCGTCGTTGAAGAAATGGTATTTGTAATGGAAAAGATGTATAAAGTACCTCGTGAGAGAATTGCGAAGATGATCACAGTTCTTATTGAAGCAGACGGTGTTGAGGCAAGTGCAACAATACGTGAAACTCTGAAGTTGTATCCGACTCTTAAGCTGGATTTGATTGATATAAAACTAAGTGTTATAAGTAAGGAACAAGGGATTCCTGTGCTAACCTGGGACAAGGGATTTAAAGTAATTACAAATTGCGATTATTATACTCCTAAAGAGGTCATTATAAATTTAACACAAGAATGAATAGAGCATGTTACATAAAGAGACAATCCGCTTAGGTATTGTCTCTTTATGGTTAGGGGAAAGGGTAGGAGCAGGCAATGTCATTATGTAAGTCTTATTTTACATGAGATTTGACTTCGGCGGTGATTGCGATATGGTAGAACTATATGAGGAAGTGTCGTTGGTACAATAACGTATATGAGGAGTGTGAAATGATGATAAGTGATGCCGATTTGAAGCACTTGCGCCGTTGTGTTGAATTAGCAGAAGCCGCGCTTGAAAAAGGTGACGAGCCATTCGGCTCTGTACTGGTTTCAGCCGATGGAGAGGTGCTGTTCGAAGACCATAACCATGTGGCAGGCGGTGACCATACCCAGCATCCGGAATTCGCTATTGCGCGATGGGCAGCTAATCACATGACACCTGAAGAGAGAAGCCAGGCGACTGTATATACGTCTGGAGAGCATTGCCCGATGTGCGCTGCTGCCCACGGTTGGGTAGGGTTAGGGAGGATCGTCTATGCGAGTTCGTCAGAGCAGTTAGTCCGATGGTTAAGTGAGATGGGGGTTGCGCCGTCGCGCGTTCGGAATTTGCCGATACAAGAGGTTATTCGTGATACCGAAGTAGAGGGTCCCGTTCCTGAGTTCGCGCAACAAGTGCATCAGCTGCATCAAAGGTTGCACGCAAGTAGAAATTAACTAGTACATGCAAGCACATAGAGAATTTAATCCAAGGAGGACGCTGGAATGGCTAAGGATCGTTATCAGCAAGGGATAGAGAAGATAAAGGAGCTCACATCATCGAGTGATGACAACCCAACGGGCTTCATGGACATTGGGGAAGGCCTTCAAGATATTGCGCCTGATTTAACCCGATACGTTGTTGAATTCGCATTCGGTGACATCTATTCACGCCCCGGATTGGATAATAAGCAGAAGGTTCTTACTACGATTACTGCGCTCGTCGCGCAAGGTAAACCGCAGATTGAGATGCATATCAAAACTGGACTTAGTGTCGGCCTGCAACCAGAAGAGATTGTTGGCTGCATGATGCATCTCATCCCTTATACCGGATTTCCGAGTGTGCTGAATGCACTGAAGGTCGCGCAGAAAGTGTTCGCAGAACAGGGTGTTAAGGTGGCACCATCTGAGCGGGTTTAACTATACCGATTTATTCCGAACCGGATTGATCATCAATCCGGTTCGAATTCCATAACCGCAGATATCTGATCAGTTAGACGTGAGAGCGTCCGCTTGAAAAGCCGTTCATCATTAAGCGCTCGGGCAAGGATCAGCCCACCCTGAATCCCTCCAATCACTTCTTCTGCCAGCGAAGCGGCTGTATCCGCTGAAGCCCCTGCGCGAACCAAAGCAGCCTGTAAAGCATCGATCCACCTATTGAAATAATGGTGTATAGTTACGGCGAACCGATCTCGCGTTTCGTCGAGAGCAAAAGCCCCTACAAGACATATTCGCTGCCCCGAATGAAAATATACATCCACCTCACGCCACATCCTCTGAATGGCGGCCTGGGGTTCATCGCGTTCAAGCGGCTTGAAGATATGCTCGACAAACCATGTATCGATATGCGATAGGATCTCCGCTGCCATCTCGTCCTTCCCTCCGGGGAAGAAGTAGTACAAGCTGCCTTTAGAAATGCCAGTGCGGGATGTAATTTTGGTCATGGATGCACCTTCGTAACCAAGCTCGCGGAATACTTCAGCCACCCTCGGAATGACGTCGGCTTTCTCTAAGACGGTACGGGTCATAAGCCAAGGTCGCTAAGACTGGGATGGTCATCTGGACGTTGACCGAGCGTCCAATGGAATAGGCGTTCCGATTCCTGAATGGGCATATCATTAATCGATGCATAACGCTGCTTCATTAAGCCGTCGGCGGCAAACTCCCAATTCTCATTCCCATAGGAGCGGAACCAATTCCCGCTGTCATCATGCCATTCATATGCGAAGCGCACTGCAATGCGATTGTCGGTGAATGACCATAGCTCCTTGATTAGCCGGTAGTCCAGCTCCTTAGCCCACTTCCTTGTAAGAAGATCCACAATTTCGTCTCGTCCAACTGGAAATTCGGTTCGGTTCCGCCAGCGGCTGTCCTCTGTGTAGACAAGCGATACGCGATGAGGGTCACGGCTGTTCCAGCTATCCTCAGCCATCCGCACTTTCTGAATAGCGGTCTCCCGGGTAAATGGAGGTGCGAGTGCTTTCATTTCAATCACTCCAATTCTATACGATATGGTTTAGTGTAAACCGATCGGTCTACAAAAGCAAGGATGCTTGTAAGATTCCCTTGCCAAAAGATAAGCGGACGTACAAAATAAGAGATAGCCGCTTGTTCGAATCAGAGTCCCTTCGCATGTAATGGAAGGATGGCAGCTGCCCAGTTCAAGGGGTATAATCAACGCTTTTTTTCTGGAGGACCTTATGAAGTTTCAACCTATCTATCATAATGGCAGCTTGCTGCTGCCGGAAATTGAACTGAATACACAGAACAATCTGCCGATTGGCATCCTTACCGATGTGCAGCGTAAGCAGCTTCTCATAGACCAATTAGCGGATCTGCGGAGCGCGTATCTATTCCAGGCTAATCAAGGCGAGTATGTGCGACTGACAGTGGCAGAGCTCGTGAAATTTCTTGTTGATGTCAGCGGAAGAGGGGAGAGCGTCGATGCGCTGCTTGTCTACTTCTCCTTGCAAGAGGAGCGCAAGGTGAAACTGAGAAATTTAAGCGCCTCGAAGCGTATGTATGTGACGCTGCTGCGTGTCTACTTCGCGCATCAGCCAACAATTGTGCTGGAGGAGCCGTACTTCTATCTGGAGGAACAGGATCGTCGAAACTTCAAGCGAATTCTAGATGATCTATCGAGAGAGAAGAAGGTGTTGATTTTAACATCAAACCTAGAGGATGCCCTGATATCTTGCAATGAGATTTATCGGCTAGGAGAATCCGGTCTTCTTCAGCTGGATATCCGGGACACGGAAGATCAGAAGCAGGAAGAGCAGGGACAAGGGCAGGACCAAGCGACCATTACTATTCAGAAAATTGCTGCGAAGAAAAATGATAAAGTGATCGTATTTAACCCGCCGGAAATTGATTATATAGAAAGTATAGAAGGCTCGATCGTCGTACATGTCGGCGGAGAGAACTATGACTGCGCAATGACGCTGACCGAGCTCGAGGAGCGCTTGCAGCATTACGGATTCTTCAGATGCCATCGTTCCTACATCGTTAATCTACAGAAGGTCAGAGAGATCATCACCTGGACGAAGAATAGCTACAGCTTGCGATTAAGTACAGGCAAGGATGCCGTTGTTCCGCTATCCCGCTCGAAGCTGCAGGAATTAAAGACACTCCTCAACATCTGATTTCCCCGGAAATAATGGAACCATTCAGGCCCGCTAGGGTACACTTCAGGTCAAAATCGCTACAATTCATCCTGTTTTGATGGTTGGAAGAGTGGAATCCTACTATGCTTAAGCCATCAACACATAAGGAGTGGCGAGTATGGATGTGATCAAGGTTGAACAGATTCGAAAGCGATTCGGGAACCAGGATGCCTTATCTAATGTATCGTTCTCGATCCCCAAAGGAGAGATCTTCGGTTTTCTAGGACCGAGCGGCGCAGGTAAGACGACATTAATTAAGATCTTAACCGGACAATTGGAAGAGACGAGCGGGCAGGCGAGCGTCCTGGGGCTGTCGTCGAAGCAGATGCGCCAATCGGATCAGAAGCTGCGATTCGGTATTCTGACGGATAACAGCGGTCTGTATGAGCGGCTGACGATTGAGGAGAATCTGGATATGTTCCGTCAATTATATGATCTCCCCAAGTCCGCTATTGATGAGGTGCTGCAGTTTGTCAATTTAGCTGGAGAGCGCAAGAAGCGTGTAAGCGTTCTGTCCAAGGGTATGCGTCAGCGGGTCATGTTAGCATGCGCAATTATTCATAAGCCGGAATTGCTGTTCCTGGATGAGCCGACCTCTGCGCTTGATCCTGTCAACACCATGCATATCTACAAGGGATTGCGCTACCTGAACGAGCAGGGGACTACGATCTTCTTGACGACGCACGATATGACAGAAGCTGAGCTGCTATGCAACCGTGTGGCGATTCTGTATCGCGGACAGATCCAGGCGATTGGCACGCCTAAGGAGCTGAAGAGACAGAATCGCGAGGAGCTCGTTCGTGTCGAATTGAATAACGGCGAGATCTACGAGCTGCCAATTGGTGATGAGACAGCTGATCGCATTGCGGATTGGATGAAGCGAGGATTCATTGAACGGCTAGAGACGAAGGAACCGAGTTTAGGCGATATTTTCATTAAAATGACAGGGAGTGAGCTGATATGAGCATCTCAATGAGACGTGTTCGAGCAATTATGGTGAAGGATTACAAGGAGTTTACGCGCAATTATGCAATCTCCATTGTGATGCTGTTTCCGCTGCCCTTCGCTTATCTCTATAAAGATATGGATATTCTCGTATTTAGCTTTATCCTGAACTTCACATTCGCTATGCTATCCTGCTTTATGCAAGCCGCGCTCATCGCAGAAGAGAAGGAGCGCAACACGCTACGCTCCTTAATGCTAACACCAGCTACGACTATGGATGTGCTCATTGGGAAGAGCTCCTTGGTGTTCATGGTCTCTGCTGTCATGCTTGCAGCGGTTACGTTCATATACGGGTATGAGCCGAATGGCTTATGGGTTTTCCTCACAGCTATGGTGATTTCAACAATTCTATATACAGCTGCCGGCACCATTTGCGGCCTGTTCTCGAAGTCGGTCATGGAGGCATCCTTGTCTGTCTTCCCAGTCCTTATCCTGTTTACTGCAGCACCATTCGGCTTCCTGTTGGTGGATGATTTCCCGATATTCAAGGTGCTGGAGTATGCGCCGAGCACACAGCTTATGCACCTGGTGGAGATGCTGACTGCCGGTTATTCCGTTGAACAGGCGTGGAAGCCCCTTCTGATTATGTTGGTATGGGCGGTTGTGCTCCAGGCTGTGTCGATTGTGTTGTATCAGAAGCGATTGAAGGATGAGTAGACGTGCAGGTTAACCTCATACACTTCTCCACCCTTGGGAAAGCTCGTATAGGGCTTTCCCTTTATTGTCTTTTTTTTATTGAGGCGGTCTGGTGGATGGAATATAATGGGGAAAGGGGAAACTGATCGAAGGGTACTCAATGAAGGAGGCAAAGATGAACGATACCGCATTTGATTTGAATGGATTTGAGCGCATAAAGCCCGGATTAACCTCATTCTGTTACCGCATGTTAGGTTCATTCGATGATGCGGATGATGTTGTCCAGGAAACCTATATTCGGGCCTGGCAAAGCTGGAGCACGTTCAGGCAGGATTCTTCCATGAAGACATGGATCTACCGCATCGCCTCGAACTTATGCTTGGACAAGCTGAGGCAAGCCAAGCGCAGAGTGCTTCCGCTGGACCTGTCAGACCCGGCGTCCTCCATAGTCGAGCCTAGCGAAACATTGCCCGATTCGTCCTGGATTTGGCCATCACCCGAGTTTGGCGAAAGCCCGGAGGATGTTGTTGTTCGCAAGGATACCCTGCAGCTCTGCTTCATCGCGCTCTTGCAGGCCTTACCGCCCCGCCAGCGTGCGGTGCTCATTCTGAAGGATGTGTTCGAATGGTCGTCGAAGCAGATCGCGGAGACATTAGTTATGTCACCGGCGGCGGTGAACAGCGCCTTGCAGCGAGCCAGGGAGACGCTGGACCGAACGAAGCTTCGCTCTGATGAATACAGCAGGATGGATACTGTCCCCGATCAGGGACTTCTCTCACGTTATGTGGAGGCTTTCGAACAATTCGATATTCAAGCACTTGTGGCCCTGTTTCATGAGGAAGGCTGCATGTCCATGCCGCCATTCGCAATGTGGATAAGTGGCCAGGACGACTTGTCCAAGTTCTTCGAGGTGACGCGGTGGCATTGTGTCGGGTCTAAGTTATTGCCGACATTAGTGAATGGCGGTTATCCCGCGTTGGCGCAGTATGTGCCCAGCCCGGATTCGTCCGATTTGGTGCCATGGGGTATTCATGTCATTGAAGTGAAGAACAATCACATTTTCCACGTTCAGAATTTTATTAATGCGAATTTATTTTCCCAATTGGGGCTTCCGGAACGAATCGACCGATGAATATGGGGATCGCCGATCGTCTATAGTAGTGAGAAGTGAAAATTACCGAAAGAGGTGTTCAATGATGGAGACAAATCAACCAACGAATGTAACCGTAGAAGCTGTCGTTCAGGCCCCAGTAGCACGAGTGTGGAGCTATTGGACTGAGCCGGTCCACATTACGAAGTGGAATCAGGCATCTGAGGAGTGGCATGCGCCTAGAGCGGAGAACGACCTGCGGGTCGGCGGCACGTTCGTGACAAGAATGGAAGCGAAGGACGGCAGCATGGGCTTTGATTTCGGCGGAACTTATGACGAAGTGAAGCTGCATGAGGTGATCTCCTATACATTGGGGGACGGCCGACGGGTCGATATCAAGTTTACAGCGCAAGGCGACACCACGAAGATCGTTCAAATCTTCGACGCTGAGGGCATAAATTCCGTTGAGATGCAGCAAGCAGGGTGGCAGGCGATCATGGATAACTTCAAACGCTATGCGGAACAAACGAACACATAAAATTGGGCGCCCATATGGGCGCCTTCAGTACGTCTTAGGAAAACCGTAGATAAGACATTAAGTGCTACTCCTCAGTAGCCAAGCTGTAATTGTTATCGCCAATCTGCAGGTCGCCCTCATTGTCAAGGATAAAGACATGCTTGGCTGTCGTGCCATCTGGATAGTTCAGCGTGATCGTATTATCGTTGATATGATAAGTTCCCTTAACCGTGTCGGGTGCAACAGTCCCGCTTGTATGGGAGGAGCCCGTATCTAATATGCCTAATGAGGTGCTGTCACTCTCGAACGTTCCATCCGCATAGAAGGTCAGGTATTTGGTCCACGAGGATGAGAATGGCGTAATGCCGACAAACCCTTGATAGCCTCTTGTCACGTATGTGCCGTCCAGCTTGTATCGGTCAGCGACAGGCTCTGCCTTACTAAGGTAAGCATCGTTAATAACGAGGACACCTTCCTCCGTCTGACCGATGCTGAGGGATTCTTGCCCAGTCATATGCAGCTGTCCATCCTTGATGGAATAGGTCAGGCATGCATCCACCTTACAATTAATCGTCTCCGGTCCGCCGCCGGCAGGCTCGCCTACAACGACCTGGCTGTCAGGCAGGAACGTATAGAATCTCCAGCACATTCCCCCGCATTCGTACCCGCCGAAGTCATTCTCGAATCCATAGAACATCCCTTGCAGCTTGCTCTCATCCACCTTGATTAATGGCTTCGGTTCAGACTTAGCGACAGCTTCCTTTTCCTTTGTTTCAGCGACCTTCCGCGCATGTTCTTCATCGAGCTCTCGTTGTAATTCATCCATGAGGTCCTCCACCTCAGCCCGTGTCATGCCCAGATTTGCCATGTATGCTTCCGACATCACAAGAATTTCCCGGCCTACACCGTTCCAATGGACGAAAGCCCCGGTTGCCTCGCCTACGAAGCGCAGCGGAACAATCGTGTGGCCATCTACCGCTGCCGCCGGCCGCGCTAATTTCACTTGCTGTCCGTTCACGGTTGCGATATCGCTGCCCAAGGTCATGGACAAGGTATAGCCTTCCTTAGTCGCAGTAATGCTGCGTGTACTAGGGTCCCAGATTAATGCCAGTCCTAATGCTTCGAAGATCGGTCTCATCTGCACGAGGGTTGTCCCTGCCTGCAGGTTAGGTTCAATATTGAAATCGAGCGCCTCGCCATCAACATGTACAACGATCGGGGAATCCGCGGCTTGCGCGGCTGCTCCCCCAAGTAGACCTTTAAGCAGCAATGCTGCAAATACTCCGCCAACGGCAAGCTTCAGCAACCGACTGACCACATTCACCACCACGATATACCTCCCATACCTGCAGAATGTCCCGTCAAGATTATCATATCAGGCATGTACGATGGAATAGGGCGTTACAGCCAAGTTGGCAGCTGGTTCTGAGTAACCACGGTCGACATTACCCGACATGGGATGGACCTAGATAAGGGACCATCCTTGCGAGCAGATTCTGTCATAATTCTATCATTAGTCAATGTTATAATGTGGAGTGACAAATGCTGCTAGTTTTATTTGACTATGTTGGAGGTTGGGAAATGAACGTGATGCGTAGACGAAGTGTGATCATATCTCTTGTGATGGTGCTGTTGATCGGTGCTTATCCAGGGGTGTTCGGTTTCGGTGGAGGAAAGGTATATGCAGCTGACGACTTTGCTGGAGGAAGTGGAACACTTGTCGATCCGTACTGGATCTCTACTGCTGAACAACTAGATGAAATGAGGAACTATCTGGACAGCCATTTTATATTAATTAACGATATTGATATGAGTGTGTTCGACGCCGGTAGTCCATGGGAGCCGATTGGGGACGAGACCACAGCATTCACAGGGAGCCTAGATGGCCAAAACCATAAAATATATAATTTGAGTATCCATTTGCTTGCTGCTGCTGAACCCGTGGGACTATTCAGTGTGATTGGAACAACAAGCACGATAAAAAACCTTACGATAGAAGCCATTCAAGTAACCGGTCAAGATCATGTAGGATTGCTGGCAGGTAAGAATCAAGCAGCCCTGCATAACGTTGGGGTTACTGGCAGTGTCTACGGCCGTGAGTATGTAGGCGGCCTGGCAGGTCTGCAAGTGGCATCGAATGTAACGAACAGTTTTGCGACGGGCAGCGTTAATGGCTTATCCAATGTAGGCGGCTTATTTGGATTTAATGATAGTGCGACGATCTCACACAGTTACGCTGCGGCTGATGTAAAGGGCTTGGACGATCAGGTTGGGGGGCTCGTCGGCAAGCAAATAAATGGCGCGCTAATCACGAACAGCTATGCAACTGGCAACGTAACCGGTTGTGAGGATACCGGCGGGTTAGTAGGAGAAAATGAGGATTCGCATGTTGTCAACAGCTTTACGACTGGAATGGTAACTGGGTTATGCGGGGTAAGCGGCGCCGGTGATTCGATTGGAGGGCTAGTCGGTGATAACAGCGATGGATGGGTCACAACCAGCTATGTGACCGGGCAGGTAACGAACGGATCTCCGATAGGTGCCGTAACAGGTTATAGCAATCCTGGACGAGTTACGAATAGTTATTATAATCTGGAGACCACAGGAGAATCGGATGTTGACGCACTAGGTCTGACTACCGAAGAGATGAAGGATTGGCGTAATTATATCGGCTGGGACTTTGATAACGATTGGGATATCCATAGTCTGGTTCTTAACGGTTATCCCTATGTAAAGGATATCCAATTCTATCTCACCTATATAGGGAATGGAACAGATCACAGCAGTGAGCAACATAGCATCCAGTCCTATAAGCCAGGCACATCCGTGGAGATTCAGGATATCCCTCATGATTGGACGAAGGCGGACTATCAATTTCACGCATGGAACACAGAGGCAGATGGCAGCGGGGATACGTACCGCCCACATGAGACGATCTTAATGAACAGTGATGTTCAATTATATGCGGTTTGGACGCTGCTGAATCCACCTGCACCGCCGCCCCCATCCAGTACACCTACGGTTAATCAGCAATCAGACAATGCTGATCTCGCACAGCTTATTGTGAAGGCTGGAGAAGACGAGCTAGTATTAACACCGGAGTTCTCAGCCGATACGACCGAGTATCAAGTGGAGACGACAGCCGATGAAGTAACGATTGAAGCGGTCGCCTCTGATTGGAATGCTGCTGTAACATTAGATACAGAGACACTTGCTGGGGAACAAACCGTAACCCTTATGGATGGCGTTAATGCGTTTGAGATCACAGTGAAGGCGGAGAGCGGCAAGCTCCAGACGTATGACTTGACGATTCATCGGTTGGTGATACCAGTGGAGCCTGATACACAAGCTTGTGCCTTCCAGGATACCGAGGGCCATTGGGCGGAGCAGCTCATCTGTGAAGCTTTAGGAATCGGGATTGTTGAAGGGTACTCCGAGTCGAGCTTCCAGCCTCAAGCGTATATCACTCGAGTAGAATTCGTGGCGATCCTGCTGCGTGTGCTTGGAATAAGCTCGGGGTCTGCCGAGAGCGGGCGAAGCTTTATCGATCATGAACAAATTCCAGGCTGGGGTAGAACGTCAGTCAGTGCGGCAGTGGAACACGGCATATTGCAGGGGTATCCGGACCGTACCATTCGGCCGATGCAGCATGTAAGTCGGTCAGAGATGGTCGTCATGCTAGCCAAGGCAATGAAGTGGGAGCGTGAACAGGGAGACACCGCATTCGCAGATGACACGGATATTCCAAGCTGGGCAAAGGGCTATGTGAACGGTGCTGTTCAGAAGAATTTAATATACGGACGCGAAGGCAATCGATTCAGCCCATCGGATCCAGCTACAAGAGCGGAAGCGACAGCGTTGCTGCTGCGCCTGTGGTATGCGAATAATAATAACAGCGATCAATGAGAGTAAGGGGCCTGGAGGGGCCTAGATGTGCGAAGCCGCCTTTATTTCAAGGCGGCTTCTCGTATTCTCGCACGCCTTAGATAAAGTTTATTTGCCACGACACCCCGTAGCGGTCATTCAGCCAGCCGAACTTCCTGCTGAACCCATAACTCCCTAGTGGCATTAAAGCTTGACCTTCTTCGATTAGCTTTGCATACAGCGTATCGATTTCTTCCTCCGTACTACACGTAACATAAATAGAGAACGAAGGTGTAAAGGAAAAAGCATGTTTGACATTACTGTCGATACACATAAACGTCTGCCCTTTTAAAGTGAAAGTAGCCTGCATGACCGTTCCTTCATCACCAGCTTCATTAGCGCCATATCGAATAATGCTTGTAATTTCAGAATCCTCAATGAGCGATGTGTAAAAGTTCATCGCTTCTTCCGCCTTGCCGCCTTGAAACATTAAGAATGGTAATACCTTGTCCATACTATGCTCCTCCTTAAAATGATTTACTATCTAGTATAGCCAATCATCAACAATTTTCGAAATCGCTCCAACACCACAGCTCATTCCCGACCTGCGGTTCATTATGGTATGCTCGATAAAAGCAGATGCAATGGAGGGCTGTCCAGTGACGATTACATTTCGCAAGGAACAGGAATGGTTAACACTTCATGACCCTATGCAAGACGGTAAGCTGATAGACCGGGCAACGGAAATTCGGTATGACCCCTTGACAGGGGAGACATCACGGATTCTGTTCGATCCCGGAGCGCCGTTCGCGCCGCCGGATTACACAGAGGAAGCCTCGAAGGGGTGGTGTCCGTTCTGTGAGGAGAATGTACGGGCTGCTACCCCTAAGTTTCCGGATCAGGTGATGGAGGGCGGGCGAATGGAGAAGGGGGAAGCGGTCCTATTCCCTAACCTGTTCCCCTATGCCAAGCATAACGCCGTTATCCGTATAACGAAGCAGCATTACACGAGGCTGGAGGAATTTACTGCAGATCGCATAAGCGATGCCTTCCTACTCGCCCATCGATATCTGGAGAAGGTCATTGCCACCGATCCAACCGTGAAGCATGTGTCAATCAATTGGAACTATCTCCCCCCTTCGGGTGGAAGCATTCTGCATCCGCATATCCAGGTGCTGGCCTCGGAGCATCCGACGCGCTATCAGGCAGTCACTTCTGCAGCAGTTCAACGCTATTATAAGGAGCATGGTGCAGATTATTATGGAGCCTTGATCGAGGAAGAGCGACGCCTCGGTGTTCGCTGGGTCGGGCAACAGAACCAATTGAACTGGGTGCACGCCTTCGCTCCACGAAGTCATATGGATTTCATCGGGGTGTTCGAAGGCGTACATTCATTCACGGAGCTAGATGCATCCGGCTGCGAGGCAATTGCGAACAGTATGATGCGCTTCTTCCCCTATTTGAACGAGAAGGGACTGGCTAGCTTTAACCTGGCTATGTTCATCCCCATTCAGCCATCTTCGGGTCGGGCGCATATTCGTCTGGTGCCGCGGCTTACGTATGGCGCTTTAGGAACTAGCGATATCCATACCTTGAACTTCCTGCATAGTGAATCGCTGAGCTTAAAGGCGCCAGAGAGCATTGCTGCCGAGGCCGCGGAGCACTTCCGCTAAATTGAGATGATTGCTGCGTATCTTATTGGTTATGCATTAAGATCTCTTCCAGGAACACACCGCGAATCAGGTCGCGATATTGTAACGCTTGTCCACGAAAGTTATTGCTTTGGAAGAAGAACTGCATCATGATACGCAACTCGCCGAACCGCCCGCCGTGTACCTCTTGCATGACCTTCGCAGCCTGAGGGTCAGGCTGATCCGGGACAATCATGTTGATTAAATCCTACTCTGCATAATTTATGGTATTCGAATCATAATAATACGGCCTGTTCATACCTTACGTGCAGAGGAGCAGATGAATGTGAACATCAAGAATGTACTCGCGCCGCTTCTAACCTTGGCGCTCGTATTTAGCATCGTACCGCCGCAAGAATTCGCGCATGCGAATGCGATCAAGGATAAGGATTCGTGCATAAGTCCCGCAATGGTACAACTGAAAGTTGATATGCAGAAGGCTTGGATTGATCATACGATTTGGACAAGAAGCTATATTGTCAGTGCCATCTCTAATCGTCAAGATCAACAGGATGTGTTAAACCGACTATTACAGAACCAGCAGGACATCGGTAACTTATTCAAGCCTTATTATGGGGAAGCAGCTGGTAATAAGCTGGCTGAACTGCTTAAAGCGCATATCCTGATTGCAGGTAAAATCGTTGAAGCAGCCAAGTCGAACAAACAGGCGGATGTGAAGAAGCTACAGGCGGACTGGCATCGCAATGCCGATGAGATCGCGAAGCTGCTAAGCACACTCAACCCGAACTGGACGTTCAAAGAGATGCAGCAGATGCTGTATGAACATCTCCAGTTGATTACAGAAATTGTCCTTAGCTGTCTCCGAGGAGATTGGAAGGCAGATATTGCAGCAACAGATAAGAACGAGATCCATATGATTCATTTTGCTGACATGCTCACGGAAGGAATCATCAAGCAATTCCCTGAGAAATTCTAAGCTGACTTACCCTACATGAAGCCGAGTAACGAGCAGGAGCCGTCCTGGTGTACTCGGCTTCTTTATGAATATATAAGACTTAATAGGTTTTCAACTTAAAGCTGCTTATATATCGACGCTAAACGGAAACGCCCTTGCTTACGAAGTAGTTTGCTACGCAAACTTGGAGGACGGCAGAGCCGTTTATCTGGATTGGCATCCTGTATCAATTATGTTTAAATGAGAGGAGAAGCGGTAACGATTAGGGCTCACTAGTGAAAGGTGGATAACGATGAGAATCATTATTTTTGGCGCAACGGGCGGTGTAGGTCAAGCGGTTGTGAGGCAGGCGCTGCAGGAGGGCTATGAAGTAACTGCGTTCGTACGGACACCAGCGAAGCTGCAAGTCACACATGAGCATCTTACAATTGTAACAGGGGATGCCCTCAACCAGGACGACGTGTCCGCAGCGATTGCAGGGCATGATGCCGTCGTGTCCTGTCTGGGCTCTAGTCAAGGAATGAAGAAATCCACAGAGCTGCAGCAGATGACCGCTTGTATCGTCGCGGGTATGCTGCAGCATCATGTGAAGCGCATTGTCTATACGGCATCTGCGGGCATCGACCGAGAGCTGCCAGGCCTAAGCGGGAAGCTCATCATGAGATTGCTTAAGAATCCGCTCATGGATCATCGAGCCGCTGTCGATCATATTCTAGCATATGATCTGAACTACACCATTGTTAGACCGTTAGGTCTGACCAATCAGCCCGCTGCAGGAACGTACAGAGAATCCGCCGCAGGCGTACCAGAGAAATCAAGGTCGATTCCGCGGGCGGATGTCGCGCACTTTATCTAAAAAGCATTAAGAGATACCGGCTATGACCGAGCATCAATTGGACTTGCTACATAAGCAGAACGCGGACGGCCCAAGTGAATCGGGGAACGTTCTATCTGCATGATCTGGAAATATCCATATTCATACAGCGATGCTGAGGATACTCCTAAGCGATCATCTCCTTCATTCAGAGAAAGTAAGGATCTGATTCATAGGCGAGCCTTCTGTGTCTTTGCCCAGCATTCGATTGAATAAGAATTTGACCATCTTAAACTTGTTACCGGCATCCCAATATTCGGCGGTTTCAGGGTTGACCTTGATCAGCACCAGATTGGGATCATCATAGGTCGTCTCCAGCAATTCCTCATAGGCGGCATTCCAGAACGATTTCACCTTATCTACATCCTCCACCAGCTCAGCTTCACCACGAATGGAGACGAAGGACTTTCCTGCATACGCAACGTTGACCTGCCGATTTCGCAGCAGCTCATGGAATTTCCCCGTATCCTTCTTCGTTAAGAACCAGAGATCGCCATCAAACTCCACCTCTTGGGTTTTCATAGGACGAGAAACCAGGCCTTCCTCCGAGACTGTAGTCAGCATCGCGGTGTCGATATTCTTAATCAGCTCGCGAACCTTCGCAATGGCCTCTTGGTTATTCGTCGCAGTATTCGTCATGGTTGTCATGGCACTCACCTTTCCATCCCGTTATCCCACTAGTATTTCACCGGCAAGGCGGATTAATACGAGCAGCTCATACGATCGCGTAGTCATGTAATACAACATATTTTTATCATAAAATAATACTTATTTATTGTAAAACAATAAACGATGTGATAAAGTCATTTTAAATTCATTGACAAGTGAGGCGGTAAAGATGAAAAGAGGGACAACCCTGTTCTTGAGGGCGGCTGTCATTCTAATCGGCATTCCAGTTCTTGCGATTTGTCTATTTGTCGTTCCGAAGCTAGCTGGCTTCGCAGCATCGTTATATCCCGATCAATCCTGGATCGAGGTGCTGTTCTATATCGACTTGTATCCGGCGGCGATTCTGTTCTATTTTGCGCTGTATCAGGCATTCAAGCTCTTGGGTTATATTGATCGCAATCAGGCGTTCTCAGGATTGTCGGTACGCGCGCTGAAGATGATTAAGTATTGCGCGGCTGGCATCAGCGGCTTGCTGGCGGTCGGCTTGCCGCTCTTCTATCTCGTGGCTGAGCGGGATGACGCTCCGGGCTTCATCCTGATTGGCATGGTGCTGATCTTCGCGGCTGTGGTCGTTGCTGTATTCGCGGCTGTGCTTGAGAAGCTTCTAGAGGAAGCGATTGCGATTAAATCTGAGAATGACTTAACGGTGTGAGGTGAATCCTATGGCGATTATCATTCATATAGATGTGATGCTGGCTAGAAGGAAGATGAGTGTAACCGAGCTGACAGAGCGAGTTGGAATCACCATGGCGAATCTCTCCATCCTGAAGAATGGCAAGGCCAAGGCGATCCGCTTGTCGACATTAGAGGCGATCTGCCGAGCGCTGGAATGCCAGCCGGGAGATATTCTCGAGTATCGAGAGGAGCGGGACGATGGGAGCGGCAGCGAGCGAGCTCCCGACAACTGACCACCCTGCACAACCGTGCATCAGATGTCGGACTTCGGCTTTCGGAACTTGATAAGCTTACCTTGGAAGGGAGGTCAGACGTATGGATTGGCTGGCGAATTGGAACAGGGCCTTACACTACGTGGAGGAGCATCTGGCTGATGAGATTGATCTGAGGGAAGCGGCTAAGCTGGCCTATTGCTCCGAGTACCACTTCACCCGAATGTTCTCCTATCTGGCGGGCATCACTTTATCGGAATACATTCGACGTAGACGCCTCACGTTAGCTGCATTCGAGCTGCAGACCAGTGATTTAAGAATCTTGGATGTCGCGGTCAAATACGGCTATAGCTCAGCGGACGCTTTCACTAGAGCTTTCCAACACATACACGGCATTGCGCCCTCTGCGGTGAAGGCACATGGTCGGCCGCTGATCGCTTATCCGCCTATGACCTTCCAGTTAACGATTAAAGGAGGAAGTGCCATGCATTATCGTATGGAGGAGAAAGCCGCATTCCGCATAGTCGGGCTGAAGAAGAGAGTGCCTATTCAATTTGAAGGTGTCAATAACGAGATTGTCTCCATGTGGAAGAGCTTAACCAGCGAGGATATCGACGAGCTGAAATCACTCTCGAATGTAGAGCCCAAGGGGATGCTGCAGGCTTCGGTCAATTTCTCTGAGGGGCGAATGGAAGAGCAGGGCGAGCTCGATCATTATGTGGGCGTCGCTACGAATCAGGACTGTCCTGAGCGATGGAGCAAGCTGGAGGTAGAGGCGGCGACATGGGCAGTCTTCGAAGCGGTGGGCCCATTCCCGGAGACGCTGCAGCAGGTATGGGGACGTATCTATTCCGAATGGTTCCCATCTGCGAACTATGAGCTGGCCCCCGGCCCTGAGATGCTATGGAATGCGAATACGGATTACGGTTCACCGACATTCAGAAGCGAGATCTGGATACCTGTCAGAACAAAATAGGACAAACATTGCCCAAAGTGCAAGATTGCACTTTGGGCAATGTTATTGTAAGCTGAATAGGGACGATTATACCCAACATATAAATCGGGAAGGAGTAGGTGTGAAACCATCCATGAAGAAACCTAACTTGCGGCTTATGAAGAGAGAGGCAACGGTTAAGGCACTCGCCGACGCTGCATTCGAGCTTGCGTTGGAAGCGGGATTCGATGGATTCGTAGTCGAAGATGTCGTGTCTCGAGCAGGCTATTCCAGAAGAACGTTCGCCAATCATTTCTCCTGTAAGGAGGAAGCAGTCGTTGCAGGAGCCTCGATATCTGACGATACGATCGAGATCGAGAATTGGCTCGCTAATCTGAATGAGGAAACACCGATGCTGGATGTTCTGTTCCAATTGATCCACATGCAGATGACTATGGCGTTTCTTAGGAAGCTAAGTCAGCTCATGCAGCTATGCGCTCAGCATCCGTCTCTTCACCCGTTCTTCCTCAACAAGATGCATCACATTCAAATTGATGCGCATAACACGCTTATGGCGATTTCGGATGGGAAGCATGATGAGGCTTATATTCATCTGCTTGTTGGAGCGGTGTATGGCGCTATATTGCCTGTGTTGAACGGCAGCGTGCAAGTGCTGCTTCCTGATGAAGCGTCATCAGACACCTCATTCCAACAGTACCTGGATAAGATTTATGAGTATCTACGCAATGGATTCAATCATTAGATGAATCAATTTCATAAATGCCTAAGCAGCTAGAATGGGAACTATATATTGATCTGAACGATCCACTCTGTCAATACAGCGCAACCGTTAGCTAATCGCATAGCTCGGTTGTCGCATATAGTCTCTGCTAAGAGGTTTTGCGTAGTTATGAAATTGATTTAGACTCTAGGAATAGAAGGGAATCGTTTATAGCATGTCTACATTCTTATACCGGATAGGCAAGACCGCTTACCGCAAGCCGTGGTACTTCGTAACTAGCTGGCTCTTGCTATTAGCGATCGTTATATCGTTAATCGCGGCTAATGGCATCCATGTCGGTCAGGAGATGTCTATTGAAGGCACGGAATCTCAGCGGATACTGGATCAATTAGCCCAGGAGCTTCCGCTGGCTGCTGGCGGACAGGGCAGCATCGTGTTCAAGAGCACGACAGATGACCGAATGGACACGATCGAGCGTATGGCTGCGATCGGTCAGGCGATTAACGAGGTGTATCAGTTCGAAGAAGTGGTCAATCCGGCAACCTATGCTGCGGGTGTTCAGGAGCTGAGTATGCTGACGCAGCAGGTGCCCGGCTATCAGATACCGCTGTATGGCTATATGGTGATGGATGGGTATCCGCTGCCGGGGGTGCTGCTCTCGGCGGATGGCAGTATTGCCTTATTCCAATTTCAATTCACGGAAGAAGTCAGTTTGGTTCCGCAGGATGTTAAGGACGCCATTATCGAAGCGGCCCGAGCGGTGGAGCGTCAGCCCGGCGTGATCGTATTGCCGAGCGAGTCCCTGCTGCCATTCGAGATTGGGCTTGGCTACGGAGAGATTATTGGCGTAATTGTCGCGGCCATTGTCCTGCTGCTGGCGTTAGGCTCTGTTATAGCAGCCGGTCTTCCGCTGCTGATCGCGCTGCTGGGAGTGGGCATCGGTGTTGGCGGTGCCTTCTCGCTCTCGCGCTTCATTGAGATGACGAGCGTCTCCGCCATCCTGGGCCTGATGGTGGGCCTCGCGGTAGGCATAGACTATGCGTTATTCATTGTCAATCGGCAGCGCCGTCTGATCTTCGATCAGGAACTAAGCGCGCAAGAGGCTGCGAGCAGAGCAGTTGGTACAGCGGGAAGCGCCGTGTTCTTCGCGGGATTGACGGTCATTATCGCGCTATGCGGCATGCTGGTCATCGATATCTCGTTCCTATCGACTATGGCAGTGGTAGCTGCAACAACGGTGTTCATCAATGTGCTGCTAGCCTTGACGCTATTGCCGGCCATGCTCGGTCTGGTCGGCGAACGCATCTGTTCGCAGAAGGCTCGTCGGCGCAATCAAGAGCGATCGAGCAAGGGTACCGCGAGCGGATTCTCTGATAAGTGGATTCGAGGCGTCGTGAAGCATCGCTGGCTCGTCATCATCGGGACCATTATTGTGCTCGGGGCAGCGTCCTTGCCCACAGCGAAGATGGATATGGGCATTCCAGGGGCGGCTACAGCGAACCTGGATACTGCGGCCAGACAGAGCTATGACGCCATTGCGGAGGCATTCGGCGAAGGCATGAACGGTCCGCTCGTCCTGATTGCCGAGCAGCAGCATGCCGGATCCGTGTTCACGCCTGAACAGATGATCGGCCTGATTATGGAGCTACAGAGTCAGGACAATGTCGCGCAGGTATCACCGCTTGGGGTGAACGAGACCGGCAGTCTGGCGATATTCAGCCTGACCCCTGAGACGGGTCCGACGGACACGGAGACCAAGGAGCTTGTCACGAAGTTGCGCAATCTGGATTCCGAATTCCTGCAGACTGCTGGTATTCAGCTTGGTGTGACAGGCTTTACAGCAGTCAATATCGATATGTCGGCTAAGCTGGCCGATGTATTCCCGATCTATATCGGCATTATTGTGATTCTATCCTTACTTATATTGATGCTGGTATTCCGTTCAGTTGTCGTGCCGGTCAAGGCGACCGTGGGCTTCCTGCTCAGCATATTGGCCACGTATGGCTGTACGACAGCGGTGTTCCAGTGGGGCTGGCTGCACGCGGTATTCGGCTTCGATACGGCTGGACCGCTGCTGAGCTTCATGCCGATCATCGTTACGGGGATTCTCTATGGATTAGCGATGGACTATCAGGTGTTCCTGGTCAGTTCCATGCGCGAATCCTACGTGCATGGCCATCGGGGGGCCGAGTCGATCGTGCTTGGATACAATCAAGCCAGTCGTGTTGTGCTTGCCGCTGCAGTGATTATGGTATCTGTGTTCGCCGGGTTTATCTTCACCGATGATATCATCATTAAGCAAATCGGCTTCGCGCTGACGGTCGGCATATTCATCGACGCCTTCCTGGTGCGCATGACCTTGGTGCCGGCGGTTATGGCGATATTCGACCGCAAGGCCTGGTGGCTGCCGAAGTGGCTTGACCGCCTGCTGCCGAACCTGGACGTCGAGGGAGAGAAGCTGATCGTGAAGCTGAATCAGCAGGATTAGACTGTGAGTTAATCTGCAGGGTTAATCTGCAGGAAGATATGGCGGTGCTGGGGGAGGGTGTCCCTGCGCCGCCACTTGCTGTTGCAGCTCGATTGTCGCAAGTCTGCGCTGGCTGCACAGCTAACGTGGACTCGCTCGATTGTCGCAAGTCTGCGCTGGCTTCACAGCTAACGGACTCGCTCGATTGTCGCTGGTCCGCGCTGGCTGCACAGCTAACGGACTCCACAGGCGCTAAATCACCAATAATAGCCTTCTTTATTTTCTAACGGACTCCACGGCTCTTATTCGCGTAAATTCGATGCTGTGAGTGCTGTTTTCGCCCCAATAAGCGCAGCTGGGTCCGCTAGATTTCTAAGTGGCTAAATTTCGGGCTGATAGCGCCTCTCAGGTCCGTTACAGCACATACCAACGTATAGGAGCAACGATTCTCACCGCAGCTCGCAAATTTCTGAATCGGGCGACGGTTCAATCCCACAAGGGTGTTCAATTCGACTCCCCGCCGCGATCAACAGGAATGATCATAGAGGTTCTCCTCCAACATGCTTCAATCATGTATAATATGTGGGTAGAACAATGAATCTGAAGCGGTGGCAGGGAATATGTCAGGTCGGATGAAAATTGATTGAACAAGGAGATTGCGCAATGAAGCATGTGTATACGGGCAAGACCAAGGATGTCTATGAGCTGGACAATGGGAATTATCTGCTCCAGTTCAAGGATGATGTGACCGGCGAGAATGGGGTGTTCGATCCGGGCGCGAATACGGTGGGGCTAGTGATGGAGGGCGCCGGTCGGGCGGGATTGCGGCTGACGAAGTTTTTCTTCGAGAAATTGAACGCATTAAACATCCCGACGCATTACATCGATGCGGATATCGACGGGGCGACGATGACCGTCGTGCCTGCTGCTGTATTCGGCCAAGGGCTGGAGGTGATCTGCCGCTATCGCGCAGTGGGAAGCTTCTTGCGTCGCTACGGCTTGTATGCACAGGAGGGGCAGCCGCTCGATGCGTTCGTGGAGGTTACGCTTAAGGATGACGACCGCCAGGATCCGCCGATCAGCAAGTCTGCGCTAGTTATGCTTGGAATCGTGTCTGCGGATGAATACGATGCACTGGAGGAGCTAACGAAGCAGATCAGCCAGTTGGTCAAGAACGAGCTGGGCAAGAAGGGCATTGAGCTGTATGATATTAAATTGGAATTCGGCCGCCTGAATCAAGGTGGACAGGTTGCCCTGATCGATGAGATCTCCGGTGGCAACATGAGAGCGTACAAGGATGGCGTGTACATTGAGCCACTCGAGTTGGAGCGGCTGATGCTAGCAGGGGAGTAGCGGGAACATTACTCTGAAGTACGCTGAAGTAGAGACAACAAAAGTTGGTTATCCTAATGCATGGAGGAGTGTGATTGCCATGCATTTTTTTTGTCCGGAAATCTGGACAGAGGACCCGACACCGGAGGCACATAAGGACTGCCGGGAATGTGAATTGTATCGGCAGGGGTCGCGAATGGTATGGGGGGAGGGCAATCCGAAGGCACCGGTCATGTTTATTCTGGATAACCCGGGCGCTCGGGAAGATCGGGAGGGCAGCCCGTTCGTGTGCGGGACGCGCCAGACCCTGCAGACAGCAGCGAATGAAGCCGGCATGGCGAGTGATCAGCTGTATATGACATATATATTGAAGAGGCGGCCCATCCGGGCCTATGATAAGCCGAAGACGCGGGCGATCTGCATGAATCATCTGCTGGAGCAGCTGCAGAAGCAGCAGCCCGCCCTGGTTGTCTGCTTCGGCAATGTAGCTGTCCAGTCCTTCTTCCGTAACCCGGAGCTTGAGGTCAAGTCGCTGAGAGGGAGCTGGCAGCAGGTGAACGGCTATCCGACAGCCGTTACCTATCATCCGCTCGCTGCACGCCGCCGTCCGAATCTGTATCCGCTGCTGCTGGAGGACATGAGGCTCGTAGCGTCGCGGCTATTGTCGCTCAAGCCGGAATGACTAGCGCTCCGCCGACGTTGCTCATAATGGCTATCCCAGCCGCGCTTCTATACTGAATAGGTGCCCTAGATCTTACTTGGTATAATTGTCGAAGTATCCCTGAATGTAGACGATCGGTGTGCCCTTGTCACCGCTGCCTGATGTCAGATCAGACAGCGAGCCGATCAGATCCGTCAGTCTGCGCGGTGTCGTGCCTTGTGCTTCCATCGCGCCTACCAGATCTTCATTCTTGTTCTGGATGAATGCTGAGACGGCCTGCTTCAACTCCTCGCCCCGAAGATGCGCGAAGTTGTTATCTGCCAGGTACTTCAGTTTGATCTCGTTCGGCGTGCCGTCTAGTCCCTGTGTGTAAGCAGGTGATACGACCGGGTCCGCCAATTCCCATATTTTACCTATCGGGTCCTTGAACGCGCCATCCCCGTATACCATCACCTCGACGGTTTTACCGGTCGCCGCTCTAAGCTTCTCCTGGATTTGGTCTACAATGGGCTGGCAGTTGTTCGGGAACAGCTTCACGCTGTCCTCGGTCGCTTTATTGGAGCCGAGCAGGCCGTATGCTTCATTATAGCCGCTGCCGCCCACCGGCTTCGACAGAATATCGTCAAGCCCAAGCACAATCTGCGCGCCGCTATCCGTTAATATCCGCTTCGTCCTCTCGCGGGTATGAATATCGCAGGTTAACACGTTCCGGGTATAGTCCAGAATCGTTCTAGGATTGTTGGAGAAGATCACCTCACAGGTTGCGCCTTCGCCTGTAATCAAGGATTGATAGTATTCGATGTAATCGACGCCTGTGAACGCATGCTTGTTATAGCCGAAGTGGCTGCGGAATTGCGATTCCGTGAGCACATCGGTCCATGGATTGATACCCTCGGCGTCGAGATGATCGAGATCGACCAGATGATTGCCGACCTCGTCGGACGGATAACTCAGCATCAGAACGATGTGCTTGACGCCTCTGGCAATGCCGCGCAAGCAATTCGAGAATCGGTTGCGGCTCAGGATCGGGAAGATGACGCCGACTGTCTCGCCATCAAACCTGTTCCGGATGTCTGTTGCGATATCGTCAATCGTCGCATAGTTTCCTTGCGCACGCGCGACAATGGATTCGGTAATAGTCACAATGTCACGATTCTCAATCGCGAAGCCTTCGCATTCGGCAGCATGCAATACTGCGTCCACAACGACATCCTCGATCGAATCGCCTTGATTGATAATTGGAGCGCGAAGCCCCCGTACTACAGTTCCTACAGCCCTGGTCAATATAATCTCTCCTCTGGTCGAATGAACAGTAAATGAGTCCTATTGGCGAACCAATATCAATTATATCTGATCTAGGGGGAATAGGAAAATTTGATTTTTTGAATGGTGATCAGGATGGCTAGGTTCGCTTCCGCCGCATCCGCTGACGGTATTCGGTCGGCTGCATATTCATGGCTTCCCGGAACGTCCGCGTAAAGCTCTTATAACTCTCATAGCCGACCATAGCGGCTACCTCGATGATCTTGTGCTCGGTCTCGGCGAGCAGCCGCCGGGCCTTATCGAGCCGCACATCGCGCAGGTATTCGGCGAAGCCCTTGCCCACATTCTTCTTGAACAGGTTGGAGAAGTAGGCATAGTTAAGCGATACATGATTAGAGACCATCGCAAGATCCAGCGGCTTATGATAATTCTCATGGATAAATCGGATCGCTTCATTCAAGTCCTGTGAATTACGATAGCTGCACTTATATTCGTAGTAAAATTGATTCAGGCGAAGCAGCTGTTGCTGCAGGGCTTGGATATAATCGCGCATGCTCGGATAGTCGAACAGATTACGCAGACATTCGATATCCAGCGCATCCTCCTCCATATACGGACGGATAACTCGCACATACTCCTCTAATAGCTGGACCGTAGCGCTGCAGAGCTGCAGGGTGTAGCGGATCGGATAGCGCTGCAACGCGTCCTTGTGGAACAGCGCGGAGATGCCTTGCGCGATTCGACCGCTGTGATCGGTGCCGATTAACTGGAACAGGCCATACAGCTCTTCATACGGAAGCTGCCATTGCTGATCCAACCGCTCGATCTGAGCTGGCAATAGGCAGCGAATATCCGGGAACAAGTAGCTATGGCGATAGAGCTCCATCACTAGCGTATAGCTGCCAGGCAGCTCTCCGAGACCTTGCTGCGGGTTCGTCATCGCCGTGATGGCTGAGATCTGTCCGGCTTGCAGCGCATCGGTCAGCTTGGCTGGATCTATGGCTGCGTCAACCGCTAGTATGAGATAGGGGCGGTGCTGCAGACACAGACACCCTTGGCTGCCATATACGCTGTAGGCGATCGCCTCCATCGTATGGGCGCTGCTTGCTCCAGGCTGGTTGATCCAGCGCTCCTCACGCAGCAGGCATAACCGGTAGCTGTTCCACAGCTCTGGATGCTGCTGCTCGGTGTGGCGGACCCATGCCTCATCGTAGGCTGCGCCCTGCATGAACATACGCAGCTCCTTACGGTCCGTCTCGCGGGCGCGGCGGGATAGATGCTCCATGCTGCGCGAGAGTGCCTGACGTGTCTGGATCTCCTGCCACACATGCTCGATCGAGGCCAGCAGATCCTCACGCTTCACAGGTTTAAGTAGATATCCCTTGGCCCCAAGTCCAATCGCCTTCTGCGCATAGGCGAAATCGCTGTAGCCGCTAATAATCAGATAATCCGCCTCTAATCGCTCCTGCCTGGCGTGCTCCATTAGCGTCAATCCGTCCATATCCGGCATTCGGATATCGGTGATGACAAGCTGAATGCGATGCGCTCGCAGCAGCTGCAGCGCTTCAACACCGCTAGCTGCGCTGTAGATGGTGTCAATCGGCAGCGAGAATTGCCTCAGCATGGCCTGCAGACCGTCGCGTATGTTCTTCTGGTCATCCACAATCAGGATATGGGTCATACCTACCATCCCCCCAAATTCACATTCTCCCATGGCAATCGTATCGTTACACAGGTGTAAGCGCCTTGCGTACTGTCGATCCACAGGCCGCATTCCTCGCCGTAATGGAGCTGCAATCGCTTATTCACATTCTCCAAGCCCAGTCCATTCTTACTGGCGACGATCGGCGAATCCGTGTCACCGCGCAGCGCGGTCTGCAGGCGATTCAATATGTCCGGTTCTATTCCGGACCCATCGTCACGCACCTGAATGAGCAGCAGGCGGTCACGCTCAACCTGCACCGTGATCTCGATTCGCACAGAACCGCCAGCAGGGGCCGCGTGATGGACGGCGTTCTCGACGATTGGCTGCATGCACATCTTGGGAATCGTATAACGGAGCACCTCCTGCGGGAGATCCGCTGTTAAGGACACATTGCTGCCCTCCATGAAGTTGATGAATTGGATATAGCTCCTAATATTGGCCAGCTCATCGCTGAGTGCCACGGTGTCGCTCTGCCACTTCATGCTGTACCGCAGCAGCGAGCCCAGCGATACGAGCGTGTCCGCGATGGCGGGCTGCTGCTGGACCTCCGCTTGCATACGAATGGACTCGAGCGCGTTATAGAGAAAGTGTGAATTGATCTGTGCATGCAGGGAGTGAAGCTGCGCGTCCTTGGCGATCAGCTGCTTATCCACCACCTGAGTCATCAGGCGTCTGATCTCATCCAGCATCTTATTGAAGTTGATCGCGACCTCGTCAATTTCATCACCGGTTTCGTGACCCTCTAAGCCTGTATGAATCTTGGCATCCAATTGGCCTCGTCGCACCATGCGCATCGAAGCGAGCACGCTGTCCAGTCGTCGGAACATGCGCCTCGTCGTCTGAGAGACTAACAGCATGATTAGCAGTAGTACGCATAATGTAATCGCCGCGACCGATGTGTACCAGCTGCGAGGGCCCTCCATCAGCTCTTGATGCGACGCGATATCCACCACATACGCGTTCAGCGGGGCGATATAGCGGTACAGGGCATAGTAGAGCTGATCACCAGCCTCCACCTGCATCGGACTATGCTGCTCCAGTACTTCCAATTGCTGATGAATACGGCCCAGAATATCCTGAAGCTTATGCCCAGCTGTCTGGGCGAATGCGTGCTCTGGATTGTACACCGAGCGCGCAGGGTCCTCTGCGTCGATTACGACGGAGAAGAAGTTGCCCGCTTGCTCCTCGAGCAGGACATCGAAGAATATGCGATGCGGCGAGCGAATCTCCATAATGGTAGGCAGCTTCTGCTGCTGCCCCTGGAGTCGTACCAGCCGGTAATAGGATAGCGTATCCTCGCCATCCCTAAGCGCGAACAAGCGGAACGTTGCACCGCCCTCATCCCGCAGCGTCGCCCAGTAATCCTGCGGCCAGAATCGGTCATAGTGGTAGATCTCCGGCCAGATCTCATGCAGATCGGGATTGTCGACATAGAAGCTGAGCTCATTGATCATCTCATAGCTGCGGATCATATTATGCATCTGCTCGTATTGATTCTGTCGGAATTTCACCAGACGCAGGCCGTCTCCACGCATATCGGAATGAATGAAGTCGACGAACGCCTTCTGAGTCAGCGCGGTATAGGAAGCGTTTTCAAGTGTTCCCATTCTGCTGCGTAATTGCTCGTTCAACCGAGAGACATGGCTGCTGCCGGTAGCCATAGCATCCTTATATAGCTGCGTTTCCTGCGTGCGAATGAACAAGAAAGATACGACAATGGCAGGGACAACAATCAGAATGTTGAAGGCTAGGAACAGCTTCTGGGAGATGCGGGATTTACGGTACAGCTTCCTCATTCTAGTTAGCAGTTGCTTCATTCGTCGATCCTCCCCATCTTTGTAATATACCATGTATTACAAAATTGGGAATACCGGCCGCTATATCCGCGGCCGGCAACATATCCAGTAAGTCTTCGTTATTCGGCCATCTTGGCCTTACGTACATCCAGCTCCGCCTGACGATGCGCCATGACGCTGTCGAAGCCGTAGCCCGCGCGACGATCCAGGTAGCTGTCGAAGATCTTGTCGAAGGCGGCTTCGTCCTTGGCGGTGATCAGCTCAGGCAGCACTTCCTCCCAATTCTGAGAGATGCGCGACCAGGCGATCGCCGCATCCGAATCACCGAGCGGATCGAGTCCCTTGTAGATCCCGCTGTCAATGTCCGCTTGCTTGTTCGCGAAGTCCTCCATCTGCTTAATGACAGGTGCCTTCTCCGGACGCCATTGATTGACGATGACCGGGTTGCGCATCATCCAGTACGTATCCATAATGCCGTATTCCTTCTCGAGCTGCTCAATATTCGTATTGAGCAATTCAACCATATCCGCATTCAATTGCGGCTTGCCATCAACCATGGCCCAAGTCTCGCCATCCTTGCCGAGGAATAGATCCCGCTGGCCCTCTTCACTGGCTAGATAGGACAGGAAGCGGATCGCGCGATCCGGGTCCTTGGTCGATTTGCTAATCATAGTGACCATCCAGCCGTCCATATTGCCAGGGAACAGCTTGGCGGACTCACCCTTGCTGTTCTGCGGTCCATCCACTGCAATATAATAGGAATCCGGATTGTCGCTGGCAGCCAGCATCGGGTTGACAGCCGTCATCCCCATCCACTCGCGAATCATCATAAAGTAACGGGCATTGTTCGTCTTCTCTTCAACCTGAGTATCGGAATCGACCAGGAAGTCGACATTGATGAGTCCACGCTCATACGCCGTGCGGAACGTCTTGAGCCAGGTGACATAATCCGGATCCGTCATGCGATCATACACCTTGCCATCCTGCTCATGCGGAACAGCCAGCAGGTTCTGCAAGTATTCTGTCATCCCGTAAGGCACATTCCCTTGCGCGAAGAATGGACTTATCGGCTGGCCCTTGTACTGTGCATAGTTATCCTTAAGCATTTGCAGCGCGTTCAGGAAGCCCTCCGGTGTGCTTAGATCCGGTCTGCCCATATCCTCGTATAGATCCTTGCGAACCAGGAACGTCTGATTGGCAGCCGTCATGCCGGTCTCATGCATTAAGTTCGGGCTGTAGGAGTCATTCGGTACGCCATACGTATTGCCATTATCCTGACGATACCACTTCAGCGTTCCGTCGCCGGCGACCTTGAAGAAGTAAGGATCATACTGCTCAGCGAGCTCATTCAGGGCATACACATGATCGCCCTCCCATAGCTTCTTAACAGCGGTCTCCCATGAACCCATCGAGATCAGGTCAGGCAGCTTGCCAGAGGTCATCATCAGGGTGATATGCTCATTGGCATCGCCGGATGGCACCTCGAGCTTCACATTCACACCTGTCTTCTCCGTCACATACTTGGAGCTCAGGCTGTCTCCCCAGGAGTGTCCGTACCAGGAAGCGCCAACGAACCACGATAATTCCACAGGGCTCGTATCGAGTTGCCATGCGGGTTCATCAGGATTCAGCTTAGCATCGGCTTCCACAGGGGGTGAGCTCGTCGTATCCGCAGGCTTCGCGGTCGACGTGGTATTGGTATTCTCGGATTTGGAGCATGCGGCCAAGGTCACCGCCAGAATGACAGTCAGAATCAAGGCCACTGCTGGTTTCATGTAGCTGCGTTTCATGATTAACAACATCCCTTCTTTATATATTTCTATAGTGATTACCCTTTAATCGCGCCGATCATGACGCCTTTGACCAGATAGCGCTGAATAAAGGGGTAGAACACGAGAATGGGCAAGGTGGCCACCATCATAGACGCGAATTTGATGGAGTTGCCGGGCAGCCGTGCGCCGAATTGCGCCATGGCCTGCTGCTGCATGAAGGACATGGAGTTCTCAGCTATGATCTTGTACAGCATCGTCTGCATCGGCAGCAGTTCTTGCGTGCGGATGTAGATCACACCCTGATAATAATCATTCCAATGATACACAGCGGAAAATAGAGCAATCGTAGCAAGCACAGCCATACTGTTGGGGAATACGATTCGGAACAGCACCCCGTAATCGGAAGCGCCATCCACCTTGGCGGATTCCTCCAAGCTGTCTGGGATTGTACGGAAGAAGCTCATGAAGATGACCATATTGAAGAACGTGTACATGGCGGGCAGAATGAACACCCAGAAATTGTCGTACAGCCCCAGCTTCGTCATCAGGAGGAACGTCGGGATCAATCCGCCTGAGAACAGCATCGTAATCAAGGCGAACTTGAGGTAGAACTTGCGCCCAATCAATTGGGTCTTGCTCATGCCGTAAGCGACAATTGCCGTGAATAATACATGCACCGTTGTTCCGATGACTGTACGCAGTGTGGTGATGTAGAAGCCGTTCATCAGTGTCTTGTCGTTGAACACCACCTCATAGCTGGCTAACGAAAGCGCCTTCGGAAACCAGTTCACCGTGCCGAGCAGGGCTTGCTCCGGCGCGTTAAATGAATTCACGAGCACGAACCACATCGGATACAGGGTAATGAAGCAGACAGACAGCATCATTAGCGTATTGCCGACATCGAACAAGCCGATGCGACGGAGTCTTCTGCGTCTATTCATGGTCAGCCCCCTCTATAGGATTACATTGAACTAGAAGATACTATCGCCAGTGAGTCTCTTGGATGTGAAGTTTGCTAGGAACAACAGACCTAGCGCTACAAACGAGCGAACGAACAGCACAGCCGTGGAGAAGGAATGTCGACCGGACACCAGCCCCATATTGTAGATATACAAGTCCAAGCTCTCCGCCATCCTCATGTTCATATTGTTCTTCAGCATGAAGATCTGGTCGAAGTTGCTGCCGAGTATTCCGCTGACTGCAAGTATGAACAGGATGGCGATCGTCGGCCGTATGCTCTGAACGGTAATATGCCACATGCGCTGCCAGCGGTTCGCGCCATCGAGCTCGGCCGCTTCGTACAGCGCCGGGTCGATGCCAGCTATCGCGGCAATATAGATGATCGCGCTCCAGCCAGTTTCCTTGAGCGTGTCCGAGAAGTAGGTGATCCACCAGAAGTACTTCGGATCGCTGTTATACAGAATCTCGCGCTCCTGAACCCCGAGCGTCATCATAATCTGATTGACCACACCGCCTTCGCCGAGCCAATTGAGCGTAATGCCGCCGAAGATGGTCCAGGCGATGAAGTGAGGTAGATAGGAGATCGTCTGGACGGTGCGCTTGAAGCGTAGGCTCCGTATCTCATTCAATAATAAGGCGAATAGGATCGGAATCGGAAAGCCCAGCACCAGCTTGATCGAGCTCATGCCCAGCGTGTTGCGAATCGATCGCCAGAAGCGATCATCGGTCATGAAATCTTGGAAGTGCTTGAATCCAACGAATGGCGATTCCAGCATTGGTCTAGCGACGCTGTAATCCATAAATGCGATAATCAGCCAGAACATCGGGATATAGCAGAAGATGAACATCCAGATAATGCCCGGTATGACCATGCTCTGTAATTGCCATTGTCTGAGGAACGACAGGAATTGCCCGGTTTTATGCGATATCATGCGTTGCGCCCCTTTCCTCTCTCATCGTAAAGAAACGGGCATAGGAAAAAAAGGCCATGATTATGGACCCTATCCCAATATTATAGATTTCGTTGACCAGGCACTGAGAATTAGTATGCTGGGGTTAAACGGAAGGAGTGTACAGGAGATGAACACACTGACATGGGAGCAGGATTTCACGAGAGGGGACGCTGATTTAAGCAAGTGGAATATTCGCATCGGCAATGACTTGCTGGATGCGGAGGGTAAGCCAATCTGCCCTGGCTGGGGCAATGGCGAGCAGCAGTTCTATATGGGGCATGCGGACAATTTGTACATCAATGAGAACGGGTTAAACCTATGCGCACGCCGTGCAGATACGGAAACCGGCGGCAGGCGACTGGCTTACACCTCGGCGAGATTGGATACGATGGATCAGTTCTCCTTCTGCTATGGCAAGCTGATCACACGGGCCAAGCTGCCCGTAGGACAGGGGTTGTGGCCTGCAATCTGGCTCATGCCGCAGCATCAAACTTACGGTCCATGGCCCGCCTCCGGCGAGATCGATATTATGGAGGCCAGAGGCAGACTGCCCCGACAGGTGTCAGGCACGCTTCATTACGGGCAGAATTGGGAGCGTAAGGTGACCGATGAATTCTCCTACCAATTCGATAACAGCGACATTAGTCAGTTCCATGAGTACGCGCTGGAATGGGAGGCCGGCCGCATCCGATGGCTGGTCGATGGACATTGCTACGCGGAGCGTCTTCTGCAGCCGGGTGTCATGCCCTTCGACCAGCCGTTCTACCTGGTGCTCAACCTCGCTGTTGGCGGCTGGTATGACGATGTGCCGGTGGACGACACCGCATTGCCTGCGGTGATGACCGTATCCGGCATCTGGTTATATCAATAGTCTGCTCCAGCGACAGGTTCACCCTTCATTACTTCGATAAATCGAATTTGAGGACCGTGTGTTTCCTTGGCGCGGAATAAGTAGCCTTGCTCAGCAATCGATTCCACTAGATCGGAATCCACGCCTTGCGACAGATACCAGCCACCGATCGTATCGATATCACTATTTTCCAATTCGATATCCAGCAATTTCCCGACATCCTCCAGCAGGACAGTGGAATGAATGATGTAATGATCCTCCGCCAGCTTGCGGATGTCGGGCACCTCATCCCCATCGAACTCGTCACGAATTTCACCGACGAGCTCCTCGAGAATGTCCTCGACCGTCACCAGGCCGCTCGTTCCGCCATACTCATCGATTAGAATGGCCATATGCGTGCGTTCCCGCTGCATCTTCTGAAGCAGGTTATGAATCGGTGTCGTCTCGATCGCCTGGATAACCGGATTGATGAAGTCGTTCAGGCTGAATGTCTCTTCTGTGATGCGTCTGCTGATGCCCTGTGTCAGAAACTCCTTAATATTCAGGAAGCCAATGATGGTATCACGGTCGCCCTCATAGATAGGGTAGCGAGTGTAGCGCTGCTCGGAGATCAGCGTGATCACTTCATTCAGCGTCGCATTGCGATCGAAGCCGACAATATCGATTCGCGGCACCATGATTTCGCGCGCGATCGTCTCATCAAATTCGAATACATTATTCACATACTTCAATTCATTCTTATTGATCTCGCCCGATCTGTAGCTCTCGGATAACAGCAGTCGCAGCTCCTCCTCCGTATGTGACAGCTCATGCTCCGCTACTGGCTTCATGCCGAACAGCTTGAGCAACAGGCGCGCAGAGCCATTCAAGAACCAGATGAATGGATACAGAATCTTATAGAAGAGCATGATCGGCTTGGAGAAGAGCAGCGTTACCCGCTCAGCCTTCTGAATGGCGACCGTCTTCGGTGCAAGCTCGCCGACGACGACATGCAGGAAGGTTGCGATCGCGAACGCGCCGCCGATGGTGAAGAAGTGAATATAGGCGGTCGGGATGCCAATCATCGTGAATAGGGGATGCAGGATGAACTCGAAGGTCGATTCCCCGACCATGCCGATGCCAAGCGCGGTTACCGTAATGCCCAATTGGCATGCGGATAAGTATTCATCCAGATGCGTCGTGACCTGCTTGGCAGCGAGCGCGCTCTTCTTGCCCTCTGCGATGAGCTGATCAATACGGGATTGACGTACCTTAACAATCGCGAACTCCGTGGCTACGAAGAAGCCAGTAAGAATAATTAAAATCGTGAAGATGGATAAATTGACGATGGTCAAAAATGTGTTCTACTCGCGCAGCGAGGTAGAACGTCACCTCCTAGGGTAATAGTAATAACAAGGAATGCATCAGTGCGACACTCTCGGGCGAAATTTTCTTCTTCATGAGCTGCTTCTGCTTGTCATCCATCTGCTCGATCAGCTTGGTGACATCCTGCTCAAGCTTCCTCATCTGCAGACGAATTTCCTGGATGTCGATTTCCTCTTCAGCCGGTGACTGGGCAGGCAGGGATAGCCGAATATCATTCAGTGACTTGCCCTGTGCCTGCTGCTCCTCGATCCAGCGTATCCGCTCTACCATAGACTTGTCATAGTAGCGGTAATTCGAGGGAGAGCGCTCGAACACGAGCAGTCCCAAATTGGTGTAATGATCTATGGTGCGCTTCGTCATGCCGCTCAGGTCGGCTAGTTCACTTATTCTTAGCTTATTATTCCCATTGGATTCACTCCAAACTATAACGTGATAGTTTAGAGTATAACGCAACGGTTTATAATATGCTACCTGATTGATAATAATTCAGCGATGGCCAGATTTGATGGGGGCCTGTCCCGCTTTAATGGACTGTAGAGACGTTATCTTGCGGAAAACCGGCATCTTCAGCATGTAACGGACACAGGCGTCGCTATATGTACCGAATCAGCCCAATCGAGACGAAAATCCATAGAATAAGGGCTCTGGAGTCCGCTAAACTGAAAATACCCTTGAAATTTATTAAATAAGGCCTACCAGGTCCGTTAGAGCAAAAGTCGGTCAGGCAGACGGGCGTGGCAGTGTTAAATGTGCAGAAGTAGGTAGAAGTTGCGAATTAGTCAGACGTAGCAGTGTTAAATGGAGAGAAGTAGGTGGGGGAGAGTAAATAGTCAGGCGTGACGTGATAAATGGGCTGAAGTAAGTGGATGGAGCAGATTGGTCAGACGTAGCCGTGTCAAATGGAGAAAAGTAGGTGGATGGAGCAGATTAGTCGGTAGTCGGGCGTGGCAGTGTTAAATGGACAGAAGTAGTGGATTAGAGTGAATAGGCTGCTCAATAAGTGAGTTAGAAATCACTTTCGGAGCAGCCTTGTTGCGCGTTATAGCTGCAACTCCGTCTGCAAGTCGAGCCGAAGGCGGTCCACAATAGCGAAGTTAGTGGCGGCTGTGTAGATGGACTTGATCTGAGCGTCGATTGCTTCTGCAGTTGCCAGGTGAGCGGCGCCCTCCCGCATCTTGGCGGAATAGCGTGCTCGGATCGCATCGCATTCAGCAGCATATGCCTCGTCCGTACCAGGCTTGATGATCAGCGCGTACATATCTAATACCTCATCGCCCTCCCGATCGGGGAAGTATTCATGCGGGGAGGTGCTGTCGAAGATCGCCGTGCTTAGATCGGGGAAGATCAGCATATCCAGGCTGTTCGGATCGAAGCCGCAATGGAAGATCTGCACGTCGATCCCTCTCGACTCGGCGGCAGTGGCAAGCTTCTTCAGCAGAGTGGATTTCCCCGAGCCCGGTCTGCCCTTAATGAAGATGCGTCTTCGTAACCCCACGGTTAAACGCTGAATATAATCGAAAGCGCCTCTTGGCGTAGCCGCGCCGAAGAACAAGTGTCGACCCTGGCTGCCTCCAGCTTCACCATCACCTCTGCTATCCCCGCTGAATAGGTCCTGTATCCAATCCTGCGCAAGCTGGTCGGCCTTCTCGAAATCGGTATTCTGAATATAGTAGCTCTCCCATTCATCGTGAATCCGCAATGCTGTATGATAGGTTGCGTATGCTTCTGCATAGGCTTCAGCAAGCTCGCGGTTTAACCTAGCAAGTGCTTCTCTATTCTCTGGTGAGATGCGCGTCTGATCTACAGCCTCTCCGAAATCGATCGTTGTGACTAGGGTCGAATCTCCCCGTGGTATGCCTTGGCAGACCGCATCATCGATAATGCCGATCTTCCATTCGGTCACAATCAGGCCATCCAGCTCGTTAGGACGCAGGGGGGAGTGGAAGCCTTGTACATGGAGCCCTCTTTCCGATAGGGTGTAGGCTATATTTTGCATAGTGGTTGATTTCCCTGTTCCTGCTGGACCTATCAATCGAATGATCTGATCCAGATCCCGAAATGCTGATGCGTATAGAAAGTGTGCCCCCAATGCGGTGTTCCCGCGAGCGAAGTAATGGGACATGGTGTTCTTGGTCAAGATGCAACACTCCTTCACATAGATAAATGCCTATATGTATCATATTCTGAGCGCGGGCGGAGGTGACAGCAGGCTCACAGAATAATAGAGATTTTCATCTATTAATAGTCATAATATGATATGATAGGGTTATATTTTGACAGGTAGAGTCAATCGAATCTAGACATAAGGATGGTAGGCATGGGCAGCAGAGAAGCAGAGACAGATGTGATCTTAATTGGGGCAGGGATTATGAGCGCTACCCTGGGGACACTTCTGAAGGAGTTAGCGCCGGAGTGGAAGATCAAGGTGTTCGAGAAGCTCGAACAAGCAGGCGAAGAAAGCTCGAATGAGTGGAATAATGCTGGCACGGGGCATGCCGCTCTATGCGAGCTGAACTATACGGCTGAGAAGCCGGACGGTACTGTGGATATTAGCAAGGCAATTGCGATTAATGAGCAGTTCCAGCAATCCATGCAGTTCTGGTCGTATCTAGTGAATAGCCAGCTGATCCGCAATCCGCAGGAGTTCATTATGCCGCTGCCTCATATGAGTATGGTGCAGGGGGAGCGGGATATCAGCTTCCTCCGGAAGCGGTTCGAGGCGATGTCTGGTAATCCGCTGTTCGAAGGCATGGCATTCTCAGAGGATCCGGCCAAGCTGATGGAATGGATGCCGCTTATCATGCAGGACCGCAACTTGTCCGAACCGATTGCGGCGACGCGTATTGATTCAGGGACCGATGTCAATTTCGGCGCGTTAACCCGCATCCTGTTCGAACATCTGGAGCGTCATCAGGTCGACATTAAGTACAAGCATAGTGTGGAGCATCTTAGACGCGCCAGTGACGGCTCTTGGGAGCTGAAGGTGCGCAATGACAGCGGCTATATCGAGCGCCATAACGCGAAGTTTGTGTTCATCGGCGGCGGTGGCGGCAGTCTGCATCTGCTGCAGAAGTCCGGCATACCCGAGAGCAAGCATATCGGCGGATTCCCGGTGAGCGGGATCTTCATGGTGTGCAATAATCCGGAGGTCGTCGATCGCCATCATGCCAAGGTGTATGGCAAGGCCAAGGTCGGCGCGCCGCCGATGTCGGTTCCGCATCTGGATACACGATTTATCGATAACAAGAAGGCGCTGCTCTTCGGACCATTCGCCGGATTCTCGCCGAAGTTCCTTAAGTCCGGCTCCAATCTGGATCTGGTGACATCCGTCAAGCCGTATAATCTGGTGACGATGCTGTCCGCCGGCGCTAAGAATATGTCGTTAACGAAGTATCTGATTGAGCAGGTCATGCTGTCTAAGGAGATGCGCATGGAAGAGCTGCGCGAATTTATTCCGACCGCGAGGAGCGAGGATTGGGATCTAGTCGTTGCGGGTCAGCGTGTGCAGGTCATTAAGGATACAGAGGCCGGAGGGAAGGGGACGCTGCAATTCGGCACAGAGGTGATCAGCGCCTCAGACGGTTCGATTGCCGCGCTGCTCGGCGCATCCCCGGGTGCATCCACAGCCGTCCACGTGATGCTGGAAGTGATGAGCCGCTGCTTCCCGCAGCAGATGCCGGAGTGGGAGCCTAAGATCAGAGCGATGATCCCTTCCTACGGCGCATCGCTGATGAATGAGCCGGCGCTTCTGGAGGAGGTCCGCACCGCAACAGCAGAGACCCTCGGCCTTAGCAAGCGAGAGCTGGTCTATAGCTGATTGGACGAAGGCTCCTCTTCACGAATAGAAGAGGAGCCTTGTTCATATCGCGGCTAGGCTTCGATGGGCACGATTATGATTGAAGAGGGAATGCCGTGGATCCGCAATTAACAGCTTATATAACACTCGTATGCACATCAGGTGTTCTGAATGTCTATCTGGGCATCTACGTGCTCATTCGACGGCACCGATATAAGAATATCGCTAAGCTCTTCATACTCAGCACATTGGCCACCACGATTTACTGCTTCGGTTATGCCTTCAGCCTGACATCGACTACCCTCGAGCAGATTAAATTCTGGAATATCATTCAATATATCGGCATGCCGTTCTCTCCACCACTAGGCTTATTGGTGGTTATGCGTTATCTTGGTATCCGAGTAACGCGCAGAGGAATTGCTGCGCTTCTAACCATTCCCTGTATAAGCTTGCTGCTGGATGCTACGAATGACTGGCATTATCTCCATTATCGCTCCTACGAAATCGATCCGCTGCTCGGCGCTCCGTATACCGATATTCAGGTGGGCGTCTGGTTCGTCGTGCATGGTGTGTTCCTATTCTGCTGTATGCTGACCGGCCTGGTGCTGGTGCTCTCTCGGTGGCGAGAGACCGCCAGGAATTACCGCTCTTATCTGACTGCGCTTATAGCTGCACAGGTCATTCCTATGGTAACGGCCTTCCTCTATCTGCTCGGTGTAACGCCAGACGGGATCGATCCCGTCCCCATGGTCGTGTGGATCTCATCTGCCATGCTGCTCTGGTCGATCAACAGCTCGCGCATGTTCCATATTACGCCCGTTGCTAAGGAAGCGATCTTCAATAGTATCCATGATGGCGTCATCGTGCTCGATGAATCCAAGCGCTTGATTGAATGTAATCAAGCTGGCAAATCGATGTTCAAGGAATGGGATCAATCGCTGCTCGGGCGGCGGATCGATGTCGTGTGGCGCGAGCTGACCGGTGAATCCTTCCCGTTCGATCTCGAGGCTGCCGCAGGGGACCAAGAACTAACGGTAACGTTGAACGGTCAGGCATGCATCTATCAAGTACGGACATCGCCCTTGCAGCATGCGCATCACAATAGTACGGGTACCTTGCTGATCTTCACCGATATTACAGCGCTCAAGGAACTGCAAATGAAGCTGGAGCAGCATGCTTACTATGATGAGCTGACGCAGATCTATAATCGTCGCGCATTCTTCCTGTATTGTAAACGCTACTATGAGGATGCCAGGAGCACTGCGTCGCCGTTCACGATTATGCTGTTCGATATTGATTACTTCAAGCGTGTGAATGACACCTACGGACATCATATTGGAGATCTTCTGCTGACGCATATTGTGGGGATCGTTCAGGCTAGTCTGCCAGAGGGTACCCTGTTCGCGCGATATGGCGGAGAGGAATTCATAGTTGCACTGCGAGGGGATGCCGCGCAGACAGGAGAACTGTTGGCCAATCAGGTACGTGAGCATATAGCAGCGCAGCCGCTCATTGTCGCTGATGCTACGATCTCGGCCACATCGAGCTTCGGTATTGCCGAAGCGGGAGGTCATGAAGAGGAGACGTTATACCAGCTGCTCCATAGAGCAGATGAAGCGTTGTACGCCGCTAAGCGGGAGGGGCGCAACTGCGTGTGCGTCTCGCCTTAACCGAAGATTAGTAGAAGATTAGTTGCACAATGTTGCACAATAAGAAGAAACTGCTCAGCGAATAATGCTGGGCAGTTTCTATTTATCTACCTATTTAAGCCATATCAATTAAGCCAATCTCATCTTGAAGTCTTGGTAGCCGAAATCACGCGCGATCCGGCAATTACCGTTGTGGTCCTGCACGGCGATCGCTGGCAGCGGCATGCCATTGAAGGTGGTGTTCTTCACCATCGTATAGATGGCCATGTCTCCGAACACCAGACGATCTCCGCACTTCAGCGGTTCATCGAAGGAATAATCACCGATCACATCACCAGACAGACAAGTCTGCCCGCCGAGTCGGTACGTATAAGCCTTCTCGCCAGCTTCACCTGAGCCGCTGAGCGGCGGGCGATAAGGCATCTCCAGTACATCCGGCATATGGCAGGAGGCAGAGGTGTCCAGGATGGCGATATCCATGCCATTCTTCATTGTGTCGAGCACGGTTGTAACCAGGTATCCGGCGTTGAGCGCAATCGCCTCGCCGGGCTCCAGGTACACCTGCAGGTCGTACTTCTCCTGCATTCTCCGAATACAAGCCTCCAGGAGCGGGATATCATAATCATCTCTAGTAATATGGTGCCCGCCTCCGAAGTTGATCCATTCCATCTGTGACAGCCACGGACCGAACTTCTCCTCGACAGCGTCGAGCGTCTTCGCCAGATCATCGGAATTCTGCTGACAGAGCGTGTGGAAGTGCAGGCCCGATACGCCCTCCAGCTGCTCCGGACGGAAGTGCTCGATCGTTACGCCGAAGCGTGAGCCGACGGCGCACGGGTTATAGATATCATGTCCGACCTGCGTCGAGCATTCCGGATTGATGCGCAGGCCTACCTTCTTGCCGGCAGTCCGGACACGCTCCCCAAACCTCTCAAGCTGGGAGAAGGAATTGAGGATGACGTGATCACATAGCGAGATGATCTCATCGATCTCGTCCTCGCGGTAGGCGGGGGAGAAGACATGGTTCTCCTTACCCATCTCTTCATACCCCAGCCTCGCTTCGAATAAGCCGCTTGCGGCAGTGCCGCTCAGATACTTCCCGATCAGCGGGTACAGGGAAGACATGGAGAATGCCTTCTGAGCGAGGATGATCTTCGCTCCTGTACGTGACATGACGCCGCTCAGAATCTTCAGATTCTTCTCCAGCAATGCCTCATCTACTACATAACATGGTGTGGGCAGTTCATCGAATCGCATATCAGCCAACTAGCTCCGGTTCTAAGATTTGGGCGGGTACACCGTCAACGAGCTCTGGATTGAAGCTCTCTTGCCATGGCAGGCCCCACTTGTTCAATGCTTCCATGAATGGATCTGGATCGAATTCTTCGATATTGTAGACGCCAGGCTTATTCCACTTGCCCGTCATCAGCATCATCGCGCCGATCATCGCAGGCACGCCAGTCGTGTAAGCGACAGCCTGGGATCCTACCTCACGATAGCAAGCTTCATGATCGCATACATTGTAGACGTAATACGTCTTAGGCTTGCCGTCCTTCTTGCCCTGGAAGATGCAGCCAATATTGGTCTTGCCCTTCGTGCGCGGCCCAAGCGAGGATGGATCAGGCAGCACTGCCTTCAGGAATTGCAGCGGAATGATCTGCTTGCCCTCGAATTCGATAGGCTCGATAGAGGTCATCCCAACGTTCTCCAGGCACTTCAGGTGGGTCAGGTAGCTCTGACCGAACGTCATGAAGAAGCGAATGCGCTTCAGACCGGGTATATTTTGCGCTAGCGACTCCAGCTCTTCATGGTACAACAGATACATATCACGCTCGCCGACTTCCGGGAAGTCATAGACGCGCTTGATCTCCATCGGCTTGGTCTCAATCCACTCGCCGTTCTCCCAATACCTACCGTTAGCGGATACCTCGCGAATATTGATCTCCGGGTTGAAGTTCGTCGCGAACGGGTAGCCGTGATCGCCCGCATTGCAGTCCAGAATGTCAATATACTCAATTTCGTCAAAATGATGCTTCAGCGCATGCGCCGAGAATACGCCGGTCACGCCGGGATCGAAGCCGCTGCCCAGCAGCGCGGTAATGCCCGCCTTCTCAAACCGTTCGCGGTAATCCCATTGCCACTTGTACTCGAACTTCGCTGTATCCTCCGGCTCATAATTCGCCGTATCCATATAGTTCGTCTTCGTTGCTAGGCAAGCGTCCATGATCGTAAGATCCTGGTACGGCAGCGCGAGGTTCATTACGATGTCCGGCTTCTCGCGCTCGATCAGGGCGATCAACTCGTCCACATTATTCGCGTCAACTTGCGCTGTCGTAATTTTGGTTTTACCGCCGTCCAGTTTCGCCTTCAGGGCGTCACACTTGGACTTCGTACGACTCGCGATGCAGATTTCCTCGAACACTTCACTGTTTTGCACACATTTGTGGATAGCTACGGAAGCTACACCTCCACAACCGATAATTAACGCTTTTCCCATTTTCCTATCTCCTTTGCGATTGAATTCTTGTGAATGTAAACACGAAAAAAGCAAGTGAAAATACGCACTATGCGCATCACTTGCTTGTGATAGACGAAATATTGAATGAGGCGTGTGACAATTGGGACACCGAATAAAGACAGATGTCACCCCTAAACATAAGGTGTCACTCCATTGGAGAAGCTCTTCAATATTCAAATATCATGTTGGCTCAGAGTCTATATAGCAAATAATCACTTTTACCACTCTTATTGACCGTTTCACAAGTTGATGTGCACTGGTTATAAAGTAACCAACTTATAAAATTTGAGCTTTTAACTCAATCAATAAGGCAACGAAAGTTGCCAATCGGCATTTGACCCGGCTGTCCGCATGGCCTTAACTTTGCTTGACGAAAGTGGTCAAAAATTATCTGCTTGGAAAGACTCTTGATATTATGAATACTAGCTTTCCAAATAACGCTTCTTTATATTATCAGCATCTAATTAAAACAGCAATAGGTTTTTCAAAAAAATTTCAATGGATGTCTCTGGTGGTTCGACACGGCTATAGCGGCGAATATTGGCGATATGTCTGATTGGGCAATATTGCATAGAAGTGATCAGGGCAAAAGTGGATGAATCGGGTAGGAACGAGACGGACAAACTAGGTGTTAGGTTGACATCCTGTTAACTAGATAAAATAATGTAACTGTTAAATAGTTAGCTGTTAACTATTCTAATGTAAATTACTTCAAGGAGGAACATACTGTGGCACAATTGAAGATCGGCATTATCCTGGGCTCGACAAGAGAAGGAAGAGTCAGCCCGCAGGTTGGCGCATGGGTGAAGGAACACGCGGATAAGCGCGGCGACGCGACATACGAAATTATCGATATCGCGGATTACAAGCTCCCGTTACTGGGCGAGCCTGGCGGCGACGCATCGAAGGCTGGCGCTTGGGCAGAGAAGATTGCAAGCTGCGACGGATTCGTATTCATCGTGGCAGAATATAACCATTCCATTACAGGCGCATTGAAGAATGCCTTGGATTACCTACGTGAGGAATGGAATAATAAGGCGGCTGGTATTGTATCCTACGGTTCCGTCGGCGGCGCGCGTGCAGCTGAGCATCTGCGCGGTATTCTGGGCGAGCTATTGGTTGCGGATGTGCGGGTGCACCCTGCATTGTCCCTGTTCACTGACTTCGAGAATTTCACGAACTTCAAGCCGGCAGAGGTTCAAGCAGACTCTGTTAACCAGATGCTGGATCAAGTGATCCCTTGGGCAACTGCGCTGAAGACGATTCGATAAGACGAGTTATAGAAGAAGCTGACCGGAGTAATTGCGGTCAGCTTCTTTTTTGCGTGATTTGCGATGTGGAGGTAGGTGGTGTGGTGGGGTGACCTGTAATTATACATCTACTTGGTGCGAATCCGCGGCTATGATCAAGTTTACCTGCAAATTTACATTTAAGTCATCATTTTTGTGTTCTTTTCACCATAAGTTGCTGTTTAACCTGCAGAAATACATGTAAATGCTGTAAAACTGGCCAAAACCCCACTAATACCTGCATATATGCATTTGAGCTTAGTAAGCTTCACTCACCTTCGCCATCAGCCCCATCCGATTAGCCGCTCCTAGCTGCTGCACCACCCCACTCCATTCCGCGCACTCCTCTAACCAATTGCCGGGGAGCTCGCAGATCCTTGGCCTACCATCAATTAGAAATTCCTATGTTACAATGGCAGCAAGAAGACTGCGAGGAGGCCCCTATGATGAACAAGGATGAACGCTTACAGGTGCTCAGCTTAACCGACATCCCGCATCTCAAGGTACATGGTCGCACGACTGGCGAGCTTGCACCGCTGACTCTGTTCTGGACGGGGAGCGGCATTGAGCTTCATGCGAAGGGCTCTGAGCTATGGGTGGAAGTCGAGTCGAACTATGACATCTATGAGCCCTGGATCAGTGTGATGGTGAACGGTGCCGTCACGAGTAGACAGATGCTGACAGCGGGCAGGCGTTGGGTGTGTATTTTCCGAGGGATGAGTGGTGAGGGTGTGAAGAAGGTCCGCATCGTGCGTGATACGCAGGCGATGAGCGGTGATCTAAGCTGCTGTCTGCAGATTCATGCGGTGAAATCGGACGGCGAATTTGTACCGGTTCGGGAAGGGCGCTGCAGGATTGAGTTTATTGGCGATAGCATTACTTCTGGAGAAGGAGCTATTGGCGCTAAGGAAGAGACAGCGTGGATTCCAATGTGGTTCAGTGCGATCGATAATTATACGGCGATGACTGCGGCGGCACTGGATGCTGACTATCAGGTAGTCTCGCAGAGCGGTTGGGGCGTGCTGACAGGCTGGGACAATAATCCACATGCGGCGATTCCGTCCTGCTATGAACAGGTGTGCGGTGTGTTGACGGGCGAGCGGAACGAGCGGTTAGGCGCGAACAGCGTGCATGACTTCGATTCCTGGCAACCGGATGTGATCGTGGTGAATCTGGGGACGAATGACGGCGGGGCATTCCATTCACCGGCTTGGACGGATCCGAAGACCGGCAGGACGCATAAGCAGCGACTGTGTGAGGATGGCAGCTATCATCGTGAAGATCTGCAAGCCTTCGAGCATGCAGCGGTGGCGTTTCTAGCGATGCTGAGACGGCATAATCCAGCCGCACATCTCGTATGGGCGTATGGGATGCTCGGCATACCGATGATGCCGGCGATCCGCCGCGCTGTCAGCACGTATATGGAGCGGACAGGTGACGGTGGGGTATCCGTAGTGGAATTGCCGGCGATGACGGATCAGGCCGTCGGCGCGAGGAGTCACCCTGGGAAGCTCGCCCATGAGCGCGCTGCTGAAGTGCTATCGGCCTACATCGCGGCAATTGTACAATACGAATAAGTGATTATGCAGCTGTATTACTTAAAAGTAGTCATCCACGTCATGAAGTTATCGATGACGGTGTCCAGGAACTTGATGGTGTTCTCATCCGTCAAGTTGCCTGCTTCATCAAACTTCGTATGCGCAGCGCCGACATAAACTTCATTCCCCATCAATACAGGGGACGCGACTCCGCCAGCGAACATAATGTTGCGCAGGTGAATCTGGGCCTTCACTGTACCGAGATTGCCCATGGAAGCACCCATGATGATGGACGGCTTGCCCTTCATAACCTTATCCACGCGGGACATCCAATCGATCGCATTCACGAGTACACCTGGAACGGTGCTATTATATTCAGGGGTTACCCAGAGAACGGCATCCGCCTGCTTCACGCGCGATTTGAAATCCACAACCGCTTGGGGCGGATCGTTCTCGATATCCTGATTGTACATCGGGACGTCGCGTAATGAAATAATGTCGAGCTCAAACTTGTCCGCGTAGCGGTTCTTGACGAATTCGGCTAACTTCCGATTCAAGGAATCCTTACGAATACTTCCTACAATTGCAGCTACCTTCATGATGAAACCTCCTATGCTGATCCTATGCTTGCTATAACGCAATGCCTAGCCTATTATACCGCACAAGTGATATGATTTCCTGCCCAATCGCTACCTTCATCAATTGTTCACTGTCACCTATCGCCCTATTAATTCCCATTTCATGCTACAATGGCGAAGAATTGAAGAAGGCAGATACTACTATTATGGAACTGATGAGGAGGTCAGCGCTTGTTACCAACTTACGATGAGGTCAAGCAGTCTGTAGCTGGGGCGGTAGAAGAGCTTGAATCGCTGCGCAAGCCGATACGTGCTAAGCGGCAGATGTATAATTGGCTGCTGCTAGCAACGGTTGTGCTTGCTATCCTACTGTTCTTGACCGCTCCAATCCTACTGATCCCCAGCGTCGTGATTGTAGTTGTCATGCTCATCCTATGGTATAGAAATTGGTCTAGAGGCGGATCGCATTACCGGGCTATGTTCAAGCAGCTGGTCGTCGTTCCATTGATGCAGACCATGCTAGAGCGCTGCTCACTGCCGAATGAGACCGAGGAATATGAGTACTACTGCAAGTACAGTCCTGACGCGCGGATTGATGACCGATGGATTCAGAAGTCTAGGCTGTATGACATCGACATTGATGAGGTTCATGGTGAGGATCTATTCCGAGGCAGGCTTGGATTGACAGATTTCATGTTCTCTGAGCTCAGGCTAGTGCAGGAGAGACGTACGACAGATTCGAAGGGCAACACGACTACGACTCGGGTCGATATGTTCAAGGGCATTCTATTCATCGCTGACTTCCACAAGGACTTCGAGGGGATCACCATACTGGATTCGAATGTGGGCAAGGGTGGGTTCTTCGGTAGAATGCTGGGTCGCTTGAGCAGTACGAGCTACACACCGCCCATCAAGATGATGCTGGAGGATGAAGCATTTAATGAAGCCTTCCAGGTGCGCACGACGGATGAGATCAAGGCGCGGTATATTCTATCCTCTAGCATGATGGAGCGAATTCTTGCATTCAAGAGAAGACATAAGGAGAAGATAAGCATCTCATTTGTTGACTCCTTCATGTGCGTCTCGATGTGGTCGAGCAAGAATTACTTCGAGTCTAAGCTGAGCAAGCCTGTGACAGGAGCCCATCTGGAAGCGATCTATGAGGACCTGAAGTTTCTCTTCGGATGGATTGAGGCGTTCAATCTGAATACGAGGATATGGAGTAAGGAGTAGGCGTATTCGTATCGCTATGCAATCTGTTCGTTCGTGCTCTATTCTTCGACATTCCACGCCGATTGGGCTATGATACAGGTGAGAACACCTGAGAGGAGAAGTGCGAAGATGTCGAATTTACCGAATTGTCCGATGTGTCAATCGGAGTATACCTATGATGACGGCAGCCAGCTCGTCTGTCCGGAGTGCGCTCATGAATGGAGATTGGGTGATGAGGCGCCCAGCGGCGATGAGCGAGTCGTAAAGGATGCCCATGGCACGATTCTGAGCGATGGGGATACCGTCACGATTATCAAGGATCTGAAGGTGAAGGGCAGCTCATCCTCACTCAAGATCGGCACCAAGGTGAAGAATATTCGATTGGTGGACGGAGATCATGATATTGATTGCAAGATAGATGGCTTCGGAGCGATGAAGCTGAAGTCGGAGTTTGTGAAGAAGGCATGACGGCATCGTGATGGTAGAACCCGATACAACTCTGTAGGGGGTGCGGCAATGATTCGATTAGGCGGCGATCTGTTCTACAAGCATACAGACCCTGAAGCGTGGGTGCGCAAGGTGCAGCAGGAGGGCTTTCGCGCAGCGAGATGTCCAGTTGGTGCAGAAGCGGATGAGTCAGTGATTCGGGCATACCGACAGGCAGCGGAGCAGCATGATATTATGATCGCGGAGGTCGGCGCATGGAGCAATCCGATCAGCTCGGATGAGACAGAGCGCCGGCAGGCAATTGCGTATTGTAAGCAGCAGCTGTATCTGGCGGATCGCATCGGTGCGCTCGCTTGTGTGAATATTGCGGGCTCGCGCGGCGAGCAGTGGGATGGCCCGCATCCGGACAACTTCAATGACGATACGTTCGCGCTGATCGTTGATACGGTGCGTGAGATTGTCGATGATGTGCAGCCGAGCACCGCGCGCTATGCACTGGAGACGATGCCCTGGGTGTTCCCCGATTCAGCGGATACGTATCTGGACTTGTTACGCGCGATTGATCGAGAGGCGTTCGCCGTTCATTATGATCCCGTCAATATGATCAGCAGTCCCCGATTGTATTATCGGAACGCGGAGATGATTCGCGATTTCGTGTCGAAGCTGGGCTCGCATATCGTGACCTGCCACGCGAAGGATATTCGACTCGGTGGCAAGCTCACTGTACGGCTGGATGAGGTGCGGCCGGGTCTAGGCGCGTTAGATTACAATGTTCTACTGAGGGAGCTTCATTCGCTCGGACGAGATATCCCGGTCATTATTGAGCATCTGCCAAGCGCGGAGGAGTCTCAGGCCGCGGCGCAGTATATCCGAGAGGTAGCGAAGCAGGAGCAGATTCAGCTGTGAGCGCATAAGAAAGGGCGGCCAATTGGCCGCCCTTTCGCATAAGCAGTCAAGTGACTAATTGCACTCCGCGCACCATCGCAGCTGGATTAGTCCGTTTCTACCTGACTAATTGCACTCCGCGCATCATCGCAGCTGGATTAGTCCGTTTCTACCTGACTAATTGCACTCCGCGCATCATCGCAGCTGGATTAGTCCGTTTCTACCTGACTAATTGCACTCCGCGCACCGTCGCAGCTCGACTAGTCCGTTTCTACCTGACTAGTCTACTCCACACACCATCGCAAGCTCGATTCGTACTGTTCCGCCACTGCATGTGCCAGCATGTGCCCTGCAACAGTGGGCTGGTTACTCGCAGTCGGCTTGTGTTCATTACTTCTTAGCCGCGATAGCTTTGCGCACGATTGGGGCTACCTTCGTACCGAGCAGCTCGATCGACTTCAGGATGTCCTTGTGCGGAATCTCGCTGATATCGACATGCAGGAAGAATCGGTTAAGTCCGAGATTCTCATGCAGCAGAATGATCTTCTCCGCTACATACTCCGGATCGCCCACGTAGAGCGCGCCCCGCAGATCAGTGGACATATCATAGCTGTCGCGTGAATATGGCGGCCATCCGCGCTCGCGCCCGATACGATTCATATAAGCTTGGTTCGGCGGGAAGAAGAGCTCATGCGCGCGATCCGCAGAATCAGCGATGAAGCCGTGCGAATGCGAGGAGATCGGCAGCTTGCTCGGATCATGTCCCGCTTGCTTGGCGGCTTCCTTATAGAGGCGTACTAACGGCGCGAATCGCTCCGGCATGCCGCCGATAATCGCTAACGCCAGAGGGAGGCCGAGCATCCCGGCTCGCGCGACTGATTCCGGCGTACCGCCGCTGGCGATCCATACCGGCAGCGGATCTTGCACGGCTCTCGGGTACACGCCGAGGTTATGGATAGCGGGACGGTGTCCGCCGCGCCAGGTGACCTTCTCATGCTTGACGATCTCGAGCAGAAGCTCTAGATTTTCCTCGAATAGCTCATTATAGTCATTTAAGTCATAACCGAATAGCGGGAACGATTCAATGAATGAACCGCGTCCTGCCATAATCTCCGCGCGTCCATTAGATAGGCCGTCCAGCGTTGCAAAGTCCTGGTACACCCGCACCGGATCATCCGAGGAAAGCACAGTAACGGCGCTCGATAATCGAATCCGCTTCGTCATCGCAGCGGCAGCCGCCAGAACCACCGCGGGGGCGCTGCTGGCGAAGTCCTCCCGATGATGCTCACCGATCGCATACACATCCAATCCAACCTCATCAGCCAGCACCATCTCTTCGACTGCATTACGCAGCCGCTGTGCATGCGAGACACGCTCGCCCACTACTGGATTCGGTGTCGCTTCCAGGAACGTACTGATCCCTATCTCAAAATACTGCCCAAGTTCACTCATCCAATTCGCCTCCTAAAATACTGCTGTTGATACTAACTATACAATATAATGTTCCTTCAGTAAAGTAAGCTAAATAATCCCCCTTGTAATGACAACTAAATCCATGTATAGTTAATTGAGAATGATTATCAGAATCAATGTCGGGAGTGTGCGGTATGGATAATGATCAGCTGTATGATGTGACGATTATCGGCGGCGGACCTGCTGGTTTATTCTCTGCCTTCTATAGTGGACTGCGTGAGATGAAGACGAAGATTATTGAATATCAGCCACAGCTCGGCGGCAAGGTGCACGTCTATCCTGAGAAGATCATCTGGGATGTAGGCGGATTGACACCAACGCCCGGCGCGAAGCTGATTGAGCAGCTCGTGCGGCAGGGACTTACGTTCGAGCCTGAAGTTGTTCTGGGGGAGAAGGTTACCGCCATTCGTAAGACTGCCGTTGATCAATTCGAGGTGCACACTGCCTCTGGCCATATTCATTATTCCCGGACCGTAATTGTAGCAGTCGGGAGCGGGATTCTCAATCCACAGCGCATCGACATCGAGGGCGCACAGCGGTTCGAGGTGACGAATCTTCATTATACGGTGAAGACGCTCCGGCAATTCAAGGATAAGACGATCATCATCTCAGGCGGCGGGAACACGGCGGTCGACTGGGCGAATGAGCTCGAGCCGATTGCTCGGAAGATCTATCTGATCTATCGCAAGGATGAACTAAAGGGTCATGAGGCGCAGGTCACGCAGCTGAAGAACAGCTCTGTCGAGCTTATTCTGAATGCGCAGATTTCGAAGTTCATTGCCGAGACGAATCACGATCGAATTGAGAAGGTGGAGCTCACCTGCACGGATACGGGTGAGGTCGTCTATCTGCCTGTTGATGAAGTGATCATCAATCATGGCTATGAGCTCGACTCCAGCTTGCTGAAGAACAGCAGTCTGAATATCGAGATGAAGGACGACTTCTATGTCGCGGGGAATTCGAACAGCCAGTCCTCAGTGCCAGGGCTTTATGCAGCAGGCGACATCCTGCATCACGAGGCGAAGGTGCATCTCATCGCCGGCGCCTTCCAGGATGCGGCTAACGCTGTCAATCAAGCCAAGCTGTACATTCAGCCGAACGCGACGAAGACGGTCATGGTCTCCTCGCATAATGATCTGTTCAAGGAGCGCAATCGTGAGATCGTGAAGCAGTTGATGTAAATGGCGAACGTACTCCCTCAGCTCCGCACCTTCACCTCCAGTAATGTCTGCCGCAACAATAACTCACTTTCCTATGCAATACCTGATTATGATATAGTAGTCAGGAGATCAATTTAGGAGAGTATGGCTTCGTGAGAATTTCATTGCATGTCTTGATATTATTAGTATCCCTATTATCAGTTATTCTAACGCTATCCAGCAGTATTACAGCGGGTTACCAGACCACCCAGCAGACGCTCATCGACAATACATTGGAGACGAATCGGGTCTATGCGCATAAGCTAGCGCAGACGACCGAGATTTACTTCCAATCCGCCATGCAGACGTTGGAACACAGCGCTGGGCTGTTAGCTCATCATATGGGAGATACGGACAAGCTGCTAGAAGAGGCAGATCGATTGCTTCAGCAGATGGATACGTTCAATTCTGTGACAGTGGCTGCAGCAGACGGCATTATTCTGGCAACCTCACCCCAGACCCTGAATGTTATCGGGGAGCTGCTTAATTCCGAGGGCGGTCAATTGGCATTGCAGGAGAGGCGTCCGCTCATCTCCAAGCCCTATATCTCCATTACCGGTCGTTTGGTCATCTTCCTCTCTCACCCCATCTTCGATGAGGCAGGGGAATACCTGGGACTGGTCGGCGGCAGTCTATACTTGAAGGAAGAGAATATCTTATATAAGCTGCTCGGCCAGCACTTCTATCAAGACGGCTCTTATGTCTATGTAGTGGATCGAGACGGTCGAATCATCTATCATCAGATGCAGGATCGGGTCAATGAGCTGGTCCCCGAGAATGAGGTCGTACAGCAGCTGATGCAGCAAGCCAGCGGCTCAGCCCGCATCACTAACTCGAAGAACGTTGATATGCTTGCAGGGTATGCGTATGTCCCGACTGTGGAGTGGGGGATTGTGTCCCAGCGGCCGACTGAGGTTTCCATTCAGCCTGCGCAGGATATGATGGAACGGATGATCATGCGTTCCCTGCCATACTTGCTGGTCACATTAGTCTTGATCACCCTGATTTCCAAGCTGATCGCAAGGCCTCTGCAGAAGCTGGCCCGGTTCACGGAGTCCAGCACAGAGAAGCCGCATGACGAAGAGATGAGAGGTGTTAGCGCCTGGTATTATGAGGCGATACAATTGAAGAAGGCACTCGCGTTCAGTCTCAGCTTCTTCCGGGACAGGGTCAATTACTTCACTCAGCAATCTGCCACGGATCAATTGACCAAGCTCGCCAATCGGCGGACCTTCGACGAGCAGCTGCAGCTATGGACGGCCGCCGAGCTGCCGTTCTCTATCGTTATTATCGATATTGATCACTTCAAGCGTGTGAATGATACGTACGGTCATGTTGTCGGCGATGAGGTGTTGATCTTCTTGGCTGACCGCATGCGAGAAGCAGCGCGTGTCCAGGACACCTGCTGCCGGTATGGCGGCGAGGAGTTCGTGCTGCTGCTGCATGAGACTGATAATGAAGCAGCCTATCAGATCGCAGAACAGCTGCGCAAGCTGGTAGAGGACATGGTGAGCCCCTCTGGCGAACACATAACGATCTCTGCCGGGATCGCTTCCTTACCAGCAGATTCCGTGCATGCAGCTGAGCTGTTGGAGATCGCGGATCAGCGCCTGTATGAAGCGAAGCGGACCGGGCGCAATCGCAGCGTTGCCGGACCGGTGATCTCGCGTAATGAATAGGCTAGAAGAGAGGATAATGGGAATGAAGCAAGTCCTATATGATCTGACCTTGGATCAGCTGATTGCGTGGCTGGCCGAGCGCGGACATAAGCAATTTAGGGCGCTGCGCGTATGGGAGGCCCTGTATCGCGCGCGTGTTAGCAGCTTCGAAGAGATGGAGGAGGCGGGGGTACACTCGGAGGTAGCATCGCTGCTCGCCTCGCACTTCGTCATCCGCACAATCAACGTGCATACTCGGCAGGAGTCCGAGGACGGCACGGTGAAATTTCTGTTCGAGCTGCGTGATGGTAATCTGATTGAGACGGTCTTAATGCGGCACAAATATGGCTTATCCGTCTGCGTGACGACTCAGGTCGGCTGTAACATTGGCTGCAGCTTCTGCGCGAGCGGACTCATTGCCAAGAGCCGTGATCTGACGAGCGGCGAGATTGTGGAGCAGATCATTCGCGTGCAGATGCATCTGGATCATAAGGGACTCGGCGAGCTAGTCAGCCATATTGTCGTAATGGGAATCGGCGAGCCGTTCGATAACTATGATCATGTGCTGAGCTTCCTGCACACGGTGATGGATCGCAAGGGGCTGGCTATTGCAGCCAGACGGATCACGGTGTCGACCAGCGGGCTGGTCGGCAAGATTCGCGAATTCGCGGACCTGCAGCTGCCGGTTAACCTGGCCATCTCGCTGCATGCCCCGAATAACGAGCTGCGCACGCGCATCATGAAGATCAATCGCGCCTATCCGCTGGAGCAGCTGATGGAGGCGCTTCGGTACTATTTGGATACGAATAATCGCCGTCTGACCATTGAATACATCCTGCTGAAGGATGTGAATGATCGTCCGCAGGATGCGGAGGAGCTGGGCGAACTGCTATCTGGCATGAAGGAGCGGCTCTATGTGAATCTGATCCCGTACAACCCGGTCGACGAGCACAGTCAATACCAGCGAAGCGCGCAAGCTTCGGTGCTTACCTTCTATGACAGGCTGAAGAAGCGAGGCGTGAATTGCAAGATTCGTCAGGAGCATGGCGCAGACATTGACGCGGCGTGCGGACAGCTCAGGAGCAAGCAGCTGCAGGGTTAATTTAGAGCGGGCAACACCATCATTTTTCACTGAGGGGGAATTAAGGTGAAGGCATTATTCATTGGTGGAACAGGCACGATCAGTTCGGCGATTACGCGACAGCTGGTCGAGAGCGGACATGAGCTGTATCTGCTCAATCGCGGGAATCAATTGGGTCGTGTGCCGGAGGGCGCGCATGTGCTGCAGGGGGATGTGAATGATGAGGCGCAGGTCGCTAAGCTGATTGGCAACCATCAATTCGACGTGGTGGCCGACTTCATCGCCTTCAAGCCGGAGCAGGTGGAGCGGGATTATCGGTTGTTCCAGGGGAGGACCAAGCAGTTCATCTTCATCAGCTCGGCCTCGGCGTATCAGACGCCGCTGTCGGACTATCGGATTACCGAGGGTACGCCGTTGTCGAATCCGTTATGGGCTTATTCCAGAGAGAAGATCGCTTGCGAAGAATATCTCATGCGTCAATACCGGGAGAACGGCTTCCCGATTACGATCGTGCGGCCGAGCCATACGTATGATGAGCGGAAGATTCCGCTGGGCGTGCATGGGGCCCGGGGCTCCTGGCAGGTGGCCAAGCGCATGCTCGAGGGCAAGCCGGTCATCATTCATGGCGATGGAACCTCGCTCTGGACGATGACGCATAACAGCGACTTCGCGAAGGGCTTCATCGGACTGATGGGGAACATTCACGCGATCGGCGAGGCGGTGCATATTACATCGGATGAGACGCTCACCTGGAATCAGATTTATGCGACCATTGCAGATGAGCTGGGCGTACCGCTGAATGCGGTGCATGTCGCCTCTTCGTTCCTGGCTGCCTGCAGCAGCAGTGAGCGGGATTACCGCGGCGGCTTGCTGGGCGATAAGGCAGTGTCCGTCGTATTCGACAATTCGAAGCTGAAGCGGCTGGTGCCGGACTTCGTGGCGACGACGCGGTTCGATCAAGGGATCAGACAGACGATTCGTCACATTCTGGCGCATCCGGAGCTGCAAGAGGAGGATCCGGCGTTCGACGCCTGGTGCGATAAGGTGATTGACGCGTTGGACGCTGCGATTGTGGCGATTAGAGATCAGTAAACAAGACAAAGAACACAAACAAATACAGAAACAAATAGGAGATCGAATGAATTTCAACGAGCTAAAGCTTATACCCGCCATTCTTAAGGCATTGGAGAAAGAGAACTATACGAAACCAACTTCGATCCAAGAACAGGCCATCCCGGCCATTCTCGAGGGAAGAGATTTGCTTGGCTGCGCGCAGACAGGCACGGGCAAGACGGCGGCATTCGCCTTGCCGATTATCCAACAATTACAGCAACAACCGATTAAATCAGGCGCGCGTCGACCGATTCGTTCCCTGATCTTGACGCCAACCAGAGAGCTCGCGCTGCAGATTGCAGATAATATCAAGGCGTACAGCCAATATATCGATATGCGATGTGTGGCGATCGTCGGCGGTGTGTCTCAGAGGGTGCAAGAGCAATCGCTTAGCCGAGGCGCGGATATTGTGATCGCAACGCCAGGCCGACTAATCGACCTGCTCAATCAGAATCAGATTGACTTGCGGCAGGTGCAAATCCTAGTCCTCGATGAGGCGGATCGCATGCTGGATATGGGCTTTATTCATGATGTGAAGCGAATTATCACGAAGATGCCAAGCAAGAGACAGACATTGTTCTTCTCAGCGACGATGCCTCCGGAAATACTCAAATTGGTGCAGACGCTGCTGGTGAATCCAGTGAAAGTAGAGATCACGCCCGTATCGTCAACGGTGGATCGCATCGAGCAATCCGTATACTTAGTGGATAAGGCCAATAAGCAGCAGCTGTTGAATGATCTTATGCAGGATCGATCGATTGTATCAGCCCTGGTATTCACCCGGACCAAGCACGGCGCTGACCGTGTGGTGCGCGGATTGACCAAGGCCAATGTGCCTGCTCAGGCGATTCATGGGAATAAGTCGCAGAACGCGCGGCAGCTTGCGCTGAGCAACTTCAAGAGCGGAGCTACGCGTGTGCTGGTTGCAACCGATATTGCGGCTAGAGGCATTGATATCGATGAGCTTTCGCATGTCATTAACTTCAATCTGCCGAACATCTCGGAGACGTATGTGCATCGCATTGGCCGTACGGGCAGGGCTGGACATAGCGGCACCGCGATTTCCTTCTGCGAATACGACGAGCTGCCATACTTGAGGGATATTGAGAAGCTGATTAAGAAGGCGATTCCAGAGGTGAAGGACCATCTGTATCCGATGCTTCAGACGTCTCCATCGCCACCGCCTGCGCCACAGGCTCGGCCTGCCCAGAAGTCGCGGTCTGCACAGCCTGCTAGATCAGAACCGCCTGCGCGGTCTGCTCAGCCTGCGAGGTCCTCGCAGCCGGGGCGAGCGGCAAAGCCAGGGCGATCTTCGCAGCCTGCACGAGCTGTGCCCGCGAGTACAGCGAAGGCGAATGCACGGCCGTCTACATTTGCAAGAAAGTCATAGCTTATAGAGTTGAGATAATGGATGAATGGCGGTATAGGGTGATGAGCACCCTTGCCGCCATTCTTCTGTTCGCAAGTGTATTCGCACTGAAGACGCGGCGATTTCCTAGCGGACCTCACAGCCGCTATTTCGCCGATAATGCCACCTTTTATATTCTATCGGACTCCAGTGCGCTTATTTGCGAGAATTCGGTGCAAATGCTCCAACTTTCGCTCCAATAAGTGCATCTGTGTCCGTTACATTTTCGAAGGGCTGCTTCTCGCACGAATAAGGCCTCTCATGTCCGTTACAGTCCCCTATCTTCCTCACAGGTGGTGTGCATGCCATAAGTGAGCGCTCGACGTTGCAGTTACATCGACCTTGCAGCTCCGTCCATGACGGATGTTGGTTCGCTCCTGTCGGTCCACTGTCCACGATAGAAATCGCAAGCTTCGGTCATACTACTATCGTCCCCTGCTAAAAATAATGCTTCACAAACAATGAGCCTTAAGATATAATAAAAGTAACTTACAATATTTAAGTTAGTTTCAATCGAAAAGTAAACGGAAGGGGATGTGTGAAGATGAGTCAATTTCATCAGAAGCCACATGTATATGTTGGAGAAGTCGTGTTGAAGGTGCAGGACCTAGAGCGATCGATTAAGTTCTACCAGGAGATCATCGGGTTGCAGGTGCTCAGCCAGGACGAGCGGCAAGCGGCGCTGACTGCAGACGGGAAGACGACATTGGTTACAATCGTACAGCCGGAGGGTGTGAAGCCGCATGCCGGCCGCTCGTCAGGGCTGTATCACTACGCGATTCTGCTGCCATCGCGCGCCGCTCTGTCGGTGTTTCTGCGGCATCTGGTGGAGACGGGGGTCCATTTTGGCGCGTCTGATCACCTTGTCAGTGAGGCGCTCTATCTGAATGATCCAGATGGCAATGGCATTGAGGTATACCGTGACCGGGATCCATCAGAGTGGACGTGGAAGAATGGCAAGGTAGAGATGCTAACCGATCCGCTCGATGGTCGAGGCATTCTGGAGGAGAGCGACGCGCCTTGGAACGGGCTTCCTGCTGATACCGTTATGGGGCATATTCATCTGCATGTCGGCGATCAAGCGAAGGCGGAGCAGTTCTATACGGGGCTGCTAGGTATGAAGACGGTGGCGTATTATCCGCAGGCGTCCTTCATGTCGACAGGCGACTACCATCATCATATCGCGATCAACACATGGCAAGGGGCGGGCGCACCGCCGACACCAGAGGACAGCGCAGGCCTGAGCTGGTATACGCTGGTGTACCCGGATGAGGCGGCTAGAGCTGAAGCGGTAAAGCTGCTTGAGCAAGCAAGTGCTCCGATTAAGCCGGTAGCTGGCGATTATGAGACGAATGATCCGTCGGGCAATCGGATTCGACTTGTCGTGTCGGCGTAAATTCGTATAGGAGACCTTCTGGTAATCGATGTTCGATGACTGGGAGGTCTCTTCAAGTATCATGCATGAATCGACGAATTGCGATATGATAATCATATCCATGTTATAGGAGGAGATTGATTATGAGTACGACTAGAACCATTATTGAAACTGCCAATGCCCCCGCGGCTATTGGCCCGTATTCGCAAGCTGTACAGATCGGCGACCTGCTGTTCACCTCGGGTCAGCTCGGTATGGACCCTGTGACAGGAGCGTTCCCGGCTACTGCGGCAGCGCAAGCGAAGCAATCACTAGAGAATGTGAAGGCGATTGTCGAAGCGGCAGGCGGTAGCATGGCGCAGGTCGTGAAGACGACGGTATTCCTGAAGGATATGAATGATTTCCAGGCAGTCAATGAAGTCTACAGCAGCTTCTTCGCAGAGCCGTATCCAGCGCGCAGCGCGGTTGAGGTTGCCAGATTGCCGAAGGACGGATTAGTTGAGATTGAAGTGATTGTTAAGTTATAAAATAAACCCTAGCCACAGCTTACCTTGACCAGATCTGGTGCTGCACCAGCAGCTCCTCGATCGCGTCAGCAGCCATTGGCTTATGGAACAGAAAGCCCTGTATCTGATGGCATTCATGCTGCGACAGGAAGAGGAGCTGCTCGTAGGTCTCGACACCCTCGGCGATGACGGTCAGCTCCAGATGCTTGGCGATCAGCAGAATGGCTCGGATGATCGCCTCGTCCTTGGTGTTATTGGCGATGCCATGTACGAAGGACCGATCAAGCTTAATCTTATCCACAGGCAGACGGGTCAGATAGCTTAGAGAGGAGTACTGCGTGCCGAAGTCATCGATCGAGATGATGAAGCCCTGCTCTCTAAGCTCCTGCAGCATCAGCTGCGTATCATCCCGCATCGCCTCATTCTCCGTAATCTCCAGCTCGATATGACAGGGATTGATATCCGAGTCTTGAAGAATCTGCATGATGACGCTGGGCAAGGCGCTGTGCCGGAATTGCTTGGCGGACAGGTTCACTGCGATCTTGATCGGCGGGTAGCCTGCATTCTGCCATGCTCGGCTCTGGGCGCTGACCAGCTGCAGCACCTTCTCGCCGATGGGCACGATCAGGCCGCTTTCCTCCGCGATTGGAATGAACATGCCTGGGGAAACCATGCCCTGCTCGGGATGATTCCAGCGAATCAACGCCTCGAGTCCGATTATCTGACCAGTCGCTGCCTCAATCTGCGGCTGATAGTGCATCACGAATTCATCGTTCTCCAGCGCGCGGCGCAGTCCGTTGCTAATCTCCATGGTCAGCTTGTGTTCGGTATGCATAGCCGGGTTATACAGGAGATACTGGTTCTTCCCGTTCTCCTTGGCTCTGTACATCGTCGTATCCGCATTCTTCACCAATGACGTGGCATCCTCGCCATGCTCAGGATAGATGGCCACCCCGATGCTGGCGGTAATATAATGCTCGATGTCTGACAGCTGGAACGGCTGCTGGAATAGCGTTATGATCGCAGCTGCGATCTGATGAACCTGCTCCTGATCGGAGATCGCCGGTAAGATAATCGTAAATTCATCGCCACCCAGCCGACAGACGACCTCGCTGTTGTTCAGGGCTTGGGAGAGCCTGTCGGCGATCTCAATTAGCAGCATATCCCCATAATAATGGCCGAGTGAGTCATTGATAAGCTTAAGATTATCCACGTCAAGGTAGATCAGCGCGAATGCTTCATTGGACAGCGCAGATTGTTGAAGTTGCCGCTCCATCGCCTCATTGAAGTAGGCGCGATTGTACAGGCGGGTGACAGAGTCATGGTAGGCCATGTACCGCACCGCATTCTCCTTGGATTCTAACTCGCGTGTTCGCTCCTCCACGAGCGCCTGCAGCTTGTCCTTCTTCGTCAATTGAATGTAGATGAAGTACAGCACGAATATGAGGGTGATGTAGAAGAGCACCTTCAGACCGATTGCTTGCTGATTGGCCGAGGCTAATCGCTCAGGAATCGGTGCGGCTGCAAGCTCCCATTCCCCCTCTGGCAGAGGAATTGGAATCAGATGCTCAGGATCATCGAATAAAGCCGCATCGCCCGTTAGAATCTGATCCCCTGCACGTACCGCTAATGCAATGCCCTTATTCAGATTGTAGATTCCTGCCTCCTGAATGATCGATGGAATATCCAGCACGACGGAGACGAAGCCCCAGAATTGCCCGTCTATGTAGATCGCCTGCCTGGACAGCATGCCCATTCCGCCCTGTGTGAGCTCGAATGGTCCTAATATGGTGATCGCTTGCGACGACAAGGTACGGTAGGCATTATCACGCACGTCCGCATCGGCATGTACGAATAGATTCATGCCGAGTATCTCGTCATTATCGTCAATCGGATAGACCAATGACGCGATTCCGTCCGGATAGATCGATAAATTCCGAATACCGCTGTCGTTCTCCATGAATTGCGATGAGAAGATGGCGAATGCTGACGGGTCTACAGCCGAGCTGTCGGATAATTGGCTGAGCACGAAAGCCCGCAATCCATCGGAGAGCAGGAATCGATTCTCGATCATGGATGTCAGGGTCACCGCCTGAGCCTTCATCTCAATCTCAGCGCTCTCATGAACCTCATCGAGGAGCCTGTCCGTATAAGCGCTGGTGACGACTTCAATCAGGACGCACAGCGCCAGCCCCGTGAGTAGGAGCGTTATTTTGATATATAGTGGGATTGTATAGGGTTTACGCGCAACGGTCTCAACGGTCATAGATGCTGCCACCTCCGGTTAGTTGACTATGTATTCGGGCGTGCAGTCCCCTTCTATTGTAAACGGAAACAGGATTGGATAGAAGGGAATTATTTAGCGAATTATGGATTGTCGTGAATATATATGTCGGAGGGGGATTTCATGGATAGCGGGGATGGAGAATGACCAAATATGCTATACTAGATAAGACATTTCGTGTATAAACGGATTCCTAGGAATCATAGATTTCGGAGGTGCAAGCATGGATAAGCACGAGACAGCGCGTGATCATCAGATTGAACGGGCTACATTCGCGGGAGGCTGCTTCTGGTGCATGGTCACCCCATTCGACCAGCTGCCTGGCATTAAGAAGGTTACTTCGGGCTACACAGGCGGACATAAGCCGAATCCGACCTATGAAGAGGTGTGCTCAGAGACGACAGGTCATGTGGAGGCCGTGCAGATCGAGTTCGATCCGGCGGTGTTCCCCTATGAGAAGCTGGTCGACGTATTCTGGCGGCAGATCGATCCGACTGACCCAGATGGACAATTCCATGACAAGGGACATTCGTATAAGACCGTGATCTTCTATCATTCCGAGCAGCAGCGTCAGATCGCGGAGGCGTCCAAGCGCGCGCTCGAGGAGAGCGGCAGGTTCAATAAGCCGATTGCGACAGCGATAGCAGCGGCGTCTGTCTTCTACCCAGCGGAGGATTATCATCAGGATTATTATAAGAAGAATCCGCTGCGCTATAAGATGTATCGGAAGGGCTCCGGGCGCGATGCATTCATCGAGCAGGCTTGGAGCGTCAGGAAGGATCAAGCCCAGCTGAAGGTTCAGCTTACACCGATGCAATATGAGGTTACGCAAAATAACGCCACAGAACCGCCCTTCCGCAACGAGTTCTGGGATCATCAGGAAGCGGGCATCTATGTCGATATTGTATCCGGCGAGCCGCTCTTCAGCTCACTGGATAAATTCGATGCCCATTGCGGATGGCCGAGCTTCACTCAGCCTCTGGTGAAGTCCGCGATCAAGGAGGAAGTCGATCACACGCATGGCATGCTGCGCACCGAGGTACGCAGTCTAGAGGGCGACTCCCATCTCGGCCATGTGTTCCCGGATGGACCGGAGCCGACGGGACTACGCTATTGCATCAACTCGGCCGCATTGCGATTCATTCCGAAGGCGCAGTTGGCGGAAGCCGGTTACGGTGAATATCTGAGCTTGTTCGACGAGTAGACTGCAGCAGCTATTCCGTTAGAGCCAATAAATGAACTTACCTGCAAAATTGCAGCTCCTCGGCATGAAATGGCATGCATGGCCGGGTTGAGCTGCAATTCTGCATGTAAATGGTTATTTTCTCGGTAGAATTGTTCGAATGTGCCAGTTTACCTGCAGAATTGCAGGCAGATGCTTCAAATCCACGCAATACGCTCCATCCTAATGTAGAAATGCAGTTGCGCGCAAAGCTGCTCCTCTCCCCCTTGGCGGAAGATATTGCAACGTATCTGGAGTCTCATTTAGAGAAATGTTAATACTAGCGGTGCAATCAAATCCGTGCTGAGGAAACCAAATCCGCAATGAAGCGCTTGCAAGTATGAACAAATGATGAACTTTGACATACAACCATGTTGGGATTGCGCAAATGGGTATATAATGAATACGTTTAGTTCGCGGTGTGAATAAATTCACAATGGATAGATACCCATCGGATAATGGAGGAATGAAGTATGGTTGAAGCAACAGCAACAAGACCTGGCCAAGGTGAACCCAGTCAATCGGGCGCTGCGCTGGATGTGATGAGTCAATTGTTGAAGCCGGAGTCACAGGAGGCATTAGCCTCGCTCGCCCTGCAGCTGCCTAAGCTGGTGGAATTGACGAACGTATTGACGAAGACGTACGATCTGGCCAGTCAGGTCGCGGGTGATCGTGTACTCGTCCAGGATATGGTGCAGGGCGTGCTGGAGATGGTGAAGCCGATCGAGGAGAAGGTCAAGGGCGTCGCGACAGCGGTGATGGAAGCCAATGAACGCGCAGAGCGCAGCGAAGAGGAGTACGGGATGTTCGATGTGCTGCGGATGCTCAAGGAGCCTGAGCTTCAACATATGCTGCGCTTCGCGCAAGCGTACTTGGAAGTAACCAGAGAGAGAAAGCTCTAATCCTAATAAATCATTCGGAAGCAGGGACCAAGATGAGCAAACAAATTCTTATATTAGGCGGCGGCTATGGCGGTTTGTTGAGCGCACTGTCGGCGCGTCAGCACTTATCCTCTCATGAGGTTCAGATTACAGTAATCAACCGTGATCCATCCCATCAGATTGTGACGGAGCTCCATCGACTGGCTGCGGGCAACGTCGCAGAGAAGGCAGTAGCACTGCCGCTGGAGAAGCTATTCAAGGGCAAGAGCATTGATCTGCAGGTTGGTCATGTGGATCAGATTGATCTGGAAGGCAGGAAGGTGAAGCTGTCGGATGGCACCTCCTATCGCTATGACGCACTGGTGCTGGCACTGGGCAGCGAGACGAATTACTTCGGCATACCAGGTCTGCAGGAGAATAGCTTCAAGCTGAAGTCGGTTGAGGATGCGAATCGCATCTACGCGCATGTCGAAGATCGTGTTCGCGCTTATAAGGAAACGGGCGAGAAGGCAGACGCAACGATCGTAATTGGTGGCGGCGGCCTCACTGGCGTAGAGCTGGTAGGCGAGCTGGCCGATGAATTGCCAGGCATCTGCCGGAGGAATGGCGTGAACTTCGAGGACATCGAGCTATACCTGGTAGAAGCCATGCCGACCATCTTACCGATCTTCTCACCGGAGTTGATCGAACGGGCGATGACCAGCTTGACGGCTCGCGGCGTACAGTTCTTGACGAGTCTGCCGATTACGAATGTCGAGGGCGCGAAGGTCACGCTGAAGGATGGCAGAACGATCGAGACGAATACACTCGTCTGGACGGGCGGCGTACAAGGTAACTCGCTTGTAGCGAATTGCGGCGTAGAAGTAAACCGCGGACGAGCAACTGTAAATAACCACCTGCAATCGACCTCTCATCCTGAGGTATTCCTAGCAGGTGACTGCGCGGTCGTATTCGGGCCGGAGGATCGTCCTTATCCGCCGACTGCACAGCTGGCATGGCAGATGGGCGAGACGGTTGGCGGGAATATCGCTGCCTTCTTCCATGGGACGAATATGGATGAATTCAGTCCCGTCTTCTCAGGGACATTGGCGAGTCTGGGCCGGAAGGACGGCATCGGCTCAATCGGAGCTACGGGCATCGAGCTTAAGGGTACACCTGCTTCATTAATGAAAAAGGCGAGCAATGCGCGCTATCTATCGCATATCGAAGGCTTGTTCGCACTCGCTTATTAGTATCACAATTGCAGCGTAGTTGGACAGTCGGGGAGTGGAGGAATCTACTCCCCGATTTAGCGTGCGTTAAAGTCGATATGATTTAATTTCCTTTACCTTTCCAGAGCTTGCAGTATTACTGAACATATACACATCGCAGAAATCAATTCTTGTACCATTTGCTAAAGAAATCACACCATTAATGGAAGCGAATTTCCCATGAGTGATCACTTGGTAAATTTCAAGGCAGTCAATGATAAGGCTTTTATTTTCATTCTGCAAAGCAGTAATAAATGAATGTTGACCTTCAATTCGTTTAGACTCTTTTAGGTTGTCCCATATAATGGATCCATCTGCATATTCCTTAATGACTTCATTCTGTTGCTTTAACATAGCTACTGCAAAATCAATGACAATTTGTTTCCTTGGCGCATTGTCACATCCTTTAGGAATGATAAGCTGCATGTCATCTGGGTAACGATTCAATTCCTTCAACCTCCTAGAAGAAATGATTATAATAGGTATACTTTACTAGAAAGAAAGAGGTAAGACAATAAATGCACTGGCGTCATGATGATTCGCTGAGAGTTCTGCCTGAATAGGGGACCACTAAACGCAGCTCTGGATAGTGGAGGGTGCATTGGTTCAGACTATAACCGTCTGTACCAAATCATTCCTCGAAGGAGTCGATGGCATTGCTTAGAAGATGGAGTTGTCTGGCGATTGCGGTATGTGTCGCTGGTTCGATCGCTGCAGCGCCGATAGGCACGAAGGTAGCCGCGCATAGCGCGGATGCTAGCAGCAGCTATGGAATCGCGAAGAAGCGAGGGATCAGCCGCGAGGCTGTGAAGTTGCATGATAAGCTGCTCCGAGTGTGGTCCGATCACGCCATATGGTCATGGCAATATACCGTCAGTAAGCTGGAAGGTTTAGAGAATCAGCAGGCGGTTGCGAATCGCTTGCAGCGTAACCTGCGAGACATCAGTCAAGTAATCGGAACGTATTATGGGCAAGAGATGAGCGGGGAATTGATGAAGCTGCTCAGTCAGCATATTCAGATTGCGGGCAAGCTGATCGAAGCAGTGAAGGCAGGGCATCAAGCTGAGGCGGAGGAATATAAGCGGCTATGGCATAAGAATGCTGCGGATATCGCCCGGTTCCTAAGCAAGCTGAACCCGAATTGGTCGTATGAGGAGCTTAAGCGGATGATGAATACCCATCTGCAGCTAATGACCGAAGGACTCCATGCGCACTTAAATAAGAACTGGGAAGCGGAGATTATAGCCGTGGATAAGAACCAGCATCATCTGAATGAGATGGCGGATATGCTGGCCCTAGGGATCATGAAGCAATCTCCTAAGAAGTTTAAGTAGATAGGGCAATGTGCCGCGAATGAGCCGAGGTATGCGGATGTTCACGGCACATTGCACTATAAATCAAATTTATTTGATTTAGCATTGCTGACAAACAGGCGCATATGATAAGATTTCATTAATCAAAATAAATTGATTTAATAATTGCTCGAATGAGCCTTTGGAGGAGGATCTAAGATGTCAGACTCGAGCTTGCTGACAATGGCTTCCACCAGCACTAATTTTAGCAAATATGTAGTGAAATTCAAAGCGTTGGCAGACGAGAAGCGTCTGACGATCATGCATGAGCTTACGGGCCGAGGCATGGTGTGTGTATGCGACTTGACCGAGATCTTGGGGATGCCGCAGTCCAAGCTGTCCTATCATCTTAAGATACTGCTCGATGCTGAATTGATCGCGAAGGAGACGCGGGGAACCTGGAGCTACTATCAGCTTAATCATGCTGAGGTTAACCGGCTGCTCTCCCCAGAGCTGTGCTGTATATTCCGCGCCAATGACGGAGAGACGCAGGGCTGTTGTTCGAATACATAGAGGAGATGGATGTGACGTATGAGCCTGGATTGGACGGGTCTGGCTGCAATATTGTTATTCGTTGTAACACTAACCTTCGTGATCTGGCAGCCTAGGGGTTTGAACATCGGCTGGACGGCTGCAGCAGGAGCTGTGCTGGCCCTTCTATTAGGCGTTGTTACGTTGGCTGATGTATGGGAAGTGACCGGGATCGTGTGGAATGCTACGCTAGCTTTCGTAGGCATTATCCTCATCTCCCTCATACTAGATGAGATCGGCTTCTTCGAGTGGGCGGCCCTGCATATGGCGCGATTAGCTGGCGGTAACGGCAAGCTCATGTTCATCGGGATCATTCTGCTCGGAGCAGTGGTGGCTGCGTTATTCGCCAATGACGGAGCGGCGCTGATTCTCACTCCAATTGTATTGGCAATGGTGAGAGCGCTCCGGTTTGAGGATAAGATGATTCTACCATTCATCATGGCAAGCGGCTTCATTGCCGATACGGCTTCATTGCCGCTGGTCATCAGCAATCTGGTGAATATTGTGTCGGCGGATTTCTTCGGCATCGGCTTCGCGGAGTATGCCAGCCGGATGGTCGTGCCTACACTGGTCTCCCTGGCCGCTAGCATGGTGCTGCTGTTGCTCTACTTCAGAAGAGATATCCCCGTCAGCTATTCGGTCTCTCAGCTTAAGGAGCCCCGCGAAGCGATTAAGGATATGCGGCTGTTCAGAGCTTCCTGGTTGATACTCGGCTTGCTGCTGGCAGGTTACTTCCTAAGCGAATGGTGGTCGATTCCGGTATCAATAATTGCGATGGGAATCGCCGCGCTCTTCTTGGCTATCTCGTGGAAGAGTGAGAGTGTCTCTACTCGTCAGGTGATCACGGGCGCTCCTTGGAATATAGTCGTGTTCTCAATCGGTATGTATGTCGTGGTCTTCGGGTTGCAGAATGCGGGGCTTACGAATCTGCTCGGTCAATGGATAGCGCATCTGACGACATACGGGATGTACGCATCGACGATGGGGATGGGCGTTATCGCGGCGGCGCTGTCCTCGGTGATGAATAATATGCCTACGGTTATGATTGACGCACTGGCGATTAACACCATCGAGGTGTCCGATTCCATCAGAGAAGCCTTAATCTATGCGAATGTAATCGGCTCTGATCTGGGGCCTAAGATTACACCGATCGGGTCACTGGCAACCTTGCTGTGGCTGCATGTACTCTCGCGTAAGGGAGTCAAGATTACATGGGGGTATTATTTCCGAGTGGGCTTCGTTCTGACTGTACCTACCTTATTGCTCACACTCACTGGTTTGTATATGTGGCTGCTGCTATTATCTTAATCTACTAAAAATAGAGCTGAGAAGTTGTAGGGATGAAGAAGAGCTTGGTGTACTTCTTGTGTACGGGCAATTCATGTAGAAGCCAGATGGCGGACGGATTTCTCCGCGCGCTGGGCAGTGAGAAGTACGAGGTGAGGAGCGCCGGGCTTGAGGCGCATGGGCTGAATCCGCGTGCGGTGCAGGTGATGCAGGAAGCAGGTGTGGACATCACGGGTCATAGCTCGGATGTCATTGATCCAGACATTCTGAACGCAGCGGATTATGTGATTACGCTGTGCGGACATGCGGATGAGCATTGTCCGGTAATCTCGAGCGAGCATGTGGTCAAGTGGCATTGGGGATTCGATGATCCTGCGAAGGCAACGGGCACGGAAGAGGAGATTATGGCGCAGTTCCGTGAGGTGCGGGATGCGATTCAGTCGCGTATCGCGCAGTTCGTGCGAGACGGACAATGAAGACGCGCAACTCCCTTCAGCTCAATTGGATTGGCATAGCCGAATATGCCTCGTGAAGGTGGACTTCCTAGCGACGCAGCCGTCTATTACTGTGAATCCTACCTCGGTTAGCAGGTCATCGATCGGCGCAATTGCGATCACTAGGACAAGGTCGGCAATCCGGCGTGCATGCTGAAGAATGGAGACGCTGTCTTCATGCGTCAACTTGGATACAAGATTGTAGGGCATATCGATGATAGCTGTATCATAATGCTCCGTTACATCCGCGATCGATCCGAGCGCGACCTCGGTATCCAGCTTGAAGTGGGCGAGGTTGCTGCGAGCACCGCGTACTACTAATGGATTGATGTCGCGTCCGACGATCGAGATGCCCATGGACAACGCCTCGATCAGTACCGTGCCGATTCCGCAGCAAGGGTCGATGACGCGCGCACCGCCGGGATCAGGAACCGCAATATTCACGATAGCTCTAGCTGTTCGCACTGGGAGCGCCATCGTGTATTGTTGCGGTTTCTCCACGTGATGGAGCCATGTGGATTCGTTCTCTATGCACGGTCCGAAGTACCACTGTCCGCGGTAAGGCACGATCCCGAATAGCTGGTCAGGGTGCTTCATCTTAGCTCTCCCGCGGATATGCCGGCCGATGGCGCGTTCAATGGCGCGCTGCTCATCATAATCCATCTTATCTTCGTCTGGCTGATCATTCGTCTTGATGAAGGTAACCTTGAACGTCTCCTCAGGCGCCAGTTGCAATCCTTCCTCCTGAAGCCAAGCTGCTATGCGCGCTGGACGATCCCCTTCGCTTAGCACATCTATGCGTTCCTTCAGGAAGGGGCTGCGGCTTGGATCGATCGCCAGCTCGCTATGGAAGATGCGCGCTGCGGGTTGATCCAGCTGCCGGCTCCCAGACCCCTCCAACACGCGGCTTCCGAATAAGGAACGCAGCTCCATCTGACAGAGCGACCAATCATCCTCATGGCAGGCATATGTATAGATATACATGCTCATCGATTGGGCTGATAGTCGAGCGTATCGAATAGCTCCTGCAGCTCCTCCTGCGTCAGATCGCGCCATTGTCCGACCCTCAGCTCGCCCAGATGGATATGCATAATCCGAATGCGGCGCAGCTTGCGGACGCTGTAGCCGAGCGCGGCGCTCATTCGGCGAATCTGCCGGTTCAGCCCTTGGGTTAGGAAGATGCGGAAGACGAAGTCCGATACGCGCTCGATGCGGCAGGGGAGCGTCTTTGTGCCCAGAATCTCAACGCCGGCCGCCATATCCCGCAGGAATGCCGGAGTGATCGGCTTATCTACGGTGACGATATATTCCTTCTCATGCTTATTCTCCGCTCGCAGTACCCGATTCACGATATCGCCGTCATTGGTCAGCAGAATAAGTCCATCCGAGTCCTTATCGAGCCGTCCGATCGGGAAGACGCGCTGCGGATGATTCACGTGATCGACGATATTCCCCTTAATATGCCTTTCGGTTGTTGACGTAATGCCGACCGGTTTATTCAGCGCAATGTACACATGCTCGGGCTTCGCCTTAATCGACCGCCCATCCACGCGCACATCGTCCGTCTCCTCCACCTGCGTTCCCAATACGGCGACTTCGCCGTTCACTGTGACCTTGCCCTCCGCAATCCATTGATCCGCCTGACGCCGCGAGGTGATGCCTGTCTCGCTGATATACTTATTCAGCCGCATATGTGTTCATCCTTGTCCGAAGTTATTCTAGGATGCCATTGTATCATATTCGCCAATCCGCTGGAACATGGATGGGCGGGGGAGCGGAAGGTGACCTAGAGGATGGAAGCCGCGCCTAAACAGAAAGATATCGCAGTGTGCAAGAAAATTAATAATTGAAATAATATTATAATATACTATTTACAATAGTGTGCGCCGTACAGTATACTCTAATCGTGAGGTGATAATATGACGGATATTCAAGAAACCATTAACGGTCTGATGCAGGAGCTGCGGCGCGGCACAATCATTATTGGGGTGCTGAGTCAGCTCTCAGAGCCGCAATACGGGTATTCGCTGGTCACGGTGCTGGAGGAGAAGGGCGTTAGTGTTGATCCTGGCACGCTATACCCGCTGCTCAGGCGACTGGAGAAGCAGGAGCTGCTGGAGAGCCAGTGGGATACCAACGAGGCGCGGCCTCGGAAGTACTATCTCTTAAGTGAGAAGGGGAAGCTGGTCTACGCGCAATTATGTGTGGAGTGGCGGACGATGATGACAAGTATGGAGCAGTTAATTGGAGGGGGAGATGAGGGTGAAGGCAACGGAGTACATTGATCGGTACGTGTATGTGGTGACCCAGAAGCTGCCAGAGCAGCAGCGAGCGGATATTGAGAAGGAGCTGCGTGGACTCATCCTGGATATGTTAGATGAACGCGCACAGGAAGGGGAATGGACGAAGGAGCAGGTGCAGGAGGTATTGCTTGAGCTCGGCGACCCTAGTGCAATGGCGGATCAATACAGGGGTTATAAGCGATACCTGATCAGTCCGGAGATGTTCAGCCTCTACTGGATGGTGCTGAAGATTGTTCTGATTTCGATTGGGATTGGGATGACTGTCGTGTTCGTCATTGACAGCATCATCAATAGCGGCGAGGTGATCGATCAATTCATAGATTACCTGGCTAGGATCATCAGCGCGCTGGTTCAAGGCTTTGCCTGGGTGACCATCTCCTTCGCCATCATTGAGTATGTGGGCTTGAATGCGGAGAAATTAGGTATTCAACAACTGGGGAAGCCATGGCAGCCATCGATGTTGGAGACTATTCCGGACCCGTCGGTACGGATCAAGAAGAGCGATCCGATCGCGAGTATTATTTTCAACATCCTCTTCTTGGTGATCTTAATTAACTCTATTGATTTGTTGGCCTTCTATATGAATGGCACCGCTGACGGCTTCACTCGAGTACCCTTCTTGGATGCGGAGGGATTCCGCAGCTATCTGCCTCTCATTCTAGTGATGGCGACATTGGTCATCCTAGCGGATATTCTGAAGCTGGTCATCGGCAGATGGACGGTGAAGCTTGCCGTTATCTGCATTAGTGTCAATGTGATCGGATTCATCCTGGCGTTGATTGTATTCAGTGATCCATCCATCTGGAACGCTAGCTTTATGAGCGAGTTAACGCAGCAGATCACGGCGAATAAGGGTGAAGATTTCCTGGATATCATCGACCAGATCTGGACAGCAAACAAGACCATCATCCTTGTAATTATTGGGTTGGTCACGATTATAGATTCGATCTCGATCATTATGAAGGTGAATCGCGGTAAGCTGCAATAGTGAATCCCATGTCCCAAACGTAAGCACCACTGCCCAAAACAGCAAAACACAACCATGCGCCTATCATGCTTTTCGACACACACAATGAGAAAGCAGCTCAACAGATGTGAGCTGCTTTCTCATTAATCAGTGACTTAAGCGTTGATATTCATAATAGCTCCTTATAAATGTAGACATTGAATGTAAGTGTAATGTTGCAATTTATGAAGTAATAGTATTATCCTTTTGTAAATTTTTATCTTCCAAATCACCCTGCCAATAATGGTATAATCTTCTATGAATGTCTTGAAAAGAAGAAAGGGTGGATGTTTTGTCAAATTTTCATGAATTAAAGAGGAAAATATCGATTGCGATTATCGGTGTAATGATTGCTTCTCTCATGATTCCCATAGTTGTTGCTGCGGCAATGACTGCTGCTTTTACTTATGATAGAAATTCAGGGAAGTTGACTGGCGGTATCTATGTGCAGGATCCTAGTGCTGTCACTATCAGCGTAACGGATCAAGACAGCTTGACTACAACAATCACACCTAACAGAATATTGGTTACTGATAGGTATGATAATTGGAACAATCAATATACGACGGTGACTTATGATGTATATGTAGGCCAGATGCCTGCAAGTGTTCACATTGTTAACGGGAGTGAAAACCTCGTACTGGATAGCTTTAATCCTACAGTCGATCGTACCTCTCAACAATACCGTTCTGTAACTCTTGATGTATATAGAATGGGAGGAAGTAATCTATTAACATTGGAGGAGAATAGTTATCTTGCAGCTAACAGCGGAGTATTAACTTTTATACCCGTTAGCGCCAGTTCTGATGTTCTTGAAATAAAATTCCCATACAACTCTGGTGCAAATGCCAAGCACATAAATTTATCCGTTAGTGATTTTGTCATCGAGGATTTAACGGTTAGCGAAGCTGTACATATAGATGAATTGTTAACTGACAGCAGTTGGTCCGCTGAAGATAAAGAATATACAGTTCGACTTCACATGGCAGATACTTTTGTAGCAGGTCATGAATATCAATTGAACTTGAGTAATCGTGCGGGGAATAAGATTAAGTTGCCATCATTGGATGAAAGTGCGGATAATTATACATTCATGAGCTCTATCGGACATTTACATGATTATGGCGGGGGGTTTAGTTATATAAAAGAGAATTCGCTTTACTTCGAAAATCTACGCCTTGAACAGAGCCGAAGCCCTGGTGGCGGAGGCGGTGGAGGAGGCGGTGGAGGAATTATCCCGCCTGCCGATGAGACGATGAAAATTGTGAATGTGTGTAGTTCGCAGAATGTCAATTGGGCTAATGGTACCCTTGATCTCGCGAATGGTACGAAGCAAGTTTTACTTCCAGCGCATGCTGCCAAGGTACTCGGTGATAAGCGTCTTGAATTAAAAAATGAGAATTATTCGCTCGCAATTCCATCCTCAGTGCTGGGCGACCTGGCAGACTTGGCGAGTGAGGAAGAATTGCAGAATGCATGTATCTCCTTTTCGATAGATATCGTTGCGGATCCACTTGGTGTGGCTTCCGATATTAATGGTGCGGGCACAGGAAACGCAGGATTGGTGCAAGCGGCAGGGGAAGTTGTCGATCTTCAGATTTCGCTTATTACGAAGGATGGTAAGGAATATAAGCTGGATCAATTCCGCGAATCGATCATCTTAAGCCTGAGGCTGGCGGTTGATGCAAATGTGAGACTGGCGGGCATCTATTTTATCAATAATGATAATAGGATTGAGTATGTTGGAGGAAAAGTGGCTGATGGCCAAATCCAAGCTGAGCTGACACATTTCAGCCGGTATGCCGTGCTAGAGTATCATAAGGTATTCGAAGATGTTGCGGCTGATTATTGGGCTTTCGAGGTCATCCAGGAGATGGCGGCTAAGCATGTGATCGCAGGTGTATCGGATACAAGGTTTGCACCTCAAAATCCTATAACACGAGCACAATTCGCTGCATTGCTGGCCCGCGCACTGCAATTACAAGCGTCTGGCACGTCGACATTTACTGATGTTCCAACCGCATCATGGTATGCTGACGATGTTGCAGCAGCGGCTGAGGCAGGTATTATCAGCGGTCGATCGGAGAAAATTTTTGCGCCGAATGAAGCCATCAGTCGGGAAGAGATGGCGAGTATGATCGTTCGCGCTCATGTCTATATGACTAGCGAGGAGTTAACTTCCTCCAAGCAAGCGTCGTTTGCAGATGCGGATGAGGTCAGTCAATGGGCACATGAGTATGTGAATGCCGCATATGAGCTTGGTTATATGCAGGGTCGAGGTGGAGACCGATTTGTGCCGAAAGGAACAGCAACTCGCGCAGAAAGTGCTCAAGTGATATCTTTGCTTGTGAAAAGGAACTAAGCTCTACATGTACCGCTCTTTGAACCTCGTGTTTAGAGAGCGGTATTCTTTATTTGATATCCTTTAATAATTCCGTATACAGTGTCTGCTCCGGCACTTTACCATGGGCCAGCCTAAGCTGCATGCTTGCCATCTGGTAGTAATCCGCAACTCCGCTGTCATTGCCTTGAAGCACATATCCTTTGGCTGAATTGTACAAGACCGAGCTTGACCACGGCAGTATCTTGGCTGATTTGGCCAAGGTTGCTTGTGCCTCTTCGTAATGCCCTTCGTTAGCCAGGCGATTGCCCTCCAGGTTATATCCGTATCCTACAGCCAGCCATCCCCACCAACCCACGATCACGAGCATAAGTGGAGCTACAACTCTAATGGTTTTAATTGAGAGGCGAATTCTAATCTGTTTAACCTCAATAGAGGCCATTAAACTGATCAATACGGCAGTCATCAGAGGAAATGTAAAATCAATATCGAACCCGGCATGCAGGAGTATGGCTATCAGCATCAGCAGGATCATTTTAGAAAAGTAGGGGCTTTCGTATTCGATCTTGGAACGCATCATCCGGACAATTGAGTTGAGTAGTGGGATCACTACCCACATGCTAAACACGAGTAATCCAATAACACCGATATCTAGCGTGACTTGGATGTAGTGGTTATGTACGAACTTCACATAATAATCCTGTGAGTGATAGTGAGGAATAAGCACATTCCAACCCCCGCCGCCGGTACCGCCCCACCCGAAGTCTCGGATCAGGGAGAGACTGTCTTTCCAATAAACAAGACGGATCTGGAATTCGGAGGTGTCACTCTGTATGGAAGAGACTCGCTGCCAGAAGAAGAACAAGTCGTTCTTGATGATAAAGGCGATTACAAGACTGCACAAATGGGCAAGACCCATTCGGAACACCATATGGCGATTACGCAGCTCTTTCACTAAGATAATCGCCGCGCCTATTACGACAAACCACAGCACCCATACCGACCGGGAGAATGTCAGCAGCAAGCCAGTTGCGTTAACAGTAAGCAGAACCATATAGAGAATGCGGCGTTCTTGTAAATAGGTCTGGATGCAAATCAAGATATTGATTAAGAGTAAAATAGCAAGCACATTGGCATAGAAGAACGTCGACTCCAGCCGGCCGTTACGGTACATGCCTAGAACGATTCCTATGATGGTGACGGCAGAACCGATCCAGGGCCACATGCGATAGATCCGGTAAAGCTGTTCTCGCGGCAGTAGGCTTATCATGAGGGAGAATGGCAGAAGACTAGAGACACGCGATGCTTCTAAGATCGCTTGCTCTACGTCAACAGCATACAGTAGTGAAATCCAATATTCGAATATAAATAAAACAAGAAATAGATCGGTGATTTTAAATGTGAGCTCGCGTTTATATAGAACTAATCCCATAAAAGCAAGATAGATAATGAGGTTCATGATTAAGAAGCTCATTTCGGTAAAATACCCGCTCCACAATGCGCCAACCCAGAAGTATGCGGATAAAATGAAATATATTACACGATTCGCCATAATCTCACTCACCCCCACTCTATTATGTGTAAACCTAATAGAATTCGCAACTTCTTATAGCGGATATAAAGAGCCGACAGCGTATATAACTATGCAAGCATAGTCGTTCTAGCTGTCGGCTCATTGCAGCCGCCCATTGCTGATTATCTAAACGTGTTCAAGAACTGCACAGCCTTCGCAATGTCCGCCTCGGGATTCGCGCCTACTTCACGTTCGATCGTCAGGTACCCCTTATATCCAATATCAGACAGTGCCTTGATGTAGTTCGGCCAGTCGACAGCGCCCTCGCCGAGCGGTACTTCCCGGAAGGAAGGACCGCTGTGGGCCATGTCCGCAATCTCATCATGATCCAGCTTCTTGTAACCAAGGGACCCATATACCTCGCGCGGATCGATTACCCTGAGTCGGACTCCGTCCTTAGCATGAGTATGTACGATGTAGTCCTTCAAGGTATACACGCCCTGCACCGGGTCGTCGCCTGTTACCATGACCATGTTGGCGGGGTCGAAGTTGACGGAGACGCCGTTCGAGCCCAGTGTATCCAGGAACGCCTTGAGATGGGCGGATGTCTCCGGTCCGGTCTCGATGGCGAAGTAGGCATTCATACTGGTCGCGTAGGCGCTCAGTTCCTCGCAGGCCGCTTGCATGTCATGGTATACTTTGCTGCTAGTGTCGTCGGGTACTATACCGATATGGGTCGTGACTACATTCGTCCCGAGCTCGACAGCCAGGTCCAGGATACGCTTGGACTTCTCGATCTTCCACTGGTTCTCAGCAGCGTCTTGGAAGCCATGGCCGCCCAGGTCACCGACGAGCGCGCTGATCTCTAAGTCTAAGGAGGCGATATAGTCCTTCCATTGCGTGCGGTCTGCAGCAGATAGATTCGCCGGATCCATCTCACCATGAACAGCGTAAATCTGAACACCCTCTGCGCCGACTTGCTTGGCCTTGACTAACCCTTCCTTCACACCAACTCGAAAGCTGTCCACGATCACACCGATCTTATTCGTTACCTTCATCAGCGTTTCAACTCCCTCTTCGATTTTTATAGACGCACTTCCGCTCCCGTTCGGGCTGATTCGTAGATCGCGCACAGCATCCTCATCATCTCGACCCCGTCCTCCACGGGACTGATCGGTTCGCGTCCATGGGTCAGGCAGTCGATGAAGTGGTCAATCTCCGACTGGAATCCATGTGTGAAGCTGAAGCCCTTCGAATCGGTCTGAGGCGTTGTATTCAGGATGGTTCCGTGCTTCTCTGTCACCATGCGGATCTCCGGATCGATCTCGAAGCCGCCCTTGTCTCCGAAGAGCTTGACCGTGCCTTCATCCTTCTGACTATGCAGCGTGAAGCTGACATCAATCATTAATGATGCGCCGTTCTCGAAGCGAATCAACGCATTGGCTAGATCCTCTACTGTATTCTTCGAGGCATCGTAGTCTGCCGCTTGATAGAAGGACAGGTTTTTAATATTAGCGCGATTGCCCAGCTTGTGGTACGTATTGCCGCTGACAGACACCGCCTTCGGCCGGCCCATCATGTACCAGCACAAGTCGATAATATGGACGCCGATATCGATCAGCGGACCGCCGCCTGACCGCTCTATATCGGAGAACCAGCCGCCCGGATTGCCTAACCTTCGCAGGTTGGATGCCTTGGCATAATAGATGTCGCCGAATTCCCCTTGATCAACAAATCGCTTCAACATCTGTGCATTCGGATCGTAGCGCCGGACGAAGCCGACCATCAGCAGCTTGCCCGATTCGCGAACAGCCTGCTGTAGGGCTAACGCCTCCTCTACCGTTCGGCATAACGGCTTCTCTACGAGCACATGCTTTCCTGCGCGAACCGCGGCGATGCTGATCTCCGCATGGGTGTTGTTCCAGGTGCAGATGCTCACTGCATCAATGTTCGGATCTGCAAGCAGGTCATGATAGTTCGTAAATACTTTCTCAGCTTTAACTTTCTGTGCTGTGATCTGTGCTCGTTCCTCATTCAGATCGCAGATCGCGTAGATGCGAACCGCAGGGTTGTTCTGATAAGCGGCGATATGTGCATGGGAGATTGAGCCTGCGCCAATTATACCGACATTCCAAGTCTTTGCCATCATAATCACTCCAGTCTATTATTCTGTATTTACTTTGCATTATAATAATAAGAGTGAGTAAGTGACCATAACATGGTATGCGGTTTATTTGTGCGATTGTGCGATTTGGAAGGGTGGATCAAGAATGAGTAAACCTGAAGCGCTGCGTGAGCCGATGTTTATGCCGGACCCGCATTTCCCAATCAAGATGCAGCTGACCCGTATAAATGAGAATGGAAGGATGATATTCAACCATCACTGGCATAGCCATCTGGAGATCCTGTATGTCATCTCGGGAACAGCCTTGTTCGAATGCAATGGCGTGCCCTATGAGGTCAGGGAAGGCGGTATCGTCATTGTGAATAGCAATGACATTCATTATGGAAGCAGTCTCTCAGACGAGCTCCATTATCATGTGCTGATCACTGACTTATCCTTACTGCACAGTCAGAGGCTGGATTCAGCCGAAGCCAAATTTATTACGCCGATCACCCAGAACCATATCTTGTTCCAGAATCATATCACCGATGATCGAGAGCTGCAGGACAATCTGTTAGCACTAGCTAAGGAGCTTGAGGATAAGCAGATTGGATATGAATTGTCCGTCAAATCTTATTTGTATCGAATCATGACGGTTCTGCTGCGCAGCTATGTGGACAAAGTACTAAATGAGGATCAGTACATGCTGCGTATCCGCAGCTTGGATCGATTCACCCAAGTATTCCAATATATCGAGGAGCATAACGCGGAGCAGATAAGAGTTGAACGGCTAGCTGGTCTCGCTGGCTTGAGCCGCTTTCACTTCAGCAGACTGTTCAAGGAGCTGACAAACCAGACGCTGACCGAGTATATTCGATCTATTCGGCTGAAGAAAGCAGAGTATCTGCTGCGCAATAGCGCGATGAATATATCAGAAATCGCGATCGCCACTGGCTTCCATGATATTTATTACTTCAGCCGCATCTACAAAGCTCACAAAGCGATACCGCCTTCAGAGGCGCGGAAGCAATGGGGCGTCGCCGAACATTAGGAAATAGAACAAATCTACACATCAGGTAACTGAACACGCAGGAAAATTCAACAAATCTGTGCAATTTATGCGAGTTGAAGGTGCTAACAGATAGAGATGATATAATGGTGCTATTAAATAGGAGCGAGGGGGATGGTTGTTATACTGCAGAGAATGAAAGCGCTATTACCGCAGAAGCTGAAGTATCGGATATTCGTAGCTTTCATCATCCTCATTCTGTTGCCCTTCTCGGTTCTTAACATTTATAATTATCAAAATATTGAAACGCTCGTCCAGCAAAAAATTAGCGAGCAAAGCCATGAACAACTGCAAAGTATGAAGCGAACATTGGATGATCAGATGAGTATAGCTTTCAAGACCCTGATCTTTCTAGAGCAGGACTCGACACTGCGCGATGTCATGAAAGCACCGGAAAGCAGATCACCGCTTGAGAACAAGCGCCTCGTGGAGGAGCGGTTCCAGGATTTCAACAACAGCTTCTTCCTATATAATCCCTGGGTCTACTTCACCCTGCTTGATTATCATGGCAACGTATATACGTCATATCAACCGGCGAAACGGCTCAATTACGATACCACGTATGCCAATCCTTCGTTCCAGAGGGCACTTGAATCACAGACATCTCAATGGGTGCCGAATGATGATAACTACGTGTTCCGTGATCTGTCGACCAGCCCTTCATTATTGTCCCTCTATGCGCCGCTTAAGGATCAAAGTTACCGCTCTTATGCGCTTGCACGAATTAGTATCGACTATAATTACTGGTTTCAATCGATGCTCAGCAACTCGGTGAGTGATCAGGAATACTTCATCATAAATCGGCAGGGAGAACAAATTGCAGGGTCTGTACGTGATGCTTCGCTCTCCACCTCTGTTATTGCTACTATCATCACATCCGTTGAAGCCGGATACTTGCTTGATGACGATCAAGCTTCGCTGGTGAATTACAGCTATCTGGAATCACTAGGATGGTATTTGATCAACCGGATTCCAACCGCAGTGCTGTTCGATGAGCTGGACGCGTTGAAGCAGCAATACTTCGCCACCCTCTTCGCGCTAACTGTCGCTTTCGTCGTGATCACCTTGATTATCGCTCATGCCTTTACTCGCCCATTGTCGTTCCTGCAGCACAAGATGCGAGAGGCGGTGCGCAAGAATCTGCGGGTTCGGTTGCCAGAGCATAAGTACAATGGCGAGATTCTAGAGCTCGCGCAAACGTATAATCGCATGTTGGACGATATGCATGAATTGATCCAACAGCTGAAGGTGGAGGAGAGGAAGAAGGAAGCGATTCAATTCCAGATGCTGTTGGCACAACTCAACCCACACTTCTTACTCAATACGCTGAATACAATCAAGTGGATTGCCTTGCGCAATCACAATGATGAAATTGCCGAAATCTCGATGTCACTTGGGAAACTGCTGGAAGCTAGCTTGAACTCGGAAATTGACTTGATCCACCTGAAGAACGAAATCGAATTGACGCATGCTTATGTGTACATTCAGAAGACGAGATATCGCAATGGCTTCGAGGTGCACTATGATATCGATGACAGCTTGCTGTATGCAATCGTGCCTAAGCTTAGTCTGCAGCCACTCGTAGAGAACGCGATCCAGCATGGGATCAGCAGCTTGCCGGGGCAAGGGAATATCCGCATTCTCATCGTCAAGGCTGATGCCGAGACGCTCCAGATTGAGGTGGAGGACAATGGGATTGGTATGGAGCAGGCTGGAAAGTTGAAGTCCAGCGGTCCTAAGCGGCCGGGTATTGGGCTGGACAATATTCGGGAGCGGCTTCGGCTCCTGTTCAAGGACAAGGGGCAACTGGAGATAGTTCCGCTGGAGCAGGGCACGATCGTCAGATTGTCGTTGCCGCTATTGATGTCTCCACCTTATGAACAGACGGAACAGTCAACCATACAAGCGGGAGGGGATCGGTATGTGGAAGGTGCTTCTGGTTGAGGATGAAGTGTTCGTTCGGGAATCGGTTAAGGAGCTCATTCAGTGGGAGGATATCGGCTTCACGCTGGCTGGTGAAGCGGGCAATGGTCAAGAAGCGCTTGACCGCATTATCAAGGACCCGCCGGATCTTGTGCTGACGGATATCGTTATGCCGATCATGGACGGCATCGAGCTGCTGCGACAGACTCGCGCGAATGGATTGGACTGTAAGTTCGTTATGCTCACATGTATGGGCGAATTCGAGTACGTCCGCCAAGCGATGGAATATGGAGCATCCAATTATATATTAAAGCTGTCGATGAGCGTCAATGACCTGCGGCAGACGCTGCAGAAGATTAGCTTGGAGCTTAGCAGCACTCGCGAGCAGGTCGCCAGTGTCACTACAGCAGCTACTGAGGTTGCGGAGACAGCCGAGCCTGGTGTGCATAAGCCAGATACCTCACATCCGGAAGTGAACAAGATTCTCGACTATATCGAGTTAAACTATGCACTGGACATCACCGTCAAGTCGATGTCGCAATTCGTGATGATGGGTGAGAACTACGTAAGTGCCTTGTTCAAGAAGAAGACAGGCAAGACGCTGATCCATTACGTGCATGAGGTGCGCGTCGAGCAAGCGAAGGCGCTGCTTATGAAGACAGGACTGCCTGTGAATGAAATTGGCGCGAAGGTCGGCTTCGTGAACGATAATTATTTCATTAAGATATTCAAGCGTATCGTCGGTCAAACACCCAGTCAATATAGGCTTTCTTATCGCGGGGGACGTAGAACAAATCAGCAGTCCGGCGCGAATGGCCATAGCTAGATTGTGTATATCTGTTCCATGATTTTAGCAGATTTGTTCCTTATCAGTCTCGACTCCTGCTTGTTATGCTGAATAAGCAAGATGAACATCAAACAATCAAGGAGGTCATGGAATTGAACAAGAGAAGAGGGTACGCATTTATATTATCACTATTGCTCATCATTGCATTGATCGCGGCAGGTTGTTCTTCTACGAATAACAATAATGCTGGAAGCGCTTCTAACAATGGGGGGACTACAAGCAACAGCTCGAACAGCGACAGCGGGTCACCGACCGAATCAATTAAGCTGACAATGTGGGGCGGCGTGCCGCCGGAGTCTGGACCACAAGCGGTTGTAGATGCATGGAACGCAGAGAACGCGAATATTCAAGTTGAATATATACGTTTCGTCAACGATGACGACGGCAATCTAAAGCTGGATACGGCGCTGATGACTGGACAGAACGTAGATTTGTATGTTGGCTATGATCTGACTCGCTTGAAGAAGCGTGTCGACGCAGGTGTAGCAGTAGACCTGAGTGAGTATAATGATTATGATATCGATGCCAAGATCGGATCTGATGCGAAGCTGTGGATGTTAGACGGCAAGTATTATGGTATTCCGACCAAGAAGAGCGTGACATTCGTGGCGCTGAATAAGGACATGCTTGAAGCAGCCGGGCTGGAAGTGCCTACGCAATGGACGTGGGAAGAGCTGAGGCAGTATGCGAAGGCGTTGACTAAAGATGGGGTATATGGCTTCGTGCAGCATACGGAAGTCATCGCTAACCCAATGGATACGGTGCTGTCGAAGTTTGGATATACGAAGGCAGATGGTACTTCCAACATGGATCATCCCGCCATTCAACAATGGATGACCACACTGAACGCAATGATGCATGAAGACAATTCTACACCGAGCTACGGGGAGCAAATTACATCCAAGATGCCGGTAGAGAACATGTTCCTGAACGGTGAAGCCGCGATGCTCAACATTGGGGAATGGTTGATTCGCAGCTCGAACAACTTGAAGGACTTCCCACGCGACTTCCCGATTGCATTCGCACCGGTTCCGCGCTCAACTGATAGTGAAGCTGACCACCTAGCTAACGGCGGACTGGGCGACATCGTCTCGATCAATCCGAAGTCAAAGCATGTAGACGCAGCGTGGGAATTCCTGAAATGGTATACCGATGGCGGCATGATGCCGATGGCTGCAGGCGGACGTCTTCCGGCCTCTAGTGAAGTTGATGCTGTGGCGGCAATGGATAGCTTGCTTGGTGATGTAGGCGATACGTATGATGTTGACTCCTTACAATACGTGCTGTTCGGCGATCAAACGCCAACATATGTGCGCAGCTTAGAGCAAGAAGTGATCGATGGACGCAAAGCCGAATACGAGCAGTACTTCCTCGGCGACCAGACGATTGATCAGACGATCACCAATATCGTTAAGCGTCACAATCAATTTTTAGGCAAATAAAGTGGAGCACAACCGGCTGCATCGAAGGCTTATGGCCTTTGATGCAGTTTTTCTCTACATGGGGTCAATAGAACATTTCTTGGGTGTCGCAAGAAAGTGATTTTAGACGGTGATGTAATTGTATGGTTTTGTTCCATCATTTCGATAGTTTTCTTCCTTATAAGCAGCTCGGTATCTTGTTAAGCTGAGAGTACCTTAGAGTAAGCAGAGTAGGAGGAGATCCTGATGAAGCAAAACTGGATGAAACGGCAGCGGCTGCTCGGTTATTTATTTATTGGCCCCAATATGATTGGCGTATTGATCTTCTTCATCATACCGGCGATTGTGTCATTTTTCCTGATGTTCACAGACTATCGGTTTATGAGCACATCGCTTGGCTTTGTCGGGCTGAATAATATCGAGCGCTTGCTGTCTGACAAAGTCTTTTATATTGCAATTAAGAACACATTGGTCTTCTTACTGTCTGTCCCGGTATCCATCGGGCTGGCATTCCTTGTTGCGGTCATTCTCAATCAGAGCGTGTACTTGAAGAAGACGCTTCGCGCGCTATACTTCATGCCATACATTACGAGTGGGGTGGCCATCGCGTTCGTATGGATGCTGTTGTTCAACCCGACACAAGGTCCAATCAATGAACTACTCCGGGCGGTCGGCATTGACAATCCACCGGGCTGGTTATCAACAACGAGCACATCGATGTATGCGATCGATATGATCTGGATATGGTTCATGCTCGGTTACAACATGATCATTTATCTTGCGGCATTACAGGAAATTTCGCCAGAGCTGCTGGAGGCGGCGCGTATAGACGGTGCAAGCCGATGGCAGATGGTTCGCAAGATTATGCTGCCGCTCGTGAGCCCGACGACGTTCCTGCTACTCATCACCGGCTTGATTATGACGATGAAGACGTTCGGTATCATTCAAGCCATCACGCAGGGCGGACCGGGCAACAGCACGACGATTCTTCCACTCTATGTGTACCAGAATGCATTCCGTTACTACGATATGAGCTATGCATCTACGATTTCTTGGGCATTGTTCTTGATTATTATGCTCATGACCTTGCTGCAGTGGTGGGGCCAGAAACGATGGGTTCATTACTAATAATGGAAGGGGGATATTCATGAAGACAATCACGATTCTACAATCCGGGCTCCGTCCATCCCGCCTATCGGAATTCAGCATCACCAAATTAGCGGTGACGATGCTTATGCTCTTCTTCGCCATTATGACGGTCATTCCGTTCCTGTGGATGATCAGCACATCGTTTAAGGCACCGTCGGAAGTGTTCGATTATCCGATCAGTTGGTTCCCTTCGGAGCTGCGATGGGATCACCATATTAAAGTGTGGACAGGCAACAAGAGCTTCGTTACGTATTACTTGAATTCGCTGAAGGTATCCACGATCAGCACGGCAGGCGCGGTCTTCTTGTCAGCATTCGCAGCCTATGGGTTCTCCCGCGTGCAATTCAAAGGCAGAGACGCCATGTTCCTGGTCTACTTATCCATGATGATGGTGCCGCCGCAAGTATTGTTCGTGCCGAAATTTATCATGTTCGAATGGGCGGGAATCTACAATACGCACTTGGCGCTTATTCTGCCAGGAATGTTCACGATGTTCGGCGTATTCCTGCTCAGGCAGTTCTTCCTGTCCGTACCGAGCGAGATCTCGGAATCGGCGTTTATTGACGGGGCGGGGCATCTGCGAATCTTCTTCCGCTTGATTCTGCCGCTGGCGAAGCCGGCGCTGGCAACTCTGGCCATTATCGATTTCTCTTGGCATTGGAATGATTATGAGAATGCGCTCGTATTCTTGATTGATGAAAAGCTGTATACCGTGCCATTAGGCTTGCAAAATTTCATACAGGAAAATATGGTCGACTACAACGGGATGATGGCAGCGGCGACCGCCGGCATCTTACCGATGATTATCGTATTCCTGCTCGGGCAGCGCTTCATCGTGCAAGGGATAACGAATTCTGCGGTCAAAGGTTAAGTGATGATGTGATTTGTGTATATATAAGACTTTATAAGTTTTCAACTCAAAGGTGCTTATATATCGACGATAAAACGGAAACACCCTTGCTTACGAAGTAGTTTGCTACGCAAACTTGGAGGACGGCAGAGCCGTTTATCTGGAACACCCAATATGAGATAAAGGAATGAAGGACAGATGAGAGAAGAGACGGTCATGAAGGATGTTGTAGTAGTTGGCGGAGGACTGGCTGGTGTATGTGCGGCGATCGCCGCGGCCAGACTGGGACAATCTGTGGCCCTGATCAATAACCGACCTGTACTCGGCGGTAATTCCAGCAGTGAAGTTCGGGTGTGGGTGTGCGGCGCGACTGCGCATTTCAAGCATCGTTATGCGCGGGAAACCGGTATTATGGGTGAGCTGTTCCTGGAGAATCAATATCGCAATCCCGAAGGTAATCCATACCTGTGGGATCTGGTCGTACTGGAAGCCGTCAAGTCTGAGCCGAATATCGAGCTGTTCCTCAATACGGATGTGCACGAAGTAGAGGCGGACGGCGATGCGGACAACCGCATGATCCGTTCGGTCACTGGCTGGATGATGGGCTCGGAGCGTCGGATCCGCTTCGAGAGCCCGGTGTATCTGGATTGCACCGGCGACGGGCTGGTCGGCTTCATGGCCGGCGCCAAGTATCGTCTTGGCCGCGAGGCGCAATCCGAGTTCAACGAGCCATGGGCGCCAGAGGTTGCAGATGGCATTACGCTCGGCAGTACTATTCTGTTCTACACGAAGGATGTCGGTCATCCAGTTAAGTTCGATCCGCCAAGCTTCGCCAAGGACATCACGACGACGGCGATCCCGATGAACCGTGTTATCCGCAGCGGTGATTCAGGCTGCCATTACTGGTGGATTGAATGGGGCGGCGAGTTGGACGCCGTTCATGATAATGAGCGCATTCGCGATGAGCTGTGGTCAGTGATCTACGGCATATGGGATTATATTAAGAACTCCGGTAAGTTCGATGCAGATAATATGACGCTCGAATGGGTCGGTTCGCTGCCAGGGAAGCGAGAATATCGACGATTCGTCGGCGACTATATTCTCAACCAGAATGATATATTAGCTCAGCAGCCATTCGAAGACCGCGTGGCGTATGGCGGCTGGTCAATTGATCTGCATCCGCCGCAAGGCATGTACGCAACAGAGAGCGGCTCGAAGCACTGGCATGCGGACGGTAACTATCACATTCCGTATCGTTCGTTATATTCGGTGAATATCTCCAACCTGCTATTCGCGGGCCGGGACATTAGCGCCACCCACGTTGCCTTCGGTACGACGCGCGTGATGGCGACTTGCGCGGTGATGGGCGAAGCAGCAGGCACGGCTGCAGCGCTGTGCGTGAAGCACGGATTGTCGCCGAGAGGCATCTATGAGTCGAAGCTGGACGAGTTGCAGCAGACGCTGTTGCGTCATGACGCATCCATCATTGGGTTAGCGAACGGCGATTCGCTGGATCTGGCGCGTCAAGCGGAGGTGTCGGCATCGTCCGAGCTGACGGTGCTGTCGGCCGCAGCTGATTCCGGCGAGCTGCATCCGCTCTTATTGGATGCCGGCTTACTCGTGCCGGTCGATCCGGAAGTTGGCGAATTCGAATTCCTCGTCGACGCAGACTCGGATACGGAGCTGACGGTGGAGCTATGGGATACCGGCAGAGCAGAGAACTACGTGCCGAAGTCCTTGCAGGTCAGCGATACGGTTACTGTTGGGCAGGGCGCGGCACAATGGGTGCGCGTCAACCTGGCCTGGAAGCCGGAGACCGCCTGCAACGCCTTCATCGTGATTAGAGCGAATGAGCATATCGCGCTCCATATGGCGGATGCTCCCCTGTTCGGCGCACTCATCTTCCAGCGCGGCGCAACCCCGCATGCGGTGAAGGAGCTGGAGGACACGGATGCATCACAGCCGCTCGTACAATGGAGCATGAAGCCGTTCATGCGCAGGATGTTCTGCTTCCGCGGCCTGTTGCCAACTCAAGCTTATGCACCGGTGAAGGCGATCGATGGATTCAAGAGACCTTATGGCGGTCCGCATCAATGGACGTCGGAGGCGATGCAGGAGTTTGGCGAACAATGGCTTCAGCTGCAATGGAACAACAGCGTAGCTGTGCAAGAGATCGACTTGACCTGGAATAGTGATGTGAATGAGGATATTATTAATCTGCACCATCACCGTACACCATTCGAAATCGTGCCTGAGATTGCTCGCGATTATCGCGTAGAGGCTTACGTCGATGGAGCATGGATTCAGCTCGTAACCGTGCAGGATAACCGCAAGCGCCATAACGTACACAGGCTGGCAACGGCAGTTGCGACGGATGCGCTGCGTGTCGTGGTTGAGCGAACCAACGGCAGCCGCTATGCGGAATTGGTGGAAATTCGCGTATACGCTTAAGCTTTCGTGAGGAGACGGACCCCTGCATGCTTCAATGCGGGGGTCTTTTCCCCTAATGGATTAGTTCGGTGGAGGCGAGCCCGTCGCCCAAGCACTGGGCTGGTCACCCAGCACGAAGTGCAGTTTCTTCGATCGCGTCAGCTCCTCATGCGTCACCCAAGCGCGGTCCAGCTGTACGCCGTCGAGTGATACATGCTGCACAAAAGAACCGCCTCCCGCCCGATCTGCGGTAATCGTCAGTGTCCCGAATTCGCCCATCTCAGCTTCCACTCGATCGAAGAGAGGCGGCGATAGCATATAATGCATCTGCCCGTAGATCGGGTATATGCCCATCGCATGCCAGAGGAAGTAGCCGCTCTGACAGCCGAAGTCTTCGTTGTCCGGCAGTCCGTCTGGAATCGGGCGGAACAAGGCGAGGCTCTCCAGCACCTTCTCGGCAGCTAGATCCGGACAACCAGCATACGTGTATAGATGCGGCAGATGCATCCGGGTTTCCTTCACCTGGAACAGCTTCTGCTCGAATATGCGGTCCAGCATCCGAATGAACCCGTCGGAACCGCCCATTCGCTCCATCAGCCCGCGGAAGTCCTGGAACACGTTCATGCTCCAGACGGCGGTGCTGCCCTCATAGCAGCTCGGATCATTCCAGCCCTCCGGCGGCTCTGTCCACGGATCATAGCCTTCCAGCCAGCTGCCGTCTGGATGTCGGGGGTAGAAGGTGCCGGTGTCCGAGTTCCACAAGTTCCATACTCGATCTGCTTGCTCCCTATAACGATTTTCAGTTTCGCCGTCACCGAGCAGTCCGGCCAGTCTGCTGATGCACCAGTCGTGATACGTGTATTCCAGGTGGCGGGATACCGAGCCCTTGGGTACGTTCGTCGATAGGTAGCCCAGCTTGTTGTAGTCGTCGATATACCGCCCCTTAACCAGCACGTTAGGCGGTGTCTGCTCATTGTTCTTGCGCAAGTATCGAAGCGCCTTATTGTAATCCACGCCGGCAATGCCCTTCAATGCGGCTTCAGGGAACAGGATGTCGCAGGCGCAAGCGCTCTGCATGTATGCGTGCTGGTGCGCGATGTGGGCATCCGGCAGCCAGCCGGTATGATCCGCGATATCGAGCAGCGCGTTCATCAGATCTCGCGACAGCCCGGGGTCGAACAGATGGAAGAAGCTGTTCGCGTTGCGGATGCTGTCCCACAAGCAATAATAGTCGGTGAATTGGCGGACACCGGACTTCCAATAGGGGTTCTCCTCGTCCACACCGAGATCGGTTGGCATGCCGTACAGGCGATACAGCATGGAGTAGAACATCTGGCGCTGCTCCAGCGTTCCGCCTTCGATTCGATAGCCAGACAACAGCTGCTCCCATTCATCCGCATGCTCAGCGTGGATGTCCTCGAAGCGCTTACCAGCCGCTTCCTGTCGGACGTAATCGCGAGCATTGGCAACCGAGACGAAGGAGATGCCGACACGAATTTCCACTGTAGCGGCTTCCGGATACGACAGCACACAGCGGATACCCTTGCCGCTCACATCGTCCCCTGTGACCGCAGACATATGTCCGCCTTCCGTAGCTAGAAGCAGCTCCTGGAACGGCTCATCCGATTCATAATAATAGTAGACCGAATAAGAGCCCTCATGCCCCCAGCCGCCTCGAAAGTCACTTCGTCCGATAAGCTGGCGGTCGCTGACCCACTGCATCCAACCTCCGACATTGCCTGTCTCCGAATCCCAAGCCTGTGTCAGGTCCGCGGTACCGGGACCGACCTGCCCGTCGTTCAGGACGGCAGCTGCATCGAGCAGCAGCCGTGCCGGCTTGCCGGCAGGGAAGCTGTAGCGGTGTACGCCGACATGCCGCGTGCAGGTGAGCTCGCAATGTACGTTCCACGGCATCATGCGTACCGCATAATGGCCGACCAAGGCTTGCTCATCTTGCGGATAAGCATCATGCCTGCGTTCTAGAGGAGGCCGGAGATAAGGCGGCATTCGGCGCCTGACCGGCTCCCCAGTGAACGGGGTGATTGCGACATGGCCATAGCGCGGCGGTCCGCCGGTGCCGGACACGTGCATATGACTGAATCGGCCTAGCGGCATGCCAGGCTGGTAGCCGCCATTGGGCTGCGGTATGAGGCTGTCCGGGCCGATGCGGACGAGTCCCATCGGGCGATAAGGCCCGACCAGACAGTTGCCCATTCCGGCAGTACCGGTGAGCGGCTGAATAAGGTCTATTTTGCGGGAGGAGGGGTGTGACATTCGCGCATTCAGCTCCAATCCTAGTGTTGTTATGGGTTTCCAACGATTATAATAGAGAGAGCGAGCAATTCGTACGGTGATTACGGACATGATTAGGGTCAATTTCAGACATGTGGCGAAGGGGGATGGAGGATGAATCAGTACGGCTATTCGCTTCGGATGGAGCGTGGCGATATTGTGGTCGTTCCTACGGCCGGACCACATGATGTCGGGATGCAGACGAGGCTGGGTCCACTGACGGTGACGGTCCATCAATTGCATAAGGTCATACCGAATCCGGACTGGGAGGTGCCTGAGCACAGTCAGCCGGATATTGAGCTGCACATTATTCCATACGGCAAAGGGATGATCCGAGTGGAGGATACGGCATTCGAGGTGAAGAGCGGGGAATGGTATGTGACGGGTCCGGGTGTCCCGCATTGGCAGAAGGCCGATCGCGACAACCCGATGGGCGAATATTGCTTGGCGTTCGACCTGTCCATTAGGGAAGATGGAGTCGAGGATGAGCGGCTGCGGGCAGAAGCGGAAGAGCTGGCAGCTGTGTTCAGGCAGGCTTATCCATTCGCTCTGAAGGACGTGTATCGAATGAAGGAGCTGTTCGAGGACATCTTCAAGGAAGCAGAGCACCGAGAGCCCGGCTATCTGCTGCGCGTGCAGACATTGATCGCGGAGCTGCTGCTTGGGGTGTATCGCTCCTTAGTCCGTCATAAGGACGGCATTTATAAGTACGCTAGTACGGATAAAGATGAGCGAAGCGAGCGTCTGGCGCTCATCACCGAGTTCGTCCGTAGGCGTTATATGGATGATATTACGGTGCATGATCTGGCGCGTGAGCTGTTCCTCAGCGAGAAGCAGACGAACCGCATTCTGAAGCGGGAATTTAATCAGACATTCAAGGATTACTTAAGCTATCACCGCTTCATGGCGGCTAAGCAGCTGGTGCTGGAGACGGGTCTGACGACCGAGGAGATTGCGTACAAATGCGGATTAAGCAGCGCCGATCTGTTGTACAAGGTGTTCAGCAAGTTTAACTGTCCGGCGCCGACGAAGCTGCGGAAGCTGGAGTTCAATTCATAAAACTACAGCATAACTGTGAGACTACCTGCGCAGCTCCAATGCTACATGGTCAATATTCGCTTCCCATACTCCAGATGCTCCACCATCAGCTGTTCGGCTGCTGAGGCTTCACCGAGGACGATGCTCTCATAGATTTGCTTGTGATCTTGATAAGATTTGAGAATGCGAGCATTGTCCTTCCGAAGCACGCGCAGTCCATTCTGATACAGCTTGTCCTGCAGGTTGCGCATCGTCTGCGCAATTTCAAGATTGTTGTAGATATCAGCCAATTTACAATGATATTCCGAATCAAGCTTCGTAAATTCTACGTAATTGTTAGACTCCATGTAATAGCGCTGGGCTTCCAGGTTGTCTTGAAACCAGGCTTTCTCATCATCGGACCAGATTTGTCTGGCGAGCTTCTGAACGATATATTGCTCCAGCGCAATCCGGAAGTCGAAGAAATCAACGACTCGCTGCAGGGAGAGCTCAGGTATGCTTAACCCTTTATTGGGCGAATATACCACGAGGCCTTCCGAGCTAAGCCGCTCCATAGCTGACCGAATGGGTGTCCTGCTCATCTGCAGCAGCTCGACCCAATACTTCTCCGGCACCATCTCCCCTGGTTTAATTTCACCGCTCAAGATCATTTCACGCATTTGTTCATAGGCTTTCTCTCTTAATGTCTTACTGGCCATAGTCGTCTTCCCCTAACTGTGTGCAATTTGTATACATGTAACATATGAGAATGCGCTCCATGTGTCAATAGATGATTGTATACAATCTAAATACACATTGTATTCCGAGGATGCACATGTTAATATTGCGGTGAGAACATTCGGTATCAGAGAAGAACAACTTACAGGAGGTTATGATGGAGATGGTAATGAAACAACCGACGCTGGCATTAATCGGAGCAGGCGGGAAGATGGGCTGTCGTATAACGGATAACGTAATGAAGGGAGACAGCGCGGTCTACTATGTGGAGATTAGCCAGAGCGGCATTCAACAGCTCGAGAAGCGAGGGCTGGCGCCGACGGCTTCTGAGGAAGCTGTAGTGAACGCGGATGTGGTTATTCTCGCTATTCCGGATGTGAAGATCGGGGATGTTGCAGCACAATTCGTCCCCATGATGAAATCAGGCGCTATGTTAATCCTGCTAGACCCCGCAGCTGCCTATATCGGCAAACTGCCAGAACGAGCGGACATCACCTATTTTGTCGCCCACCCCTGCCATCCGCCTGTATTCAATGATGAGGTAACGCTGGAAGCTAAGCGGGATTTCTTCGGCGGAGTCGCAGCCAAGCAGGCGATTGTATGCGCGTTGGTTCAGGGGCCGGAGGAGCATTATGCCGTGGGTGAGGCCGTGGCGCGGAGCATGTATGCACCGGTTATGCGGTCGCATCGCATTACGCTCGAGCAGATGACGATGCTGGAGCCGGCTATGGCGGAGACGATCAGCTCCATGATGGTGACCGTGCTGGGCGAGGCGATGGAGGAGGCGGTGAGGAACGGCGTCCCCTATGAAGCGGCTAAGGACTTCATGCTCGGCCATATCAACATCCAGCTCGGCATCGTCTTCGAGAACGTCAATCCATTCTCCGATGCGTGCAAGATTGCGATTGCATATGGCCGAAGGGCGATCATCAAGGAGGGCTGGCAGGAGCTGTATAAGCCTGAGAAGTTATATGAGCAAGTGGATATGATGATTCATCCCGAGAAGTTCAAGGCGCTTGACTAAGTGGCAAAATAGGGCAGTGTCCGCAGGTAAGCGATGCTCTGGTCGGCCCAATCTTGTTCGAGTCGAATGGTCTCTTCCACTGAATCCGTAAACGGCGTCCATAATTCTAGAATGGCATTGGGAGATTTATTAGCGGCTTGAATATGAGCCAATAGGTCGGGAATGTTCAATTTCCCTGAGCCGGCTGCTGTACCAAGCACGCTAAAGCCCATACTATGATCTACGCGGGTAATGTCGAAATCCTTAATATGCAGATTGACCATATACGGCGTAAGATCACGGATGACCTGATCGGGCGCATCCAGCGCGCTGAACGAATTGACGGTATCCAGACAGCTTCCGACGAACGGACTGTCCAGCTCCTCGAACAGGGCTGTTAATTGCTTGGTAGTATGCAGACCGTGATTCTCAATGGCAATCACAACCTGGCTGTCGATGAATGACGGGAGGACTTGCCGCAGCTGCTCTGCAGCAAGGTCAAGCGCGGGCTCTGTTATCAAGGTGCGGAATAAGGTCACGCCAAGAAACTGGGCGATTCGCAGATAAGTAAGTAGATGCTCCGGGTCGGTGCCTCTTGTACCGATTTCAAGCTCAATATCCAGGGCGGCTGCCGTATCCCTTAGCTGCTGCAAGTCTTGATCAGACATAAGGTGAAGGGGAATGTTATCGGCAATCTGGACGAGACGAGTGCCGTACTGATGCGCTCTGTGCAGCAGATCTATGACGGACATTGGAGCAGCGGGTACTGCATACCCGGGGACGCCGATCGCCCAGGTGAAGGTGTACGTACTAATACCAAGCTTCATGGTTGCATGCCTCCCAATTATAATCGTAATTGTACAGGGTATTGCTTCATGTATAGCGAGTATATCGCGAATTAACAGAGAAGTAAATTCATTTGGTATACTAAAGGGATATTTATTGTATACAATATTGGGTGGCGAGAGGAAAGGAGATGTGCGATGAAGAAGTGGAAGGTTGGACTTGTTGGAACAGGCTGGTGGTCGGAGAAGCATCTGAAAGCATGGAGTCGCATGCCGAATGTAGAAATTGCAGCGCTGTGCAATCGAAGTACAGGGAAGCTGGGGGCCAAGGCCGAGGAATACGGCGTCCCCAGGGATCGGCTGTACACGACCGTCGAGGAGATGCTGGCTGACAGCGATATAGATATCGTGGACATTGTAACGGGGCCAGATACGCATCTGGATATCGTGCGGCAATCTGCGGCTGCAGGTAAGCATATCATGTGCCAGAAGCCATTCGCTCCTACCTTAGCCGAGGCCGAAGAGATGGTGCGAATCGCGGATGAGGCCGGTTGTCGTCTGATGGTGACGGAGAATTGGCGATGGCTGCAGCCTTTTCAAGCGATTAAGGCTGTGCTTGAAGCGGGAACGCTTGGCAAGCTCCAGACAGCGAGATACATTCACACGGATTACTATACGCCTCGCATGGCGCCGGGCGTAGAGCTGCCACAGCCCTTCTTCCGTACGATGCCCAAGCTGTTGTTCTACGAAATGGGTGTGCATTGGTTCGATACCTGGCGCTTTCTATTCGGCACGCCTAAGCGCTTGTATGCGGAAATCCAACGGAATAGTCCCCATATTGTTGGAGAGGATTCCGGGATCGTGGTGCTCGGTCATGACGAGGGCTTCTACGGCTATCTAGACATGAGCTGGTCTACTCGTCAGAAGCTCGACAGGCCGCTCAGCGATAAGGTGGAGGCTGTTCATCTGGAGCAGCTCATCATCGATGGCGAGAATGGAACGTTGAAGATGTACACGTCGGGCAGAATCACGGTGGTGAATAAGGAAGGGACAGCGGAGCGCACGCTGCTGGAAACCTCAGAGCTCGATCATGAGGAGAGTCACTTCAAGCTGCAGTCGCATTATATCAATTGTCTCAACACAGGACTGCCGTTTCAGACCAGCGGTGCCGATAACTTGAAGACGCTCCGCATGGCATTCGGCGTATATGACAGCGCAGCCCGGCATATGCCCATTGTGCTGGAAGAGTAGATTTGTTGAAGGGGGAAGACTGTGGAACCCATGATCTTGGAGCTGGGCAGTATGCGCATGGAGCTGGATAATGGAGGTCTGCGCTATATTACCTATAACGGCGTGGAGATTATTAGGGGCATATACGGAGCAGTACGAGACCGTGACTGGAACACCATCCCGCAGACCATTACGAACGTTCACAGGTCGGATGAGTCTGAGACGATTACGGTCACCTTTCGAAGTGAGCACGACCAAGATCAATGCTCATTCGTGTGGGAGGGGACGATCCGGATGACGCATGACCGCATTCAATTTGGTTTTGACGGTCATGCAAGAACCTCGTTTCTGAGGAACCGGATCGGCTTCTGCCTGCTGCTTCCCATTAGCCTTCAGGGAGTCCCGCTGGAGGTTACCACAGCTCAGGAGACGATCCGAGGGGTGCTGCCCGAGGCGATTGCGCCGTACCAGCCGTTCAAGAATATGAAGGGGATGTCCTATGAACCGGCTCCTGGCATGAAGGTTTCCGCGATCTTCGCTGGTGAGCTGTTCGAGATGGAGGATCAGAGGAACTGGACAGATGCTTCATACAAAATATATTGCACGCCATTAGACGAGCCCTTCCCCGTCCAGCTGCAGGCTGATCAGCGTGTATCGCAGCTGATAGAGGTGTCCATTCAATCTGAATCTGCCGCCAGGCTGTCCGTTGTCGAAGACGAAGACATTCAGATTGATATTGGAAGTGAAGGAATCGGAAGACGCCCAGATTTAGGTTTTGTGCTCTCTGATCGTATGCCGACAGTAAGGGAGCAGCAGTGGCTGAGTCAGCTGAGACCGGATCATCTTCGGTTGGTCGTGGATGTTTCTGCGAGTAACTGGCGGACTAGGATGGAGGCGGCAGCTCAATATACTACGCAGTTTGGATGCTCGCTTGAATTGGAATTGCTGCTAGATGCCAGTGATCTCAGGCAGGCTAAGAACCAGCTGTCTGAGCTTGCTCATCTAATCAGCGCAGCGCAAATCCCTGTTCGCAATTTGCTGCCTTATGCAATCGGTACATTCGTCAGCGATGACAAGCTGATTGCATGCGTAAGAGAGGCGCTGGAGGAAGCAGGGTTATCGATACGCATAGGCGGAGGCGCGCGCACGAATTACGCCGAATATAATCGTGCCAGTCTGCCTCTAGCCGCGATGGACTTTACAGCCTACGCTGTAAATCCGCAGGTTCATGCCTTCGATGATCGTTCTGTGATGGAGACCCTGGCAGCTCAGCGTCATGTGGCAGCCGATGCCGGAGCCAAGACGGGCAAGCCGCTTCGGATCGGTCCGATCACGTTCAAGCCGGGTCTCAACCCGAATGCCACTAGCGGGACAAGTCAAATTGCGTACTCCGATCGCGTGGACACCAGACAGCACGCAATGATCGGAGCGGCATGGACACTGGGTAGCATAGCGGCCCATTGTCAGAGCGGCATGGAGCATGTTCAGAGCCTGACCTACTATGAGCTGTTAGGACCAATTGGATTAGGGGACGGGGAGGCGTACCCGCTCTACCATGTGTTCCGCGATATGGGGGAGGGCTCTGATCAAGTCATCGAAGTGAGCTGCTCTTCGGATCATGTGGCAGTGCTAGCCCTGAGAAGCGATGAACAGCTGCGACTGCTGCTGGCGAATACGACCGGCTCAGGCCGGAGTGTACGTATTCATCCTGGATCATATACCACGGCGACAGTGAGAAGGCTGGATGATTCATCTGAACCAGCTATTCATAAGGGAGCAGTCTCCAGACTTCCAGACCAGCTAGTCGGCCAGTCCTCGGAGCCGATTGCGTTACAGCTTAGCCCTTACGCCTATGCCTGCCTAACCTTCAAGAACTGAAATTGGCCTCCTGATCGGGATCACCCGTCAGGAGGCCAATTGTTCATTTAGGGGGAGATATGCATGATGATTCGCTTGTACTGATTTAGCGGCGGGGTGCCCTGATTCGTTACCGTGAGCACGATGTGAACCGATACCGAGCTGGTGGTATTCGGCGCCTGGAATAGGGCGATTGGTTCATTCGACTGCTCGAGCCGCCAGCCGCTGGAGCACGTTCCGGCCTCCGGATAGACGCTCCAATCCCAGGTGAGCGGAGATTTAAGCGGATCATAGGAGGCTGAGGCGTCCAGTATAATCGACTCTCCGCTTCGAACCCAGCGCTCTGATTCGCTGGCAATGATCGCAATAGGCTCCACGTTGACTTGACCGGGCGGCAGCGCGCAGCGGTCCATACGCGCGATGAGAGCATTCTGATAAGCTTCGCGCCAGCGGTATACCGTTGCCCGCTCACTCGTCTCATCCCCTATGGTATCTGCCGCGTCAAACCAATGATTTGTCGAGGAGGAGAGCGCGGGATCCAGCGTATATCGTCCGCCCCAGCCGCCGTATTCCGGCCTTCCATCCGCATTGAGCCCGGGGCACAGCAGGTGGAGGAAGGCGGGACTATCGCCCTCCTTCACCCCATATACCCGTCCCCACGGATCTCCGCCATCATAGATCGGGTAAGCTGCGCCTAATGCGCCGTGTCCGCCTGCTACATGCTGACTCAGCCACTGGGCACTGCAGGATGATTCATTTCCGCCCTTGTACATGCCTCGGAAGGTCTTGTAGCTGGTCACGTAGAACAGCTCTGGGAATTCGTCGCGTATCCAGGAGCCAATGCCATATTGGTCGCCGATCGAGAATACTCGCAGCTTGGCTATCATGTCACGCAATTGGCTCTTGCTCTTGGTCTCACGCATCCGCCACAGCGCTTGAGCCAGATCTGTCGTGCCGCCCCAAACCGAAATCCACAGCGGCCGGTCATCCTGGCGCTCTGCACAGGCAATCAGCCAATCCGAGCCCTCCGTGTCATGCTCCGCGCCTACGAATTGCACACCGTCACAGGGATTGCCCCGCTTCACAACACGCAGGAGCGCTTCTTCCTCTGGATATCGCGCATCGTGCAGCGCTAGCTTATCGCGCACCCGCCCATATTGGCGTATGACATGACGGATGTATTCAGGGCGTACCCCTTCTGCGTGCTCCGTATAGGTGGCAATCAATCCTTCAATGTCCAGCTCATTCGCATAGAGCAGCATGCGTACCAATGATTGGGTGTCGTCCGGCTCGGCGAATCCGCTCAGCAGGCTGCTGATATCGGTCAACACCACAATGCGTGGACTCGTATTACTGACTGTCTGCATAAGCCTTCGTATATTCGTCGATGATATTGGATCCGCCAGTCTTCAGCCAGTTGTCAACGGAAGCTTGCCAGCCAGCTTCGTCGATCTGACCCATAATGAACTTGACCTTAGCATCATCGATCAGCTTCTGCAGCTCTCCGCCGCGTTCAACATGTGTCTCTGAGATAAGCGGTGTGGCTGGATTAGCGATCGCGATACTCGCGTTATCATCGATCTTCTCCAGTGCTTCCATTGCAAGCGGAAGGCGCTTGCCTGGGCGTGCGATCGCTTGGTTACCTGACATCAGCTGACGAATCGGTTGCATCTCTAGGTTATAGAGGTCTTGATCATGGACAACCGGAGCGCCATCCTCCACCTTGGAATGTCGGCCGTCGATGCCCCATGTGAAGAAGTCCATCACTTCTTCAGACAGGCTCGCATCCAGATATTGCAGCACTTCTCTCAGACGCTCTTCCGTCTTGACACTCGTCTTCGGCACCATGAATGCGCCGTTGAAGCCTGCCGACGCGTAAACCCGCTCACCCTTGGGACCCGAGATCCGGTTGATCAGCCCGAGCTCTGCATCAGGGAATAAACTGTAAATCTCATTATACTGATTCGTGATATCATCCATCGTACCGAAAGCCAGACCCGACTTGCCCATGTTCAGGTGGTCGTGATGCAGCAATCCAGCAGCGGCGAAGTCCTGATTGATCAGCTTCTCATCGTACAAGCGCTTCATAAACTTCAACAGCTCCATATATTCTGATGTCATGAAGTCCGGTACGAACTTGCCGTCCTGCACATCCCATAAGTTAGGCACTCCGAAGTACGGCGCAATCGTATTCATGGTGATGAAGTTAGTTTCTCCGGCACCATACGTATCATGCTTGCCATTGCCATCTGGATCTTGCTCAGTGAACGCCTTGAACACTTGATACAGCTCATCAATTGTCTTCGGCGGCTGCAGCCCGACATTCTCCAGCCAATCCTTGCGATAGATAATACCACCGCGTGCCAATACCCATTCACGTGAGCGATAGAGGGCGTACGTCTTGCCGTCGATCGAGCTGTTGTTCAGAATGAGCGGGTTCAGCTTGCTGAGGTTCGGATATTCACTGAAGTAAGGACCGAGCTCCCAGAACATACCTGAACGTACAGCATTCACAACGCTGGAAGATTTCAGATCAGTTACCAGCAGCAGGTCTGACATCTCGCCGGAAGCAATCGTTGCATTCACCTTGTCGGGGAACACCTGAGAGGGGACGAAGGTCACGTCCAGCTTCGTATTCGTAAGCTCCTGCAACCGCACCAACGAAGGCATCTCCGGGGTTGGCGCTGTCGGTTCAAACAGGATGGTCATAATCGATAACTCAATCGGTTCAGCGGGCTCTGTAGATTCTGCTGGAGCAGGCGTTGAAGACTGCGAGCCAGAATTCGAGCCGCTGGTCTCACTGCTTCCTGGATTCGAGTTGCCGCATGCCGTCGTAATGACCAATAATACAGCGATCAGCAGCAGCATCCACTTACGGTTTGTTCTTCTGTTCAACACATTCGACCTCCTAAAATTATCTGTTACTATTTATGATAACCTACGGCGCAAGTCCGCAGGCAACCATCATCCCTTAACCGATCCTAACAGCACACCCTTGGCAAAGTGCTTCTGCAGGAACGGATACACCAGCAGCATCGGCACAGTGGCCACCACGACAACAGCCATCTTGATCGTCTGAGAAGGTGGAGTGACGAAGTTCTCACTCATCATCGTCTGGTCGCCCAAGCCGCCCGATGTGAGCAGGACAATCTGGCGGAGCAAGACTTGCAGCGGCCATTTCGTCGAATCGTTAATGTACAGTACAGCGTTGAAGAAGGTATTCCAATGTCCAACCGCGTAGAAGAGCGAGAAGGTGGCAATTGCGGGCATCGACAGCGGCAATACAATGCGAATCATAATGACCAAGTCATTCGCTCCATCCATCTTGGCTGATTCCTCGATACCATCTGGCATCTGCTGGAAGAAGTTCTTCAGAATGATCAGGATGAACGCGGATATGAGGCCTGGAATCATAAGCGACCATAGTGTATTCAGCAAGCCCAGCGACTTCACCAATATGAAGTTCGGAATCATGCCGCCGCTGAATAGCATTGTGAACAATACCAGCATCAGAATAAGCTGCCGTCCATCCAGTTCTCTGCGTGACAGGGGATAGGCCATAAGCGCTGTGAACACAATATTCAGCAGCGTCCCAATGACCGCCAGGTACACGGTAACGCCGAAGCTGGTCGCGATGACATCTGTCGAGAATATAAATCGGTATGCGTCCAGACTGAACTTGGTTGGGAATAGCATGAAGCTGCGTTGCATCAGCTCCGCTGTAGTTGCGAATGATGCCGCAATGACATGTACGAATGGCAATATACACAAGATGGCATACAGCGTTAAGAAGGTATAATTCAGCGTATCGAATAAGCTGAGTCGTTTGTGCCGTGGTAACTTGTTCATGGAGCTCATCTCTTTCATGCTAGAAAATTCCCTCCTCACCGAAACGTTTGGACAAGTGGTTAGCGATCAGCACCATCACAAGACCAACGGCGGATTTGAACAAGCCAACAGCTGTGCTGTAGCTGTACAGCCCTTGCATGATACCAGCGGTGTAGACATAGGTATCGAATATCTCTGCAACGCTGCGATTCATGGCATTGATCATGAGGAACACTTGATCGAAGCTCAGTTCGAGAATATCCCCTACCCGCAGGATGAATAGGATGACAATGGTGCTGCGAATGGCTGGCAGTGTAATATGCCAGAGCTGGCGAAGCCGGTTGGCACCGTCTATACGAGCGGCTTCATAGAGTTGCAAATCTACCCCTGCCAGCGCAGCCAGGTAGATGATCGTTCCCCAGCCGGCCTCCTTCCAGATATTCTGGATGACATATATCGGTCTGAACCATTGCTCGGACAGCAGGAAATTGATCTTCTCACCGCCCATCATCACAATTAGTTCATTGATAAGACCGCCTTCTGTTGTCAGAAGAATATAGGATAACGAGACGACAATCACCCAAGACATGAAGTGCGGAATATAAATAAGCGATTGAATAACACGTTTATACACCTGCCTGCCCATCTCATTAAGCAGTAAGGCCAGAATGATGGGGAAGGGGAATGAGAAGCAGATATTCCAAAGGAAGATCATCAGCGTATTCTTCAGCAGCATATAGAATGTCGGTTCCGTGAATAAACGAATGAAGTGACGCGCGCCTACCCAGTCGCTCCCGGCTATACCGAGATACGGCTGATAGTTCTGGAAGGCGATGATCACGCCCCACATGGGTACATATTTGAATACAATGAAATACAGACATCCTGGCAGCAGCATAAAATATAGCCAACGATTACGAACCATTCGGCCGATCAGACTCGTTCTGCTGGATGGCGGTGTTCTATTCACTTGGGTCGAATTGGATGTTGTGTGCAATGTTGTCGCCCCTCCTATCGCTATCTTGCTCTCAGCGTAATGGCCGAGAGCAAGATTCCGCAATAATCATCAGGGCAGGAGAGGGGGATTGAGGAGGTCTTAATAATCATTTGAGAAGGTGGATAATCAGGGGGGCATATCATACTGCGTCAGGAGGTTGGGAATTCTCTTCTTTGCTCGCGGTATTGACCCGGTGTCATATCCTCAGCCTTGCGAAAGGCGCGAATGAAATTCTGCGGGTTATTGTAGCGGAGACGATCAGCGATCTCCGATATGAGCATATTGGTTTCGATGAGCCATCGCTTGGCCATCGTGAGTCGCTTCAAGGCCAGACATTCGCTGAAGCTCATTCCCATCTCTTTACGGAACGATGTCTTCACATAGCCGGGGTGGTAGTGTAGTCTAGCTGCACAAATCTCTAACGATAAGTCCTGATCATACTCCTCGTCGATCATCATCTTCACGCGTTCAGCGATGCTCTTGCGCTGCGGTTCGCGATACTGCTCAATCACACTCATAATCGGTTCAATGACGCGCATCTGAAACCATGTCTCCAGCTCGTCAGCCGTCCTCAGCGCGAACAGCTCTGTATCCAGCGGGTGGCTGGCCGAGAATAGCGTGCCAGGATTGGTGTCGTTAGGGAGCTCACGAAGCAATGCCGCTAATAGCCGAATGAATACGAATCGATATTCCTGCTCGCCCAGCGGTTCTTGGAAGACCTCCTGCAGGAAGCGCTGCAGCCAGCGGCCGGCCTGCTCTTGTTCACCAGACCGAACCGCCTCCGTCAGCTCATCCTCGATCCATTGCGGATACGTTGCCCGGATCATAGGCGCTACCGCCAAGTCGGAAGCGGAGAACACATCGCTCTGCGCTACACGTAGCCGCTCCTTCAGCGCAGCGAGACTTTCCCGGTAGGCCTCTGGCATTTGCAATGCCTCACCGAAGGGCTTGCTCACACCAATACTGACTGGCAGCTGCAGCAGCTCCTCGATCGTCCGTCGAATCGTGATCAGCGATTCCTTCGCTTGCTGGAGGAACAACTTGCTGTCCGCCGATTGGCCTCCGACTACGGTCACCTGATGTGCGCCGAGTGTGACCGGCTCCATCCGTTCATTCTCGGAAATCAGCTCACTGATGATGTTCTTGATCGCAAAGCCGAGCAGATCTATATCGCCCTTGTTGTAGCGCGTGCCTTCGACCGTGTCGATCTGTACGGCGAATACACAGAGCCACCGCCAGCGTAGCGTCGGCTTGCGGGGATCACCGCTTGCATACTGATAATGGATCATCTTCTCTGCGATCTCCCGCGGCCTCGCTCCGCCCTCAAGCAGCCGCTGGATCGACAGCTCGCGCATTTGCTGACTCTGGCTGTTCAGCTGTTCAGACAGCTGCATCCGCAGCCGCTGCAGCTTTTCGATTCCTTCACCGATCAGCTGCAGCTCATCCAGCGCTCGTCCAGCGCCTCGTTCAATAGCGGGATCACCGCCGAGCGCCTTGCGATATACAGTCCGAATCGGCTGGTACATGCGGCGGCTGCCGAGCATCGACAGGGTGATGCTGAGGAATAGAATGACCATGCATAGGAGGAATGTGAACCAGCCGATTGAACGCGACTCGCGCATCAGTTCATCCCTCTTTATGAGATTGCCGTACATCCATTGATTATAAGGCGATGCAGTAACGAGTGTGCTCCAGCGTTCCTGTCCCTCCTTCAATTCAGAGTAAGTGATATCTGCCTGCATAGCTGAGCCTACAGTGACTTCAGCTGATCGGAACATGGCCCCTGCGGCCTTCACTTCCCCCTGATTTCTCTTCTCAAAGGCGAATTTATGGCCATTGCTATCGGCAATGAAGGTTTGCCCGGTTCGGCTAATATTGTTAACCAGCTTCTCAATTTCGGATACCGGTACAGTAACGATGATCAAGCCTGTAGGCTGACGTGTATTGATCGGCAGCTTCTTCACCAGCTGGACAGCACTCACCTGGCCGTCGGACATCACTTCGCTTATCCACTGCGATGACAAAGGCAATTCCGCCAGCGTCTGATAGGGATTCTCTGTCCCTGTCTCATAGTAGCGAGCAATCCCCGAGTTGGATAATGACCAATTATGCGTTAGATTTACTAAAATAACATCACGGATACCCAGCTCGAAGGTCTGCATCTTGATTAACAGCGATTGTAAATCTGCAATAAATCGAAATTCCTCAGCGGGAATTCTGCTCTGCAGAGAATCTCCGACCAGTGGCGTCTGGATAAACTGTGTCGCATTGTGATCAATAATTTTGAGCACCCGCTCCACATTCATCTGCGTCTGACGCAGCAGCTGCTGGTTGGATGCCTGGACATGGCCCTCCACAGCCTCAGCCGAGCGAATGTAGGAGAAGACACCGAGTATGATGACAGGGATACTGCCCATAAGCATGGTGAATAGCAGCAATTTCCCGTAATAGTTGAATCTTCGTTTACTCATCCCGATCCCCCTGCGATTCTAGTCAATTATTCTAACCATGTATCCTACTAACTATATCAGAGTGAGGGATTCCACTCTATAATCATTGAGGCATCTGTACTAGTGTTCGGCAACATACTAAACGGCACTACAATCCGTACCCATGCACTAGCACTCCACCCACCGCTCCCGCAATTACAACCAGCCATGGGGGCAGCTTCCAATGAACCAGCATGACAAACAAGACAGCCGCAAGCGCGAAATCAGCAGGCCCGCGTATCGAGCTCGTCCAGATCGGGTTATAGAAAGCCGCTAACAAGATGCCGACCACGGCTGCGTTGATCCCCATCAGGGCACCCCCGACTCTCGGTCTCCTTCTCAAGGATTCCCAGAACGGCAATACGCCAATCACCAGCAGGAACGCTGGCAGGAATATCGCCACTACGGCCACCAGCGCGCCAATCCAACCGTTCATCACCGCGCCCAAGTATGCAGCGAAGGTGAAGAGCGGCCCCGGAACAGCTTGCGCAGCTCCATAACCGGCAAGGAAATCCTCGCTCGATAACCAACCGACAGGCACAACCTCTCTCTCGAGAAGCGGGAGAACCACATGGCCGCCGCCGAAGACGAGTGAGCCGGATCTATAGAAGCTATCGAACACAGCGACCATATGGGCAGATGTGCCTTCTCTAAGCAGCGGTAGCACCAATAAAAGGCCGAAGAACACGACGAGACAAGTGAACGCGACCGATCGACGGACAGGCACCTTGATCTCCGCGTGTTCAGACGTGTCCATGTTGCTGTAGAGGAACAATCCTACGATTCCCGCCAACAGAATGATCACGACCTGACTCCAGGCAGTTGACCATAGTAACAATACCGTTGCCGCAAGTATAGCGATGGTTACTCGATTTCGATCAGGCGTCAGCTTCTGGCCCATTCCTAGAATGGCCTGAGCTACGATGGCTGCGGCACCTATTTTCAACCCGTGAATCCAGCCTGTATTCCCCCAATCGAAGCCCTGCATCAGAGAGGCGAAGAGCACCAGCGCAATAACCGACGGCAAGGTGAAGCCGATCCATGCGACGACACCGCCTAGCAGACCTGCTCGCATAACCCCAATCCCAATCCCAACCTGACTGCTCGCGGGGCCGGGCAAGAACTGGCACATCGCCACTAAATCCGCATAGCTGCGCTCATCCATCCACTTTCTACGCTTCACATACTCATTATGAAAATAACCCAAATGCGCAACCGGTCCTCCGAATGCGGTTAAGCCTAGCTTGGTGGAGACCAGCAGCACTTCAATCAGCAAGGAAAGCTTGTTACGTACGCGATTTCCCTCATTGTTCATCCTCTTAACGCCTCCGTCCTGATGCTATTTTAGCATGGATGTGTTAATTCATGATTAACTTGACGTGCGTCAAGGTTAATATTCCCGTTCCATCTTATGATAGAGACAAGAAACAACACAATTCACGAGGAGGAGACTACCATGAGAAAAGCAGTCTACCAATTAGAAACATTAACTTGTCCGTCTTGCATCAAGAAGATCGAAGGTGTTCTAGGTCGGGAAGCAGGCGTGGAAGAGGTGAAGGTGCTCTTCAACTCGAGTAAGGTTAGAGCGCAGTTCAACGAAGATGTTGTCAGTGCCAATCAACTTCAAGCTGTTATCGAGAAGCTAGGCTATCCGGTATTAGCAGCGAAAACCTCTTAAGGACAGTGCTAATATAGTAGAAGGGTGTGAGCAATTATGACTGCAACACGAACCAGACGAATTACAGCGGTGACGGGGATCCTCCTCGTCCTTGCGCTGATCGCCAATCTCATGGGCTACCCAATCTTACGAGATGGTGTACTCATCGCCTCTGCCATCCTTGCGGGTTTCCCGATTGCGATCAAGGCGATTCAAGCGCTTAGAATGCGAGCGTTCAGTATTCAATTACTAGTGACCATCGCCGTGATCGGCGCGCTTATCATTGGTGAGTATGTGGAAGCAGCGGCTGTAAGCTTCTTGTTCCTATTCGGGGCGTATCTGGAAGCCAGAACGTTAGAGAAGACGCGCTCGTCGCTGAAGGCGCTCATGGATATGGCACCATTAGAGGCGACGGTAGTCCGAGATGGTGTGCAATTACTCGTTCCTGTCGAAGATGTCGCTCTAGGTGAACGCATCGTCGTTCGCTCGGGCGAGAAAGTCGCTGTCGACGGGACGATCGTCTCGGGCCGGGCCTCATTGAATGAAGCGACGATCACAGGGGAGGCTGTGCCGGCCTCGAAGGGCATGGATGATCAAGTATTCAGCGGCACGATTGTGGATAACGGCTTTATCGAGATCATCGCCGAGCGTGTCGGTGACGATACCACCTTCGCCAAGATTATCGAGCTTGTCGAGGAGGCACAGGAATCCAAAGCGAAGACCGAGAAGTTTCTTGATCGCTTCGCGAATATCTACACCCCTGCTATCGTGATCTTATCGATTATTGTTTATATTTTCACACGGAATATTCACTTGACCCTGACCTTCCTCGTTGTAGCTTGTCCCGGCGCATTGGTCATATCGGCCCCTGTCTCTATTGTGGCAGGCATCGGGAATGGGGCTAAGCACGGTGTGCTCATCAAGGGCGGCGACATCATGGAGCGACTCGCTAAAGTCAATGTTGTGGTGTTCGATAAGACTGGCACATTGACAAGAGGCAAACCGGAGGTGACGGATATTCATGCCATTGGCATGGAGGCGCATGAATTGCTGCGGCTGGTTGCGGAGGCGGAGATGATCTCAGAGCATCACCTGGGCCAGACGATTGTGAAGGAAGCGGTGAAGCGTGGACTGACGCTCGTTAATGAAGCGGAAGATGCTGATGTGATCACAGGCAGCGGTGTTCGCGCCACGGTGGAAGGCAAGCAGCTCGTCATCGGCAACAGGAATCTAATGGAGGGGAATGGGATACCAATACCGGGCGATCTCGGAGCGTATGCGGTAGAACGAGAGAAGGCTGGGAACACGGCGATCCTAGTAGCAGTTGATGGACGCGTTGCAGGTGTAGTATCCATAGCTGACCAGATCCGTGCGGATGCGTATGAAGCGCTGACGCAGCTGCGAGAAGACGGTGTGAAGCGGATCATTATGCTCACAGGGGATAATCGTCATACCGCTGAACTTGTAGGCGCCAAGCTCGGGCTCGATGAGGTTTATGCCGAGCTGCTTCCGGAAGATAAGGTGGCCATAGTTCAGAAGCTGAAGGATGAGGGCTACCATGTTGCGATGGCTGGTGACGGAATTAATGATGCCCCTGCGATAGCGTCAGCGGATATTGGTCTGGCGATGGGCGAGGGCGGAACGGATATCTCGATGGAGACAGCGGATGTGGTCCTGATGGCGGATCGATTGACCCAGTTCTCACACGCATATGCGCTGGCTAAGACCACCATTCGGAACTTAAAGCAGAACACCTTCTTCGCAGTGGGGACAGTAATCTTGCTCTTGCTCGGTGTCTTGCTAGGGAAGGTCCTCCTGGCCATGGGCATGCTGATCCATGAATTAAGCGTCATTCTTGTCATATTGAACGCCATTAGGTTGGTGAGGTACACTAGAAGGAAGACAAAGACCGGATCGTTAGAAGCAGTTGCGCAATAATGCAGGAGGTGCGATTATGCTGGATCAAGATCAGTCGGGCTGCGGTCATCATCGCGAAGGTGTGAAGGAGATGCATAAGCAGTGCATCTCTATCGTGCCGATCTTCAATCATCTGGATGCAGCAGAGATGGCTGAGATCGTGAAGGAGACGCGTGCTGTTACACATGAGCGAGGCCAGACCATCTATCGCGCCGGCGAACCGTCTGATGGATTATATATTGTGCATAGAGGGCGCGTGAAGATATACAGACTGTCTGATTCGGGGAAGGAACAGCTTGTGCGCATCCTCGGACCAGGTGACTTCACAGGCGAGCTGTCGTTATTCAGCGAGTCGGTTCACGACGCGTACGCCGACGCAATGGAGCGGGTCGAGTTGTGTGTGATGGGGCGCGAGGACTTCCAGAAGTTTCTGCACCAATACCCTGCCGTCTCGCTCAAGGTGCTCACTGAATTCTCCGCAAGATTAGCGCAATCTGAAAACCAAGCGGCTGCTATTGCGTTGGAATCAACCGAGACGCGCATTGCCATGTACCTCGCGAATCAAGTGGATGCGAACAGGAACAATAAGATTACCTTAGCGATGAGTCGCAAGGATCTGGCGTCCTATCTAGGCACGTCACCCGAAACCATCAGCCGCAGACTTACGGAATTTGAAGAAGCGGGCTGGATCAGACAGCTGAGCCAGCGCGAGATCGAGGTTGTGGATCTGGATGCGCTGTTGTTGATTTAAGGCAGATTGGCACAGGGAGGAGCTTTAGTTATAAAATGCAACCATTCACGCAACGCGTTATCGCGATCATCAGCAGTATTCCAGCAGGAGCTGTCATGACGTACGGCCAGATTGCCGCCGAAGCCGGCAGCCCCAGGGCTGCTCGGCAGGTCGTGCGTATTCTGCATGCCATGAGCAAGAAGCACAGCCTGCCCTGGCATCGCGTCGTGAACACGCGCGGCGAGATTGCGCTGCAGGACGAGGAAGCCCGCTACATGCAGGCCCATTATCTACGTGAAGAAGGCGTGGAGGTGGATGAGCAGGGGCGAATGGATTTGGAGCGGTATCAATTGAAGACCATACCGCCATCCGTCAGAATGTTCTGACCCGTAATGTAATCAGAATTCGGGGATGCTAGGAAGGATACAAGATTGGCTACGTCTTCTGGTGTTTGTGTACGGCCAAGTGCAATTCCTTCTGCGAATTTAGCGAAGGCCTCCCCTTTCTTTGTGCCCAAGAACTTCATCATCTTCTCATCTAGACGTTCCCACATGGATGTGCCTACAATACCTGGACAATAAGAATTGACTGTGATTTTATGCTTAGCGAGCTCCTTCGCGGACGCGTGTGTTAAGCCTTTAACGGCGAATTTAGTCGCGGAATACGCGCTTAGCATTTCGAAGCCTTCTTGCCCAGCGATGCTGCAAGCGTTAATGATTTTACCACCGGTACCTTGTTTAATCATGTGATTAGCCGCAGCCCTGATCCCATACATGACTCCCTTCACGTTAATATCCATAATGAGATCTACCGCTTTTGAAGTAATTTCAGTTATAGGCGCAACCTCCCCTTCGATACCCGCATTATTGATGAATACATCCACGCTTCCGAATATAGTAGCTGCATGACTGACAAGCGCATCTTGATCCTCAAGCTTCGCTACATTCCCCACGAATGAGGAGACCTCGAAGCCATTATTCTTAAACTGTGTGACAGTCTCATTCAGTACTTGTTCATTAATATCACTGAGCACAATGGAGAATCCGTCATTTGCTAAACGCTCAGCTAACGCCTTTCCTATTCCTTGACCTGATCCAGTAATTACTGCAACTCTGTGATTATCCATCATTACCCCTCCAGCATTCAATTTGTATACCATTGTTTATTATGGATAGCTAATTATAAATTAGTCATTGGTATCGAAATCTATAGCATATTGAACGCAATCCGGCTGGTGGGGTACACTAGAAGGATGAAGGGGCGACGTGGAATCAAGGGGAGTATGTCGTACCTAGTTGGGAGGAGCAGATGGCTAGAGAGCGGAAATTTACGACAACCGAGCTGTATCAAGCAACAGAGAACCTATTGCTGGAGCAGGGCTATGATGCATTCACGTTCAGCCTGCTGGCTGATCGGATGAGCGTCTCCCGGGGGGTCCTGTATAAGTATTATGAGAATAAGGATGAGCTTATCTCAGACTATATGATTCATGAGATGGAACGCTTCCTGCTTCAGATGAATGAAATTGGCGAGCGGGTCGGCTTCATGGAACAGTTCGACTTCCTGCTGCAGCTCATCTTCAAGCAAGTTCATATTCCACAGATTATTGACATCTCGCACCGTGTCTTCGTCAGTCAAGATCAGAAGGTGCAGGAACAGAAGGCTAGGCTGGATGCGCAGCGCCTGGAGATGTATGCGCGTCTGCATGATTTCATTCAATTAGGAAAGCATGAAGGATATCTTAAGCGACAAATTCCCGACTCGGTCCTACTAGGTTTCATCTTCCAATCGTTCATCATTCCGAATCACTTCAAGATCGAGCAAGCGCTGTGGATTCAATCCATTAAGGATGTATTGCAGACCGGTGTCATGCAAGCTCCGATCCAGCAAGATACAGATTGACAGCTGAACCTGCCTTATTGGATAATAAATTGTGGCGCTTATGCGCTATGTTTTTGACGCAATATGACACGCGTGTCATATTGCAAGGAATGATGGCATAGACCAGGGAGGCGTTAATGGTATGAATAGACAAGGATGGACAATCGCGCTGTTCAGTATCGGCGTGTTCATGGCGGCGCTGGACAATGGCATTATCAGTGCAGCGCTGACGACGATTTACAATGATTTCGGTGTCAGTCCGAACTGGGGTGCGTGGACCGTTACATTATATACGCTTGGACTGGCGATCAGCATTCCGATTGTAGGGAAGCTGTCTGATCGATATGGCCGGAAGAAGCTGTTCTTAATCGAGATTAGTATCTTCGCGATCGGCTCGTTGCTTGTTGCGATCAGTCCTACCTTCGAGCTGCTGCTGGCCTCGCGGCTGATCCAATCACTCGGCGGCGGAGGTATCTTCATTATTGCAAGCTCGCATGTGCTAAGCACGTTCCCTAAGGAGAAGCAAGGCAAGGCGCTAGGAGCGCTCGGGGGCATGAACGGTATTGCCGCCGTGCTCGGTCCGAATGTGGGTTCATTCATTCTAGATGTGACAGGGAATTGGCAGTGGCTGTTCCTGATCAATCTGCCAATCGCAGTCGTCGTACTGGGGCTGGGTGTATTCTTCGTTAGCGAATCAAGCGAACCAGGGACGGGCACGCTGGATTATGGCGGGATCATCGCCCTCTCGCTGTCGATACTGGCCTTCATGTACGGGCTGACGAATCTGGGCGGTGCAGATCTGATGGCCAGCCTCCTGGATCCAAGCGTCTACGGATTCGTGCTAGGCGGTATACTCTTATTCGTCGTGCTGCTCGGGCTGGAGCGCAGAGTAGCGCGGCGCAACGGTGATCCGATTCTGCCGTTACACTTAATGCGCCAGCCGCATTATCTATTAACGCTATTGCTGGGCGCCTTCTCTGGTGCGATTCTAGCCTCAGTTATCTTCTTGCCCGCCTATGTCGAACAGGTACTAGGTGTGTCGGCCAGCAAGGCTGGTTACTTCTTCACGCCGCTAGCGCTTGCCTCGGGCGTTGGCGCGGCTGGCGGCGGGGCGCTCGTGGACCGCAAGGGTCCAATCTTCACGATGATCTTCGCCAGTATTACGGCCTTCATCGGCGCGATGCTGTTCCCGCTGTGGGTGAATGAGACCTGGGAGATGTTCGTGGCGAGCTGTATTCTCGGACTCGGCTTCGGCACCATGCTGGGGGCGCCGATCAATGTGCTGGCTACCGAGCGCACGGCTGACAACAAGGGCGTGGCGCTCGGCACGATGTCACTGTTCCGGCAGATCGGGATGACAATTGGTCCAGCTATCTATGCAGGCTTCCTCGCCCGATCATTCGTAGGTCTGGGCGATCAGATCGCGGTTAACCTAGAGGAAGCGGGAGTGGATACCGCCGCTGCACCTGTGGGGATGATGGATCAGATGGAGGGGATGAGCGTTGCAGATATGATCGCACAGCTGGAGAGCATCCCTGTGCCGGTCGTGCGCGATACGCTGATCCGGACGGTCATGAATGCGATTCAGTCAGGCTTCAACAAGCTCTATCTGACGGCAGGGATCATCGCAGCGTTAACGCTAGTTACAACACTGATTCTGCGTGCGGTGCGTCGGCGCGCGGTGAATGGATGAGCAATTGCATATAGCACAACGGAAGAGGCTGGGGGAACCCAGCCTCTTCCGTTGTGCTAAGCGTCTCCAGCCCGCCCGTCACTACGAGCTAGGGCAATCGGACCGCGCTCCTAATGATGGTGACAGCGAATGTTGCGGATATCCATCAATTTCATCGCGAATCCCATTGAAACTAGTGGAATGTTACACATATCCATCAGTTTCCTCGCGAATGGGCCTGCAGGAGACAGAATGGGCCAGAATGATGGATTCTCGCAACAATTTCGCGTGGTAGGCCATTAGATCCCGAATAATGTTGGATTCTCGCAACAATCGGGCCGTCGAGTAACGGATGTGCAGCCCCACACCTGTTGCTCCCGCCAATCGTAAGCTATAAGCTGGCTGCTAGTTGACGCAGCCAGCTTCTCCAACATCTCCAGCGTTCGGCTTACGCAAGATCACAGCCCCCGCCGTTCGTACTCCTGCACAATCTCCACGATCACCTGCACGGCCTGCTCCATCACATCGACAGACGCGAATTCATAGCGCCCGTGATAATTCTCGCCGCCTGTGAAGATATTGGGGGTAGGCAAGCCCATATAGGAGAGCTGCGAGCCATCGGTGCCGCCGCGGATCGGTTCGACAATCGGCGTGATGCCGAGGTTGACCATGGCCTGGTGCGCGATGTCTACGACCTCGCGTAAGGGCGTTATTTTCTCCCCCATATTGTAGTATTGATCCCACATCTCCAGCTGCACGCGGTCTGCTCCGTACTTCGCTTGCAGCTCCTCGACGACACGGCCTACAAGCGCCTTGCGCGCCTGGAATTTCTCGCGATCATGGTCGCGGATGATGTAATGCAGCTTCGCCTCCTCGACGGTGCCCTGGAAGGAAATCAGATGGAAGAAGCCCTCGTAGCCTTCCGTATATTCGGGCGCCTCCTGAGCAGGCAATCGGCTGTTCAGTTCCATGGCGAGCTTGGATGCGTTCACCATCTTGTCCTTGGCCGTGCCGGGGTGGACGTTCTTACCGGTAATGGTAATCCGCGCAGCCGCAGCGTTGAAGCTCTCGTATTGCAGCTCGCCCAGCGGTCCGCCGTCTACCGTATAAGCATACTTCGCTCGGAAGGCCGGCACATCGAAGCGATGCGCGCCGCGCCCAATCTCCTCATCCGGCGTGAAGCCGACACGCACTTCGCCGTGCTTGATCTCCGGATGCTGGATTAGGTAGGCCATCGCGGTCATAATCTCCGTAATCCCGGCCTTGTTGTCCGCACCAAGCAGTGTTGTCCCGTCTGTTGTGATCAGCGTATGCCCCTTGTAATTCGACAGAGCTGGGAAGTCGCGGGGCGACAGCACGATATTCAGCGGCTCATTCAGCACGATATCTGACTCGCCGTCATAGTCCTCCACGAGCATCGGTTGCACATTCGCGCCGGTCATATCCGTAGCTGTGTCCATATGCGCGATGAAGCCGATTGTGGTGACATCAGACTTGTCCGTGTTCGCCGGCAGCGTGGCCATCACATAGCCGTTGTCGTCAATGGTCACCTCCTGCATGCCAATTGTGCGCAGCTCCTCGACCAGCATGTTCGCCAGTACGAGCTGGCCAGGTGTGGACGGACAGGAGTCACTCTCTTCATTGGATTGCGTGTCTATTGCCACATAAGCGCGGAATCGATCGATCAGCGCATCTCGCATATTCGTCATACCTCTAATTCCCCCTCACTATCAAAATACAAACCTACCGCCTGCGCTACTCGATCCACTGGACAATCTGCTCCATCTCCTGGCGCGTCTTCGCGCGCTTCGGCTCATGCGCGCGGTAGCCGAAGGCGGCCATAACCGAGATTTCCAGCTTGCCATCCTCCAGCAAGCCCTCTGCCTCTAGAATGTCGTGCACCTTTTCCATATCATACCCTTCTATTGGACAGGAATCGATGCCCATCAGCGCAGCTACGGTCATCATGTTCGCGAGTGCGATATAGGTTTGCTTGGATGCCCAGTCGAGCAGCGTTCGGTCATTATCCAGCAGCTGCAAGTCATTCTCCTGGAATTCCTTATAGCGGCTGAGCACGGCATTCTGATACACATCCTCGGGCAGCCCGCGGATTTCCTTGCTTATATAGGCGACATACTCAGAATCGTAACGGACATCACGCCGAGCCAGTACGACAACGAAGTGGCTCGCGGTCGGCAGCGACTTCTGAGCGCCCCAGGTCACCTCGCGCAGCTTCTCCCGCAGCGCGGTGTTCTGGACGATGACAAACTTCCATGGCTCGAATCCGACGGAGCTGGGCGATAATCGCGCGGCCTCCAGGATGAGCTGGAAGTCCTCATCGGAGATCTTCCGCTCGGGATCGAACTCCTTGGTCGCGTGGCGGAAGTATAAGGCGTCTAAGATGTCGCTGTTGCTGATTGTTCTGTTCATATGTGTTACGTCCTTTCTATAACGAATGATGTTGGTTACGTGGTGCGGTTAATCTATATTGTAGCCTTCCCAACCGGGATAAGAAAGTGTATCGATCACATCTGCATGCTCGACCGCCGAACGCTATCCTGCAATAACTACAGTTAATACCAACGTAAAAGACAGCTTCAGTGATTTAACCTGCATAATGTACAGTTAATTTCATCCTATGACCAGTAATCGCCTTCTTCCAGAGGAATTAACTGTAGTAAATACAGGATAAGCTGCCGACGTCGGTAATTCTAGCAAATAACTGCAGTAAATGCAGGATAGCTGCCCACCAGTCAGGCGTCTGTCATCGCGCAAACACAAGGCTAGCACTCGAACCGCTAGTGAATGCGCCATAAGCGCCAGTTGACGCAAGCATGTTGCTGAATCCATCAGCACTTCGCGCATTTTGACACATTTCGGCGGGCGGTGCTATAGTGATTGATAGAACCGACTAAAGGGGCTTTGGCCTGTGATCTTCTCAACCTATACATTCATCTTCGTCTTCCTGCCGATCGTCTTCTTCGGGTATCGGGTGCTGACGGTGTGCAAGCTCTACACACTGTCCAAGCTCTGGCTTGTGCTTGCCTCCTTATACTTCTACGCGCAGGGCGCAGGCGAGTTCATCCTGATGTTCATTGCCGCGATCCTATTCAACTATACGTTGGGGACCGCGATTATCCATGCCCATTCCCAAGGTCAGCAGGCGGGGCTAATCACCAGGCGGATCCTGCTGACCATTGGGCTCGTGGGGAATGTTGCGTTCTTGGGGTATTACAAGTATTCCAACTTCCTGATCGAGAATCTCAATCGATTAACTGACGGAAACCTCAGCTTTACGACTATCGTATTGCCGCTGGGGATTTCTTTTTTCACCTTCCAATTCATCGCCTACCTGGTGGATTGTTACCGTGGCAACGTCGAGGAATACAGTATCATTAACTATCTGCTCTTCATCACCTTCTTCCCGCAGCTTATCGTCGGTCCGATCGTCCATCATAAGGAGATGATCGATCAGTACGACAATGAGAAGGTCGGGTTATTCAATGCGCATAACTTCATGCTGGGCATCTTCCTCTTCTCCGTAGGCTGCGCCAAGAAGATTCTGCTCGCAGATCCGCTGACCGCCTACGCCGAGGGCTTCCTCAGCAATGTCGCGGGCTCGGATATGAACACCGCGTGGCTGGCGATGATCGCCTATACCTTCTCGTATTACTTCGACCTGTCAGGGTATGCGGATATGGCTATCGGACTCGGCTGGATGTTCAATATCAGACTGCCTCAGAACTTCAACTCGCCATACCGGGCAAGGAATTTCCGTGATTACTGGCAGCGCTGGCATATGACGTTATCGCGCTTCCTCAGCGATTATATCTTCAGAAGTGTCTATAAGAAGGGCAAGGGAAGCTTCAATTTCTATTGGGCTGTTATGGTTACCTTCCTCGTATCCGGCTTCTGGCATGGCGCAGGATGGCACTTCGTCGTGTGGGGGCTGCTCAACGGCTTGTTCGTGTGCACCTCGAACTTCATGTATCGCAACAAGCTGAAGCTGCCGTTCATCATCGCCTGGGGACTGACGTTCGCTGGAGTCGTGGGCACTCGGCTGCTGTTCGTGTCAACCGGCTTCGATCAATCCATCGAGATCGCGAAGAAGATGTTCAGCTTCCAGAATGCCTACAGCATCGAAGCGTTCATTGCCTATAATGCCTATACCATTGCCCTGCTGATTGTGGCGATGGCGATCGCCTTCTTCGCGAAAAACTCAGGTCAGATCACAGCAAACTTCAAGCCCAGCCTGAAATTCGCATTATGGGCCGCATTCCTGCTCGTCATGTCGCTGTTCCAGATGACCGAAGTGTCTGATTTCCTTTACTTCCAGTTCTAGCAACCAGCTAGATCTCTTAATGATAGTGGGGTGAGTGCATGAGCTTCCGCAAGTGGATAACGGTGTTCCTGGCAGCGGCGGTGTTATCAACCGGTCTGCTCGGTGTATTTAATATCATAGTGGATCCATTCGGTGTGTTCGGGGACCGGGTGCTGAATTGGCAATCGTACAATATGGTCAACAATCCGCGCGTGGCCAAGGTCGGGTATCTGAATCGCTACCATGAGGACTACAATTCCTACGTGATTGGCGGGTCGAAGTCGAGCTCGATCTCACCGGAGCTGCTCAATCGGTATTATGGCGGCGACGCGAGCTTCTATAGCATGCTGATGTACGGTGGAGATTTCTTCGATTATGAGCGGACATTGTATGATCTGGTCGATCATTATGAGGTCAAGCATATTGTGCTCCACATGAGCCTGCAGGAGATCAGCCACTTCAATGACGGCTCCGAGCGCGACCTGAAGAAGCGCCTGCATGCCCGGGTAAGCGGCGAGCCGCTCGTACCCTTCTATTGGGACTACCTGACGCTGTCGCCGAAGTACGCCTATGAGAAGCTGGAGGGCTTCGCGAGGCGCGCGATTAACGAGATGGAGTACGGGCAATTCCTACCAGAGACCGGTGTCTATAACAAAATAAAACGCGACGCCGAGAACCTCGACGATCTAGAACAATTCTGGGCGGACAATCCATCGTTCCACCTGCCTATGGGCAAGCTCGAGGCGACCGCTATGGCGGATAATGTAGCGGCACTTGCACGCATGAAGGCGTACTGTGAGGAGCGGGACATCAGCTTCCTGTTGATTACAGGCGCCACCTATGAAGGCGAGCTTAAAAGCTATAATCTCGATGATCTCAAGCAATATTGGCATATGATCGCCGAAGTGACGAAATTCTGGGACTTCTCAGGCTTCTCGCCGCTGAGTGAGGATCCCCGCCACTATTACGATTCCATGCATTACCGCAACCACGTGGGCGACATGATGCTGGCTCGGATCTTCGATGATCCAGAGGTGTATGTGCCGTCTGGGTTTGGACATTATACGACGATTAGCAATGTGTCGGACCGAGCGGAGGCGGCATTTACTTGGCCAGCTGTGCGGGCGATGGGAATACAGGGGGAGAAGACCGTTCCGATACTCATGTATCATCATCTATCTACCGAATTTACAGATGCTATGACGATTCACCCGGACAAGCTGCGGCTTGATCTGGAGGCGCTGCAGGCAGCTGGTTATGAAGCGGTGACGCTGAAGGATCTGGTTGACTATGTCTACCACCGCATTGCAGAGCTGCCGGAGAAGCCGGTGGTGATTACCTTTGATGATGGCTACTCCAGCAATTATGAGCTGGCCTATCCGATTCTGCAGGAGCTGGGCATGAAGGCAGCGATCGGTGTGATTGGCTGGTCTGTCGGCGAGACGATGTATAAGGGGACCGACCGCGAGATCTACCCGCACTTCACTTGGGAGGAAGCCGCGGAGATGGTCGATTCGGGATTGGTGACAATTATTAATCACAGCTATGATATGCATGAGCCAGGCGAGCCGGAGACCCCGCGCAAGGGTGTTCTGCAGATGGAAGGGGAATCGGATGGTGCTTATGGCAGAGCGCTCATTGAAGATACCATGGGCCTTCAGAAGCTGATCGATATGCATGTGGGCGAGCAGGGTGTCGCAGCGTACACGTACCCTTATGGTTCGTACACGCGGATGTCCGAGCAAATCCTCTCTGATCTTGGCTATGACGTGACGATGACCGTCGCCAATGGCGTGAATGTACTGAAGAAGGGCGATCCTCAGAGCTTGAAGTTGCTCAATCGCATTAATGCGGGACTCGGCGTGAGCGGCGATGCGCTCGTGAAGCAGATCGAGGACTTGATGAAGTGAGCGGGGAGTTGGTCAATTTGAACAGCTCCAACAGTTGGCGTCTCGCGAGCAGAAGTAGGTGAATGGGATATCTGTAGTGCCGGAAAGTGAAGCTGCATAGTGCGTGACGAGGTAATTGGTGTGTGTAACGCCGGAATCTGAAGCTGCATGGTGAGATGTGAAGAAGCTGGTGTGTGCAACAGTTGGATATCTAAATTAGTGGGGGGATGGCGGCATGAAATTATCCGTATCATTACAAGCAGTGTTCGGGAAACGTGAGTTGAGCTTGGAGCAGAGGCTGCGTAAGGCAGCTGCACAGGGGTATGCGGCAGTAGAATTCTGGAGCTGGTGGGATCAGGATCTGAAGGCGATCGCCCATGCGGCTGAAGAAACAGGTGTCGCGATCGGCAGTATATGCACGAAGTCTGTCTCACTTGTCGATCCTGCGGAGCGCGAGCAGTATCTGGTGGGGCTTCGCGAGAGTATTGCGGCTGCTCAGCAGTTAAACTGCAAGTATCTCATCACATTGACAGGCAATACGCGTGATGGGGTGAGCCGAGAGGAGCAGCTAGCTTCGGTGGTGTCCGGTCTGCGCGCAGCAGGCCAGTTGCTGGAGGGCACGGGAATTACACTGATCCTAGAGCCGTTGAACACCTTGGTGGATCATCCGGGCTACTTCCTCGAGCGCGCGGACGAGGCCGCGGAGATTATACGCAGTGTTGCTCATCCGCAGGTCCGGCTGCTGTATGATGTGTATCATCAACAGATCACAGAGGGGAATCTGATCCCTACGATTCGCAAGCATATGGATATTATCGACTACTTCCACATCGCCGACCACCCTGGCCGCCATGAACCAGGCACAGGCGAGATCAACTATGATCGCGTACTTGAAGCGATTCGCGCCTCAGGTTATGAAGGCTATATTGGGTTGGAATACTTCACACAGGAAGACCCTGAGGAATCATTGGCACGAATCCGAAAGCACTATAGTTGATACTTGTAGTGAGTTGAAATGAACCAGATACGTCCATTTTCCAATTCCCTCATGAATCCAATTCTCGATATACACTAGGCGATATGCCCATACTCCGCTTGAACGCTCTGCGAAATACATGACTGCTATAGTAGCCGACCTGTCTCGCAATCTCATCAATCGTCAGGTCGGTCGTCTTCAGTAGGCGGCTCGCGCTGTCCATTCGAAGCTGCGTTAAGTATTTTGGGAAGGATTCCCCGGTCTGCTCCTTGAAGAACTGTGCCACATACCTCTCAGATAAGCCCAAATTAGCGGAGAGATCAATAATCGTAAGATCCGGATCAGGATAAGACTTCCTTACGAAACCCAGCATTTTTCGTTGCAAATCAATATTCTGCCGCTCCTTATGCGCCATAATATCGTTGCATAACAGGAGGTAGAGGTTCTTGATACTATCATATACATCCTTTATCATATCGATGGACATCAATTGATCGATCTGCAGCTTCAGTTGATAAATATGCTCTTCATATTTGCCATCCTGATACTCAGTCAACCTGATAATGGTGCCGCGCATCTCGTATAACAACTGTTGAACCCGATCGACCGACAGCTGTCTTTGGATGAAGTTTCGACGGTACACATCCTCCAGTACAAGGGTAACCTCACCCTGCATACCAAGCCTCGTCATGTTCTCCAGCTGGTGTACGACTTCCTCTGGATAATCAGGACTGTTTTTTTCTTGTGGCAATTGGTCATGACGGAAGATCGCCTGTTCCCCGATCAGCTGCTTGTAATCAAGCGCTTCCTTCGCTTCCGCGAAGGAGCGACTGATGCCCTCTATGCCAGAATGCATACCGCCTAACGAGATAGACAGCTTGATCGAATAGTTCTTCTTCATGAATTGTTCGATCTGAGCGAGTCGATCCATGAACAGATCTGTAATATGTTCATGATCGGAACGGATAATGAACGCCGTCTGATCATACTGCATCTCATACTTGAGTCCGTTTAACTGGAATAAGTGCTCTACATGATCACTCAGTACCGCTTTAGAAATCGATAATTCACGGAAGATTTCTTCTGACAATAGATCGCGGTAACCATGGATCTGGACAACCATTACGGTGTAATAGGGACCTGGAAGCGGAATATTCAACTGCGTGATTAACGTATTCATCTCTGCTACACCGGCGAACTCTCGCTGCAGTAACCGGCCGATCACAGCAGCCTTCAGAAGCGGTTCTTGCTGCTTAATCTTCTCCTGCAAGTCCTTGTGATTGGCGATTAGGCGAGATACATTGCCATCCAGATCGCGGAATGCGATCTTCCCTTTCTCCCAATCCGACATCTTGCTTTCTCTCAATATCCCGAACAGCCTGCGAATTGGCTTGCTGTTAATCGCGGACATGAACGAAGCGACGATGATGCCGAGTACCAGTGTGATTGTGAACAACAGCCATGTGACCTTCCTGATATAGTTCGCTTTCTGATAGATGACGTCTGAAGGGAGAGCGGCCACGTACACCCAATTGTTATAACTGGACGTTGTATATGAGATTAACATATTGTCCTGCCGATCATGCTCGAATACACCGTTCGTCAAGGTCCCCTCCAGCCGGAATGAATCGTTATCTACGCCTTCGGGATTATAGGAGACCAGAATATTCCCCTCCTGATCGGCAATATAGGCCCATCCCCCCTGACGAATGTTCAATCTGTTGAATAAATTAATGATCGACTCGGTATCGATGAATACCATCAATACATTGCTGCGACTGACACTGTCGTATGGTACGTTCTGAAGATACGTGAGACGAGGACGGCTAGACCCGTTGATGGCGACAGACCTCTCCGACAGCACCGTGCGCTGATGGTATTGCTCGAGAAATTCGCCCTTCCACTGCTCGAAATCCATATCGTCATAGCGAAGGATGCCTTCATAGAAATTAGACATCCTCAAATTAGCGGAATATGGGGAGATGATCATATCGCTGTTCTGAAAGTAAATATAGAAGGTGTTAATAAATTTGTTAGTGATAATAAAGGGGTACAAGTTCTTTCTTGCGTCCCAGATCAGGTAAGTGTCTTCCCCCTCAACAGGTCCCTTGATCTGGGACAATTGGTTTACATACGGATTGGCAGACAGTTGCACAGCCATCTGGTCAAGCTCGCGCATTCTCTGATCGAGGATGTCCTTGCTCTGTTCCAATACGGATAAATTCGATTCTTGCGCATACTCCTGAATAATCTCAAAAGCAACATGAGACAGAATGATTCCGCTTACTAAAGGGATGAACAAAATAAATAAGTATGATGACAAGAATCTCCGAAATACTGGTGAATTGGATTGTGCTCTTCGATGTGTCATCATACGTCCCCCCTCGTCTTACATTACCTCATGACAAATTTGACCGCGACCAAAGGAATATGCGTATCGTCTGGATTCAAGTCACTCATCAGCTTTGATACAATCTTGTAGCGGCCTGCTTGATCAATGTCAATATAGCCGCCTAATGTAACTACCCGTCTATTATCCTCGGAGGTTCTGCTCTCCGAATAAGCATGCGATGCATGTAAGTTCGTAGTCATTGCCGCAATCAGCGCGCTCTCGCGATACACCGTCAACTCGATCTCACATTCACTTCTGGCCCTCTCGTCCATCCCATCATCTGCCGTTATCCATTCAACGTCATAACGGCCTGGCGAGACGAATTTAGCCTCCCATTGCAAATATTCGCCGCCCTTCGACCAGCCTGCCAATATCCCGCTGTTATCGATTCTCATCTTACCGAATCGGCTATAGTCGAGATACGCATTGCCCTTCTTTACATCACTGGCTTGCTTCAGACGGCCGTCATACAAGAGGGATCTAAGCGGTGGAAGAACGAGCGAGCGATTCTGCTGCTGTAATGCTGTGTCGAACACGGGTTCCTCCTCGCACTCGATGACGAATACCGGCATATACAGATCGCTGACCGGCAGAAGGAGTGTCAACGAATGGATGTCTCGCTGCGGATCTCCGGGTTGTTCGAATTGTACAGCCTGCTCATCGGCTATTCGATAAACCCGGTTTACTCGACTGAGCAAGCCGCTGAGCACAATGCTCTGCTCGCGATTGTCATGCATGCAAGCATAGATCTTATTGCCGCGGCGCCCAATCATATAACCCCAATCATAATCATGGGACGCGGGATTGCCGCCTGTCTCGTGAATCGCTTCGCCGTTCACACGCATCCAACGGGAAATCCCGTCCAGAATATCCACGGTGTCTGCCGTTAAGCGACCGTCTCCCTGCGGGCCGATATTGAGCAGCAAGTTAACATTCCGCGAAGCCAGCTTGGTCAACATAGCAATCAACTCATCGCTACTCTTCCAATTATGATCGTCCTTCTTGTAGCCCCAAGTATCATTCAGCGTAACAGGTGATTCGAAAGGCTGATCCAGCCGGACCGCCGGAATTTGATTATCCTTCAAGCTGCCATAGTCGCCCTTGCCGTTGCCGATTCTGGAATTGACCAAGCAATTCGGCTGAAGCGACTTAACAAGCTGATAAAGCTCCTCAGATTGATCCGCGCTGATCGTTCGCGGCGTGTCGAACCAGATCAGAAAAATATCGCCGTACCGGGTGAGCAGCTCTGTCACCTGCGGTTTTACCTTGTTCTCGAAGTAGCGGCCGAAATCCTTCTTGGTGTTGTCCGGAAAATCCCACAGATTGCCCAGAAGCGGTTCCACATTCCAGCCGCCGGCATGCTCTTCATGCCAGTCCAGATCCTGCGAATAATAGATGCCCAGATCCATTCCGTACCTTCTGCAAGCCTGCGACAGCTCTTCGACGATATCGCGCTTGCACGTCGTCCAATCGTACAGATTGTAGATGTCATGCTTCGAATGGTACATCGCGAATCCATCATGATGCTTAGCTGTTATAACAATATAGCGCATACCGGCGGACTTGGCGAGCTTCACCACCGCATCGGCATCGAAATCGGCCGGATTGTATTGTCTTGCCGCAGCCTCATACGCTGCGTTCGGAATTTGCCGGTCGAACGCAATCCATTCGGCGATGTCCATCTTCATCTTCTGCCCGTTCCACTCCCCTCCCAGCATGCTGTAAACACCCATATGGATGAACATGCCGAAGCGTTGACCCAAAAACCGCTCTATCATTTGATTGCTATCTTTCGTCGCTCTCCCGCTCATTACGCATGACCCCTTATGCCTGATTTATGCCTTATTTATAACGTGTTGCAGCCTGGCCCCCTGTGTTATACAGCGCCCCTCCACGATATCCTGCTCCGTGAATACTGCCATTAGAATCTCTTTCTCGCCATAACGATCGCGATCATAGACCGCATAGATTCGGCCGTCATCCCCTTGTACCGCATCCGGATACGACACTAGGTCACGACCATCCAGCAATAATCCGCCGCGCCAGGTGGCGCCGTCATCCTCCGATACTAATGCGGTCAGATGGTCGCGCTTCGAAAACTGATGATGGTTGATCAGCAGCAAATTCCCCGATCGCAGCCTTCCAATGAAGAAGCGTGAAACGGGTCCGCCCAGTCCCGAATCCTCGCCTGGGGTCCAGGTGGCACCTCGATCATAAGAGAAGCTCTGGCCGATCCCGTATGAGGTGCGAACGAGCATCCACAAGCTGCCGTCCCGCTTCTCAACGATCATATGCTCGTCGAAGTGACGATCCGGCACATCGGCCTTCCCCAGCAAGTGGAAGCTCTCCCCTTGATCGTCAGAGCGGTACACATTGGAATACCGTTCCTCAGGTAAATCGAAATAAACGCCGGGCTCTAGAAATTGCAGCTTCGGCATCCGTTCGTAGTCCCAGATCGCACAGGGCAGCAGCCATTCGCCTGTCGAGAGCGCGATGGGCTTGTTCATCATAATGCCGTTGGCGATTCTTCTAGGGCTGGTCCATTCTGGGTTGTCACTGTCAGGATTCCGGCATACGGAACACCACACGCCTGCCCTTCCATCGAAGAACTTGTAGGTCTGCGCCCAGAACATCCACAACCTGCCTTGAGGGTCCAGCCACAGACACGGATCGAATGCTCTAACCTGCCCCGGTGGATCAACGACCACAACCGGCTTCGACCAAGTATTCCCGTTATCCTTGCTTCGGGTCAGCAGGACATAGTTCTCAAACTTGCTGTACTGGGGACCTTCCCCCTCACCGCCGCTATAGTAGGCAACCCACAAACGGCCGTTCTGCGTTCGCTCAATGCCCGGAATACCTTGCCACTGTCTGACCAAGTACTCGGGTCCGGGAGCTGTATTCAATTGGGCGGTTTGCATGGCCGCCTCCGCTTCCAACATGTTCAAGCATCCTTCCGTATTGAATATCGCAATTGATTGTTCAATGCGGGGCATAGGCCCCGCACGATAAACTATTTAACCAAATCGTAAGCCTTCTGATAAATCTCAACGAATCGCTTGATATTCAAATTATCAAGCTCCTTCACATACGAATCCCAATCCTTCTCGACATTCAAGTTGCCCGTAATAAACCGGACGATCGACGATTCAATATAATCCTTGATAGCAACCTGCAGCTGACTCGCTTCGTCCAGATCCTCGAGTGCGATAAACAGCGAAGTCGGCAGCAACTCCTGCGGCTGATGACCATCGTAGAAATCACGCGTTGCCCGGAACAACCTGACTTCCTGCCCCTTCGAATCAGCGCTGTAGATTTGCTCTTCGTCCGACGGATGTACCCAAGCTTCTCGCAGCTCACGATCAATTAATCGCGGACCCACTCTACCCCAGGTCGTATTGCCGATTGTACCGGTTACATTCGTAGGCTCCAACTCCGTGTATAAAGCTTGCTTCCCATTGATATCCATTTCGCCTGCATCGGCTTTTCTCCAGTTTACGCCTTCTTGCCCATAGGTGATGGCCAAACTTCCTTCCAATGACCACATCCAGTCCATGATGCGTATAGACGCTTCCGGATTCGGGTTCTTCGAGGAGATGGCGAAGTGACCGTTCCCTACATTCATCGCGAATGGCGTAGCTTGCTTGCCGTCAGGACTGATCAGCGGCGGTACCGGCTCCCAGTGCGCGTGCCGATCTCCGTCCAGCGCCATGAATAACGAGAAGTGCAGTCCTGGCACTGCGCCTAGCAATTCGATATCTGGGTTGTTGCCGAGTTGCCGGAGTGAGTCTGAATCTTGCGTGAACGCACCCGGATCCAATAATCCTTCTTGATACAATTGGTTCATGTAGGCCAGCCCTTGGCGCCACTCCGGCGTATTCGCCACCGTCTCCACTTTGCCACTATTCACCGTAAGATATCGGAGGTCGTCATTGAGAATGAACGGACTCATAAGAAAACCATACACTCTCTGACTGATTGAGCCGCTCAGCGGAATTTCGTCCTTCTTGCCGTTGCGATTCGGATCGTTCTCCTTGAACGCCTGCAGCACCTCATGGAACTCTTCTGTGGTTGTAGGCATCTTCAGATTGAGATTATCGAGCCACTCGGTATTGATCCACATCTTCTGCGGGAAGGAGCAGTGGTAACATTCATTCAATTGCGGCAGCGCATAGATGTTGCCATCAGGCGATGTAACTGCCGGTTTCAGAAAATCTTTCTCCTCCAGCATCCTCTTAATATTCGGCGCATATTGGTCAATCAGATCGTTCAAGGGAAGCAGTACGCCGTCCCTGCCATATTTCATTTGCTCCTCGGGCGAGAAGTTTCCGTGTATGAACAAGTCTGGAAAGTCCCCGCTGGCCATTACGAGCGATTTGGACTCCTGAAGACCGGACTGCGGAGCAAGCACCCAGTCAAACTTAATGTTAAACTTCTCCTCCATCGTCTTCACAATCCAGGAATCCGCTAAATTTTCCACCGTTGGGGCTTGCGCCATGAATGCGCTGAGCGTGATTGATTCTTCAACAATCGGGAACGTCTCCGGTGGATTAACGCGCTTCTCTGTCACGTCAGTCGATATCGTGTTCGATGTTTCGGATTTTGGCGTTTCTATCGGTGCAGCAGATTGATTATTGCCGTTATTTCCTGAGCATGCCGTTATGACCATTATCAAAATCATGAATACAATGAGTCCTGCTTTTTTCATGGTGTGACCCTCCTGCGAATCATTTTTGTAGTTGCATTATTAATTCGACATCCTGCGGCAATTACATGCCAACCACCTCCTTCAACCTGACCATTTATCCCTTCAAAGAACCAATCAACACTCCCTTTACGAAGTACTTTTGCGCGAACGGATAAATAAGCAGAATCGGACCGTTCGCCACAACGATCAGCGAGTACTTCAGCAAATCGGCAAGTCCCTGCCGTTCCGCGAAATCCTCAACGTCGGCTATACTGGCGGGATCGATCTGGTTCAGAATCAGTATATTGCGCAATACAATTTGCAGCGGATACAAGTCCGGACTGCGAAGGAATATGAGCGCACTGAAGTACGTGTTCCAATGCCCAACCGCATACATCAGCACCAGAACAGCGATAATCGGTTTGGACAGCGGCAGCACGACCCGCCATATGAAACCGATGTCACTACACCCGTCCAGTTGGGCCGCTTCAGTTAGTTCATCGGGAATGGTCGTCTGAAAGAATGTTCGCGCGATAATGACTTGCCATACCGATAGCGCCGACGGCAGGATCATCGCCCATCTCGTATCGAGGAAGCCCAGCGACTTCACCACCATATAGAAAGGAATCAGCCCACCGGAGAAAAGCATCGTGAAAACAAGCAGAAGTGTAAATAGATTGCGTCCATAGAACGTTCTTCTAGCCAGCGGATATGCAAACATCACTGTCATCACTACATTCACCAGCGTGCCAAAGAAGGTATAGATAATCGTATTTTTGTATCCGATATACACTTGCGGATTATTGAAAATCGCAGCATAGCCTTTCAGAGTCGGCTCCACAGGCAGCAGCCACACGGCTCCGGATACGACCGCTTTGGTGGAACTGAATGATGAACTGATAATGTAGATCAATGGATAGATTACAATCAACAGACATACGGTCAACATCATATATACAACAATCATGAATATTCGATCTCCGAACGGTTCCTTGATGCGGCTATTGCTTATCTCCATGTTGAACGCTCCTATACGTTATTCTGTGTCTGAACTGCTCTCGCTCAAAATTCTCATCTCTACCATAAGCTTGTGCTTGATACTTTGCGGGCGATTGCATTCACCGTTACAAGCAGCACCAGGTTAATGACCGAATTAAACAAGCCGATCGCTCCCCCGAAGCTGAAATTCGCGTTAAGCAATCCAACCTTGTATACATAAGTCGGAATAACCTCAGCTGCATTCATGTTCAGCGGATTCTGCAGCAGGAAGATCTTCTCGAACCCGATCTGCATGAAATTCCCCATATTCAAGATCAGAATAATAATTGCCGCCGGTAGCAAGCCAGGAATGTCGATATTGATCATTCGCTGAATACGCGACGCTCCGTCTACCTTGGCGGCTTCATACAATTCTGGATGCACACCCGCCAATGCTGCCAAATAGATGATCGAAGCATAACCGGTCTGCTGCCAAACATCTGTCCACACGAAGATGGACCAGAAGTATGAGGCATTGCCGAGGAAGTTGACCGACTCAAACCCGAAGAACGTAATTAGACCGTTAATAAATCCGATTCTGGGATTAAACGCGATCATGATCATCGACACCATTACAACCGTCGAGATGAAATAAGGGGCGAATGTTGCCATCTGTACGGTTTTCTTGAATATACCGGCTCTAAGCTCATTCAGTGCCAGCGCCAACAATATCGGAGCCGGAAATCCAACGATCAAGCCGTATAACCCGATACCAATCGTATTCTTCATAATGGTCCAGAACTGCGGCGCGTTGAAGAACAGCTCGAAGTATTTCAGCCCGACCCACGGGCTTCCCAATATTCCCTTCATCACGTTGAAGTCCTTGAACGCGATCACCGCGCCGAACATTGGGATGTACTGGAATGTAATCAAATAGATGAGCGGCGGCAGAATGACCAGATATAATTGCCAATGTCTCATTATTTTTTTTCGCGCGTTCGATTTGTACGTTATGCCGATCTTGCTGAAGGGGGTTCCCATCATACCGTGCCTCTTTTCCGTTTGTCTTGGTCTTGATGCCGATGGTATATGAAAGTGCTTTCAACTGGAAAGGGACACTTTTGGGAGCAAGGGACTTTTTTGACATTCTACCCGTGTCCAGCGGCATTCTCGAACAAAAAAGTCCGCTCCCGGCAAAAGTGTCCCTTTAAAATTTAAGCGCTTTCATTTAACTTGAATATCGAACTTCATACTTATTGAGGAGGGATTAATGATGCGCTTACCCTTAAGGGAGATGAACAGAAACTTACGAAGAGCGGTCACCTGTCTGCTTGCCTTCGTTCTGCTGCTTGGAAGCTGGTCTTGGCCAGCCCCGAAGGTAGAAGCAAGCGGTGGCATCTATCAGGAATGGCATACTGCGCCGAACGGAGACGGTAATTCATGCACGATGCTGTCGCCATGCTCACTTGAGACGGCCAGGGATCAGATCAGGCTGGAGACAGCGAGTATGTCCGGCGATATCATCATCTGGCTGCATGACGGACGTTATGAGCTTAGCCAGACATTCACGCTGACGGCGGCCGATTCGGGACTTAACGGCTTCGATGTGGCATACCGGGCTTACCCAGGGGCGACTCCGGTGCTCAGCGGAGGCATTGAGATCGGCGGCTGGACGGAACACGGCGGCGGCATCTGGAAGGCCTACGTCCCCGGCGACAGTGAGGTTCGTCAGTTGTACGTCGACGGGCAGCGTGCGGTGCGCGCCAGGACCGAAATTCAGCCGAGCGGCTACACGGTTAACAGCGGAGGTTTTCTGAAACCGGCTGACGACTTGATCGGTGTTCCCCGACTGGACCAAGTGGAAGCGGTACTCTTCTCGCACTGGCGAGCCAATCGCTGCTTAATTGACCAGGTGGACGGCTTGCAGGTATATCTGAAGCAGCCGTGCTGGACGAATACGAATTTGCACCGGTTTCAGCCTGCTGCGCTAACCTGGTTGGAGAACGCGATGGTTTTTCTGGATGAGCCAGGCGAATTTTATTTCAACCCCGACACCAGAGAGCTGTATTACATGCCACGGGCAGGTGAAGTCCCGAATGAAGCGGAGACGATCGTTCCGGTGCTGGAGACGATCGTCTCGGGGCAAGGCAGCGCTGCGAGCCCAATCGGCCATATTCGCTTCGAAGGCGTCACCTTCTCGCATAATACGTGGCTCGACCTGCAAAGCGATGATGGCTACGCCTCGGTTCAGGCCGGGTTCCGCATCGTTGGCGAAGGGCACCAATCCTACGGCGATACTGTGTTCAACTCTTGGGTCAAGATGGGCGAAGGCGTCGTGTTCGAATACGGGCAGCAGCTGCATCTGGAAGGCAATACGTTTACAGCGATAGGCAGTTCTGCACTGGGTCTGGGACGAGGAACGCAGGACACAACTGTGGTCGGCAATCACTTCCATCGTGTATCTGGTTCAGCAATCCAGCTTGGCGGTATCCACGAAGAAGATTATCATCCCTCCTTGCCCGCCAGCCAAGTGCGGGACAATCGCATCAGCAATAATTATATCCATCATATTGGCGAGGAATATCTCGATACGGCAGCTATATGGGTCGGATACGCCAAAGACACGGATATCTCGCACAACAAGTTTCACGATCTGCCTTACAGCGCCATCTCCGTCGGCTGGGGCTGGGGTTCAGGCTTAGTCGATCAGACCGGCAATCCTGCCTTCAGCGGCGATAATCGGATTGCCTACAACGATATACACGACATCATGCAGGTGCTGTATGACGGCGGTGCCGTGTACACGCTCGGCAATCAGCCGGGCACCGTGATTGAAGGCAACCACATACGCAGGCAAGTGAACGAATATGGCGCCATCTATCTAGATATGGGTGCCGGCAATCATATCGTGCGTAACAATGTAGCATACGACAATATGCGTAATTTCATCGTGAAGGGCTACGATCATGAGATTACTTACAATTACTGGGACGAGGACGAGCTCCATATGCACTTGTATGATGAGGGCACAGAGTCGCTCTATGAGGATAATTCAGTCGTCGTGGACGGGTTGTTTCCCATGGATGTTCTCGTCCAAGCGGGTCTGGAGCCGGCTTATGCGCACTTGCTGCCGCGCTCTGCCAGCCATAATGTTGCAGTAAACGCTGAGGTCAAGGCGTTGCATGCAGGTCTGTATGAAGGTTATCCAGACTTGCAGCCGGAAGCCGCTGTTGATCAGCGCGGCGACACCGCTGCTGCGGCCGCAGGGCCATGGACACTGCAGCTTGTGCTGGACCGGCATTACGACCTGTCGGCGATGGTGCTGCGCTTCACGGAGGACATTCCGGATGAATACGAAGTTGCAACGACAGCCGACGGTGTGAATTGGAGCCACCTGGTGCTTGATGCATCCGCTGATTCCGAGCAGTTGGTTGCGCTGGACGGCTCCGCGAAGGCGCTTCGCATCACTTCATTAGGCGGCGCGATGGGCATTCGCGAGGTGGAACTGTACCCTGAGCATACCGCCGTTCCAGTGATTCTCGGCGAATACCTCGCTGTGCAGCATGAGGCGAACGAAACCGTGATGGTCACCGGCGATACTTATATGGCGGCAACAGGGGAGCTCCTGCAGGGAATCGATGTCGGCACAACTGTGCTGGCCATTAACGGACAAGACGTAAGCTTCGAGGTAACGCGTTATGCACAGCTCGCGTACGAATGGGAGCATGAGGAGCTGGCTGTCGGCAGAAGCATGGCTACGCGCTTATGGGGGATTACCGCTGACGGTATGCGAGCGCCGCTGGAGAACGTGCTGTTCACGAGCAGTGATCCGGCCATCGCCGCAATTAACAGCACCGGTACCGCATTCGGGCTAGCTGTCGGCGAGTCGGACTTAACTGCAAGCGCCGCCATCTACTTGAATGAGACGGTTGCTGTCACACAGCCGCTTCTCGTCTATGAGGAACAGCTCGATATCGTGGAGGTGTCCGCACCGTCCTATATGCGGTATGGAGAGAGTGTGAATGTAGAAGTGTCCGCTTACTATAATTCGGGATACCCTGTAGACCTGCAGGAAGCGGATATTGTATTCTCATCCGGACATCCGAATGTTGCCGCTGTTGATCAGAACGGCGTCGTGACGGCCGGACAGGCTGGACTAGCGGCTATTCAGGCTGCTGTTACACTCGGTCAGACAACGAAGTACGGGGAGACAGACATCTCCGTCTATCCTGAGGACTGGGATGTCGAACTGGTCGGTAGCGCAAGCGGATCGGCATTGCTTGACAATGACGGTGTCTGGTCAATCACCGCCAGCGGAGCGAACATCTGGAACACAGCGGATGAATTCCTGTATGTATACACCAACGTAGACATGGACAATTATCCGCTTGGCGTATCGATCATCGCCACTGTCGAGTCGATCAGCGATCATGTCAGCGCGTCTACGATGTCGGGGTTAATGCTGCGTGACAATGTTGCGCCCGGCAGCATGAATGTCAATTACCGCATTCATGGTTCAAGCGGTGCGGCCAATAAGAATGTGCCGCTGACGAAGCGACTGCAGGCGAACGCATCTACAACTCATGTGGATACGCAGAAGCTGCCGCTGCCGGCGACAATCCGTTTGACCTATCATAATAACATCGCCCATGCCCACTATTGGGACGAAGCGGCTCAAGCCTGGGAATTGGCGGGGCGCGTGACCGATTTCCCACTCACGGACAGCTTCACGATCGGTATCGCTCACGCCTCGCATAACAGCAAGCTGACGACGGAGACCGCATTCAACGATGTGGAAATCCGCTCAGCGGAGGATATTTATCCGCAGCTTCTGCTGCCGCTTACAGCGGAGCTGGACGAAGCCGTACTGGAGGTTGGCGGCAGTACGCAGCTGACCGTTCGCCATGCGGACGACAGTGAGATTGTGACATACAGCTCACTTCATCCGTCTGTTGCGAGTGTAAGCTCCACAGGTGAAGTCGACGCGCTGGCTGTAGGGCGCGCCACGATCGTCGTGACAGCGATAAGCCCGACCGCGGCATGGGAGCCGCGGCAGACACGAGTGACAGTCGCAGTATACGATCCTGACGATGTCCGGCCCCTGATGCTGGTGACCGAACAGCTGCCGGCGTATGCACTAAGGACCGACGGCGTCACATCACTCGGCACCCATGCCTCCGGTCCGGTCGAACACGGTAACGATGGCAACACAGCCACCTACGCGCAAGCGACCGGCAGCTACGCTTGGATGTACGCGGTTGACATGGAGGACGACTATCTAATCCGCGATGTCGAGGTCACCTTCGCCGCACATGGCTGGGCAACCGAATACGAGCTGCTCGGTTCGATCGATGGTCAGCAGTGGAGCGTTCTGCTGCAGCGCACTGACGGCGCTTCGGGACAGAGCCCACTCTTCACGCTGAACGAGCCGCGCATGCTGCGTTATGTTGCAGTACGTGCCATTAAGCCGGACGGCGCAAGCCAACCCGGCGTGCAGATGGCCGTTGCCGAGCTGCGTGCCTGGGCCGTCGATCTTAGCGAGCCAAGACCGGAGCCGCCGAAGCTCGACCAGCTTGTAACAAGCCCAGGTGGACTGCAGCCGGTCTTCCACCCCGATGTGGAAGCTTATACCCTAGTTGTGCCGACAGCTGCGACCTCCGTCCAACTGACGCCTGACGCCTCAGCTCCGATCATCGTAACGGCGGGCAGTCAACCGGTAACTGTGACCGGCGGTGTCTACGAAGTGCAGTTGCACGGAAGCGTAAGCGGCTCAACCACAATTACGATTACGGTCGGAGAATCCGGCAGCAGCCGCGATTATACCATTGTCGTCACGAAGCTGGCGCCGCTTGAGTTAACGATCGATACAGCGGTGATTCAGCCTGGTCAGAGCGCTCAACTCACCGTTCTCCATGCGGATAGCAGCGAGACGATCTCCTTCGCCTCGCTGCAGCCGGGAATAGCCGGTGTGCATGCATCCGGGGAGGTGGACGGGCTGGCCGCCGGATTGGCCAGTCTGGTTGCGACCGCAACCCATCCGCAGGGCTTATGGGCACCCCGCCAGGCTCGGGTAACAGTCGCAGTTTACGACCCGGAAGCTGATTACTCGCTCAATCTGGTTACCTTGCAGCAGCCATCGCGTGCGCTGAGAATTGATGGCAGCACGACGCTGAACACGCATGCGTCCGCGCCTGCAGACAAGGGCAATGATGGCAATCCCGCGACGTTCGCACAGGCTACAGGCAGCTACGCTTGGATGTATGCCATCGACTTAGAGGAAGACCGTCTAATTGGCGATATAGAGATCACGTTCGCTAGTCACGGCTGGGCAACGGAGTATGAGCTGCTTGGTTCGCCGGACGGCCAGCAATGGAGCGTTCTGCTGCAGCGCTCTGACGGCGCCTCGGGACAGAGCGCCCGCTTCACACTCGCTGTACCGCAATTGCTGCAGCATGTGGCCGTGCGCGCCGTCAAGCCGAATGGTGCCGGCCAGCCCGGCGTGCAGATGGCTGTCGCAGAACTGTCCGCATGGGCGCTCGAGCCTTCGCAGACGCCGATCAACGCCGCCTTAGATCAACCGGCGCAGGCGCTTACGATCGACGGCGTCACAACGCTGAATACACACGCCTCCGCTCCGGTCGGCAGAGGCAACGACGGCAATCCCTCTACGTTCGCGCAGGCCACCGGCAGCTACGCTTGGATGTATGCGATCGACATGGAGCAATTGTATGCCATTCGCCACGTGGAGTTAATCTTCGCCGCCCATGGCTGGGCAACAGAGTACGAGCTGCTCGGCTCGACGGACGGGCAGCAATGGAGCGTCCTGCTGCAGCGCACTGACGGCGCCTCGGCGCAGCGCACCCGCTTCCTGTTCGAGGTTCCGCAGCTCGTGCGCCATATCGCAGTACGTGCTGTCAAGCCCGACGGCGCAGGTCAGCCCGGCATCCAGATGGCCGTCGCCGAACTCTCCGCATGGGGCTATGAGCTGGTTGCCTTATAATCCTAGAGTTAAGCGTGCAGGCAATAAAGCTGGCGATCAGGATAACGGCTTTAGTATAATCAATTTGAGCCACCTGATCGCCGCCTCTACACCTGTACTCCCACTATTGTAGTAACTTTTCACCTCACATTGCCACATCCATCCATATAGAAATCCCACGAATAGCAACCTCCTACCCCACATTGTCACACTCGCGCCAGACTCACACTCTACCTTAATAGCCCCGCTTGCGATGCTTCTCCTCGTACATCATATCGTCGGCTTGCTTCAGGTGGTCAGAGAGCGTCAGGCTGTCCGCTGGCGAGGATGCGCTAAATCCTAGACTTACGGACAACAGATAAGGTCTGTCCCATTGCGCGTTGTATCTATCTATTGCGCCTTGCACGAGCGTGCGCAGCGGTTCAGTGTCATGCTGTCCAGCAGGCATGGGGATTATCGCGGTGAATTCATCTCCCGCAAGCCGGGCCAGCGTAGCATGCTCTGGCAACGTTCGACGCAGCACCTCAGCAACCCGCTGGATGGCATAATCCCCTTCCTCATGTCCATACGAGTCGTTAATCGATTTCAGCTTGTCCAGATCCGCGAACATCAAGATGAATGCCGTTCCGTCCCTCTGCGCCGCCTGCGTGATCTCTTCGCACTGCTGCATGAATCCCCGGCGATTGTATAGCCCGGTCAGCTCATCGCGAACCGACAGCGCGCGCAGATCCTCATTGCGCAGCGCCAGCTCCTGCAAGGCATCCTTCAGCTGTTGCTGCGCCTCCTCGCGCTTATGCATCTCGTCCGTCAGCTGTTGATTGGTCGCCTGCAGCTCCTTCGTGCGCTCATCCACCTGATGCTCCAGCTCGACGGAGTGCCGGATCGTATCGGCCATCAGCAAGGCGCTCTTGAGCGCGATGCTCAGACGATGACGAATGATCTCGAAGGAACGATGAATATGATGCTCGAAGCCGAAGATCGTATAGCCTAGCTTGGAGTCGCCATGATGAAGCGCCTGAATGAGAATATTATGGCGTTGCTTGTATAGACGCTGAAGCATGAGATGCGGCAGCAGCTCTGAAGTCGGATAAGACTTACCGGTTTCGCCCGTGTCGAGCTTGCCGTCGTCCATGTAGGCCATGATTACTCTAGCTGTCTCGAACGGCTTGTCTGGATTATCATACAGCGAGATGAAGCAGGGGTTGATCCCGTGCTTAGGCAGCACCTCACTGGCTATGTTCATCTGCTCCCCAATGCTGAGGGTAACGAACAGCTCCTCGCTGAATGAGTCAAGCGTAGCGGTATGCATGGAGGAATTATAGTAGAAGGAAGCGGTCATGTACTCGATTGCGCTGCTGACCTGTACGCGCGCGGATTGGAACAGGTTCTCCGCCGCGGCGATGGATGCCGGCGCAGCCAGAACCTGCAGCGCATACCGGCGTAGGCAAGACAGCAGATCATGGATGGTGGCCGTTGTCCGTCTGTGATTAGCAGCCCAATAGATATAGCCGGCCCATGCCTGCAGGAACGTCTGCGTCTGCCCCTGCAGCTCCTGCATTAAGGCGTCCACCAGCGCCAGCTGATAAGCGCGAACCTGCGAAGGATCTTCATTCGGAGACTCGGTCGGGTTGCGCTGATCAATCTGAGCGATCTCCTCCAGCATCTTCGCCCTCGCAAGGTGCCAGGGGAGCCTCTCGCGCGATAATCCGGCGTCGGCCTCCTCAATCTCGGGCACTTGCGCATTCGTGACAATAGCCGGCACACAGCCACAAGACGAGCGGATGACCAATTGGGTTGTCAGCTCCAGATACTTGGGCACATCCTCCCCTGACAGTATGCGCAGCAGCATCGAGGCTGCGTTGAAGGCCTCGTCGTAGAACGATTGGCGGACGGTTGTAATCCCCAACTGCCCAGCCAGCTCGGAATCATCGAAGCCGATGACCGGCACATGATCAGGCGTCTGCAGCAGCGGGTTGCGCAGCTCATTGATCGCGCCAAGTGCCATATTATCATTCGCCGCAACGATGGCGTCGAAGGCAATGCCGCCAGATACAAGATCTCTAACGGCTGCTGTGCCGGTCTCGTGGTAGTAGTTGCCCTGTAGTAACAACGCAGGATCGAAGGGAATCCCGAACTCATCAAGGACGTCCAGATAGGCCTGATAGCGCGTCTCCGATTCCTGGCTGCTTGAGGGACCCTTGATGAAGGCCAACCGCCTGCAGCCGTGCTGCGTAATGAGATGCGTGACGGCGTCCTTCATACCAGAGTAATTATCGATCGTGACAGAATGGTAATTCTCATAGGCCTCGCTGATCGTAACCAGTGGGATGTCCCGGAACTTGGTGAGCATCTCGTAGGTCGTCGAATAATTCGCATAGCTGCCTATCGAGGTAGGCAATATAATCAGACCGTCAATGAGCTTGGCATCCACGAATTCCAACAGAATGTTCCGGCTCCGTTCCCACTCATAGGGGGAGACCAGCTTGCCAGCAACTAAACAGGTTAAGTTAATGTCATGCGCCTTGGCGAAATCGGACACGCCAGAGATGATAGCGTTCTCATATTCTCCCCAGTTGGAGATTTGGTCGATGACTAGTCCGAATGTATAACGTGCTGGATCCGTTCCCATGAGGTCTACACCTTCCTGTCTCAACAATGACATCAACAACTCGATTTACCATGTTCATACAATCATACGACAAATACTGACAGCTTACCATGGGTTTTATAAACTCTACTAACACAATTGTTACTGGTAAATCGGAATGTGTTACTATAGCATATATTAGATAATGAGAGCGAGGAGAAGGGATGAGAACGAGCTGGAGATTTGACTTCGGACTATCCAATGAAGCGGCTGACGGCTATACGAGAGTGACCGCTGATACGAGATATAGCGAGGAGCTCGGATACGGGTTCCTGCCTCACGGGCAAGTGACCGGCAAGGACCGGGGAGAGGGCGGCCCACTGAATCGGGACTTCTGTATTCCGTTCGACGCGGCATTCTGTGTCGATGTTCCGGACAGCCTCTATACCGCGACAATCACGATGGGCGACGCGCATCTGGCCACCTGCACGACCATTCGAACAGGCAACGGGCATATCGTGTGCAGCGAGCTTAGAACATCGGCAGGACTGTTCGCCCGAGAGATGTTCAGTGTTCATGTGCGAGAAGGACGATTCAAGCTTCGCTTCTCCGGAGCTGCCCCGCGTATCAATGCGCTGGAGCTGACTGCCTCACCCCAGCAGCTGGCCTTATTCCTGGCCGGCGACTCCACGGTGACCGATCAGGATGAGACGGGGTACCCCTACGCCGGTTGGGGGCAGCTGCTGTCGATGTATCTGAAGCATGATGTGGCCGTGGTCAACCATGCCATGTCCGGCCGCAGCTCCAAGAGCTTCATCGATGAGGGGCGACTGGCGGCAATTGACGCAGAGCTGAAGGCGGATGATTTCCTGTTCATTCAGTTTGGACATAATGATGAGAAGGCGGACGAGGCGCGCCATACCGATCCCGAGAGCACGTATCCCGCTTACCTGAGGCAATATATCGTCGCCGCGAGGCTGAAGCGCGCACATCCTGTGCTCGTTACGTCTGTCCATCGCCGCTTCTTCGAAGCAGACGGCACGCTGCGCGATACGCACGGCCCGTATCTGGAGGCAGTACGGCGGCTGGCTGCCGAGGAGCAGGTTCCTCTCATCGATCTAGCGGAGCGCAGTCGCGCGCTATTCGAACAGCTCGGCGACGAAGAGACGAAGAATGTGTTCATGTGGGGCGCACCCGGCGAGTTCGTGAACTTCCCCGGCGGCGTGCAGGATAATACCCACTTCCAGGAACGCGGCGCGATGCTGCTGGCCAGAATTGTAGCCGAGGAGATCCGTGCGCAGAATATATGGCCGTTAAGCCTGTAACTGAAGCTGTAATTACATAAGAGAGGATTGCTCCCACCATGCCAAATAACCCGAATCCCCCAATCAGTATGTCGGAAATTGTACAAGCGCATCACGTGCTGCGTGAAGTGATCAAGACCACCCCGTTGATCAAGGATCCGATTCTGTCGGCCAGGTTCGATTGCGAGGTGTATCTGAAGCGGGAGGACCTACAGGTGGTCCGGTCCTTCAAGATTCGCGGCGCTTATACCCTGATCCGCAGCCTGTCCGACGAGCAGATATCGAGAGGCGTGATCTGTGCCAGCGCGGGCAATCATGCGCAGGGTGTCGCGCACTCCTGCCATGTGCTGGGTATACATGGCAAGATCTATATGCCAGAGACCACGCCGCGGCAGAAGATCACGCAGGTGAAGCGTCTGGGCGGCGAGCAGGTGGAGATTATACTGACCGGCGATACCTTCGACGATGCGTATGCAGCGGCGGTTCAGGCTGCGGAGACGTCTGGAATGACATTCGTCCATCCCTTCGATGATCCGCTGATTATCGCGGGCAACGGAACGGTAGCTATGGAGGTGCTGGAGCAGATGACCGCATCGCCGGATTATCTGTTCGCGTCTATTGGCGGCGGAGGTCTGGTGTCTGGCGTCGGCACCTATCTGAAGGCGATCAGTCCAGGCACGCGAATCATCGGGGTGGAGCCGGCTGGCGCGGCATCTATGCGAGAAGCGTTCAGTCAGGGGCAAGTCGTCACGTTAGATGAGATTGATAAGTTCGTGGACGGCGCCGCGGTGAAGACGGCAGGCTCGCTTACCTACGAGATCAGCAAGCAGGTTGTGGACGAAATTGTAGTCATTCCAGAGGGCAAGGTATGCACGACGATACTCGATCTCTACAATGAGAATGCGATCGTTGCCGAGCCGGCAGGCGCGCTGCCGATTGCGGCTCTGGACTTCTGCAGGGAGCAGATTAGAGGCAAGCGCGTCGTCTGCATTGTCAGCGGCGGCAACAATGATATCGACCGGATGCAGGAGATGAAGGAGCGGTCCCTCATCTATGAGGGATTGAAGCATTATTTTACAGTAAACTTCCCACAACGGGCCGGCGCGCTAAGAGAGTTCCTGGACGAGGTGCTCGGTCCCAGCGATGATATTACCCGATTCGAGTATACGAAGAAGACGAATAAGGATAATGGACCCGCCTTGGTGGGCATCGAGCTGAAGCATGTCGAGGATTATGAGCCTCTCATTGCCAGGATGCGGGCCAAGGGGATCCATTATATCGAGCTGAATAAAGATCCAGTGCTATTCAATTTATTAATCTAAGTCTAGTCTGAGCGCTTCTTCGCCAGCAGCATTACGGCGCCTGCCAGGATGAGTCCGATCGCGAGAATCGGCTGTCCGAAGATGGTGACGCTGAACAGCGAGCCCAGTGTGAACAATAGGAAGAACAGGCACGACATGAAAGTCAGAATACCAACCGGAATGAGCAGCGCCTTATGACGCGGTCCGAACCAGTAGAGCTCGAACAAGCCGACTGCCGGCGCCAGGATGAATCCAGGCCATGTGTACTCCCAATTGTTGAAGAGCATGGAGATCTGGCAGACGATACCGACGGTGAGCAGAATGCCGCCAGGCACGAGCAGGCCGACTCCGCGGCTGGCGGTCATGCTGAAGTACATCCAGTGGAAGAATACGCCGAGCGGGATGATGAACAGGCTGGGCCAGAACAGGCCGATCAATTGACCTGGTCCGTACGAACTGCCTCCGCTGAGCAATAGATAGGCGCCTAGCAGAACTAGCAGGGATCCAATAATAAATTTGCTTTTCATTTGGATAGCTCCTTGTTTATTAAGATTATTGAATCCATTATGAAATAGATTCGTTTATAAATGATTAAGTTTAGTATACCTGTTGATTGAGGATCTGTCTTCGTTCCGTGGTGCACGCAGCACTCGGTCTGGAGACCGATATTCGACTAAGCGATTGGGCGAAGAATGGAAGGGAATTAACCATGAAGCTGAAAGTGATCGGCATAATAAGCGCGGTGCTGAGCATCTACGCGCTTATCCATATATATATCGGTTGGCACCTATTGGTATTCATTGATGAACTATTGCATGTACGCGCACCGGTCATCATCGGATGCTTCGTTGGCCTGTTGGCCATCTCGTATCTTATCGCTCGCATGGCTAGACGCTGGCTTCCTCGCGGCGCCGCGGCAGCGCTTAAGGTGCTGGGCGCCTACTGGATGGCCGTGATGATGTATCTAGTCCTGCTGCTGCCAATTGCAGATGGTATCGCTGCACTGCTGTCACTGACCGGTGCTGCGGATGCCTCGACCTATGTACCTATACTAGGCATTGTCGTAGGTGCGGTTATCCTGCTGCTCCTGCTGCTGGGTTCGTGGAATGCGTGGCGTCCTGTGATCCGTCAGCATCAGATTGTGGTCGAGAAGCAGGTAGATCCAGCAGGGCGTTCGCCCGTCGCGCGTACAGACCAGCTGCGAATTGCAGTCGCATCGGACCTGCACCTGGGCACGATTGTCGGGAATCGGCATATCGATCGGCTGGTCGAGCAGATGGAGCAGATTGAGCCGGATCTGATTCTGCTGGTTGGCGATGTAGTGGATGATGAGATTGAGCCATTCATCAAACATGGGATGGCGGATCGACTAGCGCAGCTTAGGGCGCCGCTAGGCGTCTATGCTGTGCTGGGCAACCATGAATATTACGGCGGCGGGATGGCGCGTTATCTGGAGGAGATGGAGCGAATCGGGATACGGGTGCTGCTGGATGAGACGGTGAAGCTCGACGACCGATTCTACATCGCTGGGCGTAAGGATCTGACGGCGGAGAGCACGAGGGGGCCAGGCGCTAGCGGAGCCGGAGCGGGCGGAGGCGGTCGCCTGACCGTGCAAGCGCTGCTGTCGGATGTCGATCCGCGCTATCCGATCATTCTGATGGATCATCAGCCGCAGCAGCTGGGCCAGGCGGAGGAGGCGGGCGTGGATATCTCGTTGTCCGGTCACACCCACCGCGGGCAGCTGTCGCCGAATCAATGGATTACTAGACGCCTATTCGAGCTGGATTGGGGCTATCTGCGCAAGGGCAATATGCATGCATTTGTGTCCTCTGGCTTCGGCACGTGGGGGCCGCCGGTTCGGACTGGCAGTCGCTCTGAAGTGTTGCAGATTGATGTGCGCTTTGGCAGGTTATCATAGACAGATTCCACCAAAATATGATATAAAACTAGAAGATAGAATCAATTTCACTCAATGAAATTCACGAATCAGTCAGCAGCAAGGAGTGAAAGTCGAATGTATGATTTGGTGTTTCCTCTGATCGTCCAGCTCATTCCGTTCACGGTGCTCTTCCATGTAGCCGTTGATCTCCTCATGCGTAATCGAATGAATCGCCTGCACCAGCTAGCGGCGGCTCTTCTCTTCAGTCTCAGCACGATCTTCCTATCGTCGATCGTAATCATTGCAGTGCCATGGGAAGCGAACATTCCTTTCATTCTAACGATGAAGTACACCTTTATCTTCATCGCCATGGCGCTGATGAATTATTATTTTGCCGCCGTCGGGAGAGTAGTGTTCCCGAGGGGGCTGCGGCATGCGACGATGCTGACCCCGCTCATCGGGGTTGTCGTCTTGTTCGCATTCCCGGATTTCGTCCAAGTAGGGATCGCAATTGACGGCATCTGGCATGTAGAGAAGTTCGGGAGGGGCTTCTATTATTTGTTCATAGCATTGAGCGCGCAGTGTCTGGGCTTCTGCGCGCTATGTGTTAGGCTGGCCTATCGGCATGTGAACAGCCGTCCCGCCTTAATCCGCGAACGCAACCGGATCCGCATTCTCATACGGGGTGTTATATTCGCCATGCTGTTCATGGTGGTCAGCTCTCTGATTCGACAGCTTGCGGTTGCGCGAGGGGTCTATATCCTTCATATTCTCCCTAGCTACAGCGTGCTTATATGGGCTTACTTCATTCATTACTCGATCGTCCATTCGGATGTGATCTCGACTGCGAACCAGCGCTATCAGCTGCTCTTCGAGACAGGACGTCAGGCCAAGCTGATCTTGAATGAGCAGGCTGTTATCCTAGAAGCCAATCGGATGTTCGGACAGATAACGGGCCGCTCGGATCGCGGTATCGATACGTCCTTCACCGACTATCTCGAGCATTCTGGCAGGGAAGCGTTTACACAGCAATATGACGCGGCTTTTCGGAACGGAACCTCGTTCCAATATGAAACTGAACTCATACCTGCATCAGATGAGCGAATCAGCGCAGAAATTCATAGCGAGCACTTCGAGATGAATGGCGAGTTGTTTACCTTCCTATACATCCGCGATGTCACTGAGCATATGCGCAACCAGAAGCGGTTGTATAATCTGGCCTATAAGGATTCGCTGACCGGACTGGACAATCGTTGGTCATTCCTGGACAAGCTGCAGACTCATATCAGCGACTTGAACAGGCACAGTGTGGTGATGCTGCTCGATCTGGATCAATTCAAGCTGATTAACGATACGCTAGGTCACTATGCGGGTGATGTTCTGCTGCAGCATGCTGCCCAGACGCTCAATCGCGTCATGCCCCCGAATACGGCGGTCGCCAGGCTGGGCGGTGATGAGTTCGCGGTGCATGTGCTTGCGGAGATGGATCATAGCGCAGCGGCAGCCTTGGCTGAGCAAGTGATCGACGCCTTCAAGAAGCCGATTCATCTATATGGCAAGCCCTATAAGGTCACGGTCAGCATCGGGATTTGTCTGCTGCCGAGCGACGGAATGGATAGCGAGGTTGTGCTGCGCAATGCAGATGCGGCGATGTACTCGGCGAAGAATAATGGACGCAATGGCTATGCCTTCTTCTCACCGGGCTTTAGCACGATGTCACAGATGCAGCTGCGCATGGTGAATGGCCTGTCGGACGCCTTGCACAATAACGAATTCTCACTCTTCTATCAGCCTCAGATCAATCTGCGCACCGGCGAGGTATACGGCGTAGAGGCGTTGCTGCGCTGGCATTCATCCGAGCTGGGGCCTGTGTCCCCGGGTGTCTTCATTCCGCTGGCTGAGCAATCCGGCTGGATCGTGCCGATCGGTCAGTGGGTGCTGCGCACCGCGATCGGGCAAGCGCGCCGGTGGATCGATGCAGGCTATACGGAGCTTGTCGTATCGGTGAACCTCTCCGCGCATCAGCTTCGCGTGCCGAATATTGTGGAGCAGGTGAGTGCATTGCTGCAGGAATATGGCGTGCCAGCGAGCAATCTATGCCTAGAGATCACGGAGACGACAGCGATCTCTGATATCGATACCTCGCTGCGCGTCTGCAGTCAATTCGTAGATTTGGGGCTTACACTGGCCATTGACGACTTCGGGGTTGGCTATTCCTCGATCAGCATGCTAAATCGCTTCCCGTTCCAATTCATTAAGATCGACCGCTCGCTGATCCAAGGTATTGTGGAGAGCGATCGGAAGCTGGCGATTATCCGTACCGTAGTCGAGCTGTCGCAGCATCTGGGCAAGCTCGTTGTCGCTGAAGGTGTCGAGACAGAGGAGCAGGTGAAGCTGCTGCATGAGCTTGGCTGTCAGGAGGCGCAGGGCTATTGGTTCGGCAAGCCGTTAGATGTGCGCGCAATGAATATGTACTTGGCAGATAGGAAGCAGCAAGAACAAATCCATTGATGAGAGGACGGGCAACGTCACCTCTGATACTGCTTGCGATAGGCGAGCGGCGATAGACCGACTTGCTTCTTGAAGGAGCTGGAGAAGTACGGTGCGTAGTGAAATCCGATATGCTCGGCGATTCGCGGCATGGCCCATTCCGTCTTGAGCAGCAGCAGCTTGGCCTGTTCAATTCGGTAGTCCTGCAGATACTCCAGCGGCGTAACCCCGAACACCTCCTTCATGCATCGCGCGAGATAATTCGGGTGGAAGTGCAGCGCCTCCGACAGGATCTCATTCGTAAGATTGCGTTGATAGTGCTGCTTGATGAAAGCCTCGATCTGGCTGGCTACCGCGACCGCCCGCGAGGATTGTGCGGACTGACCGCCATCATTCATTAGCCGCAGCAGCTCCCAGAACACCTGCTGTTCCTCCCAATAGGCCGTTGTTCGGCTCTCCACTGACAGCTCAACCAGCCTTGCCATCAGCCTCGTCATCAGCGCCTGGTCACTCACTTGCCACAGCTTCGGCAGCTTGATCGGCAATCCGCCAGTTCCTTGTTCCCATGCACCTTCCTCCCACCCCTCCCCACTTCGAAAATGAACCCAATAGAACGCGGTCTCCGTCTCACAAGGCTGTGACGCGTAGTGCCAGCGGTCCGGCAATAGGATCAAGGCATGTCCGGCAGTCAGCGCGAAGCGGGTGTCCTCCTCGCCAATGTACAGCGTTCCTGCTGTCACATAGATCAGATCGAATACACCGAGATGATGCCGGTTCGGGTGCGATTCCCCAACGGCGTATAGCCGATAGCCGGACTCCAGGTAGTAGGGGAACGGCGGCGTAGGGAAGGTGATATAGGGCGAGGTGGACATAAGTGTTGGCCTCCAGTGTGAGATCGTATAAATAATTGGTTGTGATTATAGATTGTTAGGGTATATTTTAGCGGATAGAATGGGGTTATGGAAGGTGTGAATAGTGAAAATAATGGAGTGTGATCGTAATGGCGAGACAGTTGAATAAGCGTGTTGTTCCCTTGCAAGATATTCGTATTACGGATAAATTCTGGAGCGGATTCTCCGAGCTGGTGCGGGAGACGGTTATTCCTTACCAATGGGAGGCGCTGAATGATCGCGTGCCGGAGGCGGAGCCGAGTCGCGCGATCCGGAACTTCCGCATCGCGGCGGGACTCGAGGAGGGGGAGTTCTATGGCTTCGTCTTCCAGGACAGCGATGTAGCGAAGTGGCTCGAGGCGGTCGGCTACTCGCTTGCGACACATCCTGACGCCGATCTGGAGCGGGTTGCGGACGAGGCAATCGATCTGGTAGTGGCTGCGCAGCAGGAAGATGGCTATCTGAATACGTACTTCACGGTCAAGAAGCCGGGTAAGCGCTGGACGAATCTGAAGGATTGCCATGAGCTGTACACAGCTGGTCATATGATCGAGGCCGCAGTCGCCTATTACCAAGGAACGGGCAAGCGCAAGCTACTGGATGCGATGTGCCGATTCGCTGATTACATCGACAGCGTATTCGGGAACGAGCCGGGCAAGTTGAAGGGCTATGACGGCCATCAGGAGATCGAGCTGGCGCTTGTGAAGCTGTATGAGGCGACGGGCAACGCGCGATATCTGAAGCTGAGTCAATATTTCATTGATCAGCGCGGGCAGTCGCCGCATTTCTTCGATGAGGAGTACGAGGGGCCTGACTTCGAGAGTCCCTGGACAGAAGGCAAGGGACATAGGCCGGATACGGCTTATCATCAGGCGCATGTGCCGGTTCGCGAGCAGGATGTGGCAGTTGGACATTCGGTTCGCGCGGTCTACATGTATGCGGCGATGGCGGATCTGGCGCGTGAGAATGGCGACGAGTCGCTGCTAGCGGCTTGCCGCCGATTGTGGCGGAACATGGTGGGGAAGCAGATGTACATCACAGGCGGGATCGGCTCTACGCATCATGGCGAGGCGTTCTCGTTCGACTATGATCTGCCGAATGATACGGTGTATGCCGAGACCTGCGCATCGATCGGGTTGATCTTCTTCGCGCAGCGGATGCTGCAGCTGGAGCCGAGCAGCGAGTATGCGGATGTGCTGGAGCGGGCGCTGTACAATCTGGTTATCGGCAGCATGTCTGCGGACGGCAAGCACTTTTTCTATGTGAATCCACTAGAGGTGTGGCCGGACGCGAGTCGTGGCAATCCGGGCAAGCATCATGTGAAGCCGGTACGCCAGCGCTGGTTCGGCTGCGCATGCTGTCCGCCCAACCTGGCCAGGCTGATCGCCTCGCTCGGACAGTATATCTATACAGTCGATGATGATGTGATCCACACCCATCTGTATATGGGCAATGAGACGGTGGTGCGCTTGGCGGATCGCAAGGTGACGCTGAGCCAGGAAGCGGAGTTGCCATGGAACGGGCAGGTGAGGATGACGGTGAAGCCGGAACAGCCGGGACGCTTCACATTGGCGCTGCGCGCGCCGTCCTGGGTGCGCGGGGAGCTAAGCCTGCAGGTGAATGGCGAACAGGTTGACGCGCAGGCGCTTATGCAGGACGGATATATTCGGCTTGATCGAGAATGGCGAGCAGGCGATCTGGTGGAGCTGTCGCTGCCGATGGAGGCGGAATGGATGGCTGCGCACCCGGAGATTCGCGCGGACCGAGGCAAGGCGGCGATTCAGCGCGGGCCGCTGGTGTATTGCGTGGAGGAGGCTGATCAAGGCAAGCTCCTGGCTGGGCTGTCGGTATCGCTGGATGCCAAGCTGGAAGCGCATTTCGAGGAGGACTTCCTAGACAGTGGAGCTGTCGTGATCGAGACGGACGCGTGGCGTGATGACTACGCGGAGGAGGCGTTTGCTGACAGCCTCTATCGCCCGGTGAAGCCAGGCAAGAAGCCGGTTAAGCTGAGAGCAAGCCCCTATTATATGTGGGGGAATCGCGGCGAGGGCGAGATGATGGTCTGGCTGCGCGTGCGCGATTGATCGATCCTATGCTATAATCATCCCTGGTGCCTTGATGCACTCGCGGTTCGTAACCATCCCGCGATATCAAAACTAGGGAGTGTGTATTCATTATGTTTAATTTAGTCTGGGGCGTGCTCTTCGTAGCCGTCAACTTTGCCCTGTTCCTGCTCTGTTATCGCCAGTTCGGCAGGAAGGGGCTTTTCGCATGGGTAGGCTTCGCAACCGTAGTCGCCAATATCCAGGTTGTGAAGACGATCGAGCTGGATATGCTCGGCTTCGCCATCGTCATGACGCTGGGCAATACGATCTATGCCTCGATCTCGATGACGATGGATCTGCTCAATGAGAAGTACGGGCAGCGGGATGCGAAGCAGGCGGTGTGGCTTGGCTTCTTCAGCTTGATCGCGGTCACCTTAATTATGCAGATGGTGCTGCAATTCAAGCCGCAGGAGACGGATATTGCTCAGAGCGCCATGGAATTACTGTTCGGGCTTATGCCGCGTCTGGCAGTCGGCAGCCTATCCGCATTCCTCATTAGCCAATACTTGGATGTACAGCTATTCGGACGCATACGCGCGCGATTCGCTCAGGCGAACCAGTTCTGGCTGCGGATTAATCTCAGCACAGCGATCAGTCAATTGATCGATTCGCTCATCTTCTGTACGATCGCGTTCGCAGGCTTGTATACCTGGGATGTCTGGTGGGAGATTCTCATTACTACTTACCTGTTCAAGTATATCATCAGCGCGGCCGGCACACCTGTCCTCTATTGGGCACGCAGAATGAAGCCGAGGGAAGAGTGAGGGCTCACCTGAGACGGAAGCTCACAGCGCTTGTTTAGTTTATGTTAAGGCCATTCTTCTATAATAACCTTATAGTCATTAGGCTTTATTATGAGGTGATGAGAATGGCACAGGTATTAGTAGTGGATGATGCAGCATTCTTGCGCGCCATGCTGAGGGATATCCTGGAGGCTGCGGGACATGAGGTATTAAGTGAAGCGGCCAATGGGGTCGAGGCGATAGAGAAGTACAAGTCGTTCCGGCCGGATGTGGTCACTATGGATATTACCATGCCCGTGATGGAAGGGCTCGAGGCGCTGAGACAGATTAAGGCGTTCGATGCTAATGCGAGAATCATCATGTGTTCCGCGATGGGACAACGGGATATGATCATGGAAGCGATTCGTTCAGGGGCAAGCGACTTCCTTGTGAAGCCGTTCCAATCGGCGCGTGTGGTTGAAGCAATCAATAAGACGTTGATGGCTGTTAGATAATTAGCCTTTCCTTTCATGCATAAATTCGTATGGGGTGTTACAACCTAGTATGGATAACGTATGAAGGGGGTTGCTATATGAATAGAGCGATAGCCTATCTGCTCGTGATAACCTTGCTGACGGTGTCCATGTATACATCGTCTGTCTTCGCGGCAGAGCCGGGCCCTGCGCAGGCAGCTGGGGATGAGCAGACGGCTGAGTCGGGAGTCAGGGATGAGCAGGCTGCCGAACCAGCTAGGCCGGCATTGACGGCCGCGCAGCAGCAAGAGCTTGCCCAGATCTATCAAGCGCTGTATGCGAATAAGGAACTGTTGATCAAGAAGTACCTAGAGTTCGGGGTCATCACGCAGGAACAAGCGAATCATTGGATAACGCGGATGCGAGAGCGGCATGCTTTGATCGAGAAGCATGGCTTCCTGCCGCCGATGAAGCGGGATTGCGACAAGAATGACAATGATAAGAATCATGACAACGACCACAATAACAATCACAATGATAAGAACGATAGGAAGAGCGACAGGAAGAACGATAGGAAGGGCAAGCACTAAGCAGTTTAGCAAAGGGAGGTCTCTGTGGAGGCCTCCCTTTTGCTGTGATTGTGAACAAGATGTATTGTTGGCGATGAACCGACAGGGAATTTAAATGAATCGATTAACGCGGGAATTGTCCGGCCATTTTTCACTTTGCCTGACAACCCCTTATGCAGTATAGTAGGTGAATGTGAGGATGTTCACAGGAAATGGAAAATAGAGCGAGGGGTTGCCGTGTATGGACCGTACAAAATCTAGAACAAATCTCGTTGTAGTCGGGCTGCTGCTCGGCTTGTTCGTCGGCGCGCTGGATCAGACGATTGTCTCAACTGCGATGCCAACTATACTGACTGAGCTCGGCGGCTTCGATCTGTATGTGTGGGTGTTCTCCGCATACATGATTGCGACTGTTGTATCGACGCCGATCTTCGGCAAGCTCTCGGATATCTATGGCCGCAAGCTGTTCTTCCAGCTGGGGCTGGTCATCTTCTTGCTCGGTTCGGTGCTGTGCGGACTGGCGGGCACGATGACAGAGCTGGTCATCTACCGCGCTGTCCAGGGGATTGGCGGCGGCGCTCTGATGCCAATCGCATTCGCGGTCATCTTCGATATCTTCCCGGCGGAGAAGAGAGGCAAGATGAATGGCTTGTTTGGCGCAGTATTCGGGCTGTCGAGTGTGTTCGGACCGGTGCTCGGGGCTTATATGACAGATCATCTTGATTGGCGATGGATTTTCTATATTAATATTCCAATTGGGATCGTGGCCATTTCCTTCATTCAGTTCGGCTATAAGGAGCTGTCTGCCCTGCGTAAGCAGAGAATTGACTGGGGCGGGGCGACGATGCTCGTGCTGGCGATTCTCAGCTTCATGTTCGCGATTGAGCTTGGCGGTGCGGGTACATATGACTGGATGTCCTGGCAGATTATCGGGTTATTCGCGCTGTTCGCGGTTAGTGCTCTAATCTTCTTGATGGTTGAACGCGCGGTGAAGGACCCGATCGTCGAGCTGAAGCTGTTCAAGAACCGCTTGTTCACAACAAGTCAGGCGATTGGCTTCTTCTATGGCATTCTAATGGTATCCGGCGCCACCTATATCCCGCTGTTCATCCAGGGCGTGTATGGGGAATCGGCCAGCGCTGCCGGCCAGGTATTGACGCCGATGATGCTGGCCGTTGTTGTCAGCAGCATGCTCGGCGGACCGCTGGTGAATAAGCTGCCCTATCGCAGCATTATGCTGATTTCGACCGGGATTCTGGCTGTTGCTATGGTGCTCCTGGGCACACTGTCAATGGATACGCCGCGATGGCTTGTCACGACCTATATGATCTTGGTAGGCCTCGGCATCGGGGTCAACTTCGTAGTGCTGAATATCTCGGTTCTGCATGGGCTGCCTGGGCAGTACAAGGGGGCGGCGATTTCGTTAATTACGTTCTTCCGAACGATTGGGTCGGCCATAGGGATTACGGTGCTGGGTGTGCTGCAGAAGATCAGTTATAAGGCGCGCATCGAAGAGGCGTTCCCAGACCCGGCAGCGGCAGCGCAATTCTCCGATCCGCGCGGCTTGATTATGCCTGAAGTGCGCAGTGCCATGCCGGAGCAGTTGCTCCATCGCGCGATTGATGCGCTCGCAGGCTCAATCGCTTATCTATTCTGGGTATCCATCGCAATTGTGGAGATTGGCGCTGTGTTCGTTGTGCTCATGGGCAGAGCGCGCATGGAGCTGCCGAGCAAGGCAGAGGATGCAGAGGATGAGCAATATCAGCCGACCGCGATGGGGCATTAGGCTCAGAGTTTCATTAGTGATTAAATATAGTGTATGATAGTTAGAATATAGTTTAGACATAGAACACTATCTGCAAAGGGCTGAGTTCGGATGGAAAATAAGACGGAATCCTCAAATTTCATACGGAATATTATTGTAGATGACCTGAAGTCAGGTCGAACGGAGACATTGGTCACCCGGTTTCCGCCGGAGCCTAATGGATATCTGCATATCGGTCACGCCAAAGCGATCTGTATTAACTTCGATCTGGCTAATGAATTCGGCGGACGCACTAATCTCAGGTTCGATGATACGAATCCGGTCAAGGAAGATACCGAGTATGTCGACAGCATCCTGGAGGATGTGAAGTGGCTGGGCTATGAATGGGATGACCTGCACTTCGCGTCGGATTACTTCGAGGAGAACTACCAGCAAGCCATTCTGTTGATTAAGAAGGGTCTGGCCTATGTGGATGATCAGACGCCGGATGAGATCCGTGAGACGCGCGGAACATTGACGGAGCCGGGTCAGGAGAGTCCTTACCGCAATCGATCGGTGGAGGAGAATCTAGACCTGTTCGCGCGCATGCGCGCAGGTGAATTCCAGAATGGCGAGAAGGTGCTGCGCGCGAAGATCGATATGAGCTCTCCGAATATCAATATGCGCGATCCTGTGCTGTACCGGATCCTGCACGCGCATCATCATCGGACGGGCGATGCCTGGTGCATCTATCCGATGTATGACTTCTCGCATCCACTCGGTGATGCAATCGAAGGTGTGACACATTCACTATGCTCGCTGGAATATGAAGATCATCGACCGCTCTATGATTGGGTGATTCGCGAGTGTGGGATGACACATGTGTCACGGCAGTATGAGTTCGCTCGTCTTAATCTGACGAACACCATCATGAGCAAGCGCTTCTTGAAGCAGCTGGTGGACGCGGGGCATGTGGATGGCTGGGATGATCCGCGTATGCCGACAATAGCAGGGTTAAGGCGCCGAGGGTTGACACCTGAAGCGATCCGCGCCTTCATTCGGGAGACTGGTGTCGCCAAGTCCGGCGGTACCGTGGACGCTCGGATGCTCGATCACTTCATACGGGAGGATCTGAAGCTGAAGGCACCACGTACGATGGGCGTTGTACGCCCGCTCAAGGTCGTGATCACCAACTATCCAGAGGGCCAGACAGAGTGGTTGGATGCGGAGATCAATCCGGAGAATCCGGAGATGGGGACGAAGCAGATCCCGTTCTCGCGCGAGATCTATATCGAGCAGGACGACTTCATGGAGAATCCGCCGAACAAGTACTTCCGGCTATTCCCAGGTAATGAGGTGCGGCTCAAGAATGCCTACTTCATTCGCTGCCATGATTTTGTGAAGGATGCTGCAGGCAATGTGACGGAGCTGCACTGCACCTATGATCCGGAGACCAAGAGCGGCAGCGGCTTTACCGGCCGCAAGGTGAAGGGAACCATTCATTGGGTAGACGCAAGCCATGCCGCACCGGCTGAGTTCAGATTGTACGAGCCGCTTATCCTCGATGCAACGGAGGGTGAGGAGAGCGAATCGTTCCTAGATCGTGTAAATCCAGCGTCGCTCGAGGTGCTACAGGGGTTCGTGGATCCCGATTTGAAGCAGGCGGAGCCTAATACGAAGTATCAGTTTTTCCGTCATGGCTATTTCAATATCGATCCGAAGACTTCTTCGTCAGAGCGCCTGGTCTTTAATCTGACGGTATCGCTGAAGAGTTCATTCCAGATATAATTGTAGCCGCTCGTGTTGCCTGTGATGAGACATTGGTGCACGATAAACCACCCATTGTCGCGCTGGCGAGCATGGGTGGTTTTCTATTGGGCAAGGGATTGATTGGAGTAGCTGATGTTCATGGTGGCAGGTTCGGTTGGATGGCATTTACACATACAGGAATCGAATTTGTGGCCGCTGCAAATCCTGTTGACTGCTGCTCCTGTGACTTGTACAATGAACCTAAGTTAATCATGGTGGTGGAGATGTGGAGAATCACACAGGTTGCCAATCGTTGTATACGATACTGGCGATTTCGTGTTTTTTTTTCTGTTCATCGCGATGGATTGTGCTATGCATTGCGATGTATAAGATACTATGGGGTTGTTATGTAAACGTTGAGGTGTGACAATTCGCACTAGAAAGGGGTATGTGCCTATGGCGTTCCATAGCCAGCCTATTCTGCCCGCTGTCCGCAAGATCAAGGATCTGGAGAAGCTGCTAAAGTCCCCGTATGAATACCTAGTGCTGCTGGACAGTCATATCGGACAATTACAGAGTCTGGTTGAACTGGCGAGCAGGCACGGGAAGAAGCTGCTGCTCCACATCGATCTGGTAGAGGGACTTAAGAATGATGAATATGCGGCGGAATACGTCTGTCAGCGAATTAAACCCGCCGGACTCATCTCTACCAGGGCGAATGTCATTACGAAGACGCGGCAGAATGGCTTGATCGCGATACAGCGGCTCTTCCTGCTCGATTCGAGCGCGCTGGAGAAGAGCTACACGCTGCTGGAGCGTACGAAGCCTGATTATATTGAGGTGCTTCCTGGTGTAATGCCGCATATTATTCAAGAGGTGCACCAGGCTGCGGGGATTCCTATCTTCGCTGGCGGCTTGATCCGCACAGTCGCCGAGGTGGAGGGCGCGCTGGCCGCAGGCGCAACTGCGGTGACTACCTCACGCCCGGAGCTGTGGAAGCATTACGAGCGGTCGCTGTTGTAGATGGAGCCGCTATCTGTATTTAGTACAGTTATATTTGCGGAGGTACGATTATTTGTTGTGCAAATGTAATTGTTACAGTTAATTTTACCAAAGTGCATCGCCTTTCTGGTTTCCGGCTTGTTTAACTGCAGTTTTTACAGGATAAATGACGAGAATGACAAATGTGTTGAAATTAACTGTCGTATTTGCAGGGTAAATGGTTGGTGTGAGGTAGATTGTGTGCAGGTGTGGAGGAGTAAAGATAGTTAGATGTTGTTAGTGTGAAGTAATTGTAGTTGTGATAGTGGAAGAGTGAAGTAACAGTCTGGAGCGGGGCGCAGGGTGAATGATGAATTTGGGGGAGAGTAAGGGGGACTTGTGATGAGCTTGAGGGAATCTTATATTCTAGCGATTGATCAAGGTACAACGAGCTCGCGGGCGATTCTATTCGACCAGCGGGGGCAAATTCGACATAGTGTGCAGAAGGAGTTTACACAGCTATTCCCGAAGCCGGGCTGGGTGGAGCATGATGCCAATGAGATTTGGCTGTCCGTTCAGGGAGTGATCGCAGGGCTGTTCTCGGAGTCGGATTATGATCCAGAGCAGGTTGCAGCTATCGGGATTACGAATCAGCGGGAGACGGCAGTGGTCTGGGATCGGCATACCGGTCGGCCTGTCTATCACGCGATTGTATGGCAATCCCGGCAGACCTCGGACATCTGCGATCAGCTGAAGGCAGATGGCTATACGGAGATGATCCGAGATAAGACTGGTCTTGTGATCGATGCGTACTTCTCGGCAACCAAGATTAAGTGGATACTGGAGCATGTCGATGGCGCTAGAGAGAGGGCTGACCGTGGTGATCTGCTGTTCGGCACGATCGACAGCTGGTTAATCTGGAAGCTGACCGGTGGCAAGACGCATGTAACAGACTATACGAATGCCTCTAGGACGATGCTGTATAACATCTATGAGCGGAAGTGGGATGATGAACTGCTCGAGCTGTTCGATATTCCAGCAGCGATGCTTCCGGATGTCCGTTCATCCTCGGAAATTTACGGCTATTCGTCCCATCCGATGTTCTACGGGCGGACAATCCCGATCGCAGGGGCGGCAGGCGACCAACAGGCGGCGCTGTTCGGTCAGGCATGCTATGAAGAAGGCATGGCGAAGAACACGTATGGAACGGGCTGCTTCATGCTGATGAATACCGGGAGCAAGCCGATCGCTTCCAAGAGCGGCCTGCTGACGACGATGGCATGCGGCATTCAGGGTGAGGTCGCCTATGCGCTGGAAGGCAGCGTGTTCGTCGCCGGTTCGGCCATTCAATGGCTGAGAGATGGCTTGAGGATGCTGAAGAAGTCATCCGATAGTGAGTCTTACGCACACAAGGTGGCCTCGACGGAAGGTGTCTACGTGGTGCCGGCCTTCGTAGGCTTGGGGACGCCTTACTGGGACAGCGATGTGCGGGGAGCGGTGTTCGGTCTGACGCGCGGCACGGAGAAGGAGCACTTCGTCCGAGCAACGCTGGAATCGCTGGCGTATCAGAGCAAGGATGTGCTGGACGCGATGGAGAAGGATTCAGGGCTGAAGCTGTCTGCGCTGCGCGTAGATGGGGGCGCTTCGAATAACCGCTTCCTGATGCAATTCCAGAGTGATATTCTGGGCACGCCGGTTGAGAGGCCAGAGGTTTATGAGACAACCGCATTAGGTGCGGCCTATCTAGCGGGTCTGGCCGTCGGCTTCTGGCGAGATCGGCAGGAGATCGCGGATAAGTGGCAGCTGGCAACACGCTTCGAGCCAGCGATGGCTGAGGCGGAGCGGAGTAAGCTGTACGGCGGCTGGCAGCGCGCAGTGCATGCGGCGATTGCTTTCAAATAGGATCCATGCATGGTATGATTAATGCAAGAATCAATTTCAGAACAACATCGTAGGTATGAAATTGATTCATTAACAAGTTAATATACGGTTGGAGAATCGGAGATGCCGACAACAGCTGGAGCTTGCGTAAGATATGCAGGCGCCGGAGGTTTGTCGGCTTTTTGTATCATAGCGAATCGGAGGCGGATAGATCATGAACGAAGGAAGAAGATTATTCTCGAGCAGGGATCGTGGCACACAAGTGAAGCGCATGCAGGAGAAGCGCTATGATGTGTTAATTATAGGTGGCGGAATTACAGGAGCGGGTATAGCGTTGGATGCGGCGAGCCGTGGGTTGCGGCCTGTGCTGGTAGATATGCAGGACTTCGCGGCTGGAACGTCGAGCCGTTCGACGAAGCTGGTGCATGGCGGCCTGCGCTATCTGAAAAATCTGGAGATCGGTGTAGTGGCAGAGGTTGGGCAGGAGCGGGCAATTGTATATGAGAATGGACCGCATGTGACGATTCCCGAGCGGATGCTGCTGCCGATCTATAAGGGCGGCACATTCGGAAGATTCAGCACGTCTATGGGACTCTTGTTATATGATTTTCTGGCAAGAGTGAAGCGCAGCGAGCGCAGAGTGATGCTGTCGGTTGACCAGACTCTGTCGGCTGAGCCGCTGCTAAATCGCGATGGCCTGCTCGGCGGCGGCTCCTATGTGGAGTATCGCACCGATGATTCGCGTCTGACGCTTGAGACGCTGAAGAAGGCGGTAGAGCTGGGTACGGAGGCGATCAACTATACGCAGGTGGAATCGCTGCGCTATGATGAGCATGGCCGAGTATATGGCGCAGCTGTACGCGACTTAATTACGGAAGAGTGTTATGAGCTGAGCGCTGGTTATGTGGTGAATGCCACGGGGCCATGGGTGGACAATATTCGCGAGCTAGACCGCTCGAAGAGCGGCAAGACGCTGCATCTGACCAAGGGCGTTCACATTGTTATAGATGGGGAACGGTTTCCGATGCGTCAGGCGGTTTATTTTGACACGCCGGATGGGCGTATGGTGTTCGCGATACCTCGCGAGGGCAAGACCTATGTGGGGACAACAGACACGAACTATTCAGGGGATATCGCAAATCCGGACATTACGGCGGCGGATAGAGATTATCTGCTCGCAGCGATCAACGGGATGTTCCCGAGCGTCAAGCTGACCAAGGATGATGTGGAATCCGGCTGGAGCGGTCTGCGGCCGCTGATCCATCAGGAGGGCAAGGATCCGTCCGAGATATCCAGGCGTGATGAGATCTTCGAATCGCAGTCCGGTCTAATCTCGATTGCCGGCGGCAAGCTGACGGGGTACCGGAAGATGGCGGAGAGCATTGTGGATCGCATTGCTGATCGTCTGCGCGCATCCGAGGGCAAAGTGCTTCCATCTTGCCAGACGAAGGAGCTGCGATTATCGGGGGGCGATGTCGGAGGATCAGCCGGCTTCCCGGCATTCGTAGCAGAGTGGACGAAGCGCGGCGAGGAGCTGGGGCTGCAGCGCGAAGAAGCGGAGCAGCTGACTCGCCGCTACGGATCGAATATTCCGCAGGTATTGGCTTATGCGCATCAGAAGAGTGACCTGCCGTTAGAGCTGCAACTGGCGCTTGACTATGCGATCGAGCATGAGCTGGCGGTGAAGCCTGCCGATTTCCTAATTCGACGCACAAGCGCCGTGTTGTTCAACATCGATTGGGCGCTAACATGGAAGGAGGCAGTGCTGCAGCATATGGCCGATCGACTCGGCTACACCGAGGAGCAGCAGCGTCAGTATGCGGTGGAATTAGAGCGTGAGCTCCGCTCGCTGCAGCAGCTTGCCGAATAATCGTGGCGTTTCTCAGAGATACACTCTAGAGTGTACCCAGCGTGGGGATTTGTACGATTTATCGTACAAAGTAGTCACGATATCGGCATGAAGCGCTGGACTTGTACGTTTTATCGTACAAAACAGTTAGAGAAGCGGTGCGAACAGCCAGGATTGTATGAAGAATCGTACAAAACGCCTAGAAGGTTACCGTGAGTGTGGACACTTGTATGATAAATCATACAAACAGCGCCCGCGCCTGAAAAAACGAAGAACACCCCGGTCGTCCACACTGGAGGTCTGAAGCAGTCATAATCGGATTCGACTATTCACAGCTGTCACATGACACCGTTAACGCTTCACGAGCTATTCACATCTGTCACATGACACCGTCAGCGGCTCACCAGCCTTTCCCATATCCGCCATGGCAGCATGCGCTTCGCGAACAGCGTAGCATGAATACCCTTGCCAATCGGATAGCGCAGACGCGGCTTCGGTTGCTCGGCGATTCGCGCGATGAGGCGAGCGACCTCGTGCGGGTCGCCGGCGCTCGCGGCTGTCGCTTCAACCTGAGTTCGCAGCGCTTGCAGACGGTCGGCCTGGGCAGATTCAGCTGCGCTGCTCATCTCGGACAAGCCCTTCTCCCAGATCGAGGTCTGATAGGAACCGGGCTCAACAATCGACACGTAGACATCGTGAGGCCGCAGTTCGTGGCGCAGCGCCTCGCTGAAGCCCTCAACCGCATGCTTGCTGGCATTATAAGGCGACAATCCAGGGAACCCGACCAGTCCGCTGATGGATCCGAGCTGAATGATTCGGCCCCGGCGGTTGCTGCGCATCGTGGGGATAACCGCCTGTGTCATGGCGATCAGCCCGAACACATTCGTCTCGAACTGCTCCCGCCACTTGGACAGGGGAACCTCGTCTGCGAATCCGCCCAGGGCAAATCCAGCGTTATTAACCAGCACATCAATACGCTCGAAACGCGCCAATACCTCATGCACAACCTCATCGAGCTGCGCATGATCCGTTACATCGAGCTCCATCACGGTGATTCGCCCGCGAACGCCAGCTTCAGCTGCAGCCTGCAGCAGATCCGCTTGCCTGCTTGTGTCGCGCATTGTGGCCACAACCTCATAGCCGCTGCGAGCCAGCTCGACTGCGCCTAGCAATCCGAATCCGCTCGAGCATCCTGTCACTACCGCTACCTTACTCATCGTCATCCCCCTTTTCTTCCACATTAGCAAACTTCACATCTTAAATAAATGCTCACTTTGGGCTCGTTGCGTCTGAGCTGCATTTTCTGCATCTCATTGCATCGATCGCATCCCGATTCGCATGCTGACCTGCAGAAAATACAGTTGAATGGCCAATATTGACGGAAAAATAGAGGGTTTGAACCGTCAGCCTGCAGTTTCTACATCTGAATGAGCGCATTTCCCGAGAATCAGTCGATTTACCTGCAGTTTCTACATCTCATGCCTCACGAGCAACGAGTCAACAGCGCGCAGCGCCAATCAGCGCAAGATAGCCGAAGCCTCATGGAGTACTCTTAACAATAACTTAAAAAATCGATCACATTCCTAAAATAAACATCTGCTACGATGATGTCGCACATGACTAAATCGATATGGAGGGAATGCATAGTGAAACGATACTTGTCCATCTTACTAAGCGCGTTGATGCTCGGCATGCTGCTGCCGACAGCGGCGCTGGCGGAGGCGAAGCCTGCGATCGTGTACGAGGGTACGGGCGACCTGACGGTCAGTCATATTGCCTCATATGCCACTGGAGCGGAGTGGGATGAAGGTGGCGCCGAAATTGTTGCTTACGATGCGGTGAACAAGCGCGCTTATCTGCTCAATGGAGCGGAGAATGCAGTTATCATTCTTGATCTCACCAAGCTGAGCGCCCAGACCGGCGTGCAGCAGCTTGAGGCTTGGAAGACAGTGAAGCTCGCGGACTTGGGTCTAACCGGTATAGCCAATATTACTAGCGTTGCAACTGCGCCTGACGGTGAGTGGATCGCGCTCAGCCTCGTTGCGGAACCTGAACAGGACAATGGCAGGGTAGCGTTCCTGACGCCTGACGGCGCGCTGCTGGGCACGGTTGAGGTTGGCGCGTTGCCGGATATGGTCGGTGTAACGCCGGATGGCAAGACCGTATTCACGGCCAATGAAGGCCAGCCTTCGGATGATTATACGATTGACCCGGAGGGCAGCGTCTCCCTGATCGATGTGACCGGCGGCGCGGCAGGAATTGAGCAATCTGCAGTCACTACGGTTTATTTTACGGATCCATTGCTTATTGAAGCTGGTGTTCGCAATGGCAAGGACGGCGCAACCATCGCAGAGTCGCTGGAGCCCGAGTACATAGCGGCATCAGCAGACAGTAAGACCCTATACATCACCTTGCAGGAAAATAACGCCATCGCCACACTCGATGTGGCATCGAAAGCCTTCACCTCGGTGAAGAGCCTCGGCTATAAGGATCATTCCGTCCTCGGTCAAGGCCTCGACGCTTCTGACAAGGACGATACCATCAACATCAGGAATTGGCCGGTGAAGGGCGTCTATATGCCGGATGGCATCGATGCGGTTACGATCGGTGGACGCACCTATCTGCTCACGGCCAATGAAGGCGACGCGCGGGACTATGACGCATTCAGCGATGAGCTTCGGGTGAAGGATCTGGAAGCGGATCAGCTTGCGCTGAACGCAGAACATTATGCAGGCTATACGCAGGAGCAGCTCGATGTGCTCCATGCTGACGACCTGCTCAAGGATGAGCAGCTTGGCCGCCTGAAGATTATCGCGGATCTGGGCAAGAATGCGGACGGCAAGTATGAAGCGCTGTACAGCTACGGTAGCCGTTCCTTCACGATCTGGGACGCGGCGACGATGAATCGTGTGTATGATAGCGGTGATCAATTCGAGCGCTACACAGCTGCCGCTCATCCAGAGCAATTCAATGTAAGCAACAGCGATGCGGAGAAGGATGGCCGCAGTGATGATAAGGGGCCTGAACCGGAGGATGTGAAGACAGGCGTAATTGGTGATCAGACGTATGCCTTCATCGGACTGGAGCGTACAGGCGGTATCATGGTCTACAATATTACGAATCCGGCTGAAGTTGAGCTCTCCGTATACTTCAACACACGTGACTTCTCGCGCGAAGAAGGGGCGGACAGCGGACCGGAGGGGCTGCGCTTCATCCCGGCTGAACAGAGTCCAACTGGACATGCGCTTCTGTTAGCAGGCTATGAAGTGTCCGGCACACTATCGGTGTATGAGATGAAGCCGGCTGCCAAGACGACGATGATTACGATTCTCCATACGAATGATACGCATGGCCGAGTAGAGGAATCCAGCAATGACGGAATGGGCTTCGCCAAGATCTCTTCTCTGGTGAAGCAGTTCCATACGGATAACAAGAACACGCTGCTGCTTGATGCTGGAGACACGATGCATGGGACAACAATCGCCACATTGCTACAGGGCGAGAGCATTGTCGATATTATGAATACAGTCGGCTATGACGCCATGGCCGCAGGCAATCATGATTTCAATTATGGGTATGAGCAATTGCTTGCGCTTGGGGAGCGCATGAAGTTCCCGCTGCTAAGCGCGAATGTGAAGCAAGCGGACGGCAGTGATCTGCTGACCCCTTATATCATCACGGAAGTGGATGGCATTAAGCTCGGATTATTCGGGCTAACGACGCCGGAGACGACTTATAAGACACATCCCAATAATGTGAAGGGCCTCACGTTCACCGATCCGGCTGAGGAAGCGAAGAAGATCGTGGCTGAGCTGGAAGACAAGGTAGACGCAATCATTGCTGTAACCCATTTGGGTATTGATGAGTCCAGCACCGATACGAGCATCAAGGTGGCCAAGGAGGCGCAAGGCATCGATCTGATCGTGGATGGACACAGTCATTCCACGCTGGTGGAGGGTCTCAGAGCTGACCATAGCACGCTGATCGTGAGTGCTGGCGAGTATACGAAGAATTTAGGAGTAGTCGAGCTCGTATTCGACGCGGATAAGAAGCTGATTGCTAAGGACGCTCGTCTCATCGGTAAGGAAGTGACGGCTAATGTCACGCCTGATCCAGCTGTAGAGCGTGTCATCGACGAAGTGAAGCGCGCACAGGAAGCGACGTTATCTCAGGTGGTAGGTCATACTGCCATTCATCTCGAGGGTGAGCGGGACCAGGTTCGCACTGGAGAGACGAATCTGGGCAACTTGATCACGGATGCAATGCTCCATGTGACGGGCGCAGAGGTGGCCTTGACCAACGGCGGAGGAATCCGCGAATCGATCAACGCAGGTGACATCACGAAGGGTGATGTGATTACGGTACTGCCGTTCGGCAACTACATTGTGACGAAGCGGGTGCCAGGCGCTGATCTGAAGGACGCGCTCGAGCAAGGCTCTGATGCGTATCCGGAATCCAAGGGCGCATTCCCGCATGTCGGCGGCATGACGTTCAAGATCAATCCGAATGCGGCAGCAGGCGAGCGTGTGTACGATATCCAAATTGGCGGACAGCCGCTTGATCTGGCGCGCGACTACATGCTTGCTACGAATGACTTCATCGCGGCTGGCGGGGATGAATATACGATGTTCAGTGATGAACCAATCGCAGGCGAATATCCTGCGCTCGATGAAGCGCTGATCGCCTATATTCAGCATGTCGGCACTGTCGATGCGGGTGAGGAAGGCCGTATTCTAGCAGATGCGGCTAAGGCGGGCGCGGCGAACGAGCCAGAGCAATCGGCTGACACACCTTCAGCATCGCAGCAGGTCTATATCGTGCAGAAGGGTGATAATCTGTGGGCGATCGGCCGCAAATTCGGCACGACCTGGCAGCAGCTGGCGTGGCTTAACAAGCTGAGCAATCCGGCCCTTATTTATCCGGGGCAGCGTATTATTTTGCAAGAGTAGAATCGCTGTATGAAAGTGGGTGCTGATGCACACTCTAATGTAGACCGAACGCACTCACTACCGTGAGTTGCATGAAGCAGGGGTGATCCGCGTCACAGGGTGAGCCTAGCAAATGGTTTACAATGGAAGCAGAGAAGGAGGCGTGCATCATGAATCCATCGATTCAAGACGTATTGAACAAGCAAGTGGCAAGCTGGACGGTGCTGTACGTGAAGCTGCACAACTATCATTGGTATGTGAAGGGTCAGCAGTTCTTCACCCTGCATGCCAAGTTCGAGGAGCTCTATAATGAGGCTGCGCTGCATATCGACGAGCTGGCTGAGCGCCTGCTAGCGCTGAAGGGTCAGCCGGTTGCGACAATGAAGGGCTGTCTGGAGCTCGCGCAGATTGAGGAAGCAGCAGGCAATGAAACAGCGGAGCAGATGGTCGCAGCGATCTCTAGCGACTTCACAGCGCTGATCGTGGAGCTGAAGCAGGGGATGGAGCTTGCCGATTCGCTCGGGGATGAGACGACAGCGGATATGCTGCTGGCGATCCACAGCGGTCTGGAGAAGCATGTGTGGATGCTGCAATCGTTCCTGAGCAAGTAATAGATAGGTAGCTACATAGCGTTCCAGCTACGAAGAGAGACGTCACGGCTTATGCCGTGACGTCTTTCTTCGTAAATACGAGCCAGGAGAGTACGTTGAAAATTATAAAGTAACCGAGCAGTACTGCGATGGAGAAGCCCAGCGTCATCCCTTCTTGGAAGGGCTGACCGCCGCTGCTGTACTGCATGAGATCCAGATTTGCGAACAGCAGGTACTTGCTCCATTCGTACCGGCTGAGCACCATCGTAATCACCTGACCAGACATCATAGCGAAGATCGAGATGCCAATCGCCATCGCGCTGCTGCGGAATACCGCGGAGATCATGAAGGACATGGTGACATACATGATGGTAGAGACTGTATTCGCCAGGTAGATCCCCCAGATATGCACAATCATATTCTTCTCTGCGATCGCGCCGTCTGCGGTTAGTGTGACATAAGGCTGTGTGAAGCCGCTGAATCCGTAGAAGCCGCCGCTAATCAACAGGGAGAACAAGAAAAGAAGCAACAGCAGGAATACACCAAACAGGAGGGCTGCCGCGTACTTGGACACTAGAATCTTGGACCGCGACGCGGGGCGGATGAGCAGCAGCTTGATGGTGCCGGTAGAGAATTCACTGGCGATGCTGTCTCCGGCTATGATTACGACGAATAAGGTTACCAGGAAGACCAAGCCAGTCATATCAATTATCGCGCCCCACATGGTGGCATTGACTGGGCGAATATTCTGATCCAGCTGATATTGGAGCAAGGTAGCCTGCTCCTGGGCGTATGTTAGAAAACTGGAGTCGGTCTGTTCGTCGTTGATAATCGATTGATAGCTGTCAAGCTGCTGTTCCACAGTCGTACGCCAGTCGTCGCCCTGCAGATGCCGTCCGCTATCGAACCAAGAGATCGCTACGCCTGCTCCCAGGATCAGAATGAGGAGGGCCGCCATAATCCAGGTGCGCGCTCGACGGTAGATCTTCATATTCTCATTGTAGAGTAGATTAACCAATTGTCTCACTCCCCGTAATCTCTAGGAATTGATCCTCTAACGACCGTTGCTGCGGCCGAATGCTGTACAGCTTGATGCCAGCCTGTACGAGACGCGAAGCCAGCTCGGGAATTTGCTCCCGCTCGGCGGTTAGCTGCAACAGCCCGTTCACAACCTGCGCCTGCTGCGCTAGTCCCGATTCCTGCAGCAGCTGCAGCGCTTGCTCAGGTGCGTCGACCTCTATCTGATAAACTTGCTCGGCGTTGATGTCCGCGAAGTCTTGGATCGGACGTACGTCGATCAGCTTGCCCTGCTGAATAATCGCGACGCGATCGCACATCAGCTCCATCTCCGATAACAGATGGCTGGATACGATAACAGAGATTCCCTCTTCCTTAGTGAGAAGACGCAAATAATCGCGCAGCTCGCGAATGCCTGCGGGATCCAGTCCGTTCGTCGGTTCATCCAGTATGAGCAGTGACGGCTTATGGAGCAGCGCCTGAGCGACGCCAAGACGCTGACGCATGCCTAGGGAGTACTTGCGCACCTTATCGTGAATGCGGTTCTCCAGCTTCACCAGCTTCACCACCTCATCGATTCGATGACGCGTAATGCCGGGTATCATGCGGGAATAATGGACGAGATTATTGTAGCCGCTCAGAAACTTGTACATCTCCGGATTCTCGACGATGGCGCCGACGTGACGAATCGCGTGCTCGAATTCGCTCTTAATGCTGTGTCCACCGAGCATAATCTCGCCGGATGACATCGACATGAGACCGACCATCATACGAATCGTGGTGGTCTTGCCCGCGCCGTTCGGTCCGAGGAACCCGAACACCTCGCCGCGAGGCACATCGAAGGTTAGATCGTCAATAATGGTCTTGCCGCCAATGCGCTTGGACACCCCGCGTAAGCTGACAATAGGACCGCTGTTATGCATAGTAGAACCTCCCAATCTAAATGCTCGTTACGGAAGTTATTCTGTAACGATGCCTAAATCTGGCTTTATCATCGTAATGGAATTAGTCCCAGACTGAAACCGACTAGCGATGGACCCTGATGCTAGACTTAAGTCCAGTAAGCGGTATCCGCCTATTCCCATTGTGGCGCAGTTCACCGGAACTTCATACATATCGATCAAATAATCTTAGACAAAACAATTATGATCATAAAAGCAGATTTTATCAACTAATGGAATTAATGTGCTCGATTATTCCATTTTATAGAGGAATTGTGGTTCGGCGTGGAGAATATACACGAGGAAAGCTTGCAGAGATAGCATGAGGTGGTCTGGATTGAGTTTAAGAAAGAAGATTTATATCGGTGCGGCGGTGTCGGCGCTGCTCCTGCTGGCGATTCTGGTCGTCTATATCAATATCTTCATCGCATTAAGTCATAAGCTGGATGATCTGACGAATCGCAAATTCGACAACGCCAAGCAGATTCATCTTATTCAAGATAGTATTCTCGACTTGGACAACCGTGTGCAGACGTTGCTAATCGAAGCTGGAGCAGGCAGTTACATGGACACGAACAATCTGCTCGCCAGCCGACAGAAGGACATCGCCATTGTAATCGAATCCATGAAGCTGCAAGAGCAGAGCGAGCTCGCGAACCAATTGCTGGTGGAAGCTCAGGTTGAGTGGCTGGCCTATATGTCGAACGCTCAGTCGTTGCTGACCGCCATAGAGAAGGCGGAGATTGCCACGCTAGATACGGCCTTGGAGCGAGATGTCGAGCTGCGAGCGAAGCTGAAAGGGCAGATGCAGACGTATCTAGCGCAGATGGAGGCAGAGATTAACACGGCGATTACCCACACACGTCATGATATGAAGGAATGGCGCTTGATTCTGACCTTGCTCTATATGGGGATTCTGTTAGTTGTCATGCTGTTCACCCTGCAGTTCACAAGGCAGCTCTTCGATAACATTCAGCGTTCGGTAACTGTAATGAATAACATGGCACTGGGATCTGTCGAACCTATTGAGCGCATGCAGGTCAACTCCAAGGACGAGCTCTCGATGATTGCGCAGGCGTATAATCGCCTAGCTAGCACGCTGGAGCGGCATATTCGCTATGAACGAGCTTATCAGAAGGAGATCGAGGAGCAGAATTGGCTGAAGACCACGATCGCGGACATCTCGACGATGTATCAGGAAATTCAGGATGTGGGGTCGCTGGCCCGCAAGCTGTTAACCAAGCTGGTTCCGCTGCTAGGCGCCTCTTACGGCGCGATCTATATGATAGATGAATCCGAGGATGAGCCTTATCTGTACAAGCTGGCGGTCTTCGCGGAGAATGACGCCAATGCGGTCAAGGATCGATTCCGCATCGGCGAGGGCTTGATCGGTCAATGTGCGCTCGAGCGAGAGACGATCTACATTGATAATCTATCCGATTACAGCACACGTATCCGAACAGCGACGATCGATGCGTTGCCATCACAGGTTGCGATCGTGCCGATCGAATACGAGGATAAGGTACTGGCGATCGGTGAGTTCGCGACGATGTCTGAGTTCAGTCAGCTGCAACGTCTGCTGCTGCATCAGGTGATGGGGAGCGCGGGCATCACCATTCGCAGTGTGCTGGACCACATGCGTGTTCAGCTGCTGCTTAGCGATTCCCAAGCGCTGACGCAAGAGCTCAGGACGCAATCGCAAGAGATGCAGGAGCAGCAGCAAGAGTTGATGAGCATTAACGAGAAGCTGGAGGAGCAATACCGCAGCGCCGAGCTGCGCTCGCTTGAATTGCAGAGCATCAAGGCCGAGCTGGAGGAGAAGGCGAAGCTGCTCGAGCAGAGCTCCAAGTACAAGTCGGAGTTCTTGGCGAACATGTCGCATGAGCTGCGCACCCCGCTGAACAGCCTGCTCATCCTAGCAAAGATTCTGGAGGATAACGAAGAGGGGCGGCTATCGGTCAAGCAGGTCGAATATGCGGGAGCCATCTACTCCTCCGGTCAACAATTGCTGCGATTAATTAACGATATACTCGATCTGTCCAAGGCGGAGTCGGGTAAGAATCAGGCGCGCAGGGAGCCTGTTCGCCTCGCAGAGCTGCTCCAATTCGCTGAACGGATGTTCATGCCGGTCGCCAGAGAGAAGGATGTGGAATTTATTATCGAGCTGGACAGTCGACTGCCGACCCACATTCACTCGGATCAGCAGCGGCTCCAACAGGTTATGAATAATCTGCTCGCCAATGCGTTCAAATTCACAGATCGCGGTCAAGTGAGTGTCCAGGTCAGCGCGATAGGCGAGACGCTGGTCAGCGATTCCTACGATTGGCTGGCGATTTCTGTATCCGATACAGGAATCGGCATATCGGAGGATAAGCTGTCGCTCGTCTTCGAGGCGTTCCAGCAGGCGGATGGCACAACCAGCCGCAAGTATGGAGGGACCGGACTAGGGTTATCGATCAGCAAGAACATTGCGGAGCTGCTCGGCGGATCGATTAAAGTGAGCAGCAGGGAAGGATTCGGCAGTACCTTCACGCTGTATCTGCCGCTAGACGATGCATCGGTGTATCGCCCACCCAGCCATACAGCTGTGCGCGAGGCTGCGCATCAAGAGGCTGCGGTCGCTGTTCTCATGCAGGAAGATCCAGTGGAGAGCGCCGTGAAGTACAATAAGGCGGAGGAGGCGATTCTCGAGGGGCGGACGATACTGGTCGTAGATGATGATATCCGCAGTGTGTTCGCGATCACGGCCATTCTGGAAGCCAAGCATGTGAATGTGCTATTCGCGGAGAATGGTCGAGAGGGCTTGGAGAAGGTGATAAGCACGCCGGACATCGAATTGATCCTCATGGATATTATGATGCCGGATATGGATGGCTTCGAGTCCATACGGCAAATTCGCGCTCACAAGAATCATGAGGAGCTGCCCGTTATCGCGCTGACTGCGAAGGCGATGGAAACCGATAGAGAGATGTGCATAGAAGCGGGTGCCTCCGACTATATCAGCAAGCCGTTGCAGCAGGAGCAATTGATCGCGCTGATTCTTAAGTGGTTATCTAAACATTCGGAGTAGGAGAGTAAGGGAGTGAGAGATGTGAAGAATAGGGAACCGGAGATTAATATCCTTCTAGTCGATGACCGCCGAGAGAATCTGCTCGCGCTGGAGGCTGCGTTAGAACCGTTGGAGTGCAATTTGGTATACGCCAGCTCCGGCGAAGAAGCATTGAAGCAAGTGCTGCAGAGGGACTTTGCCGCCGTTCTGTTAGATGTACAGATGCCGGGGATGAATGGCTTCGAGACGGCCAAGCTGATCAAGGCCAGGGAACGATCGATTCATATTCCGATTATATTCATTACAGCTATAAGTCAGGCTGAAGAGCATGTGCTAGGCGGCTACTCGTCCGGTGCGATCGACTATATCTTCAAGCCCTTCCATCCCGAAGCGCTCCGGATGAAGCTGAGCGGATTAATTAGTATGCATAAGCATCGCGAGCAGCTGAAGATGCACAGCAAGCTGCTCACCAAGCGAACGTTGGAGCTGGAGGAGACCAATGATAAGCTGCGTGAGATCACGCTAGTTCTGCATAAGGCCGAGACGCTCAATCGTGTGATCATTGATACGTCAGCAGACACCATTCTTACCTTCGACCGGCTAGGCTACATTCAGTCAGCGAATCGCGCGGCCGAGGGGGTGCTCGGCTATAAGACCGATGAGCTGATCGGGATGAATATGGCTGAGCTGTTCCCGAACGAAGGCAAGCTGCAGCTGACCACGGATATTCTGCATCGTATCTTCCCTCGCAATGACAAGATCGTGGAGGCAGACTTAGTGCGCAGGGACGGCAGCACATTCCCCGCGGATCTGCAGATTGGGGAAGCGGTCATCGATGAGATCATGCTAATGGTCTGCTTCATTAGAGACATTACGGAGCGCAAGCAGCTAGAGCAGGAGCGTAAGGACCGCTTCACGAAGCTGGAGCGGTTTGTGACCGAGCGAACGAAGGAGCTGCTGCAGACCAATACCAAGCTGCACCACTCTCAGGAACGGTTCCGCAAGATATTCGAATCCAGTCCCAGCCTGGTTGGCATCCGGTCCATGGAGGATCAGAAGTTTCTGGATGTGAATGAGAGCTGGTTGAATTGTACGGGATATTCGTATGAGGAGATGCTGACGTGCAGCGGCGATATTCTGAAGTTCGCCACTCAGGTTGGCGACGGCACCTCAGAGCCATTGACCCATTTTGCCGTGAATACTCGCAATTTGAAAGTCACCTACGTGGCGAAGGATGGAACCACTCGAGACGGATTAGTCTCCACCGAGCTGATCGAGATTCAGACGGAGCCCTGCGAGCTCATTGTACTGACGGATATTACGGACCAGCTGCATCTGGAGAAGGAAGTTGCGCGATTGGATCGATTGAATCTGATCGGGGAGATGGCGGCGGGCATTGCGCATGAAATTCGCAACCCGATGACGACGGTGAGAGGCTTCCTGCAGGTGATTCAGGCCAAGGGCGCGCCGGAATTCCATTCTCATATCTCGCTGATGCTGGCTGAGCTGGATCGGGCGAACTCGATCATAACTGAGTTTCTAACCTTGGCGAAGACCAAGATCACCCATCAGAAGCGCCAGCTGCTAAACCCAATTATTGAAGCGTTATTTCCCTTGATTCAAGCGGAGGCGATGATGTCTGACAAGCAGGTGCAGGTCATGCTGCGCGAATGTCCAGAATTGTTGCTAGATGAGAAGGAGGTGCGGCAGCTTATACTGAATATTGCGTTGAATGGACTAGAAGCGATGCAGCCGGGGGGTGTATTAGAGATTGAGACAGAGCATGTGAACGATGAGGTCGTCTTATTGATACGAGATCAAGGGGGCGGCATTAAGGAGGACGTGCTGGACAAGCTGGGCACGCCGTTCTTCACGACGAAGGAGACGGGGACTGGCCTGGGCTTAGCGATTTGCTACAGTGTGGCCGCCAGACATCATGCGGTTATAGATGTGCTGACGGGCGAGGCTGGGACGACCTTCAAGATCCGATTTCAGGAGGTTTCAGCGAATACAGAGTAAGCTGCTCGATGGTGAAGGGGTGACTTCTTCTAATGATACTTAAGGCAATCAACCAAGTGCAGAGTCAGGATGTATTAGGCAAGCCGCTCTTTTTGCAGAATGGCTCGCTGTTGGCAGCAGCTGGTATCAAGCTGACGAATCGAATGATTGAGCGCATTCGCAGGCTGGGTATCGATCATATCTATGTAGAAGATGCTCATACGCAGGATATCGTACCGGAGGATGTTGTCAGCGAGGAGACGCGGCGTGAGGCGGTAAGCGCTGTTCGTCGGACGATGTTGCAGATGGTCGACACCTCCAGTATGCGGAGTCGCGCGGCCAGCTACGAGGTGGGTACGGCGTTCCGCAATGTGTTCAACAATATCCTGAAAGAGATCAGTGGGCGGGATCAAGTCATGATTAATCTGACTTCCATGAATACTACCGATGGGTACTTGTTCCATCATTCTGTTAATGTGGCGATTCTCGCCGGCATTATCGGAATGGCAATGGGATACAATCGATCGCAGCTGGAGGAGCTGGGCATTGGCGCGTTGCTGTTCGATATTGGAATGATACAGGTCGAGCAACAGGTTTGGAATAAGAAGGACGGGCTGACCGATGAAGATCGTAAGCGAATTGAGCAGCATACACAGCTTGGATTCGACCTGCTGCGCAATCGATTCGATATTCCGCTGCTGTCCGCACATTGCGCCTATCAGCATCATGAGCGATATGACGGGCTCGGCTATCCGCGCCAATTGAAGGGGCAGGAGATTCATGAGTATGCTCAGCTCGTCTCCATCTCCGATGTATACGACGCGCTGACCTCTGTGCGCCCGTACCGCAAGCGGCTCAGGCCCGCTGAAGCGATTGAATACTTATTCGGATCGGGCAATGGTCAGTTCGAGCTCGCGCTGGTACAACGATTCACAGAGCATATCTGTATCTATCCTGTGTCTACGACCATCATGCTGAGCACGGGGCAGATCGGCGTCGTATCAGCCAATCATAAGGGGAATGTGCAGCGGCCGACAGTGCGCGTGCTGCGTGACGAGGGCGGCTTGGAATTAAAGTCGCCCTATGAGATCGATCTGCGCAAGCATCTGAATGTGACCATTATCAGCTCGTTGTGAACGGCGGCTTGCGGCCGCTGCGAATGCTGGTCAGTGAAGCGTTGAGCTCGCCTCCGAACAGGAGGATGATACTGCTGAGATACAGCCAGATCAATAGAGCGATAATACCGCCGAGACTGCCGTATGTCGTATCATAATTGCCGAATCGATTCACATAGAAGGAGAACAGCAAGGAGACGGCAATCCAACCGAATGTAGAGAACACCGCGCCGGGGATCACTTCACGGAATCTGAGGCGCCTGCTGGGCGCGCTGTAGTAGAGTAAGGAGAATATAATGCACATAATCACAAGCGACAAGGAAATCTTGAGCGGATTCCACCAGAATTCGAAATCTGCAGGAAGTGAGAGTGTGCGATGAGCAAGCTGCCCGAGCAGCTCGCCGAAGACGAGTAGAACAAAAGACAGCAGAATCGCGATGGAGAAGCCGATCGTGTACCCAATGGCGATCGACCGCACTCTCCAGTAAGGACGGCGTTCAGTTTCCTGATACGCCTTATTCAGCGTTCGGATAATCGCCATCATGCCGCTGGAGGCCGTCCAGATTGCTGCGGCCATACCGAGAGACAGGATGGTGTTATTCTTCTCCTGGACTAGTTCTTCCAGCAAGCCTTGAACCAAAGCCTGCGAGTTGGCGGGGACAAGCATGACGATATCCAGCATGACCTCTTCGCGGCTAAGCGGCGTATAAGCGACGAGCGTGAGCAAGAAGATCAAGAACGGGAAGAAGGAAAGAATTAAGTAGAAGGTCATCTGGGCGCCTAGCGCGGGAACATCATCCTCACGAAACCGCTTATATAAATCGATCACTAGTTGCAGGGGATACACACGTCTCTTCATTAGACAGACCTCCTTCAGGTCTTATTGTAACAGCAGTGAACGCGATCAGTCATCCATATCTTGGGTGTGATATTAGTTACAGCGTAATCCCATAGTGCGAGGATAATGAGTAGTGTAGGATACGCCGCATAGGAGTGGAAGACAACTGTTGCATAATAGTTCGCTTGCTGTACTAGTCGTGTGATGTACGATTTGAGCATTTTTTAGGAAGTTGTTGCTATACTATTTTCTTGCTGTTATGATTGGTATACGTGAGATTTATGCTGAATTTGTATGAATCAGAGGGAAGGGGATATGACATGACATCGCTACCGAAAGTGAATGAACTAGGCTTCTTTGAGATTCGGATGGAATCCATCGGGGGCCTTGGCGCTAACTTGGCAGGCAAGATGCTCGCTGAGGCGGGGGTAGTCGGCGCAGGTTTGAATGGAGTCAGTTTTTCATCCTATGGATCGGAGAAGAAGGGTTCACCGGTTAAAGCGCATATTCGCTTCTGTGACCCTGATACGAATATCCGAGATACAACGCCTGTTGAGAGACCGCATGTTGTTGCGATCTTCCACGAGAACTTGTATAAGACGATCAATGTCGTCAGTGGGATTTACGCAGACAGCGTGGTGCTCGTCAACTCAGCCAAGAGCCCAGAGCAGCTGAAGGAGAAGCTGAAGCTGGTCGGCGGTACGATCGCGGTTATTGATGCAACGGAAATTGCGCTTGAAGAGAAAAACCGCGCGAATATGGCGATGATGGGCGCATTGTTCCGGTTATGTGATTTCTTAGATAAGCAAATTATGTATGATATTATCGAGGCTCAGCTCGGGAAGAAGTACCCACAGGCTGTTGAGCCCGCTAAGCGTGTCTTCGATCGCGGCTACAATGAAGTGAAGTTCGCAACCTACGATCTGCCGGAAGGGACGAAGATGCCAGAGGTTAAGCGGTGGGACATTCCGATGTACGGCTATGAGACACAGCCGATCGGCGGCTTGGTCATCAACCCAGGCAACAGCATTCTTAAGGATCTAAGCATCTCGCGCGCTGGTATGATGCCTGACTTCGATGAAGAGAAGTGCATCCACTGCGCAGCTTGTGATACGGCATGTCCGGACTTCTGCTTCGTATGGGAGGAGCAGCCGGATAAGAGGGGCCGTCCACAGATGTTCCTGCAGGGCATAGATTATCAATATTGCAAGGGCTGCCTGAAGTGCGTCGTCGCATGTCCGACCGAAGCGCTGTCGGACTTGAGAGAAGTCGACGGATATGCGGATGAGAAGCGTGTGCCGCATCGTTGGGATCTGGCCGTAAATTCCTAAGAATCGAACATACGGAGAGGTGATTGAAAGTGGCAATCGAGATTTCAAGAGAGAAGGGCGCCGGCACTGTTGAACAGCGCATGGTGTATGAGTCAGGGAACGAGATGGCTGCCTATGCGGCGCATCAGATTAACTATCATATTATGGGATACTTCCCAATTTCGCCATCTACTGAAGTTGCGCAATTCCTAGACTTGATGAAGGCGTCTGGCAAGCATGATATCGTGCTGATCCCAGCCGATGGCGAGCATGGCTCGGCGGGCATCTGTTATGGTGCATCTGCTGCCGGCGGCCGCGTATTCAACGCTACCAGCGCGAATGGTTATCTCTATATGCTGGAGCAGATGCCGGTGCAATCCGGAACACGCTTCCCGATGGTGCTTAACCTAGTCTGCCGCTCGGTATCCGGTCCGCTGGATATTCATGGCGACCACTCGGACTTATATTATGCCCTGAATACCGGATGGCCTATTCTGATGTGCCGCGATCCGCAAGCCGTATACGATATGAACCTGATCGCGCTGAAGCTTGCTGAGGATCCAGAGGTCAGACTGCCTGTTATTGTTGCGCAGGACGGCTACTTCACTTCCCACCAGAAGCGTAGAGTCATGACGATGGCCGAGCGTTCCGACGTTCATGCCTTCCTAGGTGAAGCGCCGCCGGAATATCCGCATGTGCTGGACCGCAACAACCCGATCACGGTTGGTCCTTATATGAACGAACCGGATTATATTAATAACTGTTACCAGCAATCCCTGGCGATGTATCGCGCAGAAGACGTATTCGAGCGCATCTCGCAAGAGTATACGGTGCTGACTGGCCGCGAATATCCATTACTCGATCTGTATCGCATGGAAGATGCTGAGGTTGCGGTATTCCTGATGAACTCCGCTTCGGAGATCATTAAGGACGTCGTGGACGATCTCCGTTCCAAGGGGATCAAGGCAGGCTCCATTGCGCCGAACATCATTCGTCCGTTCCCAGCCAAGGCGATTGCCGAAGCGCTGAAGAATGTGAAGGCGATCACCGTTGGTGACCGCGGCGATTCCTATGGCGGCCATGGCGGTAACATGGTCAATGAGATCAAGGCCGCTGTCTATACTCATGGCAACAAGGATACGATGATCATCGGCAGAGTGTACGGACTGGGCGGTAAGGACTTCTACGCTGAAGACGGGCACGCGATGTTCCAATATGCGCTCGACGCAGTGGAGAAGGGCTATGTGGAAGTACCGTTCGACTACCACGGCGTAACAGCCGGAGATCCGGATAAGCTGCCGGAGCGCGTTATCAATCCACTGAAGTATGAAGATCTCGTATCAGGCTTAATTACGGTTACGCCGGATCCTGATACGAATAAATTGAATGTTCGAGTTCCGCCAGTACGCCAGCTGATGAAGAAGCCGAAGCGTCTTGCATCTGGCCACGGCGCGTGCCCGGGCTGCGGGATCTTCTCTGGCCTCGAGTTGTTCTTCAAGGGCATCGAGGGCGATATCGTAGCGCTGTATCACACGGGTTGCGCGATGGTCGTGACAACGGGGTATCCGTACTCCGCTCATAAGGCGACATACATTCATAATCTATTCCAAAATGGAGCCGCGACACTCTCCGGCGTCGTCGAGATGTTCTGGGAGCGCAAGCGTCGCGGTGAGCTCGACAAGTATGGTCTGAAGGATGATTTCACCTTCGTTATGGTAACCGGTGATGGCGGTATGGACATCGGCATGGGGCCTTCGATCGGAGCAGCGCTCAGAAACCATAAGATGATCATCATCGAGTATGATAATGAGGGCTACATGAATACAGGCGCGCAGATGTCTTACTCGACACCAATCGGTCACCGGACATCGACCTCCAATATTGGGTCGCACCAAGTGGGTAAGGCGTTCCAGCATAAGGATACCGCGCAGATCATGGCAGCTACCAATATTCCTTACGTGTTCACAGGTTCGGAGGCTAGTCCGCAGGATCTAATCCGCAAGGGAGCCAAGGCGCAATGGTATGCGCAGAACGAAGGGCTGGTGTATGGGAAGATTCTCATTACATGTCCGCTCAATTGGCTGTCGGATGATAAGGATGGACAGACGATTATTGGCAAGGCCGTAGATTCCTGCTTCTTCCCCTTGTACGAAATCGAGCGTGGCGTTACTACGATCACGTATGATCCGGAAGAGAAGGGCAAGCGTATTCCGGTAGGCGAATGGCTCAAGACGATGGGTAAGACGCGCCATCTGAACAAGCCTGAGCATGCGGAATTGCTGCAGGCATTCGATGATGAGATCGAACGCCGCTGGAGAAGACTGAAGGCGAAGCACGAGAATCCGCTATTATAAATCATCTATATAGGAAAAGGCATCCCGCTAGTCACGTTGTTGACTAGCGGGATGCCTTTGTTATTTTGGAAGCTATGGTCCGATCGTACACTCAGCCTTCTACGCGGCTTGTCCAGAAATCCTCGCAGGTGTCAGAGCAGAAGGAATTATGCTCGGTCTCACAGGATGTGCAGCAGATATGCTGCTTGTGGCAGTAATCATTCGCGCAGTTGATGTAGCGATCCTCGGGCTTGCCGCAGTGATGGCATTTGCCAACGACAACATGCTCAACCTGGTTGATGGGTACAGAGATCCGCTCATCGAATACATACATCTTACCGTCGAATAATTGTCCGCGTACCTCAGGATCCTTGCCATAGGTTGCGATGCCGCCGTCGAGCTGATACACCTCAGAGAAGCCTTCCTTCATCAGGAAGCCGGATAGCTTCTCGCAGCGTATGCCCCCTGTGCAGTATGTGAGAATCGGTCGATCCTTGAACTCCGCCATATTCTCGCGAATCCAATCGGGAAATTCTCGGAAAGCCTCGACCTCAGGTCTTATGGCACCGCGGAAGTGACCGATATCGTATTCATAATCATTGCGTCCATCGAGCACGACAACATCGTCTCGCTGCAGCATGTCATAGAATGCCTTGGGTGGTAGATGCTTACCGGTCAGCACATTGGGGTCAACATCGTCTTCCAATCGGAACGTCACGAGCTCCTTCTTGGGACGGACGAACAGCTTCTTGAACACATGTTCATCCGCATCATCCACCTTGATCGGCATGTCATGGAATAGCGGATGTCCATGCATGTATTCGATATAGGCACTAGTCTGTTCCTCGGTGCCAGACACGGTGCCGTTAATCCCTTCATGGGCTACTAGAATACGGCCCTTGAGTCCCATTCCCTTGCACAGCTCACGGTGTTCAGCCGCGAAAGCCTCGATGTCTGCGATGTGAACATATTTATAGTACAGCAGCACCCGATATGGCTTAGCGCCGTCTGGCGAAGGTTGATAGATGATTCGCGGATCGTTGGTTTCCAAGATGTACAACTCCTCTTCATTCGTTCTATTTTTCTAATCGCGGCTTTGGATGACGAGTAACAGGCCATTGCTAATACGTATGCGTCCGATTGGCGCCCTGAGTGCATTGCTAACGGCCAGTGACTGTCCTATCTCGAGCGTGGCGTCATGCAGCGGATATTGAAAACCCTCTAATGTGACACCATTGACAGTAGTAGACAGCGGGAGGAGCGAGACATAGGTGAATCGTCCATCCGGATTCGAAATGGACAGCTCGTCATCTGTTAATTGTATCATATTATATTCATCAATAATTCGGCATGGAATGTCAAGCGCGAGCGCCTTGCGCAGCAGATGGACATTGGCGAGCGAGTGGTCGAATCGTGTGCCTAGCGCGCCTACGATATGAATCTCGGCTGGCGCCATCTGAGCAGCTCGTAAGAAGGCCAGTTCCGTATCGGAGTAATCCTTCATCACGGGGTCGAATTGCTCAGTCGTTACTGCGGTCTGCTCCACCAGTGCGCGCTCCTGCTCGGTGATCGAGTCGAAGTCACCCAGCGCGAGGTCGGGTATTAGTCCATGCTGGATGAGGAATAGCGCGCCGCGATCAGCGCCGATTAACAGATCGCCTGGTGCGGGCAGTGAGGCGGCCCAGGCGCCGAGCTGGCCGCCGGTATAAATCCATATTCGATTGGGTTTACCCATTATAATTCACCTCTTGACTGGGGAACGATCACACGGACTGCAGCCGATTGGACCGTAAGTGAGATCGGAGTCGAACCCGCGGCCTCTCCATCCATGTGGACATCCAGCGGTTGATCGGCAGTGATCATCATCTGTCTCCCGCTATGAAAGTGTGTTTCCTTCATGTTCGTGTGCGTGCCTTTATAGACACGGGGGAAGAGCAGCAGCAGCTTTAGCTTGCCGATGTTGCTTACGACACATACATTCGCTATGCCGTCCGTAGGCGAGGCATCCGGACAGATGGCCATGCCGCCGCCAATATAGGGAATGTTGACAACAGCGATCAGCCACACGTGATCATAATGATAGGACTGGCCGTCAACCGTCAATGTCGTTCGACCAGGCTTGTAGCTGAAGAGTACGCGCGCCAGTGTGATGACATAGGCAAGCTTACCCAGTCTGAGCGTATTGAACCATTTCTTGTAGCTGGCGGTATTCGTAACGCGTGCAACTCGGGCATCGAAGCCTGCGCCGATGGAATTCATGGCGATCCGCTCCCCGATCCTCAGCCGATCAGAGAGAATGGTGGTGTGAGGACCGAGTAATAATTCCAGTGCCTTCTCCGGCTGCATGGGGATGCCGTGGCCGCGCGCGAAGTCATTGCCGGATCCGGCTGGGATATAGCCCAACGGGATATCGGATTGGGCTTGGCAGATGCCATTGGCTACTTCATGTAACGTGCCGTCGCCACCGACTGCAACAATCGTCGTGGTGCGATCATCCGCCAGGAAATCGAGGACGAAGCGGTAGGCGTCGCGCTCCCCCTCTGTATAGGCCGCCCGATAAGGCTGATTGCGCTGAATTAGAATAGGTTCGATTTGATGCCATACCTTCATGCCGTTGCCGTTCCCGGCGGCAGGGTTCACAATAAATCCTAGCACGAAGAATTACCCCCTTGCTCTGCTCGTCACTTAGCATAGTACTAGCTGGAATGCATGTCTATAGTTAAGTAAACGTTAATCGCAGAGGGTTGGCAAGCATTATTTCGGATAGTAGAAAAGCGGCTCACTCCGGGGAAGGAACCGTCTGATTCCACCTTCTGCGATAGGCGAGCGGTGTATGGCCGACTCGAGCCTTGAAGAGATTAATAAAGTGGCTTACATTGTCTATTCCGATACTGCTGGCAACGAGCGCGACCGGATGATCGGAGTACTTCAGCAGCTCCTTGGCGTGTGAAATTCGAATATGGATCAAGTATTCATTCGGTGATAATCCGATATATCGCTTGAACATCTTGGCCAGATGGTACTTGCTCATATTGCAGAGAAGGGCGTACTCGTCCAGCGTTGTCTTGTTCATGAAGTGTTGCTCCATATGTGTGACTAGATCGCCGATATACGCGGGGATGGCAGTGCTCGGCATGCCTCGCCCCTTGACCGTCAACAGCAGCTCTGTCAATACCTGTACAATTAGCATGGAGCCCATTAGCTCCGTTCGATAGGAGATGCTCCGATGGGTGTCTATAATCTGTCTAATCAGGGCTGGGATCGCGGAATTGACTGGAAGACTGATCACAGGCGTACTGTCAGAAGCGAATTGCTCATAATAGGTCCGGGTCGCGCTTCCGTTCACATGCACCCATAAAATCTCCCACAGCTCCTCGGGATGAGTCGTGTAATGCTGATACTCCCTGCAATCGATGAAGAATAATTGGCCCGGCCGCAGGGTGTAGGTCTTATTCCCGTAGGTCAGCCGCCCTTGGCCTGTCACGGTGTATACGATCAAGTAGGAAGGCAGTCTATACCGTTCGGTAAAATAAGTCGGGAACGTTCGGAAGTGACCCGCTTCTTGCACATAATACAGGGATGACTTCGCTAATGATGATGGCGTTGCGATGATGCGGATAGAGTCTGCCGTCCAGGCATGCGCCGCTCTCTCGTAGTAATCATTCATCCGTAACTTTCCTCCACAAGAAACTAGTATTATTGCACAACATTATTGGATGTTTATTGGTCATATAGTAGATATGATGGAGTCATTAAACCATTATTTCATATAAGGGAGATGACGTAAAGATGTCCTCATTATCGATGATTAAACCCGCAAAGCGCCCTCGAATTGGTCTGTATTCCGTCGGCCTGCGCGCCTACTGGGGTCAATTCCCTGGTCTGCGTGACCGTCTTATCGAGTATGGCGCCTCCATCGAGAAGCGGTTATCTGCATGGGGAGATGTATTCAACTACGGGCTGGTGGATACGGAGGAGGAGGGTCGCCAAGCAGGGGAATGGCTGAATAGCTGTAATCTGGATATTGTGTTCTGCCACTGCGCGACCTACTCGACCAGCGCAACTGTGCTTCCGGTTCATCAGATTTGCAAGGCACCCGCGATATTCCTCAACCTGCAGCCAGCAGCGCGTATCAACTATGATCTAACCACGACTGGGGAATGGCTGGCTCACTGCGGCGCTTGCCCGGTGCCGGAATTCGCCAATGTGTTCAATCGAGCGGGTATTCCGTTCCGTGTGGTGAACGGGCTGCTCGGCTTGGATTACACACCGGAGATTTCACTGACGAATGAAGTGACGCATGAGCGTGTAGAAGCTGTGAGAGCTTGGTCTGAGATCGAGCAATGGGCGCGCGCCGCTGCTGTGCCGAGGACGCTCCGACACAGTAGATTTGGGTTCTTGGGCAATACGTACAGCGGGATGCTGGATATGTACAGCGACTTTACGATGCTCCAGGCGCAGACGGGGCTGCATGTAGAGGTGCTGGAGATGTGTGATCTGGATCGGCAGCTACGGACGGTAACGGATGCCGAAGTGAAGTTGAAGCTGGAAGAGATGGCCGAGATGTTCGAGATTAGCGCAGAATCATCCTCCGATCCAATTGCGCGGAAGCCGACCGATGAGCAGCTGGAGTGGTCCTGCCGGGTAGCTGCAGCGCAGGAGAAGCTCGTTCGTGAATATGACCTGGATGCGCTAAGCTATTACTATCACGGTGCGCCAGGCAATGCCTATGAGAAGCTGCAGGGCGGCTTTATAGTCGGACATTCCCTACTGACCGCGCGAGGTATCCCGTGCTCGGGCGAGGGCGATATGAAGACAGCAGTTGCGATGAAGATATGCGATATTCTCGGTACGGGCGGCAGCTACTCTGAGATTATGACAGTCGATTATATCGACGAGACGATCTTGCTTGGTCATGACGGTCCGTTCCATATCGCAATCTCTGATGGGAAGCCGATCCTGCGCGGAATGGGACTGTATCATGGCAAGCAGGGTACCGGTGTGGCGGTCGAAGCCAAGGTGCGCAGCGGCCCTGTTACGACGCTCGGCATGACCCAGATTGAGGGAGGTCTGCTGAAGCTGATCAGCAGCGAGGGAGAGTCGACGAACGGGCCTACGATGAAGATTGGCAACACACAGACGCCGGTTAAGTTCAATAAGCATCCGGATGAGTACTTTACGGAATGGTTCGCGGAGGCGCCGACGCATCATTGCGCGATGTCAATTGGACACAATGCCGGCTTGTTCCGCAAGGTGGCCGAGCTTATGAATATTCGCCATGTCACGGTGTAGCACAGGAGTGTCTGCTCCCGCCTATTCCTGCCTCGCGCCGAGGGGCAGTGCGGGCAGGCCAAACCTTTTCTTGTTCGGATAAACATGGTTTAATGAGAAGTAGAAAGGGTGAATGGCCGTGGAGATCGAGGGATTGGAGTTTGCGAATTGGCGCCTGCTGGATCATTCCGCGCCGCCCCTGCGGGGTGAGGTGTTGACGCCATTCGCAGTAGAGGAGCTGGAGTGTCAGGCGGTGGCGAACGGCGCGCCGCCTCTGCTGCATATCTGGCGGCATGAGCGGGCATTGGTGCTGGGCTTGCGAGATCGCAGGCTCCCCTATGCCAGACCGACGATGAACGAGTGGCGCGCGCGCGGATGGTCGACGGCGGTGCGCAATTCGGGCGGAGCTGCAGTGCCGCTTGATGACGGCGTTGTGAACGTCTCTCTCATCCTGCCTGCAGCTACGAGCGTCAATTTGCAACAGGATTTCGCCAGGATGGCCGCACTCATCAGTCGAACTGTACAACGGCTTGCTGTGGATGCGCTTGTGCGCGCAGGAGAGATTACCGGCGCATATTGCCCTGGAGAATTCGACTTGGCGATTGATGGCTACAAATTCTGCGGTATCGCCCAGCGTCGCAAGCTGGGCGCCTATGTGATCCAGGCCTTCGTCGTAGTGGAGGGCTCCGGATCCGAGCGGGCGAACGCAGCGGCGTCTTACTATCGGCAAGCCGCGGGTGAGGAGCCGTCTTCGCATGCGCTTGTGGTCACCCAGAACAGCACGCGCAGCCTGCAGGAGCTGTTGGGCGAGGCGGCCGCTGCCACTGGGATACCCATCACAGCAGAGCGCTATGTGCAGGCCGTGAAGGAAGCGATGTTCGATGGTGACGCGCAGGTAGATGAATCCTATGATTATTCGTATTATGACGAGGGTCAGCTGGAGGCTGTTATCGAGGCGATGCAGCGCCGGTATGACTCGAATTGATCAAGCTAGGAAGTGACGCAGCGCATCAGACATATAACGCTGCCAGAACCCCCAAGTATGTGTCCCTTCTTCTTCATAATAGGCAACCGTTGCTTGCTTCTCCACTAATAACTTATAGGTCAGGCGGTTATGCGACAGGAAGTCATATCTGCCCCGCTCTGTTACTACCTCTGTTTCTTGCAAGCCAATCCACATAACCATATCCAGATTTGACAAGTTCGACTCCCGACGGATCCATTGCTGAGTGGCCGGAAGGAATGCGCCCGAGAATGCGAGTACGCGATGGAATAAGCTTGGATATAAGAGCGCCAAGTGCAAGGATACGGTGCCGCCGAGCGAATCGCCAGCCAGTATGCGAGCATCGGCATCGCTGCGCGCACTTACGCGTGACTCCACGAATGGTATAAGCTCCTCTGCGAAGAAGGAGCAATAATAGGGGAATAACTCGCCATCCGGTGCGTATTCTTGTGTTCGCGTTTCATTCTCGACATCGATACCTACGATGATAAACGGTTCGAGGTTTTCCTCCAAAATTAAGGCGGTTGCGGCTGTCGCGATTCGACCGAAGTTGAAAAATTGCTCCCCGTCTTGACAATAGACAACCGGGTAGGAGATACGCTCATCGTAGCCAGGCGGCAGGAAGATTCGAATCGGACGCTCCTGATTCAGGTGTTGGGAGCTAACATACTCCTTGAGAATCGTCCGCTTGTAGATGTTATTCGTTGTCATCGCATGCATGCCCTCCTTTCGATATGGTAAAGCTATAACCCGAAAAGATGTTTCCCTTTATTTTTGATACTCTGTATTATATAATATAGGTAGCTGTTATATTCATTGTAAGTGAAAGAATGCTTAATTATCAACACTAAAGAATCAAAAACACAGAAAACAGTTATATAAATTTGATATAACAGTATAACACACAGATCTTATTCTGAGGATGGAGTGAGTGATATGAGTCAACACGAAGCACAAGTCAGCGACATCACCATGCTGACCATAATCAATGCGAATGGCGAGGTGGCAGATGAGGCTGCGATGCCGAAGCTGTCCGATGATCAACTGAAGGAGCTCATGCGCCGCATGGTGTTCACGCGCATCTGGGATCAGCGTTCGGTCAGTCTGGGACGGCAGGGGAGATTAGGCTTCTATGCACCTGTATCCGGACAGGAGGCTTCGATGATCGGCAGTGAATTCGCATTGCAGCGGGAGGACTTCATTCTGCCGGGCTATCGCGATATTCCACAGATCTATTGGCACGGACTGCCCATGTATCAGGCGATCTTGTATTCCCGCGGTCATCAGCATGGCGGTCAGATTCCTGAGGATGTCCATGTGCTTATGCCGCAGATTATTATTGGCGCACAGATCGTCCAAGCCGCTGGTGTGGCGATGGGGCTGAAGAAGAGCGGTCGCAAGAATGTGGCGATTACGTATACAGGCGATGGCGGCTCCTCGCAAGGGGATTTCTACGAAGGGCTGAACTTCGCAGGTGCCTTCCAGCTGCCGAATATCTTCGTCGTTCAGAATAACGGGTATGCGATCTCTACACCGAGAGAACGTCAGACCGCTGCGCCGACGATCGCGCAGAAGGCGGTCGCGGCAGGTATCCGCGGCATCCAGGTTGACGGGATGGACGTGTTGGCTGTGTACAAGGCGGTATTCGACGCAGCAGAGCGGGCACGTAATGGGGAAGGGCCGACCTTGATCGAGACGATCACCTACCGGTTCGGGCCGCATTCCCTCTCTGGTGATGATCCGACCCGTTACCGCTCCAAGGAAGAATCAGGCGGCTGGGAAGAGAAGGATCCACTTGTACGCTTCCGTAAGTTCCTGGAAAGCAAGGGCCTGTGGACTGAAGACGAGGAAACAGCAGTCATCGAAGAGGCCAAGACAGCTGTGAGCGAGGCGCTGAAGAAGGCTGATGGGATAGAACGCATGAAGATGACTGATCTAATTGATTCTGTATTCGAGGATACTCCGCCGCTTATGCAAGAGCAGATGCGAGAATTTGCCGCTGAGGCAGCACGGGAGGGGAACTAAGCGATGGCACAAATGACAATGATTCAAGCGATAACAGACGCCATGCGCGTCGAACTGGAACGGGACCCGAGCGTATTAGTATTCGGTGAGGATGTGGGTCATTACGGTGGTGTATTCCGCGCCACGGAGGGGCTGCAGAAGCAGTTCGGCGAGGAGCGCGTATTCGATACACCGCTCGCTGAATCCGGTATTGGCGGTCTGGCGATCGGGCTTGGGTTAACCGGCTACCGTCCAGTCGCTGAGATTCAATTTATCGGCTTCATCTACGAGGTGCTCGATTCGATCTGCGGGCAGGCATCTCGCATGAGATTCCGCTCTGGCGGACGCTATAACAGCCCAATTACATTCCGGTCGCCATTCGGCGTCGGTGTGAAGGCGGCAGAGTTCCATACCGATAATCTGGAGGGGCTGCTCGCGCAGACACCGGGTCTGAAGGTCGTGATTCCGTCTAACCCCTATGACGCGAAGGGATTATTGATTTCCTCTATTCGGGACAATGATCCAGTATTCTTCATGGAGCATATGAAGCTGTATCGCTCCTTCCGCGCGGAGGTGCCAGAGGGTGACTATACGGTGCCTATCGGCAAGGCGAATGTGGTGCGCGAGGGGAAGGATGCTACAATTATCACCTATGGCGCGATGGTGCATACTTCGCTCAAGGCTGCTGAGGAAATCGAGCAGGCGCGCGGCGCGCAGATCGAGGTCATTGACCTGCGTACCGTGAACCCACTTGATGTGGATACGATTATCGCATCTGTTGAGAAGACGGGCAGAGCGATTGTCGTGCAGGAAGCCCAGAAGCTGTCAGGTGTTGCCGCGGAGGTCGTGGCTCAGATTAACGAGAAGGCGATCCTGGCACTGGAAGCGCCGGTGCTGCGTGTCGCATCGCCTGACATCCTGTTCTCATTCCCTACTGCAGAGGATGATTGGGTGCCGAATCCGGCGCGCGTCATCGCTGCGCTCAATCAAGTACTGGACTTCTAGAGCTGAGGAAGGCATTATTTGTATTTTGGTATAATTGGACTAGGTTGTAGATACTGGAAGGAGGCAGGGTAGAGATGGGTTTATATGCATTCAAGCTGCCGGATATCGGCGAAGGTATGCACGAAGGCGAGGTTGTGAAGTGGCACATTAAACCGGGCGATCAAGTGGACGAGGACCAGGTTATTCTCGAGGTTCAGAACGATAAGGCGGTTGTCGAGCTGCCGTCGCCCGTCAAGGGTGTCGTGAAGGAGATTAAGGTTGCTGAAGGTACGGTAACGACCGTAGGGTCGGAGCTTGTTGTCTTCGAGGTCGAGGGCGAGGTTTCAGGAGCGAATGCGGCCAGTGAGGCAGAGGTCAGCGCGATTGCGCAGGATGCGAATGCGGGAGCTGCGGGAGCGGCTGCTGAGGGCAAGTTAGAACAACCATCCTCGGAGCCAAATAAAGCCGACAGCGCGAGAGTTCTCGCTACCCCGAGCGTGCGCAGGCTAGCACGTGAGCACGGTGTCGCAATTGCGAAGATTCAAGGGTCGGGGCGTCACGGTCAAGTGACTCGTGAGGACGTGCTCGCGGCTGCGAGCGGCGGACAGGTCGCTTCAGCGCCTGTTGCGGTAGAAGCGCCTGCTGCGGCATCGGCTGCACCGACAGTCAGCGCTGCGCCGGCTTCTGCTGGATACCGCGAAGAAGAGCGCGTGCCGCTGAGGGGCGTGCGTAAGGTCATCGCTAACGCCATGGCAAAGTCGGTGTACACAGCACCGCATGTCACCATTATGGATGAGGTGGATGTGAGCAAGCTGGTGGAATTCCGTGAGCAGCTCAAGCCGCTGATGGAGAAGAAGGGCATTAAGGTCACTTACCTGCCATTCATCGTGAAGGCGCTGGTCAGCGCAGCGCGTATGTATCCCGTGCTGACTGCCTCGATCGATGACGAAGCGGGAGAGATCGTATATAGGAAGTACTTTAATATTGGGATTGCTACAGATACCGATAACGGCTTGTTAGTGCCGGTGGTGGAGGATGCCGACCGCAAGAATATGTGGACGATAGCGGAGCAGATCAAGGATCTGGCCACGCGCGGCCGTGATGGCAAGCTGGCGGCCAATGAGATGAGAGGAAGCACCATCTCCATCTCCAACATTGGCTCTGCTGGCGGCATGTTCTTCACCCCTGTGATCAACTGGCCTGAGGTTGCGATTCTGGGTGTAGGCCGTATCTCCGACAAGCCGGTCGTGCGTGATGGCGAGCTGGCCGTCGGCAAGGTGCTCGCGCTGTCGCTCAGCTTCGATCATCGTATTATTGATGGTGCGACTGCTCAGTATGCGATGAATCATATCAAGGAGCTGCTCGCGAATCCGCAGCTGCTTGTCATGGAGGTGTAAGATATGGTAGTTGGAGAAGCAAGGGTGGAAGTGGACGTACTGGTGCTGGGAGCAGGTCCTGGCGGATATGTGGCAGCCATTCGCGCCGCCCAGTTGGGCAGGTCGGTTACGGTGGTCGATAAGGGCCCGGTCGGCGGCGTATGCTTGAATGTCGGCTGCATCCCGTCCAAGGCGCTGATCTCAGCGGCGAGTCAGTATGAGAGCGCGGTGAATGGCAGCGAAATCGGGATTCAGGCGGAAGGTGTGAAGGTCGATTTCGCTAAGGTGCAAGAGTGGAAGAATGGCATTGTGAATAAGCTCACCGGTGGAGTCAGTGGATTGTTCAAGGGCAATAAGGTTCAGTTCGTTAGTGGCGAGGCGTTCTTCACAGATGTGGATGAGGTTCGTGTCGTTAGCGGCTACGAGGGAACACGATATAAATTCAAGGATTGCATTATCGCGACGGGCTCCCGCCCATTCGAGCTCAAGAGTCTGCCATTCGGCAAGCGGATCCTGTCGTCGTCCGAAGCGCTGTCACTGACTGAGCTGCCCAAGAGCCTGATTGTTGTCGGCGGCGGCTATATTGGAATCGAGCTCGGACAGGCGTTCGCCAAGTTTGGGACGAAGCTGACTGTTCTGGAAGGCGGCAAGACGATCCTGCCCGGCTTCGAAGAGGAGGCGACCAAGCTTGTCCAGCGGAAGCTGAATAAGCTTGGCGTAGAGATCGTCACCGAAGCGCTGGCGCAGGGTGCTGCTCAGACCGATAGCGACGTTACAGTCACCTATACGGTGAATGGTGAAGAGAAGCAAGTAACAGCGGATTATGTGCTCGTGACAGTCGGACGCAAGCCGAACACCGAAGAGCTGGGACTTGATGTGATTAAGCTGGAGCCAGATGAGCGCGGGCTCATTCCCGTAGATGAGCAGGGCCGGACAGCTGTACCGCATATCTACGCGATTGGCGATATCGTGCCAGGACTGGCGCTGGCGCACAAGGCATCTTATGAAGGTAAGGTGGCTGCAGAGGCGATTGCCGGCCAGCCAAGCGCAGTCGATTACAACGTCATACCAGCAGTCGTGTTCTCGGATCCTGAAATTGCCGGCGTCGGCATGATGGAAGCGGAGGCCAAGGCAGCGGGTATCGCGGTTAAGATAGGCAAGTTCCCATATGCCGCTAATGGACGCGCGTTATCGATGAATGCTGGAGAAGGCTTCGTTAAGCTGATTGCCGAGGAGAGTACGGGTGTCATACTCGGCGGCCTGGTAGCTGGCCATGAAGCATCGAATCTGATCGCGGAGATCGGCCTTGCCATTGAGCTTGGCACAACGCTGGAGGATATCGCGCTCACGATCCATGCGCATCCGACACTCGGTGAGATTGTGATGGAGGCTGCAGAAGGCGCGCTTGGCCAAGCGATTCACCAGATGAACAAGTAAGCATATAGATGGATACGATGCGCCGTTCTTCGCAAGCTGGAGGGACGGTGCTTTTTCACCATATCCCCTCGTACCCGACCTCAGACGGAGTACGATCATGGTCCCTGGTCCGTGTCGGCCTATGGCTCGGATTTGTTATGGTTAATGCATAACAAATCTGTTAGCGGGTGAGGGAATATGAACAGCGCCAAATCGATCTATATTATTCTGACTGATACGGGCACCTGGCTGTCTCGGATGATTGGGTGGTATACGGGAAAGTCGATGAATCATGCTTCGATTGCCTTGGACAGCGGGTTGCATGACGTATATAGCTTCGGTAGGAAAATGCCGAGGAATCCGTTCATTGGCGGATTTGTCAGGGAGAATATGAGAGGCGCTCTCTTCTTGAACGACAAGCGGAGTACGGCCTGCGCCATCTATCGCTGTGACGTGTCTCCTAGTCAATGGAAGAAGATCAGGCTGTTCATTCACAAGATCGAGGAACAGGAACAACGGTATACATTCAACATGCTTGGATTATTCAGCATTGCGGCTGGGGTGGAATGGAACAGGGAACGCGCCTACTTCTGCTCTCAGTTCGTCGCATCAGCGCTCGAAGCCGGCGGAGTCAAGCTGACGGATAAACCGGCAAGCTTAACAGCGCCGCACGATTACGCGGACTCGAGTCAAGCACGATTAATATACGAGGGTTCTCTAGATGTGTATCTGAATTCGGCTGCAGCGCATGGCACTTTACCGGCGACTGGGACAGCAAGAACAATGTTCCCTACAGCCGGATCTGTTAACTTTAATGGACTTTGATAGCGGTTTTTCTTATAATCGGTAAGAGAGTAAGGCGTCGTTACGGCATAACTTTCGCTAAATGGCCGACAACAATCAGTAAAGCGTTGATATGTTGTTGGCCAAAGCGAGAAGTAATGCCATAACGAGCCCTAAGCTGAAGCTGAGGTGAGAGACCGGATGGACACAATCGAAATGAAATACGCAAAGCTTGGCAGCATCTTGAACGAGATGGGGAAAGTTGTGGTCGCCTTCTCAGGCGGAGTGGACAGCACGTTCCTGCTTAAGGCCGCGCTCGAGTTTCTCGGACCGGAGCGAGTTCTGGCGATAACAGCCGATTCAGAAACGTATCCGGAGCGTGAGAAATTAGAGGCCATAGCGATTGCGCAGGAGCTTGGCGCCCCGCATCAAGTGATTCATACTAGCGAGCTGAACATACCCGGCTATGCTGAGAATCCAACCAATCGCTGCTACTTCTGCAAGAATGAGCTGTTCTCGCATCTGCTCCCGATTGCAGAGGAGAAGGGATTCGATACAGTCGTCTTCGGGGCCATCTCCGATGATCTCGGAGAGCATCGACCAGGACTGACAGCCGCGCATGATCGTGGTGTTCGAGCGCCGATGATCGAGGCTGGTATTCGCAAGTCAGAGATTCGCCACTTATCCAGGGAGATGGGGCTGCGGACCTGGGATAAGCCGTCATTCGCCTGTCTGTCCTCTAGAATCCCGTATGGCGAACGCATTACGCAGGAGAAGCTCACCATGATTGACCAGGCGGAGGCGTTCATCATGCAGCTCGGATTCCGTCAGGTGCGTGTGCGTCAGCATGAGAAGCTGGCGCGTATTGAGGTTCCTGCCGAGCGGATCGCAGAGCTGGCTGCCATTGCTGACACGGTAGACCACAAGCTCAAGGAGATCGGGTATGCTTACGTCAGTGTCGATCTGCGCGGCTACCGTTCGGGCAGTCTGAATGAAGTGTTGTCGGAGAGCGCGGGTTCTTAGTAATATTGAAACCTTTCGCTCGCCATTACGTATACCACACTGCATGAAATTTTGAAAACGAGGGGAGTACAATTCATGAGTATTCTGGACGATGATCAGCGTCCGCCGCAATCTCAACCGCCCAGCCTGCCTCCAGGCACGGTGAAGAAGATTATTGTCGGCATTATTCTAGTGTTAATTGTAGGATTAGGATTCACGATGTTCTATACAGTAGAGGAAGGGCAGAAGGCTGCCGTTATTACCTTTGGTAAATTTACGGATGAACGGACGGCGGGTCTGCACTTCAAGCTGCCAAGTCCGATTCAGAAGGTTATCATTCTCGATGCGGATATTACGCAACGCATGTATATCGGCTATCGGATGTCAGAGAGTGGCGCTACCCAGATCGTCGAAGAAGAGGCGATGATGATTACGGGTGATGAGAATATCATCTCCGCCGATGCGGTGGTGGAATGGACGATCAATGATATGGAGCAGTTCCTGTTCAATATCGAGGAGCCTGAGCAAATTCTCCGTAACGCGGCGATTGCCTCCATCCGCTCCACGATCGGTTCAACCAAGCTCGATTACGCGATTACCGACGGGAAGACCGCGATCCAAGGCGAGGTTCGCAGCCGTCTGATCGAGCTGATGGAAGTGTACAATACTGGAATCCTGATTAAGGACCTTAAATTCCAGGATATTGAGCCGCCAGAGGGCGATGTACAGCAAGCGTTCAGAGAGGTTACGAACGCGCGCGAGGAGCGCTCGACGAAGATCAATAACGCGAACAAGTACAGCAATGACCGAATCCCTAAGGCGCGTGGTGAAGCTCAGGCCCTACTCGAAGCGGCTGAAGCACAGAAGAAGTCACGCGTATTGAATGCCGAGGGGGATGTGGCCCAGTTCAACGCGATCTATAACGAATTTGTCAAGAACAGAGAAGTCACCGAGAAGCGTCTCGTTCTCGAGACCCTCGAGAAGATTCTGCCTAATGCGAAGATTGTCATTACGAATGGTTCCAGTGATACGGTGAACTACCTGCCGCTCAATGAGGTGTTAAGAGGCAGCTCAAGCAATAATGCTTCCAGCAATGCTACGACGCCTAGAACGAATGTGCAGACACAGACAGAGGCTCAGGCAGAGGGAGGTACTGCACAATGAAGAAGAGTACAGTAACGATATCGGTAGTAGCCGTTGTGCTGGTGATTCTCCTGCTTAACTCCGTGTTCATCGTGCAGCAAGGCGAGTTCAGAGTCGTCTTGCAGTTCGGTGAAGCGGTTCGTACCGAAGTGAACCCGGGACTGAAGTTCAAGGTTCCGTTCATCGAGAAGACTGTCAGCTACTCGAAGCGTAAGATCGTATATGACAGCCAGCCGGCTCCGATCATTACCTTGGACCAGAAGCCGATTAATGTAGATAACTATACGGTATGGCAAATTGAAAATCCTAGGAAGTTCATCGGTACGGCTCGTTCCATCGACAATGCGGAGAAGCTGATCGAGAACGCGGTATACAGCACCGTGCGTCGTAATCTGTCGGAGATTGAGTACGGGCAGATCATCAGTGAAACTACGGCCAGAGGCGACCTGAACGTGGGGATCACGGAGGATGTCCAGCGGCAATTATATGATAACTACGGCATCAATGTGATTGATGTACGAATCAAGCGGACTGACCTGCCGGATGAGAATAAGGCGAGCGTCTACAATCGGATGATCTCTGACCGTCAATCGATCGCTGCTCGCTATCTGTCTGAAGGGGATGAGGAATCCCGTAAGATTACCTCGAATGCCGATCGTCAGGCAATCGAATTGGTTGCTGCTGCAGAAGCGGAAGCGAAGAAGATCATCGCTGAAGGCGAAGAAGAAGCAGCTCGTATCTATAACCAAGCATATGGCAAGGATGCAGAGTTCTATGCCCTGTATCGCACACTGCAGAGCTATGTAACTACGCTTAGCGGTGAACCGGTGATCATGCTGCCGATCGAATCTGAATATGCGAAGATCCTGATGGGCAGATAAAAATCAATAGGAACGCAACAAGAAGAGGGTGTGTCACGCTAACGCGCGATACACCCTCTTCTTGTTCAATATGGGAAGACTAGCAAGACTATTCGACTTCCAGTTCCTCTGTCTGGGGCTCCACGATATTGCGGAGAATCGACACTTCGACACGGCGGTTGGCCGCGCGTCCACTGTCTGTATCGTTGGTTGCAACCGGCCGATATTCACCGAAGCCGATTGCGCTGAATCGATCAGGTACCAGCTCTTCATTGCTAAGCAGAATCTTCATGAAATTAAGCGCTCGGAATGAGCTGAGATCCCAGTTGTCGCTGAATCGCGCTGTGGAGATGGGCCTGTTGTCCGTGTGACCAGATACAATCACTTCGTACTGCGGATAATTGACCAGCATCTCTGCGATCGCCAGCGCCAGATCGCGTGATTCGGAGCGAATGGTCGCGCTGCCAGAGGCGAATAGCGCATTATCGCTAATACTCAGCACCAGCTGGTAGCTATTAAGCTCGGTTGAGAGCTGTGAAGTGAGTCCATTCTGCTCGATATAGTCATCGATGCGTTCCTTTAGATTCTCGAGCTCTATCGTCTCCTGCTGGATCCGCTTCTGAAGCTCCGTCAACTCCTTGTCTTGCCGCCGTTCGCTCAGCTTCTGAGGATCTGCGTCCTCCGTACCGCCATCACCGCGCCTGCCAGATTCAGAACCGATTGGGACGATCGTACCCGTATCGAACACGCCAGAGCCGCCGCTTAGCACGGAATTGAAGCTGACCATCATATCTTCAAACTTCTGTGCGTCAACCGTACTCGAGGCGAATAGGACAATGAACAGGGCGAGCAGCAAGGTCAGGATATCTGCGTAAGGAATGAGCCAGCTTTCATCAACATGCTCTTCATGTTCATGCCGTCTGGGCTTTTTCGCCATCCTCATTGGCCTCCTTCTTAGCCTGTGCAGCGCGTTCAGTTGGCGAGAGGAATACGGACAGCTTCTGACTAATCGCAATTGTCGAAACGCCTGATTGAATGGATAACAGGCCTTCTACCATCATTAGCTTCAATTCAATCTCTTTCCTTGAGAGCCGCTTCAGCTTATTGGCGATTGGATGCCACAGCACGTAACCGCAGAAGATCCCCAGCAGCGTGGCGATGAATGCGCCGGAGATTGAGTGGGCGAGAATCTCCATCTCGCTCAGATTACCCAGGGCGGCGACTAGACCGATAACCGCTCCTAATACCCCAAGTGTCGGAGAATACGTGCCAGCTTGTGTAAAGATCAATGCGCCAGTCTTGTGACGATCCTCCGTGGCATGAATCTCTTCCATTAATACGTCCCGCACGAAGTCTTGATCATTGCCATCGATAATCATCCGCATACCATTGCGCAAGAATGGGTCGTCAATCTCTTCCACCTTGCTCTCCAATGCGAGCAGGCCTTCACGGCGAGTGACGGATGCCCATTCCATGAACAGCCGAATAATCTCTGTCTTCGCGATCAGCTTCTGCGGGAAGAAGATGAGCTTGAACAGCTTCGGGATGGACTTTAGATCTGAGCCGGGGAACCCGATGCCAATACATGCGACTGTACCTACGAGAATAATGATGATTGCTGCGGGATTCTGCGGGATGGCCATCGGACTCGCGCCCTTGAATACCATGCCTAGTATTAATGCCATGAAGCCGAGAATAATACCTATGAGTGTGGATTTTTCCATGTAATAGAGCACCTCGCAACGATTGTCGGACTTTGGCATATTGCCCAGTCTGGATCTATGTATATAGTATGTATCGGCTTACCTCTATCATTTTTTTAGTTAAATCGATGAATCAATTTCATTATGCTGTGTAACTTCTCGAGGGAGGCTATATATAGACATCATGATACGCGATGATCTACATATAGTTCCCATCGAGTAGGCTATCCATCGAGCCAGCTGCGCCGAAGCGCGAATAGGTCATGAAGTTCATCGGTCGACAGCTCGGTAATCCAGTTGTCGCTGCCGTCCGTGTCAATGATGTCTCGACTTAAGCTCTGCTTCTTCTCAATCATCTCATTGATACGCTCTTCTACGGTGCCAAGCGTAATAAATTTGTGCACCTGGACATGCTGCTTCTGACCGATGCGATAGGCACGGTCTGTCGCTTGATTCTCTACGGCGGGATTCCACCAACGGTCATAGTGGAACACGTGATTGGCAGCAGTCAGGTTGAGGCCCGTTCCTCCTGCCTTCAGCGACAGAACGAAGATGCCGGGTCGCGACTGACCCTGGGCTGGCGGTGCATCCCCCTGGAACAACTCGACCATGCGGTCCCGCTGCGCCTTGGGGGTCGCGCCGCTCAGATAGAGTACCGGCTCCTTAAGCGAGCGTTCCAGCATCCGCTGCAGCAGTGTGCCCATCTCGACATACTGCGTGAAGATGAGACAGCGATCGCCCTTGGCGCGAAGCTCGCTGACCATCTCCAATAAGCGCTCAGACTTGTGGGAATGACGCGCTGCAGCAGCGGCTGCGCTATGATCCTTAGTGAACAGCGCGGGATGGTCACAAATTTGCTTCAGCTGTGTGAGTGCAGCTAGAATCGCCCCCCGACGGTCCATGCCATTCTGAGTGCGAATGCCGCCAAGCAAGCCAGACAGTACATTCTCATATAGCGCAGCCTGCTCCTTGGTAAGTGGAATGTAAATTTTGGATTCCACCTTATCCGGCAAATCCGGCGCGATGCGCGCATCGGACTTCATGCGCCTGAGGATGAACGGGCGCACGAGCCGGCGAAGCTGCTCAGAGGCAGCGCTTCTCTCTCGTTCTTGTTCGACTAACTTGCCGTACTGCCGGTCGAAGGCGGCATGGGTGCCAAGATAGCCGGGGTTGGTGAAATCGAGAATCGACCAGAGCTCACCTAGACGATTCTCAACCGGCGTGCCGGTCATCGCGATGCGATGATCAGCGGTCAGCCGCCGAATCGCAACGGATTGCTTCGTATGCGCATTCTTCATATGCTGTGCCTCATCGAGGCAGAGCGAGCTCCATTGCACGGCTCGCAACGCGTCTTGATCCAGCAGCGCGGTCATGTAGGTGGTGATGACCAAGTCATACGCGGTCACTTCCGATTGGAATGCTTCAGTGCTGCGTGTACGGCTCCCGCCATAATGTTGGAGGATCCGTAAGCTAGGGGCGAATCGTTCTAGTTCCTTCTGCCAATTGCCCACCAATGAGGTAGGACAGATCAGGAGCGACGGCGCGCCAGTGTTCACATGGAGCAGATAGGCAATGTACTGGATCGTCTTGCCCAGCCCCATATCGTCTGCGAGGATACAGCCGAGGCCATACTGGCGCATGAAGACTAGCCAAGACAGCCCCTCGGCCTGATAGCCACGCAGCGTCCCCAGAAATTGCGGCGAGGCAGGCAACAACGGTATACGATCGGTATGGCTGAGCTGATCGATGAAGTGCAGCCATGCATCACTCGTCTCGATTTCCCAATCCAATCGCTCGTCTTCGGACAGCCATTGTTCGATCGAGGTATCCGGTTTTCTGGTTCCGTATTGGCGAAGCAAGGCATCTCGAAGAGGAATACCCCGCTTTCGCTTCGTCTTCTCCATCACCTTGCGAATTTGGTCAACTAAGGCTTGATCCAAGGCAATCCATTCGCCGCGTATGAAGTGGAGCGGCTTCTGTTCCTCTGCAATCGCCCAGAATTCCTGTTCGGACAGCTCGATATCGCCGACTGCGATCTTCCAGTCGAATTGCAGCATCTGCTGCATGCCGAACATGGGGGCCTCCTCGCGCGATAGACCATGACGGAGCTTCGCTTTGAGCTTGGCGCCCCTGCCGCGCAGTCGATTCCACCACGCAGGCAGCATCACAGTACCCCCCAGCTCTGTGATCATGCCGCTGATCTCGGTCAGGAAGGACCATGCCTCCTCGTCATTCAGAGATACGCGGAGCGTGCCGGGAAGCTGGGGATGCTCGAGGAACGGAACCATTCGCAGCCAGGCGTCCAGCCGCTCTTCCGCTGCACCGGATTCATAGGCCCAGTCAGTTGGCGGCGCAGAGTTTGGACTACCAGACGGATCGCAATCGATTCCCACGATGCGATCATGGTCGGTCAACATGAAGGTCAGTGACCACTGTCCCCCGGTAGGAGAGGGATCCGGATCGTCTAACCGGAATCCGGAGGCGTAGCGGGCTGTGCTGCGTGACCATCCAATGATATGCAGCAGCTCCTGCTCAGGAAGCTCCTGTATGGGGGGTGCCATACCTCCGCCCTCGCCCCAGCTCTCCAATCGCGCGATTGCGGCGCGCTTCTCGGGTGAATGCGCAAGGGTCCGCTGCATGAGCGTAGCGGCCCAAGCCGCCACGGCGCTGTTAGTCTGAAGCGCCTCGGACAGCAGCGGATACTGCGCGTGGTCGCAGGCTTCTGCTAGCTTCCAGCGCAGCTCCCTCGCGGCGATCGTGGGCACGAGCAGCTTCGCTTGTATCGCGCCTCGCAGCTCCAATGCGGTGTCGCGTAGCAGCTGCAGATAGCTGGAGAATTCCAAGGTGATCAGCGGGTTCGCTGCTGGAGCCAGAAGGTAGTCGAACAGGGCTTCCCCGGTCAGCACAACTCCGCCGACCGGTCCTTCCTCCCATGATTCGGCATGTGTCCCGTACCAGCTGGCTGAATCGCCCGATAACAGGTAGAGACCCAGCTCTAAGGTGGGTATACGTTCACCGGTCGGGGCGATGCCCCATAGGCGCAGCTCCTGATCGGTGTTCCATTGTCCATCCAGCAAGATCTTGAGCGACGTTCTCATACCAGCAGCTTTCCCTTCTCAAGTTCCTCGATGAAGGCGTGCAAGCGCTGATAACGCGTGGTGAGCTCCTGCATGAACAGCTGGAAGGATGGCTCCCTTCCAGCGCTGCTGTACAGCTCTCTCAAGCGTTTCATGAGCTTGACCGCCTCTCGGTAAGCCGCGCGATTCTTGGCAGCCAGTTGTCTTGCGATGGCGTGATGATAGATGGGGAGGAGCAGCTCCGGCTGAGACTGCTCCAGCTGCTTCAATTGCGTTCGATCCATCTTCGCGGGCGAGATGCCATTCAGCAGGTGGAAATTCACCCATTCCCTGTGTTGTTCCGACTGTAACAGATGCTCGGTGAACGGCAAGTAGCTTCTAGGCAACAATTGGGATAAGGCGTTGGCATAGCTGTCAAGATGATTCATCTTGACCGCATATTCCCGCCAAATCAGCAGCGCCCGGTTGAAGGCGTCAGCAGGGAATCGCCGCAATTGGGGCAGCGAGTAGGACAGCCATTGGCCCAGCCGCGTCCAGGACCTTGTCTGATAATGCGTCTCAATATAGGCGATCATAAGATCGCCTGCAGATAGATGTGGCCTTGCCAGCTTGCGCATCGCGTCTTGATCCCGACCGAGCAGCCAGCTGATATGCGCGCTCATAAGCGCCAATTGCTCCGCATTCTCCGGCGAAGACCAAGGCTCTACTTCCTCGAGTGCATGAAGTCTGGCTTCCTCCTTGTGCAATCGCTCCTGTTGATGGAACAGCTGCTCCCAGACATACCGATGAATGGGAACCCAATTCAGCGATGTGGGCGCCGGGACAGGGAGGCGGCTAATCATAAGCGTATACAGTGTCTCGGCGCATGCCTGCTGCGTCCGATCATCGATTGCTCCGGCGCGGTCGGTCAAGCCGATCGCCTCCCGCAGCCGCTGAGTGAGGTGTTGGCTGATATCTGCTGCAAGTCGTTCATAATAGGGCAGCGGGTAGTCGCGGCCATGCGCGTCGAAGTGCTGCTCGGCATGAAGCATAATTAAGATCGCGCAATAGATGCGAAAATAGGGCCGCTCCACAACCGACAGCATCTCTGCGCGAGCCGCAAGCTTCTTGTAGGCGGTGTAATAGAAAATATCGATTCGATAGCGATCGGTCTGCCGCTGATAGAGCGCATGTAATTCCTTCGTCATCTGTTCCTGCCATCGATTGGGCTGCAGCGGCTGCTCTTCGGTCAATAGAGCAATTCCCGCCAAGGATGGCTGTTGTGCTTGACTTCGCTGATTGCCAGAATCCGCAGCTGCAAGGACGTCTTCGACATCGCTCACCCATTGCTGCGGGTCCTCGTGCTGGGCATAGAGGGCGAAGAAGACAGCGGCCATATGCGGACAGAAGCGTTCACTGCACTGACATTCGCTGGCTAAGAAGAAATCCAGATCGAGCTGCAGTTTCGTGCCGGAAGCGGTGGCGCCCACGATCGCATGAATAATGTTGAATTGATCCTTCCAAATATGAGTCACCCGATGTTCTGTATATAGGGCGAGGCCGGCATGCAGAGCAGTTGAGCTGAAGTGTGCTTCGATATGAGCGCCGAGCAGGCCGGCGGTTTCCCTGGGAATGCTGATCTCGATCATTTTCCGCTGCCTCCCGAATAAAGAACTTCTGAATCATTCATCCGTATATTCTACCATAAAACTCCCCCAATACCGCATGAAGCATGGTATAATATCCTCTAAGACTTTAGACTCATTAAGTGGTATGCATGAGGTACTGGCATCCTGAAAAGGTATTGGTGAGCGTATGTTCGCAAGTTACATCGACTTCATCGCAGCAGTCGGACTATCGGTGATGTTCTTCTATATGTTAAGTAAGCATTCATCGACTTGGCTGCACAGATCGCATATTGGGAATATTGTATTGGCGGCGGTATGGCCGTTATGCCAATACTCCATCGCGGCATCTGGCGTTCCAGATGTTCAATATATGATTACTACGCTGGTGTATGTGTCCGTCATCGTGCTGGCTCACAATTGGTTGTTGTTCGTCTTGCGGATCTCGCCATACCCACAGAAGCTCCACAACCGAATCAGGCTGCCGCTGCTCGTGCCGACGGTGATCGTATTGGCAGCCTTGATCTGGGAACCGGCTCATGAGCTCTTCATCGCGAGAACAGTGGACAAGAAGACCATCATGGAATTCGGGCCCTTATTCTGGTGGTGCCTGTTCTATATGTTTAGTTACCTCATGGCTGCCCTAGTGATCGCGATTGTTAAGTTGTTGACAGCGCCGCCGTATAAGCGCGCGCCGTTAATCGCGGTGCTGGTCGGCTGCGTGAGTTATATCGCTTTGGGATCAGCGGATGTCTATTATAATGTAATCATCTATCCGCAATACGGTGTTGTTCCAGGATTAACCTCGCTGGGCCTGCTGATCATCACGGGCTGCTTCTCCATTCCGTTCTTCCGCGGTGAATGGGTGAAGCGAGCTGAAGCAACGCATCTAGAGGAGATTCATGCCAAGCATATGGCTTTGTTGGAGCGCAATGAACAATTGAAGCAGCTATCGGCAACGGATGAGCTGACCGGCTGCTATAATCGCAGGTTCTTCCGTCAGCATCTGCTTCGTGAGATCGATATCGAACGGCGGCATAAGACGGTATTCTCAATCTTATTGATTGATGTTGATAATTTCAAGCTCATCAATGATACGTATGGACATGCCACAGGCGATGAGATTCTGATCCAGCTGTCAGAAGCGATCAGAGGAACGTTGCGCAAGTCTGATGTACTCGCCCGCATCGGCGGCGAGGAATTCACGATCTATCTCCCGCACACCTCTATGGAGGCTGCGGTGGTCATGGCTGATCGCATTCGGCAGGTAGTTCTGCATGAACGGTTCGTCTCACGGAAGGGCGAGGTGCCCGTCACAGTCAGTATCGGTGTATCCTCGGCCAGTGCTGATGATCAACAGAGAGAGAATCCTCACGCGTATCTGGATGAATTGATGGAACGCGCAGACATTGCGTTGTACAAGGCGAAGGCCGAAGGACGCAATCGAATTGTGTCGGCTGAACCGAATATATAGCGTATGTGATCTCCATGAAATAGGTCTTGTGGTAAAAATTGATCGGTAACTCAGACTTTCGTCGGGTTTATTTTGCGTGGCGGTATGTTATAATACTGAAGCTTTCATCTTAATCTATTGTGAAGCAATATGGGCATACTGTAGACAATAAGGCTGTCAACCACACATAGATAGCGGCAGTCTTCAATTCGGAGGGTAAGAGTATGAATAGAATAAGAGAGGTATGGAAACGCTCATTCAATCGAATGTGGTTCTTCTATCTAGCTGTTGCGCTAATGTGGCTGAAGACATTCCTGGCGCAGCGGTTTGCATTCGATCTGCCAATTAAAGGATTCTATCAAGAGTTTATTGCGTTCATCAATCCGATCAGCTCGATCCTGATCATGACCTGGCTGGCGCTGATACTGGCCCGTAAGCACAAGAATATGGGGATTCTGGTTATCACCTTTATCTCGTCCTTCTTGCTGTTCGCGAATGCCTGGTACTATCGTTTCTTCAATGATTTCATCACCTTGCCGGTCTTATTCCAGTCCCGCAATGCCGGGGATCTGGGCGCCAGCGCGGTGACATTGCTGCATCCAGCGGATATTCTGTTCTTCGCGGACTTCTTCATTCTGCTGGCGATTACACGAATTCGCAAGATTCCCGCGGTTCAGCTTAAGCCGCGTGAGCTCAGTGCAGTATTCATACTGGCGATCGTGATCTTCGTCGTCAATCTCGGCATGGCGGAGACCGTCCGTCCGCAGCTGCTGACACGGACATTCGACCGCAACATTCTGGTGAAGAGTATCGGCACTTATAATTATCATATCTATGACCTAGTGCTTAGCTCCAAGAGTAAGTCCCAACGCGCCTTCGCGACGAGCAAGGGGCTGGAGGATGTAGAGAAGTATGTCAGCGAGAAGCCGGTTGCCGCTGCAGTAGAGGAACCGGTGAATCTCGAGGGGATCGCCGAGGGTAAGAACGTTGTGCTGATCTCCATGGAGTCGCTGCAGAGCTTCGTCATTGAGAATACCGTCATGGGTGAAGTGATCACGCCGTTCTTGAATGAGCTTATCAAGGACAGCTTCTACTTCGATAACTTCTATCACCAGACGGGTCAGGGGAAGACCTCGGACGCTGAGTTTATTATGGACAACTCGCTGTATCCGCTGCCCAGCGGAGCGGTTTATTTTACCCATGCAACGAATCATTATAACTCAACCCCGAAGATTCTGAAGGAATCGGGCTATTACGCTGCGGTGCTGCATGCCAACGACTCCTCGTTCTGGAATCGGGATAATATGTATGCGACACTCGGTTATGACCGATTCTTCGCCAAGCCGGACTTCGAGATCACGGATGAGAATTCGATTGGCTGGGGTCTTAAGGACATCCCGTTCATGGAGCAGTCGGTGGAGCATCTGAAGACACTGCCGCAGCCGTTCTATTCGAAGCTGTTGACGCTGACGAATCATCATCCATTCACCCTTCAGCGGAAGGATGAATATGTGCCGGAATTCGATTCCGGAGATGGTACGGTGGATCGTTACTTTACGACGGTGCGTTATATGGACGAGGCGCTTAAGGTGTTCTTCGAGAAGATGAAGGAATCCGGTCTGTATGAGGATTCAATCTTCATTCTGTACGGCGATCACTATGGGATCTCAGCGAATCACAACAAGGCCATGGAGCAATATCTGGGCAAGACGATTACCGCTTATGAGTATCTGCAGCTGCAGCGGGTGCCATTTATTATTCATATCCCGGGTGTAGATGGGGAGACGATCTCCAAGGTATCGGGTCAGATCGATGCGAGACCTACACTGCTGTATCTGCTGGGCATTCAGGGGCAGAATATATACGACTTTGGCGAGAATCTGTTCGCGAGCAATGAGGATCCGCTCATTGTACTGCGCGACGGAAGCTTCATTACGAAGGATTATGTGTATACCGAGAATGTCTGCTACCGCAAGGGCTACATCGGTACGGAGATTGATCCAGCGTTATGTGAGCCGTATAAGGAGCGCGCGCAGGATGATCTCTCCTACTCGGATAAGATAATATACGGGGATCTCATGCGATTCAGCGAGGAGCTGGAGCGTGAGGTAGAGGATACGAATCAGCATCTGCCGGATCTGCGTGAGTTCTATGAGGGTCAGCTGAAGGTTCCGACCGGTACAGGATCGTTCCAGCTGCCTGAGTCTGAGGCGGAGCTGGAGCAGCTGCAGTCGCGCATGAATGAGCTGGAGGAAGCGGCGGATGCCGCCGACACTGGCGAAGAGCCAGCTGCAACAGGTGAGCCTGTTGTGGAGATGGATGAGCGCGCGGAGTGAGTGTATGGCCGCATGGGAACATCGGACGGTGTGTGAAATAACCTAGAGGGCTTCAGGAGTGGTCACATTATCATGTGGCAGCTTCTGAGGCTCTTCCATTTTTGTCATCGTTGATTTTCTGACAAAATGCCAGTCAGGCCGTATAGTTTTCGGGTTGGTATCATCCTATACTTTGGTATGATGAGCGGCGATTAGCCATGTAAGTCAACCGATTATTGCGAAAACAGGAGGTTATAAGCATGCAAAGCAGGCCGAATATTGTTCTGATTACGACCGATCAGCATAGAGGGGATTGCCTCAGTGTTGCGAAGAGCAGTCATCCGGTAATGACGCCTCATCTGGACCAGCTGGCCCGAGAGGGCATTCGCTTCGAACGGGCTTATACGGATTGCCCGTTATGTGTGCCTGCCAGGATGACGATTATGACGGGGAAGTGCGCATACACCCATGGGGCGGCAGGACATGAATTTATGGATATGCCGGAGGAGGATCACAAGACACTTGCCGGACGACTAACCTCCGCGGGCTATCAGACGCAAGCTGTAGGCAAGATGCACTTCCACCCTGCTCGCGCAAGGTATGGCTTCGAACGAACGAGGATCGTGCTGGAGGACTACGTGAACTGGCTGGAGGGAACGCCTTATGCAGGGGGGTATCGCGGACATGGCGTGGCGGGCAACGAAGTCTATCCGACCTACAGTCCAGTGCCTGAAGCATTCTACCATACGCGTTGGACGGTAGATGAATCCATTCAATTCCTTGAACAGCGTGATCCGCGGGCTCCCTTCTTCATGTGGACGAGCTTCGAAGCGCCGCATCCGCCATTCGACCCGCCGGAATCCGCTGTGCGTCTATACGATGATACGACCATTCCGTCTCCAGTAATAGCGGACTGGGCTGCTAACGAGGAGACGCCAGCTTGGTTCGCTTATACTCGAATGCTTTATAATCTTGATCTGCTCAATCCGCAGACGATTCAGACGATTCGCAAGCATTACTATGCTCAGATCACTCATGTTGATTACGAGCTGGGAAGATTGTTTGGTTCATTGCGGGACAGAGGCTTATGGGATAATACGATCATCGTGTTCGCGTCTGATCATGGCGAGATGCTCGGAGACCACGGCTTATTTCATAAGTCTTGTTTCTATGATCCATCAGCGAGAGTGCCTTTTATTCTGCGTCTTCCGGAGTCGATGCAAGATCAGCTGCAACCCGGCCAAGTCGTCCAGACTCCTGTTACTCTTGCTGATTTGTATCCGACATTGCTGACACTGGCAGGTGCGCTGCATGAAGGAGATATGGCTGGCAGAGACGGCATGAATGTGATGGACCTATTGAATAATGACGGGAATGAGCGATGGGTATTCGGTTATCGCAACGACCTGCATGGCCTATATATGGCTACGAACGGCAGATGGAAGTACTTATACTATGTAGCAGACGGCGAGGAGCAATTATTCGATCTGAGCCAAGATCCGAATGAATGTGATAATTTGGCTGGCCAATCGGCGCATGGTGATCGTCTAGCCACTTGCCGATGTATGCTGTTGCAACAGTTCAAGGAACTGGCTGACGAGACAGGACAATCGGATACAGGCTTGAAGATGGAGCAGGTGGAGCTGGACGAGTCGCGCATCAAAGCAATGAATCCCATGGCATGGTGGGGACCTATTCGCTACGGCGGCTTGAGAAGAAAGCTATAGCTTCTTGTCGATCTACGCAAGGAAGAGGTATGATGGTAGCAAGTATGTCAGATTAAGGAAGCTTGGCATGAAGCGAATGGGAACTGAGGTGTCTGGAGATGAAACGGCTGCAGGTGATGATTGTAGACGATGAGTTGCCGATGCGAGAGAATTTACGAATTTTCCCCTATGCGGAGCATTCCTTCGTCTGGGTCGGTGACGCGCGCAATGGCGAGCAGGCGCTGGCAGCCTATCAAAAGCTGGTTCCCGACATTGTCATCACCGATATTGTGATGCCGAAGATGAATGGGATTGAATTGACCAGACGGATCAGAGAGATGAACCCCCGCACCCAGATTATACTGCTGACCTGTCACAGCGAGTTTCACTATGCCAAGGATGCCATCGCGTTAGGAGCTGTAGGCTATTTACTTAAGGGCGTGTATCGCGATGTCGAGCTTCTCGAGGCGCTGCACAGGGCGAGAATGGAGCTAGTGAAATACGACCATTACGTGCCGCCTTCTCCGCCAGCGGAGAAGGCGGAGGCTTCTGAACGGAGATATGAGATTGAGCAAGCGTTGACTTATGTGCATAAGCATCTCGACGAGCCGTTGTCCATGGCTGAGATCGCAGGACGGGCGGGGCTGAGCGTTAATTATTTTGGTATTCTGTTCAAGAAGGAGACGGGCGAGTATTTCCAGGAGCATGTGAAGAGGGTGCGATTGGAGAAGGCTGCAGTATTGCTTCGACATACGAATCTGAAGGTGTACGAGGTTGCGGAACAAGTCGGTATTCCGACCTATCGCTATTTCACAGAATTGTTCACAAAGCACTTCGGTATGAATCCCAAAGACTACAGATGATGCAGGAGATGGGCCGGTGACCAGACTGAAATTGAACATGTTCATTAAGATGTTTGCAGCGATCGCGGCGGTTAGCGCAGTTCTGTATGCCGGCATGTTGATCAATGGATTGAAGAAGTCGCAAGAGGTGCTATATCAGCAAAAGTCGGAGGATATGGTGCGGATTATTGATCAGACCAGCCAGTTCCTCGATTTGTATGCGCAGACCTTGATCAACCTGTCTCTAAGCATCACCCGCAATGAAAGCCTCATCTCCTATCGACCCGAACAGATTGCTAGATTATTGGAGGATTATGCGCAGACGAATCTGCAGATCGCCAGTGTCATGTATTACGTATCTGCGGATCATGCTCATATTACAGGCAGTAAACCATCCTTGATCTCGGTCATTGATCACCCCATGCTCAGCGCGCTCTCGCAACAAGCCCAGGAGTTTAACCAGTTCTTCTGGTCGGAGCCTTACTACTCCCCCATTATGACCGACCGTACACTCGCCTTCGTGATGCCTATTCGGGATGAGGCTAGCAGACAATCGGGTGCTTTAATAATCGAGGTTAATTTGCCGAAGCTAACCGAGCAGCTGTACAAATATCTATCACGCGAGGGACAGAGTTTTCTTGTTACTTCGCCTAGCGGCCAGATCATTGCTTTCGATTCGGAAAGCAGCCTGATTCCGTATGAGAGAGGCAGGCTGCCCATCAAGGTGACCGATGAGTTCTTGGAACGAGTCAACCGCCTGAACAACGGTGTCTCCGAATTAGCTTCAACGAGCAAGCTGATGACCGTCAAGAGCAACGACAACTATATGGGCTGGTATGTCATCTCCTTGACCGATGATCAAGTGTACCGCAAGAGCATCAATGCGCTAGTTGGCACGTATGTTCGAATTGGACTGATCTGGTTCTCGTTGCTGCTAGTCGCTTGCTTCTTAATCAGCAGACACTTCACACTGCCAATCCGTAAGCTAATGCTGCAGATGAAATGGGTCAGCAACGAGAAGTTTCACGATCAATTGCAGCCGCTGAATCGAACAGACGAGATCGGAGAGCTCTCGCATCGCTTCTTGGAGATGCTGGGGCGAATTCGTGAACTGATGAATGAACAGCAGATGAATGAAGAGAAGAAGAAGCAGATGGAGATCAAGATGCTGCTCAGTCAGATCCGCCCGCACTTTCTGTACAACACGCTGGCTTGCATCGGGAGTCTGGCCAAGCAAGGGAAGTTAAATGAAGTTCAGGAAACGATTCGATCCTTGATCTTATTGTTGAAGTACAGCATAGATAAGAAGCAAGAGATGGTTTCCCTATATGAGGAAATCAACAGCTTACAGGCTTACATTCAGATCCAAACGATTCGAGTTGGCAATGAGTTCAAAGTGATATTCGATATCGATCCTGACACGAATGTGTACTTGGTTCCGAAGCTAATGCTTCAGCCGATTGTCGAGAACAGCATCTTCCACGGCATCTCCGATCAGGGAGATGGGCAGATCCTAATCCGATCCGCGGTATCGCCCCAAGGCGTGATCATCACGGTCGAAGACAACGGACAGGGCATTGATGATATGGAGCGGGTGAACAAGCTGCTGGATCACAGGTCGGCGAAGTCTCGACAGCAATCGCAGAGCTTGAACAGCATGGAGTTATCCAATGTGCAAGAGCGCATTCAATTACACTTCGGTGATGATTATGGGATGACGATAACACCGCTGGAGAAGGGCGGGACACAGGTTCGTATCCTGATACCTGTGTATCAACAGAGCACCATCTGATCAACGGATCAGATGGTGCTTTTATCTTTGATGTTTTGACATTTTCAATGGCTGTCTGTATATTTTCGAAACCGCTTTCACCTTACTATAAGGATAACGAACTAACATGACTAGAGAGATTGGAGCAGGACTATGGTTCATAAATCAACTAGAATCCTATGGAAATTTCGGACGCTGTATATCATGATGATTCCTGGTGTGCTTTACTACATCATCTATAAGTACGCACCGATGTTCGGCGCGCTTATCGCGTTTAAGGACTACATGATCAATGATGGGATAGTGAGAAGCCCATGGGCTTCTCCTTGGTATAAACACTTTGCCTTCTTCTACAAGTCGCCCTACTTCGAGCAACTGCTCGTCAATACGTTTCTGATTAGCTTCTATAAGCTGATTTTCGGTTTGTTCCCCGGAGTTATCTTAGCCATCATGCTGAACGAAGTGCGTAATATGGCCTACAAGCGAATCGTGCAGACGATCACTTATATGCCGCACTTTTTATCTTGGGTCATTATATACGGGATAACACTGGCCTTCTTATCCGAGACAAGCGGTCTCGTCAACCACTGGCTCAAGGATCAGACGGGTTCATCGGTAGCCTTCCTAACTTCTACGGATTACTTCCGTGGCATTCTTGTTGGCACGGAGATCTGGAAGGATCTTGGATGGAGCGCCATCATTTATTTGGCCGCAATCGCTGGAATTGATCCGACCCTATACGAGGCCGGTCGGGTGGATGGCGCTGGCAGGCTGCGCATGATATGGCATATCACCTTGCCAGGCATCCGCAATGTTATCATCCTCATGCTGATTCTGAAGCTTGGTCATATCATGGATGCTGGCTTTGACCAAATTTACATTATGTATAACATCCAGGTGTATGCGGTCGCTGATATTCTGGATACATGGGTATTCCGCACAGGTCTTGAACAATTCAACTTCAGTCTAGCCTCGGCCGTAGGATTGTTCAAATCATTAATTGGCTTAATTCTCGTCATCACGGCGAATCAGATTGCGAAGAAGTGGGGGGAGAATGTATGGTAATGGGTTTCCGCGATCGTCTGTTCTCGTCTGTCATTTATGCCATCTTGCTGCTCATATCCGTCATGATTATCTTCCCATTGCTCTATGTCATATCCGTCTCGCTGACGCCGTACAGCGAAGTGCTTAAGAATGGCGGCTTCATCATTATCCCGAGGAGCATCACGCTAGACGCTTATATATCCTTCATCAACGATTCAACCTTCTTCCAAGCGATTGGCATAACGGTATTCATCACTGTTGTCGGAACGTTCATCAATCTGGTGTTGACCACGCTGCTCGCGTATCCGCTGAGCAAGAAGGGGCTGCCTGCAAGGAACGTATTCGTGTTCATGGTCGCCTTCACCATGCTGTTCAACGGCGGGATCATCCCGACTTATCTGATTGTCAAGGCAACGGGCTTTATGGATTCCGTATGGGCCATGATTATTCCGACCGCAATCTGGTCCTTTAATCTACTCATAGTTAAGACCTTCTTCGAGAATCAGCCGGAGGCGTTAGAGGAGTCCGCCAAGATGGATGGCGCCGGTGAATGGCGTGTCCTGCTGCAGATCGTTATCCCGCTGTCGATGCCAGTCATCGCTACCGTTGGGTTGTTCTACGCAGTCGGTCACTGGAATGAGTTCTTCCAGGCGATCATGTACATCAATGATCCGAATAAGCAGCCGCTGCAGGTGCTGCTGCGGAGTATACTGGAGAGCGCGATGAAGCCCTCCATGGAACTGGAGGATGTGCTGCCGTCCGAATCGTTGCAGATGGCTGCCGTCATCCTGTCCGCTGTTCCGATTATCGTTGTCTACCCCTTTGTCCAAAAGTACTTCACACAAGGCATGCTGCTAGGTTCGATTAAGGGTTAGCATAGATTACAATATTGAGCGTTCAGAAGGGAGAAGTAGTATGAAGAAGTGGGTTATGTTTAGTTTGGCGCTTGTCATGGTGATAAGTGTGGTGTTAGCCGGCTGCTCACAAGGATCGAACAACACAGGTTCATCGACCAAGCAGCAGGGTACTTCAGAGGGCAGCAAACCGAAGGCTCCGGTGAAATTCTCCGTCTTCGTCTCAGGCTCGAACATGGTGCCAGCGGAGCAAGATGTCATTACGAAGCAGCTGAACAAGGATTTGAATATGAACATGGAGTTCAATGTCGTCACGACGGAATATGCCCAGCAATTGAACGTCCGTATGGCGGGCGGCAATGCGCCTGACGTATTCCAGGTGGATAAGAATCAGCTGCATGAATACACGAAGCAGGGATTACTGCTCGATATCGAGCAATATCTCGATAGGATGCCGCAAATTCAAGCGAGCTATTCTAAGGAAGATCTCGATCGCAGTCGAATCAATGGTAAGCTGTACGCGATACCTAAGCGTCCGTACTTACCGATGTCTACACTGTGGGTTCGCCAGGATTGGCTGGATACGCTCGGCCTAGAGCGTCCGAAGACGCTTGAGGACATCAAGAACATCGCAATAGCGTTCAAAGAAGACGATCCCGACGGCAATAATAAACCGGACACGTACGCCTTCACCGGAATCGGACTGACGACCATTGATCCTGTGAATGCGCCCGCTACGTTCGACTGGGTATTCAGCGCCTTTGGCATTGCAGGACCAGGGCACTTCATGAGCAAGGATGGCAAGGCAGTGTACTCCACTGTGCTGACGGAGACGAAGGAAGCGCTCGCTTATATTAAGGAGCTGATCGATCTTCAGGTGGTTGACCCGGAATTCTTAGCGAATAAGGGATTGAAGCATCAAGAGAAGGCGTTCATCGGTCAGGCCGGCCTAATCCATCTTAACTGGGCTACGATCGCAAGAGATAAGTACATTGAGCAGTACAAGGAAATCAATCCGAATGCTTCTTGGGAACAGCTGGATGCGTTAGAAGGTCCCGGGGGCAAGTATCATGGCTTCTTCGACATTACCGCAACTTCCGGACGATATGCGATTTCCAAGAATGTAGAGAAGGATCCTGACAAGCTGAATAAGATCCTGGAGTTCTTCGACTATATCACCGAAGGGCCTGGACATGAGCTTGTGATGTACGGTATCGAAGGGGAGCACTACAAGAAAGAAAATGGCGAAATCGTCACGCTGCCTGCCATCTCGGATATCGGATACAGCGTCAATCATCAATTGACCGGCCGCGACGAGAGAGAATATCTGAGCACAAAGTTTGTCAACCAGATTCCATTTATTGAATTCGCGGCTGCATTGCCTCGGGTGAATACGTTCAGCGAGCTGGTCCCTATCCCTGAAGGGCTCAATGCCGACGATATTCGCAAGTACGAATTGGAGGAGCTCACAAAGTTTATCTATGGTAAGCGTCCGCTCGCCGAGTTCGATGCATTCGTCGACACGCTGTACTCTACCTACAATCTGGAGCAGTATATTGCGCCGGCTGTGGAGATCCATGCAAGTTTGAATCCATAATTGCAATGCCAATGAAGAAGGAGCACCGATCACCGGTGCTCCTTCTTCATTGGCAGCTCACACGATCAATAGTCATCGCCCATTCGAGCTTGCCCCTTTTTGCATTAGAACAGAGGCAAGGGGTATAGTGTGAAGTGTAGGTTCAATGAATGGAGGGCCATGATGAGCGGAAAGATACTTGTAGTCGAGGACGAACGGAAGATCGCCAGACTGCTGCAGATTGAGCTGGAAAGTGAGGGGTATGAGGTTCATGTCGCATTCGATGGGACAGCCGGTTGGATGGCTTATCAGCAGGGTGGTCATGATCTAATTCTATTGGACATCATGCTGCCTGGCATTAGCGGTATTGAGCTGCTAAGGCGCATTCGTTCAGATGACAGCCATACTCCCGTAATTATGCTGACTGCCAAGGACTCCATTGAAGATAAGGTATCAGGACTGGATCTGGGCGCGAATGATTATATAACAAAGCCATTTGAAATTGAAGAGCTGCTAGCGCGTATTCGGACATCGCTCCGACTCACTAAGCATAAGGGAGCGCATAGTATAGCGGATGATTGGCTTCAGATAGCAGATCTTAAGGTTAATCCGGTTACACGTGAGGTTGTGCGCGGCAATCAGGAGCTGCAGTTAACACAGCGAGAATTCGATCTACTCGAGTACCTGTTACGGAATCAACGCATCGTGCTCAATCGAGAGCAGATTGTTACAGAGGTGTGGGGCTACGATTATGCAGGTGATACGAATGTTGTCGATGTCTATATCCGATATGTCCGCAAGAAGGTCGACGAGGGCTTTCCCAATGCGTTAATACATACGGTGCGCGGAATTGGCTATGTGCTGAAGGATACGCCATGAAGCTGAAGAGCCGGATACACCTTTATTCCTCTGTTTTATTCGCCATTCTGCTAGTAGCAGCTAATATAACGATCTATTGGGCATTCAGCCGCATGTCCATTCAGCGTGAGCTGGAGCAGATTGCAGCCGAGACCGCGCAGGCTGCGAGCGCGATTCGTCAGGTGCAGGATCCCTCGATTGCCCAAGAACTCTTGCGTGCGTATAGGCCACTTGAGGGGATGATTGCGCTCGTCCATCAGGATGATCGAACGCCGCTGATTGTGACCTCCTCGTCCGAGTCACAACTCAGCAGAATGCCCTTAGTCTATTCCTCAAGACAGAGCACCGAGTTTGTCTCCGTTGAGGGACGTTACTATGGGTTTGCCACGATTCCCTATATTGGGTCAGATGGTCAGGTCGAGAATGTCCAGACGATGGTCAACATGGAGCAGGTGATGGAGCTGCTCCGTATTCTACGGCTAGTGCTGATCGTGGTGACGATCGCGGCTATGGTGCCGGTCCTGATATCCAGTGGAGTGCTCGGTCGTGTCATCATGCGTCCCATCCAGACGATGACCAGCACGATGCAGGAGATCGCCAGGAGCGGTCGATTCGTCAGACTTGAGCAGGGGCGGCAATCACGGGACGAGCTGTCTGCGATGGGCGACACCTTCAATGACATGATCAGTCTGCTCGAGAGTAATTATGCCAAGCAGGAGCAATTTGTCTCGAATGCCTCTCATGAGCTGAAGACACCGCTAACGGTTATTGAGAGCTATGCCAGTCTACTGAAACGGCGTGGGCAGGAGCGGCCAGAGCTCTTGATGGAGTCCGTAGACGCCATTCATTCAGAGGCCATACGCATGAAGGTCATGACCGAGCAGCTATTATTGCTAGCTAAGCCGAATCGCCAGTGGCAGCTGAACATGATGAATGTCGATATAACGAAATTAGTGCAAGACGCTGTAGAGCCGTTCAGCAAGGCCTATGAACGAGAGATTAACATTCGGCTGGATACGGAGGATGCATTAATTGCCCATACGGATGAAGCGATGATGAAGCAGTTGCTCATTATTCTGCTCGATAACGCGCGGAAGTATAGTGAGGAAGCGATCATGGTGGAAGCGGGTATACGTGAGGAACAAGTGTATGTGAGCGTGAAGGATCGTGGAATCGGGATACCGAAGTCCGAGCTTCAGCACATCTTCGTACGATTCTATCGTGTAGACCAAGCGAGAAGTCGTGACCAGCACGACCCGATCGGAGGAGTAGGCTTGGGCTTATCACTTGCTCAAGAAATTGTCAGCGCGATCGGCGCTCGCATTGCGTTGGATAGTGTTGAAGGAATTGGCACCACAGCTACGATTCTTCTGCCGAAGACATCGGCGGCGGGTTCTCATTAAATTTTAATCTTACTAAGGTAGAATAAGTGTACTTAGAATTGGGGTGAAGCGGGTGAAGCGATACTGGCTGTCCAAATATGGCCTAATCACTGCTGTCGTGGCAGTTATGCTGATCCTGATCGCGGGAGTTGTCGTGATGGATCGGGTGAACGCGGGGCCGCGCCTGACCATTGATGGCGCCATTGATGAGGTGAGGAAGCACTATGAAGGTGAAATTGTGAGTGTGAGCCAGGATGGGGACGACTACCGGGTGAAGCTGAAGACAACGGTCGGTCTGTATGCGATTACGGTCCATTCGGCTAGCGGCGGAATCGCAGATATTCAGCAAGTGGAAGCCTACGAGCAACCGGCCGGGGTTGATGATGGATCGGTAGAGCCTGCTGTTGATCCTGCTATGCCGGAGGATGTTCAAACAGAAGGGCAATCTGGCGTTGCTCCTGGGGAGCGTCCATCGCGTCCAGCAAGTCCCAGCGGTAAAACCGATGCGAAGGACGTACTCATTAAGCGTGAGACTGCGATCTCGATTGCCTTGGATAAGATTAACGGCGAGGTAGATGAGATTGAGCTGCGTGAATCAGACGGTGTTCGTTACTATCTAGTGGAAGTAGATACGGATGATGATCGAGAAGCGATGGTTCAGATTAATGCAGCGTCGGGCACCATCATGTCAATTGCTTGGGACGACGATGATGATCAAGATGATTAAAGTAGACGTAAGTGAGCCCGCGCTCTCATCATATTCTAATGTTGCTGTAATGGTCTTCTCATCTTCCCCCTGTAATGTTAAGGGTGTTGGATCACTTACATGAGGAGGATGACAAGGATGAAGAGGAAGACTTGGATCGCTGTACTTGCAGTTATGATGATACTTGGAGCAGCCGGGGTCGTATCTGCCCAGACATCGGATACGCTAATTGGCAAGCAGAAAGCAAGAGAAATTGCCTTGCAACAAGCTCAAGGAACTGTGGATGACATCGATCTGGAGCGGAAGCAAGGAAAGTTGGTTTATGAGGTTGAAATTGAGCAGAGCAATCGCGATGATGACGATGTGGAAGTGAAGATTGACGCGGCTACGGGTCAAGTGCTTGCGGTTGAAACGGATGATGATCGGACGCCTAGCACGAAGAAGGCTATTCAGCCAGCAGCCCCTCAATCGGTTGCGGATACAGTTGCGCAAACCCAGAAAGCAACGGATACGAAGCCTGCAGTTATCACCAAGGAGCAAGCGCGTCAAATTGCTGTAGACACAGTTGGCGGTAAGGTTGTAGAAATCGAGAGAGACCGTGACGATGGTATTCTGATCTATGAGGTCGAGCTCAGAACGAGTAGAGGCGAGGTTGAACTCGACATTGATGCCATCAGCGGCAAAGTATTAAAAATCGATTATGACGACGATGACGATGACGATGATCTTGATGATTAATCGATAGAAGATGACAGCATTCTACTCCCAGTGGAATGCTGTCATTGCTTCGTTATGAGACATAATTGGAATCGTAGCGGGGCGTATGATCTTACAATCCGGCCATGCTTCTATGCAGTTTTCTAACGACTATACTCGTGATACACTATTGATATTAGAAGCACCGAGATTGGGGTTGAATGGCGCTGTGGAGATCAAGCAGGAAGTGAAGGTCAAGTCGCTGTATAAAGCCTTATCCATCCTGGATTGCTTTACGACAGAGGAGCCTGAGCTTGGCATATCAGAGATAAGCAAGAGGCTCGGCTTATACAAGAGTAACGTTCATAATCTAGTTGATACCTTCGTGAAGGCGGGCTATCTGGAGCAGAATCCTGAGAACGAGAAGTACCGGCTAGCCTATAAGATATTAGAGCTGGGCCAGATTGTAACGAGCCGGATGAGCTTTGCAACGATTGTTACGCCCTATATGCAGGAGCTGGCTGAGAAGACCAATGAAGTCATTTACTTAGCTGTGCCGAGTGACACGGAGGTCATGTACTTGGACGCGTTCAGCCCCAAGAACAAGCAGACGACCCGCAGAATGCAAGGGATTAAGGCTCCGATGTATTGCACAGGAATTGGGAAGGCCATGCTTGCCTACCTGCCGGAGCAAACCCTGCATGCAGTGCTTGCAGGTGAACGCACGAAATTCACAGATCAGACGCTAGTAGAGCGTGAGGAGCTGCTGCAGGATCTTAAGCAGATACGCAGCAGAGGGTATGCCATTGATCGGATGGAGCATGAATTCGGGATTAAGTGCATTGGCATGCCGATTATGAACCGACGGGGCGAAGTGATCGCAGGCGTCAGCATATCCGGCCCATCTTTGCGCTTTGATGATCAGACGATTCCGACTTTGGCCAATCAATTATTAGATGTGGTTGATCAATTGAAGGGACGTATATAGTCACGTCAAGCGGCTTATTTACAAATGCTTCGTCTACGGGTATACTTTAATCAAATATTAGAACACTGTTCTACAATGGAGAACGATTAGAGGAGACGACAACATGGACAACAAGATTCCAGATGGTGTATGGCCGACAATGATCACCCCGTTTACCGAGGACAATGAGATTGATTACAAGGCGTTAGAGCAAGTGATCGATTGGTATATTGCAAGCGGTGTTAACGGTTTATTCGCAGTATGTCAATCCAGTGAGATGTTCTATCTATCGTTAGAGGAGCGTGTAAGCCTAGCGCGATTCGTAGTAGAGAAGAGTGCTGGGAGAGTCCCTGTGATTGCATCCGGACATGTCTCTGATTCGCTGGAGGATCAGATCGAAGAGATTACGAGAATCTCGGAAACAGGCATCGATGCCTTCGTGCTGGTGAGCAATCGGCTGGCAGCGCAGGAGGAAGACGATGAAATCTGGAAGCAGCGCACATCGGAAATTCTAGAACGAGTGCCTGCTATTCCATTCGGTATCTATGAGTGCCCATATCCTTATAAGCGGCTGTTATCGCCTGAGCTATTGAAGTGGTGCGCAGATACAGGCCGGTTCTTATTCCTTAAGGACACCTGCTGCAATCTAGAGCAACTGCGCGATAAGATTGAGGCGGTGCGTGACAGCTCGCTGAAGGTGTTCAACGCGAATTCTGCAACCCTGCTGGAATCGCTTAAGCTGGGCGCTGCTGGATTTAGCGGAGTAATGGCCAACTTCCACCCGGAGTTGTATGTCTGGTTGACCAGCAATTGGCGCACCTCGCCTGACCAAGCAACACGCACACAATGGATTGCTACGCTGGGCGCGCTTATCGAGCTGCAATACTACCCGATTAATGCTAAGTACAGCATGCAGCTGGCGGGACTGCCGGTTGGGCTGCATACGCGCGTGAAGAGCGCGGACAATTTCCTCCCTCATCAGAGACTGGAGGTTGAGCAGCTCTATCAGGCGGTTCAACACTTCAGTAAGCAGGTGTACAGCTAGAAGCGACGGCCTGATTCAAGCCGTGGAAGAGAAGAAGACAGCGCGCGGCCGAGGGCCGTACACGCTGTCTTCGATTTATTTTGGACGGTGCCGTTATTACAGAACTCTTCTGGCGCTTTCGTATTCCTTACTCCAATAGCCCGTATTCAAGCTGTTGATCGACAGGCCATTCTTGGACGGCGTATTATGTATGAATTGCCCACCGCCTATGTAGATGCCGACATGGTCGATACTGGAGCCGCTTGTGGAGAAGAAGACGAGATCGCCTTTCTTCAGATTGCTCTTACTAACGGCTTTACCCTTATTCTTCAGTGTCTTGGTCCCCCACGGCAGCGATACGCCATTCTTCTCGAACACGTACTCTACGAAGGAAGAGCAGTCGAATATGTACCTTGAAGGATTCCGAGTGCCGTAATCATATGTAACCTTGCCGGATAAGCTCTTCGCTAGCGAGATGATGCTGTCGGCCTTGCTTGAGCTCGAGTTAGAGCTGGAAGAATTTCCTGATGATGATGTGGTGCGACCCTTGTAATTTGTGTATTTCGACTGTGCCGATATGTACCCCAATGTTCCATCCTGGACGATAATCTTCAGCCAATAGTTATTCATCTTCTCTACCACATGGATCTTCTCGCCTCGTGGAATCATACGGAACACATATGCGCTGGTCGATGGCTGTGCGCGGAAGTTCACGCCTCGCTCGACTGTGGTTTCATAGTTAATCGCTTGCGCGGACAGTGGTATGGCGGCAGGGAGAGCCAGCAAGAGCGCCAGCACTGCAGCTATAATTTTCTTCATGATGATTGAATTCCCTCCTATGATGTGATACTTCCATAGTAAACAATGGTGACAAGCAATTGCACTGACGAAATTATGGTAAAGCTCGCAAACTCGCTCTGAGCTTGCAAAAATTCATGGTACAATGAGGGAAAATGGCAAAGGACGTGGGCGGATTGAAGCATATTAGAACGATGGGTTGGCTAGCGGAGCATCTGAATGACAGCGATCTGACAGTGGTGGATTGCAGGTTCATCATGGGTCAGCCTGATGCTGGGCGCAGCGCCTACGAGGAGTCGCACATCCCTGGTGCGATCTATATGGATTTGGAACAGGATATGTCTGGGGAAGTGCGAGAACATGGCGGGAGACATCCGCTGCCGGATCTCGGGGTATTCGCTTTATACATTGGCCAAATAGGGATCAGCAATCAGACAACCGTTGTCGCTTATGATGATCAGGGCGGCGCTATGGCTTCGCGTCTATGGTGGATGCTGAGCTTTATTGGACATCAGCGGGTGTATGTGCTGGAGTCGGGCTTCTCAGCGTGGAAGGCGAACGGATATCCAGTCGATGCGGAGGCTGTTGTGAAGGAGGCCCGGCACTTCTCCCCAAGAGTGAATACGGCTAGAATGATCTCCGTGCATGAGCTGCAGCAGCGGCTTGGTCAGGAGGGGCTCGTTCTCGTCGATTCCAGAGAAGAAGCGCGTTATCTGGGTGAGCAAGAGCCGATTGATCGGAAGGCGGGGCACATCCCCGGAGCGGTGAACCACTTCTGGAAGGGCAGCTTGGATGATTCGGGCGCATGGAAGTCTGCAGAGCAGCAGACGCAGCGGTTTAGCGAGATCGATCGCGATGCCGAGCTCGTGGTCTATTGCGGCTCTGGCGTAACGGCTTGTCCGAATGTGCTGGCGCTCGAGGAAGCGGGCTTCGAGAAGGTGAGGCTGTATCTGGGCAGCTGGAGCGATTGGATTAGCTATGAGGAGAATCCGGTGGCGACGGGGAAGAACATAAATGTTTTATAGAGTTTATAGGAGCTAGTTGGGGGGCAAAAAAAGGAATTGCCTATTTATCAAGGAATTAATAATATAAGGACCCGACATTCTAAACACTTACTAGTGAACTCGATATGAATTGAAGGATGGAGAAGCGTTGATGACTAGTTTCAACTATGAACTGAGTGAGGAAGCCAAGGAGGAGTGAGTCGCATGGCAAAGATCGTATACGCATTGAACCAGTCTCTAGATGGGTATGTTGACCACTTGAAATTTCAACCAGATTCCGTGCTATTCCGTCATTTCATCGACGACGTTCACAACATTGCGGGTAGCCTGTACGGGCGCCGTATGTATGAGATTATGCGGTATTGGGACGAGGATTATACTGAATGGGATACGCCAGAGCGGGAATATGCATTGGCGTGGCAAAGTAAACCGAAGTGGGTGGTGTCGAGGACGTTAGAGTCCGTAGGTCCGAATGCCTCTCTAATCGAGGGAGACTTAGCAACTGCCATACGTGAGCTGAAGGCTCAGTATGAAGGGGAGATTGAAGTTTCAGGTCCAGAGTTGGCGCATAGTCTAACAGAACTCGGTCTCATTGATGAGTATCGTCTCTATATCCATCCAGTCGTACTGGGTCAGGGCAAGCCATTCTTCGCCGGTCCGCGACCCCCGTTGCGTCTCGTGGCAAGTGATCGAATTGGCGAGCATGTGATCAGGTTGACCTATGTTCCGGTTTAGTTTTTTCAGGTGATTGGTTGTATATCTATAAAGACATTCATGAGTGCGATCAAGTGTTCTTGTGACGCGGGATTGAGGGCTGTGACAGTTTGCCGGGAGGCGGGCTGTTGCAAGCCCTCTTTGGTTTACTATGCGTTGTGGATACGTGCTTTTCGATCTCAACCATTGTACTTTAATGTCTATTTCTGATCTTTTCTTACAATTTGTCATATGACAAAGATGTGACACCGCACACTACTCGATCATGACAAGCTTGTATTATGCTAGGTGAGATACTAGATCGTTCAGACAATAGGAGAGATGAATAATGAGAAAATATTTACTGTGGCTTATTGTCACCATGCTGATCGTCCAGATCGGCCTTCCGGGTGCTGAGCGAGCATCGGCAAGTAGTGGGTCGACTTATGTGCTCGTTGATGAGGTGGGTAATGGGACTAGCCAAACGCCTGCCGATGCAGATAAGACGAAAGCCAAAGAGATTGGGATTTTTGGAGAAGTATACGATATGGTGATAGATGCATCGGGCAATCTATACTTCACCATTGCGTTTAACCACGTTTATAAAGTAACGCCATCGGGCGATTTGAGTGTTTTTGCCGGAATTGGAACGTATCGAACCGTACCATATCCACTGACCCCAGAGCAACAAGATCGTGTTGTCGGTAAAAGGGCAGACGAAGTTAGTTTCATTGGGCCAAGAGCACTTACGATCGATTCGGACAACAATATGTATATCGCTGAAAATAGAGTCGGCAGCAATGAAAGCAGCAAAGTGATAAAGGTCAATCTCCTTTCAAATAAAATTTTGGCTATTTACGATGTCACAACCCAGGGACCTAATGTTCGAGATATAGCACTTGATTCATCCGGTAATCTTTATATGTATTCTTTTGATACTAATCAATCAGGATTTCCTGCGACGTTTTACCTGGATAAGCTTGATGTGACGGACGGAACGTTCACCTCAATCACGGATATCGAATTACCTGTAGATCCAGCAGGTTCTAAATTCGAGCACATCGCCGTTGACTCTCAGGGAGATCTATACTTTTCAAAACCGGGCCAGTACAGCGCGATTTTTAAATATTCAATTTCAGATTCAGAGCCCGAATTGACGACCTTCGCTTCGAGATCGAGTGTGAGTGGGGGGATTGATTTTCAACACCCGAGATCGATGGCGTTCGATGCAGACGACAATTTATATTTCACAACGGCCGCAACTTCAGCAAATTCAAACTATGGCAATCAGATTATAAAGGTCACGCAGACGGGTACGAAAAGTTTAATAGCGGGAAATGTAGATATGCTATACGGGAATTCACCTGAAGGGACGGAGGCGATCAACGCGTTTCTAGGTGGGCCTCGTCAAATTGCCATCCACCCTGTGAATGGAACGATCTATCTAGAAGAGTACGGGAATAAAGTAATTCGTTCTATTCGGCCGGCTTACAATATCGCATATGAAGGGAATGGGCCTAGCGGCGGCACACCGCCTGCTGACCAGCAGATGTATGAGAATAAACCTGCAACGATTGCAACGCATGGCAGCTTGGTGAAAGAAGGTCATACGTTCGTGACGTGGAACACGGCCGCCGATGGCTCGGGCACTGATTATACGGCAGGAGTGACGATCACGCCTACTTCGGATCTTACCTTATATGCGATTTGGGAGCTGGAGAAGTATAATCTGATTTACAACGCCGGTGCGAATGGTACGCTGACAAGTGGTTCACTAGAGGGACAAACCGTAATTAGACACGATAACGTCCCGTATAATAATGCGATAGATCCGGTAACGGCTGTACCGAATGAAGGCTACGCTTTTGTGGGTTGGGACGACAGCTTACAAACTGCCCAGCGACATGATCCTGTGACTAGTTCGCTGAACGTTACGGCTAACTTTCTCAAGCAGCATACGGTTACATTTGATACGTATGGCGGAAGTACAATCGAACAGCTAATCGTCTTGGATGGCGAGTTATTGACGTTACCAGCACCGCCGACCAATGGTGATTATACATTTGATGGTTGGTATACGGATGCGGAATGGACTTCATTATTCGATGCAGAGACTCCGATTACAGAAAATCTTACTTTATTTGCTAAATGGGAGACCAAATATACCGTAACCGTTCATTCGAATAATGGAACGCCAGCCAGCGACATCCTCGTGACAAGGGGAGACCATATGTCTCCGCTTGCAGATCCGGAATATGAAGGGCATACCTTCCGAGGATGGTATGCAGACGAGGACTTTACTGATGGCTTCGACTTCGCAACGCCGATCACTGGCGATATGTCGATCTATGCGAAGTGGGATGTGAACGAATACACGGTGACATTCGAAACCCATGGCGGTACGGAGGTTATCGAACAAACGGTCAACTATAACGAGCTATTAGATGGATCGATAGAAACAACTCTAGACGGTCATACGTTCCGCGGCTGGTATACGGACGCTGACTATACAACTGCCTTCGACATTGCGACCACGCCAATTACGACTAATATGCAGCTGCATGCGAAGTGGGAAATCAAGCGTTATACCGTGACGTTCGCTACGTATGGCGGAACGGGAATCAGTAATCAGATGGTAAACTACAACAACAAACTTGTAGTTGAGTCGGTCACGACGACTCGAGACGGTCATACGTTCCTCGGCTGGTTCACGGATAGTGATTATACTACCACCTTCGACATTGCGAATACGCCTATTACAGAAAATTTACATCTGCACGCGAAGTGGAAAATCAACGAATACACGGTAACGTTCGATACGCTTGGCGGAACGACAGTGAGCAGCCATACTGTCAATTATAACGAACGTGTGGTTGGACCGATCATGACGACTCGAGAAGGGTATTCATTCGTCGGTTGGTATATGATTGACGAAGACGAAGTTGAGCACTTATTTGACATTGATAACACGGTAATTACAAGAAATATCACATTGCATGCGAAGTGGGAATTGACACCTCCGGGAGCTCCGACGATTGTTTCGACTGTAGCTAGCGATGCCAAGGTCGAACTCGTTTGGAATCCAGTTCCTTTTGCAACGGAGTATAACATCTATCAAGGTACAGTTGCTGGAGCGACAGATACATTGGTCGCAACGGTGACGAATTCGGTATATGAAGTGACTGGGTTGACGAATGGTACGACGTATTATTTTGTCGTTGGGGCTGTGAATGAGAGCGGGGAGAAGAAGTCTGTTGAAACAAGTGCTAAGCCAATGACTGTCGCTGGAGCACCGACGGCTGTGACTGCTGTCGCAGGCAATGGGCAAGCAACGATAACGTTCACCGCGCCATCCGATAATGGCGGCAGCGCAATTACCGGATATCGTGTCACCGCGTCGCCGGGCGATATTGTAGTCACGACTACGAATGATGATACATCAATTGTAGTAACAGGATTAACCAATGGCGTGACCTATACATTCACAGTAGAAGCGCTCAATGCGGTTGGTTACGGGGAAACATCGGAAGCTTCCAGCGCTGTTACGCCGATAACTGTGGCTGGCGCACCAACAGGAGTCACTGCGATCCCTGGCAATGAACAAGTAACGATTACATTCAATGCGCCATCCAATAATGGCGGCAGTGCCATAACGGGCTATCGGGTAACCGCGTTGCCGGGCAATCTTGTGGTCACGACTATGAATGTTGATATAACGGTTGAGATGATGGGATTGACGAATGGCACGTCCTATACGTTCACGGTGGAAGCATTGAATGCAGCAGGTTACGGGGAAGCATCGGAAGCTTCCAGCGCAGTTGCGCCAAGGACTGTTGCTGGCGCGCCTACGGATGTGACTGCTGTAGCAGGCAATGGACAAGCAACGATTACGTTCACTGCGCCAAGCGATGATGGCGGCAGCGCAATTACCGGCTATCGGGTAACCGCGTCACCGGAGGATATCGTAGTTACGACGACGAACAGCAATACTACCATAACGGTAACGGGATTAACCAATAACACATCGTATACGTTCACGGTAGAAGCGTTGAACGGTGCAGGCTACGGAGCGGCCTCGGCAGCTACCGACGCAGTCACACCGAAGTCGCCGCCTGTTAGCGACTCGAATGAAGGTTCGACTGTCCCTGCTGGGAATGTAGAGTCGATCGTATCTACCAATGGTGAAATTACGCTGCCAGTTGGCCAAGCCGGTGAGGTGCAGCTTGGTGAGGAGATTCTTATTACGATTCCTGCTGGCGCTTCGGAGCAAGAGCTGAAGCTGACTATTGAGCAGGTTGCTGATCTAGCTGGTCTCGCTAATGATGAAGAAGTTTTTGCAAGTCCCGTATTCGAGCTATTGAAGAGCTTCAGGGAAAACTTTGCAGAGCCGGTCGTGTTGACCTTTAAGTTTGATCCTTCGAAGGTACAGGAAGGACAACGCGTTGCGATCTTCTACTATGATGAGACAGAGAAGATTTGGGTGGAAGTCGGTGGACAAGTTGACGGTGACACCATTACGGCAGAGGTCGATCATTTCACGAAGTTTGCAGTATTGGTCGTTGGTGATGTGAGGGTGGAAGAGCCTGAGATTCCATCGTTCTCCGATATCACTGGACATTGGGGTGAGGCCAATATTAAGCAGGCCGTGCAGCAAGGCATCGTCAGCGGTTATCCGGACGGCACCTTCAAGCCGAATGCACCGATTTCCCGCGCTGAATTCACAGTGATGCTCATGAATGCGTTAAAGAGCGAAGCTGAAGGTGAAGCACTAAGCTTTACCGACGGGGGGAATATTGGCGCATGGGCAAGAGCGGCGGTTGCTAAATCCATACAAGCCGGCATCGTATCCGGTTATGCCGACGGAAGCTTCCGACCAGGTGCGAATATCTCTCGCGCGGAGCTAGCGGTTATGGCTGCCAGAGCATATGGTGAGACGACATCAATCCATGCGGATACGGGCTTTGCGGATGACAGCGACATTCCAGCTTGGGCAAGAGCGGCGATCGCCAAGGTCAAGCAGTTAGGCATCGTCAGCGGTCAGGGCGGCAATCGCTTCGCGCCGAATGCGAACGCGACAAGAGCAGAGGCTGTTACTATCATTTTGAATCTACTGCATGCAAAATAATGAAAGAAAGGTCGTCCAAGTGACGACCTTTCTTACGGATTCAAGTCCTTTCCATCATGTCGAGATCGGCGATATTAATAAGCGCTTGAACATCGGTTCCGTCTGACGGGTAATAGCTGATCCCGATGTTTATGTCGATGGGAATGAAGTTGAACTTGGTCAAGCCGCGAGCGAGTTCTTCTTGCATATATGGAAGATAGGCTTGTATCTCCAGATCTGAGGCAGAAACAGGCCTATAAAGGATGAATTCGTCTCCACTCATTCTTGACACCATTCCGCGTTCTGTTGTGATGCTGCTTAGCGTCCGGGCCATTTGTTGCAGAACCATATCAACAGCGACGTGTCCATGTGTATGATTGAGCACGGTGATACGATCGAGTTGGATCAGCATAACCATGATGGCATCCTGATGCTGAGGTGACTTCTGGAGCGCTGCTTCTAAGCTCTCCATAAACAGTCGGCGACTCGGCAGCCCCGTAAGAGAGTCATAATTAGCAAGGCGTTCAAGCTCAGCAATCTTCTGCTTATGCTCGGTGTCATCTCGGAGTATGAGCAGGGTTCGCTGTTCCCCGGAGAGCTGGATATAATCGATTAAGACCGTTACATATAGTCGTTGGGTACCGAGTATGTGCGACATCTCATAAGCTTGTAGCGGTATTCTAGCTAAGAGCTGACCTTTCACCTTATCATCTAGCAGATCGACATATTGCTCGGGCGCTATGTGATGAGAAGCAAACCATCGGCGAGCTTCGGGATTGGCCTTCTCTACGAGCCCCTTGCTGTCGAGAAGAAGAACGGTGTCCGGTAGGAATCCAAATAGACGTTCCAATAGGCTGTCCTGCAGGTTTCGGGCATGACGGTGTGCTAGTGCTTTAGCAGCAAGATATGAAATCATAAGCATGATAAGGACTCCAACACATACAAGGACTATTGCTTGTTCCGAATTCAACGGATCACCACGGCTTTCGAGATTCTAGTTGTCCACCATCTTGTAGATTAGTTTAACCGATATTGAGGATCTTGTGTTCGTCGGATATGAAATTTTGATATGATAAATACTAGTATGAACCATTTTTCTTGCTAGGCGGTGACAGCATGCTGGAGCTAACAGGGTACCAAATGATAGAAATGATCAGCAAGAGCGGGGACTTATGCGTCTATCGTATAGTGCGATCTAGTGATCAGTTTCCTCTCTTGGCAAAAATGACAAGCGATCCGTATACAGACTCTGACATGACGGCCGCTTTTCAATATGAATATGATGCACTGGTAAACCTGGAAGGCGGACCCGTACTAGAACCATATGGCTTCGAAACGGTGGAGGGAAAGCCAGTATTGCTCTTGCATGATCCTGGCTGGCTGACAGTTGAACAGTGGATGCTCTTGCATCGAGAAAGCCTTCATCTGGAGCAGCTGCTCCGCGCAGCAATGACTATAGCGCAAGGTCTTCATCAGCTCCATAAGGAGCAAATTGTTATCTATCAGCTTACTCCGTCAAATCTATTATTGAGTGATGATCTTACCCAGGTGCGCTATTTGGATATTGGCCTAAGCCCATCCTATAGAGGAGATCTTCAAGCTGGGCGATCTGACGAGCAGCAGGACAGGCTCCTTCCTTACCTGTCACCAGAACAGACGGGGAGAATGGGGAGGGCTTCCGATTACCGTTCCAATTTTTATTCCTTGGGTACGATCCTCTATGAATGGTTTGCCAGATCCCTTCCTTTTCAGTTCGAGGATGCGCTTGATCAGGTACATCGTCACTTAGCAGCGACACCTGAGCTTATTCATAAGCGAAATCCTTCTATCCCATGCGCGGTCTCCGAAATCGTGAACAAATGTATGGAGAAGATGCCGGAGGCGAGGTATGCAAGTGCATACGGAATCGTGTCCGATTTGGAGGAATGCCTCGTCCAACATCGTGTGCTCGGAAAAATCAGATCCTTCCCGCTTGCTAGGCATGATATTAGTTGGTTCAGCGCAGTACGCCTGCTTGGCAGAAGCGCAGAGCAGGAGGTATTGCGTCAGGCCGTGCGGCGGGTTTCCGAGGGGGCTTCGGAGGTGGTTGGGATCAGCGGGGGCGCGGGGGTAGGCAAGACCGCCCTTGTACTGGAGACGCTTCGCGATCATGATACCGTCGAGAGAATCATTGTCAGTGCCGGATCACCCAAGCTCAGCGTTAATCAGACTCCGTATTCGCTATGGATCCGAGTGATGGAGCAGCTGGTTGAGCGTTTGCTGACGCTAAGTGACGCGCAGATAGAAGCTTGGAGGACGAAGGTTTTGGATGTGCTGCAAGGCGACGGGCAGCTTCTCATTGAGCAGATCCCTCGGTTGGCCTTGCTGATAGGCGCGCAGCCGGAGTTAGAGGTTAACTCTTCTGAAGAACGAAGGATGCGGTTTCATAACGTAATGGATGCTTTTTTACGACTGTTTCTGGTGAGGGGGAAGCTGCCGACTGTATGGTTTATCGACGACCTGCAGTGGGCGGATGAAGCATCCATTCAGTATCTGTTGGATTTGCTAAACCAGATGCAGCACTTTCATCATTTGCTCCTTATATATGCTTATCGGGATGCGGAGATGAAGCCGCCTCATGCCATGAAGCGAATGATGGAGGAGCTCGTCCTTAACAGCTTGCATGTACGCGAGATTCATCTAACTGCTTTCGATTATGCGGATTTGGAGGGGATACTGAGTCCTGTACTACAAGGACAAGCTCATCCCTATGACGAGCTAGTCCAAGTGTTGCAGCATAAAACCGGAGGCAACCCGGCAGATGTTAAGCAATTTCTGCAGGAGCTCTGGAGCCGTAAGCTGATTGTGTTTGACGAAGAGAGCCGGACCTGGCAGTGGGACATCAAGCGCATTGTTGAGATGGACGTTTTCGAACATATGGCCAATTCGATGGAGGACGCTTTGAGGCAATTGCCTGATCGTACGGTTCGTGTGCTTGGCATAGCGGCTATTCTAGGCAAGCAATTCGATTTGGACATGTTGGTCTTCCTATCAGGTATGCAGCAGGAGCAAGTAAGGGAAGAGGTACTAAGCGCAACAGCCGGTCGGCTGCTGCAGCCGATCAATGATGCCCGCACGCGATTTTCCTTCCAACATGACCGAATATGGCAAGCTTCATATGAATCGGTTTCTGCGGCAGAGCGGGCGGAATTGCACGCTCAGATCGGCTGGCAGCTGGCAGAGCGATTGCAGACAGGTGACGATGTCGCGCTGGAACAAGTGCTCACGCATTTGAATCAAGCCGTATCACGCATTGTTCTCCAGGGTCGAGCGCAAGAGCTGGCAGAGCTGAACATGCGGGCGGGCTTTCTCGCGAAGCAAGCCGCTGCATTCGAGGCTTCGCTTGTTTATTTTCGTATAGCTGCGGATTTGCTCGAGGAGGAAGGCTGGGAAACCTGCTATTCTCTGACCCATGAAGCCCACGTAGAGCGGGCGGAAGCCGAGTTTAGAAACACGAACTTCGACTCGGCATTCGCAATATTGGAGCTGTTGATGGAGAAGTCCAAGACGGACTTGGAGCGGGCGCAGGCTTGTCTGCTGATGATCAGGCTGGAAACGAACAGTGACCGATTTCCTGAAGTGGTCGCATTGGGCGAGAAGGCGCTGGGCTTCCTCCAAGTCGAGCATAGCAGCAGTCCAAGCCCTCAACAGGTCACTCGTCAATTCACTAAGCTGCGCTGGAAGCTTCGCAGATTCCCGATTGAATCGGTAGGTGAACTTCCTCCAATGACGGATGTGCGTTATCAGACGGCTATGTCCGTTCTAGACTATATTAGTCAAGCCTGTTTTGTCGTTGATAAGACAAACTGGTTATCCAAAACCTTGCTCATGATCGAATTGACATTGAAGCATGGGATGACTACCGAGGCTTCGATCGGTTTTATCGGCTACACCATGGTTTTGAACTATAACTTACGGCAATACGGAGAGGCGTATAAATGGGGAAAACTCGCCTATCAGATATCCAAACCAAATCCGAGGCTGCTTGCGGTAACCGTATCTTCATTCGCGCTGTGCTACGACAGCTGGAGGCGGTATGAACCTGGTTTCCTGCCAAATTCCGCCGATCATGCCGTTAGAGAATCGCTGCGCTCTGGTGATCTGTGGCATGCCAATCAAACCCTGCTGGCCAACTGCGCGATGCTCTTTCAGTTCAGTCATCCCATCAAGGATATCTATTTAAGGCTGGTTGGACAAGTGGCTTACTTTGAGCGGAATGGCAACATTGTGCATCAGAAGCAGGCTGCTATTCTTTCTAGATTGTTGTCGGAGCTGACGGACTATCAAGCCGCTAATGACCCGTATACTGAAACGGACATTGAGTCCGAATCGTTCCTGCAGGACGTACCCGGGGGCAATATATCCTATCTTCAGGATTACATCTATATTTATCAAATTCTATCAGGCTACTTGCTCGGTCGTTATGAAGAGGCCCATCATGCACTTGAAAAATGTATGAATGAGCTGGCAGTAGCTAAGGATATTGCGGTAAATTCATCCACCTACCATTACTACCGTGTACTTGTTCTGAAAGAGCGGTATGAAACTGCCGACAGTCGGGAACAAACGGAATACTTGCGGCAAATTCGTATAAGTACCCGGAATCTGAGGCGTATAGCTGGACGCTCTCCCGAGAATTATCGGCATAAATATATGCTGGCAAGGGCGGAGGCAGCTAAGTTGACGCTGCAGGACCGCAAGGCGGAGCGGTGGTATGGACAAGCTCTTGAGGCTGCTAATACGAGCGGTCTTATACACGATGCAGCGATTATCGCAGAATGCTATGGGCAATACGGACTGCTCCGCAATAAGCAGGGGCTGGCTAAGTTTTATCTGAATGAGGCTTATGAATCTTATCTGATGTGGGGGGCGCTTGCCAAAACGAAGGACATGGAAGCCAGGTATGGGAATCTCCTGCAATTGTCGCGGGGATCTCATCCTGTTATGGATTCGATCGATTACCTTTCCGTTATGAATTCTGCGCAAGCCTTATCCGGCGAGATGGAGATGGACAAGCTGTCTCGTATGCTGATGCGCATCATGCTGCAGAATGCTGGAGGGGAATACGGCGTGCTGGTATTCGCCAATGATCATGGATGGACGGTGGAAGCTTATGGAACGGCAGAGGAGCAGCATATTGAATCGATTCCGCTGGAAGCCGCGGAACATCTCGTTCCGTCAGCGATAATCGAATATACAGCTAGAACGAATGAAGCGTTAATCCTGCATGATGCTGCCGCGAGCAGTATGTTCGGGCGAGATGACTATATTCTGCGCAAGTCCAATAAAGCAGTCCTATGCTTGCCGATTGTTTATCAGAGCAGAATGATCTGTCAAATTTACATGGAGAACAATTTATCCTCAGGCGTATTCGACGAGAATCGGCTTGATGTCTTGAAACTGCTGAGCTCTCAGTGCGCCATATCCATAGCGAATGCGAAGCTGTACATGGGCATGCACGATTTGAAGAATAGTCTCGAGGATCAGGTTGTGCAGCGGACGCGCGCCCTGGAGAAATCCATGCAAGCTACGTCAGAGGCACTGGCAGAGACGACTGTTTATGCGGAACGAAATCGAATTGCGCAAGAGATTCACGATATTGTCGGACATACGCTAACCTCGACGGTTCTACAGATTGAAGCGGGCAAACGGTTATTGAACAAGGATCTGGCCAGCGCCACCAAGCGGCTGCAAGAAGCACAGGATCTTGTCCGGCATAGCTTGAATGAGATTCGCAATTCCGTCCACATGCTCAAGGAGGACAAGTATTATGACATTGAATTGGCCTTGCGCAAGCTGATCGAGGATACGGAGCGGAATACGGGTGTCGTCATTCACCATACCATTGCGCCCATTCAGCACTTATTCTTCATGCATAAGAAAGTGATTTACCACGCCTTGCAGGAAGGCTTAACGAACGGGATACGGCATGGCGGCAGCAGCCAGTTTTATTTCAACCTGCAGGATGACGGTTCACGGGTGTTATTCAGTCTGGCTGATAATGGGACAGGAGGCAAGCCGATTACAATGGGGTTCGGACTTAAGATGATGAAGGATCGGGTGTTGCAGCTGAATGGTACGTTATCCATTGCGTGTGAAGACGATGAAGGGTGTTTACTGCGGATTGAATTGCCTTATACCGCCCATAAGCTGGACCAAGGAGGTGCGCCATGATCTCGGTGATTATAGCGGATGATCAGATGTTGATTAGAGAAGGGATCCGTACCATTCTTGATTTAGAAGACGATATTGAGGTGGTCGGTGTTGCTCGCCATGGCAGGGAAGCCTGCGAGCTTGTCGCTAAGCTGAAGCCCGCGGTTGTCATCATGGATGTTCAAATGCCGGAGATGGACGGGATCACCGCATTGAGGCAGATCAAACAGTTTGCGCCTGAGACGTATGTCTTGATTCTGTCTACGTTCCTCGAGGACCAATTTATCATAGAGGGCATGGCAAGCGGAGCTAGTGGCTATCTGCTGAAGGATATGGATGTGGACAAGATGATCGCGGCGATCCGCGACACCGTGAGGGGACAGTTCATTCTGCCATCGGCCGTTGCTTCTAAGCTCGCTGCCAAAATGACAGAAATGACACGTGCGCAAGCGTTTGCCGTGAGTAACGGTTCCTCTATCCAATTGACCGATCGAGAGCGTGAAGTGGCCGGTTATATTCTGAAAGGCTGTAACAATCGTGAGATCGCTGCAGCGATGTATATTTCTGAGGGTACGGCCCGTAATTATATCAGCAATCTCTATAGCAAGCTCGGAGTCGTAGACCGCGTACAGGCCATCGTGCGGTTACAGTCGCTGTTATAGGGGTGGAATGGTCGAAAAGTGAAGGACTATCATTACGATAAGAAGGCTGGGCAGTACACCGATTACGGTGTGCCCAGCTTTTTTATTTCCGGACTGTTGCGGTCTGCCAAACAAGAAGAAAAGTCTATTTATAGTTAATATTATCAAATTGTCATATGACAAAATAAGTGACACCACTCACTACTCGAATAAGATAGGGTGTACTATGCTAGGTTTGTTTAGCCGCTGGTATAGGGATGAATTGCTCTGTGTGGGGTTGTACAATAAACGAAGGAGGAAGTTGTCACATGGTTAAGAACAAGAAGCGAGCAGGCAGAAGGCTGGCCGCTCTTCTATTAGCAATGATTATGATTTTCAGCTTATGGAGTCCTGCTCTTGGATTGGGTGAGGGTGAAAGTACGTTCGCTTTGTCTTATGATGCCAACGGGGCAGATGGCGGAGAGGTACCAGCTTCAGTGACTGGGGCTGCAAATGAGTCAGTGATTGTTGCCAGTCAAACGTCAGATCCTCTGGTGAAGGCAGGTTATGTATTCGCCGGCTGGAATACGGAGGCTAATGGATCTGGTTACTTGTACTTTCCAGGTCGGACGATCACGCTGACAACGGATACGACGTTGTATGCGCATTGGGCTCCTGTCTATGAAGCGGAAGATGGGGATTTGCTCGGAGGAGCAAAGGTAGAAGGTCGAAGTGTTTTTCCTAACGCTTCTGGAGCAGGAGTTGTTGGATACTTGGACGAAGAAGGCAACGGCTTTACCCTTTCTAATTTGGCAGCTGCCAATGCCATGGTGCTGCGTTATGCGGCTGATGGTTCTGGTCGATTTTCGATCTTGATCAATGATGAGTTCAGACAACATATCGAGTTTCTCGATACAGGCTCTTGGAGTAATTACGGGGAAATCATCATTTACTTAACTATCAATCAAGGGGACTCTATTACGTTTATCCATCAGAGTGGAGATACACCGCTTAATGTCGATTATATTGCCTTGTTGTCGGCTGACAAGGTTGAAGTTGAGGGTATTGTTGTTGATGCTTCTCCAATTGCATTATCGATAGGGTCACGAAAGCGGCTGGAAGCGGCCGTAGTCCCGGAAGATGCATTTAATAACAAATTGGTATGGTCTTCCAGTGCTCCATCGATTGCACGTGTAAGCAGCAATGGCGTGGTGCAAGCTGTCTCTTCTGGAACAGCGGTTATTACTGTTAAAGCTGCAGACAATCCAGAGATACGCGCAACGATTCCAGTAACCGTGACAAACCCGCCCGGCGGCGTCCCCTATGCGGTAGAAATTAGCGGCGGCTCCTACCATATGATCGCTTTGATGAGCGACAGGACGGTCATGGCGTTAGGCAGTAATGAGTACGGGCAGCTTGGAGCTGGATCCTACATGTCTTCTGATGAGGAACCAGTTCACGTGATGATGGATGAGGTCACTCCGCTTACGGGAATCAAGGCGATATCTTCAAATTATTACCATAACCTTGCACTGGATCAAGAAGGTCAGGTGTGGGCATGGGGGAGCAATTGGGATTATGAATCCGGTGTAGAGGATGCAGGTGAGGTTCCTTATGCAACGCAGATAAGCGCGTTCGAGGAGCTTGAGATTCAAGCTATTGCTGCTGGTGGTTATCATAGCCTCGCACTAGATTCCACAGGAAGAGTATGGGCATGGGGAGATAACTATGATGGCCAGCTTGGCATCGGAGATGAGGACGACCAATTCATTCCCCAGCTTGTACAGACAGAGGATGGTGAAGCTTTAGAGGGAATCACTGCGATTTCTGCAGGCGACAAGCATAGTGTGGCGTTAGATGAGAATGGGCGCATCTGGGCATGGGGTGATGGCTACGCTGTGAGCCCCTACGATCCGTCGAATAGTATATGGTATGCCGATTGGGAATATGCTAAGCCAATATCGGAGGAGGCAGATGTCTTCACTGCGATATCGGCAGGAGTATACCACTCGTTAGCCATCGATGCGCAAGGTGGTGTACGGGCTTGGGGAGTGGTGTTCGATGATGAAGATTATGAGGAATTCATCTATAATAAATCAATCGAGATCGGCGATGGGAGTGTTGCTGCAGCTGCGATCTTCTCTACGAAAACTTATGCTAGCAGCTCTTACATCCGGCTAGTCGACGGATCGAATTGGTGCTGGGGGCTATGTGGTGATGTGTCCAGCATATATACAATGAAGGTTGAAGCGGCACTCAAGCAAGAGCATGTGATGGATATGATCAGGTTTACAAGCATGTACGAAAAGGTGCTTGGTTTGAAAGAAGATGGGACCTTGTGGTATTGGAGCCCCTTCATATATTTATGGAGTAGCGAAGCGCCTGTGCAATCCAGCGCCAATCAGATTGTATTCGCGGATGCCGGCGATACCTCCACCTATGTCATCAAGTCGGATGGGCTTGTATATGCTTGGGGTGATAACGAGTATGGACAAGCCGGTGTCAATTCGTCTGATTGGGTTAATCGTTACGATGCTGAGCAGCCTAGCCCGGTGGTAGATGTACATGGTGATCCGATTACGAGCATTGCGGTCGTTGATGCAGGCCGATATCACGCTCTAGCACTGTCTGAAGACGGCAAGGTGTGGTCATGGGGGCGGAATAATAATTATCAGCTTGGAAATGAGATTGATGACGTTGTACCTTACGCCTCGTTAATCGAGGGACTATCGAATATTGTTGAAGTATCGGCTGGTAGGTATCATAATTTGGCGCGCAAGCAGGATGGTACTATCGTAGCTTGGGGAGACAATGGATACCAGCAAATTGGCGGAGGACCAGATTATGATGGGGGCGATACATCTGTCGCTGTAGCGGTGTATGGTTTGACCGATGTGAAGACAATTTCAGCAGGCTATTATCATAGCGTAGCGGTAATTGGTGATGATAGAACGGTATGGCAATGGGGAGATGATATGGATATCCACCAAATTCACCTGGATGCTTCCTCGCCATTACAAGATATTATAGCCGTTGAAGCCGGGGATGAGTATACCTATGGTTTAAGGAATGACGGCACAGTGTGGGGCTGGCTGAGTTATGATGAAGATTTTGCGGAGCAAGTTTACAAGCAGGATGGGCAGCCTTTAACGGGAATCACAGCAATTGATTTTACGGAGGCGCACATTCTCGCGCTGGATAACAATAATGAGGTGTGGGCTTGGGGAAATAACGGTTATGGCCAAGCTGGAGCCTATGATAACGATCAATGGAAGGGTTATCCTGAGAAGATAGCAGGCATCTCAGGGGTCAGACAGGTTGGTGCTGGTTACGATCATAGCATCATTGTCTTGTCTGACGGGACGCTGATGGGTCTTGGAAGTAACTATTATAGTGAGCTTGCGGTAGATTATAAGCTTCTGGCAGAAACGTTGTATCCGATGCCTGGCTTTAAGGCTAAGGTCGACCCTAACACCGGGGGCGAAGATACCGGAGGCAGTGATGGCGGTGGTGATACCGGAGGCGGCACTGTGGCACCCATACAGTCGAATGAACCCATTATCACCACGAATGGTCGAATTACTGTTCCTGCCAGCCGATCAGGTGAGACGACGCTGAATGAAGAGATCATCTTGACGATCCCGGCAGGAGCTTCGGATGAAGAGCTTGTCATCACAATTGATAAACTGCTGGATACCGCCAATTTATTCAATCATGGCGAAATTCTCGCAAGCTCCGTATTTGAGCTGCTGAAGAATGTGGCGGACAACTTCCAGAAGCCAGTGAGCATCACGATTAAGTTTGACCCAGCTCTAGTTAAAGAAGGGCAACGCGTATCCATCTTCTATTTCGATGAGACGGAGTTGGTTTGGGTAGAGGTTGGCGGTGAGGTGAAGGGAGACCTGATTACTGCTGAAGTGGATCACTTCACCAAGTTTGCGGCACTCATTGTTAATGAGGGGAAGGAAGAGGAAGCTCAGCTTCCATCATTCTCTGATATTGCAGGCCATTGGGGCGAAGCGCAAATCAAGCAGGCTGTTCAGCAAGGCATCGTAAACGGTTATCCAGACGGTACGTTCAAGCCAAACGCTCATGTAACGCACGCGCAGTTCTCGGTTATGCTGACTAATGCGTTGAAGCTCGAGGGAGCAGGCGCTGCACTCCGCTTCACAGACGAGCTGAATATCGGCGATTGGGCAAAGTCGGCCGTTGCCAGATTGGTGGAGAAGGGGATCGTGTCTGGCTATGAGGACGGAACGTTCCGTCCGGCGGCGAACATCTCACGCGCCGAGCTTGCCGTTATGGCAGCTAGAGCAACGGGTGGGGCTGAGGCAGAACCAGCGGCAACAAGCTTCACGGATGATAGCGACATTCCGGTATGGGCGAAGCCAGCGGTTGCCAAGGTCCATGCTGCCGGCATCGTAAGCGGCCGCGGCGACAATCGCTTCGCACCGAAAGCGAATGCGACAAGGGCTGAGGCGGTTACGATTATTTTAAACTTACTGAAAGCAAAATAACACGAAACACTGTTAATAAGGGTGTCTTGGGTCATTGACCCAGGGCATCCTTTTACATGTACGCCCAGCATGGGCGTCATCTCTAGGGTGAAAGTCCCGAACGGGGGCTGGCGAACGCCTACCGTTAGCCAAGGGCAAGGGTGTCCGTCGCGAGGCGGAATCTGAAGGAAGCCGGAGGCAAAT
>JAEZQY010000072.1 GCA_023441055.1 Bacillota bacterium | reverse complement strand
CCCTATGCAGGCGCGAGTGTCCTCCAAGAAATAGAACAACTCCATACCCCAAATGGGGGATGGGCACGCCTCAAGGCGCAGACGAGGAGCCGCCTCGCCTGCGCGATATTGGCAATTTCAAGGTAGGGGGAGGAAGGCTTTTAACGGGCAGTGCCGTTGATAGGAATGCCTGCCCGGCAGGAGGATGATTAGGGCGGGGCTCCCCTCAGGCATGTCCTTTTGCGCGGCCGAACATCCGCTGCCCCAATGTCACAACGGCGAGCACTACGGCGCCGGCGACGATGCCGCCAAGCGCGCCGAGCACAGTGGGAGTGATGGCTTCCAGCACGCCGCCGATGGCAGGAATGGCGCCGATGCGGTGAGCGACGCCTTCGATGGCTTCCTGCAGGGGATGCACGCCATGGACCAGGATGCTGCCGCCGACCATGAACATCGCCGCCGTGCCGACCACGGACAGGCCCTTCATCAAAAAGGGCGTGGCGCGCAGTAAGCCTTGGCCGAGCGCCTGCAAGGCCGTGCTGCCGCTCTTCTTCAAACGCAGTCCGGCGTCGTCGAGCTTGACGATGCCGGCCACCAGGCCATACACGCCGGCCGTCATGATGAGAGCGATGGCGGCCATCACCATGAGCCGCTCCCCGAACGCAGCGCCAGCCACCGTGCCGAGCGCGATGACGATGATCTCCGCAGACAGGATGAAATCGGTGCGCACCGCGCCCTTCACTTTTTCCTTTTCAAAGGCCACCATGTCCACCGATGGGTCGGCGATCGCTTGCGCCCGTTCCTGGCGCCGCGCTTGAACCTCCTCCTCGCTGTGCAGGAGCTTGTGCGCCAGTTTCTCCATGCCTTCGTAACACAGGAAGGCGCCGCCCAGCATCAGGAGCGGAGTGATGGCCCACGGCGCGAAGGCGCTGATGGCCAGTGCCGCCGGCACCAGGATCAGCTTGTTGACCAGGGAGCCCTTGGCCACCGCCCAGACCACCGGCAATTCACGCTCTGCGCGCACACCGGTCACCTGCTGGGCATTGAGCGCCAGGTCGTCGCCCAGCACGCCGGCGGTTTTCTTGGCAGCGACCTTGGTCATGAGGGAAACATCGTCGAGGATGGAGGCGATGTCATCGATGAGGGCAAGCAGGCTGGCTCCCGCCATGGCGCGGTTCCTTGGATGGAAAAAGCACAAGATACCACCGCCCTGGTCCCGCATTGTTCACCGGGATCAGGAAAATGAAAGGCGCGGTCAGGTTGCCCTGCCGCGCCTGCTTATAGTGATGTCTCCTCCATCCCCCGCTCACGCGGAGAATTCTTCCCGCCTCAGCCAGCCATCATGCCGCCAGCCGTTTCTCCAACTGCGCCTTGGTTTCCTCGAGCGCCTTGGGCAGATGATACTTCAGCTTTTCGAACAATTCGGCATGAAGTTTCAATTCCGCCTGCCATGCCGCCTTGTCGATCGAAGTGATCTTATCAAACTGTTCCTGCGTGAAGTCCAGGCCGTCCCACTTCAGGTCTTCGTAGCGCGGGGTGACGCCGAAGATATTTTCGACGCCGCCGGCCTTGCCCTCGATGCGGTCGAGCATCCACTTCAGCACGCGCATGTTATCGCCGAAACCAGGCCAGATGAACTTGCCGTTCTCGTCGGTGCGGAACCAGTTGACGCAATAGATCTTGGGCAGTTCGGCCGGCGAGGCGGCGATTTTCTTCCCCATGTCGAGCCAGTGCTGGAAGTAATCGCTCATGTTGTAGCCCATGAAAGGCAGCATGGCGAACGGGTCGCGGCGTACCACACCCTGCTGGCCGGCAGCCGCGGCAGTGGTTTCCGAACCCATGGTCGCGGCCATGTAGACGCCTTCGACCCAGTTGCGCGCTCGGTCACCAGCGGCACCGTGGTCGAGCGGCGGCCACCGAAGATGAAGGCCGAGATCGGCACGCCGGCCGGATCGTCCCAAGCGGGGTCGATCACCGGGTTCTGGGTGGCGGCAACCGTGAAGCGGGCGTTCGGGTGCGCGGCCTTGGCGCCGGTCTCGCGGGCGATCTGCGGCGTCCAGTCCTTGCCCTGCCAGTCGATGGCATGCGCCGGCGCATCGCCGTCCATGCCTTCCCACCACACGTCGCCGTCGTCGGTCAGCGCGACATTGGTGAAGATGGTGTTCGCGGTGAGCGACGCCATGCAGTTGGAGTTGGTCGCGGTGTTGGTGCCCGGTGCTACGCCGAAATAGCCGGCTTCCGGGTTGATCGCGTACAGGCGGCCGTCCTTGCCCGGCTTGATCCAGGCGATGTCGTCGCCGATGGTGGTGACTTTCCAGCCGTTGAAGGCCTTGGGCGGAATCAGCATCGCGAAGTTGGTCTTGCCGCAGGCGGACGGGAAGGCGGCAGCGACATAGTGCTTCTGGCCTTCGGGCGATTCCACGCCGAGGATCAGCATGTGTTCGGCCAGCCAGCCTTGGTCGCGGCCCATGGTCGAGGCGATGCGCAGCGCGAAGCACTTCTTGCCCAGGAGCGCATTGCCGCCGTAGCCGGAACCGAACGACCAGATTTCGCGGGTTTCTGGATAGTGCACGATGTACTTGGTCTGGTTGCACGGCCAGGCGACATCCTTCTCGCCCGGTTGCAGCGGCTTGCCCACCGAGTGCACGCACGGCACGAATTCGCCGTCGGTGCCGAGCACGTCGTACACGGCACGGCCCATGCGGGTCATGATGCGCATGTTGACCGCAACATACGGCGAATCGGACAGCTCGACCCCGATATGGGCGATCGGCGAACCGAGCGGGCCCATCGAGAACGGCACCACGTACATGGTGCGGCCGCGCATGCAGCCGTCGAACAGGCCGTTCAGCGTCACGCGCATTTCGGCCGGGGCCATCCAGTTGTTGGGGGGGCCGGCGTCTTCCTGTTTGGCGGAGCAGATGAAGGTGCGGTCTTCCACGCGCGCCACGTCGGACGGGTCGGAGCAGGCCAGGTAGCTGTTCGGGCGCTTGGTGTCGCTCAGCTTTTTCATGGTGCCGGCGGCGACCATGTCGGCGCACAGGCGATCGTATTCTTCCTGCGAGCCGTCGCACCAGTAGATGCGGTCCGGCTTGGTGAGGGCGGCGATCTCGGCCACCCAGTTGATCAACTTCTGCTGCTTAACGTAAGTCGGCGCGTTCAAAGATGCAACGCCACCCATAACGGGCTGATTCATAGGAACTACCTCCAATGCCAATAAAGAATTCTGTCTTGTCCCGGCACGGCAGGATCGTCGTCAGCTTGTGGCTAGGCTGGCGCTCGACGGGCCAGCGG
>JAEZQY010000034.1 GCA_023441055.1 Bacillota bacterium | reverse complement strand
TGGCAGCGCCGGCAACTGGCCGGCGGCGCGCTCGACGCGCACGTGGACCACTGGCGGCGCGCCCTGGCCGGCCTGCCACCGGCACTGACGCTGCGGCCACCGGCCACCGGGACGACCGCCGCCGACGGCTTCACCCGCGCGTTCCGCGTCGACCCGGCGGTCACGGAGAAGCTGCGTGGGCTCGCCGGGCAGGAGGGGGCCAGCCTGTTCATGGCGCTGCTGGCCGCGTACCACCTGCTGCTCGCCGCCTGCTCCGGCCGCGACGACATCCCGGTGGGCTTCCCGGAGGCGGGCCGGGACCGGGCCGAGACGGCCGACCTGATCGGCTGGTTCGTGCACCCGCTCGTGGTACGCGCCGACCTGACCGCCGTGTCGACGTTCGCCGGGCTGGTGCGGCAGGTCCGGGACCGGACGCTCGACGCGTACGCCAACCGGGCCGTGCCGCCGTGGCTGGCGGCGCCGGGCACCGCGGACGGTGACCCGACGCGGACCCTGTTCAACCTGCTCAACGCCGAGGTGCCGGAACTCGCGTTGCCCGGGCTGCGGGTCGATTCGTTGGAAATCGGTGACGACTACGTCTTCTCCGAGGTGCTCGGCACCAACCTCAGACCGGCGGAGGTCGACTTGGCGCTGATCATGCGGGAACAGGGCGCGGAACTGCACGGCACCTGGATCTTCTCCACCGACGTCCACGACGCCCGGGCGCTCCAGGCGCTGATGCGACGCTGGGACCTGCTGCTCGGCCGGCTGGCCGACTCACCGGCGGCGCCGCTGACCACGCTCCGTGCCTGGCTGGACGAGGTGGGCGCATGAGCCTCTTCGCCTACCTGCTGCGCTACAGCCGGGGCCCGTTCCTGCTGGCCATCGCGGCGGGCATCGTCAGCGGCGGCACCGGCGCCGCCTTCATCGCCATGGTCAACCTGGCGCTGGCCGCCGACGCCGCGCCCTCGCAGCGGCTGATCTGGGGATACGTGGCGCTCTGCCTGGCCACGCTGGTCACCAAGTTCGTCTCCCAGAGCATGCTGTACCGGCTGTCCCAGGGCGCCGTCTACCACCTGCGCCGCCGCCTCATCGACGGCATCCTGGACGCCCCGCTGCGGACCGTGGAGCGGACCGGCACGGCGCAGCTCTACTCGGCGCTCGCCGACGACGTGGTGGTGATCGCCGACGCGCTGCCCGGCCTGCCGGGCATCTGCTCGGGCGCGGCGTTCGTGCTGGTGGCCATCGCGTACCTGGTGATCGTCTCACCGGCGGTGGCGCTCGCCACCGGCGCCACGGTCGTCGTGGGCGTGCTGCTCTACCTGCTCGTCTCCGCCTCCGGCCTGGGCGCGCTCAAGGCCGCGCGGCGGGAGCAGGACGCGCTGTTCGGTCACTTCCGTTCGGTCACCGAAGGGCTCAAGGAGCTGAAGCTCAACCGGGAGCGGCGGGCCGCGCTGATCGACGGTGAGCTGACGGCCACGGCGTCCGCCTACCGCCGGCACAGCGTCTTCGGCCTCTCCGTCTACGAGGGCGCCACAGGTGGCGGCCAGGCGGTCTTCTTCGCCTTCATCGGCCTGCTGCTGTTCGCCTTCCCCGCCTGGTTCGCCCTGTCCGACCAGACGCTCACGTCGTGCGTGCTGATCCTGCTCTTCGCCGTCTCCAGCCTTCAGGGTGTCCTCGTCTGGTTCCCCGCGCTGGGCCGGGCGTCGGTGGCCCTGGGGAAGATCAAGGAGCGGCTCGCGGAGCTCGGCGCGGGTCTCGGCGGGCCGGGCGCGGGGCGGGCGCCCGCCGTGCCGAACAGCAGGGTCCCGGCCGCCGCGGGCCGGGCGGGCAACGTCTTCGCCGGGTGGCGAAGCATCGCCTTCCGCGGGGTCAGCCACGTCTACCCCGGACCGAAAGGCGAGCAGTTCGTGCTCGGCCCGCTGGACTTCGAGTTCCGGCGCGGCGAGATCCTCTTCGTCGTCGGTGCCAACGGCAGCGGCAAGACCACCCTGGCGAAGGTGCTCACCAGCCTGTACGAGCCGGAGAGCGGCGCGATCCAGGTGGACGGCACCCAGGTCACCGCGGCCAACCGGGAGGACTACCGCAACCTGTTCTCCGCCGTCTTCTCCGACTTCCACCTCTTCGACAGCCTGCTCGGGCTGCCGGCGGGGGAACAGGCCGCCAAGGCGCAGCGGTACCTGGAGCGCCTGCAACTGGACCACAAGGTACGCGTCGACGGGGACCGCTTCTCCACCACGGCGCTCTCGCTCGGGCAGCGCAAACGGCTGGCGTTGCTGGTGACGTACCTGGAGGACCGCCCCTTCTGCCTGTTCGACGAGTGGGCGGCCGACCAGGACCCGGTCTTCAAGGACTTCTTCTACCGGGAACTGCTGCCGGAGCTGCGGGACCGGGACAAGGCCGTCGTGGTGATCAGCCACGACGACCGCTACTTCGACGCCGCCGACCGGCTCGTCCGGCTCGACTACGGCCAGATCAGGGAGGAGGAGGTTCCCCGTGGACAGTCGGTGGCTGGGCGGTCAGGTGTGGAATCCGGACGCTGACGTCCGCCTGTTCTGCCTGCCGTACGCAGGTGGCGGCGCGGCGGCGTTCCGGGGCTGGCAGCGCGCCGCGCCACCCGGAGTCCAGGTGGTGGCGTTGGAGCTGCCCGGCCGGGGCACCCGGCTGCAGGAGGCGCCCTTCCTGCGCCTCACCCCGCTGATCCGGTCCCTCGCCGACGCGCTGACCGGCGCGCTGGACCGGCCGTACGCGCTGTTCGGGCACAGCATGGGTGGCCTGCTCGCCTTCGAGCTGGCCCGGGCGCTGCGCCGCCGCCCGGTGCGCCAGCCGGAGCACGTGTTCGTCTCCGCCGCCGCGTCGCCGGACTCCCCGTCGTCGCGGCCGCTGCTGCACTGCGCCGCCGACGACGAGATCCGCGCGCACCTGGCGAAGCTGGGCGGCACCCCGCCGGAGGTGCTCGACAACGCCGACCTGATGCGGCTGATGCTGCCCGTGCTGCGGGCCGACTTCTCGGTGCTGGAGACGTACGAGCACCGCCCCGAGCCGCCGCTGGCGACGCCACTGACGGTGCTGGGCGGCCGGGGGGACCGGATCGTGCCGCCGAGGGCGCTCGACGGGTGGCGGCGGCACACCTCGGCCCGGTCGCGGCTCTGCCTGTTCCCCGGCGACCACTTCTTCCTCCACGGCGCGCGGGCCGAGGTGGTGGCGACGGTGGCGCGGGATCTCGCCGCCGTCGTACCGCCGCCGTGGGTGTCCGGCGCCGCCGACCGGTACCACCACCGACCGCCCCCGACCACAGCCGCCGCCGTACCCGCCCGGAGCGGGCCGCCGGTGGACCGGAACCCAGGAGACGAGACATGACCCCCCTCGACCCGGCGGTGGACGCGGCCGACATCGAGCCGTTCACGCTGCTCAGTGCCCGGGACCGGGCGATCGTCCCGGCCGGCGTCAGCGACGCCTATCCGCTGCCCGACGTGCCGGCCGACCTGGTCGCGCAGGCGTCGGCGTTCACCGAGGTCGACCTGGACGGCCGGCGGATCGAGGACCCGGCCCCGTTCGCGCCGGAGCGTTTCGCCTCGGCGGTCGAGGCGGTGGTGCGCGCGCACGAACTGCTCCGTTGCTCGACCGACCCGTCCGGCGGCACCGAGCCGCTGTACCTGGCGCATCCGGACGCCGCGGTCCCGCTGGCCCGGCACGACCACCGCAGCGTCGACGCGGACAAGCGCGACGCGATGCTCGCCGCGCTGCTGGAGACCGAACGGGCCACGCCGTTCGACCCGGCCGCCGCCGGGGCGCTGCGGCTGACCGTGATCCTGGAGACCGAACAGAGCTGGACGCTGCTGGTCGCCGCGCCCCGGGCGCTGAGCTGCGTGGCCGACCCGGCGGGCATCCTCGCCGAGCTGCTGCGCGCCTATTACGCCGCGGCGCCGGTCACCGCCACCCGGCACGCGCCCTGCGTCGCGGACGCGCTCGACGCCGCCGCCGACTTCGAAGGCGAAGAGTACTGGACCCGGGCGCTGGCCGGCGGCTCCTGCGCCCTGCCCGGCGGCTGGGGC
>JAEZQY010000071.1 GCA_023441055.1 Bacillota bacterium | reverse complement strand
CCACGGCGCGCGGCTGCGGCTTCACGACGATAACGCTGACATCAGGATCGGTGGCCGGAGCGGCAGAGACGGCCGAGCTCGATTCGTCGCAACCCGCGAGCAGCGGCGCAAAGGCCGCGAGCATCATTGCAACGCATGCCGACCGCGCGCGAAGTCCTGACATGAAGTTAAGTGCCCCGATGTTGTTGAAACTGGTCAGGCGACGCGGGCCCGTTCTGGGCGATTCCGCGCGGCTGATGCCGTCAAAATAGAATGGACTTGCTGCGACGCAACGGATGGCGCGGGCGGCTCAATGTCACACGGCCTATCATGCTGAGTTCCGGAGACTTTTCGGGGCTCACTCGATTGTGAGTCCGGTTCCATCAGCGCGCGCTGCGACCGAACATCGCAATCACTCGGCGGCCTTCATCCGGTAGCGGCTGACGCCCCATTCGGTTCCATCGGCGTAGCCGAACAGGCCGGAGGTCGCGAGCAGGAACGAGCGCCAGCGCCGCATCCACTGCGCGGTCTCCTCGCCATGGACCCGGCGCAGAGAGGCTTCGACCGAATCGCGATGCGCATCGAACCTGGCGAGCCAGTCGTTGGCGGTGCGCTGATAATGCGTGCCGCTCCAGCACCATTCCTTCTCGATCGCGAAGATGTCGCCGAACTGCCGGATGAGGTGATGGCTCGGCATCAGCCCTTCGGTGAAGATGTGCTGCGCGATCCAGTCCTCGCGATCGGTCTGGTCGCACAGATGCGAGCCGGAGCGATGGGTGACGATGTGCATGAAGAAGCGCCCCTCGGGCGCGAGCCACGACCGTACGCGCGTCATCAGCTTGCGCCAGTTCATGATCTGCTCGAACATCTCGATCGAGACGATGCGATCGAACTGCCCCTCGGGCGCGTACACGTTCATGTCGGCGGTGATCACGCGCAGGTTCAACAGCCCGCGCTGCCGCGCCTGCTCCTCGACATAGGCGCGCTGGGCCTGCGAGTTCGACACCGCCGTGATCTTCGCATGCGGAAACTGCCGCGCCATCGACAGCGACAGCGAGCCCCAGCCGCAGCCGAGCTCGAGGACGGTCTGGCCGTCGGCGATGCCGGCATGCTCGACCGACTGGCGCAGCGCCTCCTCCTCCGCCTCCTGCAGGGTGGTCGCATCGGTCTTGTAGAAGCAGGACGAGTATTTGAGGTTGGGGCCGAGCACCTGCGCGAAGAACGAAGCAGGCACCTCGTGATGCCCGTCATCCGCCTCCCCGGCGATCGGCCGCAGCAGCATCCGCCCGGCAAAGGCGGCATCGTCGGCCGCCCCGAGCGCAGCGAGACGACCAGCGGTCCGGGAGCAGAGGCGCTGGATCGCGGCGCGGATCACGACGTCGGGCAGCGGCACGCGATCGGCGCTGCCGATGATCGTGGACACGAAGCTCATGCGACCACTCCGTCTCTGGCGGCAGGGGCGAATGACGACCTAAACCCGTGGAATGCCGACGTTTTGCGGCACACGCCGCTATCAAAGCGCGGTCCGGGCCTTGGGTTCCGGAAGCTCTCCACGAAATCGGCTCATCCGGCGCTTTTTTTGGGCTGGCGCTGTGCCATAGTGCGCGCTGCAAGCAAGTTCGTAACGGATGATACCGGCCATGCCGTCTGGCGCCCCGCCCCGCTCTTCCATCGATATCGAGTACACGAAACTGTCCTCACCCAGCGTCTTCCTGGTGCGGATGCTGGTCTTCCTGGTGCTGTGCACCCTGGTCGGTGTGGTGCTCTACAAGCAGATCATCCAGGCCTTCTTCGCCAATCCGGGTCTCAATGCCCTGATCGGGGCGGTGCTGTTCATCGGCATCGTGCTCGCCTTCCGCCAGGTGATTCGGCTCTACCCTGAAGTGTCCTGGGTCAACAATTTCCGCATCGCCGACCCCGGCCTGGCGCCGGCCCGGCACCCCAAACTGCTGGCGCCGATGGCGATGATCCTAGGCGGCGAGCGCACCGGGCGCATGTCGATCACCCAGACCACGATGCGGCATCTGCTCGATTCGATCGCGACCCGCCTCGATGAAGCCCGCGACATCTCCCGCTACATGACCGGCCTGCTCGTCTTCCTCGGCCTGCTCGGCACCTTCTGGGGTCTGATCGAGACGGTCGGCTCGGTCGGCAAGGTGATCGACGGGCTCAAGGTCGGCGGCGATTCCGGCGCCCTGTTCGACACGCTGAAGGAAGGCCTCGCGGCCCCGCTCGGCGGCATGGGCATCTCGTTCTCGAGCTCGCTGTTCGGCCTCGCGGGATCGCTGATCCTCGGCTTCCTCGATCTGCAATCGAGCCAGGCCCAGAACCGCTTCTACACCGATCTCGAAGACTGGCTCGCCACCACCGTGCGCGAATATGGCCACGGCGAAGTCGCGGTCGCCGCCAGCGGCGGCAGCAGCGTCGCCAGCGGCGAGCTGCAGGCCGCGGTCGAGCGACTGCGCTCGGTGCTCGAGGAAGGCAGCGCCAGTCGCGGTACCACCGCGGCAATGGCGAGCCTTGCCGAAGCCATCCAGGCGTTGGTCTCGCATATGCGCACCGAGCAGCAGATGATCCGCGAATGGGCCGACGGCCAGGGCGAGCAGAACCGCGAGATCCGGCGCCTGCTGGAACGGATCGCGCGGCAACCCGAGAAGGGTTGAGGACGAAACGAAGGTCTCGTGCCCCGGACGCGATGCAGCACGAAGTGATGCATCGCTGAGCCGGGGCCCAGCACCTTCTGAGTGACAGATGGGTTCCGGCTCTGCGCAGCAGCGTTTCACGCTGCAGCGCGTCCGGGACACGAAAGTGGAGATCGACGACATGGCTCTAGCGCGCGGACGCCGCAGCGAAGGCGCCTTCAACTACTGGCCCGGCTTCGTCGACGCGCTGTCGACGCTGGTGCTGTCGATCGTG
>JAEZQY010000033.1 GCA_023441055.1 Bacillota bacterium | reverse complement strand
GGATTTACCACCGGTTGAATATTTGGATATGGTCCGCAATGGATCCATTCAACCTGAACAAATCGCGGTATGATGCGATTGAGCGAGTTTGCATGTGGAAAGTGTCCAAACTTAGGGGGTTAACCCGTCTGTGTCCGCTACATTTCCAAGAGGCTAATGTTTCGGATGATAGCGCCTCTCGTGTCCGTTACAGCTCTACGAGGCTTTCCTTGTTTAGAATTTGTCGAGTTTTGCATGGTATACTTATATATCACGCTATACCTACGCAGCCTGTTCGCAAGTGTAATTCTGATAACACAGAGGAGATTGATCATCATGACGAACAAGAAGAATAAGTTCATGCTATGGATCACATTAGGGACAGTGCTGCTGAGCATTGTCACACATATGATCGGCCGATCAACCGAGTTATTCGTACATACCGGCATGATCCCCATGCATGAAGCGGAGGTTATGTCGGGCTATCTGATCGGGCTTAACGCGCTGCTGATTATCCCAATCGCGCTATGGCTTGTTGCCTATGTAATCAGCATGATCAGTCAGAATGAGCATCCCCATATTCCGCTGTATCTGACCCTAGCGCTGACCTTCTGCAGCATCTCGATTATTGCCGGCAGCGGCGGCGGTATTGAGTTCCACTTCTCCATCTTCATGGTGGTGGCGATCGCGGCCTATTATGAGCGTATCAGCCTGGTGCTTGTGATGACTGTTCTGTTCGCTGTGCAGCACTTCGCAGGCTTCTATCTGTTCCATGAGCTTGTGTTCGGCTTCACCCCGACGACATTCACAATGCTGCTTATACACGCGCTCTACTTAATCATGACCGCAGGCGCAACAATACTGCAGATTAATTCCAAGACGAAAATCGCCGCAGCTCTAGAGGCTGAGAAGCAGCTGAAGGATGAGCAACTGACTACCGTATTGTCCGGCGCCCAGTCGTTATCCGCCGATCTGGATCAATCCTCTATAATCGTGACCGAGAAATCAGCCGGTATGGTTCTGATGAATGAGCAGATGAACCTCTCGTTCAAGGAAGTGTCAGTTGGATTGGAATCGCAGAGTGAATCCATCCAACAGATTGAGCATAATTTGCATACGATTAATGACCGTATTATTGAAACCTCCGAGTCATCAGATGCAATCCGTAAGCGTGCAGCTGACACAGGCGATTATGTCGATGTCAGCCATCAGCATATCTCAGAGCTGTTCGATCAGATTCTCATTCTATCTAGCAGCATTCAAGCCGTGCAAGAGACGATCACACAATTGAACGACTCCTCCCTGCAGATAGAGGATATTATCAGCACGGTGCAGGAGGTCGCTGACCAGACCGGTATGCTGGCGCTGAATGCCGCGATCGAAGCGGCCAGAGCCGGTGAATCAGGCAGAGGATTCTCTGTTGTAGCCTCCGAGATTCGCAAGCTCGCTGATCGCAGCAAGGCATCGACTGCGGAGATTCAGACGATACTCCTGACCATTAAGTCTGAGAGTGAAGCATCTGCGGTACAGATTGCGACGGGCAAGCAGGCCGTTGATTCCTCGGTTCAGAAGGCGGAGGACACGATTCAAGGCTTCACGCGCATGCGCCAGGATATACAGCAGATGGTTCAACAGATTGCACAGCTTAATGACGCCATTCTGGAAATAAAAACAGGCTCCGCGCGCATCGCCAGTGAAATCGGCAACATCTCCAGCATCACGGAGGAGAATGTCGCCGCCGTTGAAGAGCTAACCGCCTCTAGTGAAGAACAGGTCAACGCTTATAACTCCGTGGACCATGAGGTACGGCAGCTGCAGCGTCTGTCCCGGTCACTGAGCGACAGCTTCGTCACTGAACAGTCTTAACGCTGAACAGACAAGGAACGTCTGCTCCTAGAACCATAGGGAGCAGGCGTTCCTTGTCTGTCGCGATAGGCCGCTATTATTGCGTGATCAGGTTGTCCTTGATTTCGGGAAGCTCAATCTGCTCCTCGCTTTTGCTCTTCATCATCCCCTGGATCTTATCCACGACCTGTGGTGCCAGATCAATGATCTTCTCGTAGATATGGGTTTGATTATCGAGCGGCACGACCTTAATCCCTTGCGTGCCGACTACGAGGAAGGCGATCGGAGTGATGGACACACCACCGCCGCTGCCGCCACCGAACGGCAGCGCCACCGCCGCCTGCTCGCCACCTGCTCGATTACTGCCAGCACCGCGGTCTTGATCGGTCTGGAACTCGCTGCCGCCCGCTGCGAAGCCGAAGCCGACCTTCGAGATGGGCATGATCACCGTACCATCCGGTGTCTCTACGGGATCGCCGACGATGGTGTTGACGTCAACCATCTCTTTAATATTTTCCATAGCGGTCTGCATGAGCCCCTGTATTGGATGTTCTGCCACTTGTCATTCCTCCTCATTGTTCGGTTCTACCCTGCTATTGTGTCCACAACTCAACCTCAATTATGTATCTGCTGGAGAATGTCTGAGACCGAGGCCGATCGTTACACCCGCTGGAAGACGCGGCGCCAGCCCCTCAGTCCCTTCCTCGTGCGCACAATTCGTCTGAGCAGCTGGAAGACGGCGGCGACCACAGTATTGAGCCTCACATAGAAATGGCCGCTAATACGCGTATCGAGCTTATATTGATTGAACAAGGGCTGAACACTAACAACCGGCATCTGCTGTAGACGAATGTACCGGAAGACGAAGCCCAGTATCGAGGATTGAATGCCCCAGACGAGTCCAGCCGTTATCGCGGTGTCCGGCGCGTCGCCAATGCCCACCTCGGTTGTCCACTCCAATCCGGAGCACTGGATCTGTCTAAGCGTTCGCAGCAGCCAGGCATGCAAGCCGAGCGTGTGCTTCAGCAGCTCTTGCAATTGCTCGAATTGTCGGATTACCGCATGGCGATCGATCTCCCCCTTGCCCTTGCCGATGACATCCTGCATATTCACATTCATCGATTCTCTCATGAACGTTACGCTCTTCTGCATACTGTTCCAATTAATGATCGGGATCTCAAGCTTATAGCGAATGAGTCCAAATAGCGCACGCAGCTTGAGTCTGAACAGATCATCGTCATCCGTCCATGTATACAGAACCTCCACATGCACACGGCTGATCGCAATCATCCATAGTATCACGCAAGCTCCGACAAGTAATCCAACCTTCAAGATGATCTCCATTCCGCCGCACCTCATCGTAATCCCAGATAAACGGATCTGACGTCCTCCAAGTTTGCGTAGCAAACTACTTCGTAAGCAAGGACGTTTCCGTTTAGCGCTGATATATAAGCACCTTTAAGTTGAAAACATATAAAGTCTTATATTACAGAAGAAACCCGCATACTGAGGCGATGTGAACATCGTCAGCTGCGGGTTTATTATGAGCTGGAATTGAATGGATTATGCAAGATCATCGATTGTGATCTGTCGGCCCTCAAGACGCTCGAATAAGAGTCTGGTCTCTTCCTCCAGATTGTATTCCGTCTCGAATGCGGTCGTATCCGGCAGATCCTTCAAGGAATTCAGACCGAAGTGATCGAGGAAATCCTTAGTCGTTCCATATAGAATCGGCCGGCCTACCGCCTCCGCTCGTCCTACTTCGCGAATCAGTCCCTTACTCACGAGCGATTGGAGTGCGCGGTCAGTCTTAACTCCCCTGATTTCTTCGATATCAATGCGCGTGATCGGCTGGCGATATACGATAATGGATAAGGTCTCAAGTGCAGCCTGCGAGAGACCGGAGCGAGTTGGAGAAGCTGCCATTCGTTCAAAATAGATCGCATGCTCGGGCATCGATGCCATGCGGTAAGCACCGCTAGTCTGGATGATCTGCATCCCTCTAGCTTCACCCATATATGCCTGCTGCAGGTCGTCAATGACTTCCTTCACCTGCTTCACATCTTGCTCAGTCACGTCAGCCAGCGTCGCCGCGTCCAGGCCTTCATCACCAGCAACGAATAACAGCCCCTCAATAATCGATCTCAACGTCGGATAGTCCAATCTCTGCTCCCTCCTCTCTCAGACTGATAATGATCTCATCGAACAAGCCTTCCTGGTAGCAGGCTACCTTCTTCATCTTGATTAATTCCAGCATAGCTAGGAAGGTGACGATGATCTCATCCCGGTCCATCTCCTCACTCATTAGCTTGGAGAAGCGCATTCGACCTCCGCTCATTTCGAGCAGCTCGACCACCTGCTTAATACGGTCCTTCACCGAGATCTCATCCCGCTGAATCTTCGCAACTCGATTGCGGCTCGCTGATCGTCTCAGAACCCGCTGGAAGGCCATGGCTAAATCCACTAGATGAATGCCTTCCAGCGGATTAATGGTAATCTTGCTCGCGAATGGCGTCAGATCCTCCGGCTCGCGCATATAGATTAAGCTGCGGTCGATTTCCATCTCGCGCAGATGCTCAGCTATGCCCTTGTACTTGCGATACTCGATCAGCTTCTGAACGAGCTCCATACGCGGATCGATCTCATCCATCGACTCTAAGCCTTCAATTTCAATAACCGGCGGCTTAGGGAGCAGCATCCGACTCTTAATAGACAGGAGCGTAGCGGCCATGACGAGAAATTCACTCGTCACATCCAGCTGCAGCTCTGTCATAGAGTCGATATAGGCCATATACTGATCCGTGATATCATGAATCGGGATATTATAGATATCCACTTCATTCTTATCGATCAGGTGCAAGAGCAGGTCCAGCGGACCTTCGAATACGTCCAGCTTGTATTGCACATCCATGAATGAAACCCTCGCATTGCTTCATTGAATCGCTTAATATCATAGCAGCATTCAATCGCTTAATTGAATTGCTTGATTAAATTCGCCATCTCAATAGCAGTCGTCGCTGCTTCCCAGCCCTTATTGCCAGCCTTCGTGCCTGCTCGTTCAATGGCTTGCTCGATCGTATCTACGGTCAGCACACCGAACACAACCGGAATGCCCGTCTTCAGCGATGCGGCAGCAACCCCCTTGGACACTTCGCTGCTGACATAGTCGAAATGCGGCGTTGAACCGCGAATAACCGCGCCGAGCGTAATAACGGCGTCATACTTGCCGGATTCCGCCATCTTCTGAGCAATCAGTGGAATTTCGAACGCGCCCGGTACCCAAGCTACCTCGATCTCTCCCTCAGCAGCGCCATGGCGCTTCAGCGCATCCAGTGCGCCTGCCAGCAGCTTACTGGAGATGAAGTCGTTAAACCGTCCAACGACGATTCCGTATTTTACATTCTCCGATATCATAAAGCCTTCATAATTCTTAATCATGTTCATCCATCCCTCCGGTTATTTGCGGGGCTGGTGCAGATCCAGCAGATGCCCCATCTTCTCTTTTTTGGTTCTCATATATTTAGCATTATCCTTATTATACTCCACCTGCAGGGCAACTCGCTCGGTAACCTGCAGCCCATAGCCATCCAGCGCTACAATCTTACGTGGGTTATTCGTTAATAAGCGAATTTGCTTCACGCCGATATCCTTCAGAATCTGTGCGCCGATGCCATAATCTCGCAGGTCGGGAGCGAATCCCAGCTTAACATTCGCCTCCACTGTGTCCAATCCCTGCTCCTGAAGCTCATACGCCTTCAATTTATTCAGCAGACCGATTCCGCGGCCTTCCTGTCGTAGATAGACTAACACACCAGAGCCCTCTTCATCAATCTGTCTGAGCGCCGCAGCAAGCTGTGGTCCACAATCGCAGCGATGCGAATGGAATACGTCTCCTGTGAGACACTCGGAGTGCATACGCACCAATACAGGGTGATCCGGGTCAATCTTGCCCTTGACGAAGGCGACATGCTCCTTGTCGTCGATCATATTGGAATAGCCGATCGTATGGAAGGTGCCGAAGTCTGTCGGCATCTTCACCTCGACAACCCGATTGACCAGCTTCTCCTTCTCATTCCGGTACTGAATGAGGTCCTTGATCGAGATCAGCCTCATATCATGCTGCTTGGCGAATACAGCTAGGTCCGGCAGTCTGGCCATTGTACCGTCTTCCTTAATGATCTCGCAGATGACCGCGGCCGGATAGGAGCCGCACATTACCGCCAGATCGATTGCCGCCTCTGTATGCCCCGCTCTGCGCAGCACTCCGCCCTTCTTGGCAATGAGCGGGAAGATATGTCCGGGCCGTCGGAAGTCTGCCGCCCTTGTATCGGAATTGATCATGGCCTTAACAGTCTGTGATCGTTCATGCGCGGAGATCCCAGTCGTCGTATCCTTATGGTCGATCGATACGGTGAAATTCGTACCATGATAATCGGTATTATGCGTAACCATTGGCGGCAGATCCAGCTCCTGCGCGCGTTCCTCCGTAATCGGAACACATACCAGACCTCTTCCTTCTGAGATCATGAAGTTGATGACCTCTGGCGTTGCTTTATCGGCGAGCGCGATGAAGTCCCCTTCATTCTCCCGATTCTCATCATCGACTACAATAACAATCTTGCCTAGCATCAAATCATAGATGGCGGATTCAATAGAATCCAGCTTGATTTCACTCATGCCTATCCCTCCCTGTCCGTAATTTCGTAGCTCTATCTATCCAAATCACATAAATCCATGCTCTGCTAAGAACGATTCGGTCAGCCTACCTGATGGTTCAGGCTGGCGATACGTTAGCAATCGTTCGATATAGCGTCCAAGAATGTCAGACTCCAGATTCACCGCATCCCCCGCCTGCTTATCAGCGAGCACGGTCTCCGCTAGCGTGTGTGGAATTATCGATACGGTGAACACGGACGAATCTGCCGACACAACCGTCAAACTGATGCCGTCAATTGCAATCGAACCGCGGCCAACAATATATCGCAGCTGAGCAGGGTCATCCGGCTCAATGGTGAATACAACGGCATTATGTTCATTCACGCGATTCCGTATTTGGCCAGTGCCATCGATATGTCCTTGCACAATGTGACCGCCGTATCTGCCGCCGGCCTGCATGGCCCGCTCAAGATTCACACGTCCGCCGGGCTTCAGCTTGGATAAGTTCGTCATCCGATACGTCTCAGGCATGACGTCCACTGTGAAGGATTTGCCCGTGAAGGCGGTGACGGTCAAGCATACACCGTTGACACTTATGCTGTCACCCAGCTTCACATCGCTGACCACCTTCGTGGATTCTATGGTCAGCTCCAGCGTAGGGCCGCTGGATACAATATGCTTCATTCGTCCAATCTCTTCTACGATTCCTGTGAACATTTAAGTAGCTGCACCTCCATTGTGACGGATTGGATATCCGCTAATGCATAGATCGTCTCCGATCCGATCGACCTGCAGATCCGTTAGTCGCCATGCCTCCCGGATCGTCTCGAATCCGCTGAATTCGAACGCACTAGGCGCATCGCGTCCGCCTACGATGATCGGAGCCAGATAGAGTATAACCTTATCGATTAGTCCTGCTTCCAGCATCGCCCCGCTGAGCCTACCCCCGCCCTCGAGGAGAATCGAGCTGATCTCCAGCTCGCCCAGCTGCTTCATCGCTGCCGCCAAGTCTACTTGCTCTGCGCTTCCTGCGCGTATAATACGCACGCCCAGCTGTGTCAGCTTCTCGGCCCGTTCCTCTGAGGCCCGGTTAGTCGTCAGCACATAGACTGGTTTCATATCGCTGCTATCCTGCACAACCGCGGCAGCTTCCGGCAGTCTCAGCTGTGAGTCCACGATGATTCTTATTGGATCGATCCCTGGAACACTCAGCCGCGTAGTCAATCGAGGATCATCCGCCAGAACCGTCCCGATACCAACCATAATCGCTTGGTGGCGATGCCGAATGGTGTGCACCTGCTCGCGCGAGTCAGAGCTGGAGATCCACTTGCTGTCGCCAGTCTTCGAAGCGATCTTGCCGTCCAGCGTTGTCGCCGACTTCATCGTAACGAAGGGCAAGCCTGTACGCATATATTTCTCGAAGTGCGCATTGAGCGCCCTGGACTCCGCTTCTAGTAGTCCTTGCTCCACCGCGATCCCCGCCTCACGCAGCATCGCTAGACCGCGTCCAGCGACCAGCGGATTAGGATCAGTCGCGGCGACGACTACACGCGCTACACGCTCACTGACTAGGCGCTGCGCGCACGGCGGCGTGCGACCATGATGGCTGCACGGCTCCAGCGTAACGTATACCGTGGCACCCTCCGCTTCAGTGCCTGCCATTTGGAGGGCATGAACTTCAGCATGCGGACCACCTCGTCTGAGGTGAGCCCCGGTTCCTACGATGCGCCCATCCTTCACTACGACGCATCCGACTACCGGATTGATGCCGGTCTGTCCCAGGGCGCTCTCCGCCAGCTGCAGCGCGAGTCGCATATACCATTCGTCATTCATGATGGTCATTCGGATCCCCCCTCGTCAGCATGAAAAATGAAAAACCCGACATAACCGATGTCGGGTGGGAGAGATCGAGCGGACCTGTCGCATTGCAAATTCGACCTGCGCATATTCACAATGATAGCGCAAACGCAGCTCACTTAGGCACGGTTGGATAGACGCGCTAGTAGGGCATCGACGCTATTGTGAATTAATGTACAAGCTATACCATCAGCGATTAGTGGTCCTGATCGATTTCCTTCTCCCATCCAGACTGTAACTGTCGGCTCCGGAATTGCACCGGATCCACCGTCGCTGCATAAGTATGCTTGCGAACGGGTCACGGACTAAGCATCAGGCTGCACCTGAACGCATCACCGCCGGTGGGGAATTGCACCCCGCCCCGAAGGAAATAACTAATTATTCAATCGTAATCTACATAAAATGTTGAAGTAGATACGTTAATTATACAGATTATAACGGGTAGTGTCTACATCATAGCAGGGTTCTCAAGCATAAGTTGTGAATTCAATCACGTAATTGTTAGATAAATGTCAGCGGCTTACGCTCACCCATGGCAGCCGTCACAGCACCAATATACTAAAAAAATTCACTATATCAGCTCCAGTATCCGCTCCGCCACTCATCTCATCTCATCACAGCACCAATCTGCCACATATGCGTGAAGTTACTCCGTTTACCGTAATAGTCATCGAATTTCCCGAATGTCATGCGGGAACGAAGCGTCAATGTCCGCCTCATCAACAGCCACGACGAAAAGCAAACGACCTGCCAGTGGATCGTGTCAGATCCAGCCCGCAGGTCGCCTTTACTTCATTCCATTAAACCTCGTATACTTCAACCTTCTCCATCTTGTCACGGCCGCGGAATGCGTCAACATGCTCCATGCCCTTGGCAATCTTGCCGAATACCGTATGCTGACCGTCCAGATGAGGCTGCGGCTGGTAGCAGATATAGAATTGGCTGCCACCTGTGTTGCGACCCGCATGTGCCATCGCGAGTGAGCCTCGCTCATGCTTGTTCGGATTGATCTCGCAATTAATCGTGTAGCCCGGACCACCTGTGCCTGTGCCGCTCGGGCACCCGCCCTGTGCGACGAAGCCCGGAATCACGCGATGGAATACAAGGCCGTTATAGAACCCTTCATTCGCTAACTTCTCGAAGTTCGCCACCGTGTTAGGCGCCTCTTGATCGAATAGATCGAGTACAACTTCCGCTCCGCCTTCGAGCGTAATCTTGGCTTGCTTAGCCATGCTGTAACACTCCTCATCTTCAGATATTATCCTGACAACAGCTCATATAAGCTTGTTCCATTGTACACCAATTCCAGCGCAATTGAAAATCCGTAGCTCCTACTGCTTCACAGTAGATTTGCGAGCCATACGGGCAGGGATCCGATCATTCTGCACGATATGATCATGCGACTCTCGGTCCACCACTAGATCAGCTTCGCCGTCTTGTACGAACACAACGGCCGGGCGGCGGATCCGATTATAGTTGCTGGCCATGGCATAGTTATACGCTCCCGTGCAGGACACCGCGAGGATATCACCAGTTGCCGCCTGCGGCAGCTTCAGATCCCAGATCAGCATATCACCGCTCTCACAAGCCTTGCCAGCAATCGATACAACCTCCTCAGCCGGATCATTCGCCCGATTCGCAAGCATCGCCTCATAGACCGACTCATACAGCGCCGGGCGCGGATTATCCGTCATCCCGCCATCGACTGCGACATACTTGCGCACACCGGGAATATCCTTGAACGTACCGATTGTATACAGGGTGGTCCCTGCATCTCCGACCATACTGCGCCCGGGCTCTACCCAGATTTCCGGCAGTGGGTATTCGGCCAGCTCGAACTCTGTACGAATCGCTGAGGTAATCGCGCCGACATACTCGCTGATCGCCAGCGGCGTATCGCCTTCCTGGTAGCGGATACCGAAGCCGCCGCCCAAGTTGATTACGCTGAATGTCACGCCCAAATCCTGACGGACTTCAGCAGAGAAACGACCGACACGAGCAGCTGCCATGCGGAAGCCTTCCACCTCGAATATTTGCGAGCCGATATGGGAGTGAATGCCCAGCAGCTCAATATGTCTCATATCCTTCACGACTTCGATCGCTTGCTTAGCTTGTCCATTGCCAATGTCGAAGCCGAACTTCGAATCGGTCTGGCCGGTCGAGATATACTCATGGGTATGGGCCTCAACACCTGGCGTCACACGGAACAGAACCTTCGCGCGCAGCCCCTTCGTACCGGCTATTGCATTCAGCATATGCAGCTCCGTGAAGTTATCTACGACGAAGCAGCCAATCCCTGCATCAAGCGCCATCTCAATCTCGAACGGTGACTTGTTATTCCCATGAAAGTGAATGCGCTCCACCGGGAATCCTGCCTTCAACGCGGTATGGAGCTCACCGTCGGACACCACATCCAGCGACAGTCCCTCCTCCTCTGCCAGCCTGCACATCGCCATGACACAGAACGCCTTGCTGGCATAAGCGACCTGGAACTTGAAGCCAGAGGCTCGGAAGGCCTCGACAAACTCACGCGCGCGCTGACGAATCAGCGCCTCGTCCATCACATATAGCGGCGTACCGTACGTGTTCACCAGCTCTGTCGTATCCACTCCGCCGATCTCCAGATGCCCGCGGGCATTAATCTTACTCGTTCCATGAAGATACATCTATTCGTTCCCCCTACCCATAATTATAGTGCATTGTTCTATGTCCACTATAACGATATTATATAGGAAGACGGAATGGATTTCATTCCTTATGATTTGCACTAATGGCACACAGGGGATGGCCGATGTGATTGCGATTTCCGAAGTTCACTATATACAGACCAACTATTATGGCAGAATTAAATGCGAACCGGCTTGGGTCTGGCGGCAGCGCGAGCAGCCACTGGAGAACTATGACCTGTTCTATGTATGGGACGGTGCGGGAACCGTCCATGTCAACGACGAGACCTATCAAGTGCAGAGGGGCAGCTGTCTATTGTTCCGCCCAGGCGACTTCACCAGCGCCACCCATGATCCGAAGCGGCCGCTCATGCTGACGTATGTTCATTTTGCACTGAGAGAAGTACCTATTCATATCCCCCTTCGCTATCGCCTGCTCGCGGATCCGCTGGAGATCGAGCCGATGCTCGCCCGCTATGTCAGGCTTCGGCTGGAGCCGGCCTATGGCTCTGATCAGGAGACTCGGCTCATTCTGAAGCAGCTTATGATCCTTCTGCTCCGACATGATCGCAGTGCGGAGACCGCTCCACAGATCAGCTCGGATATGCTCCATGAAGCGATTCGCGAGACAGCTCATTACATTCGCGAGCACCCCGCGGAGTGGCCGACGCTGTCTAAGCTCGCCTCACGGGCCGGGCTGTCTGACAAGTATTATTCGATGAAATTCAAGACAATCATCGGTGAGACTGTGCAGAACTATATCATTCGCAGCCGGATCGAACGGGCCGAATATCTGCTGCGCTATGGCGGCATGTATGTGTCCGAGGTGGCCGACGCACTAGGTTATCGCGATGTATTCTTCTTCAGCCGTCAATTCAAGCGTCACACCGGCCGCAATCCATCCGAGCTGCGCTGACTATAGTTGCGATGAATACAAGTGTTGAATACCGGGCGATCACTTCGCCTTGCGCGTTCCATCAATCGGTTTATTCAAGCTCGGCCGCACCCAGATATGACTGTATGGCTTGCGAATCAGAATCGAAGACAGCGCCTTGGCATTGAAGGGGATGAACGGCCACATATAGGGCGAGTTATACGATCGCTGCACGATCAGCAGCAGCAAGATCGCCGTTGAGCCGACTATGAAGCCAGGTACACCGAACACCGCAGATGCGAGCAGCAGGAACAGCCGGGTCATGCGATTGGCCAGACTCAGCTCATAGCTCGGTGTAGCGAACATACCGACAGCCGCGACCGCGATATACATGATAACCTCATTAACGAACAGTCCTGTCTTGACAGCCACATCGCCGATTAGAATGGCGGCAACCAAGCCCATCGCAGTTGCGAGCGGTGTCGGCGTATGCACGGCGGCCATGCGCATTAGATCAATCCCGATCTCCGCCAAGAAGAACTGCACAATAATCGGCAGATTCGCAGTCTTCTCAGGTCCGATAAAATCCAATCCCGGAGGCTTAAGCTCGGGATGAGCAACCATCAGGTACCAGACTGGCAGCAGGAACAGCGAAGCAATTACACCGAAGTACCGCACCCAGCGCAGATAACTGCCAGTGAAGGCTTGCTGACGATACTCCTCCGCATGCTGCAGCAGATGGAAGAACGTCGTCGGCATGATCATCACACTCGGAGAAGTGTCCACGAATACGACCATATGCCCTTCGAGCAGATGAGTCGCCACCACATCCGGTCGTTCGGAATAGCGGACGAGCGGATACGGATTCCATCCCTTGCCCACGAGCAGCTCCTCCAGCTGCTTATCCGCGAGCGTCAGCCCGTCGATATCGATTCCCTCCAGCTTCTTCTTCACCGCTTCGATCAATGCTTTATCCGTAATATCGCCAATATAGGCGAGACAGACGTCCGTCTTGGAGCGCCGCCCAACTCGCGAGATCTCATAACGCAGCTGCGGGTCCCGGATCCGGCGTCTGACGAGTGTAATATTCGTAAGCAGCGATTCCACGAAGCCGTCACGCGACCCTCTCACTACGCGCTCCAGATCCGGCTCCTCGATCCCGCGCACCGGGAACGTCTTCACATCAATCAGCAGTGCGGTAGACTCCCCATGAATGAACAGCGCGGATGCGCCGGCATATACCATCGTCACCAGCTCATCCATCTCATGGACTTCTTCGACCTGATTATGCGGAATGAATTCCAGCAACAGAGCCTTCAGCGTGCTAGGCACGACTTCCTCGCGCTTCAGATAGGACAGTCTGGCCATAATGTCCGTCATGACATCGTCCTTCACAAATCCATTCACATAGAAGTACAGCACCTTCTTCGTTCCGATCTCCATATCCTTTGCTAGCAGATCGAAGCTCTGCCCGAGTCCGGCATGCTCCTCCAGGTACTGCTTATTCTGCTCCAGTGTCGGGAATATCGACTTCTGCGGCATCGCTATCACTCCATTCCGTGTCAGTTAAATCAATTTCATAATGCTGCGAAGCCTCCCAATGGAATCGATATATAGACAACGTGAAGCGTGTTGATCTATATATCGTCCTCATTGCCACAGCAAGTCCTATTATGAAATTGATTCGGTCCTCCTTCTAATATGCGCCAAAATAAAAAAACCAAACCGCTACTTGCGATTTGGTCAATAATTAGAGTCATTAACCAAACGCTAGATGCGATTTGGTCAATAATTAGAGTCATTGGCCAAAACGCTATTGCGCGATTTGGTCCTTGCTTCCAATACTATCAATGACCAAACGCTAGAGAGCAATTTGGTCCTTGATCGTCTTCAGAATCTTCTTCTCAAGTCGTGACACCTGAACCTGCGAGATGCCTAGCCGACTAGCTACCTCTGATTGCGTCTGATCTCGGTAATAGCGCAGATAGACAATGAGCCGCTCACGCTCGCTAAGCGTATCTATCGCTTCATTCAACGCCAGCTTATCGAACCAGCGGTCCTCGGTTTCATCCGCAATCTGATCCATCAACGTAATCGGATCCCCGTCATTCTCGAACACGGTCTCATGAATCGAGGTCGGTGGTTTATTCGCTTCCTGCGCGACGATGATCTCCTCTGGCGTTACCCCGAGCGAATCGGCAATCTCGCTGATCGTCGGCAATCGGCCGATTTCCTTGGAGAGCTCGTCGGCCTGCTTCCTCACTCGATTCGCCAGCTCCTTCATAGAGCGGCTGACCTTCAGCGTGCCATCATCTCTGAGGAACCGCTGTATCTCGCCGATAATCATCGGCACCGCATAGGTTGAGAATTTCACCTCATAGCTCAGATCGAATTTATCCACTGACTTGAGCAAACCAATGCAACCAATCTGGAACAGATCGTCCGGTTCGTAGCCGCGATTCATGAATCGCTGCACAACAGACCAGACCAGTCTGATATTACAACTCACTAATGTGTCTCTGGCGATGGTGTCGCCGGATTGGCTGAGCGCGATGAGGCGCTTGACTTCGCCATCGTCCAGATATCTATGCGGTGTATGTTTCAAATCCACATCCATAGCCCATCCCCAATTCTCACACTGCATCCTCGCATGGTCGATTTGTTCATATATAAGACTTTATAAGTTTTCAACTTAAAGGTGCTTATATATCGACGATAAAACGGAAACGCCCTTGCTTACGAAGTAGTTTGCTACGCAAACTTGGAGGACGGCAGAGCCGTTTATCTG
>JAEZQY010000070.1 GCA_023441055.1 Bacillota bacterium | reverse complement strand
TCCACCAGATGCGTGGCATCTGATAGCAACAATTGCCGAACGCAGGACCCACCGGTCCCGCTAGTTTGCGCCTATCCCCGGTGACGGGGTCCCGACGGGTCCTGCCGCCACGCGGCTGTCGACAAGGAGTCCTCATGGCACTGGGCTGGAAGCTGCACGGCGACGGCAACCTCGCTGGACCGGACGACGTCGTCGCCCCGGACGAACGCCTCGGTTGGGGCAAGACCGTCGGCCTGGGGGCACAGCACGTCGTGGCGATGTTCGGCGCGACCTTCGTCTTCCCGATCGTCATGGGCCTCAACCCGCAGCTCGCGATCATGATGAGCGGCGTCGCGACGATCGCGTTCCTGCTCATCGTGTCGGGACGGGTACCGAGCTACCTCGGCACGTCGGCCTCGTTCGTCGGCGGCGTGGCCGCGATCCGCGCCCAGGGCGGCGACTCCAAGGAGGTGACCGGCGCGATCCTCGTGGCCGGCCTGGTCCTCGCCGTCGTCGGCGTCCTGATCCACTTCCTCGGCTCGGGCCTGCTGCACCGCGTGCTTCCCGCGTCGGTGACCGGTGCGGTCGTCATGCTCATCGGCTTCAACCTCGCCCCGGTCGTCGCCGGGATCTACTGGCCGCAGGACCAGTGGGTCGCCCTGCTCGTCATGGTCTTCACGATCGTGTGCGCGGTGGCCTTCCGCGGGTTCGTCGGGCGCATCGCGGTGTTCCTGGCGCTCATCTTCGGCACCGTGCTGTCGTGGGTCCTCGACAAGACCGCGGGGCAGCTCACGAGCGCCCTGCCCGGTCAGAACCTCCTGGACGCCACCGGCAAGGCCTGCAAGGCCGCCGGCACGTACTGCGTAGCCACGCCGTTCGAGCACTTCCGCACCGGCTTCGATGCCGTGAAGGAGGCCGCGTGGTTCGGCTTCCCGTCCCAGACCACCATGGCCGCCGACGGCAAGGAGGTCGTCGGGTGGCACACGCCGACCTTCTCGACGGCCGCGATCCTCCTGGTGCTCCCCGCCGTCATCGCCCTGATCGCCGAGAACACCGGGCACGTCAAGGCCGTCGCCGAGATGACCGGTCACGACCTCGACCCCTACATGGGCCGCGCCATCGCCGCCGACGGCATCGGCACCGTGCTGGCCTCGTCGGTCGGCGGCTCCCCGACCACCACCTACGCGGAGAACATCGGGGTCATGGCAGCCACGAGGGTGTACTCGACGGCGGCCTACTACGTGGCGGCGCTGGTCGCGATCCTGTTCGGCCTCTCCCCCAAGTTCGGCGCGCTCGTCTCCTCCGTGCCCGGCGGTGTCTTGGGCGGGATCACCGTGGGGCTCTACGGGATGATCGGCCTCCTCGGCGCCAAGATCTGGAAGGAGAACGGCGTCGACTTCGGCAACCCGATCAACCTCGTCCCCCTCGCCGCGGGCATCATCATGGGCATCGGCAACGTGTCCATCAAGTTCACCGACAACTTCTCCCTGAGCGGCATCGCCCTCGGCACCATCGTCGCGGTGGGTGGGTACCACCTCGCCAAGGCGGTGGCGCCCCGCGAGCTGCGTGACCGCGCCAACCGCCCCGGCGGGGCCGGCATCGTGCTCGGGCGCGACACCTACGGCGAGAGCGACGTCGACGACCTCTACCGTCCCGGCGATCGAGGCGGGGACCGGGGCGTCCCTCGCACGGAGGGGACGCGGGACGGCCGCTCGTGAAGCCGGCCCCCTTCGTGCACCACGCGCCCCGCACGGTCGAGGAGGCCGTCGCGGTGCTCGCGGACGTGGGTCATGACGGGAAGGTGCTCGCGGGCGGGCAGAGCCTGATCCCCATCCTCAACATGCGGCTGGCGTCCCCCGGGCACCTCGTGGACGTCAACGGGGTCGCAGGGCTCGCCGAGGTGTCGGTGTCTGACGGGGCGGTACGGGTCGGCGCGCTGGTGAGGCACGCGCAGCTCGAGCGCGACGACTCCGCGTACGCCGCGTGCCCGCTGCTGCGTCGCGCGGTGCGGCACGTGGCCCACCCGGTGATCCGCAACCGTGGCACCACGGTGGGCTCCATCGCCCACGCCGACCCGGCCGGCGAGATGCCCGCCGTCCTCGCCCTGACCGGCGGCGTCGTGGAGGCGACGAACGCCAGGGGAACGCGCGAGATCCCCTGGCACGACTTCTTCCTCGGCCCGCTCGAGACCTCGCTCGCGCACGACGAGCTGGCCGTGGCCGTGCGCTTCCCGCTCCTCGGCGCCCGCACGGGGACGGCCTTCGCCGAGCGGGCACGAAGGCACGGTGACTACGCGCTGGCTGGCGTTGCCGCCGCGGTCACCGTCGAGGACGGCCTGGTGGCCTCGGCCCGGCTGTCCTTCGTCTCGGTGACCGACGTGCCCGGCGCCCTCGACGTGACGGAGGCGTGCCGCGGGCAGGAGCCCGGGGACGTCGACTGGTCGGCCTGCGACGAGCTCGTCCGCGACCACCTCGCCCCGGAGGACGACATCCACGCCACGGCCGAGTACCGCGCCATGCTCGCCACCCGGCTGGCCCACCTCACGCTCGCCGAGGCTGCTGCGGACTCCGTTGCCGCACAGGGAGACTCGGCCGCATGAGCGAACCCGTGCCCGAGCAGCTGCTCGACGTGACCGTCACGGTCAACGACGTGCCGCGCCACGCCCGTGTCCCCGCACGCCGGCTCCTGTCGGACTTCCTGCGCCACGACCTCGGGCTCACCGGCACCCACGTCGGCTGCGAGCACGGGGTCTGCGGTGCGTGCACGGTGCTCGTCGACGGGGCACCGGTGCGGTCCTGCCTGATGTTCGCCGTGACGGCCCAGGCCCACCGGGTCACCACCGTGGAGGGGCTGGGGACCGTCGAGGCCATGGGACCGGTTCAGCAGGCGTTCACCGAGTGCCACGGGCTGCAGTGCGGGTTCTGCACGCCG
>JAEZQY010000016.1 GCA_023441055.1 Bacillota bacterium | reverse complement strand
ACAGTAAACTACCGGTGCCAGTGTCGGCTAGAAACCGGTTTTCGATTTGAACATTTCGTAAAACTTCAGGTACACGCCATTGGTCCAGCCAAAGCCGTCCTGCGTGGGGTATTCGCCGCCGCCGCTTTCGAGGGTTGTATTCTCCACGTTGTACTTTTCCAGCATGCGGCCGGTGGCGGTAAACACTTTCTCATTCACATTCATCCAACGTTCGCCAATGGTTCTTGCCAGGTCGCCAAAGCCATAGTTCATTAACCCGGTAACCGTAACAAACTGCAACGGCGCCCAGCCGTTGGGCGCATCCCATTGCTGGCCGGTGTGGTAAATGGACGTAACCACACCGCCGTTGCGCAAAAATTTTTCCTGCACCGCCGTTGCCACGCTTTTTGCCTGCTCTTGCGTGGCCGCCTTTACATATAGGGGCATCACACCGGCCAACGTCCACTTGTCGGTCGTGTGCCCTTCGGTGAAGTCATAGTCGAAGAAATAGGCCAGCTTCGGGTTCCAGCAGTAGTTCACCAACGCCGCTTTGCGTTTTTCGGCTTTGGCCGCGTAGCGTTTCGATTTTTCAAGCTGCCCGCTTGCCCTGGCGGCATGCATCAACGTGTTTTCGTAGGCATAGAGCAATGCATTCAAATCCACCGGGATGATGTTGGTGGTTTCCACAGTGGCCAGGTGCAGCGTATCCTGGAACCAGCGGCTGCTGAAGTCCCACCCGCTTTCGGCACCGGCCCGCAGGTTGGTGTAAACCTTGTCGTCGCCGTTCGCATACGTCTTTGCCGTGGTCACATCCTGGATGTAACTTTCCTGGCGGGGCGCATTGTTGTCGTCGAAATAGCGGTTCATCACCGTTCCATCGGGCAGCTTCACCACCCGCCTTTTCGCCTGGCCGGGCTTCAGGCTTTCGGCACCCTGCATCCAGAAGGCATATTCTTTTTCCAGCGCCGGCAGGTATTTTTTATACACCGCATCGCCTTTTTTCTCGTGCAACATGTCAACCATCAGGGCAAAAAACGGCGGCTGCGATCGGCTTAAGTAGTAGTTGCGGTTGCCGTTGGGAATGTGCCCGTATTTTTCAATGAGGTATTGAAAATTATCGAGCATGTCCTCGATCAAATCGTAGCGGTTGCTCACGGCCAGGCCCTGCATGGTGAAATAACTGTCCCAATAATAAATTTCCCTGAACCGACCGCCCGGCACAACGTATGCACCCGGCAGTGGCAGCAGCGAACTCCATTGACGAACCGTGTCTTTGGGACGGGTGAGGGTGTTCCAGAGTTCGGCCAGGTGCCGCTGCAGTGAAAGGCCTTGGGTAAACTGCGCCGGTGGCGTGCCGGGCAAATAAAAGTTGTGAAGCACAAAGGCCCGCAGGCCGGCGCTGTCTTTTTTTTGCAGGTTCAGGTATTCTTTTAGAATCACGGCGGGCACCCGTTTGGGTACCATGTCCACAAAGGTTTTGTTGTCGCCGAAAGCACGGGTGAGTTGCACGTCTTTGAAAAGGCCATCCCAGAGGCGGTCGGGTGTGGGGGTAACCTGCGCCTGTGCGGCGGTAACGAGAAAAAGGGCAAAGGAAAAAAGTTTTTTCATGCAAGCGTATTTGATAAACCGTCGTTGCTTAAAGATAAACCGCAAACCGCATTGCTACGCTGTAATTGCGGAGATGCAGCCAGGAAAAGGCTTGTTGAAGATTGGTTTTGAGGCAGTACCGTGGGCGGGTAATTTTTGTTTGCCAGATTTGAATAAAAGCAGGAAAATGGATAAACGAAACGGCAGTTTTAATAAAACGAAACATGCACGTAATGAAATAGAAGACCTTAGGAGATTTGTTTACTTTCGCCTTATTCGTTAATACTACTGTTGCCTGTAATTTTTGACCGCTCCAAATGACTGTTTACCTAGACAACAACATAGTCGTTTCCATTGAAAACGGAGACTATACGCTTGATAAAATAAAATCAGTTCTCCCTGAAGGAAAACCAAGGTTTTTCTATTCGTCAGCACACATATTTGAAGTGGAAAGTTTTCCTGGCAATTCGATTATCTCAAAGCATGAGCTTTTAATACAAAGGTTTGATACAGTAAGAAGAATATTTAAGAACAACTACTTGTATTTGGACCTAAATGGCAATCAGCTGACCCACATCATGGAAGACCCACAAGAAGTTTACGATACAATCACACTTGTTCCTTTTGGCATAAATGCAATGAAGGGCTTCATGAACCTTATATCCAAAGAGCAAAAAGAAGATATAAGGCAGCAGTTGGGCATAGACATCTCGAAATTGAACAATTACAATGCGACAGAAGTAATTGAGCAGCTAAATACCAAACTAACAAGTTGGGGAACAAATCAATCTTTCTTAGAAATGATTGAATATAGCATTCAACTTCATCCTGACGGCAAAAAATTTGGACTTCATAATCGAATTGCCGGAGTATTTGAACTGTTAGACATGTTTGGCTATTGGAAGGACAAGGAAACATCAACATCGAATTATGCAAGACTGTGGGATGCCGACCATTGCTTCTTTGCAAGCTATTGTGACTTTTTCATCTCGGACGACAAACGGACAAGAAACAAGGCAGCAGTCGTTTACAATATCTACGACAAAACAACTAAAATACTGTCTTCAAGTGATGGGAACTAAAACTACAGGCAACAGTGCATTGCTGCAAGTGTGGCGTGACGTAATTCTATTCAGCTTGACGAATAACACGGCATCTAATTATCTTTATCTATCTGCACTGCTGCCAATGCCACACCTGACAGCAATGCGTTCAACGTTATAGGCGACCTTGAACAACTTTGATTATGTACGGCTACATCTTTTGGATCATTTATGAAAGAAACAAACTGCGGGACAAAAGCGACTGGTTAAGCAGAAACAATGCAAGCGGGATTGTTTTCTTTGCTTTATTGCTACACTTTTTGTTAGTTACTCAGCTGGTTGAGACATTTGGTAACAGGAAGATCCTGCCTTCAGCACTGACGAACAATAAAGGAGTTCTGACCCTGCTACTTTTGGCTTGTATGGTGCTTGTCTTTTTGTATTTTACTGATGATCGCATTAAAAAGCTGCGAAGGAAATATGAAGGCAAGGACAGCATTTTGTGCGACAATGGCGGCTTTATCGTGGCCTTGCTTATTTTCATCCCTTTAGTCGCCATTCTGGTCATTGGATGGACAGGTTAAGGTTTAGTGACGTAAGAAAATGTGATGCTGACTAATTCTCTACGCCTATAACATGAACTGTGTAAATTTCCAAGAAAAAAATACAGTTTTTAGGTCCTGACGGACGCATAGTTGGGTTGGTAGAGCGTTTCTGCTTTCATGACAGCAAAGACCTGTTTCAAAAGTTTGTTGCATACGGCGATCAGCCCCTGTTTTCCTGTTTTTCCTTTTGCTCTGAGGCGC
>JAEZQY010000002.1 GCA_023441055.1 Bacillota bacterium | reverse complement strand
CCCTTATCCCTTACAATTACGCACGCTTTTTGGATGGGCGGTGAGGGACTTGACCCCCCGGCCACCTGTGTGTAAGACAGGCGCTCTACCACTGAGCTAACCGCCCGAAGCGCCCTTGCTAATCGGTCTCGAAAGGGCTGTCAAAACAAACACGCGCGCCGCTCTCGCGACGCGCGCAGAAAAATATGTGAAAGCGGTCAGTTCAGGTTCAGCGCGTCTTTGAGGCCCTTTGCCGGCGTGAACTTCGGCACGCGCGAAGCCGGGATCTGGATGGTTTTGCCGGTAGCGGGATTGCGGCCTTCGCGCGCCTTACGGGCAGCGACCTTGAAGGTTCCGAAATCGGGAATGCGGACTTCATGGCCGTCCTTCATCGCAGCGCGAATGTGGGCGAGCACGGCATCAACCACGCCGCTCGCCTTTTCTTTCGTCAGCTCGCAATCTCTGGCGACGGCATCAATCAAATCTTTCTTGCTCATCTCGTCTTTCCTCTAATGTGGGAGATGGTTTCAGCTCAGGGCGTAACGCCCGAGGCGGCCACATCGGGGCGTAGCCAGCCGCGCATGCTCGGCTAGAAGCGCCCAATCGCCCCTCCCGTCAAGCGGAAAAGCCCGTATTTCCGGACAAAAACGCACTGAAATGCTCAGCGTGCGCAAAAGAAAAATGCCCCTGCACAGTTACTGCGCAGGGGCACTTATTTCGCTAAATTTTTCCGTTCAGTAAGCTTAGTGAGCGGTTATCCGCGCTCCGCCCTTTCCGGACTCTTTCGCCTCGAGCGCCTCGGCTTCAGCGGCTTCGTCCCAGGTGATGGGCTCGGGCACGCGAACGAGTGCGATCTTCAAGACTTCATCGAGGCGTGAGACCGGGATGATGTCCATCTTGGTCTGTACCTCAGCCGGAATTTCCGCCAAGTCCTTGGCGTTCTCTTCCGGAATGATGACCGTCTTGATGCCGCCGCGCAGGGCCGCAAGGAGCTTTTCCTTGAGGCCGCCGATCGGAAGCACACGACCGCGCAGCGTGATCTCGCCCGTCATCGCCACATCCTTGCGGACGGGAACGCCGGTCAGAACCGAGATGATCGCCGTCGTCATTGCAATGCCGGCGGAAGGCCCGTCCTTCGGCGTCGCGCCTTCCGGCACGTGCACGTGGATGTCGCGCTTCTCGAACAGCGAGGGATGAATGCCGAAATCGATGGAGTGCGAGCGCACGTAGGCGTTCGCTGCCTGGATCGATTCCTTCATCACATCGCGCAGGTTGCCCGTGACGCTCATTCTGCCTTTGCCCGGCATCATGACGCCTTCAATCGTCAGCAGCTCGCCGCCGACCTCAGTCCAGGCAAGGCCAGTCACGATGCCGACCTGGTCCTCGAGCTCGGCCTCGCCGAAGCGATACTTCGGCACGCCGAGGAAGTCGTGGACGTTCTCGGCCGTGACGACGATCGACGTCTTCGACGACGTCAGGATCTCCTTCACCGCCTTACGGGCAAGCTTGGCGATTTCGCGCTCGAGAGAGCGAACGCCGGCTTCGCGCGTATAACGGCGGATGACCTCTTTCAGGGCGCCATCCTCGACAGACCACTCGCCCTGCTCGAGCCCGTGAGCCGCGTATTGCTCGGGGATCAAGTGGCGTTTGGCGATCTCAAGCTTCTCGTCCTCGGTGTAACCCGCGAGACGAATGATCTCCATACGGTCCATCAGGGCCGGCGGAATGTTGAGCGTGTTGGCCGTCGTCACGAACATCACGTTCGAGAGGTCATAGTCGACCTCCAGATAGTGGTCGTTGAACGTGCCGTTCTGCTCAGGATCCAACACTTCGAGCAATGCCGCTGCCGGATCGCCACGGAAGTCCTGACCCATCTTGTCGATCTCGTCCAAAAGGAAGAGCGGGTTTGTCCGCTTCGCCTTCTTCATGGACTGGATCACCTTGCCCGGCATCGAGCCGATATAGGTCCGGCGGTGGCCGCGGATTTCTGCTTCGTCGCGAACGCCGCCGAGCGACATGCGCACGAACTCACGGCCGGTCGCGTTCGCGATCGACTTTCCAAGCGACGTCTTGCCGACGCCCGGAGGGCCGACGAGGCAGAGGATCGGCCCCTTCAGCTTATTCGTGCGCGCCTGCACGGCGAGATACTCGAGGATGCGTTCCTTGACCTTCTCGAGGCCATAATGCTCCTGATCGAGGATCGTCTGCGCTTCGGCAATGTCCTTCTTGACCTTGCCCTTGATCCCCCACGGGATCGACAAGAGCCAATCGAGATAGTTGCGGACAACCGTCGCTTCGGCCGACATCGGCGACATCTGCTTGAGCTTCTTCAGCTCAGCCAGCGCCTTGTCCTTGGCTTCCTTCGACAGCTTGGTGTTCTCGATCTTTTCCTCGAACTCGGCGATGTCATCGCGTTCGTCGGAATCGCCCAGCTCCTTCTGAATGGCCTTCATCTGCTCATTCAGATAGTACTCGCGCTGCGTCTTCTCCATCTGGCGCTTCACGCGCGAGCGGATCTTCCTTTCGACCTGAAGAACGGAAATTTCGCTCTCCATGAGCGTGTAGACGCGCTCGAGCCGCTCGGAAATGCTGACGGTTTCCAGCACATCCTGCTTCTCGGAGATCTTCACCGCGAGGTGCGAGGCGATCGTGTCGGCGAGCTTCGCATAGTCTTCGATCTGGCCGACGTTGCTCAGATCTTCGGGCGAGACCTTCTTGTTGAGCTTCACGTAGCTCTCGAACTGCGTCACGACGGAGCGCGCGAGCGCTTCGAGCTCGTCCTTGGCGCCGGGGACTTCGGCGATGCGTTCGACTTCAGCCTCGAAGTAGTTGGCGTTCGATGTGTAGCGAACGATCTTGGCGCGCGCGTTGCCTTCGACGAGAACCTTCACGGTACCGTCGGGCAGCTTCAAGAGCTGCAGCACGGAGGCAAGCGTGCCGATCTCGTAAATGGCATCCGGGGCCGGATCATCGTCGCCGGCGTTCTTCTGCGCGGCGAGCAGGATCTGCTTGTCGGCGCGCATCACTTCTTCGAGTGCCGCAATCGACTTCTCGCGGCCGACGAAGAGCGGAACGACCATGTACGGGAAAACGACGATGTCGCGAAGCGGCAGAACCGGGAACAGCTCCTTGCCGCCGGCTTTCTCTTTGGTCTTTTTGTCTTCGCTCATTTCACTACCTATTCGCCGTGCGCCGTAAGCTTGTCACAGCCTACCAGCGCATTCCACACTCGTTCCACTTAGGAGCCACGTTTCCCGTCCCTTTTGTGGCGACGGTCGACATGCTCGTGAGCGCGAGCGCGGGGTGAGACCCAAGCTCCGGACCACCGGTTTTACGGATTTCCTCGGCTGGCTGCTTGATGCCACTCCCTCCGAACAAATGGGGACCGGCGTCCCGCATGCAAGTCCCGGGACCAAGCCCCCGGAAGGCCGTA
>JAEZQY010000032.1 GCA_023441055.1 Bacillota bacterium | reverse complement strand
GGCGAGCAGGGCGACGTCGTCTTCGTCGAGGTCGCGGCCGATCAGGCCGGCGACGCGCGGCGCGACCAGGCCGGCGAGCCGCCCATCGTCCGCCTCGCGGATATAATGGCCGTTCAGATTTTCCAGCTTCTTCATGTCGAAGCGGGATGGCGCCTTGCCAACGTCGGCGAGGTCGAACCATTCGATTGCCTGTTCGCGGCTGATGATCTCGTCGTCGCCATGTCCCCAGCCAAGGCGGAGGAGGTAATTATCGAGCGCCTCGGGCAGGATGCCCAGTTCGTCGCGATAGGCGTCGATGCCGACCGCGCCGTGTCGCTTGGACAGCTTCGCGCCGTCCGCGCCATGGATCAGCGGAATGTGCGCATAGGCGGGTTCGGGCCAGCCCATCGCCTTGATGATGGGCAATTGGCGAAACGCATTGTTGAGGTGATCGTCGCCGCGGATGATGTGCGTGACGCCCATGTCGTGATCGTCGACGACGACCGCCAGCATATAGGTGGGCGTGCCATCGGACCGCAGCAGCACCAGATCGTCCAGTTCGGCGTTCTGGACCGTCACCGGCCCCTGCACCAGATCGTTGATCGTCGTCGCGCCTTCGGTCGGCGCCCGCAGCCGGACGACGAACGGCGCCGTCGGATCATCGTTCACCCGATCACGCCACGGTGAGCGGATGCGCAGCGGCTGCTTCTTGGCCTGCGCCTCCGCACGCATCGCCTCGATATCCTCGGCGGTCATGTAGCATCTATAGGCCGCGCCTGCCGCCAGCATCGCATCGACCACTTCGGCGTGGCGCGGCGCGCGGGTCGACTGGAAGACCTCTTCGCCGTCCCAGTCGAGGTTCAGCCAGCGCATGCCCGACAGGATCGCATCGATCGCTGGCTGGGTCGAACGCGCGCGATCGGTGTCCTCGATGCGCAGCAGGAAGCGCACGTTGTGATGACGCGCGAAAAGCAGGTTGAACAGCGCTGTTCGCGCGCCCCCTACATGCAGGAATCCGGTGGGTGAGGGGGCGAACCGTGTGACGACGGTTGCATCGCGGGTTTCAGTGGTTGCGCTCAAGCGCGCTTGCTCCCAGGCTGATGGATAACATGGCGACTACGGCCGCGCCCGCCCCTAGCACTTACGCCCCCGCGCTTCAAACCGCGCGGGCGCGTGTGGAATCGTGGCTGGAGGCGGAGCGCGACCAGCTGCCGCTATGGCTGCCGGTGGCGCTGGGCGGCGGGGTGGCGGCGTGGTTCGTCCTTCCCAATAGCAGCGCCTGGCGCGCCGCGTTGCTGGGCGCCGCCGCGCTCGCCCTCCTCGCGCTTGCGGCATCCTCCGCCGGTAGTCGCGCTGCCCGGGTGGCGGCGATCGGCAGCATTGCTTTCGCGGCCGGGCTCGCGCTGGTGTGGCTGCGGGCGGAAACGGCGGCCGCGCCCGTCCTTGCGCGTCCCGCGATCGCGACTTTCACTGGGCGGGTGGAGGCAATGAACGCATTGCCGGCGCGGGGACTGGTGCGGGTACGGCTCGGCGATCTTGAGTGGCTTGATCGCAGGCCGCCGCGTGCGCCCCTCCACGTGCGCGTCAACGTAGCAGAGCAGGACGTGCTGGCCGGGCTGCTGCCCGGGACGCGGATCAGCCTGCGCGCGCGGTTGATGCCGCCCCCGCCGCCGGCGGTGCCGGGCGCCTATGATTTCGCGCGCGTGGCATGGTTCAGCGGGATTGGTGCCACCGGACGGGCGCTCGGCTCACCCGAGATCCTGGCGGGTGCGGTCGCGGGAGAGCCGTTCCGCGCGCGCCTGTCCCGCCACATCCAGCACAATTTGGAGGGAAGTGCCGGCGGCATCGCCGCCGCGCTGGCGACCGGCGATACCGGGGGGATCGAGGAACCGGATCAGGAGGCGATGCGCCGCTCCGGCCTTGCGCATCTTCTGTCGGTCAGTGGACTCCATATCACCGCGGTCGTCGGCCTGACGATGCTGCTCGCCGCACGACTGCTCGCGCTCAACATGCGGCTCGCGCTCACCGGTCGGGTTCCGCTGATCGCAGCGGCGACCGCTGCCGTGACCGCGCTCGGCTATACCTGGCTGACCGGGAGCGAGGTGCCCACGATCCGCAGTTGCATCGCCGCCTTGCTGGTGCTCGCCGCCATGGCGATGGGGCGAGAGGCGCTGACCTTGCGGCTGGTGGCGACCGGCGCACTCGTCGTGCTGCTGCTCTGGCCGGATTCCCTGGCGGGGCCCAGCTTCCAGCTCTCCTTCGCCGCCGTCACTGCGATCATCGCGCTGGCTGAGCATCCGGCGGTCCGCCGCTGGTTCGCGCCGCGCGAGGAATCATGGGGCCGCCGCCTCCTGCGCAATGGCGGCTCGTTGCTGCTGACCGGCGCGATCGTCGAAGTCGCGTTGATGCCGATCGCCGTCTTCCACTTCCACAAGGCCGGCATCTATGGCGCGCTGGCCAATATCGTCGCCATCCCGCTGACCACCTTTGTCGTGATGCCGCTGGAGGCATTGGCGCTGCTGTTCGATACGACGGGGCTCGGCGCGCCCTTCTGGTGGCTGACGGGGCAGGGGTTATCGCTATTGTTGTGGATCGCCCGGACGACGGCGGCGGCGCCTGGGGCGGTCGCGGCACTGCCAGCGATGCCGGCGGGCGCCTTCGCGTTGATGGTCGGCGGCGGGCTGTGGCTGGCGCTCTGGCGGACGCGCTGGCGGCGGATCGGCTTGATCCCGGTCGCGGTCGGCGCGCTTTGGGCGCTCGCGACACCGCCCCCCGACCTTCTGGTAACCGGCGACGGACGGCATCTCGGCGTGCGGCTGCCCGATGGGCGCGTAGCGCTGCTGCGCGATCGGGCGGGCGATTATGCGCGTGACATGCTGGCGGAAAATGGCGGATCTGACGCCGAACCGGTGCTCTTGTCCGATCAGGGCGCGGCGCGCTGTTCGCGCGATCTATGCCGCGTCGATCTGCCGGTCGGCGACCGCACATGGCGCGTGCTGGCGACGCGCAGCGCCTATCTGGTTCCCGTCGGCGCGCTGATCCAGGCATGCCGCAATGCCGATATCGTGGTCAGCGAACGCCGCCTGCCGCGTCGCTGTACGCCGCGATGGCTGCGCCTCGATCGTGAGATGCTCGCGCGAACCGGCGGGGTGGCGATTTCGCTCTCTACCGGGCGCGTCGATACCGTGATCCGCCCCGGCGCTGCTCACCCCTGGGTGCTCGCCGGGATGCCAATCCTGCCGGGCCGCTCAACGAACCGCTGGCGCAAGGATGAACAC
>JAEZQY010000014.1 GCA_023441055.1 Bacillota bacterium | reverse complement strand
GCCCCAGATACGGGACCAGAAGGAGACCGCCATGCCCGCACCCGCCATGAATGACGCCACCCGCACCGAGCTCGAGGCCGCCGCTTTCCGCCGGCTGGTGCAGCACCTGCGCGAGCGGAGCGACGTGCAGAACATCCACATGATGAACCTGGCCGGGTTCTGCCGGAACTGCCTCAGCCGTTGGTACCGGGAGGCTGCCGAGGCCAAGGGCCTCGCCCTCTCCGACCCGGACGCGCGGGAGATCGTCTACGGCATGCCCTACAAGGAGTGGCAGGCGAAGCACCAGAAGGAAGCGACGCCCGAGCAGAAGGCGAAGTTCGCCGCGGCGAATCCCGGGCACTGAGGCTCCGGGGCATCACTCCCCGCAACTCGCCATTGAACATGCCCCCGAAGCGTGGCACGACCCCCGCCCTTTTGAGAGGGGACCAGCGGGTGAGCGATACCGATCTGCCGCACGCCAAGCCCAGCCGCGACCGCCAGGCCGCCGACCCGGAGGCCGAAGTCGGCGGCATCGCCGTCGACCGGCTGCGCTCGATCATCGAGCGCGTCGAGCGGCTCGAGGAGGAGCGCAAGGCGCTGGCCGGCGACATCAAGGACATCTTCGCCGAGGCCAAGTCCGCCGGCTTCGACGTGAAGGTCATCCGGCAGATCATTTCGCTGCGGAAGAAGGAGCCCGCCGAGGTGGAGGAGCAGGAGACGCTGCTCGACCTCTATCGCCGCGCGCTCGGGATGTGATGGCGCGGGAGCGGACACCGGACTGCCCACGCCCGCCACGGCCAGGTGTCCGCTCGACCGCCTCCGGCGCCGAGGGGCCCAGCGCGGGCGCCCCCGGCAGCGAGGGCCGGTAGCGCCGCCTTTCGGCTTTTCCTCCGGGAGACCCCCTGATGTTCTACGAACCGCGCAGCGGCCATGGCCTGCCGCATGATCCGCTGAAGGCGATCGTGGCGCCGCGCCCGATCGGCTGGCTGTCCACGCTGGACGCGAACGGCCGGCCGAACCTGGCGCCCTACAGCTACTTCAACATGATCCAGACCAGGCCGCCGATGGCGATCTTCGGCAGCGACGGGCGCAAGCACTCGGCCGCCAATGCCATCGAGACCGGCGAGTTCGTCTTCAACCTCGCCACGCGCACGCTGTTCGACGCGATGAACGCCTCCTCCGCCACCCTGCCCGAGGGCGAGAACGAGTTCGATCACGCAGGGCTCGAGATGGCGCCCTGCCGGCTGGTGAAGGCCCCGCGCGTCGCCGCGAGCCCCGCCGCGCTCGAATGCCGCGTGGTGCATTGGAGCGAGCTGCACGACGTCGAGGGTCGCGGCACTGGCGGCATCGTCGTCATCGGCCAGGTGGTCGGCGTCCACATCGCCGATGCCGCATTGCGCGACGGCCGCTTTGACATGGTCGCCGCCGGCACCATCGCCCGCTGCGGCTACCGCGACTACACCCAGGTCACCGCCCTGTTCTCGGCGCTGCGCCCGACCGATGGCGGGAAGTACGAACCGGGTCAGCGGGATCGCTGAGCTATCAGTCTCGGGCGTGGGGCGAAAGGCGGAACCACGTAACCTCGCCTGGGCGAAAGAGCCCTCTTGCGCGGCGCGACCAGAGGGGCGGGGCGTGGTCCCCGACGACAAGTACGTCAACTGGTTGCAGGCGCTGGTCTAGCGCGAGCGCCGCGACCGCATCGAGCACGTCGAGCCACATCTCCGTCATGTAGCAGACTTCGGAGTGATCGAAGGGCCCCCCGCGATCGCATCCGAGGCGCGGAGTCCCCTCGGCAGGACGTACTGGAACATGCGTATTTAGCGTCACCCAGTAGATGAATCGGCTCTTGTCGCTGCTGCCAACAAGCTCGGGTAAGTGGGCGGCCACGTCACTGTCGCATACCCCCTGGAATACTCCGCCGCATGTGCGCTGAAGCGCCGACCGAAGCTCTCTTGCGAAGAACAGGTGCTCGAAGCCCACCCTGGTCCACCACGAGCGGCGATCGAACATTCGCCCGGAATAGCCATGCAGCGCGATTGTCTCGTATCCCGCGGCTCGCTTCTCTGCTGGCAGGCAACTGGGCACTGGCCCGCTTAATAGCAGTCGCGTATAGCTCTCACGCGTTCGGCACAACTCGCGCATCTCGGCCGCTGTCGTGGATCCGAAGTAGGCGGTTGTACCCGTCGCGACATCATAGCCTGACCTGATATCGCTTCGGGCGAAGCGAGCCTCCAGGAGTCTCTGCTGTGCCGGGTCCGCAAAGGCGCCGAGGCCCTCGACCAGAATGAGCAGGACGTTGCGTCCGCCACCACGTCGGATAGCTGTGTCAAAGCCAGAGGTCAGTGCGGCTGATTCGAATGGGCGGCCGGCAGCGAAAGCGGAACCGAAGTGGAAATGGGGGGAAGTGTTCAGCGAAAGGTCCAGCGCCGCGAGTGCGAACGCGCCAAGGATAGCCGGTACTATGTGAGCTTGGCGGAGCGCATCGCGCCCACGAACGGCGAGTGCGACGGCGAGTGCAGTCGTCGCGAGCACAGCGACAGCAATTGCAATATAAAGAGGCGATGCGAAGAAACCAACCTCGCCGGCAAAGCGCAGCGCCGCCGCAATTTCGAAAATGGACAGCTGGAAAAGCAGCGAAATCGTGCTTACCAGGTCGAAGCAAAGGACAGTGACATAAAGTGCGAGCGTTATTGTAATCGGAAGGTGCCTCGCCAGGAGTGCGACGACGAGGAAGGCGAGGATAGCGGCGCTGCGCGGCGGCGTGCCGATTCCCGCCGCGGCGAGGGTAATCATGGGCGCATTCGGGATGAGTACGCCGAGGCTGACGAGCGCCAGCGAGGGAGTTCGGGCGGCACGCATCTTGCGTCGTATGGCCTTCACGTGGCCGCTTCTTTTTCGGTAAGCCGCCGCGCGACGGCCAGCAGCAGCGCGGTGGCGACAAGCGGCGTGAGCGGCAGGTTCAGGCCGAGCGCCGCCGGCCGCGCCACGAACGGCAGCACGAAACCGGCTGAAAGGATCAGCTTCTCCCACGGCAGGAACCCGCCGGAGCGCAGCGCGGCCGACAGCGTCCACGCCAGCGGCAGCCCGAGCAGCACCAGGTCGTAGTCCAGCAGGAACGGGCTGAGGAGCGGCGTGGCGGCGGCGGCCAGCGCCATCTCCCCCATGCCGCCAGGGCGCCGGCGAAGCGACGCGACGAGAACCGCGATCGCGCCCAGCGCAGCCAGCGCCTGCACGCCATAGGCCAGCGCTACGCCGCCGCCGAGCACGCGCACCGCGGCGAAGACGCTCACCATCTTGCCCGGCTCGACCAGCCCGCCTTCCAGCGTCTGCCGCGCGAGGGCGGATGCCGCGTGGAAGGCCCGCCAACTCTCCACGCCGAGCGCCAGCGTTGCCATGCCCACGAACGCTGCCATGGCCGCCGTCGCCGCCGCGATGGCAGTCCAGCGTCGTGCCAGGAGCAGGGCCAGCGGGAGCGCGATCGCGATGTGTGGCTTTACCGCGAGCAGCCCGATGAAGAGTCCTGCCAGGACCGGTCGCCGCCCCAGCGCCAGAGCGGCCGCTCCGAACAGCGCGGCGGTCAGGAATGCGTTCTGGCCGTGCGTGAGGTTCAGCCAGACAGCCGGGAAGGCAAGGATCCCGAGGCTCGCCGCGCCCCCTGGCAGGAGGGCGCGCAGCGTCGCCCACCAGGCCGCGCCCGTCGCCAGCAGCCACGCCGTGAGCGACCAGCCATAGGGCATCAGCGCAAGCGGCAGGCAGGCAAGCAGGAAGGTCGGAGGGTAGAAGAAGGCGTAGTAGTTCACCCCCGGCCCGAACAGCGCCTGCTGTGCCGCATAATGTCGGACGGGATCCCAGGCAGCCGCAGGCCACCCATCGAGCGCGAGCTGCGAAGCGGCCCAGAAGCTCGCGAAATCCGTCCCCAGCGGACGCCCCGCCGGATCGAGCGCGCCCTCGCCGCTCAGGAGGAAGGCCGCCGCCAGGAACTGACCCAGCAACAACAGCGTGGCGTAGGCTCGGGCGCGTGCGGGCGTGAGCCATGCGGCGTCGCGCAGCGCCGCGACCAGCCGCCCACGCCTCGCGCCCCGCTCCACTGCCCCCGTA
>JAEZQY010000006.1 GCA_023441055.1 Bacillota bacterium | reverse complement strand
CCGATCGCCGCGGACCCCACGGCGTCCCAGCGTCCGTCCCCGGTGACCAGCGTCATGGACACGCCGAACAGCGCCAGCACCAGGCCGATCAGCGCCCCGAAGTCCTCGAGCAGCACGACCGGCAGCTCCGGCGCCTTCGCGGTGCGGATGTACGACACCCACCCCTGCTTGCCGCGCGTCTGGTTCGCCTCGCCGATCGCCGTGCGGAACGAGAAGCCCTCCATGCCGATCGCGGCGAGCAGCACGACGATCGGCACCCACTGCCACGACTCGATCGGGTGCGGGTCGGCGAACTTGTGCCACGCCTCGTACAGCGCGAACAGGCCGCCGAGGCTGAACAGCACGATCGCGACGATGAACGCGTACATGTACCGCTCGCGCCCGTAGCCGAACGGGTGCTCGTCGTCCGCGGCACGGCGCGCACGGCGCCCGCCCAGCAAGAGCAGGAGCTGGTTGCCGGAGTCCGCGAGCGAGTGCACGGACTCGGCCAGCATCGAGCTGGAGGACGTCAGCAGGAACGCGACGAACTTCGTGACCGCGATCCCCAGGTTCGCGGACAGCGCCGCGATGATCGCCTTGTTGCCGCCGCCGTGCGCCATGCCGGTCCTCCCGCTGGTGGGCGGGCGACCGCGGTCCCCCGGGGCCCGCCGCGCGGCCGGCCCGAGCGGAGATGCTAGACCGCGCGCGCCTCGTCGGCGAGGAGGACGGGGATGCCGTCGCGGACGGGGTACGCCAGCGGCCGGTCGGGGTCGGTGGAGACGAGCTCGGGCTCGCCGCCGGGGCCGACGCCGTCGACGAGGGTCGCGCCGGTCACGGGGCAGCGCAGCAGCTCACGCACCCACGGGGCCAGTCCGGTGGTGTCCGCCACGCTCATGCCTCCTGCCGGACCAGCGCGAGCACGTCGTCGCGCACCTTCTCCATGATGTCCTCGTCCGCCGCCTCGACGTTGAGCCGCAGCAGCGGCTCGGTGTTCGAGGCACGCAGGTTGAACCACCACTGCGGCTGACCGTCCCAGTGCGACACGGTCAGGCCGTCGAGCTCGTCGACGGCCACCGGCCCGGCGCCCTGCTGCGTCACGTAGGCCTCGACCACGCGGGCGCGGGCGGCGGCGACGTCAGCCACCCGGGAGTTGATCTCCCCGGACGCGACGTAGGGCTGGTACTGCTCGGCGAGCGCCGACAGCGGGTGCGGCTGGCCGCCGAGCGCGGCGAGCACGTGCAGCGCCGCGAGCATGCCGGTGTCCGCGAAGAAGAAGTCGCGGAAGTAGTAGTGCGCGGAGTGCTCGCCGCCGAAGACGGCCTGCGACTCGGCCATCTGCGCCTTGATGAACGAGTGGCCCACGCGCGTGCGGACGGCCTTCGCGCCGGCGGCGGTCACCAGGTCCGGCACCACCATCGAGGTGATGAGGTTGTGGATCACGGTGGGCGTGCGGCCCTCGGCCTTCTCGCGCTCGATCTCCCGCAGGCCCACGAGCGCCGTGATCGCCGACGGGCTGACCGGGTCGCCGTTCTCGTCGACGACGAAGCAGCGGTCGGCGTCGCCGTCGAACGCCAGGCCGATGTCCGCGCCGTGCTCGACGACGGCCTTCTGGAGGTCGCGCAGGTTCTCGGGCTCCAGCGGGTTCGCCTCGTGGTTGGGGAACGTGCCGTCGAGCTCGAAGTACAGCGGGACGACCTCGAGCGGCAGCTCCGGCAGGCCGGCGCCGGTGCCGAGCACCGCGGGGGCCGTGAAGCCGCCCATGCCGTTGCCGGCGTCCACCACGACCTTGAGCGGCCGGATGCCCGACAGGTCCACCAGGCCGCGCAGGAACGCCGCGTAGTCCGCGAGCAGGTCCTGCTCGGTGCCCTCGCCGCGCTGCGCCGCGTCGGCGGGGACGCCGTCGCGCAGGTACCGGGCCGCGAGGTCGCGGACCGCCGCGAGGCCGGTGTCCTGGCCGACGGGGCGCGCGCCCGCCCGGCACAGCTTGATGCCGTTGTACTCCGCCGGGTTGTGGCTGGCGGTGAACATGGCGCCCGGGACGTCCAGCCGGCCGGACGCGAAGTACAGCCCGTCCGTCGAGCACAGGCCGATACGCACCACGTCGACGCCGCGGCTCGCGAGGCCGTCGGCGAACGCGCCGACCAGCTCGGGACCCGACGGGCGCATGTCGTTGCCGACCACCACGCGGGGGCGGGCACCCTCGCGCACCTCCGGCAGCACCACCACGTCCGCGAACGCCGCGCCGATGGCACGGGCCACGTCGGCGTTGAGCTGGTCGGGGACGGTGCCCCGCACGTCGTAGGCCTTGATGAGGCCGGTCAGGTCAGGGAGCGCGGGCGTCTCGGGCACGACCGCCACGGTATCCCATCGGGGCCGGTCGTCCCACGGGTCCGGGGGCCCTGAACCCCGGGCCCCGGGGCCGTGGTCAGCCGCGCGCCGACCGGCGCACGACCTCGTCCCGCGGCAGGGAGGTGCCGTCCCCGTCGAACGGGAACCACGCACGGTGCTCGCAGTCGTGGCAGGACACGAAGGTGACGTCGGTGCCGTCCGCGAGCGTCAGGTGCAACCGCGTCAGCGCGCTCGACCCGCAGACCTCGCACGCGCCGGTACCCGGGGCGTGCTGCGCGGCGGCCGAGTGGCTCAGCGACCCGAGCGGCGTGTCCGCCACCCGTCCCCGCCTGCCGGGACGCCGTCCCGCGGCGCCGCCCCCTGCTGCCGCCACGTCGTCAGTCCTCCTCGCCGCGCAGCACCCGCAGGTGCCCCCGTCGACGCGAGCCGGCCTCGGGGCCGGACGGTGAGGGCAGTCC
>JAEZQY010000063.1 GCA_023441055.1 Bacillota bacterium | reverse complement strand
GTAGACACCATTCCGCCTCTCCCGATTCAACTTCAACAATCTGAAGTGTAGTCAGGTCCGTTACGGGGTGCGCGGAAAAGTTACCAAAATTCCTTATCGCGTCTATGTTCTCACGAAGGGCCATGGGAAGAGCTTTACCGGCATCAGACTCGGCCAGCACAGCCTCAATCTGCTTTACTAGATCGCGACCCTTATATCCTTGTGACGAAAGAACAGCCTGCAAGCATCGTCGCGCCAAGGCGGCCGAAGCTTTTGAGCTTATCGGCAGCACCTCGTTCGCTTCTTCGTAATCGGCCGCAACTGTGGCGGGCGCCTCTGGTGGGGCGGGTGGGAAAGGGCCGCCACGCGGCATTGCTCTTAATATCTCGTACGTCGGATCTCCAACCTTCGGACCCGTGACGTGAACCTCTACCGTAGCGCCACGGCACTTGGGGCAAGTGCTCGTTTTCGCCACCAGTTCCATCGGTTGGCCCTCGAAGCCGCCGCCCTTCATAAGAGGCGTGCCGTGCACTTCGAGGTAGGTGGTACTCCACCTCTCAAAGAACTCGCTGCGGCAGTAAGGGCAAAGCAACTGGCTACTCCGCCGCCACCCCGGCCGCCGAGAACATATCCGCGCCGTCGGCTTCCTCGACCGTGTCGTTGGCCTTGGCCTGCTTGCGGCGGTCGAAATTGTCCCAGACTTCGCCCCAGTTTCCGCGGGTCGCGGCCTTCGAATATTCGGTGGCGCGGGTCTCGAAGAAATTCGCGTGCTCGACGCCGTTGAGCAAAGGCGCCAGCCACGGCAGCGGGTGCTCGTCGATCATGTAGATCGGCTTGAGGCCGAGCTGGCCGAGGCGCCAGTCCGCGATGTAGCGGATATACTTCTTGATCTCCTTGGGCGTCATTCCGGGCACCGGGCCCATCTCGAAGGCGAGATCGATGAACGCGTCCTCGAGCCGCACCGTCGTCTGGCAGACGTCCATGATGTCTTCCTTCACCGCCTTGGTCAGGCAGTCGCGCTCCTTGGTGAAGGCGTGGAAGAGGTGGGTGATGCCCTCGCAGTGCAGCGACTCGTCGCGCACCGACCAGGAGACGATCTGGCCCATGCCCTTCATCTTGTTGAAGCGCGGGAAGTTCATCAGCATCGCGAAGCTGGCGAACAGCTGCAGGCCCTCGGTGAAGCCGCCGAACATGGCGAGCGTCTTGGCGATGTCCTCATCGGTGTCGACGCCGAAGCGCTGCAAATAGTCGTGCTTGTCCTTCATCTCCGCATATTGGAGGAAGGCGCCATATTCGCTCTCGGGCATGCCGATCGTGTCGAGCAGGTGGCTGTACGCGGCGATGTGCACCGTCTCCATGTTGGAGAAGGCGGAAAGCATCATCTTGATCTCGGTCGGCTTGAACACCCGGCCATATTTGTCGTGGTAGCAATCCTGCACCTCGACGTCGGCCTGGGTGAAGAAGCGGAAGATCTGGGTGAGCAGGTTGCGCTCATGCTCGGTCAGCTTCTGTGCCCAGTCGCGGCAATCCTCGCCCAGGGGCACTTCCTCGGGCAGCCAGTGGAGCTGCTGCTGGCGCTTCCAGAAATCGAACGCCCAGGGATATTCGAAGGGCTTGTACTGCTTTCTGGCTTCGAGAAGGCCCATGACGCTCTCCTGTTCCCGGTCTGTTCGTGTCTCTATACTGCTCCGATGCTATGGGAAAGAGGCCCGGGACGCTATCCGGAAAAAGACCGGGTGTGGATAAAATCTGGGGATAAACCACTGGATGTTGCGGGGAGGAGATAAATGAGGCGCAACATATCGTGACCTCCTGACCGCGGACCCACAAGTCCCGCGCCCGCGCCGGCGTCGCCCTTTGTGGTTTATACCGTGTGATTACCGGTTGTCGGACTCGTGACCCCCGGCCACAAACGGGCGGGTGCGTAAAGCGTTGAGTCCAGCCAAGAAGAGCAGTCCCGCGGGCAGCCGGCACGCGGGTGCGGCGGTGGCGGTCGCCTGCGCCTGCGCGTTGGGCGGACTCGCCGGCTGGATGCTCGACCTTCCCGCACTCGCCGGGTTCGGCTTTCGCAATTATCTGATGCAGCCGCTGACCGCGCCGGCCCTGCTCGGCCTGGCCGCGGCGGTGCTGGCGACGGCGCGCGGCGCGTGCAAGACGGCGCTGGCCCTGCTGGCCGTGCCGCTCGGCATTGCGGCGCTGACCCTGTTCCAGGACGCAACCGGCATAGCGCTGGGCAGCGACACCTGGCTGTTCGCCGACGCGGTGGCGGAGCAGGCGCGGAAGGATCCGGGACGGCCCGGCGCGTCGGTGGCGATCGCGCTGGTGCTGATGGCGGCGGCGACCTGCCTGGCGCCGCGGCCGGGGCGGCGCTGGGGGCTGGCGGTGGTGGCGCTGGCGAGCGCGGTGATGGTGATGGGCGCGACCTCGTTCGTGGCGATCCCGCTCGGCATCGGCGTTCCCGATCCGATGCTCCGCTACATGGTGATCTCGCTGCCGGCGGCGGTGGCGACGGTGGCCCTGGCGCTGGCCTTGCTGGCCTGGCGTGGCGACGAAGGCTGGCCGGCCCTGCTCGTCGCAGAGGGCGTCGAGGGGCGGGTGATGCGGACGATCCTGCTGCTGGTGCTGGTGACGCCGTTCGCGACCGAGGCGATCCAGGAGTGGACGCAGCGCGCGCGGATCCTGCCGCACGACGCCGCCGACCTGCTCGAGACCGCGCTCAACATCGTCGCGATGGCGGCGATCCTGCTGTGGTCGGCGGCGCGGATCACGCGCGAGCACCGGGCGCGACGGGCGCTGACCCGGGCGCTCGATTCGGCGCCGATCGCGCTCACCGACAGCGAAGGGCGGATCCTGCACTGGTCGGCAGGATGCGAGCAGCTTTACGGCTGGACGGCGGAGGCGGCGCACGGACGGCGCAAATATGATCTGCTCCACTCGCAAGCGCCCGAGGGAGCCGACCTGTTCGCCGCGCGGATGGCGACTGAGG